>JBCBSU010000001.1:1231824-2463648 GCA_039818985.1 Pseudomonadota bacterium | reverse complement strand
CTTGCCAGACGGCAACACATGGTATCGACAACGGGGTATCGACAACGGGGTATCGACAACGGGGTATCGGCAAGGGGGTATCGGCAAAGGGGAGCCACCTGTTGTGCGGCTCCCCCTTGTCGGGCGCAATGGTCTAGAACCCGAAGGCGACGCCGACGCGTCCGCTGGTTGTGTTGTCGACGGTTGATCCGGCGATGCCTGCGGAGATGTAGATGCGGTCGGTGACGCGTCCGATGACCGATCCGGAGAAGCCCTGCTCGCCCTGATAGGTGGCGAGGTTGAAGGACATGGAGACATTGCTGTCGGGCACGATGATCGCGCCACCCATGGCCATGGCTGCGGCAATGCCGCCATTATTCTGGCGGCTCTGCTGTGCCAGCGTCTGCTCCAGCGCTGTGGTGCGGTTGTCGAGGGTGGTGATGCGTCCTTCCAGCCCGGCGACGCGCGTCTCCAGCGCGGTGAACTGCGCCATGTCTACGCCATTGGCGACATTGGCGATATTGGTGGTGCCATTGCCGCTGAGCAGGTTGCCGCCGACCATATCGAGCGCTGCCTGCTGTGCGGCGGCACTGGCCCGGGCCCCATAAGAGCCGGCGCGCGATGGTGTGCGCAGGTCGATATCGGCGCTGTCGGGTTCCTCGACAATATAGGATTCGCTGCTTTCGACTGCGGTGATCTGACCGCGGCCATTGCGCTCGCCGGCTGCATCCATGTTTGTGCCGGCAGCGGTGACGCCTGCCGGACGGCCATTGCTCTCCATCGCTGTCAGTGTGCGCGGATCACCATTGGCGCTGGCGGCACGCTGCTGTGCCGCAGAAGCCGGTGCGGCTGCCGCAGTGGCTGTAGCGAGCTCTGCCGCCGGAGTTGCAGGCGTTGTCGGTGTTGCAGGTGCCGGTGTCGCAGCAGGCGTCGGTGCCTCAGCCACATTGGTTGCAGGAGCCGGCGCCGGTGTGGCCGCCGGTTGCGGTGCCGCTGCCGGTGCAGCCGCAGCAGGCGCTGCCGGGACCGGCGCACTGGCCATTGTCGGGCCGGCAAGCGGCACCGTGGTCAGGCTGCCATCTGCGTTGATCACCACATTGCCCTGTTCCCCCGGTGCCAGACCATTGGCCAGACCCGGCAGATAGACGGTGTTCACCGTCGTGCCGATGACGATGCTGTTCACGCCCACCGTCTGTGCATTGAAGCCAATGGCGGTGGCGCCGTTATGACTCGCTATGGCACTGTTGCCGAAGGCCGAGGCAAAGGCAGCGGTCGCTTGCGAGGAAAAGCCGAACGCACTCGACTGATTACCTGTCGCCATCGAAAAGGGTGAGAAGGCGGAAGCACCATCACCTGTGGCAACCGCCTCACGACCAATGGCGGTGGCGCTGGTGCCGGCTTCGGTCTCATTGCCGATGGCGGTCGAGTTGTTGCCAACAGCATCGCTGTTAAGACCGATTGCCGTCGCATTGGACCCGGCAGCACTCGCCTGACGGCCGATCGCTATTGCGCTGACACCGCTTGAACTGCTGTCCGCACCCAGCGCCAGACCAAAGGTGTTGGCGGCCGATGCATTGAGACCCACCGCGACAGAAGACGCGCCAGCTGCATCCGCACTACGGCCCAGCGCCGTGGCCCCGGCGGCGCCCGCGTCGGCAAGATAGCCCAAAGCGGTCGCATTATTGCCAACCGCCTCAGCCTGATCGCCAACAGCCGTTGTGTTGTTCGCAGAAGCAACTGCATTGTCACCCACGACCGCCGAGTTTATCCCGCCACCGTTCAGATCAATCCCGCCGCCGGACACCCCGGCAATCGCGGCATTAAGCTGATCCAGATTGACCGCATCGGTGCCGTCACTGCCCTGCGCAACATTGACAATGCGACGCTCGCTACCAACAGCGCCAACCGATACCGTATTCGCCACCGTCGCAACCGAGCCCGCGCCCAGAGCAACCGAATTAAGTGCGGTAACGCTTGCGTTGCTGCCAATGGCGATGCTGTCCGCCTGCGAAGCGACGCTGTCTGCACCAAAGGCGATAGCCCGATCCGCCGTCGCCTGTGCACCTTCAAAACCCACATCGCCTGTATCGCCGCCAATCGCAATAGCCCCTTCGCCAATGGCATCACTACGTGCGCCGCCAGAAAAACTTGCAAGGCCGGTCGCTTCGCTGCCGTCACCAATGGCTGTCGACGAGACATTGCTGGCCAGTGCATTATCGCCAATGGCAACGGCCTCGCTGGCGGTCGCCTCGGCATCAGCGCCAACGGCAACAGAACGCGGACCCGTGGCCATGGCACCATCGGTTCCGCCATCATTGCCATTGCCGCCAATGGCGACCGCACCCGACCCACCGGCCACGGTATCAGCGCCAATGGCGATGCTGTTAAGCTGGCTCGCTGTACTCAAACTACCTATCGAGATCGCGTCACCCTGCGTGGCATCAGCACTCACCCCAATGGCAATGGCACTGCCGCGGGTTGCCTCCGCACTGGCACCGATAGCGACTCCGAAAATTGACGATGCAGTTGCACCTCGACCCAATGCGACAGCGCTGGTGCCGGACGCAACACTTTCCGACCCAATGGCAATGGCATTGCTGTCGCTTGATGCTGAGTCCAGTCCAAGCGCGATGCTGCCGACGTCCGTCGCCTGTGCACCATCAAAGTCCGTATCATCCCCGTCACCGCCTATCGCAATACCGCCTAGCATGGTGGCATCGGTTCTGGCACCAATGGCAATGCTGGATTGCCCTGCCGTATTGCTGCCGACACCTGCAGCGAAAGATTCGCTCCCCGAAGCCTGGCTGCTTGCCCCGATTGCCACAGTACTGTTGCCTGTCGCATCGCTGCTAAAACCAAAAGCCGTGCTGCTGCTGGCTGTTGCGGTCGCGCCGGAGCCGACAACGGTTGCGCCCGTGTCTGCTGCGTTGGCACTCTGGCCAATCGCTATTGTAGAGGACTCGCTCGCGGTCGTAGCCACACCAAGCGCAATGGCACCAGCCCCGGTTGCATCGGTCGCAATGCCGATGGCTATCGCATTATCGGCCGTTGCGCTGGTATTGCCGCCGATAGATATGGTGCGCAACGCCAGCGCATCGGCGCCGCGTCCTAAAGCAATGCTGCCGGTTGTGACCTGGGCTTCCTCACCAATGGCTATGGCGCCGTCATTGCCCGCTGCAGCATCCAGCCCCAAGGCTATGGCTCCCTCGCCAAGCGCCTGCGCGCCTTCATCGCCTACATCAACACCATCGCCGCCAATCGCAATCGCGCCTTCCATGGAGCCGCTGGCGCGGCTGCCAATGGCGATGGCGTTGAGACCAGCGGCACTGGTGTCGGAACCGAGCGCAATGGCGCGTTCTCCCGCAGCAACAGCGCCAATAGTGTCGGCGTCTGTATCATCGGTGCCAAGGGCAATGGAGAAATTGCCACTGGCCGACCCGGCCCGGCCAATAGCAACAGCACGGCTGCCAGTCGCTGCAGCATCATCCCCCACTGCCAGCGCGCTGATCTGGGTTGCTGATGCCGCATCACCAATGGCGATAGATGCCAGGTCAGAAGCATTGGCATTATCGCCTATAGCAATCGCTTCCGAATTGTTGGTTTGCGCTTCTGTGCCAATGGCAATGGACCGGGTACCGCCGGCACGCGCCGTCACACCGTCCGCGTCTCCCCCGAAGCTGCCAATCGCAATGGAGTCGGTTCCGGCGGCATTTGACTGGCTGCCTATTGCAATGGCGCGCGCACCAGCCGTGCCTGCCGCTGCGCCGAGTGCGACGGAGTCCGCCTGATTGGCAGCACTATCCTGGCCGATGGCGATGGCCCGTTCGGCGATAGCCTGCGCGCCGTCACCGCCTGCATCACTGATGCTGTCAGTGCCGATGGCGATGGCGCCGTCCTGCGTCGCATCGGATAATGACCCCACAGCGATTGAGTCCGCGCCGGATGCACTTGCCGCCTGTCCGATCGCCGTGGAGAATCCGCCGGTCGCACTGGCTTCATTACCCAGCGCTGTTGCGGCGCTATCAGCTGTTGCACTATCGCCAACAGCCGTTCCATCAGCACCCGTAACAGACGCATTCACGCCGATGGCTGTTGAGTCTCCATTGATGCCAGTCGTCGACCCGCTTCCGCATTCCAGTCCTACCGATTCTTCACAGGCCGGACCTGCGCCCTGTGGCTGATTTTCATTGGCCAGGAGCAGGGTTGAGTCGCTGTCGTTATCGGCTTCCTCATCCGCGTTATCTGCATCCTCACGTTGATTCACGAGGTCGCTATCCGCCACCTCTATCGATACAAGATGCAGGCCCGACAGTTCCCCGGACGGCCCCGCAAATGCAAATGTCAGCGGCGAGCGCCAGTCGGGCAGCGCGATATTGTCCGCCAGATAGATGGTATTTCCTCCGGCAGGTTGCAGCACAGCATCGGGTGCTGAGGCAAGGGCCGGCATCGCCAGCGCTATGGAAGCGGCACTTGTCGCCAGCAGGAAAGAACGAACTACGCTATTGTAACGGCCAGACATATGACATCCCCTTGATTGATTCAGCTACAAAACATGGCATGTGACCTGCTGCTGGTCACAAAACCGTGGCAAAACGGCACAGCCAGGCTGCTCTGCCGAAATTCGAAGCAATCGGGTGTGTCATCACGCACAGGGCGCGTTGACCTTTGTGGTTACGCTTTCAATAACATAGATAATTGTATTGTATGAAACGGTCAGTCCTTTTTGAGGCGCATAAAGCGTGGCTGAACTGTGAGGGAGAGCGGCATGCGGACCAGGCAGATACAGCTATTGATTGCGTTCGTGTTCTTCATCCTTGGAGGCTGGGCACTGTTGCTGCCCGACAGCGTCATTCAACTGTGCCTGCGTGAGGAATATCGCAATGGACCCGCGCTCGCATTTGTCATGGGGTGCTTCGGTGCCCAGGCACTGATCGCCGGTGTCTTTGCCGCCACGGCCAATTTTACCCGGACGACCTTTATTGCCTATGGCCTGATGCTGATCGGGTTTCTGGCGTTCAATATCTGGTTCACATTGATCGACCCGGTGCTGACTCCGCTGGGCGGTGTTGCCGACGGGATCGGCAACACAATCATGATTCTGGCATGCTTTTATGCCGCCAGACGGGCGGAACAATAAGCTCGAAACACTTACGCGATGCGGCTGCAGTCCAGCTCCGGCTGGAGCTAGATGCTCGGTCGGGCCTGCTTCATCCGGTAGAAGATACCGCTTTCATCATAGCCGGTCAGCTCGAGCACACCGGAGACCACAAAGGATGTCCGCTCATTGGTCTTGAACGGCTTGTCGGCATAGACCTCGATAAACTGATTGGGCATGGCATGGAAATGGAACGGACAGCCGGGCGGATAGGCGAGCAGCACGAAATGTTTCTGCTGGGCGCTGTTCTCCAGCGGCATCATCCATCCGGCGACCTTGATGCGCTTGCCCGCCAGCGACTTCACCTTTGGCGTGAATTTGGGTTTTGACAGGATATAGCCTTCATCGTCGCGGCGCGTTGTTTCGCCCGTGGCCTCCAGGGTTGTCCACGAGATACCGCCTTTGGGTGTTGCCGCCGGTTTCCATATATCTTCGACAGGTTCTGGGGCCTTCCCGCCATCCTTATAGGACGGAACCGCCGATGTGCCTGAGAGGGGTAGACAAAGCGTGGCTGCTGCAGTTGCCAGCACCAATGCCTTTCTGATCGTCATTCTTTGTCTCCTGACATAATCACCCTCTGATTTGCTATATAGAGATATTATTGCGCTCTGGCGAGTACCGATGCGGGATCGACCCGCATCACCCGCCAGGCGGGGATGGCGGCGGCGATAACGCCGATCAGCAGCACGGCACCTATGATCAGTGCTTCCGCTGCGACCGGCTGCCATGCGGTCAGGCCCAGATCCTGCATCGCCGGGAAGTTCTGGCGCGCAAGCGAGAGCAGGGCATGCGCGGCGACCCAGCCGAGCAGTGCGCCGAGGGCGGCGGTAACAAGCCCCTCAAGCATGATGGTGCCGAAGAGCTGCGACCGGGTGGCGCCCATCACGCGCAACAGCGCCAGATCGCCCTCGCGGGATCGCGCCATGGAAAACAGTGCGACAAAGATCGCCAGCCCGCCAACACCCGCCAGCAACCAGGCAAAGAGGCGCGCGCCGTCAAAGCTGACGCCGAGAAGGTCTAGCAGCCGGGCGGTCTCTGTCGCCGGGACCGCAGCCTGCAAGGCGGTCTGGCGATTGACCATTGAGGGAATGCGAATCGCGCCTGACGCATTGCGATAAGTGATCAGCAGTGCGGTGAGTTCCGGTTCCAGCTCGGTGCGGCTGTCCTGAAGAAGCGCTCCGCCCCGGCGCATGGACGATGCAGCGCTGTCATCTACACTCTCTGCGCTGTTGGTCGCTGTTATATCCTCGTCATGATCATGGCCTTCATCGCCATGCTCTTCATGTTCATGCGCTTTATCATGGTCATGATCGGCGTCATGATCATGGTCTTCGCCGTGATGGGCTTCATGGTCATGGTCTTTATCGTGATCATGATCCTCGCCATGTTCAGCCTTTTCATGATCATGATCGTCCTTGACGTCATGGTCGTGATCATCGGTGTCATCATGATCATGATGACCCTCTTCTTCATGGTCATGTTCGATGCCATGCACGTCCCAGACACTCTCGACCGAGGTCAGGATCAACCGGTCGACGACCGAGCCGGTTGGCCGCAATATGCCAACGGTCTCAAACGGTGCATGGTCGTGATCACTGGCGCCGTCATCATCTTCCGCAAGGCCATGGCTGCCGATAAATTTCTGTCCCAGCGTGGCACCGGTTTCGACGGCAACCTGAGCACCCATGACCGCCTGGGCGGTGCCATCGAACATCTTGCCCTCGGCTATTTCCGCCTGGTGCAATTCCAGAAAAGCAGCATCGGTGCCGACAATGCGATAGCCTTCGAAATTATCGCCCAGTGCGAGTGGCACCACACGCGCCACCGCTGGGTCGCGGCGAAACCGCTCCAGACTGTCTAGCGGGATATTGCCGGTCGGCTGGTCGATGTGGAACACGCTCGAAAGGATAAGCTGCAATGGCGACCCTTTCGCGCCGACAACCAGGTCGATGCCGCGCGCATCGCGTTCGAACCGCTCGGCCGACTGGCTGGCAAATTGCAGTAGCAATACCAGCATGGCCACCGAAATCGCCAGCAACAGGATATTGAGCGCGCTGGTGAGCGGGCGGTCCCGCAGATAGGCAAGGGCGAGGCTCAGCATGGCGACACCTTCCCTTCAGCAAGCCGGAAAGCATTGGGAAAGAAGCTCTGTAGCCGCTCATCATGGGTAGCGATCAGCAGACCGGCCTCGACACTGCTGGCCATGTCGAGCAGCAGCCGGGCCACACGCGCGGCATTTTCGCCATCGAGCGCCGATGTCGGCTCATCGGCAATAAGCAGCTGCGGCTTTACGACTATGGCGCGTGCTATCGCCGCGCGTTGCGCTTCACCCTGGCTGAGCTGATGCGGCTTGGCATTGGCGCGACCGGCGATATCAAGGCGGTCAAGGCAATCATCGATGACCGCGCCATCGATGGATCCGCATTGCAACCGTTGTGCAAGTTCAAGATTGGCGCGCAGGGTCAGCGCCGATACCAGGCGCAGTGTCTGGAAAACAATGCCCAGTGACCGGCGGCGCACGGCGTCATTCTGCTGCGCACCTGCGCCATCGGCGATGGTTTCGCCGTCAATCTGTACAGTGCCGCTATCGGGCTGTTGCAGACCACATATGATGTTCAGCAGGGTGGATTTGCCCGAGCCTGACGGGCCAAGCAACAAGGCATGCTGACCTTGATCCAGCGAGAAGGACAGGCCATCGAGTATCGCATTGTCACTGTAGGATTTGCTTATCCCATCAACGGCAAGGAGCATCGTCAATTTGCCGTCAGGCTTGGGCTGAAGTGTTTTCGGTTGCTGTCTTGTCAGCGTCGCCGTTTTCCTCGTCCGGCTTTTCTGTTACCTCGGTGGCATCGGTATCTTCCGTGTCCGGATTACTGGAAATGGCCCGAAGCGTAATGTCAGCAGCCTCTTCCTCGTTGATGCTGACTTGAGAATCGTCCAGCGACGGCATGGCGTCGTCAAAATGCTTGCTGCGCATCGCCAGGAAAGGGTTCATCCGCCCAAAGCCCATATCGCCGTGCATGTCGCAGGCAAAGGCGGGCTGTGATGCAGCAAATTGCGCCAGCACAGCAAGTGCAACGCATGAGGCAATATGCCGTTTGGTACGGATCATTGTGACTAGACTCCTGATGGTCACGTCATGATATATTAGTCTATGCGTCTTGTCTAGCGCAGCAATCGGGGCAAAGTCCGGTGAGCTCTACATGGATTTCCCGGTCTGTGAAGCCCGAACGGGCGCACATTCGGCGCAGCATCATTGCTACCTGATCATCGGCTACAGGCTGATGCTGGTTGCACTCTGCACACAGCAGATGAATGGCCGGATCGTTGCGTGCAGGCGCATAGGCGTTGCATGACACCAGATGGGTGATGCGTCCGGCCTCGACCAGGCGAGTGATGCTGCGATAGACCTGTGTCGGGGCCAGTTTCTGGCCTATATTTTCGCTGTGCCGCGCGCTGTGCTCCGATATGGTATAGGCGCCGATGGGGACCGGTGCCTCGTTTATGATTGTCTCGACAATCTGGTCAAGCACTTCGGCACGGCGACGTTTGCGTTCCGAAGTGTTGACCTTCATCAGGCTGCGCGTCTTCTGATATTGAGGATATGCGCCACGATCAGCATGACGGTGCCGAATGTGGTAATAATTTGTTCTGCCCACTCATTCGGCGCAAAAAGAGCTATGCACAAAGCCGCAATACCCGCGCCGCCAATATAACCTATACGGCGGTCCAGCCTTGCGCCGCGCAATAATGTCGTCCCGCTGACGAGGAAGATCGGGAACAGCAGCGCGACATGCAACCACTCATTGTCATGCAGCCAGCCAAGTGCCGGCGAAAGGCTGAGTGCCGGGAGCAGCACCAATGTTATCGGCAACAAAAGACAGTGGATCAGGCACAGCCCGGACAGCGCAATCCCGAAACCGTCAAATGAACGCGGAAAACTGTAATCGGCGCTTTTCACCCTTGCCCTCAACTTCTGCAAATCCTATAAATATGTGATATTATCTCATTTGAGTATTTTCCCCGAAGGTGCAAGAAAAATGTCGATAGTGGCCGAAACAAATGCCGCGATCTCCGATGATCCACAGATATTGCAGGATATCCGCCATCCGGCTTGCCAGCTCGCCATATGGCAGCGCCCGCTGTCCTTTGATCCGTCACCGCTGATTAACGGCCAGGTAGATAATCTGCGGCTGCTGGTGCCTGCCGATAACCCGGCCCCGGCATTGATAGCGGCACTGCGATCAGGCGGCTTTTCCCCGGGCGAAGCACTGAATGCGCTGGTACAGGATGTCTCTCGCCTGTGCGAGCTGTTCCGGCCGATCGCCAATACAGCCAATATCGACATAAGGGTCGAGATCGTTACGGGCGATGCCTGCCGCAAATTTCATGGCGACTATGTCAGCGCGCGGCTTATCACTACCTATACCGGCCCGGGCACCCAATGGCTGGATGCCGATGATGCCGAGCGTGTCGCCAATGGCCTGGAGCCGCTTGATATCCACCAGATGCGCGCAGGTGATGTCGGCATTTTCAAGGGGCGGCTGTCGACGGATCGACCGGCGATACACCGCTCGCCACCGATTGAAGGTACAGGCCAGGCGCGGCTGGTCACAGTTTTGAACCCGGAGCCGGAGAACAGGGATTAATGCCACATACACGCTTTCCGGTCACGCTGCTGACCGGCTTTCTCGGTGCCGGAAAAACGACCTTGCTCAACCAGCTGATCCGCCTGCCGGAAATGTCCCGGGCGCTGGTGATCATCAACGAGTTTGGTTCTGTCGGTATTGACCATGACCTGGTCACCCAGAGCAATGAGGATGATGCCATTGTCGAAATGTCTAATGGCTGTCTGTGCTGCACCATCAAGGGTGACCTGCAAAAAACATTGCGCGAAGCACCATGGCGCTTTGCCCGCGAAGGAAAATGCTGGTTTGACCGGGTGGTCATAGAGACGACCGGCCTCGCCGATCCTGCTCCTATCATTCATACGGTCATGGCCGATGACGATCTGAAAAAGCGCTACAGCCTTGCCGCTGTCATCACCCTGGTCGATGCGGTCAATGGCGATGCGACGCTGGATGCACAGCCCGAGGCGGTCAAACAGGCTGCGGTGGCGGATCGGCTTCTATTGTCAAAAACCGATCTCGCCGAGGAAGCTGTTACACAGCAATTGTCGGCGCGTTTGCGCCGTCTCAATCCGGCAGCGCCGATACAGACATTGCCATGCCCGGATGATGCATTGGCAGCGCTGTTTCACGGCAGCAGCTTCAACCCTGCTCTCAAAAGCGACGATGTCCGCAAATGGCTGGCCGAAGAGGCCTATGCCGATGATGCTCATCACCATCACCATCACCATCACCATCATGGTCACGACCATCATGGTCACGACCATCATGATCACAACCATGATGACCATCATCATGATATCAACCGCCATGACGATCGCATCCGTTCGGTCTGCCTGACTCTCGACGATCCTGTTCCAGCCGAAATATTCGATTCATGGCTCGAGATGCTCGTCGCATTTAATGGCGTCAACGTGCTTCGCGTCAAAGGCGTGCTCAATCTGCAAGAGCTCGACAAACCGCTTGTTATCCATGGTGTGCAACATATATGGCATCCACCGGTAACGCT
Source organism: Pseudomonadota bacterium (assembly GCA_039818985.1). Classification (NCBI taxonomy): domain Bacteria; kingdom Pseudomonadati; phylum Pseudomonadota; species Pseudomonadota bacterium. Next base: position 2,452,877 of record JBCBSU010000001.1, on the reverse strand, counting down.
GGACGACTGGCCTAGCGATGACCGACGCTCGCGGATCGTTTTTATCCTACGGGATCTGGAAGAAAGTGACTTGCGCGACATGCTCGCTTTCGTCACCGAGAAGGTCCGCAACAGCAGGGTGGATGGACTGGACGAAATGCCCAGCCTGACCGACGTACCAGTTGGATGATGCAAGGTATAAAATAGGGAAAGGCAGGGCCATGGAGACAGATCGCAGAGCTTTTCTTTCCGCCACTGGCAGCGCGTTTGCGGCGCTTCTGGCAAGTGGCTGCATGGCGCGGGGCGCTACTCTCTCTGCCGAAAGCCCGTTGCGTACCTCCTATGGGCCCCTGGTCCCCGATCCTGCGGGCATTCTCGACCTGCCGCCCGGTTTTTCCTATCATGTGCTCTCCAGTCTGGGCGATGCGATGGGCGATGGCGCAACCGTGCCGGACAAGGCAGACGGAATGGGCTGTTTCGATCTGGGCAATGGCGAAATTGCTCTGGTGCGCAATCATGAGCTTATTCCGACCGATGATACAGGCGGCCCGATCGCGCATGGTTTCGGCACCCGCAATGGCGAGATCGTCCCTGGCGGAACCACCAATATTGTTCTTGATGCGCAAACGCTGGCGATCAAACGCCAGTTCCGCAGCCTTGGCGGCACGATCCGCAACTGCTCGGGTGGCATAACGCCATGGGGCAGCTGGCTGACATGCGAAGAAGCACCGACGGGGCCGGGACAGCGCTATGGTGACGGCCTTGCGGTCAATCACGGCTGGGTGTTTGAAGTCCCCGCTGCTGCCAATGGTCTGGTCAAGGCCGTGCCATTGCGCGCAATGGGCCGTTTCAATCACGAAGCGGCGGCTGTCGATCCCGGGACCGGCATTGTCTATATGACCGAGGACCGCGATGACGGTCTGCTCTATCGCTTCCTGCCACGGGTTCCCGGCGATCTGAAACAGGGTGGCCGGTTGCAGGCGCTGGTGATCGATGGCGTGGCGGACAGCCGCAACTGGCAGACGTCCAATGTGCCTGTCGGGAAAGCCATGACGGTCCGCTGGATCGATCTCGATAATGTCGAAAGCCCCGAAGATGACCTGCGCAAGCGCGGTTCAGCCAAGGGTGCAACGCTGTTCGCACGCGGCGAAGGTATCCATATGGGACTGCGCAGCAAGAGTGAGAGCGAGCTCTATTTCTGCTGCACTTCGGGTGGCGCGGCCGAGCTTGGCCAGATATTCCGCCTGACGCCCGGTCGCGATGCCGCCGACATGCTCGAGCTGTTTTTCGAAAGCGCATCGCCTGATCAGTTCAACTATGGCGATAATCTGACCGTCGCGCCCAATGGCGACCTGATTGTGTGCGAAGATCAATATACTGATGTCGTCGACAACCATCTGCGTCTGATAACGCCCGATGGCAGTGCCTATCCGCTGGGACGGTTGCGTATGCAGACCGAGCTTGCGGGTGCCTGTTTCTCGCCCGATGGCAAGGTGCTGTTCGTCAACGCCTATAGTCCGACCAAGACTTTTGCCATTAGCGGACCTTGGCAGGCCTGATCCGGCGATCTGCAGCTGCAATATTGCCTGGAATTTCGGGCGATTTCCGCATTGACAGCCTGCCATCAATATGGATGTATCACACTTTGATATTTACCGCCTCTCCATCACTGGTCGTGTCAATGCCACCCCCGGCAACTGACACCAGAACGCCCATATAATCCGGGAATTTTCGCATGTTTTCACGCTCGTTGATCCTCTGCCTTCTCGCCGCTTTCGTGCTGGTCGCACCGCAGAGCGGCCATGCCCAACCGGTGCAGCAGACCAAGGGCAGCTTTGAAGACAAGTTTCGCCAGCTTGATGGCGAGGATATTCCACCCGCCAATGATTATCGCAATGCCTCGGGCGCGCCCGGGCATCGCTATTGGCAGCAAAAGGTGGATTACCGGATCGAGGCCACGCTCGATGAGGATGCCAAGAGCCTCAGCGGAGCGGCGACCATCAGCTACACCAATAATTCGCCCGACAATCTGCGCTATCTCTGGCTGCTGCTCGATCAGAACCGCTTCAAGCGCGATTCCATGGCGGAGCGCAGCCGCACGGTTTCGGGTGGCGACAGCATCAGTTTCACCGCCATCCGCCGGGCCGAGCGCTATCAGGATTGGGAAGGCGGCTTTGAGGGCCTGAGCGTTACCGATGGGGCCGGCAATGCGCTGCCCTTTACCGTTGTCGATGCGCTGATGCGGATCGACCTGCCGCAACCGCTGGCGCCGGGTGCGACCACCGAATTCTCGATCCGCTGGCGCTATTCGCTGATCGAGACGCGGGTGATTGGCGGGCGCAGCGGCTATGAATGCTTCACCAAAAAGAGCGAGGATGGCAACTGTATCTTTCTCGGCGCCCAATGGTTCCCGCGGCTGGCGGTTTATTCCGACTATGAAGGTTGGCACAACAAGACGTTTCTGGGCGCCGGTGAATTTACGCTCGAATTCGGTGATTATGATGTCGCGTTGACGGTGCCTTCCGACCACATCGTCTCCGCTACCGGCGAAATTGCCAATCCCGAAGAGGCGCTGAGCGCAGCGCAGCGCCAGCGGCTGACCCAGGCGCGCAATGCCGATGAGCCGGTCTATATCGTTACCCCGGCTGAAGCCGCTGCCAATGAGCGCAGCAGGGCCGGGGGCTCCAGCACCTGGCGCTTCACCGCGCGCAATGTCCGTGATTTCGCCTGGGCCTCATCGCGCAAGTTCATCTGGGATGCGCAGGGTGTGCAAAATGAGCATCCCGACCATCCGCTGGTGATGGCCATGTCCTTCTATCCCAAGGAAGGGCGACCGCTCTGGGATGCCTATTCGACCAAATCGGTGGCGCACACCCTCAAAGTCTATGGCAGCTTTGCCTTCCCCTATCCCTATCCGACGGCGCAGTCAGTCAACGGTCCGGTCGGCGGGATGGAATATCCGATGATCACCTTTAACGGCCCGCGTCCGATCAAGGACAAGAAGACCGGCGAGCTGACCTATACCGAACGCGCCAAATATGGCCTGATCGGCGTGATCATCCATGAGATCGGCCATATCTGGTTCCCGATGACGGTGAACAGCGATGAGCGGCAATGGACCTGGATGGATGAAGGCCTCAACACCTTCCTGCAGTTCCAGGCCGAGCGGCAATGGGATGAGGATTATCCGGTGCGCCGCGGTGAGCCGCATCTGATCGCCGACTATATGCTGAGCGAAAATCAGGTGCCGATCATGACGCAATCGGACAGCGTCGTGCAGTTTGGTAACAACTCCTATGCCAAGCCGGCAGCGGCGCTGACCATCTTGCGCGAAACCGTGATGGGCCGCGAATTGTTTGATCATGCCTTCCGCGAATATGCCCGGCAATGGGCGTTTAAGCGGCCGACACCGGCAGATTTCTTCCGCACCATGGAAGAGGCGAGTGGCGTCGATCTCGACTGGTTCTGGCGTGGCTGGTTCTATTCGACCGATCATGTCGATATTGCGCTGACCGATGTGGTGAAGGCGCGGATCGATACGCGTGATCCAGAAGTGGAAAAGGCCTATGCACGTGGCCTTGCCGATCAGGAACCGGGTTCGCTGACAGTAGAGCGCAACACTGAACCAACAGTTGTGGAGCGCGATCCGGCTGTGCGCGATTATTATAACGAGACCGACAAGTTCACTGTCACCGCCAGCGATCGGCGCAAATATAAAGGCGGATTGGAAGATCTGGAGCCGGAAGAGCGCGCGGCGCTGCAGAGCAAGAACAATTTCTACAATCTCACCTTCCAGAATTTGGGCGGCCTTGTGATGCCGGTGATCGTCAAGATGGATTTTACCGATGGTAGCAGCGAGACGGTGCGTATTCCTGCCGAGATCTGGCGTTACAACAGCAGGCAGGTCACGTGGCAATATGTTACGCCGAAGCAGTTGCGTCAGGTCGAGCTCGATCCGCGCTGGGAAACCGCCGATGCCGACCGCAGCAATAATTACTTCCCGCAGCGCATCGATCCGGCGACGCTGGAGGTGCGGAGCTTTCCGCCACGAGAAAACCGCATGAAGGATGATGACAAGGTTGTGACGCCCGATAGTCTCAGGACACGATCCAAGGCGAAATGATGCTGCGTCTTTTCGGTCTTCTGATGCTGCTCGGCGCGACATTGTTGTCGGCACCTCTGTCGGCGCATCGCGGCCATCAGGCGTTGACAACCATTACCATCGACCGCAGCAGCGGCGGAGTGTTTGTCACCCACCGGTTGTCGGCGCATGATATTGAACCGGTGCTGGCCAATATCGCTCCGGAGAGTTCGCCGAGCATCGATGATCCGGACAGCGAGGCGGCACTGCTGACCTATATGGAAGCGCGGTTTGCGCTGAAAGGCGTGAGCTTGCGTTATGACGGTTCCGATCATCGCGGTGATGATCTGGTCTACAGCTATTCGGGAAAGCTGGGCAGTGAGAGCGACGACCTCACAGTCCGCTCCGCGATGTTTTTCGATCAGGGTATTGCCAACAGCAACCGACTGTTGCTGCGTATCGATGGCAAGGCACAAGGCCTGCAAACCAGCCCTTCCCAACCTTCAATAGCGATAAACATCAACGAATAGCCTGCTGCCTCTGACCCTGCCATAACAAAAGATCACAGACTGGAGAGAGACCATGAAGCGGATAATCACCTTGCTCGCCGCCAGCGCGCTGATAGCCGGTACTGCCATCGCACAGGATGCGGATAATGCCGCCGACACCAGCGCTGAAGCGACACAGGGTATTGGCGGTGGCGCACGTCCGGTCGGCGCATCCTGGTCACGCAGTCCGGTGGTTGCGCCCAATGGCATGGCGGCAACCGCACATCCGCTGGCGACGCAGATCGCCCTGGATATCCTGAAGGCTGGTGGCAGTGCGGTCGACGCCGCGATTGCCGCCAATGCCGCGCTCGGCCTGATGGAACCGACCGGCAATGGCATTGGCGGTGACCTGTTTGCGATTGTCTATGATCCCAGGACTGACCGGCTATATGGCATAAACGGCTCGGGCCGATCACCTTCAGGCCAGACACTGGCGCAGTTGAAACAGAAGCTCGGGCCCGATGCCAAATCGATCCCGCCGGTCGGGCCGCTGCCGATTACTGTGCCCGGAGCCGTTGATGCCTGGTTTACCCTGCATCAGCGTTTCGGCCAGCTCCCGATGGAGCAGAATCTGGCGCCGACAATCCGTTATGCGCGTCAGGGCCATCCGGTAGCGCCGGTTATTGCCATGTATCTCCAGCGCTCACTGCGTGCCTATGAGGCGCGGCAGGAGCGTTATGATTTCGATTTCAGCAATGCCCGCGCGACTTGGTTTGCCGATGGCGCGCCCAGGCCGGGCGAGATTTTTCGCAATCCCGACCTCGCCAATACGCTCGAGCGCATCGCCGCCAATGGCCGTGACGAGTTCTATAAAGGGGGGACGGCGCGGGTCATCGTCGACTATCTGCAGCGCCAGGGCAGTGCCTTTACGCTGGAGGACTTTGCCAACCACCAGAGCGAGTGGGTCGATGTCGGCTGTGTCGCCTATCGGCGCGGTTATGAGTTGTGCGAACTGCCGCCCAATTCGCAGGGCTTTGCCGCGCTGCAAATGGTCAATATTCTGAAAAATGTGGATCTGTCGCAATGGGAACGCGGCAGTCCCGAAGTCATCCATTATATCACCGAGGCCAAGCGCCTCGCCTTTGAAGATGTGGCTCGCTTCTATGCCGATCCGGCGTTTTCAGAGGCGCCTGCTGGCCTGCTATCAGACAGCTATGGCAAGGCGCGCTTTGCCGAGATCAACCCGGACAGTGCCACCGTCACTTTTGGTCCCGGTACTCCGATAGAAGACAAGCTGGAAGGAGCGGGTGACACCACCTATCTCACTGTCGCCGACAAGAACGGCATGATGGTCAGCCTGATCCAGTCCAATTATCGCGGCATGGGCGGCGGTCTGGTCGCCGATGGCCTGGGCTTCATGTTTCAGGACCGCGGTGAATTGTTCAGCCTCGATCCGGCGCACCCCAATGCCTATGCGCCCGCCAAGCGTCCGTTCCACACCATCATCCCGGCGTTTATCAAAAAGGACGGCAAGCCATATATGAGTTTCGGCCTGATGGGTGGGGGCATGCAGCCTCAGGGCCATGTGCAGATTCTCATCAATCTGGCCGATTATGGCATGAACCTGCAGGAAGCCGGCGATGCGGCGCGCCTGATGCATGACGGTGGTCGCCAGCCGACCGATGCACTGGTCGGCAGCCCGGCAGATACCGGAGAGATCGATACGCTCGGCACGCTTTTTGTCGAGCCCGGCATTTCCGCAGCCACTGTTGAGGCGCTCAAAGCCATGGGCCATAAGGTCGTGGTCGAGAAAACCGGTATCCCGTTCGGTGGCTATCAGGCGATTGTCCGCGATCCGGAATCCGGTGCCTATATCGGTGCGACCGAGATGCGCAAGGACGGACAGGCCAGCGGTTATTGACCGCGAAAGCCTATAAGAGCTGCTCCAGCGGTGCTGCCATCCGCCGATAGGCGATGATCAACAGGGCGATGGTCAGCAATAGCAGGACAACCATGGGCAGCATCATGGTGGAGAAAATCTCCCCCATGCTGCGTTCGCGGAAAGCGAAGGCGGGGATGGCATCATATTCGGCCAGCGATATGCGCTGGCGAGCCACGACGGCCGGCCCGATCCGTTGTACCAGATCATTAAGGGCGATGTAGGCCTGATCCTGAAAGGCAAGACCGCGCGCATCGCCACCGCCGGCAACTGCCGTCATGGCACGGTCGGCGATCAGGGCTGGCGAGAGATATTGCAGTTTTGCAACCAGCGCCATGCGTTGCTGGCGGCTGTTGTTGAAAGCCTCCAGCACCGGTGCCGTACGCTTTCGCGCTTCCTCATTGGCAAGAAAGGTGCTGCTGAAATAGCCGGGCACATCCTCATCGCTGACGGTCATTTCCGGGTGATCGGCCAGAAAACCGGATGTCAGCTCTGCAGTCTCGCGCACCGCCTTAACCTCACCCTGGCGCATTTGTGACAAATAGGCGAGCCGCGAGGGCGGTGGATAGGACGCTTCGGCAATAGCGCCGCCGACAGCAGGAACGGCGAAGACAAAAATCGCCCATAGCGCGAACAGCGCCGAAGCCACAGTTTCGCTTCTTCTGAGGATCGCGCTGACCAGAGTGATCGCGGCGAACCAGAACAGGCCATAGAGCAGCGCAATTGTCAGCCAGACAACAAAATGTGTGAGGCGCAGCCCTGTATCGGCGCCCATGGGGGCGAGAAGCGCGGCAATAGCGGTGCTGGCTGCAAACACAGCCCAAAGCGCGGCATTGCGAATGATTAGCCTGCGCCAGATTGTCGGCGCGATTTGGCCTGTCTGGGCCGCCAGCAATCTCGCCCGTCCGCGTTCGCGGTCGCTGGCGAATAAGTCGAAAGATACAGCTATCATCAGCAAGGGCATCAGCACCACGACGATAAAGGTCATGTCGAAGCTGCCGAGACTGAGCGGTGTCGGATTATCGAATTCATATTCGCTGAAAAGATTTGCAGGGTTGGACCAGCCGCTGATTTCGGTGGTATTCGGCAATATCTCTGTGTCACCGATGGCAAAATCGCCCAATGGTGTTGGCGGCAGAACCGCCGGTATGCGGATGTTCATCGGCCGCGCCTCATAGGGTGCCTCGGCGCTGCCTGCTGCTTCAATCTGTGCCATGCTTTCGCGCCATTCGGTGCGCGACGCCTCGCGTTCGGCGGTGAAAGCGGTCTGGGCCTGTGCCGAGCGTTCCACAGCGGAGTGCCCGCCCAGCGAGGCGAAGATGACGACAGCAATAATCGCCGCAAAAGCGATCAGTCCCGGCGGTGCCAGCAAAAAAAGCCGGCGTTCCAGCAAGGCGGCGGATTGTATCGTCATGATGCAACCGTCCTCTGGGCGCGGCGCACGGCCCAGGTCGCAAAAGCCAGGCTGGCCAGCATATAGAGCAGCAGTATCAATGCGCTCAAAAAATAGCCGGGTGCCAAGCTGGCAAAGCGTGGTGCGCGATGCTCGAAATCGGCGATGCTCTGCCACAGCGCCTTGTCATTGGTATATTCATAGCCAGCGTCTCCGGCATTATAGGTCAGGTCATCGTTGAGCTGCTGGATAATCGTCCGGCGATGCTCTTCAGCGGCAAGGGCAAAGTCGCGGTGATGCACCCGGTCGGTCCCTGCAAGCCCTGCGGAGAGAGATTCCATGGCCAGCACCGGAGAGAAAATGGATGCAGCAGTGATCAGCGCCTCCTGCTGCCGATAAATCCCGTCGAGCCGGGCGTAAACGGCCTCGAAAAGCGGTTCGGCATGCTCTTCGCTCGCCTGGAGCGAATAACCGCCATAATTTATCGGCAATTCCTCCACCGTCTGTACATCGTATTTCTCGAGCATCGTGGCCTCGAGCTCAGCGCGATAGTCATCATCCTCATAAAAGGCTGACGATGCCTCACTGAGTTCGTGGGTAACATGTGTTGCGTCGGGTGCGGGGTAAAACGATATCGCCGCGCTTGCAGCAAGGCGCGGGACAAGAATGAAGCAGACGGCCCAGACACCCACAAGCGCTATCAGTGCGGTTCGCTTTTCCCTGCACCGCGCCGAAATGCCAATGGCGATCGCGCCCGCAGCGACCAGATAGACTGTGTAAGCTGCCGCAAGGCCCAATGTACGCAGGGTGCTGTCGGGTAATATCTCCGCTCCGCCAGACCCTGCAGACCAGAAGCCGAGCAGCAGAGCAATAACGAGCAGAGCGGCAATGATTGCCAAAGCGCCTGTCAGCTTACCCCATAATAGCGTTGTCGCGCTGATGCCCGCTGCCGTCATCTGCTGCAATGTGCCCTGTTCGCGCTCTCCGGCGATGACGGGGAACAGGATCAGAAACAGGAACAATGGCGCAATATACTGCAATATCCAAGCCGGAGAGAGATCGGCAAAACGCCCGGCATCGCCAAGATCTTCGGCTCGGCGGAAGACCGCCGGGTTCTGGTAATGGGCTTCCATCCACACCGCGAGACCGGCATAATCGGTGACACCCGGGTCAAAGGCCATCAGCGGGGATAGGGGCTTGAAAGCATAGCGTGAGAAATGGGCCGCAGAATGGGGATTGCGTGCGCCCTGCGAATCCCAGACTTCACGGTCGACGGCCTCGGCAGCGCTGCGCTCGCGCTCAAACGATGCCAGGCGTTGTGATGACAGGGCAGCGGCGCCGATCAGCAAGGCTATAATGGCGATGACGAGGCCAATAAAGACACCGCTGCGAAGATTCATGCGCCAGTCATTGCGCGCGATGGAGGCTATCATGCGTTCACCGCGTCAGCATGGGAATTCCCGGGTATTTTTGGTTGGTCATCCCCGGAGGGTGCCTGCATATGCGCCAGATAGATGCGCTCGATCTCATCGGCACCCAGCGATGCCGTGTCGAGCATATCAACCAGATGCCCGGCTTTCATAATGCCGATTCTGGTACCGATTTCCTTGGCGCGAAAAACGTCATGGGTCGCCATCAGGATCGCGCGTCCGTCATCGCGCAGCTGTTTCAGCAACAGGCACAATCCGTTAGCTGCCGAAGGGTCTAGTCCGGAAAGCGGTTCGTCGAGCAGCAGTGCTCGGGCATCTTTGGCCAGCGCAATCGCTATGCCGACTTTCTGGCGCATGCCTTTGGAATAGGAGGAGGCCCGGCGTGACGCTGCCTTTGCATCCAGTCCGGATTGTTCAAGTACCGCCAGCAATTCGGTTTTCGACTGTTTCAGCCCGGCGAGTCGCATGAAATAATCGAGATTCTCGATACCCGACAATTGCGGATAGAGCGCAACCTGTTCGGGGATATAGGCCAGATGTTGCTTGGTCTCTCTCGGTGCAGACACAACATCGACGCCATTGACCAGGGCTGTGCCCGATGTCGGCTCGAGAAATCCGAGAAACAGATTGATTGTCGTCGTTTTGCCAGCGCCATTTGCGCCGAGCAGGCAGACAATCTCCCCCGCTTCGACCTTGAGGTTGAGATTATCGAGCGCCCTGACCGACCCGAATGTCTTGGTCAGGCCCTTTGCCTCCAGCATTTGCCAACCCTCCGAAGCATCCAATGATATAGTATTACATTAGAGATTCTGGATGCGGTTGTCCATAACACCATAGCGGCCTGTGCATGATGACCGCCCTGACAGAGCAGATGGTCGTATTGTGTATGTGACTGCCCCGCGCTTGCGATGAGCAGGCGCGGGGAGATGAATCAGCCGACAATATCCATCTCGGCGATCAGGGCTTCGGCGCCGTCGACCTTCTCCATGACCCACAGCATATAGCGGGTGTCGACATGGATAGTGCGCGTGGTGCGTGGGTCGAAATCCCAGTCGGAATTGACGCTTTCAAAGGTGCCATCGAACAGCAGGCCGACCAGTTCCGCCCGGGCATTGAGCGTTGCCGAGCCGCTATTGCCGCCGGTTGAATCGAGATCGGAAAGGAAGTTGACCGGTACCGAGCCCAGGCTTTCCAGCCTGTAGCGGCCATAGTCCCTGGCCTCGATCTTTGCCAGTTGCGCTTTGGGGGCGTTGAACGGATCTTCACTGGTATCCTTCTCGGTAATACCCTCCAAAGTGGTGAAGGGCGCGTACACCATGCCATCGCGCGGCGAGCCACCGAGCACGGTACCATAGGTGACGCGCAGCGTGCTGTTGGCATCGGGATAGGTGACTTCGCCCTTGGAACGCTGCCATGCGATCATCGCGTCCATATAGGCCGGGCGAAGCGCCAGAGCCTGCCCGGTACGCTTCTCGCGCGCATTTCTGATGCTCTCTTCGTGATCGTGCAGCGCCACCGCCATTTTCAGGAAAGGGTCGTCACTGGCTTCGATTTGGGCTGGCGTCGCTTCCATCAGCGCCAGCCGCTGTTCGGCCGAGGCCAATCCGGTATCGGCATAATAGCCATCGATCCTGCTGGCGAGGGCATCGCGATCGATCTCGCCGGTCAGCCCGAGCAGATCATCCAGCAACGCGACCCGCGATTCTTGCGGCTGGGCGAGATAGAGGTCGAGGAACATCATCCACTCGGCCTTCTCTACCTGCGGGTCGAAGCGGCGGTCCAGCGCCTGCAGGCCCTGACGGAAAAACGCCATATCGCGTTCCTGGTAGCCGGGATCGCGTTCCGCATCCGGCTTCTGACGCTCTTTCGCAAGGCGATAGAGCCGCTGCGCTGCCGAAAGCAGCTGCGTATTGGTGGCGTAATTGTACCAGAAATTGGCGCGTGTTGCCGTAGCGCTTTCCTCGGTCAGCGCATCAAGTTCGGCGATGGCGGTGCCATACGCCGCCCGCGATGCATCGGCGGCAACCCATTCGGACAGCGCGGCTTCACGGGCGCGGCGGCGGTCGACCAGCCCGACCCGGCGCGCGCCGTCAATCTGTCCGCGCAGATTCTTTTCGAAATTGTTGAGACCGGCGAGTCGTGACTCATATTTTACCCGCGCATCCGATCCTTCAGGGGCAGCGGTTTCGATGGTGTCGATCCAGTCATTGATCAGCGTGACGAAGACCGGATATTGCCAGTCAAATGTGTTCTCCACCTCGGCCAGGCGGGCATAGCGCTGGGTCGATCCGGGATAGCCTGCCGCCATGACGAAATCGCCTTCCTTCAGGCCTGCCGCGCTGACCTTCAGATGATGTTCCGGCTGATAGGGGACATTGTCCTCGGAATATTCGGCAGAGGAGCCATCGGGGGCGACATAGGCGCGGTAGAATGCGAAATCGCCGGTATGGCGCGGCCACTGCCAGTTATCGATATCGCCGCCATATTTGCCGATCGAGTCCGCCGGAGCATAGACCAGACGGACATCGCGGATTTCCAGCCGCTTGATCAGCTTATACTGCGAACCGCCGTAAAATCCCGCGACCTGGCAGCGATAGCCTTTGTCCTGCTCGCATGCCGCGACAATATCCTTGCTGCGCTGCTCGACCAGATCATATCGCTCGCTGCTGCCCAGTTCCTCTGTACCGGCACGCATCTGATCGGTGACATCGGTTACTTTGGTGGTGACATAGATCCGTGACCCCGGCGCAGCGGGGAGTTCGCCTGCCTTGGTCCTGGCCAGAAACCCGTCTTCCAGATAGTTTTTCTCTGCCGTCGAGTTGAACTGCACCGATCCACGCGCGCAGTGATGGTTGGTGACGACCAGACCTTCTGGCGACACAAAGCTGGCCGAGCAACCGCCCAGAGACACGACCGCGCCCATCGGGAAGGCGGTCAGATCGGTCAGTGCTTCGGCATCGATTTCGAGCCCGGTCTCGCGCAGGTCCTCAGCTATCTCTGCAAGCTGGTCGGGGGTGAACATCCCTTCCTTGGCTGCCAGTGGGGTTGCAATGACACCCGCCAGTGCAAGCGAAGAGATCAGGAGCTTGGGATTTTTCATGGGAGAACCTCGGGAAAATGGACAATGGTATATTGTCACATGGGTCTATGATTTTTGCCGCATGGATGCAAATCCAAACCGCCTCGGAAAGGGGCTTTGCCGCAAATCATGAATGATGAAATATACCCGATTGGCACAGAGCTGAAAGTCTGCGGGTTGCTGTCTGGACAGCAAGCAGGAGACACGGGCCTGTTGGCGGGTCAGGCTGCCTTGTCGGGGGTCAGGTCGAGCGTTGTCTTGCTGTCGTCACGCGCGGTGATTTGAGGCGTCGTCGCTGCCTTGTTCTTGTGGCTGAACTGGCCCTCGACATGGCCACCCTGCTCAATGGTGATATTCTCATAGGCGATATCACCGGTGATGCGGGCGCTGCTCTCGATCACCAGATCGCGGGCATCGATCGATCCCTCGACCAAGCCGGCAAGCCGTGCGGTCTCGGCAATAATGGCACCGTGAATTTCGCTGCTCTCGCCCTGTACCAGTGAAGCGCATTTCAGATCGCCATTGACGCGACCGTCGACATGCAGGTCGACCTTGGCGGCGACATTACCGGTAATCACGACATCGGAGCCGATAACGGAAAAGGTCGATCCGCGACTCATGCTAGACGTCTCCGTTGTCCGTGTCGTCCGTTCGCGTGCGTTGCTGGGCGTTGGCTTGGATTTTGAGAACATCGTTATGCGCTTCCAAAAAGGGTTTGGGGTTAATGGCCCGGCCATTCATGCGGACCTCGAAATGCAAATGGGTGCCGGTCGAACGACCGCTATTGCCCATTGCGCCTATTTTTGCCCCCTCAAGAACTTCGCTGCCGACTGTCGTATCAAGCCGTGAAAGATGCGCGTAACGGGTTACCAGACCGTTACCATGATCGATCTCGACAGTGCGGCCATAACCGCCTTTCCAGCCAGAGAAAATGACCCGACCACGCGCCGCTGCCATGATTGGCTGGCCATAGGCACCCTTGAAATCAAGGCCGTTATGCATGGCCGCGCGGCCGCTGAACGGGTCGCGGCGATAGCCAAAGCCGCTGCTGATGAAATTCATGTCCGCCGGTTCTGACGAAGGTATGCGGGCCAGGCCACGCTCAAGCGCATCCATGCGTGCCAGCTTGCGGCCCAGTCTTATGAACCGCGGATCCATATTGTCCGCGTCCTTCTTGCTGGCAAGGAACGGCAGGAATGGACCACCCTGTGCGGTGCCGTTGTCGCGGGCGATGGCCGTGGGGTTGAGGCCGAGCTGCCGGATCGCTGACTCAGCGGCGGCGGCGCGGCGATCAGCCTCGCTGGACAGGCGGTCGACAAAGGCAAGCTGACGCGCCTCGACACGGGCAAGAGCGCTGGCCTCGGGAATGAGGGCGCTGATTTTCACTACGGTTTTTTCCGCCTCGCTTTTGCTGGGGGCGTTTCCGTCGCCATCATTAGCCGATGTTTCGGGAAAATAGCGTTGGGCCAGGGAATCGAGCTGATCCTGGCGGCGTTCAAGGTCGCTGGCGACTTTCTCGACCGAGTCGCGATAGGCTTTGACGCGGCTTTCCGAGTCGGCGACCTCGGCTTCCTTGGCGTTGAGCGCCATGCGGTCGAGAGAAACGCTATACTGGCTGATTGCCATGGCGATCGTGATCAGCAGCCAGATCAATATGGCCGCAACAAATGCCAGAAATACAGTGATTTGCAGGCGTGACGAGACTTTCAGGAATTTCACCTGACCGTCTGCGCGCATGAAAAATTCGCGATCTGGGAACCATTGCAGCAAGCGCGCATAAAGCGCACTGCCCGCACGTAATATTTTCACGACCCTGTATTCCTTACCCTAGCTTGCGGAGGGCCTAGCAAAGCCTTGAAGCTGAAGCGAATCCGACTCGGCGGACTCGTGACGAGTCGAAGCCACTGTGCGATAAACGGATTTACAATATTCACTACATGGTCAGATTGACGCGGCGACTCGCGGGTTATTGTGGCAGCCGGTGCTTGCGATCAGCCATCGGCCATCCTATCCGCAGAATTATGAACAGCCATAATGCCCCTTTCCCGGCGCAGGATGCCGTTACCGCGATCGCAAGGTTGACCCATGCGGCACAGCATGCGCGTCGACAGCTTGCCACCAGTGACTCTGCACAGCGTCAGGCGGCCTTGCTGGCGGCGGCTGATACGCTGGCTGCAGCGCGCAATGGCATATTGCAGGCCAATGCCGATGATGTGGCAGCGGCGCGGGCCAAAGGGTTGAGCGCCGCCATGTGTGACCGCCTTGCGCTCGACGATGCCCGGCTCGATGCCATTGTCATGGCGGTGCGCGGCATTGCCGATCTGCCCGATCCACTCGACCGCGAACTCGACCGGCGCACCCGACCCAATGGACTGGTTATCCGCCGCGTCACCGTGCCGCTCGGGGTGATCGGAATGATCTATGAGAGTCGGCCCAATGTCACGGTCGATGCGGCGGCTCTGTGCGTGCGGGCCGGCAATGCGGTGATTCTGCGCGGCGGCAGCGAGGCACAGCACAGCAATGCCGCGTTGCACCGGGCAATGGTCGACGGGCTGGTGTCCGGTGGACTGGCTGAAGCGGCGGTGCAGCGGGTGGCGGATCAGGACCGGGCGCTGGTGGGCGCAATGCTGCGCGCCAGTGAGGGCATTGACCTGATCATTCCACGCGGCGGGCGTTCGCTGGTTGAGCGGGTGCAGCAGGAGGCAAGGGTGCCGGTGCTGGCGCATCTCGATGGCATTTGTCACAGCTATGTTCATGCCGCTGCCGATCCAGCTATGGCTGAAGCCATTGTCGTCAATGCCAAGATGCGGCGCACCGGGATTTGCGGTGCCACTGAGACACTGCTGATCGATCAGGATTTTGCCGAACCGGCACGCGTGATCGTGGCATTGATCGACGCCGGATGCGAGGTGCGCGGCGATGATATGGCGATGGAGCTGGACAGCCGGGTGGTGCCAGCCATGGATGACGATTGGGGGCAGGAATTTCTCGCCCCGGTCATCGCGGTGCGCTTTGTCGCCGGTGTCGAGGAAGCCATGGCGCATATTGCGCGGCATGGGTCGGGTCATAGCGAAGCGATCATAACGGACGATGTCTCCGTAGCCGGACAGTTCCAGTCAGGGGTCGACAGCGCCATTGTCATGGTTAACGCCTCGACCCAATTTGCCGATGGCGGCGAATTCGGGCTTGGTGCCGAAATCGGCATCGCCACCGGTCGACTGCATGCGCGCGGCCCGGTGGGGCTGGAGGCACTGACGACCTATAAATGGCTGGTCGAGGGTGAGGGCCAGATCCGCCCATGATGACAAGCAGATCGTTTCGCAGCAGCGGGCGCAAGCCCGTCGGCCTTATGGGCGGGTCGTTCAACCCGGCGCATGGCGGCCATCGCAGCATCACCCTGTTTGCCATCAAGGCATTGCGGCTGAACGAATGCTGGTGGCTGGTCTCACCCGGCAATCCGCTGAAGGCTGACGCAACCGACATGGCCCCGCTTTATGCAAGGCTGGCCTCGGCGCAGGAACTGTCACGCAACGCACCGATCAAGGCCACCGCCATCGAACGGACAATGCAGACACGCTATACCATTGATACATTACGGGTGCTGGTGAACCGCTATCCGCGCCATCAGTTCATCTGGATCATGGGTGCTGACAAT
This sequence comes from Pseudomonadota bacterium, assembly GCA_039818985.1. Classification (NCBI taxonomy): domain Bacteria; kingdom Pseudomonadati; phylum Pseudomonadota; species Pseudomonadota bacterium. The sequence goes on along the minus strand of JBCBSU010000001.1, from coordinate 2,436,833 downwards.
CTGGTAAATTTTGATCAATGGCGCCAATGGCGTGAAATTGCACGATTAATGCCGATTGCGGTCATCGCCAGACCGGGTTATACACAAGGGGCTGTTGCTTCGAAGGCAATGGCTTGGCTCGGGCGTTTTGTCCGACCCCGGGACCAGAGTGTGCATTGGACAAAGTGGAGCACGCCAGCGCTTGTGATACTGCGCTATCGTTCCGATCCGCGTTCGGCGACCAATATTCGCCGGAGCACCCCCCATTGGCACAGCAGCTATGCTGGACGCATCGTCCGTGACGATGTGACCCGTGAACTGCTGTGAGCAACGTGGTGCAGGCTGGGTGGGAACAGCCGCAATGCGCCACCAGAGATGAGGAACTCTTTTGACTCACATTAGCGAAACCGTGGCCGAAAGGCCTTCAGCACCCCTTGCAGCGGCTTCCGACAACCAGCCGGAGGCTGATGCCCTGCTGTCACTGGTCCGTCAGTCACTTGACGATGACCAAGCACAGGACGTGGTGGCCATCGATCTGGAAGGCAAGAGCAGCATTGCCGACCATATGGTCATTGCTTCGGGCCGTTCGACTCGCCAGGTTGCCGCCATGGCGCAGAAAATGGTCGAGCGGATCAAGAAATCCGGTGGTGCTGCCCGGATCGAGGGTCTGCCCAATGCCGACTGGGTGCTGATCGACGCCGGTGACGTCATTGTCCATCTGTTCCGCCCGGAAGTGCGCAGCTTCTATAATCTTGAGCGGATGTGGGGCTTTGACGATACAGCCGAGGGTAACGCCTAAGCTGTTATCATCCTTCGCGATGGTATAATGGTTCTCGCATGAAGCTGCATATCATCGCCCGGGGCAAGATCGGCCGCAGTGCCGAAGCGGAACTGGTGAGCCGCTATATGGAACGCCTGTCATGGCCATGGCAGGTGACCGAACTGCCCGACCGCCTCCCCAATATAAGAAGTGGGGCCATGGCCAAACTTCCTACAATCACGCCATGCCGCAGCATATTGCTCGATGAAAAGGGCAAGAACCTCTCCTCCGTCGCCTTTTCCGGGATATTGGGGCGCTGGCGCGATGATGGCGTACGTGAGACGCGACTATTCATCGGTGGTGCCGATGGCTTTGGCGATGATGATCGCAACAGCGCGGATCTGCTGCTCTCCTTCGGCAACGCAACCTGGCCGCATATGATGGCGCGGGCCATGCTGGCTGAACAGCTATGGCGGGCGACCAGCATATTGGCCGGTCATCCCTATCATCGCGAGGGCTAGGGGCATGACGGCGCGTTATCTCCTTGCCATTGCCTTGACCGCCACCGGCTTTGCGGCTGCAAGCTGGTCAGCCATTGCACAAAATGCAGTGCTGCCGGGCCAGAGCGTTGCCGAAACGCGTCAGGCGATGGAGGCTGCCGAGGCTCAGGCAAAAGCCGCACTGGAGCGTGCCGAAGCATTACAGGATCGGGCCGACAAGGCGGTACGTAAAGCCGACAGGGCCAAGGCCGATATCCAGGTCATGGCCGCGCGGGTACAGGAATCCGAGGCACGTATCGCTGCGGCTGAGGCACGGATCGCCATTATCGACCGGCTGAAACAGGCGCAGGAACGGCGTCTCGCCCGGCGGCAGGAGCCGGTGATCCGGCTGACCGCGGCGCTGCAACAGCTCAGTCGTCGACCGACCGCGCTGGCATTGGTCAAGCCGGGCTCGCTGGAAGAGACGGTAAGGGTGCGGGCGCTGATGGCTTCGATCCGGCCGCAGGTCGATGCGCTGTCACAGGAGCTGCGCGATGATATTGCCCGCAGCCGGTTGTTGCGCGAGCAGGCCGAAGAGGCGGCGGCATTGCTGCGCGACGCGCGGCAACGGCTGGAGGACAGGCGCCTGGCGCTGGCACGACTGGAAACCCGGGCACGGCTGGAATCGCGCGAGCTGACCGGCGGGGCCCAGCTCGAGGAAGATCGCGCCATCGCGCTGGCGGAAAATGCCCGCGACCTCGACGAACTGATCGACCGGATCACTGTCAGCGGCAGCCTGCGAGAGCAGCTGGCGGCGCTTGACGGACCGCGCTTGCGCCCCGATCGCCCGGAACTGTCGACCGTCGTCACTGGTGCCAACCGGGCCGCGCGCCGTTCGACACGTCCGGCCTATGTGGTGCCCGTTATCGGCGCACTGATCACCGGCTTTGGTGAAGTTTCCGACAGCGGGGTGACCGCACGGGGCATCACCATCCGCGCTGGCGATGCAGCGCAGATTGTCGCACCGGCCAGTAGCCGGGTGGCCTATGCCGGCAACTATCGCGGCTTCGGCAAGATCATCATCCTCGAACATGATGGCGGCTGGACGACGCTGATCACCGGACTGGGCAAGGTCGATGCTGCGGTCGGCGACGATATTGCCCAGGGCACACCAATTGGTCGTGCGCCGGCGGGTGAGGGTGGCGATATCATCATCGAATTGCGACGCAATGGCCAGCCGGTCGATGTGGCAACGCTGATCGCGGCGCAATAGGCGCCCGCATCTGCCTGTATCTATTGTTTCTGCGCCTCGCGCTCTGCCTCTGTCAGCAGCACACAGCCATAGCCGTCACGGAATTCCGCCTGCTGCTCGGCCAGCAGCGGGACATAGGCAGTGACACGTTTTACGTCATTGTCGTCGCTGAGCGAGACCACTTCCATACCCGGCTCGAGGTCTTTTTCGCAATCACCCAACTCGCGACCGCCGACATAGCGACAGGAGCAGACAACCCGCGCGGCATAGGCGGAACCAACGTTGGTATAGCTGCGAATGGCGCCGAGGTTCCACAACAGGCCGATAATCGCCACCGCGAGGAGGGCGAGAAATATCCAGAGAATGATGCGGCCCTTGCGCGGGCGCGTGGCGCGCGCCGGGCCATCGGATGGTGTTGCTGCCGACATGAAGCGTTGCGTCCCCTGAAAAATGGCATAATGTGCTGGCGACGGGATGGCCGCCAGATGGTCAGTCCCTGACCTTTGACATCCCTTGGAAGCCTATGAAAGTCACCCTGTCAATGCGTTTCTCTACCCGCATATTGTCGCTCGGCCTGTTGTCCACCGCATTGGCGGGAGGCGCGCTGATGCTGGCCTCTGCCGCGCCCACACCGGTTTCCGCGCCGAGTGCCGAAGCCAGCAACAGTGATGGCCCGATTGCGGTCTATCGCGATGGCGCACAGATCAGTGCCGATGGCCTGCGCCGCGTTGTCGAGCCGATGTTCGAGGCGGAAGACTATCACGAAACCCGCGCCGTGATTGTCATGCAGGATGGTGAGATTATCGCCGAGCGCTATGCCCCTGGTTATGACCGTGAGACGCGCTTTATCAGTTGGTCGATGGCCAAAACGGTGACCTCTGTGCTGATCGGGATATTGGTGTCGGATGGCCGGCTGGCGCTCGATGAACCGGCACCGGTGCCCGAATGGCAACGTCCGGGCGATCCGCGCGGCGCGATCACACTGCGCCAGCTGCTGCACATGTCCTCCGGTCTCGATCATACAGAGGCGGGCGATCCGCCCTATGAATCGGACGAGGTGCGTTCGCTGTTCCTCGATGGCGCGCAGGATGCCGCAGGCTATGCCAAGGCCAAGACGCTCGAGGCGAAGCCGGGCGAACAGTTCGAATACAGCACCAACACCTCGATCATCCTCGCCGACATCATCACCCGCGAGCTGACCGACAGTGATGATCCCGATACCCGGCAAAAGGCGATGTCCGAATTTATCAAGGGCCGACTGACCGAGCCGCTGGGCCTGACCAGCATGTTCCCCGAATATGATGCCTCGGGCACCATGCTGGGCGGCAGCCTGATCCACGCCACGGCGAGGGACTGGGTCAAATTCGGCGAGTTTCTGCGCAACCAGGGTGCGGTCGACGGCAACCAGGTCCTGCCTAAAAGCTGGGTCCGCTTCATGCTGACCTCGTCGGAGCTCGATCCGGCCTATGGCGGCCATATCTGGCTTAACAGGAAGCGGACCGGCGGGCGCAATCCGGTGCTTTTCCCGGATAACGGTCCGGACAATGTCTTCGCCATGCTCGGCCATCTGGGGCAACAGGTGGTGGTCTCGCCCAACAAGCGGGTGACCATGATACGCCTCGGCAAGACCCAGGATGATGTCGGCCAGCCGATCCACGCCAAGATGGGTGAGATACTGGCCGCGCTCTGATCGGTTCTGAGATTAATCTCGCAGGTGGAATTGCCCCTCCACCACGGTAAAGCATTGGCCTGTCAGCACTGCTTCATCGCCATCATGGCGGCATTGGACGATGCCGCCGCGCTGGCTTGCCTGATAGGCGCTGAAGCTGTCGCGGCCCAGGCGTTCGGACCAAAAGGTCGCAAGGGCGCAATGCGCCGAGCCGGTGACGCTGTCCTCGGGCACGCCCCAGGCGGGGACGAAGACGCGGCTGATGACATCGGTGCCGCTTTGCGCATCCCCCGGCGCGGTGACGATGGCCATCACCGGAATATCGATCAGCGCTGCCATGTCGACCGAGACATTGCGCACCGCATCGGCATTGTCCATCAGGATGATCGTGGTCTTTTCCACGCCGCGCACTGCCTTGAAAACCGGGGCATCGCCGGTGCCCAGCGCAGTGCTGAGCTCGGGATGCTCATAGGCTTCGACAAAGGTGGCGGGCAGGGCCATGTCATAGCCTGCCTCGCCGCGTGATACTTTCAATATGCCTGCCTTGCGGGTGCGAAAGGTGACACTGTCGCGCTCTGCATCCTGGCTCAACACATAATGGCCCGAGGCCAGCGTCGCATGGCCGCACAGATCGACCTCGCTGGTGGGGGTAAACCAGCGCAGCTCATAATCCGCCTCGCCTGTAGTGTCGGGCAGGAAATAGGCGGTTTCGGCGAAATTGTTTTCCTCGGCGATGGCGAGCAGAGTCTCATAGGGCAGCCATGTCTCCAGAGGCATCACCGCCGCCTGATTGCCGGTGAACGGGCGGTCGGCAAAGGCGTCGATATGGGCATAGGGCAGGGTCATGCTGGTCATGGGTAGAGCAGTCCTTCGGTCCATTTATCGCTTCCGGCTTCCTTGGCCGGCAGGAAGACGCGGCGATGGTGCAGCCGGTGTTCGCGGTCTTCCCAGAATTCAAAACGCTGCGGGGCGATGCGAAAGCCCGACCAGTGCGGCGGTCGCGGTACATCCTGCCCGTCATAGCGCACGCGATACTCGTCATAGCGCGCCATGAAGCTGTCGCGACGGTCTAGTGGCTGTGATTGCAGCGAGGCCCATGCGCCCAGCTGGGAATCGCGGCTGCGGCTGGCGAAATAGGCGTCGGCGGTGGCATCATCGACCGGGCTGACCTGTCCGGCGATACGGATCTGGCGCCGCAGCGATTTCCAGTGGAACAGCAGTGCCGCCTGCGCATTGGCCTTGAGGTCGCTCGCCTTGTTGCTGCCGAGATTGGTGTAGAAGACAAAACCCTGCCGGTCATGGCCCTTGAGCAACACCATACGTACCGACGGCATCCCGAAACTGTCCGCGGTGGCCAGCGCCATTGCGTTGGAGTCATTGATTTCGGTGCCACGGGCTTCGGCGAACCAGTCGTCGAACAAGGAAAAAGGGTCGGCGGCATTGGTCATGAGGAGGAGTGTTCCTGTGTTTCGCGGACGTGGCCAATAGCGATGGGCGGCCACCTGTCTTGCCAATATAAGACAGTAGGGATATGACCCTGTCATTATCTATTTGTTACCTGGCTGTGAGATAGGGTGATGATAAGGAAAAAGAAAGTATCAGGACTTGAAAATGGCCGGGGTACAAACCAAATTGTGTTGTATATTTGCAACAGTTATTTCTGGCGTCATGCTGGCAGCCAGGATAGGCACGGAGTGAGGCAGACGGACAATGGCGGTGCATGTGATGGCTGATCCCTATAAGATATTGGGTGTCGCGCGCGGCGCGAGCGAGAAAGAGATCAAGAGTGCCTATCGCAAGCTGGCGAAGGAGCTGCACCCGGACCGCAACAAGGACAATCCCAAGGCGGCCGAACGCTTCTCCGAAGTGACTCAGGCCTATGACCTGCTGACTGACAGCGACAAGCGCGCCCGTTTCGACCGGGGCGAGATCGATATTGAGGGCAATCCGACCGCGCCCTTCGGTTTTGGCGGCGGCGGGCCAAGCACCTATCGCACCCGCTCGCAATCCTCGGGCGGCGATTTTGGCGGTTTCGGCAATGATGGCATCGATTTTGCCGATATTTTTGACGGCCTGTTCGGCGGTGGCGGTTCGTCGCGCCCGACCAGCGGCTTTTCCGGTCGCCAGCCGCCGAGCAAGGGCGCCAATGTCGGCTATAATCTGATGGTCGACTTTATCGGCGCTGCCACGCTGGCATCCCAGACGGTGACTTTGTCGGACGGCAAGACGGTATCGATCAAGCTGCCCGTCGGGGTAGAGACCGGCAGCAAGATACGCCTTGGCGGCAAGGGGCAGCCCGGTGCCGCAGGGCCGGGCGATGCGATCGTCACCATCACCATCGGCAAGCACCCGCATTTCCGCCGCGATGGCGATGATGTACTGCTCGACCTTCCGATCAGCCTGACCGAGGCGGTAAAGGGCGGCAAGATCAAAATCCCCACGGTTGATGGCCCGGTGATGATGACGGTGATGCCCGGAAGCACTGGCGGCCAGGTGATGCGCCTCAAGGGCAAGGGCTTTCACCGCAAGTCCGGCGGGCGCGGCGACCAGATGGTGACGTTGCGGATCGCCATTCCCGAAGATGACGCCGCATTAAAGGCCTTTGTCGATGGCTGGGACAGCCGCCACGATCCACGCGCGCATTTCGGCATGTGAATTTCCGGTTTGACCGGCTTTGGCTCCAGACGGTAAATGACCCGGCGCGCATTTGCGCCATGATATGTGCATCATGATAGGGGCAGCGGTGGCGATGGCAGTCAGGATGCGGCATGCGCAATAGAGACAGATTGCTGAGCCGGAGCACCACGTTGCGCGTCATCCGGGATGTGTTCGAGCGCACCTATGAAGACGGCTTTGTCCTGGCGGGGAATTTCGCCTATCTCTCGCTGCTTGCCATTTTCCCATTCTTCATTGTTGCCACCACCATCGCCGGCACCTTCGGACGCACCGAATATGGCTATGATGCGGTCGAGGCCTTTCTCATCGCGCTGCCGCCTTCGGTTGCCCGGGCGCTGTCCGAGCCGGTGCAATCGACACTGACCGCGCGTAGCGGCCCGCTGCTATGGTTTTCGGTGGTGGTCGGGCTGTGGACCACGGCCAGCCTGATCGAGACCATCCGCGATATTATCCGCCGTGCCTATGTCGTAACCGATATGCGGCCCTTCTGGCATTACCGGCTGGGTTCGATCATCGGCATCATCTTGATGGTGCTGGTGACGATGCTGGCGTTCAGCCTCGGCGTTCTGCTCCAGGGGGCGCAGGAATTTGTCGATGCGGTGCTGCCTTTTTCGACCAGTGTGCTGGGCTTTATCGCCTTTGGCCAGCTGGCGACGGGGCTGGTGCTGTTCGGTGCACTTTTCCTGCTGTTCCGGCTGCTGACTCCGCGCAGTTTTCGTCGGGCGCGCGACCGGCTATGGCCGGGGCCGCTGTTCATTACCCTGTGGTGGATGGGCCTGCTGGCGTTGTTGCCGGTGTTTCTCAACAATATCGCAAGCTATGACCTGACCTATGGCAGCCTCGCCGGGGTGATGGTCAGCCTGATCTTCTTCTTCCTGATCGGCCTGTCGATGGTGATCGGGGCCGAACTCAACGCCGCGCTTTCGCGCCAGCGGGCGCCGACGGCGACGGATGAGCCCGTGACAGGCTGAACGCCAGGCGGTATGAAGCGATAAATGGCACGAGATGTGAGAGGGTTATGAGCGCAACAGCAAATGGTTCGGCAGAAAGTGGATCAAAATCGACCGGTTTGATGCAGGGCAAGCGCGGGCTGATCATGGGGCTGGCGAACAACAAGTCACTGGCCTGGGGGATTGCCCGGGCGCTGTCCGATGCCGGGGCGGAACTTGCCTTTTCCTATCAGGGCGAGGCACTGGAAAAGCGGGTGCGACCGCTGGCGGCGGAGCTGGGATCGGATTTTCTCATTCCCTGTGATGTCTCCGACATGGCCAATCTCGATACCGCTTTCGATACGCTGAAACAGCGCTGGGACAGCCTCGATTTTGTCGTCCACGCCATCGGCTTTTCCGACAAGAACGAGCTGCGGGGTCAATATGTCGACACCAGTCTCGACAATTTCCTGATGACGATGAACATCTCGGCCTATTCACTGGTCGCGGTCACCCAGCGTGCGGCGAAGATGATGCCCGCAGGCGGCAGCATCGTGACACTGACCTATTATGGCGCCGAGAAGGTGATCCCGCATTATAATGTCATGGGCGTCGCCAAGGCGGCGCTGGAGACCAGCGTGCAATATCTCGCCAATGACCTCGGTCCGAAGAATATCCGCGTCAACGCCATCAGTGCAGGACCGATCAAGACGCTCGCCGCCAGCGGCATTGGCGACTTCCGCTACATCCTCAAATGGAACGAACTCAACTCGCCGCTGCGCCGCAATGTCACCATAGAGGATGTCGGCGGTGCCGGGCTGTATCTCTGCTCCGACATGTCCTCCGGTGTGACTGGCGAAAACCTGCATGTCGATGCCGGCTATCATGTCGTCGGCATGAAGCAGGAAGATGCGCCAGACATTGCGCTCGACAAGTAATTGCCAAGACCTGCCAACCGGCCTTATGCTGCGGGAATCATGGGGGTTGCATGAGCTTCAACACATTTGGCCGGATATTGCGTTTTTCGACCTGGGGTGAAAGCCATGGTCCGGCGCTGGGTGCCATTATCGATGGCTGCCCGCCGGGGCTGACGCTTACCGAGGACGATATCCAGCCGTTCATGGATGCGCGCAAGCCCGGCACATCGCGCTTCACTACCCAGCGGCGCGAGGCGGATGCAGTGCGCATCCTTTCGGGCGTGTTCGAGGGAAAGACCACCGGCACGCCGATCAGCCTGATGATCGAAAACACCGACCAGAGGTCGAAAGACTATAGCGAGATCGCCCAGAAATACCGGCCGGGTCATGCTGACTACAGCTATGACGCCAAATATGGTTTTCGCGATTATCGCGGCGGCGGGCGTTCGAGTGCGCGTGAAACAGCAGCCCGTGTCGCTGCCGGAGCGGTGGCGCGCAAGATCATCCCCGAGGTCAGCCTTGCCGCCTTTGTCTGTGAGCTGGGGGGCGATGCCATTGATCGCGACAATTTCGATGTGGCACAGATCGCCCGGAACCCGTTTTTCTGCCCCGATGCTTCAGCGGTGCAGCGCTGGGCCGAAAAGGTCGATAGCGCGCGCAAGGCAGGCAGCTCGCTCGGTGCGGTGGTCGAATGCGTCGCCACTGGTGTGCCTGCGGGGTGGGGCGCGCCGGTCTATGCCAAGATGGACAGCGAACTGGCAGCGGCCATGATGAGCATCAACGCCACCAAGGGCGTCGAAATCGGTGATGGCTTTGCCGCAGCGCGGCTGTCGGGCGAGGAGAATGCGGATCCGATGCGGCCGGGTGAAAATGGCCAGCCACTATTCACCGCCAATCATGCCGGTGGTACTGCCGGTGGCATCACCACCGGCCAGCCGCTGGTGTGCCGCGTCGCGTTCAAGCCGACCAGTTCCATCCTGACCCCGGTCGATACCGTCACCCGCGATGGCCAGGCGACCCAGATCGTCACCAGGGGCCGCCATGATCCGTGCGTCGGAATTCGCGGCACCCCGGTGGTCGAAGCGATGATGGCGCTTGTGCTGGCTGACCAGAAGCTGCTGCATCGCGGTCAGTGCGGCCAAAACGGCCAAAACGGATAGGCGCGCCATGATCCTCGAAGCCATACGCGCCATCATCGATCAATGGTCGGCCCAGATCGGCCTTGTCATCCTGGCGCTGATGTTTATCGGCTTCGTGCTCGAACGCTTCCCGGCGGCGGTCGTAGCCATATTGGGCGCCTGTTCCTTCCTGTTTCTCGGTATCATCGACAGCGACGGGCTATTCTCGGTATTCTCCAACACCGCCCCGATTACCATCGGCGCGATGTTCATTCTCTCCGGTGCACTGCTCCGGACCGGCACCATCGATGCGGTGGCTGACATGATCATCCAGCGGGCGCGCAAGCACCCCAAGCTGGCGGTAGGCGAGATGTTCCTTGGTGCCTTTGTCGCCTCGGCCTTTATGAACAACACGCCGGTGGTGCTGGTGATGATCCCGATCATCATGAAGTTGGGGCAGGAAACCGGCTATTCGCCCAAGAAGCTGCTGATCCCGCTGTCATTCATCTGCATATTGGGCGGCACTACGACGCTGATCGGCACCTCGACCAACCTGATCGTCGACGCGGTGGCGCGCGACGCCGGACTGGAGCCTTTCGGTATCTTCGAAATCACGCCCTTCGGCCTGATCGCCGCAATTGTCGGCGTCATCGTGTTGCTGCTGTTCAGTAGCTGGCTGCTGCCGGGCGGAGATGCCGATCTTGCCCCCAGCGACGAATCGCAATTCTTCACCGAGTTGACGGTGCGCAACCGCAGCGAGGCCATTGACAAGCGGTTCGGACAATTGCCGATAGCCAAGCGCGCGCGGATCACCGCGACCGCAATCAAGCGTGACGGGGTTACCATCCGCCACAAGCTTGAGGACGAGATGCTCGGTGCCGGCGACCGTATCGTCGTCCGACTCGATCTGGAGGAGCTGCTGTCACTGCGCGAGTCTGACGATTACAAGGTCGGCATTGTGCGCAAGGGTGATGTCGGGCCGATGGGCGAGACACTGGTCGAGGCGACGGTGGCGCCGGGGCACCCGGCCATTGGCAACCGGCTTTACGACATTCCGTTTCTCAGCCAGCTCAATGTGCGGATATTGGGGTTGAGCCGCTATCGCGCGCTGCCGCGTTCGGACCTGCCCAATACCCGCATCCATGCTGCGGACCGGCTGCTGGTCACCGGGTCGAAAGAAGATATCAAGCGGATGTACGAAAACCCCAATCTGTTCGGCATTGTCCAGACCACGACCCGTGCGTTTCGCCGTGACCGCGCGCCGATAGCCATCACCGCGCTGGTTCTGGTGGTGCTGCTGGCGGCGCTCAATGTGCTGACCATAGCGGTGGCCGCGATACTCGGTGTCGGCGCGATATTGCTGGCGCGCTGCATCGATGCCGAAGAGGCCTGGAGCTCGATTGACGGCAATGTGCTGGTGCTGATCTTCGCCATGCTGGGCGTTGGGGTCGGGCTGGAACGTGCCGGCAGTGTCGCGCTGCTGGTCGAGGTACTGACCCCGTTCCTCCATGATGTGCCACCGGTGGCGATCATCTTTGCGGTCTATCTGTTTTCGGTGGTAATGACCGAGATCATCACCAACAATGCGGTGGCGATTATTGTCACCCCGATTGTGATCAGCCTGGCAGGACAGCTGGGGATCGATCCGCGACCGCTGGTGATCGCGGTCATGTTCGCCGCATCGGCGAGCTTCGCCACCCCGATTGGCTATCAGACCAATACGCTGGTCTATGCCGCCGGCAACTACCGCTTCACCGACTTTTTCACCGCTGGCATTCCGCTCACCTTTGGCGTCGGCATATCGACCTGCTTTGCGATATCCTTCTTCATGATGTGAGCCGCGCCGCCGTTGCAATTGTGTAACAGCCCTTGCTGCGCTGCACGATCCGGCTACAAAGCGGTTTTGCTGCAATAAATATAGGGGATTTCATGCTGCGTTTCTGGTTCGCCATTCCTTTGTGGCAGCGGGTCATCGCTGCACTGATACTAGGCGTCGGGGCAGGTGTTTTCTGGGGCCCCGATGCGGTTGCGGTGAAATGGATCGGCGATTTCTTCATCAAGTCGATCAAGATGCTGGTGGTGCCGCTGATCTTCTTCTCGCTGGTCTCCGGTGTCGCTGCAATCGGCGATCTGCGCAAGCTGGGCAGCGTCGGTGGACGGGCACTGCTGCTGTTCGTGGTCACCGGTCAGATTGCAGTATGGCTCGGCCTCGCGCTCGGCACTTTCATCAAGCCCGGCATCGGCCTCGACACCAGCGGCATCCCCAAAGGTGAGACACCCGAGGCCAAGGAAACCAGCGCTACCGACATGATCCTCTCCATCGTACCCGAAAGCCCGGTACAGGTGATGGCCGATGTCAATGTGCTGCCGCTGATCGTTTTCGCGCTTCTGGTCGGCATCGGTATATTGATGGCCAAAGAAGAGGGCGAACCGGTGCAGCGCATCTTCGACAGCGGCGCGGTGATCATGCAGAAAGTGACCATCGTGGTGATGGAACTGACGCCATTCGGCGTTTTCGCGCTGATGGCCTGGGTTGCCGGGACGCTCGGCACCGATGCGCTGCTGGCGCTGGCCAAGCTGGTCGGGCTCAACTATCTCGGCTGCCTGATCATCATATTCGGCATGTATTCGCTGATGATCAAGCTGCTCGCCAAACTGCCGGTGGTGGATTTTTTCCGCGGCATCGTCGATGCCATTGCCGTCAGCTATTCGACCGCATCGTCCAACGCCACGTTGCCGGTAACGCTGCGCTGTACCCAGCGCAATCTGGGCGTCTCGACCAGCGTGTCGAGCTTTGTCGTGTCGCTGGGCGCGACGGTCAACATGAATGGCACCGCCATGTATCTCGGCCTCGCTACTTTGTTCGGGGCACAGGTTTTCGGTGTCGATCTGAGCTGGGGTGACTATTTCCTGATATCGATACTGGGCACACTCGGTGCAGTCGGCGCAGCGGGCATTCCCGGGGCCGGGCTGATCATGATGTCGCTGGTCTTTGGCGCGGTCAATGTGCCGTTGGAAACTATCGGTCTCGTCGCCGGTGTCGACCGGATCATGGACATGATGCGCACCACCACCAATGTCTCGGGCGATGCCGCAGTGGCGACCACGGTGGCGGCGATGACCGGCGAGATCGACACCGAAGAAATGATCAGCGCCGATGACGTTTGAGTCGGTCGCGCCGGTGCCGCTATAATCGCTGCATCATGCTCGATATCACGCTTCCCGATTCGCTGTCACAGGCCCGCCCCGGTGAATGGCGGCGGCTAGCCGATATCACCGCTGACGCCTTTGCCGAGGACCCGGTCAGCCGCTGGATTTTCGGCAATCCGCGCGCCATTCGCTCGGCGTTCCGGGTGCTGGCGCGGCATGTCTATGCGCCCGGTGGCATCTGCCATCTTGCCGGAGAAGACGGTGCTACGATGTGGATGGACTGTCGCGCCGGGCCGCCGGGCGGTGGACCCTTTTGGGTAATGCTGCTGCTCGCTGCCGGCCAGTTGCGCCATGGCAGCAAGGGGGCACTTCGCCGCGCCATGGCGGCCGGTGAGATCATGGACCGGCATCACCCGCATGAGCCGCATCTTTATCTGTTCACCATCGCCGCCCGAAAGGCGGCGCGGGGCAAGGGACTGGGCAAAGCACTGCTGGCCCCGGTGCTGGCGGCGTGTGACCGTGAAGGCATGGCCTGCTATCTGGAAAACTCCAACCCGGCCAATCACGGCTTTTACGCCGCCCATGGTTTTGAGCGGCGCGAGATTTTTGCCTGTGGCGAGGGCGGTCCGCCATTGGAAGCGATGTGGCGCGCGCCGCGACAGCCAGTGTGAAATTACGGGCGTATCTCAACATCCGTACCCATTGGCACCAGCTGCCACAGTTCATCCATTTCGCTATTGCTCACCGCAACACAGCCATCGGTCCAGTCATATGGCAGGGCCGGGCCTTTCCAGCCGTTCATCTGGCCATGGATAAAGATGTTGCCGCCCGGTGATTTTCCGTGTTCTTCGGCATAGGCGCGGTCTTTGGCATTGGGATAGGAAATGCCGAGCGAAAGGTGGGCAATGCTGTCCGGGTTGCGCCGGTCGATGGTGTAGCGACCCTCGGGGGTGCGTTCATCGCCTTCAAAGCGTTTATGCCCTTTTGGCGATGCGCCGAAACGGATATTGCCATAGCGCGCGATCACAACACCGTCGCTGTACAGCAAAAGCGTGCGTTCGCTTTTGTCGATCAGAATTCTATCCGCCTGCAACCCCTGTGCAATCGCGGCAGCACCGCCGAATGAATCTGCGGGTTCGGATGCCGTTTCGCATCCCGCCATGAGCAGGGCGGCCGCCAGCACCCATAGCCGCATAGCCGCGGCTATTTCTCTACCGCACTGAAACCGGCGACAAAGCATTGGTCGTCAAGCACCGATGAGGTGCCGAGCGAGCGCAGCACCGCGATGCGGTCATTGCGGCACAGCTGGCTGCCGACCGAACGATAGGAGAGCAGGCTGCGCCGGGTCAGCGAACCGCATTCCTGCTGGAAATGCACCTTGACGAAACTGTTGGCCTTGATGCGAAACTCCAGCTGCCCCGGTTCGGGCACACGGTGATCGCGGATCTGTCGCACCCACAGACACAGCATATCGGGATCGGGCGCATCTGCCGTTTCTGCCGGGCTATCCGTCTCGTCATCCTCGCCCGAATCCTGGTCCATGGGCGCGGCCAGTGCGAGACCGGCGGCACCGAACATCGAGATTGCGACAACAGCAAAAGTCAGCGGGTGTTTCATCCTTCATCCTCTGGTTCGAGATCTTCGGCAAAGCTGAAGCCGCTGATCTGGCAAAGATCGGTCGAGAAGAAGCGGGTGCCGACGCCGACAACATTGCCGACACACAGGCGCCGCGGTCCGATGCCATAGGCAACTATGCTGCGCTTGGTCAGGCCTTCGCAATGTCTGGTGAAATGGGTGCGCACCGGCTGGTTGCGCTTGTAGATGAAGTCGAGTTGGCCATCATCGGTGACTTCGTGACGACGGATATGGCGCAGCCACAGACAGCCCCGGGCAATATCCCTCGCGCCCCAGCGTGTATCACCGGTAACGACGATGCCATCGCTGTGCGTGTTGTCCGCATTCGTCTCTGTCGACGCGGCCTCACCCTGTATGGCGATAGCGTCGCCATTTTCGGGCATGGCCTGGGCAATGGTGCCGATGCCGCCAAATACCAGCACCGCAGCGGAGATGATTTGTCTAGCTGTCTTCATCCTTCTCCTCTTCTATCGGTTCGATCTGCTGAAAGTCGTTCAGCCCGCAACTGCCGCGCGGCTGGATGCCGGGGCCGAAATTGGCGATGACGGTGATGATATCGGCGCGGCACAGCTGGGTCAGCGAAGTGCTGTAGGTAAACGCCTTTTCATATTCCAGACCGCCACAGCGCGCGCTCAGCGTGTTGCGATAGGTCTTGCCGCCATTGAGCACGAAATCGATGGTATAGTCATCATGCACCACGGTGCGCTTGATGCGCTGGATCGGGATGCAGGTGCGCGGGTTGCCGATCGGTGTGGCCGCGGGTGCCTTGCTCTGTGCCCGGGCGCTGTTGCTGTCGCCGCCATTGGCGCAGCCGGTCAGAGCCATGGATGCGGTTGCTGCCAGCAACATTGCCGGAAATGCATGCGAACGAGATACCATATTCCGTCTCCCGGTTGATTGTCCTTATAGCAGATAAGCGTGAATGATGCAGTCTTTAGGAGTCGTGCTGAACCATAGATGAAATCTATGTCATGATGGCTGGACTGCTTGTCGGTCCAGCGGGCGTTTCAAGCCGCTTTGGGGTCGGGTGTCTTCTTTTTGAAGCGGCACAAATCATCGACCGGGCAGCGCCAGCATTCGGGCGTCCGCGCCTTGCAGATATAGCGGCCATGCAGGATCAGCCAGTGATGCGCGCCGACGCGGAAGGGCTTGGGCGTGCCCTTGTCGAGCTTCTTCTCGACCGCCAGCACCGTCTTGCCCGGCGCCAGCCCGGTGCGATTGCCGACGCGAAAAATATGGGTGTCGACGGCGAAGGTCTCGGCACCAAAGGCACAGTTCATCACCACATTGGCGGTCTTGCGCCCGACGCCCGGCAGTGCCACCAGCGCCTCGCGATCATCGGGCACCTGGCCGCCATGATCGCGGATCAGCGCCTCGGACAGCGCGATGACGTTCTTTGCCTTGTTGTTATACAGGCCAATGGTCTTGATATGCTGTTTCAGCCCGTCCAGCCCCAGCGCCACCATCTGCTCGGGCGTCGTCACCTGCTCGAACAGCGCTTTCGTCGCCTTGTTGACCCCGACATCGGTCGACTGCGCCGACAGCGTCACCGCCACCAGCAGCTGATAATCATTGCCAAAATTAAGTTCGGTCTCGGGCTCGGGATTACCCTCGGCAAGGCGCCGGTAAAACTCGAAGATATCGGATTTTTTCATACTATCGACTTTTGCAGCGATACGGTATTTAGGCAATTCTCTTTTTGCGCGGGGCAAATTTCATGCGTTTTGCTTATGGCCTGGTGATGGCGATACTGGCAGTCGTGCTTGTCATGGCGGTGCCTGCCGCTGCGCAGCCGCAGAATGAGCAGACCGCAAACAGCGAACAGCAGATCACGGAGTTGCAGGAAAAGCTCCGCGAGTCCGAGGAAAAGCGTCGCGAGCAGCAACTCAAGGCGGCGATAGAAACCGCGAAGGGGGAACTCAAAGAAGCCGCCAACAGCCGGTTGGAAAAATGGATTGGCCTCTACGGGTTGGTGATTGCCGTGATCGCTATCGTCGCAGGATTCTTTACATACAAGGCAGCAGATAGGTCCGCTGAGCAGGCGCAAATTGCTGCCGAGACTGCAGGTGAGGAGGCCGCCAAGGCTGCACGATTGCAGGTTCTGGAGTTTGGTGAAAAAGCGCGCAAACTGCTTGGTGAGATTGAAGATACGCATCAGCAAGTTATTCAGTTGAGTGCTGAGCTTCAGGCAAAAATTGATGCGCCGCCCGGCACCGGTGCTGATGAAGAGGACAGCGAGGAAGAAAAACAGGAACTGACAGACGCGATTACGTTGTTGAAGGATAAGCCCGAAGCACAATGGTCCGCTGATGATTTCCGGCTCATGCTATATGATCTGGCGGAAAAGAACGGCGATTGGAACGAATATTTGCGGCTCGCGCAGGGTATGGCCTTCCTGCACCATAAAAATCTGGATGATCGAACTTCCGCTCTTTTTGCCAAAGCTTATGCTAGCAGCAAGCTTGAAAACCACGACCAGGCTGCCGCCTATTATCAGCAGTTTCTCGAACAATGTCCTAATGCATCGACCGCTTATCGATCAGCAGCGCTGAACAACTGGGGGTACGCGCTTACTGCCCAAGCACGGATCAAGGACCGCGGTGAAGCTGACCGCCTTCTGGATGAAGCCTGTAAGAAATATGTCACTGCACTGGAGATTACACCCGACAATAGTGAAGCGTTAAATAACTGGGGTAACACGCTTTCTGAGCAGGCAAAGAGGGCCAAAGCGGGTAATGAAGCTGATCGCCTCTGGACTGATGCCTATGGGAAATATGCTGCTGCGTTAAAGATCAAACCGAATAAGCATGAAACGCTGTTCAATTGGGGCACCGCGCTTGATGCACAGGCGCGGGCTAAGGACGATGAAGCTGATAGTCTCTGGGCCGAAGCCTATGCCAAATATGCCACTTCCCTTGAGATCAAACCGGACCTTCACGAGGCACTAAATAACTGGGGCCTTGCGCTTGCTGCTAAAGCAAGGACCAAGGAGGGTGAAGAGGCTGATCATCTGTGGGAAGAAGCGCGTACAAAATATGCTAATGCTCTAGAGATCAAGCCGGACCTTCACAAAGCACTGAATAACTGGGGCCTTGCATTTGCTACCCAGGCGCCTGTGAAGAATGCTGATGAAGCAGATCGCTTTTGGGACGAGGCGTATAAAAAATATACTGCTGCATTGCAGATCGAACCAGATAAGCATGAGGCGTGGCTTAACTGGGCTCTTGCCCTTTCTGCCCAAGCGCGTGTGAAGGACGGTGACGAGGCGGAAAGTCTTCGTGTCGAAGCCTGTGAGAGATATGCCACCGCGCTGAAGATCAAGCCGGACAAGCCCGAAGTGCTATTCAACTGGGGATCTACGCTCGCTGCTCAGGCTCAGGTCAAAGAGGGTGAAGAAGCGGATCGTCTCTGGGAGGAAGCCTGTGCAAAATATGCTGCTGTGCTGAAGATCAAGCCAGATCTTCATGAAGCTCTTAACAATTGGGGTGCTTCCCTTGCTGCGCACGCTAGGCTTAAGGAGGGTGACGAGGCAGATCGTCTCTGGACCGAGGCTTATGCGAAATATGCCACCGCGCTGAAGATCAAGCCGGACAAGTACGAGGCGCTGAACAACTGGAGCAATGCTCTCATCTACCAGGCGCACCAAAAAAAAGGTGATGACCGCGCTGATTTGTTGGTCGAAGCGAGAAATCTATGTTTGCAAGCGAATGACATCGTGCAAGGAGTTGGGAGTTACAATCTTGCCTGTATTGCCGGGATGCAAAAAGACGCCCGTGAGGCGGCCAAGTGGCTGCGCCATAGCAAGGAAAATGGTGTTAATTTTCCCGGTTGCGCACATATCGCTGCAGACAAAGATTTCGACACCATCCGCGACGATCCGGAATTTCAGAAAGCGCTTGTCGATATTGGCTGTGCCTAGGCTGCTCCCATATCACAACCCCAGCACATCCGTCATCGCATAGCGCCCTGCTGGCCGTTCCATCAGCCATTCTGCCGCCCTTAACGCACCGCGCGCAAACAGCGCGCGGTTTTCGGCGCGGTGGGTGAGTTCCAGCCGCTCATGCTCGGTGGCGAACAGGACCTGATGCTCGCCCGCGACCGAGCCGCCGCGCAGCGAGACAAGGCCGATATCGCCCGGCTTGCGTGCGCGGGTGATGCCCCCAAAACCTCTGGCCCGGCCGCGGTCGCTGATATCGGCGAGGTCCGCTCCGCGTCCGTCTGCCGCCGCTTCGCCGAGCAGCAGCGCGGTGCCCGAGGGGGCGTCAACCTTGTGGCGGTGGTGCATCTCGGCAATCTCGATATCCCAGTCCTCGCCCAGCCGTGCCGCTGCTTCGCGCACCAGCCAGGCGAGCAGGGTGACGCCGAGCGAGGTATTGCCGGTTTGCAGCACCGCAATCTCTTCGCTGGCGCTGTCGATCAGCCAGTGATGCCGCTCCTCCAGTCCGGTGGTGCCGATCACCATCGGCGTCGCCGCGGCGCGCGCGGCATCGAGACTGGCCTCGAGCGCTTGTGGCGCGGAAAAATCGATCAGCACGTCAGAGGCCTCGGCCAGCGCCGCCAATGTATCATTGCCATCACCGGCATCGACACCGCCGGCATAGCCATAAGCGGCTTCGGCAATGGCGACCTTCAATGCCTCGCCCATCCGCCCCTTGCTGCCGATAATGCCGATACGAATATTGGTCATAGCTTTGCCCTTTTCTCAGCCCCATAACCGTTCGGGCTGAGCTTGTCGAAGCCCTGCCTTGCGCTTTTTTCCAGGCTTGTCAAAAGAGAACAGTCCTTCGACAGGCTCAGGACGAACGGAGCATGGAATGCGTGCCATCAACAATATCGTGATCCTCACCGGTGCCGGGATCAGCGCCGAAAGCGGTGTGGCGACCTTTCGCGGGCCCGATGGTCTGTGGGAAGGGCACCGGGTCGAGGATGTCGCGACGCCCGAGGCCTTTGCCCGCAATCCCGTCATGGTGCAGCGCTTCTATGATGAACGGCGCGCGAAGCTGGTCACGGTCGAACCCAATGCGGCGCATCAGGCGCTGGCGCGGCTCGATCGTGAATGGTCGGGTGAATTGCTGCTGGTGACGCAGAATGTCGATGACCTGCACGAGCGCGGCGGCGTCGATCCGGCCGGGGGCGGGCGGTTGCTGCATATGCACGGGTTGCTGAAAAGTGCCTGGTGCCTTGCCTGCGATGCGCGCAGCGCGTGGGCGGGGCCGCTGATCGACCAGCCGGCCTGTCCGGCTTGCGGCGCGCCCGCGCTGCGCCCGGATATCGTCTGGTTTGGCGAGATGCCCTATCATATGGAGACGATAGAAGGCGCGCTGGCCCGTGCCGATCTGTTTGTCTCCATCGGCACATCGGGCGCGGTTTATCCTGCTGCCGGTTTTGTCCAGATGGCGCGCGCTTATGGAGCCAGGACGCTCGAGCTTAATCTCGAAGAGTCGGAAGGCTCGCATCTGTTCGACGAAAGCCGTCGCGGTCCAGCGGGCGTGCTGGTGCCCTTATGGGTTGAGGAGATGCTGGGCGGTTGAGACTGTTACAGCCCGAATTCGACGCTGATAATCTTCCAGAAAATCCACAGGATCAGCAGCGCATAAGTCAGCCAGGTGCCGATCACGCCGAGGCTGCGACCGAGCGGCGGCTTGCTCGGTTCGGTCTGCTGGTGGATGCCGACAATGTGCGCCGCGCGCGAGGCGAGGAACAGCACCGCGATGCCGGTCAATATCCAGTGATTGGCGGGCACCATTTCGAGAAGGGCGATCATGATCACCGCCATCGGCGCATGTTCGACCAGATTGCCATGAGCGCGCATCGCCTTTACCAATTCTTCGACCTTGCCATCGCCAAAGGGGGTGCCGGCCTTGAAGCGCTGGCGCACGGTGGAGATGGCGGTGGCCAATATCATGATCGCCAGGATCGCGGCGGTGAGTGCGGTTACGGGTAAGGTCATATCGGACGCCCCCTTTCTCGAAAGTGATGATCGCACCGGACTATCCGGTATTTTCGTTGGCGTCGCAAGGCTGACCACAAGTCCGGCAGTCCGGGTCGGGATGCAGGGTGATGCTGCGCATCGCCATGGTGCGGCCATCGACGACCTGCAGGCTGTTCGCCGGGCGCGTGCCGAAGCCGGTAATCACCCGCACCGCCTCCACCGCCGCCATGCAGCCGATCATCCCGACCATCGCGCCGAGCACGCCATTTTCGGCACAGGTGTCGCAATCATCGCTGTCAAAAGCGTCGCCGACAAAGCAGCGATAACAGGGCTGATCGGGCAAATAACCGCGAAACACGCCGAGCTGGCCCTGAAACTGGCCGATCGCCGCAGAGACCAGCGGCACCCGGCTGGCAACCGCCCAGTCATTGATCGAAAGCCTGCTGGCAAAGCTGTCCGTGCCATCGATCAGAACATCAGGAAGTTTTTTCTCGTTCCATCCATGCTGCGCGGTAAACTTTTTATTATAATGAATAATTTTTGTTTCAGGGTGCAATTGCTGCAGGTGTTTTGCTGCACATTCGGCCTTGGGCATGCCAATGTCGGAATCGCCGAAGAGGATCTGCCGCTGCAAATTGCTGTCCTCGACAACATCATCGTCATAGATGGTGATCCGGCCGATGCCACCGGCCGCGAGATAGGCCAGTGCCGGGCAGCCAATACCGCCGGCACCGATGACCAGCACATGGGCATTGGCGAGCAGCGTCTGCCCGCGCCCGCCTATATCGGGCAGGATGATCTGGCGCTGATAGCGATCGAGCTCGGTATCGGTCAGTTCTCTCATGCGCGCTATATAGGTGAAGGAGACGCGCTATGCGAACCTGCCTGTGATGTGATCAGCTTTCCAGCTGCTGCAACAGGCTGCGGACATCGCCGTCCATATCGCTGTCGCGGGTGCGCAAATCCTCGATCAGTCGCACCGCATGGATGACGGTGCTGTGATCGCGGCCGCCGAACTTGCGACCGATTTCAGGATAGGAGCGCGGCGTCAGAACCTTGGCGAGATACATCGCTACCTGGCGCGGACGCACCACGGCGCGGGCGCGGCGCTTGGACGCCATTTCGCTGCGGTCGAGCTTGTAGAACTGGCACACGGTGCGCTGAATCTCGTCAATGGTGACCCGGCGGCGATTGGCGCTGAGAATATCGGTGAGCTGGCTTTCGGCGACGCTGAGCGACATGGGTTGGCCGGTAAGCTGGGTATAGGCGATCAGCTTGTTCATTGCGCCGACCAGCTCGCGCAGGTTGCGGCTGATGGTGCGGGCAAGGAAATCGATCACCTCCTCGGTCAACGGCGGCGGCTCCATGCCGGCAATGCGATGCTCGAGGATTTTGCGCCGCAATTCGACACCGGCAGGAGCGATATCGGCGACCAGCCCCATGGAGAGGCGCGACAACAGTCTCTGGTCAACGCCATCCAGTGCCTGGGGTGCACGGTCGGAGGCGAAGACCAGCCTTTTGCCTGCGGTCATCAGCGCGTCGATGGTGTGGAGGAACTCCTCCTGGGTCGAATTCTTGCCGATGATGAACTGGATGTCGTCGACCAGCAGCATGTCGAAGCTGCGCAGCCGGTTCTTGAACTCCATCACCTCGTTGCGCCGCATCGCCGAGACGAATTCGATCATGAATTTTTCTGCCGAGCAATAATAGATGCGGGCACCGGGCATGTTCTCGGCGAACAGATTGGCAATGGCGTGCATCAAATGGGTTTTGCCCTGGCCAGTCTGCGCCTTGATGTAGAGCGGGCTGAATTGCGGCTTGTCGCGCGCCGCCATGCGCTCCCCGGCATTGCGCGCCAATATGTTGTTCTCGCCGACGATGAAGTTGGCGAAGGTCATGTTGCCGTCAATGCCCGAGGCGCCGATCTCGCTCGAGTCGGCAGTGACCGCAAATTCCTGCGGGATCGCTTCGACCGGTGGTTCTCCCTGAGCGGTGCGGACACGCTGCATGCGGTCGAGACCGGGCTGGGCGATGATCTTGACATGGCGCACATCGGGGCGCGCGATCTTCCATGCCAGGCTCAGCCGGTCGGCAAAGCGGTCATTGACCCAATTGGCGGAAAATTCCGAAGGCAGACACAATTCAAGCGTACCAGTCTTGGCGCAGAACCGTCCCGGTGTAATCGGGCGAATCCACTGGCTGTGCTGCTGGGCACCAATATCCTTGCGCAGTCCGGCGCTGATATCCTGCCAGTCGGCGAGCAGCTCCTGGCTGCAGACTTCATTCTGCGCGGAGTCGGTCTGGCCTGTATCGCTTTGGGAAGTTTCGGCGCGGCTGGAATTGCGTTTCTGTGCGGTGCCGTTTTCGGTCACCATCACGTCCGCCATTTCGCCCCTGTCTTGTGCCGCTGTGCCCATCAGACTGTATATCCTTTCCGCTTGCTCTTCCCACTTTCAAACGGCGGATATATGTCCCCCTTCTCATTGGCAGTGCCAATTGCCCGACGGGATATATCCGCAGCACCCACTTTCGGCAGACACGGCTTTGCCATACGCCATTGTGACGCCGCAGGTTTATAAGCTGAAAACAGCTTGCCCTGCTTATGCGCGCAAAGGCCCCTCGCGCAGGCAAAAGATACCTCAGGAGTGCGGACAAGCCGCTCTCCATAGTGTATGCATTATGTAGTGCGGAAGTGACGGAAAGGTCGATGTCCGCCGCTTCATTTGTGACACTAAACAGCGGTCGGCGAGTCGAGCAAGGGTGGCGCGGTAAAAAAACTGAAATAATGAATATTGACTCGACCTAAGATATGGAAAAACCACCATTAGCTATTCAAGGTAATGATTTTATTGTTCTTTTTTTCGCATGCCCTAAACAAGCAGGTGCGAATCGCGAGAAAAGCTAGGCTTGGCCGTCACATGGCGTGCGCAAAATATGACAAAGTCGTCACGAAAATGTCAAAGTGGATTTACCTCACGGCATGGTCACGTGACACGCTATCGGATCGCAACTTCGATCACGATGATCCGCTAGCCTATTTGCTGGCCTTGGCGGCGGTCATATTTTCCGGTCACGAGGCGTTGGTTACCCAATGAAAAAGGCACGGCGTGATTACACCGTGCCTCGAACCTGTAGTACCGACAGGTGCTGCAGGGATCAGCTCAGTGCAGCGACCCTTTTGGTCAGGCGCGAGAACTTGCGCGCTGCCGTATTCTTGTGCAGCACGCCACGGGCGACGCCGCGAGCGATTTCCGGCTGCACGGTCTTGAGAGCCGCAACGGCCTGTTCCTTGTCGCCGGCTTCAACGGCAGTCTCGACCGCCTTGATGTAAGTGCGAATCCGGCTCATCCGGTTGGTGTTGATTGCCGCGCGGCGATTGTTGCGGCGGATACGCTTGCGTGCCTGTGGCGTGTTGGCCATAAATTCCTCGATCAATCTGCGTGAAACGGCGGCAACTGGGTCATCGCCCGTTCCGCGAAAGTGCGGCGCTTAGCCGGAGCATGGAGATTCGTCAACACTTAACGCCGACTTTATCGTTGGCAATGCGGGCAATAAAAGGTGGAGCGGCCCGACTGAACGATGCGCCTTATGGTGACGCCGGGGCGTCCGCAGGGGCACGGTTCACCCTCACGACCATAAGCACGCCATTGGGTCGAGAAATAGCCGAGCTCGCCATCGGGCCTGGCATAATCGCGCAAGGTGGAGCCGCCATCGGCTATCGCCTTTTCCAGCACCAGCTTGATCGCGTCCACCAGCGCGTTGATTCGCTGCCGCCCGATAAAGGCGCCTTTGCGATTGGGCGATATGCACGCGATATTGAGCGCCTCGCAGACATAGATATTGCCCAGACCGGCGACCACATGCTGATCGAGCAGCAGCGCCTTGACCGGCCGCATCCGTCCGGAAAAGGCGGCAGCCAGATACGCGCCGTCAAAGTTGTCGCTCAAGGGTTCGGGCCCCATTTTGGCGAAGGCGGGAAAGTCGCCCAGTGTTTCTGTAGTCACCAGATCGACCGAGCCGAAGCGGCGTGGATCATTCAGCGCCAATTGGTGCCCGCTATCGGTCTCAAGCAGCAAATGGTCATGTTTGTCGGGTGTTTCGGGATCGATGCGCCAGCGTCCGGACATGCCGAGATGAAAGATCATGGTATCGCCGCGGTCGGTGTCGATAAGGCCATATTTGGCGCGGCGCGAAAGCCCGGTCACCGTTGCGCCGGTCATTCGCTGGCGCAAATCTGCAGGGATTGGGTGACGCAGATCGGCGCGGCGTGGTATCACGCTGGTCAGACGCACGCCATCCAGCACAGCTGCAAGGCCGCGCACGGTGGTTTCGACTTCAGGTAATTCAGGCATAAAGGACCGCTCTCATTATTTCGCCTTAACAGGCTTTTTATTGCAGGCAACAGCCTCTACATGGAGCGGATGACACAGACTGATCGAGAGACCGTTTCCTTTGGCTATCAGGATATTGATGCCAGCGAGAAGGAGGGCCGTGTAGGTGCCATCTTTTCCGGTGTTGCAGACAAATATGACATCATGAATGATGCGATGTCTGGCGGCACGCACAGGCTATGGAAGAATCAGCTTGTACGCCGGGTCAAGCCACAAGCCGATGAAGACATATTGGATATGGCCGGCGGCACGGGCGATGTTGCATTTCGGCTGGCCAGATCGGGCGCACGCGTGACGGTTGCGGATATCAACCAGGAGATGCTTGATGTCGGGTTGGAACGGGCGGTCAAACGTGGTGAGGATTCGCTGGTCTGGTCACGTCAGGATGCTGAAGATCTGGCCTTTCCCGATAACAGTTTTGATGCCTATACCATCGCCCTTGGTATTCGGAACGTCACCCATATCGATCGGGCATTGAAAGAAGCCCATCGGGTCTTGCGCTATGGTGGTCGTTTTTTCTGCCTCGAATTTTCAACCACACAATGGCCGGGTTTCAGTGAGATTTATGATCTTTACTCGCATAATATCATGCCGAAATTGGGTAAATTGATTGCCAATGATGAAGATAGCTATCGCTATTTAGTGGAGTCCATTCGTCGTTTCCCAACCATGCCCGAATTTGAGGCCATGATCCAAGAGGCGGGCTTCTCGCAGACGCGTGTAGAACCGATTATGGGCGGTGCTGTTGCTATCCATAGCGGCTGGAAGATTTAACGCAGCGCCGGATTACCGATGACCCGCCCGACAACGCATATTCTTCGCCTGCTGAAATGGGGGCGCATATTGGCACGGCATGGCGCGCTGCGCGGGCTGGAGGAATCGCCGACCACGCCGGCACCGGTCAAGCGTCTGTGCCGCATCGCCCGTTTCGGCACCATCCAGCCCAGGACGCCCGATTATGCCGGGGCCTTTCGCGCCATCGGTCCGGCAGCGATCAAGCTGGGGCAGACCTTGGCGACCCGGCCCGATCTGGTCGGCGAAGAGGCCGCGCGCAATTTACAGGAGTTGCAGGACAAGCTGCCGCCGGTCGCCTATGACGAGATTGTTTGCGAGATAGAGGCCGGGCTTGATGGCCCGCTCGACGAATTTTTCAGCCATGTTGACCCGGAACCTGTAGGGGCTGCGTCGGTTGCGCAGGTGCATCGCGCGGTCACCATCGATGGCCGCGATGTCGCGATCAAGGTGCTGCGCCCTGGCGTGCGGCGCAAATTTGCGCAGGATATCGCCACCTATGAATGGGCCGCCGCGCATGTCGGTGCCATGGGCGGTGAGGCGGCGCGGCTGCGTCCCGAACTGGTGATTGCCAATTTCAAGCGCTGGACCAATACCGAGCTCGATTTGCGGCGCGAGGCGGCCAGCGCCTCGGAACTGGCGGCGGCGATGGAAGCGGAGCCGGGCTATACCATTCCCGAGATTGACTGGGACCGTACCTGCGGCACGGTGATGACGCTCGAATGGGTGGACGGCATCAAGATATCGCGCGTCGATGAACTGCGCGCCGCCGGTCATGACCTGCCGGCTCTGGCCAAGCGGCTGGTGCTGGCCTTTCTCAAACAGGCCATCGCCTCGGGCTTCTTCCACGCTGACATGCATCAGGGGAATTTGTTCGTGAAAGCCGATGGCACCATTGTTGCCATCGATTTCGGTATCATGGGCCGCATCAATCGCCAGGCGCGCTATTGGCTTGCGGAGATTCTCTATGGTCTGACCACGGGCAATTACAAGCGCGTTGCCGAGATTCATTTCGAGGCGAAATATGTCCCCGATTATCACAATGTCGACGAATTCGCGACGGCGCTGCGTGCGGTGGGCGAGCCGATGCGCGGCAAGCCGGTGAATGAACTCAGCGTCGGGCAGATGCTTGACGGGCTGTTCGCTATCACCCGTGATTTCGACATGCAGACCCAGCCGCATCTGTTGCTGCTGCAAAAGACGATGGTGATGGTCGAGGGCGTGGCGACGGCACTCGACCCGGAAATCAATATGTGGGACACATCCGGTCCCTATGTCCGTTCATGGATACGCGATGAGCTGGGTCCGGAATCGGCGATTGCCGATCGTATCAACACCGACCTGTCAACGCTGATGCGGCTGCCCGACCTGATCCGCCGGATCGAGGAGAAATTCCCTGCCAAGGGCGGCGCGCCAGAACCACCGCCTGTGCCCGATATCCCGCTGATCTGGGAGCAGCGTGGCGATCCCGGTCGCGGCAGCCTGTGGCGTTATGCGTTGATTGCGATGATCGCCGGCGGCGCCGGAGCCACAGCGATGTGGTGGTTCGGCTGATTATGTCTGCCGCTGCACCCGTAGTCCGATCAGCAGCAACACCACTGTCATCGCTTCGACTGCCATCGGTGGATAGGGCGCGATCCCGGCACCGTCGACAACAAGGCTGAAAGCGCGACCGCAAAAAGTGATACCGAGGATTGCAATCGCGACCCAGTAGAGCATTGGACGGTTGGTCACGGCGCCCCAGAGCATCGTGCCGCCAGTAACCAGAAAATAGGCAGTAAAATCGGCGCGCAGGCTGGCCAGACCCTGGGCCCCGATCGGGCTCAGGGCGAAATCCGCACCGGACTCGACCGGGTTCAGCAGGAAAGACCCCGCGAGAAACAGATATAACAGGCTGAGCAGACCGATAAGGCCGCGCATAATGGCTGACATGAACACCCCCGGATTTTGTATCAGCCTATAGTGTGCCTGCCGTGCTGCCAAGGACGCAGCGTCATGGCTGGTCCTGATTGTCTTCATCGCCTTCGCCGCTGTCGTCCTCGCCTTCATCCCCGGGTTCGGGTGTCTCGCCCGATGTCGCGCGGCGAATTTGCCAGATACCACCGATGACCGCGACGATGAAGGCCACCACCGCCCACCAGAAGTCCTCGAGCAGCTTGAACAGCTGGGTGTACCAGTCGAGGTCCTCGACGGTGCGCTCGCGCTTGCGGCGGCGCTGTTCCTCTTCGGAAATGGTGATCGTCACCTTGACCAGGTTGCTGGGATAGCGCTCGAGCACGGTTCCGGTCTCGGACAATATGTCGATCTGAGCCGAGAGCGGATGCTCGCCTTCGCGCTGTGGCGTCACCTGCCATGACCAGACGCCGAAGGATGCCCCGCCCATGGCCTTTTCAATCGGTTCCGTCGGGTCGATGGCAAAGGCATTGCCGATCAGCCGGATGCGCACCTTGGCGCCGATGGCAATGGGGGCCACTGCGGTATCGGCATCGCCCAGTGCCTGACCGATCACCGCATCGCGCTGATCTTCGGGACCGATCGCCAGACGGACATCGGTGGGTTGTCCCTTGACCATGTTACGCGGCGGGTCGAACGCGGCAACGCCATTGGCCAGCGCCGCCTTTTCCTCGCGATATTGTTCGCATTGCTCGCGCGTGGTGCGTCGGCGCACGACATCGCAATAGATTTCGCCCATTCTGAGGCTATAGGCGACAGGAGTCCCAGGCTGGTCGTCTTCTGCCCCCTCTTCGGACCCGCTTTCCCCACCTTCGTCGCCTTCCTCGGCATCGCCTTCGGCGGCGTCGCCCGCGGCTTCATCGGCATCAGCGGGGTAGTCGTCATCAAAGTCGTTCGACGGGGATGCCAGCACCGTTTCTTCGGATGGCGACCGTTGCGGTGCGTCACAGCCTGACAGAATGAGACTGGCCAGCACCGCCAGTCCTGCAACACTCAGCCCGTTTTTGATCCCTCCATATGTGGTCATGATCTGCTCCTCCCCTGTGAGACTCGCCATAAACCCGCAATTTACATCGCCTGTATAGCATGAAAGCGCCGTTTACCCGGCTTTCGCTTCGGCAAAGATGGATAGACAGCCATGCAAGGTGGTGCCAGATACGGGACATGACAGAAGATTCTGCTTCCCGGTCGCAACATATATTGCTGATTATCGGCGGTGGCATCGCCGCTTATAAGGCGTGCGAGCTGATCCGGCTGATCCGCAAGGCGGGCATGACGGTGCGCTGTGTTCTGACCGAGGGTGGAGCGCATTTTATCACCCCGATGACGCTGGCAGCGCTGAGCGAGAATGAAGTGTTCACCACGCTCTGGGATCTCAAAAACGAAACCGAGATGGGGCATATCCAGCTCAGCCGCGAGGCCGATCTAATTGTTGTGTGCCCGGCCACGGCGGACCTGATGGCCAAGATGGCGGCGGGTATCTCCGACAGTCTGGCCACCACAGTGCTGCTCGCCACCGATACGCCGGTGATGGCGGTCCCGGCGATGAATGTCCGCATGTGGCACCACGCTGCGACCCAGCGCAATGTGGCGCAATTGCGCGCGGATGGGGTGACGGTGCTTGATCCGGATGAAGGCGCGATGGCCTGCGGCGAATATGGTGCAGGAAGATTGCCCGAGCCGGAATTTGTGATGGGGGAGATCGGGAAAGCCCTCACAAAACCATTTGCCGGGAACACGTCCAGTCCTCTGACCGATCAACCCGCCTTTGCCGCCACGGCCCACCGCCCGCTGCATGGTCGGCATGTGCTGGTCACCGCCGGGCCTACGCATGAGCCGATTGATCCGGTGCGCTATATCGCCAATCGCTCCTCCGGGCGGCAGGGTTTTGCCCTTGCCGCCGCCGCCGCCGAGGCCGGTGCGCAGGTAACATTGGTCGCCGGGCCGGTGACGCTGGAGACGCCACAGGGCGTCACCCGCATCAATATCGAAACCGCGCGCCAGATGCAGGCGGCAGTGGAACAGGCATTGCCAGCGGACATTGCGATCATGGTCGCTGCTGTTGCTGACTGGCGCGCTGCGGATCAGGCTGAACAGAAGATCAAGAAAAAGGGCGGTGCTCCAGAGCCACTGCCGCTGGCCGAGAACCCGGATATTCTTGCTGGTCTCGCCGGCCATGATCAGCGCCCCGGCCTGCTTATAGGTTTTGCTGCCGAGACCGAAAATGTCATCGCCCATGCCCAGGCCAAGCTGGCGCGCAAGGGCTGTGACTGGATCATCGCCAATGACGTTTCGGGGGATGTTATGGGCGGTATGTCGAATAGCGTCCATATCGTTCGCAGTGACGGCGTAGAAAGTCTCGACACATTACCCAAGGATCAGGTTGCGCGCCTGCTTGTCGAAAGGATTGCTGCAAGTCTATGATATATGTCGGTGCGCGCTGGCTCTTGGCGGTGCTTTTTCTCTGTCTTTCATCGCTGGCTTATGCTTCGGATGACGCGGCGCAAGGCAGTGAGCTTTACACGAAAAGCTATGGCAGCGAAGAACAGGATGATACCAAAACCCTGATTTTTGTGCTCCATGGCGACGCCCCCTTCGCGCCGCCTTCTTATCATTATGCCTTTGCCCGGAAAGCGGCAGAGCAAATCCCCAATAGCCGTATTATTGCGATTCTTCGTCCCGGTTATAGTGACGGCCTTGGCAATCAGTCAGCGGGTAAGAAGGGCATGGCCACCGGCGACAATTACACCGCTGATCGCATCGCTGCCATTGCTGAAGTCATCGCTGCAGAGCGTCAAAAATATCCCGGCTCTGATGCTGTTATTGTTGGTCATTCCGGCGGTGCGGCGATTGCGGCCAATCTTGCCGCGCTTTATCCGCAGCTTGTTGATTCTGCGCTGCTGGTTTCCTGCCCCTGTGTGTTGGATCAATGGCGCGAACACATGCTTTCCATTGCTCCTGATGCGCCATTTGATCAGCCTGTTACGAGCATCAATCCGCTCAACATGGTGGAAAGGATCAACCAGGACAAGCGGATCACCATTATGGTGGGGGAAGATGACCAGGTGACACCGTCATCCTTATCGAAGCTTTATTATGATCGGTTGAAACAGCGGAGTGTAGCCGCACATTTTTTCGTGCTGGCGGATAAGGACCATGAAATGCTGAACAGTTGGGAAGTCTTATCGATGCTTACATTGCTGGTGGGAAACCATGATTGAAATCAAACTGAAACGCTTGTCCCATGGCGAGGGCCTGCCACTGCCGCAATATGAAACGCCGGGGTCCGCCGGCATGGATGTGCGTGCGGCGCAGGACGTCATCATCCCGCCCGGCTCGACCGCGCTGGTGCCGACCGGCTTCGCGATTGCCGTGCCCGATGGCTATGAAGTGCAGGTGCGCCCGCGTTCCGGCCTCGCCCTGAAACACGGCATTTCGGTGCCCAATACGCCGGGGACAATCGACAGCGATTATCGCGGCGAGCTGGGCATCATCCTGATCAATCTCGGTCGGGTCGATTTCCTTGTCGATCGCGGTGAGCGCGTCGCCCAGATCGTTGCCGCCCCGGTGCAGCGGGCAAGGATGGTCGAGGTCGACGAACTGGACGAGACCGAGCGCGGTGCCGGTGGTTTCGGCTCGACCGGAACCTAAGAACCTGTATGGCGTTGGACGACAAACGGGGACATATTGCTGCGAACAGCCGGAGAGACACTATGCTGAACATGACCAAACCCGCCACATCCATATCCACTGCCATCAAGTCCGCATTGGCTCTTGGGTTGATCATGGCCATGCCGCTTTCCGCGCCGCTCCATGCTGCCGGCTCGAGTTCCGGCCCAAGCCGCAGCGCGCCGCAATATGATGCCGCTGCCGAATATCAGAAGGGACTGGCCGCGCTCGAAGCGGAGGACTATCGCGAGGCGGAAAAAGCATTGAAGCGCGTCATCCGCGTCTCGCCTGAAGATGCCAATGCGCAATATATGCTGGGTGTCACCTATATGCGTAGCGGTGATTTTAAAAAGGCGCTGAAGCGTCTGGAAAAGGCGATTAGATATGCGCCGGGCATGATCATCGCGCATCGCGATCTCGGCATCACCTATGTCCGGCTCGACAAGAATGGTGATGCTGAAGCCACGCTTGATCGCCTCAATGCTCTGAAGGCTGACTGTGCCGGAAGCTGCAGCGATGCCGCAGCGCTGGATGAAGCCATTGCCGCCATCAAGGGCGCCATGAGCGGTGCTGCCGTCAGCCGCTACGGCCCGGATGTGACACAGCTGGCCGATGCCGCCAGCGGCGATGCGCTCTATTCCGCAGCCATCGGCCTGATCAACCAGCAGCGCTATGCCGAAGCGCTGCAAGCGCTTGAACAGGCGGCGCTGGCCTTTGGCCCGCATCCCGACATTGTCACCTATCAGGGCTTTGCCAACCGCAAGCTCAAGCGGCTGGCCGCGGCGGAATATCATTATAACCGCGCGCTGGCCCTGGCACCCGATCATCGCGGTGCCTGGGAATATTATGGCGAACTCAAGCTGGAGCGTGGTGACATGGCAGGTGCAAAACAGCATCTGGCGAAGCTGGAAGATCTGTGCAGCTTCGGCTGTTACGAGGCCGATGAGCTGCGCCGCTGGATCGTCGAGGTCGAGGCGCGGTCATCCGCCAGCTAAGCATTATTATTGCAGGACTGGCGGCGCTGGCGCTGCTGTCCGCCGCCACCGACACGCTGCCCTTGCGGGCGATGCAGTGGCTCAAGGTCGATGGTGGCGCGGATGCCATGGTCGCAGCGGTCAATTATGATCCCGGTGTCTGCCTATCCAATGGCGCTTCGCTGCTCGCAAAGGAAGGGGCACTATTGTTCCGCAACCCGACACTGCTTGGCGGGCAGGCGAGCAAGGCGCGGCTGTCCTGCGCCAGTTGTCATGTCAATGGCGGCGACAATCCCCATTTCCATTTCCCGGGCGCTTCCGGTGCGTCCGGAACAGCGGATGTCTCGAACAGCTTTTTCAGCGCCGCCGGGGGCAATGGCATATTCGATCCGGTTGCCATTCCCGACCTGTCGCAACCGGGCAAGGTGTCGCGCAGCGAACCGGGTGAGATGGAAGCGTTTCTGAAAACCCTGATCGTCACCGAATTTGCCGGAGCCGAACCGGACAGCCGGACGCTCAGGGCACTGGCCGAATATATTCGGGCGCTGAAATCCTGCAATGATCTGACTTCCGCTGAAAGTCGAATGCAGCATGGCCTCACTGCTGATCTGATGCTAGTGGAAATGGCGGCAGCGCAGGCAGAACTGCGCATCCAGACCGGAGATAGTGAAAAGGCCCAGCTTATGGTCGCCGGCGCGCGCGACATACTCGGCCTTGTCCATGAACGTTTCGCGGGGGATGATCTGGCCGAAATGCGCGCTTCCATAGAACAGGCAAGCATCACCCTGAAAGCCGCCGCGCAGGAAGCAGCAGAGGGCCGCCGCAGCGTCGCCTTTTATCTATGGCGGCAGAGATTTGCGGATCTGCGCCGGCGGCTTGAGCAAAGGGAAGGCCGATCGCTCTATGATCGCGAGCGCCTGCGCGCCGCGCTCGACTGATCGCCATCATCGTTGTTGCGCCGCAGCATGGGGCGCTGTATAGGCGCGGCCAAAGCATGCCCGGGCGCAATATTCTGCCGGGCCGCACACTCTCTCGATAAGGCCTGTCCCCATGTCCAACGCCTCGCTGCGCAATATCGCCATCATCGCCCATGTCGACCATGGCAAGACCACGCTGGTCGACCAGCTGTTCCGCCAGTCGGGTACCTTTCGCGACAATCAGCGGGTGGAAGAGCGCGCCATGGACTCCAATGATCTGGAGAAAGAGCGTGGCATCACCATCCTCGCCAAATGCACCAGCGTCGAGCGCCCCGACAGTGAGGGCAAGCCGGTGCGCATCAACATTGTCGACACGCCGGGGCACGCCGATTTCGGCGCCGAGGTCGAGCGCATCCTCTCCATGGTCGATGGCGTTATCCTGCTCGTCGATGCCGCCGAAGGACCAATGCCGCAAA
This sequence comes from Pseudomonadota bacterium, assembly GCA_039818985.1. Taxonomy (NCBI): domain Bacteria; kingdom Pseudomonadati; phylum Pseudomonadota; species Pseudomonadota bacterium. The sequence continues at coordinate 2,403,165 of JBCBSU010000001.1, read as the reverse complement.
CGAAGTTCGTTACCGGCAAGGCATTGGCGCTGGGCCTCAAGCCGATTGTTGTGGTCAACAAGATTGATCGCCCCGATGGTCGGCCGCAGGAAGTGCTCGACGAATGTTTCGACCTGTTCGTCAATCTCGGGGCCAATGACGAGCAGCTCGATTTTCCGGCACTGTTCGCCTCGGGTCGTTCGGGCTATGCCAATCTCGATGCCGATGCGCGCGATGGCGACCTGTCACCGCTGTTCGATACCATTATCGATCATGTGCCCGCCCCCGATGTCGACAGGGACGCGCCGTTCAGCTTTTTGGTGACCTTGCTCGACCGCGACAATTTCGTCGGGCGCATCCTCACCGGACGCATCGCCACCGGTACGCTCAATATCAACGACCCGATCCGCGCGCTTGATCGCGAGGGCAATCAGGTAGAGGCCGGGCGCGCGACCAAGATCATGGCGTTTCGCGGGCTTGAACGGGTGCCGGTGGAAACGGCTTCGGCCGGCGATATCATCTCGCTGGCGGGCCTGACCGTCGCCACTGTGGCCAACACCATCGCCGCGCCCGAAGTCGACACGCCGATCGCAGCCCAGCCAATCGATCCGCCGACGCTGTCGATGCGCTTTGCCGTTAATGATAGCCCCTTTGCCGGGCGCGAGGGCGACAAGGTTACCAGCCGGATGATCCGTGACCGGCTGATGCGCGAGGCGGAGAGCAATGTTGCCATCCGCATCACCGAGAGCGCCGACAAGGACAGCTTCGAGGTTGCCGGACGCGGCGAATTGCAGCTTGGGGTGCTGATCGAGACAATGCGCCGCGAAGGTTTTGAGCTTGGCATCAGCCGTCCGCGTGTCCTGTTCCGCGAGGATGAGGTGGGCAACCGCACCGAGCCCTATGAGACCGTCGTCATCGATGTTGATGATGAGCATTCGGGCACCGTGGTCGAGAAGATGCAGCTGCGCAAAGCCGAGCTGACCGATATGCGGCCCTCGGGCGGTGGCAAGACCCGCATCACATTCAGCGCGCCGTCACGCGGGCTGATCGGCTATCATGGCGAGTTCCTTTCCGATACCCGCGGCACCGGCATCATGAACCGGCTGTTCGAGAAATACGGGCCGTACAAGGGAAGCGTTGCCGGGCGGCCAAATGGGGTTCTCATCTCCAACGGCACCGGGGAGAGCGTCGGCTATGCGCTCAACGCGCTGGAAGAGCGCGGCGAGCTGTTTATCGGCTCGGGTGTGCCGATCTATGAGGGCATGATCATCGGCGAAAATGCCAAGCCGGAAGACCTTGAGGTCAACCCGATGAAATCGAAGCAGCTCACCAATTTCCGCTCTACCGGCAAGGACGATGCGATCCGGCTGACCCCGCCGCGGCTGATGAGCCTTGAACAGGCGATTGCCTATATTGACGATGACGAGATGGTCGAGGTGACCCCCAAATCGATCCGCCTGCGCAAGGTCCATCTCGACCCGCATGAGCGCAAGAAAGCGGCGCGGAAGAAGGATGCGGCATAGCGCACCCGGTGCACTGGTATAATCCGCTGCAAATGCTATTCAGAACCTGAATTTGACACTCAAGGAAAGGCAATAATGATGGAATGGATGATCATGCCCCTGAAACGCTATGCCGATTTTCAGGGCCGGTCGCGGCGCAAGGAATATTGGATGTTCTTCCTGCTGATCATGATCGCTGCCATTATTGTCGCCATAATCGAGAACGCTCTTGGTCTCGGCATAGGAACATCGACATATGAAAGCGATGGCTACAACGCCAATTACAGCGCGAATTACGATGGGGGGCCGCTATTGTGGCTATTTGTCCTGGGGATCATGATTCCGAGCCTTGCCGTACAGGTGCGGCGTTTTCATGATCAGGATAAATCGGGCTGGTTTGTACTGCTGGGATTTATTCCGTTGGTGGGCGGCATCATTATTCTGGTGTTCATGTGCCTTGAGGGAACGCGTGGCCCCAATCGCTTCGGCCCCGATCCCAAAGGCGCCGGTGGCGATGTGGAAGAGGTATTTTCCTGATCTGCCTCGCTGCGGCATGGCAGTTGACCATTTAGGGGTCGCAGAATCGTCACGATATGCTTAGCGTTTTCGCTACAGTCCCTTACTCAGCCCCCGGAGCAAATATATGAAGAACAGTGACACGCGCCGTCAGACCGAAACCACCGATTCAGTAACCCTCAAGCGCAGCTGGTCTCCGCCGGCACTCACCGAGCTGGAGGTTGACATGCTGGCGATTGAGGGTGCTCTTGGTGGAGGAATTGATGGCATGGGAGGTGAGACCGGCGACAGCTGATTATTGGCATAGACTCTTTCTGCCACAGGTCGGCCGATAATGCGTCCTGACCTGCCATCGCCGATTACGCTCAACCTGCAGCAGCGTCTGACGCTTTTGCAGGCGATTGCCACCCCTTCGACAAAGCAGAAATGGCAGATAATCGATCTGTTGTTGCGTCTCGACCGGTTTGACGAGGCTGTCGCACTTTATCGGAACATCGGCGAAGCCAATACCACAGCCGCGACACAGCTTCTGGCTGCAAGAGCCCTGCGCGGATCTGATACCCTGGATCATCAAGCAGAAGCGGAAACGCTGTTGCGCCATCTGCTCGACCGGCCCCTCGACGACGCGCTGCAATCGCGGGTGCTGGTCGAACTTGGCGATATCCTGCGCCGACGCGGCGATTATGATGCGGCCAGCGAGCGGCTGCTCGATGCGCTGGCAATTGATCCGACCTATTCGACCGCGATCCGCAAATATGCCGTGATCCAGGCCGATACCGGCAACTTTGCCGCTCTGCTCGCCCAATCCGAGAAGCTGATCGCCAAAGGGGGACGGCAACCGCGGTTGGTGGCAAGCTATGTTACTGCTCTGGCGGCACTTGGGCGCGAAGATGAAGCCCGGGCGATCCGCGGTGAAGAAACATTGTTGCGCCAGACATCGCTGGAACCACCAGAGGGATTTGCCGATCTGGCCGCGTTCAACGACCGACTCAATGATGAACTGAAGCGCCATCCGTCGCTACGCTATGAAAATTCCCTGCGTGCCAGCAGCAATAGCTGGCGGATCGACGAACTCTATATGCGCAACGGCCCGATGGTGAAGCGGCTGCTCGACCGGATCGCCGATATGGTGGAAGATCATCTGCGCGCACTCGCGGATTTGCCGCCGCACCAGTTCTTCGAAGAGCGGCGTCCTGAAACCGCGCGCATTTCTCCCTGGGCGGTGCTGACCGGAGCACAAGGCCATGAGAAATGGCATGTGCATGCCGATGGCTGGATCAGCGGTGTCTATTACAGCGCGGTGCCCGAAACGATAGTACATGGCACGGACAAGGCGGGAGCTATCGGCTTTGGCTGGTCGGAACGCTTGCTGGGGGAAGGGGCATCCGAGAAGCTGGGTGAGAAGATTATTCATCCGGCACCAGGCATGCTGCTGCTGTTCCCGTCCTGGCTACATCACCGCACATGGCCGCATGGCCTTGAAGAAGAGCGCATCTGTATTTCGTTCGATATTGTGCCGTCCCGCAAGTAAAGTTGCGTGTTAACGGCTGTTTGACACTCCCCTGTTACACACAATCCTTCACAGCGTGAGGGGCCTGTAATGCATTGGTTTATCCTGCCGTTCCGGCGTTATGCAGAATTTTCGGGCCGTTCGCGGCGGCGGGAATATTGGTGTTTCCAGCTGCTCAACCTGGTTGTCACTTTCGCGCTGATCGCGCCGATCCTGGCGTCGCTGATGTCCATAGTGGCAACCAGTGGCGAGATGGGTTCCTTTTCGAGCCGAAGCCAATCCTATGTCCAGCTGGCGGATGCAAGCGCCGCAGTGGGAAAGCGCAAATGCGAACCCTTTTGCTCCTCGCCCGCGCCGGATGCGCCTATCGGCCCTGCACAGAATGTGTTCAACGACAGCAGCTTCGACGATGGCGGCCTTGGCGACGATGCGCTGACCGAATTGCTTGTCGGATCGACCAGTATTTTCCTGCTGGCGATCTGGTGGCTTGCGACCTTTATTCCCAATCTGGCGGTAACCGTGCGTCGGCTTCACGATGTCGGCTTTAGCGGCTGGTATCTGCTGCTCTATTATGGACTTACCATGTTGCCTTTTGTCGGCGGTATTGTCGCGATCATCTTTCTGGTGGTTATGTTCATGCCGGGTCAGAAGGGGGACAACCGATATGGTGGCGATCCGAAATCCGCGGATAATTACGAAATGGTTTTTGCCTGAGTCGCTGCTGGTCAGATGCGCCTTGCAGCCTGGCTGCACAGCGCATAAACAGCCTCGCATCATCCAGTAGCGAGTTTGTTCCATGACCGATAATGCGTCCGACATTCCCCCCGATCGCCTCGCCGTGCATCCCGGCAGCCCTCATTATGATCCGGAAAAGCTGGGCCGTGGTATCGGCATCCGCTTCAAGGGCGAGCGCAAGACCACAGTTGAGGAATATTGCATTTCCGAGGGCTGGATTCGGGTGCAGGCGGGCAAGACGCTCGACCGCAAGGGACGTCCGCTGACGATCAGGATCAACGGTCCGGTCGAAGCCTGGTACGAAGATCTGGGCGATGACGCCCCGGTGGCCAAGGCCGGCTGAGCGTCCTTACTCGGCCGTGCCGATATCCAGTTTCCCGAGCAGTTCGCCCAGCGGATCGGTGGGCTCTGCCGGAGTCTGTGGCTCGCGCGTAGTGGCGGTATAAATCCGTTGCGGGTTATCGGGCCGGGATGTGGCATCCGGAATCATTCCGGGCGGTGCATTGTAGATAAAGCCATGCACCGGATAGCGTGTAGTGCCGAGGTCATTGATCGGTGCATACCATACCCGCACCTGTGACCAGTCATTGGCGGGCGATACGTCAACAGCTCTGACATCGCGCTCAATCTGGCCACGCCGACCGTTGATCGGCGACCAGTTGGCATGGTCGAGCAGGATGGTGCGATCATCGACAATCGCGCTGACCGTGGCGACATGGCCAAGCCGCATCCGCCCGATGGGACGGAAAGCCAGCACCGCGCCGACCGCTGGTTGATTGCCCCGGGCATAGCGCCCGCCTGCCTGGTGCCACCAGGTATGGGCATCGCCATAGATGCTGATGCCCGACTGCTGGCGCGCATAGGGCACGCATTGCAGATAGCCGTCACCATTGGCCGAGACAGGCGCGGCGAGCGCGACCATCATCAATCCTGTAGCAATAGCTGTAGTGCGCGCCCGAAAGACGGTACGCCGGTAAAACTGTTTCCCCATGACGATGATCTTAGTCCAGGACCGTTAAAATCCGGCAAACCGGGAGCGGCGGGCTGGGCGGCGATTGGGACAGGGAGAAGGATTGGCACTGCCGGTGTAACGAGCCGGGGCTGCTCTGCGAATGACCTGTTAATTCAGGAGATAGTAAACATGAACAGAATTGCTCTCACTTTCGCTGGTGCATTCGCCTTTCTCGCCCTCGGTCCGACGGCGCAGGCTGCGGTACCTGTCAGCACTACAAAGTCTTTTGCCGTGCCGGTCGTCGATATTGCGCCCGGCGCCACCCAAGTCGAGGACAAGTCGGAACTGCGCCGTGGACGTGGTATCCGAGGTGGCCGTCGCATAGCGCGGGGCCGTAGTTTTCGCGGACGCGGCTTCAGGGGACGCGGCTTTCGCGGGCGTCATTTCCGCAAGCGCGGCTTCCGTAAAGGCTTCAAAAACGGCTTTGTCTATCGCGGGGGTATCCATCATCGCGGTTTCCATCGCCGGGGATTCCATAAAGGCCTGAAAGGCAGGGCTTTCAAAAGAGGCTTTTAACCCGGGGGCATCATTGGCGGGCGGTACGTCCTCACTCTGCCGGTCAAGGCATGGGCGGAATATTATTCATGGCTTGCTTACCATTTACGGTTAAACTGGCAGTCATGGACAATATTCCGCCCATGGCAGACGATGCGCGGCAGCCCTTGCGGCTGTCCGAAGGGGATTCCGGAAAGCATCGCAAAGGTGATCCGCGCCCGCAAAGTGCCGTCGGCCATGGTGTCGGCATTGCCGGCCTTGCCGGGCTGGTACTGTGGATCATGATCGCCCGCAATTTCGGAGCCGTCATGACCATGCTGGGCATCGGCCCGGAACTGTTCGGTATGACATTCCTGCCAGAGCGTGCCTCGGGCCCCTATTCGGCGCTGATGGCGACGATATTCTGTGGTGTGGCGATGGTCGTCTGGTCGCTGCTCGTCGACAAGGTGCACCGCCGTGCTTCTACCGGTATCGACTGGTCGGCTCCCCGCCCGGTGTCCGAAGTCATGGACATCAGCCAGATCAAGCTCGCCGGGCTATGGGCGACCTGGGCGATCATAGCCGCCATCTATGCCATTTCACGCTGGTATTGGGCCGGGCAATATGTGTTCTCGATGGAGGTGTTCACCACGCTGGCACCGCTGCTGTTCATCGGGTCGATCCCCTATGTTATCTGGCTCGATCGCTATCTGGTCGAACCGAAGGACGGCGCCTGGCATTTTGGCGCGATGCTCTGTGGCCAGGCGGGATGGGATCGTGAAGCGATTGCCAACCATGCGCGCAGTTGGCTGGTCAAGGGCTTCTTCCTCGCCTTCATGATCTCGATCGTGCCCGGCGGTTTTGCCGATATCGTGCAGCTGCGTCTGGCTGATATCATCGGCAACCCGGTGCTGATCGCACATTGGCTGATCATTGCCATGTTCGTTGTTGATGTGCAGTTTGCCACCGTCGGCTATATGCTGACGATGAAGCCGCTCGATGCGCATATCCGCACCGCCAATCCCTATCTTGCCGGCTGGCTGGCGGCACTGATCTGCTATCCGCCGTTCATCCTGATGGGTGATGGCGGCCCGCTCAACTACCATGTCAATACCGCCGACTGGGCCTATTGGTTTGCCGGCAATACGCCGCTGCTGATCGTCTGGGGGGCGGCGCTGGTGTTCCTGACCGCTGTTTATGCCTGGGCCACGGTCGCCTTCGGCTTGCGCTTCTCCAACCTCACCCATCGCGGCATTCTGACGCATGGTCCCTATGGCTGGACCAAGCACCCGGCCTATCTGGCGAAAAATCTCTATTGGTGGCTGGCGACGCTGCCATTTCTCACCACCAGCGGTTCGTTCACCGATATGGTGCGTAATACGGCTTTGCTGGCGCTGGTCAGCGGCGTGTATTACTGGCGCGCCCGTACCGAGGAAAAGCATCTTATGGCTGATCCCGATTACGCCGCCTATGCCGCTTGGATGGACCGCAATGCCATGATCCCACGCAGCATCAACGCGCTGGCTGGTCGGCTTGTCGGCTGGCGCAGGCCGCAGCCGGTTGCGCCGCAGGGAAAACCCGATAGCGGCAGCGCCACAGACGATGTCGCCCCGGCGGAATAGGCTTTAATCAGGACATGCCAAATCAAAAGGGCCCGCAGCGCCATGCGCCACGGGCCCTTTTGATTTGGCTGTCGTTGCAGCTTAGAACCGGGTTCCGATTTCCACGCCGAAGATACGCGGTTCGTTGACGAAAGCGGTCAGGTTGTTGAAGTCGATACCGCCAACGGCCGAAGTGTCGTTGGTGATGTTACGCGCGAAGGCGGCTAGGTCGAACTTGCCATCCTGGGTGCGATAACCGAAGCGCAGGCCGCCCTCGAGCAGATTGTCATCGGCAAATTCAACCGAATTATAGAGGAAGAACTGAATCCGGCTGCGATAGTACCAGTCGGTAAAGACATAGAGTTCACCGCCGCCGACGGGGTGCGCATAGCCTGCGGTCCAGTTAACCGTCCAGCGTGGCGACTGGGGCAGGCGGTTGCCGTCGATCGAGGCGATGCCGGGGGCAACGATCGGATCGAGGACGGTGCAGGGTGCGGCGCAAACCTGAGTCTGCAACTGCGGATCCTGGATTTCATTCTCGTTGAAGCCGATGCCGATGCTGAGGTCGAGACCATCGGCGGGACGGGCCTGCAACTCAGCCTCGAAACCATAGCTTTCCACATCGGCCGCATTGAGCAGCGTATTGAAATTGGTGCCGCCGCCAACAGCGGTAAGCTGCAGGTCTTCGGTGTTGGAATAATAGGCGGTGAGGTTGAACCGGGCGAGGCCGCCAAACAGGGTCGACTTGATACCTGCCTCATAGGACATGGTACGTTCGGAGTCAGCCACCGAGGTGGTGCGTCCAAAAGCGAGGCGACCCTGGATTGACGGCGCACGATAGCCGCGCGCGGCGCGGGCAAAGATGTTGACGTCCGGATTGACTTCATAGACCGCGCTGAGGTCCCATGTCAGCAGATTGGCATCGACATTGTTGGTGATCGGTGCAACCGGTCCGCCAAAGCCGAGAAAGCCGGGACGAGTGTCGACCGGGCGCGAAGCGACAAAATCACGCGAGTCATCATTGTAGCGCGCACCGGCCTGCAGGGTCAGGCCGTTGTCAAAGGCATAGCTGACCGAGCCGAAAATGCCGAAGGCTTCGCTTTCCTGGCGCTGCAGCGCAACGGCAGAAGGGATAACATCTTGCGGTCCGCCAAAGTCGAAAGTCTCAATGTCGAGATTCTCGCTGAAATAGAAGAAGCCGAACTGATAGGATAGCGGGCCGTCACCATTGCTGGCGAGGCGCAGTTCCTGGGTGAACTGGTCGAGACTGGGCACATTGTCCTGGGTCTGGGCACTGAACGGAATAAAGCCCGGACCCTGCGCCGGCGCAAACTGGTTGCCGAAGCCACCATCGATATCGCCGCGGCTGAACAAATTGCCGTTCCAGTAGGAGGTGATTGAGTAAAGCGTGACACCGCCGAAATCATATTCCAGTGCGCCGCCGACATTGTACAGTTCGAGCCGCTGGAAGTTGATACCATCGGCGCGGGTCTCGCGGCGGCTGAAATCGGTGCCAGGTCCGCCAATGCCGATCAGGTTGCCAGTGCCGGGTTCGAGCGCATTGGCGCGGAAGACGATGGCAGTGCCGTCGAAAATGCGGGTCTGGCCGAACAGCCGTCCGGTAAAGCCGCCACTCTCATATTGCAGCTGGATACGCGCGGCGATGTCATCGAAACCACCAAGATTGTCGTCTCCCGGGGCATCGACATTGTCGATCCAGTTGCTGCGCCGCTGATAGGAGCCCGAGGCGCGGACCGAGAAGCCACTGTCATCGGCAACGCCCACAGCGGCCTGGATATTCGCCGAACCAAAGCTGCCGACACTGGCGCGGGCATAGCCGCCGGTCTCACCCGGCTTGACGGTGTCGAACTTGACGATACCGGCAGGGGTGTTGCGGCCGAACAATGTGCCTTGCGGGCCGCGCAGCACCTCGACGCGCTCCAGGTCGAACACGGGAAAGCCTTTGAGGATTGGATTTTCCAGGACCACATCGTCATAGACCAGGCTGACCGGCTGCGATGCATTGAGGTCGAAATCGGTGTTGCCGAGACCGCGAATATAGAAACGCGGGAAGGTTCGGCCGAAGGAGCTCTCGATGTTGAGCGCCGGGACACGGCCTGCCAGCGAGCGGATATCGGCACCGCCCGAAGACAATACGTCGAGCGCCTCATCGTTGAGGATCGATACCGACAGCGGCACGTCCTGAATGTCCTCGTCGCGGCGCTGTGCCGAAACGATAAGCACGTCCAGCCCCTGATCATCGGTAGCAACATCATCATCGCCCTGCTGGGCCATGGCCGGCATGGCGGTAAGTGAAGAGGTCGCCAGTGCAGAGGCGAGCACGGCGCGGAAGGCGGTTTTCTGGATATGGGAACGCATGATCTGCAATCTCCTGTCAGGGCAGCGTGACGATAATCGATGTAATCGGGATTATGCGGAGATCATTAATGCCCCCGTTATCTGGGAGACCTGAAAAAATGCTGCACTGCGGTCAAGCTGAGCGCCCCAGAATCATGGGGATTATTGCTATTTCATGCGGCTATTGTGTCATTTATGTTACTTTTTGAGTATCATGTTGCGCCGCATTGCTGGCGGTTCCGTTATTCAGAAGCTCATGGCCTCGTAAATATGGTCGACATCACCGGCCCATTCGCTGTGATAGAGCGCCAGCACCTGTTCTGCCGGTGTCCGTCCCCGGTTCACAATGTCGCGCAGCGGTTCGAGAAAGCCGGTCTCATTGTCGCCGCTGCTATTGAGCCGGTTGCGGCTGGCAAGTCCCGCGGCTGCAATATCGAGCACCGGTCCGGCTATGTCGCGGAGGGTGCGGCCATCGCCCAGCGGCGCATCGAAACCCATTTTCGGAACGCTGTCGCGCAGTGTCTGGCGCGCTTCCATCGACCAGCCCCTGACCAGATCCCAAGCGGTATCGAGCGCGCTTTGATCGTAGAGCAGGCCGACCCATAAGGCAGGCAGGGCGCAGATGCGGTTCCACGGCCCGCCATCGGCACCGCGCATCTCGAGGAAGGATTTCAGCCGTACCTCGGGAAAGGCGGTGGAGAGATGGTCGTTCCAGTCATCCATGGTCGGGCGCTCGCCGGGGAGCGCGGGGAGCCTGCCTTTGAGAAAATCGCGGAAGCTCTGTCCGGCCGCGTCGATATATTGTCCGTCACGGTGGACGAAATACATCGGCACGTCGAGCATATAGTCGACATAGCGCTGGTAGCCGAAACCCTCTTCGAAGACGAAAGGCAGCATCCCGGTGCGGGCCGGGTCGGTATCGGACCAGATATGGCTGCGATAGGAGAGATAGCCATTGGGCTTCCCCTCGGTGAAGGGCGAGTTGGCGAACAGCGCCGTGGCCAGAGGCTGCAGCGCCAGCCCGACACGGAATTTCTGCGCCATATCGGCTTCGGATGAATAGTCGAGATTGACCTGGATGGTGCAGGTGCGCAGCATCATGTCGAGACCCAGATTGCCGACCTTGGGCATGTGGCGCATCATGATTTTGTAGCGCCCCTTGGGCATAACCGGAAGGTCTTCGCGGCGTTTGTCCGGCCACATGCCGAGACCGAGAAAGCCCTTGCCGGTCTTGTCGCCGATCGCCTTGACCTGCTCAAGATGGCGGCCGGTCTCGTTGCAGGTCTCATGCAGATGCTCAAGCGGCGCGCCCGACAGTTCAAGCTGCCCCGCCGGTTCCAGGCTGACCGTGCCATCGGGTCCGTGCATCGCGATGACATTGTCGATGCCATCGGCGCCGCGCTCAATCACTGGCTCCCAGCCAAATTCGGTGAGTGCCATCAGCAGGTCGCGAATGCCGCCGGGCTCATCATAGCTCGGCGCATGGCGGTCCTGACGGCAGAACACGAATTTTTCGTGCTCAGTGCCGATGCGCCATTTGTCTTTGGGTTTTTCGCCGCGCTGCATCGGCTCGCAAAGCTGTGCGATATCTTCGATGACCGGGCTGTCGGAGGGGCCAGATGTACGGGTGCTCATGGCTGAGCCTTAGGGTCTGGCAAGCCATGATTCCAGCGTTATTTTGTTCGCGAAACGACCTTGCATTGCCGATGCAAATCAGTCGACGGTAACATTGAAGATGATCGCCAGATTGGCATTGGGGCCGAGCGCGCTGGCGGTGCCGGTAATCTGGCCTTTCACCGATGCACCGGCGTCGAATGAGGCGCCAAAGGGATCGCTCTCATCGGCGCCTGCCGCATCATCGTCTTCCGCTGTCAGACTGCCCGAACATTCGCTGCCGGTCTGCAGGCTTCCCGCGACATAGCTCACGGTTGCGGGAATATTGTCGCTGGCAATGATATTCTCCGCCGTCGCGCTGCCGCTGTTGCTGATCAATATGCAGTAACGCAGCGTTGCCCCGGGGATCGCCTTGGGATTGCTGCTGTTCACGGCATCATCGAGCACCTGCGAAATCTTGGTGACCGAAAGGGTGGTTGTCGGGGCGCACAGATTAATATCCTGAATGGTGATGCCCTGCTGGCCGGGATCGGCCGGAATGTTGAAATTGTGGTTGCCATAGCGGATGACAATGGTGTCCACCGGGCTGTCAAAGGTCACCGTGACATTGCCATTGGCCGTATCGCTGTCGGCCCCGGCATCGCCAAAGGCGCTGTTGCCGATGACGAAGTTGGCAATGCCATTGGTCAGTGTCGGTATCACCGGTGCCCCGTTGAAGCTCCCGGTCACCTCCACCCGGTCAGCGAACTGGTTGGCGGCATGGTCGACATCGGCGATGACGAATTGCGCCCCGTCGACCGCGCTCGGCAGGGTGATAGTGGTGACTGCCTCATCCGACTGGTTGTTCATATTGGTCAGCAGCAGCAGCTGTGTCTGTCCCGGATTGCCGCCATCAATGACCGATTGCAACAAGGGTGTCTGGCCACCAAAGGCGGCATTGTTGAGAAATGTGCCGTCATTGGTGATCAGGAAACGGATATCGCCGAGCCCGGTCAGCGCATAGGTATTGTCGAGGCTGCCATTGGGCCAGCTGCGCCCGTCCCAGTCGAACAGGTTTGACCCGGCCGGGCATATCAGCGCCGGTGGCGTCCCTGCGGTTCGCGTGCCCTGCACGGTGAACTGGGCGGTATCATCGTCATCTTCATTGGTAGAACCGTTATCGGGCGTCGAATCCGGGTCCGGTGCCGAAGAGGCAATGATCTCTGCGCTGCTGGTGACAGTTGCGCTCGCCCCGGCATCGACATTGACGGTAATGTTGATCGTGGCTGACCCACCCGGTGCTATGGTGCCGACGGTCCAGATGCCGGTTGCCGGATCATAGCTGCCGGTGCCGCTGGTGCTGACAAAGCTGACACCGACAGGCAGGTTCTTGCGGACCTGCACGCCATTGGCTGATAGCGACGATGAAGCCTCATTGGACACAGTCAGGGTATAGATGACCTGGCTGCCGCTGGTCGGATTGCTGTTGCTGACGCCCATGCTGAGCGAAAGGTCGGCAGAGTTTGCCGCCGGCTCGGTCAGGTAAAGCTCTGCATGCTGGAACAGACCATCATCGGCACCAGTAAACAGGTCGCAGATTTCAAGCCGCCATGTGCCATTGCTGTTCTCGCCGTCAAAGGCGCTCAGTGCGCTATTGGGGATGAAATCATTCTGGAAAGGCGGCGGTGTCACGGTCGAATGGTTGACGGTATTGCCATCGGTATTGACCAGCTGGGTACCCTCGTCGTTAAGGCGGACGTTGAAATTATCGCCGCTCAGATTGTTGGTATTGCCATTGGTCAGCTGTACTCTGGTGCCGCTGGGTGACTGTAAAGTCAGCCGGATGTCGCCGCGCCATGAATGGGTGGCGAAAACGCCGATATCGACATCGGATATGGTGAAATTGTCGGTGACGTTGAAATTACGCACCAGCGGGCTGGTGCATGATGTGCCGCTGTTGATCGCGCCATCGGTGCTGTTGACATAACTGTTGACCGTCTGCGCCCATGCCGCACTTGGCATCAGGCACAGAAGGATCAGCGCAAAAAGCGCGCTCGCACCGGCTCTGGCACCCGCCGGGCAGACGCCGGACAGTCGGGATCGCTGCCTCATCAAATCAAAATCCCCATCTGGTCAACGGTGAATTATCGTCCCAAATGGTTGATTAATCATAAACACCCCCGGCTTTGCGTGGGTCTCGACGTGTAAAATCAGGTCATCAGGGCGTAAAGGTTAACGCGCTGCCCAGTCGCCTGCCTCGGCCATCCACAGGCTGATTGCTGCCAGTGCCGCCGTTTCAGCGCGCAATATGCGGGGGCCGAGCGATACCGCTACCGCTTGCGGGTGGTTGCGGATCAGGCTGTTCTCGGCGTCGCTGAAACCGCCTTCGGGGCCGATCAGGATCGCCGCCGGGCCCGGATGCGCCGCGACAGCATTGGCAAAGCCGCCTTCGCCGCTTTCATGCAGCCGTTCATCAGCGAAAAACAGCTGTCGTCCTGAGGGCCATTTTTCCAGCATGATGGGCAGGTCCTGTATCGGCGCAACAGCGGGCAGGGCAGTGCGTTCGCACTGTTCCGCCGCTTCGATCATATGCATCTCGAGCTTGTCGAGCCGGATACGATCCCCCATGGTGCGCTCCGTGCGCACCGGGCAGAAGCGGTCAATGCCGAGTTCGCATGCCTTTTCCGCCATGAAATGCCAGCGCTCGCGCTTTATCGGGGCGGCGCAGAGCCACAGATCGGGGACGCTTTCGCGTTCGCGAATCCATTCCTCGGCGATCAATGTGACTGATCGTTTCTTCACTTCGGTAATACTGGCGAGATATTCGCCGCTGATATTGTCGAACAATACCAGTTGGGCATCGACCGACAGCCGCAGCACATGCGCCAGATAATGCGCTGGATTGCCCTGCAGCACAACCTCGAGACCGACCGAAAGCGGCTGGGCAACATAGAGCCGCGGCAGTGACTGCGGTGGCCAGGCGGGGGTTGCGGGCATCTGTTCTCCTGTCCTGACGCTTCTCGGGGCTTTTCTTTGCCTTTGTCCAATCATTTCCTTAATGCCGCTCATGTCGGGCGAAGTCGAGACATGCTCTCGTTACCGTTTCTCGACTGCGCACGAAACGAACGGTTATGGCGGAAACTAATCAGATCACACCCGATAGCGAATATCGCGGATTGCTCGGCTTGCTGCCCGCCGCAGCACGGCCCTATGCGCTGCTGGCACGATTTGACCGACCGATTGGCTGGTGGCTGCTGTTCTGGCCCTGTGCCTTTGCCACCGCGCTGGCGGGCGATGTGCGCGATCACTGGCCGTTATTGCTGTGGTTCCTGCTCGGCAGCATCGCGATGCGCGGCGCGGGCTGTGTCTATAATGATATTGTCGACCGCGATCTCGATGCGCAGGTGGCGCGCACCCGCAGCCGCCCATTGCCCAGCGGTGCGGTGTCGCTGCGCGCGGCCTGGATGTGGTTGGTGGCGCTCTGCCTGATCGGGCTGGTGGTGCTGTTGCAACTGCCGTTGCTGGCCCAGGGCATTGCGCTCGCCAGCCTGGCGTTGGTCGCCGCCTATCCGTTCATGAAGCGGATCACCTGGTGGCCCCAGGCCTGGCTTGGCATGGTGTTCAGCTGGGGCGCGCTGGTCGCCGGGGCCAGTGTCAGCGGCGCGCTGCCGCCGATGGTGCTGGCGCTTTACGGCGGCTGCATCGCCTGGGTCATCGGCTATGACACCATTTATGCGCTGCAGGATGTCGAGGATGATGCGCTGGTCGGCATCCGCTCGAGCGCCCGCGCCATGGGCGGCTCGGTGCGCTTGGGGGTGGCGCTATGCTATATTGCCGCCATCGGACTATGGGCGCTGGCGCTGTGGCTGAAGCGGCCCGATATGCTGGGGCTGGCGGCGCTGCTGCCGGTGACGCTGCACCTGTTGTGGCAGGTGGCGACGCTGAAACCCGAAGACCCGGGCGATCCGCTGGCCAAATTCCGCTCCAACCGCAATGCCGGCTTGTTCATGTTCCTCGCCTGTGCGACGCTGGGGCTGGCGGGATAAGCGGAGACCGGACAGGGGAAAGATGTGAGCGATTTCAAAATCCGCTTCAACTATGGCGACAGCGCCAGCCCTGCTCCCGCCCCGGCCAGTTCTGCGGGCGCGGCACCAACCTCCTCCGAAAACCAGATCGAATTTCTCTGCGATCCGGCATTGCAGGGACTGATCCCGGCACCCGAACGCGCCATCCGTTTCGCACCCGACTGGTTCAAGCGGCTGGAGCGCGAAATGGGCATGGACGATGCGCATGGTCTGCCCGGCCTCACCGCCAAGGCATGCCTGCCAATGACCGATGCCTTTTCGCTTGGCTTCGTCCTTCCGCTGCCTTTCGATGTCCAGTTCCGCATCCCCGAGGACCGGGTGTCGATCCAGATGGGATGGCACCCCGATGTCCCGTTCCAGCCGGTCGAGCAGCATCATCCCGGCCAGATTGGCGCGCCCAATCCGCCGTTCGAGTCAACGATGCCGCTCAAATTCATCAATCCGTGGCGGATAAAGGTGCCCAATGGCTATTCGGTGCTGTTCTCTCAGCCGCTCAGCCGGCCTGACCTGCCCTTCACCTGCTTTTCCGGCTTTGTCGATTGCGACCGTTTCGACACCACGGTTAACCTCCCCTTTGCCTGGACCGGGCCGATCGGTGATTTCCATCTGCCCGCCGGTACACCGATCGCCCAGCTCATCCCGATCCGTCGCGATACGCTGTTGAAGGACAGTAGAGCACGGCTATCGACTGAGGCCGAACTGGCTGAGCAGCAGGACGCAGCGAAACGAAAATATACCGAGGAATCGACTTATCGGAAGGACTGGCGGGTCAGGAAATAGCCCGCAGCAGTTTGCAGTTCACTGCGTGCGATAGCTGACTATCTCATATTCGATCCCGTCCGGGTCGAAGAAATAGAAGCGGCGTCCAGGGTCATAATCGCCATGCGAAAAGGGCTTGAGGCCGGCGGCGATGACCTTTTGTTCGATGGCGTCGAGATCGTCGACGACAATACCGATATGATTCAGCGGCTGGCCCTTGGCAAATTTGCGGACAGGGGACGTGGCATCGTCATTGCTGTAGACAGCGATATAGTCGCTGTCATCGCCGACATGCAGCGTATGGCCACCCAGCATTGATGGCCCCTCCCACCGGATATGCCAGCCAAAAAGCGCGCACAGCAGATCCGCTGTCTGCTTCGGGTTGGTGACGGTGATGTTCACATGTTCTATTCGGGCAGTTCCGGCTGTGGGCATGAGGCACGTCCTTTCTCCATCAATCACGAGGTGCAGCATGGCGGGTTTGGAATAGCCCGCCGAATCACCTCCTCTTGCCTGTTGTGCAACCTCAACCTAAGGTGAGATCAAGCTTTATCTTTCTCCGATACAGGCGTGTTTCATGGCGGCAGCATCACAGCTCAGCATTGGCGATCTGGCCAGTCGCACCGGGCTTTCGGTGTCCGCCATCCGTTTCTACGAGGGCAAGGGGCTGATCCATCCGGTACGCAGTGCCGGTGGACAGAGGCGCTTTCTGCGTGCCGATATTCGCCGTTTGTCCTTCATTCTGATTGCGCAGCAGCTTGGGCTCAGCCTGTCGGAAATTGCCGAGGCGCTGGCGCTGCTGCCCCGCGACCAGGCGCCGACGAAGCAGGACTGGTCATATATCGCCACCCGGGTTGGCGCACTGATCGATGCGCGTATCGCCATGCTCGAGCGCACCCGCGACCGGCTCGATGGCTGTATTGGCTGTGGTTGCCTGTCGCTGGAGAAATGCGCGCTTTATAACCCTGATGACCGTGCCGGGCGACAGGGCAGCGGCCCCCGGTTCGTGCTCGGTGATGCCCTTGGCGACTGATACCGATAAACCAATCTCGATACGTCAAAGTAACGATGTATTGGCGTTGCGCCGACTTGTTTCTATGTAGACGGGGAAACCCAGCAGCAAAGGAATCACGTCATGGCCGAAGCCGAATATATCCCACCGAAAATCTGGACCTGGGACAGCGAGAGCGGCGGTCGTTTCGCGAGCATCAACCGGCCGATTGCCGGGGCAACGCACGACAAGGAACTGCCCGTCGGCAAGCATCCCTATCAGCTTTATTCGCTGGGCACGCCCAATGGGGTCAAAGCGACGGTGATGCTCGAGGAATTGCTCGCGCTTGGCCATGAAGGTGCCGAATATGATGCCTGGCTGATCAATATCCAGGAGGGCAAGCAGTTCTCCAGCGGCTTTGTCGCAGTCAACCCGAACAGCAAGATCCCGGCGATGATGGACCGCAGCGGTGACACGCCGGTGCGGGTCTTCGAATCGGCCTCGATCCTGTTCCACCTTGCCGAAAAATTCGATGCATTTCTGCCCGCATCCGGCCCGCTGCGCACCGAGGTAATGAACTGGGTATTCTGGCAGATGGGCAGCGCGCCCTATCTCGGCGGCGGTTTCGGCCATTTCTATGCCTATGCCCCGACAAAGATGGAATATCCGATCAACCGCTTCGCCATGGAAGTGAAGCGCCAGCTCGACGTGCTCGACCGCCAGCTGGCCGACAATGAATATATTGCCGGCAGTGAGTACAGCATCGCCGATATTGCCATCTTCCCCTGGTATGGTGCACTGGCGCTGGGCCTGCTCTATAGCGCTGGAGAATTTCTTCAGGTCCAGGGCTATGAGCATGTCCAGCGCTGGAGCAAGATGCTCGTCGAGCGCCCGGCGGTGAAGCGCGGCAAGATGGTCAACCGGCCTTTTGGCGATCCGTCCGAGCAATTGCTCGAGCGCCACGACGCCAGCGATTTCGAATTGCGCACCCAGGACAAGATTGGCGGCGAAAGTCCGGTCGCGGTGTAGCGCTACTCCGCCGCGAGCAATTCCTCGGCTCCACCAAGATCGACCGAGACCAGCCGGCTGATGCCCTTCTCGATCATGGTGACGCCAAACAGCCGGTGCATCCGGCTCATCGTCACGGCGTTGTGGGTAACGATCAGATAGCGGGTGTTGGTTTCGCGTACCATCTGGTCGAGCAGGTCGCAGAAACGGTCGATATTGGCATCGTCGAGCGGCGCATCGACCTCATCGAGGACGCAGATCGGCGCCGGGTTGGTGAGGAACAGCGCGAAGATCAGCGCCACTGCGGTCAGCGCCTGTTCGCCGCCCGAGAGCAGGGTAAGCGAGGACAGTTTCTTGCCCGGCGGCTGGGCCATGATTTCAAGGCCTGCCTCGAGCGGATCGTCGCTGTCGATCATCGCCAGATGTGCCTTGCCGCCGTTGAACAACCGCACGAACAGCCGCTGGAAATGGTTGTCCACTTCTTCAAAGGCAGCGCGCAACCGGGCGCGTCCCTCGCGATTCAGGCTGCCGATCGAGCCGCGCAATTCGGCGATCGCGGTGACCAGATCCTCCTGCTCCGTGCGTGCCTTTTCGGTCTCCAGCGCCAGTTCCTCCAGCTCATCGGCAGCGACCAGATTGACCGGCCCCAGCCGCTCGCGCGAGGCGGTCAGGCGGTCGAGTTCGGCAGACTCAGCCTCCGCCTCGCCGACATCATCTTCGTCGAAATCGCAGGTTTCGGGCAGCAGCGGGGGTGAGCAGGAAAAGCGCTCGCCTGAAATACGGCCCATTTCGACGCGGCGCATATCGGCATTTTCCGCCCGGGTGCGCGCTGCCGCGCGGCCCTCGCGCGCCTGGGCCAACGCCTCGGCAATGTCACGGCTGGCGGCCTCGGCTTCGCTGACTGCGGTTTCGGCGGTGTTGAGCGTTTCGATATGGCGGCTGAGCGTGGCGTCGATCTCGGTGCGTTTGGCTTCGGCCTCGGCAATGGCGCGGGCGAGCTTTTCCGGCTGTTCGGCGATGCGCTTTTGCTCGGCGCTGATTTCCCCGGCGCGGCGGCCGAGTTCCTGCAACCGCTGGTCGGCCTCGCCCGAGCGCGCCTGCCAGCCGCGTATCTCTGCCTTGACCACCGCCAGCCGCTCGCTGGTCTGTGCTGCCGATTGTTCGGCTGCGGCCAGCTCTGCCTGTGCCTTTTGCAGCGCCGCGCGCATCGTCTCGCTCTGTTGTTCCATCTCGACCAGCCGCTGCTTCTGTGCCGCACCATCGGGCAGTGCAGCACGCGCGGCTTCAGCCTCGGCCAGGGCGGCTTTGGCGCTGGTCATAGCATTCGCGCTGCGTTCGCGCCGTTCACCAAGATCGGCCAGTCGCTCGGCATTGCGCTGGCGCGCAAATTCAGCCGTGTCCAGATCGCGCAATGCCTGGCGATGCGTTTCATGCGCGCCGGCGCGCGCGGCCTCGGCTTGGCGGGTCTGCTGTTGTGCGTTCTCGAGCGCTGTCTGCGCCGTGTCGAGCGCTGTCTGGTGCCGCGCCAGCACCGCTTCATTTCCCGCGATGATTGTCTTGAGTTCGGCGAGCCTGTTGGTGCGTTCCAGCCGCTCCGCCGCGCCTGACTGTTCGCCGCGCGCTGCATAGCCATCCCAGCGGCGCAGCGCCCCGTCACGCGTGACCAGCCGCTGGCCTGGCGCCAATGCCTGTCCTTCATCACGGTCGCACACCAGTATCGCCTGCAAACGCGCTGCCAGCTCTGCCGGTGCTGTGACATGATCGGCGAGGCGGGTGGAGCCTGCGGGCAGGGTATCGGGGGCTTCGCTCGCCTGGCCCGACCAATAGCGCGCATTGTCGCCACCGTGATCGGCCAGCCCGGCATTGAGCGTATCGCCCAGCGCTGCCGCAAGGGCGCGCTCATAGCCGCTATCAGCGCTCAGCTGGTCAATCAGCCTGGTGCCACTTTGTCGCTTGGCGAGATCGCGCTCCAGCGCATCATGTTCGCGGCTGAGGCCACTCAATTCAGCGCGCGCTGCGGACAGTTCTGCTTCGGCATCCTGCTTTGCACGTTGCATGGCGGTGCGTTGCTCGGCCAGAGATTGTACTTTTGCTTCGGTCTCGGTGATGGCCTTTTCGGCGGCATCCGATGCCGATTTGGCTTCTTCCCATTGGCGGGTGAGTACGTCGTTATCTTCTAGTGCCGCTTCGGCTGCGGCCAGAGCAGCCTGTGCGCGTTCGGCTTCGGTCAATTGCCCGCGAGCATTGTCGAACGCCGCCTCGGTTACGCGGATATCGGCTTCGATTCGTGCGGCCTCGGCGCTGGCACGCGCCAGTTCGACCTCGGTTTCGCGCACCGCGCGCTCGGCATTGTCATGCGCTGCCTTACGCTGTGGTAAATCGGCATCGATCGTCTTGATTTTCGCGGCCAGTTCCGCTGCTTCTTCTTCCAGTGCTTCCAGCGCGGCAGCGGCATCATGGGTCAGCCGGTCTTCACGCGCCCGGTCTTCCTCGATTCGGTTCGCCTGTTGTTGCAGATCGCCGAGACGCGCCTCGGCGCGGTCGCGCTCGGCAGTGAGCGTCGCCAGATGGTGCGCTGCGTCACTGCTGCGCTGGCGTGCTTGCTCGACGGCGCTGCGGGCATCGGCCAGCGCGCGCGTGGTTTCATTCTGTTTTGTCTGCGCACTTTCCAGCGCGGCCTGGCCCTGACTGACCCGCGCCTCGGCGGCTTCTGCCTCGGCTTTTGCGGCCTTGGCGCTGTCCGCTGCCAGCTTCCACCGGGCATAGATCAGTCGCGCCTCGGCAGTGCGGATCTGCTCGCTCAGCTTCTTGTAACGTTCGGCGGCGCGCGCCTGTTTTTTCAGATGCGCCGCGCGCGCATCCTGTTCGGCGAGGATGTCCTCGAGCCGTGCCATATTGGTTTCGGCGGCGCGTAGCTTCTGCTCTGCATCCTTGCGCCGCACATGCAGGCCGGAGATCCCTGCTGCTTCCTCGAGCATCTGACGCCGTTCCGCAGGCTTGGCGGCAATCGCGGCGGCGATACGTCCCTGACTCACCAGTGCCGGTGAGTGCGCCCCGGTGGCGGCATCGGCAAAGATCAGCGACACATCCTTGGCGCGGACATCACGGCCATTGGCGCGATAGGCCGACCCGGCATCGCGTTCGATGCGGCGGACAATCTCCAGCTCGGGATCGTCGCTATCGCCGAAGAGCGGATTATTGTCATTGGCCTCTTCTTCGCTGCGCTTGGTGTCGCCCAGCAGATGCACAACGTCGCCACGCTGGCGCTCGGCAAGCAGCGTCACCTCTGCAAAGTCGCGCGACGGGCGGCGTTCGGTTCCGGCAAAGATGACATCTTCCATACCGCCGCCGCGCATGGATTTGGGCGAGTTCTCGCCCATCACCCAGCGAATCGCCTCGAGCAGGTTGGATTTGCCGCAGCCATTGGGACCGACAATACCGGTCAGCCCCGGCTCGATATGCAATTCGGTCGGGTCGACAAAGCTTTTGAAGCCGGAGAGTTTCAGGCGCTTGATCAGCATGGTTCAGAATGAACGAACAATGCCGCTCGCCAATTTGCAACGGTCACGCCCGATTCTTCCCCGGAAAAAGCCGGTTTGGCGAAGAACCGGGCGTTGCAAGCAGCCATATGCCAATGGCAGCGTTATTGATCGCGCGCGCCCATGCGCTGAATCCGGGTTTCGATCTCGGGCCAGGTGTTGAAGTCGAGCATCTGTCCGTTGATCAAAAAGGTTGGCGTGCCTTCGATGCGGAATTCGTCCACCGCCGCCTGCGTCTGGTTGGCAAGGCTATCGGCAGTGGCCGGGTCGGCGAGACAGCTGTTCGACTGGTTCTGCGAAATGCCGCGCTGGGCGAAGAACTGGTCGAGACCGAGTCCCTGGGCAATAGCGATAAAGCGCTGCTCGGCCGGCAGTTCGCCGATGGACGGATTGAGCTGCTGTGCCGATTGCAGAATCTGGGCCTGGTTGGCAAAGACCTGTTCGGTGAGCGGGAAGTAGCTGGCATCGGCACCGCACTGGGTCAGCATCGCCATGGTCAGGTCGATGGGATCGCGGACGAAATTGCGCAGCTCGAACGAAACCCGGCCCGAAGCGATGTAATTGTCGCGCAGTGGTGCGAAGGACTGGGCCGCAAAATTGCCGCAAGCGCCGCAGGTCAGCGAGCCAAATTCAACCAGCTTGATCGGCGCATCGGGGTTGCCCATGAGATAGCCACCGGCTTCGGTCTGGGTGATAACCTCGCTCCATTGCTGACCCTCGGGTGCCTGAATCACCGGCAGCGGTTCGGCTTCGGCAATCTCTCCGCCGGCGGCGGCACTATCGGTTTCCGATGAACAGGCGGCTAATGCCAGCGCGGCGGTTGCGGTGAAAAGAAAAGCGGAAATGCGCATTATCCAGTCCTTATGCCTAAAGTGATGCGGGTAATATGGTGTCTTGGTCGGGTGATATGGGCGATGCCCTGTCATGAACCGGCGTTACAGTGCTTTCAGCTTCGGTTCCAGTGTCTGCCAGTCATGAGTCTTCTCGACCAACTCGCCGTTGATGATGAAGCTCGGCGTCCCGGTAATCTTGGTTTCGTTGGCAGCGCTCTGGGTCATCTTGATCAGCAGGGCAATCTCTTTCTGGTCAGTCACACACTGGGTGATCTGGCTGTCATTATAACCGCGCCCGCGCATCAGCGCGGCAAGTCCGGTGTCCTTGGCGATCAGTGACAGGCGCTGCGGCATTGGCGCGGATTCCCAGCTCTGACGCTGCGCCTGGGTAGCACTCTGGGCCTTGCCGACCCAGCTTTTCTGCGCCGCCAATATCGCGGCATGATTGCCAAAGAACTTGTCCTTGCTGCCGCAGCGCGCCAACAGTGCGGCGGTGAGGTCGAACGGGTCGCGGACAAAATTGCGTACCTCGACACTGGTTGTGCCCTTTGGAATATAGCGGGTTTTCATTGCCAGCGCCGACTGTTCGGCATAATCGGCACAATGGGGGCAGGTATAGCTGACAAATTCCACCAGCCGGTTGCGCGCCAGCGGATTGCCGAGAATATGGCCGCCGCTGGGTGACATGCGCACCATCTTGGCCCAGTCCGCCTTGCTCTGCGCTGCACCACCCGATTGCTGCGCCATCGCCGAACCGAGCGCGGCACCGCCGACGGTAATGGCCAAGGCTGCCATGGTCCTGAGAAGATGCTGTTTAAAGCCGGATTTCATATCTCTGCTCATCTGTCGCTGTCGTCCGCGTCGCTCATACCCTTTTTCTGCCATTCATGTCCATGATTTGGCGGTGTATCGGTATTTTCTTCGGCATCCCTGTCCTCGGCCGTGGCAATATCGCGCGCCAGCGATTCCAGCACCGCCAGCAGCTCCTGATCGCCAATGTCCCGCAGGCCATCGCCCAGCTCGACCGGGACCGGCTTGAGCGGGCGCGGCGGCTTGACCTGTGGCTTGCTGCGCGGCGGGGTGACATCGCCCTGGCGAAACTTGATCCGCGCCACCGCCGGATAGCCGAAAAAGCGGTTGACTCGCTCGATAATCTCCGGCCCGACATGTTGCATCAGCACCGCATGCGCGCCGCTGACTGTAAGGTGCAGCGTGCCATCGGACTTTTTGCCTTTGGGGAAGCGAATGGATTCGGGCAGCGAGATCGCCGAATAGCGCTCCCCGGCAATTTCCGGCCAGCGGGTGACTACCGAGCTTTGTACGAAACCGAAGCGGCGAAAGGCGGTGCGGCCGATTTCCGGCATCAGATCGGCGATCGGCCTGGCTTCGCCGCCGCGTGGGCGCTGATAGATGCGCGATTTTGATCCGCCCTTTCGCACAGCGCGTTTCTTCGGCTTTTTGTCGTCGGATGAGTCACTGGCCATGGCCAGTGGCTTTTGCCATAGCGGCACCATGTCCGTCGAGCCTGACTCTCCCGATACCGACAAGATTCCCGCATTGCTGCTGCGCTGGTATGACAGCCACGCGCGTGACCTGCCCTGGCGCATGCCGCCCAACAGCCCGGACGGACAGAATGTCGCCGATCCCTATCATGTCTGGCTGTCGGAAATCATGCTGCAGCAGACCACGGTTGCAGCGGTCAAACCCTATTTTGCCGAGTTTACCCGGCGCTGGCCCACGGTTGCGGCATTGGCTGCGGCGGATGAGGCTGATGTTCTCGCTGCCTGGGCCGGGCTGGGCTATTATGCCCGGGCGCGCAATCTGGTCGCCTGCGCCAGAGTGGTGGCAAATCAGCATGATGGCCGCTTTCCCGATAACGAGGCGGAATTGCTGAAACTGCCGGGCGTCGGCACCTATACCGCTGCCGCCATCGCCGCCATTGCCTTTGACCGTCACGCAGTAGTGGTCGACGCCAATGTCGAGCGGGTGGTAGCGCGTCTATTTGCCATCAATGCACCTTTGCCCGGTTCGCGTCCGGCGATCCGCACCCAGGCTGCGAATATCACGCCGCGGCGCCGTGCCGGCGATTTCGCCCAGGCGATGATGGATCTCGGCGCGACTCTGTGTCGCGCGCGCGAGGCGAAATGCCTGGTCTGCCCGCTGGCCGAATGCTGTACTGCGCGCCACGATGCTGATCCGGTGCGGTTTCCGGTCAAAGCACCGAAAAAGGCAAAACCGCAACGCACCGGCCATGCCTATTGGCTTGAGGCGCAGGGTCATGTCGCGCTGGTCGAGCGTCCGGCCAGGGGTATGCTGGGCGGGATGCGCGCACTGCCCGATGATGGCTGGCGCGCCGCGACCGATGGTGATGGCCAGCCTCCGGTGGATGCCGAGTGGTGCCGCCATGGCACGCCGGTGGCGCATGTCTTCACCCACTTTTCATTGGAACTGCAGCTGATGGTGGCGGCTCCCGGCTCGTTCGATCCCGATGCCATCGAGGCAATATGGTGGCCGGTTGATGATCTCGACAATGCCGGCTTGCCGACTCTGTTCGACAAGGCGGTGAAGCGCAAAAGCGCCTGATAAACCCTCGGAACGTTATTCCAGTATGGAAACGAAACCCATTTTGCTTGCCATTCGGCCCGCATGCCGCAACAACGGGGCAAGGCGGGGAGCTGGAACAGGTTCAGGAGAGAATTGCATGAAATCCGAAAAACTGATCGCCCAGGATATGGTACTTTCCCGGCGCAATCTGTTGCGTTCTGCCGGACTCATCGGTGCGGCCGGCGCAATGCCCATGGGCGTTGCGCGTGCCGTGGCAGCGCAGGGCGCGGCGTCGCGCTTTCCGCTAGTGGCCGCGGAGCTGGACGAATATGTCAATGACAAGAAGGTTGCGGGCATGCTGGCGGCGATCGGCTTTGGCACCGATGCACCGGAATATGTCGCCGCCGGAACGCAGAATGTCGGCGGCACTGTCGCGGTCAACAAAGACACGCTGTGGCGCGTCTATTCGATGACCAAGCCGGTCACCGGTATGGCGGCGATGATCCTGATCGGCGAGGGTAAGCTGAAACTCGACCAGCCGGTGGCCGAGATACTGCCCGAATTTGCCGAGATGAAAGTCCTGACCGATCCGGAAAACAGCCTCGATGCAGTACCGGCGAAGAATTTGATGACCATCCGTCATCTGCTGACGCATACAGCAGGGCTGGGCTATAATATCGTCACCAAAGGGCCGTTGCTCGATGAATATAACCGTCTCGGCATCGCTCCGGGCGAGGTCAGCAAGACGCCATTGCCGGGTTTTCCGGTCCCTGCACCGACACCGTCGATTGACGAATTTTCGCGTCGTGTGGCCTCGCTGCCGCTAGTGGCCGAACCGGGAACGCTCTGGAGCTATTCGATCAGTCTCGATCTGCTGGGCTATGTCATCCAGCAGGCATCGGGCATCGAATTTGGCACCTTTCTTCAGCAGAAGCTGTTCGATCCGCTGGGCATGACGAGCACCTGGTTTACCGTGCCGGAAAGCGAGCTTTATCGCCTGCCGACCAACTATGCGACGCTGGGCGGGGTGCTTATCCCGGTCGATCCGCCGAACAACAGCATCTATGCCGAACCGCCGGCCTTCCCCTTTGGCGGCGCCGGCATGGTTTCCAGCGCCCGCGACTATGACCGCTTTCTGGCAATGCTGGTCGGACGCGGTTCGCTTGACGGCAAGCGCATCATGTCGGAAGAAACGGCGATGCTGGGCATGTCCAACCTGTTGCCCGATACCGCGGTGACCAAGGGCACCTGGGTCGAGGGCGAGGGCTATGGTGCCGGTGGCCGTGTCGGGATCGGCAATGAAAAGGCTCCGGTCGGTACCTATGGCTGGGGTGGCGCTGCGGGTACAGTCGCCTTTGTCGATACCAACCGCAATTTCCGCGCCAGCGGCTATACCCAATATATGCCGGCCGACGCCTATCCGTTTCAGCGCGAGTTTCCCAAGCTGATCTACAAGCAGATGGCGGCACTCGGCGCAGCCTGATCTGCCGAGGCTGACAGGAACATGTACGATTCTGCCAATCTCGCTGCCATAGCGCCGTTGATGACCGGCGCGAATATGGACCGTGCCGACCAGATACGTGTCGACCCGGACCGGCTGGCGGAGGTGATGAATTGGCGGTCGCGCCTGCTCAAACTCGATGCGCTGGTACCCGGCATTACACCCGAGGGTGGGCTGCTGTGGAATTCGCTCGGCGAGCTGGGCGAGGATTGCGAGCCGCTGTTCCTCGGCATGCGCGACGACAAGGCGCATTTTGTCGAACTGCCGCCGCGTGACGGCACGGCCCGACCGGTGCAATATGATCCGCGGCTGTGGCAGGCCATTGCCCATATGCCGCGCGATGATCTGGCGATTTATGGTGCTGCGCGCAGCCTTGTCGATTGGCACAACCGTCACGGCTTTTGCGCGGTGTGCGGTTCACCGACGCGAATATCCAAGGGTGGCTGGTCGCGCCAGTGCGACAATTGCGGTGCCGAGCATTTTCCGCGTGTCGACCCGGTGTCGATCATGCTTGCCGAGCATGATGACGGGGTTGAGAAACGTGTCCTGCTGGGCCGTCAACCGCGCTTTCCGGCTAAACGTCTGTCGGCGCTGGCCGGCTTTATCGAACCGGGTGAATCGATCGAAGAGGGCGTTGCGCGCGAACTCTGGGAGGAGGCGGGTATCAGGGTGCGCGATGTTCGCTATGTCACCAGCCAGCCCTGGCCGTTCCCGTCATCGCTGATGATTGCCTGTATCTGCGCCACCGATGATCCGGCGCTGACGCTCGACACCACCGAGATCGAGGAGGCGCACTGGTTCTCCGCCGATGATGTCCGCGCCGCCATGGCCAATGCGCCCGATGCGTCGTTTATTGCCCCGCCGCCCTTTGCCGTAGCCCATGATCTGCTACGCTATTGGCTCGACACCCTGGACGAGAAGTGAGGAAGACCATGGCCGCGACACCCTATAAGCTGCGTATCGATATCGTCTCGGACGTGGTCTGCCCCTGGTGCATTATCGGTTATAAGCAGCTTGAAAACGCTCTGGAGATGGTCGGTGATGAGGTCGATGCCGAGATTGTCTGGCAGCCTTTCGAGCTCAACCCCAATATGCCACCCGAGGGCCAGGATATCGCTGAGCATGTGGCGCAGAAATATGGCAGCACGGCTGAGCAGAGCGCCAAGACCCGCGACCATATGGCGAAGCTGGGCGAGGGGCTGGGCTTTCGCTTCAGCAACGCGCCGGGCAAGCGCATCTATAACACCTTCCAGGCGCACCAGCTGTTGCACTGGGCCGGCGAGCATTTCGGCAGCGACGCCCAGACCAGACTGAAAATGGCACTCTTCTCCGCCTATTTTCAGGAGAACCAGGACGTCAGCGACGAGGACGTGCTCTTGCGCGCGGTCGAAAATGCCGGGCTCGATGCCGATGCCGCGCGCGAGATTCTCAACGACCCTGAACAGGCGGTGCAAGTCCGCAATGCGCTGAACGGCTGGATCGAACGCGGCGTCTCCGGGGTGCCTGCGACGATATTGGACGGCAAATATATGGTGCCGGGCGCGCAGGACGCCGAGACCTTCGCCCAGGTGATCCGCAAGGTCATCGCCAAGGCAGCAGCCTAGGCTCAGGCAGCGATTCCTGCAGGTGCGGCAATTACAGCAGCGCCAGCCGTGAGAGTTCGGACAGCATTTCCGCCGGCATGGCATCAAGCGCGGCATGGCCGCTGGCGAGATCGGCAGGCGCATCCGCTGCGTCAAGATAGCGCCAGCCCTGATGTGCCCGCCGCGGCGTCCGCACGACAGCGATCAGCCTGGGCTCCAGTCTGATCCAGTAGCGGCCCTGGCCATTTTCCCGAAAGCCCAGGATCGGGCTGCGGCCGACCAGGTTGCGGTCATGAATCCAGAACAGCGAGCCGCCGACAATCTCTGCCTCGCGTTTCGGCTTGTAGCGGGTCGTGAGTCGCGCCTCGCCAATGCCACCATTGGCGCGGCTGTGCGATTCAAGCCAGCGGCGCAGTGTCACCGGGCTCTCGCTGCCATAGGCGATTTTGGTCAGGTTCAGCGGCATCTGTGTCAGATGGCGTTCCGGCTTGCGCAGTGCAAGCGGCGAAGCGCCGGCAAAGGCCTCTCTTGTGGACAATCTCTGCGAGAGGCGTGGTCAGGAGGATGGCGAAGCGGCGACAACCGCCTCACGGCGTTCCTCATCATCGATCGCTCGCAGCCGCAGCGCCTCGCGCTGTTCCTTGGCCCAGGCGTCATCCTCGTCCTTGTTGAGCATGCGGTCGAGCATCTTGCGGCTAAGGCTGCGATTATCCTGTGCGATATAGAGTTCTGAAGCGGCGCGCAGGGCGCCCATATTATAAGGATCGAGCAACAGCGCGCGCAGAAGATCGCGCTCACGCCGCCCCATATCATCGCCAATGGCGCCGCGCGCCACCAGCAGGTCGACCTGATTGGGGTCGCTGGCAATCAGCGGGTCAAGCATGGCCAGCGCCGCGCCAATATCATCATTCTGCGCCAGCGACTGGGCCTCGGCAATCGCATCGTCATAGGTGGCAAAGCGTATCGCCGCATCGCTACTGCCGTTGAACACGGCGACGGAGACGCTGTCCTCGAACAGTTTGTCGCTTTCCTCATCCCAGCGCTTGGCTTCGGCGGGGAGATATTCGCTGCGACGAATATTGGTCGACATATAGCCGCGCACGATATTGCCCTCGCTCTCAAAGCTGCGGAAATAATGTGCCGGGCCGATGGTGCGATCATAATTGCCGCCATTGATACGCACCGCCTTGGTGCCTTCGGGCAACTGCAGTTCCACGCGCACCGCCTTATAGCTGGCGCCGGTGAACAGTGGCACGTCGCGATAGTCTTCATCATCGCGTTCGGAATAGAAATTGCGGCCAATGTTGAACTGTTTCAGGTCCAGCTCGCGGAAATCCTGAGCATCGCCCCAGACCAGATCGGCCTCACCGGTGAACACCATACGGGCATATTTGCCCTTGATATCGAACTGGACATCGAAATCGCGGAAGCGGATATCGTTCTCTTCGCTTTTTGAAGCCAGATCGGTGAGAATCTTTGCGCGGTCGGCCTCGGTCATATTCTCCATGTTGCGGGCCAGAGACAGGGCATTGTCGTCATAAAAGTTGACCGTCATGGTAATCGGGGTGAGCCGGTCGAGCCCGGCCCTTGCATCCATCTCGAGCACCAGTTCCTGTTGCGGCCTGTCATAACGGTCGTCGGTAAGCGCGATCAGCCCGGCACCGGCCTCGAGCGGAACCGCATAATCGTAGAAAACCGGTGGCAGGCGGTCGAGGCTGCTATCATCCTGACGGGTGCCGTCGAGCCAGTAAGTCTGGCCGTCTATACGGGCACGGACAAAGACATGGTTGAACCATCCGGGCATGACGATGGTATCTTCCAGCGCATCATTGCCATTGGTATGCACCATCACCGGCGTCGCATCCACGCCGAGTTCGCGCAGGATCGCGGTGAGCAGCACCGTCTTGCCCTTGCAGTCGCCAAAGCGACTGTCCCAAACCGATTGTGCCGATACCGGAGTGTAATTGCCCAGGCCCTGAAAGTTGCCGACATAGCGTATGTCGGTCTGGACCATTTGCAGCACTCGCTCGGTCGTTTCCTTCCGGCTCAGATCCAGCGCCCTGACCGTCTCGACATAGTCGCGCAGCGGCCCGCTATCGGGGATTGTCATCGCCGCTTCATAGACCGGCAGAAAGGCGCCGGAGAGCTCCTCCCAGCTGCGGAATGTCGAGAGCAGGAAACCCCGGCTGCGATAATAGCGCGACATCAGATTGTCGGGCATCTCCTCCCAGTCGACATTGTCGGTGGAGAATTTGCGCACACGATAGCCGCGTTCGCTGGTTTCCGGCATTTCAGGCAGGTCTTCGCCGAGATCAAGGAATATCTCCCGGTCCTTTGGCCAGACAATGCGCTGTATCAGCCGGTCGGCGCGGGTGCGGCCGGTGAAATAATGCCAGGTCTGATAATGGCCGGTCATCGGCGAATAGGCAGTCTCGATGCTGTGTGCGAAATCGATCACGTCGCCGACGCGCAGATCCTCGATCTGGATCGATGCGGTGACCTGTCCGTCGATAATTCCCTCGGCAAGATTGGCCTCGCGCTGGAAGGTCGCAAAGCCATCCTGCTTCTGCAAAATGTCGATCACCGTGTCGCCGCGTATGATCTTGAGATGATGGACCATCGCCACCGATCGTCCGGGCACCCATTCGATCGAGACCGTGCCCTGTGATTCGAGTGCTGAACGGTCGCTGATCCGGGTCACCAGTCGCTGATAGGTAATGCCGCCGGTATCGGTGATGAGATATTGGTCGCTGTGCAACGCCTCACTCATCGCCAGCCCGAGCGTCGCGTCGGTCTGGTCCGGAATATCCGCCACCTCGACCCAAGCGGGGATCGGCGCGAGCAGCAATTCTTCGCTGCTGTCATCGGTCGTCGCCACCGCAGGGGCCGCTATTGGCAGCGCCATGGCAGGCGTCATCGCCACAGGCAGCGCTGCAGCAGCGAGCGCGATGGCTAGAGCGGTCAGGCGCGGATAGGACGGCATAGTGAGATAACGTGCTTTCCTGTGTTTTGATCCGCCAGACAATCAGCAAATGCAGGGCAAAGCAAGTGGTCGGCGCATAGATTTTCGCTATTGCGGGCGGTTGCGCATCAATAGCGGTTACAGGCTGACCAGTCCGCTGGCCACGGCGAGGCCAAGAAAGGCGAAAAATCCCATCGAGTCGGTAATCATGGTAACGAATACCGATGAGGCAACTGCCGGGTCCTGTTCCATCCGGTCGAGCACCACCGGAACCAGCACGCCGGCCAGCCCGGCGATGATGACATTGATCACCATCGCCAGCGCAATCACTCCGCCAAGCATCGGATTGGCGAAAATCAGACCGGTCGCCATGCCGATCAGCACCGCGATGGTAAGACCATTGAGCGCCGCGACCCGCAGCTCGCGCAGGATGATGCGCGCGGTGTTCGACTGGGTCAGCTGGTTCATCGCCAGCGCGCGTACTGCCACCGCCATGGTCTGGGTGCCGGCATTGCCGCCGATCGAGGCGACAATCGGCATCAGCACTGCGAGTGCGACCATCTGCTCGATGGCGCCGCCGAAAAACGCGATAATCGCGCTGGCGACCACGGCGGTGCCCAGATTGGCCACCAGCCAGCGCACCCGGCTGGAATAGCTTTCGATGATCGGCTGGTTGATGTCGCCTTCACCGGCACCGGAAAGGCGCAAAATATCCTCGCCCGCTTCTTCCTGGACGATATGGATAATGTCATCAACGGTGATCTGGCCGACCAGTCGGCCCGATTCATCGACTACGGCGGCGGATATCAGGGCATATTTCTGGAACCGCAGCGCCACTTCCTCCTGATCCATATCGGTCGGGATCAGCGTCTGCTCGCGCTTCATCACATCGCTGAGCTGCACATCCCGCGGCGTGCGCATGATCCAGCTGAGCTGGCAGGTACCGACCGGGTGATGGCCGGGGTCGACAACGAAGATTTCCCAGAATTCGGTGCTCAGCTCGGTATGTTCGCGCAGATAGTCGAGCAGCTGGCCGACGGTCATATGTTCGGGCACGGCGACCAGGTCGCGCTGCATCAGTCGGCCCGCGCTCTCCTCGGGATAGGTGAGCGCGTCCTCGATCGCGGCGCGGTCTTCCGGCTCCAGCTCTTCGAGCACCGCCTGCTGATCGGCGGCGTCGAGATCCTCGATGATCGCCACCGCATCATCGGTCTCCAGCTGTCCGGCAAGCTCCGCCACCTGTTCGGCGGGGAGGAATTCGATAATGTCCTCACGGACATAATCATTGAGTTCAGCCAGCACATCGGCACCGAGCAGATCGGTGATCGCGCTGGCTAACGCCGGACGGTTCTCATTGTCGATCAGCTCGAACAGGTCAGCGACATCAGCCGGGTGCAGCGGCTCGACCAGATCATAGGTCGATTCGTCCACGCCATCGTCGAGCGAGGCCAGGACACGGCGGACATAGCCGGGCTTGAGCCGGTTTTCCTCGTCCAGCCGGTTTTCGCTGTCCAGCTGTTCCGGGGCAAGATCACGCTGCTCGATCATGTCATGCCCTTCCCTGTGCCAAAGTGTTGCGATTCACCGGCTATGTGACCGTAAAATGGCGCAAATGCAATTACGCTATGCACAATCTGCCGCCTGTTGCGCAGAGCCTTTGCAACGTTGCGGGCAATGGCCTCGGCGATGGGGTGACATTTCCGCCAGCCACGCTATAGCAGGCGCCATTCTTCCCCCAGGCCGGTCCCGTGACGGACTGGGCCCAGATAATTGGAAAAGAGAATTGCCATGGCTGACAATACCCTGACGCTTACCCTGGATAGCGGTGATGTGGTGATCAAGCTGCGCCCCGATCTTGCCCCCAATCATGTTGCCCGCATCACCGAGCTGGCGCGCGAAGGCTTTTATGACGGAGTCAGGTTCCACCGGGTGATTGACGGCTTCATGGCTCAGGGCGGATGTCCGCACGGCACCGGTACCGGTAGTTCCGAAAAGCCTGATCTGGAGCAGGAGTTCAACAGCGAACCGCATGTTCGCGGCACCTGTTCCATGGCCCGCACCATGGATCCGAACAGCGCCAACAGCCAGTTCTTCATCTGTTTCGATGATGCCGAATTTCTCGACGGCCAATATACCGTCTGGGGCCAGGTCACCATCGGCATGGAGCATGTCGACGCGCTGCCAAAGGGCGAACCGCCGGCAAATCCGGGCGTGATCCAGAAAGCCGTGGTGGGGTGAATTTCCTCACAGGGACTTGAGCTTTTGAAGTCAGCCCCGCGCAGGCAGGGTCAGGGCTTTTTCCTTAGAGGCCAGCCTTGACGAGCCAGTCATGGAATAGTCGAACTGCGCGGGTCTCCAGCGCGGCGGGGCGGCAGATAAACCAGTAGCTATAGGGGCTCTTGACCTCGACCGTATAGAGCCGTGCCAGACGCGGATCATGGGCGCGGTCGAGATGATTGTCGTGCATGATCGCGATACCCAGCCCCTGCGCTGCTGCCTCGAGCATCAGCGGGCCGCTGTCGAAATGATCGATGGCGCTGGGCTGGAGCTGCGGCATGCCGATCTCGTTCTTCCAGGCAGTAAACGAGTCGGCCATGTCATTGTGAATCAGGAAGGTCTGGTTCGCGAGCATGTCCGCCGAAGGTGTTTCGCCGAGCTGCGCCGCCAGATCGGTCGAGGCGATGGCAAAGACATAATTGTCGTCGAGCTGCACCGCATGCAGTCCGTCAGGAATGGTATCGGTGAGCACGATGGCGGCATCGAGGCTGTCGCCCAGCCGCTCCTCGGCATGGCCCGATGTATCGATATCGATATGCAGCAGCGGATAGAGCTGGCGCAGTTCGGGCAATTTGGGGAATAGCCGCTGGCTGCCGAACAGCGGCAGCACGCCGAGCCTGAGCCGCATGGTGCGGCTGCTGTCCATATGGGCATGCACCGCATCGGTGAGCAGATCGAGTGTCGGGCCGACGCTCTTGTACAGCGCCTCACCATCGCGGTTGAGCGTTAGCAGCTGCTTCTGGCGACGGAACAGCTTCTTGCCCATAAAGTCCTCAAGCGCGGCGATGCGCCGGCTGAGCGCCGAGGGTGACAGCGACAATTCGGCCGCTGCTGCCTTGGCCGATCCCAGCCGTGCAACCTGGGCAAAGGCCTCGAGTGACCGCAAGGGTGGCAATCTGCGCATTTCCGCTCCCATATAGCGATGAATCGCTTTTCCTTGTGCAGCGCAATAACATAATATAGCCGTCTATATAGCAGATTTCCGGTAAAAAATCCAGATAAGTGCAAAATTTGCAACCATTATGACTTATTTCGCACTTGCACAAAAATGGGCATGGCCCCATATCAGACAGGCCTTTCAGGCATCCTCTCCTATATGACTTACGGCCAGCCTTCGGGCTGGCCTTTTTTTTGCCCGGTTTCGGTGCAGAACAATTTTCAAAGCTGTGTTTGAAATCATTGGCGGGCGGGCCTAGGTCTAGGTTCTCATTACAGGAGAGCCGGTTTCGATGAGTGACAGCCCCGAAGCAGCCACCAAATCCGCCGAAACGGAGATAAAACTCCAGGTCGCCAATGCCCGCCCCGAAGACAGTGGTCGTGGCCTTGCCCGAATCAGCCAGCAGAATATGGCACGTCTGGGCATTGTCGAGGGCGATGTCATCACCATTCGCGGCAAGCGCGAGACCGCGTCGCGCGCGGTGCTGCCCTATGCCGAGGATGAGGGCCTTGAACTTATCCGTCTCGACGGCTTTCAGCGCGCCAATGCGGGTGTTGGTTCAAGCGACTATGTCCATCTCGCCAAGGCCGAGTCGGCACCGGCCAAGCGCGTGGTGCTGGCCCCCGCACAGAAGGATTTGCGGTTGCAGGGTTCGGCAGCCGCGCTCAAGCGCAGCTTTGCCGGTCGCCCTGTGGTTGCCGGTGATGTCGTCGCCACCAGCGGCCAGCAGCAGGTCAGCCGCAAGGACATGCCGCCACAGCTGCGCCAGATGCTCAACACGCCGGCCTTTGCGCTCACCCAGGTTCGGCTGGTGGTGGTCAGCACCAGCCCGAAAGGCATTGTCCATATCGATGCCGATACCGAGGTAGAGCTGCGCGCGGAGTATCAGGAACCCACAGAGGCACGGCGTGCCGATGTGACCTATGACGATATTGGCGGCATGGGCGAGACCATCGACCAGCTGGGCGAGATGGTTGAGTTGCCGTTGCGCTATCCCGAATTGTTTACCCGTCTCGGTGTCGATCCGCCGCGCGGGGTGTTGCTGCACGGCCCGCCGGGCACTGGCAAAACGCGGCTGGCGCGCGCTGTCGCCAATGAGAGCGATGCCGAGTTTTTCCTGATCAACGGGCCCGAGATCATGGGCTCTGCCTATGGTGAATCGGAGAAAAAGCTGCGCGAGCTGTTCGAGGCGGCGACCAAGGCGGCGCCGTCTATCCTGTTTATCGATGAGATCGATTCGATTGCGCCCAAGCGTGAGCGGGTACAGGGCGAGGCGGAAAAGCGGCTGGTCGCGCAGTTGCTGACACTCATGGACGGACTGGAGGCGCGCACCAATTTGGTGGTCATCGCCGCGACCAACCGTCCCGATGCGATTGACGAGGCGCTGCGCCGTCCGGGCCGGTTCGACCGCGAGATTATTGTCGGGGTGCCCGATGAGGCCGGTCGCCGCGAGATTTTCGCCATCCATACCCGTGGCATGCCGCTCTATGAGGATGTTGATCTTCAGGAACTGGCGCGCACCACATTTGGCTTTGTCGGTGCCGATATTGCGGCGCTGACGCGTGAAGCGGCTATCGAGGCGGTGCGTCGCATCATGCCGCAAATCGATCTGGAAGAGCAGACCATTCCGCAGGAGGTGCTCGACAATCTGTGTGTCAATCGCACCGATTTCATGGAAGCGATCAAGCGGGTTCAGCCCTCGGCGATGCGCGAGGTCATGGTGCAGGCCCCCGATATCGGCTGGGGCGATATTGGTGGACTCGACGAGGCACAGGCCAAACTGAAAGAGGGCATTGAGCTGCCGCTGAAAAATCCGATGGCGTTTCACCGGCTCGGAATTCGTCCGGCCAAGGGCTTTCTGCTCTATGGTCCGCCAGGAACCGGCAAGACGCTGCTGGCCAAGGCAGCGGCGAAGGAATCGGGCGCCAATTTCATCGCCACCAAATCGAGCGACTTGCTGTCCAAATGGTATGGCGAGAGCGAGCAGCAGATTGCCCGCCTGTTCGCCCGCGCGCGGCAGGTGGCGCCGACGGTGATCTTTATCGACGAGATTGACAGTCTGGTGCCGGTGCGCGGTCGCGGTATGGGCGAACCGCAGGTGACCGAGCGGGTGGTCAACACCATATTGGCCGAGATGGACGGGCTTGAAGAGCTGCAGGGCGTGGTGCTGATCGGGGCTACCAACCGCCCCAACCTTGTCGATCCGGCACTGCTGCGTCCCGGCCGCTTCGACGAACTGGTCTATGTTTCGGTACCCGACATGCAAGGTCGTCGTCGGATATTGGCTATCCACACATCCAGGATGCCGCTGCACGAGGATGTCGACCTCAGCCGGATAGCGGAGGAAGCAGGGAATTTCACCGGTGCCGATCTGGAGGATCTGGTGCGTCGTGCAGGACTCTTTGCCTTGCGCGAAAATGGCCTGGACCAGGACCCCGAAGGTCTCAAGGTCACGATGAAGCATTTCACGCAGGCGCTCAAGGCGTCGCGTTCATCGGTGACACCGGAGATGATAGAGGAATATTCCAAGATTGAAGCGACATTGAAGCAGCGGGCAATGGAGGTCGACCCGATCGGCTTTGTGACGCCCGGCATGCTGACCCCCACCAAGCAGAGGAAGCACGGATGATGAGGATATGGTGGTGGCCGTTGGCGGCGGCGCTGGCTATGGTGCCGCCCATGGCGACGGCGCAGGAGAAGCAACCGCTCACGCTTGAGGCGGTCTATGGCAGCCCCAGCCTGTCCGGTTCAACACCACGTGCGCTCAAACTCTCGCCCGATGGTCGTTATGCGACGCTGCTGAAACCGCGCGCGGATGACCGTCAACGGTATGACCTGTGGGCGATCGATACCATCACCGGCGAGGAACGGATGCTGGTCGACAGCGAGGCGCTTGGCGGGCGGGAGATTTCCGAAGAGGAAAAGATGCGCCGCGAGCGGATGCGACTGGCTGGCACACGCGGCATTGTCAGCTATGACTGGGGGCCGGATGGCAAGGCACTGCTGGTGCCGGTGGATGGCGATTTGTGGATCGCGCCGCTGGACGGAGCACCCCGGCGGCTGACCGACACCGAAGCCACCGAGCTCGATGCGCAACTGTCCGAGACGGGACGCTATGTCAGCTTTGTCCGTGGCGGCGAGCTTTATGTTACCGAGACCGCAACTGGCGAGGAGCGGCAACTGACTCAGGGTGCGAGCGACACGATTAGCTGGGGCTCGGCCGAATTTGTGGCGCAGGAGGAGCTGGATCGGTCACGCGGCCATTGGTGGAGCCCCGATGATAGCCTGCTCGCGGTGGCCCGCGTAGATGAAAGTGGCGTCGGTGTGGTGCAGCGGCTCGCCATTGGCGCCGAGGGCAGTGCGCTGATCGCCCAGCGCTATCCGCGCGCCGGTACCGATAATGCGGTGGTCGAACTGTTCGTGATGCGTCCCGATGGCAGCGACCGGATCAAGATGGATCTCGGTGATGACCCGGATTTCTATCTCGCCCGGGTCAACTGGTCGGCGGATGGCAAGACGCTTTGGGTACAGCGCCTCAGCCGGGATCAGAAGCGGCTCGACCTGCTGGCTTTTGATCCAGCGACCGGAAGTGCCAGCCCGGTATTGGCGGAAACGGCGGACACCTTCGTCAATCTGCCTTCAAGCGGCTTTGGGCAGGGCGGCGAACAGGGCCTTATCCCGTTGAAGGATGGCGGCTTTCTGTGGCTGTCCGAGCGTGATGGCTATATGCACCTCTATCGCTGGCGCGATGGCGGCCTCAACCAGATCACCAGCGGCGAATGGGTGGTCAGCAGTGTCGCGGGTGTCGATGAGCCCGGTAATGTCGCCTATATTGTCGGCAATCGCGAGACGCCGCTGGAACGGCATGTCTATGCCGTTCCGCTGGACGGCAGCGCCGAGCCGAAGCGGCTGACCGAGCGCGGTTACTGGCATGGCGGAACCAGCGATGGCAAGGGCACCCGCCTGCTGCTGCAGCGCCATAGCCCGATGCAGCCGCCGCAAGTCTATCTCGCCGATACGGCCGGCAAACGTCTGCGCTGGATGGAAGAGAATCGCATCGG
The DNA here is from genome assembly GCA_039818985.1 of Pseudomonadota bacterium. Lineage (NCBI taxonomy): Bacteria > Pseudomonadati > Pseudomonadota > Pseudomonadota bacterium. Next base: position 2,364,805 of record JBCBSU010000001.1, on the reverse strand, counting down.
TCCGAGTCATCCCTTCGCGCCATACAAGCATCTGCTACGCGCGCCGGAATATGGCACCATCAACGCCGCTGACGGCCAGGTGATGCACTGGGAAGTGCTCAAGCCTGAGGGTGAAGGGCCGTTCCCGGTTATCTTCAATGTCTATGGCGGGCCGCATGCCCAGCGCGTCGCCCGCGGCTGGGTTAGCCCGTCCGATCTTTGGTGGGTCGAGCAGGGCTATGCCATTTTCCGGCTCGACAATCGCGGCTCGGGCAATCGCGGCCGTGCTTTTGAGGAGCCGATTCATCTCGCTTTGGGCGGGGTTGAAGTGGAGGATCAGCTCGCCGGCCTCGCCTGGCTGAAACAGCAGCCCTGGGTCGCAAAAGACAGGATCGTCGCCAATGGCTGGTCCTATGGCGGCTATATGGTGCTCAAACTGCTACAGGCAGCGCCCGGCGCCTTTGCCGGCGGTATATCGGGGGCACCTGTGACGCAATGGGATCTGTATGATACCGCCTATACCGAGCGTTATCTCGGCGATCCGCGGGTTGATCCAGATGTCTATAAACGCGCCGATGTGCTGGGCCGTGTCGATGCGATCAAAGACCCGCTGCTGGTGGTGCATGGCATGAGCGATGACAATGTGATCTTCGATAATAGCGTGCGTTTGTTCGCCGAGTTGCAACAGGCGCGGGTGCCATTCGAAACCGCTGTCTATCCCGGCCAGGCGCATGGCTTTCAGAGCACTGACATATTGGTCCATCGCGCGCTGACGCTGGAGCGTTTCCTGGATAAGGTTGCACCAACAGGGGATGCGAAGTCGCTACCCTGATAAGAAGCTCAGCCGTGAAGCCGTAAGGCTTTGAGAAATCCCTCGGTTTCTGCATCTGCCGGGACCAGTGTTTCCAGACCAATGCCTGCCATCGCCTCGCTTTCGTTGCTGCCGAAATGGGTCGACATCGCTGTAAAGCTCAGTACATGGCCACCGAGGCGATAACTTTCGGAGACCAGTGGCGATGCTTGCTGCCCTTCGCTGTACAGGCCGATTTTGCGTGCCAATGGGTAGCGCAAAATACGTTCCAATGTGGCGCGCGCACCCTCATGGTTCAGTGCGGCGCGGCGCAGGCGCTGGATCAGGGCCGGGACGACCTCATCCGCATTGACGAGAAACCGGCCAATGCCTTCTGCATGCAGCGTCAGATCGAAGATATTCGGGCCATCGGGTCCGGTGACGGCCCAGAGGTCGCGCTTGGGATCAGCCATATGCAGCAAGGTGTCGATGGCGGCATTGGTCGCGAGCAGCCCGCCATCCGGGGCCAGCGCATAGCAGGGCCAGGGCAGGGCATGGTCAAGCTGGCGATGGACGCTCCAGCGCACCGGTGCCATGGCTGTGTCATCCCAGCCAATATCCTGCCGTTCGCTGCGCATGCCGGCTGCAGCGAGCAATTGATCCGCCTCATAGCCATCGGTGGTGAGCGCGAGGATAAGCTGGCTGAGTGCCTGTTTGCCAGGAGTCGACCGCCCGGTCTCGAGGAAGCTGATATGCCGCTGCGACAGTTCGGCGCGGTCGGCGAGTTGTTGCTGCGACCAGCCTTTGCGGCGGCGCTGTTGCGCGAGGACGGTTCCGAAATCGGTCATACCCGCTTTTTATAACATTGAGGTAATTGTATCAATTACCTTCGCCGTACATTTTGAGCCTCACATGACAGAGGAGACCCGAGATGATTGAACGCTGGAGAGAATGGATTGCCGCTTTTGACCAATGCTGTGCGGATGATCAATGGCAGCGACTGGAGCCGTTTCTTGCGGAAAATGTGACCTATTCGGTGAGTGGTGCCGCCTATCCCTGCCATTTGCAGGGACGGCAGAAAGTGATTGATGGTTTCGCCAGCTCGATACGCAATTTTGACCGGCATTTTGATGAACGCCAATGGCATGGCATCGGCATTCGCGAATATCCACCCTCGGTGATTACCGGCCGCGCTGTCGGTGTCTACCGCAAGGGTGACCTGCCGGTGCTCAGCTTTTCGGCCAAATCCATCTGGCAGTTCGACGGCGATATGCTGATCGCGATGAGCGATATGTATGACCCGGCGGAAATCGATGTGCAGCAGGGGCTGGCCTGGCTGGCCGAGCATGGCGCGGGAATGGACCCGAGCTATGGCTGAGGCGGCACGGTGGCTTTGATCCACGTCAATGTAGCCTGACAGACTCGCTGTTACCCATCCTTGACATATAGGAGGTAATAGCCATGCGGATTCTCTTTGTTCACCCGAATTATCACAGCGGCGGGGCAGAGATTGCGGGCAATTGGCCGCCCGCCTGGGTGGCCTATCTCTCCGGTGCGCTGAAAAAGCATGGCTTTGACGATATCCATTTCATCGATGCCATGACCAATGATCTGGATGACGAGGAATTGCGGACGCGGATTGATGACATCCAGCCCGATGTGGTCGGCGTCACCGCGATTACGCCGTCCATCTATGCTGCCGAAAATGTGCTCGACATTGCCCGCGAAATGGCGCCGCAAGCGCTGCGGGTGTTGGGCGGGGTGCATGCCACCTTCATGTACAAGCAGGTGCTCTCCGAAGCGCCCTGGGTCGATGTTATCGTTCGCGGTGAGGGCGAGGAGATTATCGTCAATCTGATGAAGACGCTGGAAGCAGGTCGCTGGCCGATGGACCAGCATAAAATCCCCGGCCTCGCCTTTATCGATGGTGACAAGATCGTCGCCACCCGCGCGGCATCGACGGTCAAGGATATTGATGGCCTGTCACCCGATTGGTCGCTGCTCGAATGGGACAAATATATCTATGTACCGCTCGGCACCAAAGTCGCCATCCCCAATATGGCGCGGGGGTGTCCTTTCACCTGTTCCTTCTGCTCGCAATGGAAATTCTGGCGCGATTATCGGGTGCGCGACCCGAAAAAGGTCGCTGATGAAATCCAGAATCTGGTTGAGGAACATGATGTCGGCTTCTTCATCCTCGCCGATGAGGAACCGACGATCAACAAGAAGAAGTTTATCCAATTCTGTCAGGAGCTGATTGATCGCGGCCTGAATGAGAAGGTGAAATGGGGTATCAACACCCGCGTCACCGATATTATGCGTGACAAGGAATTGCTGCCTTTTTATCGCGAGGCGGGGCTGGTGCATGTCTCGCTCGGCACCGAAGCGGCGGCGCAGTTGAAGCTCGACCAATTCAACAAGGAAACCAAGGTTGAGGAAAACAAAGAGGCGATCCGGCTGCTGCGTGAGGCGGATATTTTTGTTGAGGCGCAGTTTATCGTCGGCCTGGATAATGAAACCGAGGAGACGCTGGAACAGACATTCCAGATGGCATGGGACTGGCAGCCAGACCTCGCCAATTGGGCGATGTATACCCCCTGGCCGTTCACGCCTTTATTCCAGGAGATCAAGGACCAGGTCGAAGTGTTCGACTTTTCCAAGTATAATTTCGTCACCCCGATTATGAAGCCCGAAGCGCTGACCCGGGGTGAGTTGCTCAATGGCGTGATGAAGAATTATCGCCGCTTCTATATGCGCAAGGCGCTGTTCCACTATCCCTGGCGCGGCACGGGTTTCCGGCGGCGCTATCTGCTGGGATGCCTCAAGGCGTTCCTCAAGGCCGGGGTCAGCCGCACCTTTTATGATCTCGGCAAGGCGGGCTATTGGGGGCCGCAGACCAAGGACAAGGTGCATTTCGACTTTGACGAGACGCGCACCATCGCCGAGGCGCAGCTTGATGACTGGGAAGCCACCGCTGACCGTGCGCGTAAAGCGGCCGAGCGCCGTGAGGCAGTGCGTGCGCAGACCAAGGCAAGGGCGGCCGAGCGCAATGCCGAACGCGATAAAGCCAAAGCGTCTGGCGAGCGGGTGCCCGACACTATCATGGCCTGTGGCGGCGGTACCGAACAAATGGCCCAGGACGAGTAGGATCGGACGATGCACGGCGCACAGATCGGCCCCAATGCCCTGACGCAGCTGATCGAGCCGATAGAGCGGCGTTGTGGCGGTGAGATGGTGACGCGGCTGCTGCGCCAGTCGGGCATCAAGCGCCTGCCCGATATGACCGGGCTGATCGATGAAGACCCGGTGATTGCCCTGCATCACCATATGATCCGCGCCTTGCCGGATATGGCCGATGACATATCGCGTGAGGCGGGTGCGAGGACTGGGGCCTATATCATCGAAAACCGTATTCCCGGCTTTGCGCAAAAACTGCTGCGCCTTCTTCCCGCACCTGTTGCGGCTAGGCTTTTGGCCAAAGCGATAGCCAAGAACGCTTGGACTTTTGCCGGATCAGGCACATTTGCGGTGCAAAGCTGGTGGCCATTGGTTTTTACGCTTGAGGATAACCCGTTCGCCAAAGGGCTGCGAACTTATGCTCCTGCCTGTCACTGGCACGCGGCTGTGTTTGAAACGCTATTTCAGGAACTGGTCAGCCCGCATATCCGGGTGACAGAAACCACCTGCTGTGCCGCGGGCGATCCGCGCTGCACATTCCAAATCATGCTAGCCGCCTGACGGCAACGCCATAGACGGCTATCAGCAAGACCAGCAGCCCCATAATACCGGCCAGTCCGGCTTCGGGACCATAATTGCCGCCCGTCCACAAGTCTGGACCCGTCATTTCAGCGCGCAGCACCGAGCCTGCAGAAGGGTTGCCGCTCATGGCAAAACCAAAGACTTTACTCTGCGAAAAATTCCAGGCGGCATGCATCCCTATGGAAAGACCCAAACGGCCAGTCACAAGCATAGGCACACAGAAGACAACGCCGTTAAAGCTCAATATGGCGAGAGCTGACCAGGAAAAACTGCTGGTTCCAGCATGTGCCAAACCGAACAGCAGCGAGGTAATCAGCACTGCGATCATCTTTCCTTGCCTAGGACCAAAGCTGGTGGCTGCGCTGTCACGAATATTGACGAACAGATAGCCCCGAAAAAGTACTTCCTCCCAATAGCCAACCAACAGCGCTTTAACGAGGAACAGCCAGAAACCTGCGGTCAACAGAGCGGCAGGATCATATTCTGCAGAGCCGGCAAATCCTAAGCCATGCGTCAGAAGAAAGATGATAGCTACAGCTCCACCTGCGAGTGCGGCGCCGATACACAGTTCACCAGCCATGGAAGTATCCGCGCTCAAGCCATAGTCTGCCAGCTTCCTGTGTTCGATCCTGCGGCCCCAGAGGCTGAGAAGAATAGTCAGTAATATTGCGCCAATGGCGAATTGGAGCAAAGCGCTATCAAGCAGAAGTAGCGGAGAAACAAGGAGGCCGAAGAGAACTGCAAAGCCGGCAAGACGCCACAAAAGTCGCACCTGGCCCATTTGATTACGCAATAGGGGCATGCCGTATCTGCGGTTGCTGCCTTAGCCCTCAATAACTCGCGTCTCGGGATGATGCTTGTCGAGATGCTTGCGGATAATCTTCAGATTCTTGCTGTTCGAGCGCCAGAAAAAGTCGAACACATCGCCGACCAGCGGCACCGCACCGAGCAGCGCGTCGATGCCGACATTGCCGGTCATGCGCGCCAGCTGGAATTTCGACATGCCCAGATTACGTGCTTCCCAGACGATGTACATGCCCATGGCGGCGGTGATGATATCACCGATCACGGGGATCAGCCCGATGACCGAGTCGAGCCCGACAGGTGTTCGGGTACCGGGAATGACAAGGCTGCGCTCAAGCAGATGTTCCATCACCTCGACCCGCTGGCGCACGGCTTGCGGGTCGGTGGGCAGGTTGTTCAGCGCGGAGCGCACAAAGTCCTTCTGCTCCGCACCAAAGCGGGTGGAACTGTCAAATCGCTGGTCTTGGCGGGTCGCCATAATCTATCCTCTTGCAGTCGCTCCCTTGCCGCTGCATTTTTTCGCTATGCTCAACCTAAATGGGGTCTGTGAGCAGTTCCGACAAGGGATGCAGCCCGGTTGCACTCTCGGCATAGCCGGTAATATCGCCGCGCACCAAGGCCCAGCGCAGCGGCAGGCCGAGCGGAATATAGCTGTTGTGCAGCGTCATCAGTGTTTCGGCACGGGCTATTCCGGCGGCGCGCTGGTTGCGGTCATAGGCGGCGCGGGCATCCTGCAACACAAAGTCGGCCTCCTCATCGCAAATCGGTACATGGACACAGGACAGGCGGGCGAGATACCATTCAGCGCCGCCATAAGGCGCGATCTCGTCGATCAGTCTGAGATCGGCATCGGCGTTGAGGGGCACGCTTTCGGCGCGGATGCCGATCAGGCGCCAGTCGGCGCGCAGCCGCGCCATCAGATAGCGTGCCCCGGGGCCCGACGGCATGGCAATGCGCAAGGGCGGCAATGGTCCATTGGCCTGCTCCCACACCAGCACCCGCAGCCGTGCCTGTTCGCGCCGCGCGGCGATCGACATATCGGTCCAGCGATCGGCGACATTGGGCGCATAGTCCGTAATATTTTGCGGGATCAGCCGGGTGGTCGAGGTCCATTCGGTCAATTGCAGGCCGGAAAAAAGATCGCTCCTGTCGATCGCCATGGCCAGCGCTTCGCGCCGGGCCGGGTCGCTCAGAAAGCCGTCATTGCTGACGAACACCAGCCCGAAAAGCCCCGCGACCGGATCGAGCCGCAAGCGGCTGCGCGCAATGCCTGAAACATTGACCAGCGGCAGGTGTTGGAACCGTCCGCCGAGAACGATATCGCTTTCGCTGTTGCGGAAGCGTTGTATCGCCAGCGCCGCACGGTCGGCGGTGAAGATGATCCGGCGCTTTTCCTCCGCATCCTCTTCGGCCAGCATCGCCAGGTCCTGTGGCATTGCCTCCAGCGTGATCTTCCGTTCTGCTTCGGTCTCCACCAGCAACGGGCCGGTTCCCAGGCCATCGGTGCGGACCCCCATTTCCGGCAGCGCCAATATGTTGAGGAAATTGGGCGATGGTGATTCGAGCCGCACCTCGACCACCTGCCGTGTGCGTGCCAGCACGTCGCGCACCTTGGCCATTTCTGCAGCAAAGCGGCCGCCGCGCTCAATCTCTATCCGCTCGTTAAGGCCGCGGGCAACCGCCTGCGCTGTTACCTTGCGGCCATTCGACCAGTCGCGATCCTCGATCCGGAAAATATAGCTCAGCCCGTCATCGGTAACGACCCAGCGCTGGGCGAGACCGGGAACAATCTGACCCTCGGCATCATAACGGACAAGGCCTTGGGCCAGGTCCATGCGCATCTGACGGCTGGCGGGGCCAAGATTCATCCGGCCGATCTGCAAAATATCGTCGCCGCTATCGATCACCGATACGGTGATGGTGCGGTTATCGGCCTGGCCACAGCCAGCCAGCATCACACCGAGAAGCGCGGTCAGGAGAATCGGGATCAGGGTTACAGGCGGTTTCACGACTGTTTCTATGTCATTCTTTGTCTGTCAGCGACAGAGTGGCGCTGGGATGAATGTTGAGAACATTGTCCTGCCAGCCGACTATCCTTGGCGAGACAAGAGCACTGGCGCGGTAGAAATAGAGCGGCAACACCGGCGCATCGCGTGCAATCAGGGCATCGGCCTTGGCAAGCAGTGCATCGCGTCCATCGGCTGATGCACTGGCATTGTCGAGGAGCGCATCATAGTCGCTGCTGGCATAGCCGCTATAATTGACACTGCCGGCATCGGAACGATGCACCGCGAGGAAATTGTCAGCAGTCGGCAGGTCGGCAATCCAGCCCGAGCGCGCCAGATCGAAATCGCCGCGCCGCAGGCTGGCGAAATGCAGCGTTGCCTCGCTGTTGAGAATCTGTGCTTCTACCGGTAGTGCGCGCCACATCGCTGCCAGCGCTACCGCGACACGGCTATGCTCGCGTGCTGAATTGATGCGCATGGTGAAACGCAGCGGATTGGCTTCATCATAGCCGGCACCGACGAGCAGGCGCCGTGCGGTTTCGCGTTTTTCCGGGGTCAGGCTGCAGCCATTGGCGGCGTTTTCCAGCAATGCCGGTGGCACCACGCCACAGGCCGGGTGGTTGCCAAAGGGCTGCAGGGTGCGGCTGAGAAAGGCGCGGTCGACCGTCATCGACAGCGCCCGCCGCACATCGGCATTATCAAATGGTGGTCGCCGTGTGTTGAAGGCAAAATAATAAGTGCCGAGATAATCACTGCTGCGCAGATATTCGGGATGATTGTGCTGCAACCAGCGGTGGCGGTTATCGGGATAGCTGTGCGCAATATCGGCGGCGCCGCTGAGCACCAGCCGCATCCCCGCGAGCTTGTCGTCCATCGGTTTCCAGATCACTCGTGCTACGGGCGGTGTGGTGGCATGCCATTGCGGGTTACGCTCCAGCGCCGCTGCATCATTGAGCCGCCAGCGGGTCAGCCGATAAGCGCCGCTGGTGACCAGAGGCCGCATCGCGGTCCAGCCATCGCCGCGCGTCTCGATCAGGTGCATCGGCAGCGCCGCCATTGCCGGATGCGCCAGCAGCGAGGGCAGCTCGGGGAAGGGATGGGCAAGGGTGATACGCACCGTCTGCGCGTCTTCGGCAGTGATATTCGCAATAGCGCGGAACAATTCCCTGTGCGGCGAGGCGGTGGCCGTATCGTTGAGCCTTTGCCACAGCTTCGCGAACAGCGGCGCGGTAATCGCGGTGCCATCGGAAAAGAGGGCAGTATCGACCAGACGGAATTGCCAGAGCTTGCCGTCCTTGCTGACCGTCCAATCACGGGCGATGGCGGCTACGGCTTCACCTGCGCCATTATAACGGGTCAGCCCGTCAAACTGGTCGCGCGCCACGCGCAGGCTGGCGAGATCGGAATATTTCTGCGGGTCAAGCCCGCGTATCTCGGCATCGGAAAGCCGCACCAGCGTGTCCGGCCCGGTGCCGGTAGCGCTGTCCTGTTGCGACGCTTTGGTGCAGCCCGTCAGCACGAGAGCCAGCAGCAACAGGAAACGCGAGACCATCATGCCGCGCAGCATAAATGCCTGTCGGCAAATCGCAATTCTTCATCACAGCGTATGCGGGCTGGTTGACTGAATCGGGGCTTCATGGTCTGGTCGCCGACAGAGCATAATCGGGAGGAATAAATGGCTGATATGATGCGCTATGTGGTACTGGCGCGCTATTGTGAGGGGCTGCCGGTGCCGGAAGATTTCCGGGTTGAGGAAGCGCCTTTGCCGATCCCCGAAGAAGGCCAGTTCCGCGTCCGCCATGTGTTTAACTCGGTCGATCCGGGCACCCGCTCGCGCCTGTCGGGCAGCGATACTTATTCCGCGGCGCAGAAGATTGGCGCGCCGATGGATGGTTTCTCGGTCGGCGTGATCGAGGAGAGCAGACATGCCGACTGGAAAGAGGGCCAACAGGTGTTTTTCGCCGGTGGCTGGCGCAGCCACAGTATCCAGAATGGCAAGGGCTTTATCGGCCCGGTCTATCCCGGATTGCCGCTGTCTTACTGGATTGGCGTTTTGGGCGTGCCGGGTCTGACCGCTTGGTGCGGGTTGAAGGAAACCGCGCAATTTCGCGAAGGCGATGCGGTGCTGGTGACATCCGCCGCCGGGCCAGTCGGTGCGACCGCCGGGCAATTGGCCAAGGCTTGGGGTGCGTCAAAAGTGGTCGGCATCGCCGGCAGCGATCAGAAATGCGCCTGGCTGAAAGACGAGGCCGGGTTCGATGCGGTGATCAATTACAAGACAGTCGACGATCTCGACGCCGCGATCTCCGAAGCCATGCCCGATGGTATCGACCTGCTCTACGACAATGTCGGCAATGCCATGATCGAGAGGGTGCTGCCCAAGATGAAGCTGAATGGCCGTATCTGCGTCGCGGGACAGGTGGCCGACTATTCGCTGGCGCTGGAAGACCGGCCCGGCATCCGCACTACCACACCGTTTATCACCCATCAGATCATGATGCGCGGGCTGGTGGTGTTCTATCACGCCAAGATGTTTCCCGAAGCATTACAAACCATGGCGGGAATGATCGCCAAGGGCGCGCTCAAGCTCAAAGAAGAGCGCTTTGAAGGGCTGGACGCGATGCCTGAAGCCTTTTGTGGCCTGTTCCGCGGCGAGAATTTTGGCCGCCGTGTCGTCAAAGTCGGGGAAGAGTGATGGGTGCAGAATTCCGCATTGAAGACACCCACTACAGCCGCTTCACCTTTGAACGTGATGGCCGGATACTCAAAGCCTTCATCACCTCGGATCATCCGGTCAATGGCGTCGATGCCGCGATGCACGATGAGCTGGCGACGGTGTTCACCGATCTGCAGCGTGACAGCGACAGCGATCTGATCATCCTTTCCGCCAAGGGCCGTGCCTTTTGCGCTGGTGGCGATTTTGACTGGTTTGAAGAGCAGATTTCCGACCCGGCCAAATTTCGCGGCATCGCCTGGGACGCCAAACGCATTGTCTCGGGCATTTTGGAGATGGAAAAGCCGATCATCTGCCGCCTGAATGGCGCTGCGGCGGGACTGGGGGCGACGATTGCCTTGTTGTGCGATGTCATCATTGCCGATGAAAATGCTGTGATCGGTGACCCGCATGTCAAAGTGGGGTTGGTCGCGGGTGATGGCGGCGCGCTGATCTGGCCGCAGCTTATCGGCTATGCCAAGGCCAAGGAATTGCTGATGACCGGCGATATGCTGAGCGCATCCGAAGCACAGGCGCTGGGCTTGATCAACTATGCGCTGCCGACGGACGCGATTGACACTAAGGTGGACGAGATTGCGGGTAAAATTCTGGCCAATCCGCGCTGGGCAGTACGCTGGACCAAGACGGTGACCAACATCCCGCTGCGCGCCTTGGCGGCGCAGTTGATGGATGCGTCGATAGGCTATGAGAGCGTGTCCAATTTCCTCGACGACCGGCGCGAAGCAGTGGCAGCGATGATGGAGAAACGCGCGCCAAAACTGACGGGGGATTGAGGACGTGTCTAAGTTATCCGTCATTGCGAGGAGCGAAGCGACGCGGCAATCCAGAGCAGATGCGAGACGCCCTGGATTGCTTCGCTACGCTCGCAATGACGATGTTTTTGTAGCTAATGATCTGAACGATAAGGCAAAGACAATAATATGACCTTCCCCGATACATGGCAGAGCTTTGCCGATGAGCCGGAATATGTCTCGGCCATACGCAGTCAGATACAGCGCTTCCTGATCCAGCATGCCCCCCGCGAAGAACGACAGAAATGGGACCGTGAGGCCCGCTGGCCGCGTGAGGTTTATGCCGAGCTCAACAAAATGGGTCTGACCGGGCTGACCATAGCCGAGGATTATGGTGGTGCCGGGCAGGATCTGGTCGCGGCGATTGCCGTTATTGAGGAGCTGTCAGCAGGCAGTGCGGCGCTGGCCGGGCCCTATATTCATACCTGCTTCTATGGCGGCATGAACCTGTCTGAAAATGGCAGCGAAGCGCAGAAGCAGGCGCTTCTGCCCAAGCTGGCATCGGGCGAGATGTTCTTCGCCTATGGCCTGTCCGAACCCAATATTGGCGGCGACCTAGCCAGCGTGGAAACCCGCGCTGCGCGCGAGGGTGACGAGGTCATTATCAACGGCGCGAAACGCTGGTGTACCGGCGCGGATTGGGCAGATTATATCTATTGTCTGGTGCGTTCGGGCGAGGCTGATGCGCGCTATAAAAACCTGTCTTTCGTGTTGGTACCCACCGATGCGCTGGGGGTGACGATGCAGGATATCGAGCATGTCAATCTGCGCTACACCCATAGTCAGGATGTTTATTTCGACAATGTCCGCCTGCCCGCCAGTGCGATTGTCGGCGGCGAGGAGATGTGGAACAAGGGCTGGCAACAGCTTGCCGGGCGCGCGCTTGATGTCGAGAAGCTGGAGATCAGCGCGGTGGCTCTGGGCATCACCCGCGCCGCCATAGCCGAGGCGTGGAGCTATGCGCAGGAGCGCGAACAATTCGGCAAACCGATCAGCCAGCATCAGGCGATCCGCCACAAGCTGGTGACAGCACGCACCAAATGGCAGGCGGCACGGCATATGCTCTATCACGCGACATGGCTGGCGCAGCAGGCGCGGCCCTGTTCGGTCGAGACCAGCATGGCCAAGCTGTTTGTCGCCGATACCGGGGTCGAGATTGCGCTCACCTGTCAGCAGGTGATGGGCAGCTACGCGCTGAGCGATAGTTATGAGCTGGAACGCCATGTGCGCGATCTGCTGGGCATGCCGATTGTCGGCGGGTCTAGTGATATGCAGAGGAACAATCTGGCGAGCTTGATGAAGTTGTGAGGATGTTATTATCGTCATCCTGAACTTGTTTCAGGATCTCAGGCCGTTGTGCGCTGTCTTGGGAGATCCCGAAACAAGTTCGGGATGACGAAGTGAGAGGAAGGTAGACAATGCAAGCCATAGAAACCATCGCCCCTTTGGGAAAAGCCGTGGCCGAACGCCTCCCCACCATCGCCAAACGCGCCGATGAGATTGAGGCCGCGCGCCGGCTGCCCGCCGATATCGCGCAAGATCTCGCCAGCATCGGCATCTTCGACATGGTCAAACCCAAAAGCCTTGGTGGGCTGGAAATGGCACCGCTGGATATTGTCGCCATCCTCCACGCCATGGCGCGCGCAGAAGCCAGTGTAGGCTGGTGCGCGATGATCGGCGCGACCACTGCGGTCAACGCCGCCTATATGCCGCATGATGTCGCCAAAGAGGTATATGGCACGCCCGGCACCATCACCGGCGGCGTGTTCGCACCTATGGGCCGTGCCGATGATATGGGCGATCACTATACCGTCAGTGGGCGCTGGCAATGGGGGTCGGGCAATATCAACTGCCACTGGCTGTGTGGCGGCGCGATGATCTTCAAAGATGATGAGTTGCAACGCCTCGACAATGGCGCGCCCTATCACCGGATGATGCTGTTCCCCGCCGATGATGTGGAGCGGATCGACACCTGGCATGTCATGGGCATGCGCGGCACCGGCTCGGGAGATCTGGCGGTGAAGGATGTGATGGTGCCCAAGGCGCGCTCGGTTTCGCTGATCGTCGATACTCCGGTCGAGCAGGGCCCGCTTTATACTTTTCCGGTTTTCGGGATGCTCGCCATGGGTGTCGCCTCGGTGGCGCTGGGCAATGCCGCTGGCGCGCTGGATGAGATCAAGGCGATGGCCAAGACCAAGAAAAACCCGGCCACCGGCAAGACCATGGCCGAGCGGCAGGTGACGCAGGTCGATATCGCCAAAGCCGAGGCCAAGCTGGCCGCGGCAGAGGCGTATTTCCGCGAGGCCATTGCCACCTGTTGGGAGGCGGCCATCAGCACAGGTGAACTTTCACCCGAACAGCGTGCACAGCTGCGCCTCGCCGGAGCCTATGCCACGGAATGCGCCGCCGATGTCGCCAAAACCGCCTATACGCTGGGCGGCGGCGCGGCGGTCTATGAGACCAGCAATCTGCAACGCCGCTTCCGCGATGCCCATGTGGCGACCCAGCATATTGCGACGGCGCATGGCGTCTATGAACTGGCCGGGCGTATCAGCCTCGGCCTGCCAACGGATACGGGGATGCTCTGAGCAATGGCAGGACTGGAGGACTTTGCTGGCAAGACCGCGCTGGTCACCGGCGCTGGTGCAGGCATTGGCGAGATGCTGGCGCGCAAGCTGGCCGAGGCTGGCATGACGGTGTGTGTGCAGGATATCCGCGAAGAGGCGGCAGAGGCCGTGGCCGATGATATTGGCGGAGAAGCCTTTGCGCTTGGCGGCGATATCAGCGACCGTGACAGCCTGGCCGCCGCAGCGCAGTCCCTGGCGGATCGCGATATTACCCTCAATCTGCTCTGGCTCAATGCCGGCGCGGGGGTTGGCGCGCCGGTGCTCAAGGGCAGAGCGAATGCGATTGACTGGGCCTTTTCGGTCAATGTCATGGGCATGATCTGGTCGATGCAGGCCTTCTGGCCGCTGCTCGAGGCTGCCAGCGGGCCGCGCCATGTCGGCTTCACCGCCTCCAGCGCATCCCTGGTCGCACCCGATGGTGACTTCCCACTCTATGCGCTCACCAAACATGGCAGCTTTGCCACTGCTGAAGCGCTGTCTGCCGAATTGCAGGCTGATGAGGGCATCGCCTCGACCATCTTATGCCCCGGCCTGCTCAACACCGATATCTGGGACGGCGCCCGCGCCCGCCCCAAACGCTTTGGCGGCGCCAAACGTATGGACCCGGCGATTTCTGGCATGTGGAAAGCAGCGCAGACCCCCGATGTGATGTGGCCGTTTATCGCGGAGAAAGTTGCCAGCGGCGGCGGGTATCTGGTCTGTCCGACTGATGCTGATTTGATCGAGCGGTTTGATGAACGCCATCAATCGATCAGGGATGGTTTTCGGCCACTATATTGAGCGTCCGCGCGCCTTTCAGCGCAGTCGCTTAGCAGCAAAAGCTCTTCCGGAACCAGATTTCAGATATTTCTCAAAGGCTTGAGCTTTGGCTTCATCGGCAAAAGCGACATAGCTGACCAATCGCCAAGGGCGGTGCTTTGCTGTGTGCGGGGATTGGCCGTTGTTATGGGCTTCGAGGCGTTTCTTCAGGTCAGCCGTTATGCCGGTATAGTATTGATCTGGGGCGTTGATGCTTTGCAGGATATAGACGTAGTGCAATGTCTCATCCCCCTATGCCTTTAACACAAAGCTTGGAGATTGTCTCGCCCTCCTACGCCGTTGGCTTCGGCGGGCAGCCTTCCCTTCCAACGTTCGCTAACGGCTGGCCTGCCAGCCGAAGCTTCCGTAGGAAGCGAAGGCTGGTGGAGCCTACCGGGATCGAACCGGTGACCTCTTCGCTGCCAGCGAAGCGCTCTCCCAGCTGAGCTAAGGCCCCATATTGCTGCCCCATTGGGATGGATGGGCAGACCAGAGGCAAGCGCTCTAGTCCAACCGCATCAGGGCATCAAGCAAAATTTTGAACCGCGACTGATCCGGGATCAGTTTTCGTCCTCATTCTCGTCATCGGCCTTTTTGACGCCGAGATCTTCGTCACCGCCCAGATCGACATCGCTGTCGGCGGTGTTCTCTTCCTCGTCAATGTCCAGATCCTCGTCATCGGCGAGATCGCTGTCATCGTCCTTCTTCTTCGAGTTATCCTCGAACGGCATGGGCTGTTTCGATTTCAGCACCGGATCTGCGTGCCACTCATTACCGCATTCAATGCAGGTTATCGGGTCATCATTGCCCAGATCGTAGAAACGCGTACCGCATTTCGGGCATGTATGCTTGGTTCCCCATTCTGGCTTGGCCATGATTCGTCTCGATCTCTCTGTGATAATGCGCCAACTACCCAAAGGATAAAGGCTTTTATGGTTGCCGCCGATGCTTTGGCGGAAAATTGGCGTGCGCCTTGCCATAGCTTTGCGGCGCTGTCAAAAGCCCAGTGCACGCTACGCTCTATTGCACATAGGCAATTGGCATTTCAGATCAAGCAGCGAAAGACGGACCGCCCCCATGTCGCACAGCTCTTCCGACCCGATGCCGTGGCGCTTTGCTCCGGGCAAGCCGCTAAGCGGCTCGCTGACGGTGCCGGGCGACAAGTCGATCTCGCACCGGGCGCTGATCCTGTCGGCGCTGGCGGTGGGGAAAAGCCGGATCAGCGGCCTGCTCGAGGGTGAGGATGTGCTGGCGACGGCTGCGGCGCTGCGGGCCATGGGCGCGACGATTGATCGTACCGGCAAAGGCGAATGGCAGGTCCATGGTGTTGGCGTGGGCAGTCTGCTGCAACCCAATGGCGCACTCGATATGGGCAATAGCGGTACCTCGGCGCGGCTGCTCATGGGGCTGGTGGCAAGCCATCCTATCGCCGCGAGCATTATTGGCGATGCCTCGCTGTCGTGCCGCCCGATGGCGCGGGTGACCGCACCGCTGGGGCAGATGGGCGCCCAGTTTACCACCAGTCCGGGCGATACCCTGCCGCTGATAGTGCAGGGCATCTGCCCCGCTATTCCAATCCGTTACCGGCTTCCGGTTGCCTCGGCTCAGGTTAAATCGGCGATCATGCTGGCGGCGCTCAATACCCCCGGCATCACAGAGATTATCGAACCGGTGCCGACGCGCGATCATAGCGAAAATATGCTACGAGGCGCAGGTGCGGATGTTCGCGTCGAGTGTGATGATGATGGCACGCGGCATATCTTCGTCACCGGCGAGGCGGAACTGAAACCGCAGAATATCATCGTACCCGGTGACCCATCCTCGGCGGCATTCTTTATCGTCGCGGCGCTGATCGTGCCAGGCAGTGATCTCGTCATCCGCAAGGTCGGCATGAATCCGACTCGCGCCGGACTTATCACCCTGTTGCAACAGATGGGCGGCGATATCACTGAAATTGACCGCCATGATGTCGGTGGTGAGCCTGTCGCCGATCTGCGGGTGTGCGCCAGCGCGCTCACTGGTGTCGAGGTCGATCATGGGCTGGTGCCGAGCATGATCGATGAATTCCCGATCCTGTTTGTCGCGGCCGCTATGGCAAACGGGATGACACGTACCAGCGGTCTCGACGAGTTGCGGGTCAAAGAATCCGACCGTCTTGCCGAGATGGCGCATGGGTTGAAGGCGCTGGGCGTCATGGTCGAAGAAAATCCGGACGGGCTGGTTATCGAGGGGCGCGACGGTGCGCCTTTCACACCCGCCGCGCCGGTATCGATCGACAGGGTGCTCGATCACCGGATCGCGATGAGCTTTGCCATAGCCGGGCTGATGACCACGGGCGGTGTGACCATCTCTGATATGGCGCCGGTGGCGACCAGCTTCCCCGATTTCAGCGCGCTGCTGCTGCGGGTGACCGGAGGCCAGGATGCCAGCGCGGGACTGACTGTATGAGCATGGCGGACATATTCGGCTGGATCGGTTCGGCGCTTATCATCATCGCTTTTGCCTATAACAATATCCGCAAGCGCCCGCCTGATATGATCTTCAACGGCATCAACTTCGCCGGAGCGGCATGTCTGGCGGTATCGGTGTGGCAGAATTTCAACCTGCCGGTATTTCTGTTGCAGGTGATCTGGATGATCATTGCCGTTTATGGCATGGGATCGCTGATCCTTCGCAGAGACAATTCAGTGACTGATGCCGGAGACGGCCAGAATAATCGCGGCTAAGCCAGTCCATGCCGATCAACTATTATTTTTACGGCGAAATGTTCACCTTTTCGAACATGCTCGACTTTCGCGGTCGTGCCACGCGCCGCGAGCTTGGTGTTTTGGCCCTGAGCTATATGATCGTCTTGCTCATCCTGGGATATCTGTTTCCCGAAACCGCAATATTGCAACTGCTTTTCGGTGGCTATCTCCTCCTCGCGCTGATGGTGCGAAGGGTGCATGACGCCGACAGCGCATGGTGGGTGCTTCTGACGCTGTTTGTTCCGCTTATCGGGTATGGCATTGTGCTTTACCTGCTGCTGCGTTCCGGATCCTATGGCGAGAACAGCTATGGCCGTGATCCTCGGGGGCGGACCGACGATTATCTCTATTGAAACAACGCAATGATCATCGCGGTTGACGGACCCCGCAACGGTGTCGATAAGCTTCTTCCAATCGCCAACTCGCTGCAAACGATGGCGTTGGATGTTTCGCCTGTGGCTTATATTCTGCACAAAAGGACCATTGTCATTCCGAAAGCTTCCCGACGGTCGCTAAGCCTGTTTTTCAGTGCGCTTTGCCTGTTTGCGGCGTGTCCCGCATGGGCTGGGCAAGCGGGCCTTGTTGAAGCCTATGCCGATCCCGACCGCGAAGTGATGGTCCCGGTCGAGGGCGGGCGTGTTTATGTCCGGATCAATGGCGATCTGACCTCTGATGCCATACCGGTGATCTTTCTCCATGGCGGTCCCGGTGGGGTGCATAACGGCTTTGCGGCGATGCTCGGCCTCGCCAATGAGCGTCCGGTCATCATGTATGACCAGCTCGACAGCGGCCGTTCCGACCAGCCCAATGATCCGGACAATTGGCGTGTCGAACGCTTTGTCGATACGCTGGAGACAATCCGACAGACGCTGAATGTCGATCGGTGGCACATTGTCGGCCAGAGTTGGGGTTCCGCCATAGCGCTGGAATATACCGCCCGTTATCCGCAGCACAGTGTGTCGACAGTATTGGGCGGCACCTTTATCTCGACGCCGCACTGGATCACCGATGCCAACTTGCTGATTGCGGATTTGCCAGAAGAAAAGCTGCCGGTACTGGAAGCCTGTGAAAGCGATAATCCACCGCCGGCGGAGCAATGCCGCGCAGTCTTTACCATGCTCTATTCGCGTTATTATCAGCGTGTTCCATCCAGTGAGGCGGCTCGCGCCTATGCGGTACGCATTGGCGGCAATGGCCCTAATCCGATCATCTATCGCGGCATGTGGGGGCCGAGCGAATTCAGCTCTACCGGCATACTCAAAACCTATGATGCCACCCATTTGCTGCGCAAAGTCGATGGCAAACGCATCTTGTTCCTGATCGGCCAATATGATTCCGCGCGTATCGATACGGTGCAGGACTTTGTGCGGCTGGCGCCCGGTGCCGAACTGGCGGTTGTTCCGGGGGGAGCGCACAGCTTTATCCGCGACCGACCGCTGGAAACCGAAGCGATATTGCGCGGCTGGCTGGAACGGAACGACAAACCATGACCGTTATCGCCGTTGATGGACCCAGCGCTTCGGGCAAGGGCACGATTGCCAAGGCATTGGCCAGGCATTTTGGCCTGCCGCATCTCGATACCGGGCTGCTCTACCGTGCTGTCGGGCATAATGTCGCGCTGATGGGTGGCAATCCTGATGATCCAGGTGATGCGTTGGCGGCGTGCGCTTTTCCCGATGCCATGCTCGATGATCCGGTGTTGCGTGATGAGCGTACCGGCGGGCTGGCGAGCCGGGTCTCCGTGCACCCTGAAGTGCGCGAAGCCCTGTTCAAACGCCAGCAGGATTTCGCGCAACAGCCCGGCGGTGCCATATTGGACGGGCGCGATATCGGCACGGTGATTGCGCCCGATGCCGATGCCAAGCTGTTTGTCACCGCCAGTGTCGATGCCCGTACCGAGCGTCGGGTCGCGGAAATGGAGCGCTCTGGTGAGGTTCCCGATGCGGATGAAATTCGTGCCAATATCGAGCGGCGCGATGCCCGTGACAGTTCCCGTGCCGCCGCGCCGCTGATCCCCGCGATCGACGCACACTTGCTAGATACCTCGGATATGACTATAGACGCCGCCGTTCGCGAGGCGATTGCTGCGGTGAACAGCAGGATAGAAGGCCGTTAACGGTCCATCACGTACAATATGAGACCGGCAAGCGGGGGCGCAACAGCGCTTTCATCGCTTGTCGCTATTGGCGTATCTGCCTGCTGTGCAAAGCTGCTAACGCTTTGGGAATGCTGCCAATATATTCGGTATTGGCGGCAGTTCGGCCCAAGACCATCGGAGACAACCGATTGGCCGGAAAAATGAATATATAAGGACTACTTTATGGCCTCTGCGGCAAATCCAACACGCGATGATTTCGCGGCAATGCTTAACGAATCACTCGGTGGCGAAGATGGCGGCTTTGAAGGCCGCGTCGTCAAAGGCACCGTAACCGGCATCGAAAATGACAAGGCTGTCATCGATGTGGGTCTGAAATCCGAAGGCCGCGTGGCGCTGCGCGAATTCGCCGCGCCCGGCCAGAAAGCCGAATTGAAGATCGGTGACGAAGTCGAGGTCTATGTCGACCGCGTCGAAAATGCCGATGGCGAAGCGATGCTGTCGCGCGATCGCGCTCGCCGCGAAGCTGCATGGGACAAGCTGGAAAACGAATTTGGCGAAGGCAAGCGCGTTGAGGGTGTCATCTATGGCCGCGTCAAAGGCGGCTTCACCGTTGATCTTGATGGCGCTGTGGCGTTCCTGCCCGGCAGCCAGGTCGATATCCGCCCGGTGCGCGACGTTACCCCGTTGATGGATATCCCCCAGCCATTCCAGATCCTCAAAATGGACCGCCGCCGCGGCAACATTGTTGTCTCGCGCCGCGCCGTCCTTGAAGAGACGCGTGCCGAACAGCGTTCGGGCCTGATCCAGAACCTCACCGAAGGTCAGGTCATTGAGGGCGTGGTCAAGAACATCACCGATTATGGCGCATTCGTCGATCTGGGCGGCATTGACGGCCTGCTCCACGTCACCGATATGAGCTACAAGCGGATCAATCACCCCAGCGAAGTCGTCAATATCGGCGACACCGCCAAGGTGCAGATCATCCGCATCAACCAGGAAACCCAGCGTATCTCGCTCGGCATGAAGCAGCTGGAAAGCGATCCATGGGAAGGCGCTGCCGCCAAATATCCGGTCGGCGCGAAGCTCAGCGGCGCGGTTACCAACATCACCGAATATGGTGCCTTTGTCGAGCTGGAGCCGGGTATTGAAGGTCTGGTCCACGTTTCCGAGATGAGCTGGACCAAGAAGAATGTCCATCCGGGCAAGATCGTCTCGACCAGCCAGGAAGTCGAGGTCATGGTGCTCGAAGTCGACAGCGACAAGCGCCGAATTTCGCTTGGCCTGAAACAGGCGCAGAGCAACCCATGGGAAGCCTTTGCCGAGGCGCATCCGGTGGGCAGCGAAGTCGAGGGCGAAGTCAAGAACGCCACCGAATTCGGACTGTTCATCGGTCTCGATGGCGATGTCGACGGCATGGTGCACATGTCGGATATTGCCTGGGGCATTTCCGGCGAAGACGCGCTCAACCTGCACCGCAAGGGCGAGCAGGTAAAGGCGATCGTGCTCGATATCGATCCGGAGAAGGAGCGTATTTCGCTCGGCATGAAGCAGCTTGAAAAAGGTGCTCCGGCTGTTGGCGGCGCCGCTTCCAGCGGTCTGCGCAAAGGGCAGGTTGTTACCGTTACCGTTCTCGAGGTTCGCGACGGCGGTCTCGAGGTTCAGGCGGGTGAAGATGGCGCCACCGGCTTCATCAAGCGTTCGGATCTGGGCCGTGACCGTGACGAGCAGCGTCCCGATCGTTTCCAGACCGGCCAGAAGTTCGATGCAACCGTCATCGGCTTCGACCGTTCGAAAAAGCCGAATTTCTCGATCAAGGCGCTGCAGCTTGCCGAAGAGAAGCAGGCGGTCGAGCAATATGGCTCTTCCGACTCGGGTGCCAGCCTGGGCGATATTCTCGGTGAAGCGCTGAAGAAGAAAGACTGAGCCGCTTTCCGCTGGCAGGCAACGCAATGCCCAAACGGGGACGGACAACAGTCTGTCCCCGTTTTTGTATCATCTTGTGATATCATCGCCGTATAACATTGTATTATCTCACAACTTCTGCCACTATGCATGTTTCGAGCGCAGCCGTAGCGAGCAGGCATGCGCAAAGCCGATGCGGAGAGATGATATTCGGCGCAGATGATCCCGGTCGCTTATGGTTCCTTGGGAGTTCAGCTTATGATCCGTTCAGAGTTATTGCAGAAACTGGCCGATGAAAATCCAGGACTCAAGCCGGACGAGATCGAGAAGATCGTCGATATTTTCTTCAACCAGATCATCCAGCAGCTGGCCGATGATGGTCGTGTCGAACTGCGCGGCTTTGGCGCTTTCTCGACCCGCAAGCGTGAGCCACGCAAGGGCCGCAACCCACGCACCGGTGAACCCGTCGATGTCCCTGCCAAGCGTGTGCCCTATTTCAAGCCGGGCAAGGAAATGCGTGAGCGGCTGAACGGCTGAGGCCTACCGCTTGCCGTCATCAGGACCGGCAAAAATCACCGCGCAACAAATCCGGCCTTCCCCCTCTTGCACTTTGGCCCCTTGCACTTTGGCCCCTTGCACTTTGGGGTGCGTGATGCGACAGCGCTGGCGTAGCGAGCGGACGTGGCGAAATGGTAGACGCAGCAGACTTAAAATCTGCTATCCATAACTGGGTGTGCGGGTTCAAGTCCCGCCGTCCGCACCAGCTTTTCATGATCTGATAATGCCCTTGCTCCTAGCTCCCGCATTCTTCCTGATCGCGCTGCTTTATGCTGCGGTCGGTTTTGGCGGCGGGTCGAGCTATACTGCGCTGCTGGCGCTGGCGGGCACGGACTATCGTATCCTGCCGGTGCTGTCGCTGATCTGCAATATCGCAGTGACCAGCGGTGGGTGCTGGCGCTTTGCCCGGGCCGGCCATATTCCCTGGCGGCGGGCATGGCCACTGGTCGGTATCGCGCTGCCTTGCGCCTGGGTCGGCGGGCTGTTGTCGGTGTCGCAGCCGCAATTTACCGCCTTGCTTGGGCTATCGCTGCTGGTCGCCGGTGGCATCATGCTGTTTTACCAACCGCCGCTGGCTGTTGCCGAAGCTGCGCCGGAGCATAAGGCGCCGCCCATCATGCTGTTGCCGATGGCGGGTTTTCTCGGCCTGCTGGCGGGCATTGTCGGTATTGGCGGTGGCATCTTTCTTGCGCCTTTGCTCTATCTCGCCCGCTGGGGTGACAGCCGCGCCATTGCCGGCACCGCATCGCTGTTCATCGTCGGCAATTCTTTTACCGGCCTGTCGGGCCAATTTGCCCGACTGGCGGATGATGGCACGGCGATTGCCGCGCTTATCGGCTATTGGCCGTTGCTGCCTGCGGTGCTCGTCGGCGGTGGTATCGGCTCCTGGCTTGGCGCGAAGAAATTACCGCTGATCTGGATGCAGCGCGGCACTGCCGTACTGATCCTGATGGTTGCGATACGGCTGATTTGGCTTACAGTCGCCGGTCTATGACGCCGCCCTTGCCCGCTTCACCACTTGTCGACATGCATGACCGTGCGGTGCGCTATGTACGGCTGTCGGTAACTGATCGCTGCGATCTGCGCTGCACTTACTGCATGCCACGGGATCAGACATTTGCGCCGCGCGCCGATCTTCTCAGCCTGGAGGAACTGGACAGGCTGGCAAGCCTGTTCATCGCTCATGGCGTCGATCATATTCGCATCACTGGAGGCGAACCGCTGGTGCGCAGCGATACGCTGCCGCTGATGCGGCGGCTGGCACGGCATCTGGATGGTGGAGGCCTGAGCGAGCTGCTGCTGACCACCAATGGCACAAGACTGGCGCGCCATGCCGATGCGCTGGCCGATCTGGGGCTAAGACGGGTCAATGTGTCGCTCGACAGCCTGCGGCCCGAGCGGTTTGCCGCGATCACCCGACTGGGCCGGTTGGAAACGGTGCTTGACGGCATTGCCGCCGCCAGTCAGGCTGGGCTGGCGGTCAAGATCAACATGGTTGTTGATGGTCGCGATCCTGTTGATGCGGTGTTCGAGACGGTCGAATGGGCGCATGGCCAGGGCCATGACATATCGCTGATCGAGAAGATGCCAATGGCCAGTGGCAGCGAGGATTGTGGCTATGTTTCGTTGACGGATGTGCGGCACAAGCTGGCGGCGCGCTGGACGCTGGTGCCGCTTGATGTTCGTACCGCGGGGCCGTCGCATTATGTCGCGGTGAAAGAAACCGGTGGTCGTATCGGTTTTATCACACCGATGAGCGACAATTTCTGCGCCAGCTGCAACCGCATCCGTATCACCGCAACCGGGCGGCTCTATCCCTGTCTTGGTCACGACCTCTATTTTGATTTTCGCCATATCATGCGCGGCGGCGGTGACGATGCGGCGCTGGCGGAACTGACGCGCAAGGCATTGCGACAGAAGCCGGCGCAGCATGATTTCGTCGCCGCGCATGATGCCGGACGCGCAGCCGTGACGCGGGCGATGGCGGTGACCGGCGGATGACCGGAGAGCCGAAAATCATACTGCACGCCTATGGCGCGGTTGGCGATGTGGTTGCCACGGGCGAGCATTCCATCGATGGCGCCGCTACGGTGCAGGCGCTGCTCGACCGGTTGTGCGTGGCCAATGCAGCGTTGCAGCCGCTTATCGATCAGCCGCGCTTTCGTGTCGCTGTCGATCAGGTGATTGTCGAACCGGGTCATGCGCTGGCCGGAGGTGAAGAGGTGGCGCTGCTGTCGCCGGTCAGTGGCGGTTAGGACATGACAGGCAATGATCATGTCCGTTGCGCCAATGGTCCGATTGACCCGGAGGCCGAGCATCGCGCAGTGCGTCAGAAGATCGCAGGTGAGGGTGCAATGGCCAGCTTTACCGGTATAGCGCGGCCGCATAGCGATGATGCGATGGCAGCAGAGATTACCCTATTACGGCTGCAGCATTATCCCGGCTTTACCGAGCAGAGTATCGCTGACGGCATAGAGCAGGCGCGGGCGCGCTGGCCGCTGGGACACTGCCATATTGTCCATCGCATTGGTGATATGGTGCCGGGCGATCCCATTGTCTTTGTCGCAGCCACGGCACGCCATCGGCGCGCTGCCTTTGCCGCAGCCGATTTCCTGATGGACTGGCTGAAGACCGAGGCCGCTTTCTGGAAATGCGAGATCACCCGTGCCGGCAAGAAATGGATAGCGCCGCGCGATCAGGATTATCGTGACCGCGAGCGCTGGGAGGAAGGTCAGAATGGCTGACAAGATGACGCATTTCGATAGCAAGGGCCGGGCGCATATGGTCGATGTCGGCGACAAGCCGGTGACCCGGCGGCGCGCCGTCGCCGCCGGACATATCACCATGTCGGCAACAGCGCTGGAGCAGGTGATGTCAGGCAAGGCCGGCAAGGGCGATGTGCTGGGCACAGCGCAGCTGGCGGGCATCATGGCGACAAAGCGCACCGCCGAGCTGATCCCCTTATGCCATATATTGCCGCTCAGCGCGGTAAGGCTGACACTCGAATGCGATCACGAAAAATCCTGTGTGGCGGTGCGTGCCGAGGTCGAGACCCGGGCGCAAACCGGAGTCGAGATGGAGGCGCTGACCGCAGTCAGCATTGCCTGCCTCACCGTCTATGACATGATCAAGGCCATCGACCGGACCATGGTGATGGGCGATATCCGGCTGGTGGAGAAATCGGGCGGACAGTCGGGTGACTGGTCAGCCGGCTAGCCCCCGTAATTGGGTGGGAATAGCTTAGGGCACAATGCCGATCCCGCTTTCCAGACCCAGCGTATCGAAGTCTGCCGATGCGGCGGCGAGATCGGCACGGGCTGCAGCAAGGTTGAACTCTGCCTGCAAGCGGCGAATGCTGGCATTGGCGGCGGCTTCCTCACGCAGGTTTACCAGGAAAAAGTCACTGGCGCCGGCCAGGAACAGGCGGCGCTCACCGGCAGCCATTGTCTCGGCGGCCTGTTCTTCATCGCGGGCGATTTGCAGCAGATTTTCCGCTGCGCGCAGATCGATGATGATGTCGTTTATAGTGTTTTCGACCTGCTCCTCGACCTGTTGTCGGGCACGGCGCACCGCCTGCATTTGCGCCTGGGTCGCGGCGATGCGGCCGCGCGCCTCACGGCGTTGCAACGGCACCGAAAAGCGCAGGCCGACAATGGTCTCAAACCCGTCGCGCGAGGCACCGCCGGCACCCAGCGCGCCGAAGTCGTTGGAAACCTCGCCGAACACATCGAGCTTGGGCCGCAACAGGTTTTCGTCGAGTTGCAATTGCAACCGTGCCTGTTCGAGACGGGTTTCGACAATCTGGATGTCGGGACGGCGGGCCAGCACATCCTCGATGGTCTCGGTGCCGTTGCGGTCAAGCTGCGGCAACTGGTCGGGAATCGAACGCGGATCGGGTTGCAGCGGCCTGCCGTCATCGTCACGCCAGAACAGCGACAGCCGGTTTGCCGCCTGTTGCAGATTGCGCTCGGCCTGCACCAGCAAGGTCTGGCGTCGCAAGATATTCTGCCGGTTCTCTGTGAGGATGATATCTGCCTGTGCGCCCAGCGCTACCTGCCGTTCGAGGCCGGCCTGCCGATCATTGGCGAGGCTGAGCAGCTGGCGATAGATGCGCAGCTGCTGTGCCGCCGCGACCCAGCTATTATAGGCTTCGATGGCGCGCTGCTGCACCCCTATGGCGACGATATTGGTCTCGATCTTGGCCAGTTCGGCATTGAGCCGGGCATTGCGCTCGCCGAAGCGGCGTTCGTCGATCAGATTGTCGCGCAGCAGTGAATAGATGCCGCGTGCCTTGAGCTCGCCGACCTGATTGGTGAAGAAAAAGTCATTATAGACCGGGAAGCGCCCCTGCGAATTGCGATAGCCGACTTCGATCTGACCGCCATTATTCGCCAGCGGCTGTACCGCCTCGGCATTGATATATTGGCCGCCGTAAAAGCCGGTGAGATAGGAATAGCTCTCGGCGTTGAACACCAGATCGAAGGCACCCTGTGCCGCGGTGATGCGGGCATTGGCCGATTGCGCTTCGGCCAATGCTTCGAGGATTGCCGGGGCATAGCGGGCCGAGCTATCGAGCAACCGGTCGAGCGTCAGCATCTGCACCGCCGCGGGCGGGGTGCCGGCCCCTGCCTGATCACCATCGGGGATATCCAGCGCAGACCGGGCCTGATCTTCAGGACCGTCACTAGGCGCGGTACGCTCAAGCGGAGCGATGACCTGCGCCGCAGCCGGATTCGCGGTGCCGGGCAACAGCGCGATAAAAGCTGTCGTGGAGAATATGGAAAGCGTTGTTCGCAAGCGGTCTGGCTTACGGGACATTGGCTCCGCCTCCGGGCGAGTCATCGGTAACAGGCTGCAGCGGGAAGTCGTTGAGCTGGCGCCACAGTTCAAAACCAACGGTGACTTCCTGCATCAGGACCCAGCCGCGCACTGTCGCGCCGAGGCGGACAAAGGGTTCTTTCGGCCAGGGTTCCTTGTCCGGATGCTCCACCACCAATACCCGGAACAGGCCATTGGGGGAGCTGGCAAGATCGATAGACTGCACCTGGCCATCGAAGAAACCGAGTGCAACCGAGGGCCAGCCGGAAAACTGGATTGCCGGCCATCCCTCAAATTCCAGTCGCACCGGGCGTCCCGGCTGGATCAGCGGCACGTCACGGCCATCGATATAAAGCTCGACAACGCGCTCGGCCTCTATCGGGGCAAAGGTTGCCAGCACATCGCCCTGGCTGACCAGTGTTGCATTGTCGCCGCCACGAATGCGCTGGATCAAGCCGTCGCGCGGTGCGCGTACCAGCTGCACCGACTGGCGGCTGAGATTGATGTCGATGCGCTGGCGCTCGGCCAGCGCTTCGGCCAGTGTCGCTTCCATCTCGGCAACCTGGATACGCGCCAGCTCATATTCGCGCCGCGCGCCCAGACCTTCCTCGAACAGCGCACGGTCGCGGGTAACGTCGAGCCGGGCGGTGGCCAGTGCGCTTTCAGCTGCAGAGATGCGAGCATTGACCTGTGCCCGCTCCGCCTGCAGCCGCTGCAGCAGCTGCGGGTCATTGTCGGTGAGCTGGACAATCGGATCGCCTTCCTTCACCGGCTGGCCATCCTGCACGAACCACTCCTCGATCCGGCCGGACACCAGGGCAGTGACATTCTGCACCCGGTCCTGCGGGTTGAGCGCGATCACCTGTCCGCTTCCCGACGCGGTCTGTACCCAGGGCACGAAGGTCACAAACAGGCCGATGAAAATCAGGCTGGTCACAACAATCCATTTGAACACCCTTTGCGGCCTCGGCATTTTCAGTGAGGACAGGGTGTGGAAGTGCCGGATATGATCCTTGTAAGAGCTCATCTCTCTACCCCAAGGCTGGTTCGGTTCTTTGTTTTGGTCGCTTTGCACAAAGCGGCCAGTGTCTCTGCGTCATCGACAATTTTCTGTTCGTCACGACCGACCCACAGATACTGGCTGTCGGGACGACCAGTATTGCGTCCGGTAAAGTGAATGGTTGTTGTACCATCCTTGGCAAGGTCACAGCCAATAGTGTGGAGTATCTCCGGATCGATCATGTCGAACAAGGATGTCAGGATCAGTATTCGCGGCTGACGCATCATCGCGCCGGCCAGCTTCAGTGCCATGGCCTCGCCCAGTGACAGCGGCCAGCCGGTGGTCGATAACGGCGTATCCATGCCCTTGGGCAGCCCCGCAATGCGTTCGGTCAACCCGACCTTGTCGATAACCTCCAGCGCGCCCGAGGACGACAGGGCGGGATTGGAAAGCTGGAGATATTCGCGCACCGTCATATCCACCATGGTGGGCCGGTCGAGGACCACGACATCGGAGCGCAGCTTGAAGCTGTCGATGTTGAGAATGTCGTGACCGCCCACGGTGATCATGCCACGTTTCGGACGGATATGGCGCTTCAGCGCATGGGTGAAGAAGCGCTGGGTTTCATGGTCTTCGGCCAGGGCACGTAAATGCGAGCCTCCGGGAATGCAGATGTTGAATTCGGTGGTGCCGCCGCGATCCGATGAAAACATGGTCTCGCGGAATTGCAGCATGCCGCTTTCCGGCTCATCGTGCGAGGTCGGTTTGTCGTCTTCCTGCTCGATATGGAAGATCAGGCCGATTTCCTCCGCCGCCGCGACCAGGTCATAGGTGATGTCGAGATAGGCGCCGAGCTGGCCAAGGCCGAAAAAGGCCGCCGACAGGATCAGTTCTGCCGCCACCAACTGGCCGATCGACAGCTGCTGCTGGATTACCAGCCAGCCACCCAGTGCCAGCAGCCCGGCGCTGGAAAAGGCATAGAGCAACAGGAAGCTCACCGTCTGGGAGAAGCTGAAGAAAAAGTGGCGCTTGCGCTGTGCCATATAATTGGCGGTGACCACTTCGGAGCGGTCCATGGCATAATCAACATGGCGCTGCGATTTGTAGAAGCCGTTGGAGATGCCGACATTTTCCAGCCAGTGCGCTGCCTCATATTTGGCATGGCTAAGCGCAATACCGCTGCGGATGGCACCGCGGGTCCAGATCAGCAGGATGAGAAAGGCAAAGAAGATCACCAGGCCGTTAAACGCGAGGAAGAACGGATGGTAGAAGGAGGTGACGGCAAATCCGACCGCCGATTGCAGGATGATGGTGAACGCCCCGACGAGCAATGACGGCACCGCCTTTTGCACCGTAACCACGTCGAAATAGCGGTTGAACAGGTCCTCGCGCTTGGCGTCCTGGAAGAACGGATCGCAGGCATAGATGGCGCGGGTTGTGATTTCTGCCACCAGCCGGGCATAGAAGCGACGGATGAACATCTCCATCACATGCACGCGCAGCGCACTGAGCAGCACCGCGATCAGCAACAGCACCAGCAGCGCCATGGACAGCGTCACCAATGGTGTCACCAATGCGGTGTTGGCGACCGAATTGATCAGCATCTGCACCGAGATCGGCGTCGCCAGCGACAATATGCTGACGCCAATGCCGTAAATCAGCGCAATGGTGATAAAGGGACGTTCAGGCGACAGCAGCTTGAACATCCAGCGCAGCGCCTCGCGCGCGCCTATTTCATGCTTTCCATCCGAAGCCATGTCACTCCACTCCCCGATGCGCAAACGCAGTCACGAATAAGGTTATCTCATTATTGCGGTGATGACGCACTAGCTAATAAAAATTTGATAGATGGCAATGCGATATATAGCGGTATTTTGATAGTTTCTGTCTATCATAATCCGCATCATATGGCTCCTGTCGCCAGCCGTTGCAGCGCCTGCTCGCGAATATATTCTGCCATCCAGCGATAGGTTTCTTCATAGGCTGCGCCGCGTCGCCACGCCATA
Source organism: Pseudomonadota bacterium (assembly GCA_039818985.1). Classification (NCBI taxonomy): domain Bacteria; kingdom Pseudomonadati; phylum Pseudomonadota; species Pseudomonadota bacterium. Next base: position 2,335,388 of record JBCBSU010000001.1, on the reverse strand, counting down.
CCGATGCTGCGGCTCGCCTGCCAGTCCTCGACCTGCAGCCGCTTGACCATATCGACCCCGCCAACCTCCGAGCTGAGATAGAAATCGGGCAGAAGCGAGATGCCGAGCCCGGAACCTACCATCTGGCGCAGGCTGTCAAGGCTGGTGCCCTCATAATCACGCAGGATTTCAGCGCCCAGCTCATCGGCAATTCTCTTGGTCTGGATATGATAATGGTGTTTCGGGTCGAGGCTGAGAAAGCCGGTGCCGGCAAAATCATTGCGCTCGAGATGATCCTTCTTCGCCAGCCTGTGATCGGGTGGTGCGACAATATAGAGCGGCTCATGAAATAGCGGTTCGATCTCCAATGCGCTATTGTCGATCGGCAGTGGGGCGAGCAGGATATCGATACTGCCGCTGGCCAGTTCCTGTACCTGCTCCACCGGAATGCCCTCGCGAATATAGAGCCGCAAATTGGGCGCGAGCTGATGCAGCTGGCGCACGATATTGGGCATGAAATAGGGACCGATTGTCGGACTGACGCCGAAGCGCAGCGTCCCCGCGCGGCCATCACTGGCCTTGGTCGCGATATCCCTGAGATCACGAACCTCAACCAATATATTGCGCGCTTTGCTGGCAATTTCGCGGCCAATCGGTGTCAGTTCGGCACCACGACTCTCGCGTTCGACCAGCTTGACACCCAGACGCTGTTCGAGCGTTCTGATCTGTTGGCTGAGCGTCGGCTGGGAAACATGCACGCGATCGGCAGCACGGCCAAAATGACCGAGATCTGCGATGGCGATGAGATATTCAAGCTGGCGGAGTGTTGGCATCAAGTTACTATAGTTTCGATCAATTAAATTACCAGCACCAGTTTCCGCAGCGCGATATATGGCAGTGGACATTCTTTGCAGACATGGCGACATGGCGCGTGGATAATTTTCGTTCCCCGCCGCGATGCTGTGCCTTGTCATGCCCGGGAACGGCTGGAAATCTGTATTTCCCGGCGAGATGCATCAGGACTTTCGGTCACCGATGCTGGTTTCGCGGACAACAGATTAGCATTATGGCATGGACCGAACCGGCCACTGAGATGCCTATAGATTCATTCTATCATGCGGTACCGTTTCAAGTGATTGGATTTGCAGTCACCCGGCGTCTATTTAAATCTCAGCAAGCAGATGCAACCTGGCCCCTACAGGTGAAGTAATAATCAAGCATAGCTTGCTTTATACGGTGAGGAGTATTGCAAATGGCAAGTTATCTCGCAGTTCTCAGGGCAAGATTGGGCCGGATCAACCGGTTGATCGCCAGTTACAAGGCAGCTGGCCGTCCCGGTAACTCGCAGGACCTCTACCATGCCCGCAAGCGTCTCATTGATCGTATAAATCTCCTTGAATCCGGCCTGTCCCACCGGGCCGAAAATGTCGGCTGATGTCGGCACTTAAGTGACCGGCGCGGTCCTGTCTTGAGCACTCCCCCTAGGCTCACCTCTCATGATGACAGACCGCGCCGGCCTTTCTTTCTCTGATCCTGCATAATCCCCTGTCGCGCGCGATGTTTTGGCAGCTGCAATAGTGGCGGTGCCCCATATCTGTTCCTATATGCGCTGCATGCAGCATGATGCACATCCACAACGGGTGACGGTCTGGTATGACGGGGCATGCCCGTTATGCGTACGCGAGATCGCGGCGATGCGTCGGCTTGATCGTGGTGCCGCGATCGCCTTTGTCGACATCTCCAACCGCGATGACCCTGTCGCCTGTCCGTTGTCGCGCGATGCGCTGCTGGCGCGGTTCCACGCGCGTGACCGTGACGGGCAAATACATTCGGGCGCTGCGGCGTTTGCGGTGATGTGGCGCACCATTCCGCTGTTGAAGCCATTGGGTCATGCAGCACGCATTCCGCTGGTGCTGGCGGCGCTGGAATGGCTGTATTGCCGCTTCCTCAATGTACGACCATGGCTGCAAAAAGCCCTCAAAGCGCGATAGGCTGCTTTATTTCTTCAGAATGAAATCTTTGAGAAACGATAGTGCAAGCCCAACTATGCCAATAAACATCCCTGCGGCAACACCACCCTCATCCCATAGAAGATACGCGCCAACCAGAATGACTCCCAGAAAAGCCGCATAGAGTAGCCATGGTTTGGTCGTGCTAGCTGCTTTGCGCAGCCTTTTGGGCTTGAGCGGTGCTTTCTCGCACTCTTCGGGAAAGCACTTGCAGATTGCCTCATAGAACGCGGCAGTGCGTTCTTCTGAGAGACTTTCACCTCTTTCCAATGCGGCAAGCATGCCTTCGTCAATCGTATAGTCTGTGGCAGAAAGATAGGGTGCCAGCCTGTTGAGCAATTCCGGGCGCGACAGATTGAGCCGCTTCCTCAGCTTTTCGATATCCAGGTTCATACCGAGATTACCGGTTTGGCCAAGGCCTCCTGCTCAGCGCGATAAGCGCATCCCAGCAGCGGGATATCCGGGTTTTGCAACAGTACAACCGGTACATGATCAACGCGCGAACGGTGTTCTCTCCGCTTGGGATAGAAAGTTTTGAAGCGTGATGTAAGCAACCCCTTGCTCAAATCCCGCACAACGCCTCCCCACAGATAGACGGTATCGTTACAGTTGAATGTCAGAACGCTGTTGCCGCAGAAATTTGCGAGTATTTCCGCAAAGACCTCAACGGCATCGCTTGCGGCCTGATCCGAGCCGGTTTTGGCTCTTTCCATCACGCTTTTTGCATCGGCGTCCCAATCGGTCGGCTTTTCGAAACTGTGCTTCAGATAATGATTGTAAAGATCGACCAAGCCGCGCTTCGAGAGAAACTGCTCATATGATTTGATTTCGCCATATTCGCCGTTCGGGTATAGCAGGCGGAACTGGTCAGGGGACTCAGCGGCGAAAGTATGATGCCCTCCCTCCGAAGTCAGGATTATCGGGGACGGCAATTGACTCGGGGAGTTGATGATCGAGGCGATCCCCAATCCTTCTCCCGGGCCACATATCAACGAACGACTTTCGCGGTTTGAGCGGCTCCGTTCATTCGGGTGATACCGGCCATGGACAGAGAGATAGTCTTCTTCGGTGATCCCGATACGCTCCAGCTTGATAACCCCATAGCCGAGAGCAGCAAAGTCGTTGATCAAAACGCATTGGGCTTCGGGAAAGCCATGGTCAGAAACGTGTTTCTCGATTTCGGCTTCGCTGATCGTCCAGCCTTCATTGTTGGTAATCTTGACCATGCCACTGTCAATGGGCCCAGCCGCACCAATAACAATCCGGGTGATCTTCTTTTCCCCGAAATAGCCTTTAACCTCTGAGAGATATTGATCCATCATCAGATAGATATGGGGAAATGCGGTATTTTCGAATTGCCGCTTATGCTCGAGCTTTTCTTTATCGGGATCGAAAATGCCCCAGGCACCGATACTTCCACCGAGATCGCAGCAAAGGAACATTGCGTTTTCCCCCGTCAATTCCGGATATGATAGATAGTTGCTGGAGTGATATTTCGATTTTTCCAAATCATAACCGCAATCCAGCCAATCCATAATTGATGTTTGATAGGATGGCAATGTGCCTAAGGGGTGACCCCCAAACTGGCCTGCGTCACTGCAAGGCATTGAAATAAAAATATTTCAACTTCTGCCATTTGTAAAAAAAATTCCACAAAACCCGGCCAGTATATCATAAATATGTCGGATGTACCGAACCGACTCGATGCCGTAACAATCGATTGCGGCCTGTAAACTCCCTGATCGTGGGACGCTCTGCCGGTAAAGGGGAAGACAATGCGATGGATGATTGGGCTTGTTGTCACAGCGGCCGCCATGCTCTCGGCATGTGCGGACGAACAATCGGGGGAGATGCCGGTTCCCGAGGTCACGGTGCAGCAGCCCGAAACACGCAAGATTGTCGACTGGGACGAGTATACCGGCCAGTTCGAGGCGGTTGAAGCGGTTGAAGTACGCGCCCGCGTGTCGGGCTATCTGCAGAAAATCTATTTTCGCGAAGGTGCCATTGTCCGCAAGGGTGACCTGCTGGTGCAAATCGACTCACGCCCGTTCGAGGCGGCGCTGGCAGAAGCGCGTGCAGCCTATGAAGGCGCGATAACCCGGCGCGACCTCGCCAAGGCCGATCTGAGACGCGGGGAGATATTGCTGGCGGAGCAGGCCATCAGCCAGGAAGAGTTCGACACCCGCCAGCAGGCGCAGAAAGAGGCGCTGACAAGCGTTGCCGCGGCAAAGGCTGCGGTGCGTCAGGCCGAACTCGACCTGAGCTTCACCCGGGTGCGCGCGCCGGTGACCGGCCGCGTCGGCAGCCGTGAGATTACCGTCGGCAACCTTGTCTCGGGTGGTGGTCCGACCTCGACCTTGCTCACCACGATTTTCTCGGTGAGCCCGATCTATTTCTCGTTCACCGCCAATGAGTCCGCCTATCTCAAATATGTCCGGCAAAATTCGCAGGGGTCGCGGCCTTCATCACGCGATGTCGCCAATCCGGTGCGCCTCAAGCTGCAGGACGAGGACGATTTTGTCCATGAAGGCCAGATGAGTTTTGTCGACAACCGTGTCGATACCAATAGCGGCACGGTCGAGGGTCGTGCCATTTTTGACAATGCCGATGGACTGTTCATCCCCGGCATGTTTGGCCGACTGCAACTGCTTGGTTCGGGCGAATATGAGGCGATATTGATACCCGATGCGGCGATCCTGTCGGACCAGTCGAACAAGATCGTGATGACGGTCAACAAGGATAACATCGTCGAGCCGCGACCGGTTGAACTGGGATCATTGCAGGAAGGCAATATGCGTGTCATCCGCGGCGGTCTGGGCAAGGATGAGCGGGTTATTGTCGGTGGGTTGATGCGCGCCCGTCCGGGTAGCGAAGTGGTACCGAAACCGCCTGCCGATGCGCTGCCCGGAAAAGCCGGGCCGGACGCCAAAAAGCCGACGGCCCAAAAAGCGGGCAAGCCAGCTGATGCAAAGGCAGATGCGGACACGGCATCGTGAATTTTCCGCACTTCTTCATCGAGCGACCGATCTTCGCCGCGGTCCTGTCGATCCTGATCGTACTGGTCGGCTCGATCACCTATTTCAACCTGCCGGTGGCGCAATATCCCGAAATCGCGCCGCCGACGATCACCGTTACCGCGACCTATCCCGGTGCCGGTGCCGAAGTTGTGGCCGACACCGTGGCGACGCCGATCGAGCAGGAGCTGAACGGCGTCGAGAATATGCTCTATCTCTCGAGCCAGGCGACCGATGACGGGCGGTTGACGATCACCGTCACCTTTGCGCTGGGCACCGATCTCGATGCGGCGCAGGTGCTGGTGCAGAACCGGGTCAGTATCGCCGAGCCGCGCCTGCCCGAGCCGGTGCGGCGACTGGGTGTGATCACCCAGAAAAGCTCGCCCGACCTGCTGACTGTGGTGCATCTCTATTCGCCCGATGAAAGCCGCAGCCAGCTTTATATTTCCAACTATGCGCTGCTACAGATCCGCGACACGCTGGCGCGGCTTGATGGCGTCGGCTCGATCACCATCTTCGGTGCGCGCGAATATTCGATGCGGATATGGCTCGACCCCGACAAGATGTCCGGCCTGCGGATCACCGCCAGCGATGTCGTTGCCGCATTGCGCGCCGAGAATGTCCAGGTCGCCTCGGGCATTTTGGGGCAGCCGCCGCTGGCGGTGGATACCGCCAACCAGATAAGCGTGCGCACGCTCGGGCGGCTTCAGGAACCCGAGGAATTCGAAAACATCGTGGTCAAGACCGAGGCCGATGGCAGTGTCACCCGGGTGCGCGACATTGCCCGGGTCGAGCTGGGCGCGCAGGATTATTCGACCAATGCCTATCTCGATGACAGCCCCGCTGTCGCCATCGGCATATTCCAGCGCCCCGGCTCCAACGCCATCGAGACGGCCAGGAATATCGAGGAAACCATCGAGACGCTGAGCGAGGATTTCCCGGATGGTCTCGCCTATGACATTATCTACAACCCGACCGAGTTTATCGCGGAATCGGTCAATGAGGTTTACAAGACGATCTTCGAGGCGGTGATCCTGGTGACGATTGTCGTTTTCGTCTTCCTGCAAAGCTGGCGCGCGGCGCTGATCCCGATTGTCGCCATACCGGTGTCGCTGATTGGCACCTTTGCCATCATGGGCGCGCTCGGTTTCTCGCTCAACAATCTCAGCCTGTTCGGCCTGGTGCTGGCCATCGGGATTGTTGTCGATGACGCCATTGTCGTCGTCGAGAATGTCGAGCGTGAACTGGGCAATGGCAAAACGCCGAAAGAGGCATCGCATGTCACCATGGACGAGGTCGGCGGCGCGCTGGTCGCGATTGCGCTAGTGCTGTCAGCGGTGTTTGTGCCCACGGCTTTCATCACCGGCATATCGGGGCAATTCTACCAGCAATTCGCGCTGACCATCGCCACCGCGACGATCATCTCCGCGTTCAACTCGCTGACGCTGTCGCCGGCGCTTGCGGCGATCCTGCTCAAGCCCGAAGGTCATGAGGAAGGCGGAGCGAAAAACCGTTTTCAGGCGATGCTTGATCGCTTCTTCGCCTGGTTCAACCGCAGCTTCGACCGGCTGGCGGAGAGCTATGGCAATATTACCGCCAAGCTGATCCGCATGACCGGCGCGGTGCTGATCGTCTATGCGCTGTTGCTGGGGGCCACGGCATGGCGCTTCAACGAAACCCCGACCGGCTTCATCCCCGAACAGGATCAGGGCTATCTGATCGTTGCCATCCAGTTGCCGCCGGGCAGTTCGCTGTCGCGCACCGACAATGTGCTGCGCCGTGCCACCGATATGATCCTTGAGACACCGGGCTTCACCAATACCGCCGGCTTTGCGGGGTTCAGCGGTGCGACCTTCACCAACGCCCCCAATGCCGGGGCGATCTTCGCGGTGATGGACGAGTTTGATGAGCGCGACGGTGCGCTGGAATTGCTGGCCCAGCTCAACCAGAAGCTGCAATCGATCGACGAGGCGTTCATCATCGTGATCGCCCCGCCGGCGGTGCGCGGTATCGGCAATGCCGGCGGTGTGCGGATGATGGTGCAGGATCGCAGCGGTCAGGGTGTACGCGAGCTCAACAATGCGACGCAGCAGCTGATCGCCGCCGCCAATCAGGATCCGCGCCTGGTCAACGTCTTCACTTCCTATGAAACCGCGACGCCGCAGCTTTATCTCGATATCGACAGGGTCAAGGCGCAGCAGCTTGGCGTGCCGATTACCGATGTGTTCAACACGCTTGAAGTGTTTCTCGGCTCGGCCTTTGTCAATGACTTCAACTATCTCGGTCGTACCTATCGGGTCAGCGCCCAGGCCGATGCGCCCTATCGCATGGCGCGCGAGGATATCTCCCGGCTGCGCGCGCGCAATGCCCGTAGCGGCGAGATGGTGCCGATAGGCAGTGTGGTGAATTATCGCGACATTACCGGTCCGTCGCGCCAGCCGCGCTATAATCTGTTCCCCGCAGCCGAGGTCGATGCCTCGGCGGCACAAGGCATCAGCTCGGGCGAAAGCATCGCTGCAATGGAAGAGGTCGCCGAACAGACCTTGCCCGACGGTTTCTCCTTCGAATGGACGGGGCTCGCCTATCAGCAGATCAGCGCCGGATCGACCGCGGCCCTGGTTTTTGTCTTTGCGGTGGTGATCGTGTTTCTGGTTCTGGCGGCACAATATGAAAGCTGGCTGCTACCGCTGGCGATCATCCTCATCGTACCGATGTGCCTGCTTTCGGCGATTGTCGGCGTCGGGCTGCGCGGCATCGACAACAATATCCTGACTCAGGTCGGGCTGGTGGTGCTGGTCGGGCTGGCGTCGAAAAACGCGATCCTGATCGTCGAATTCGCCAAGCAGCGCGAAGATGGTGGGCTTGATCGCTTCGCTGCGGCGGTAGAGGCGGCCAAGCTGCGGCTGCGGCCGATCCTGATGACCAGCTTTGCTTTCATCCTCGGTGTGGTGCCGTTGATGACAGCCAGCGGTGCCGGCTTTGAGATGCGCCAGGCTCTCGGTACTGCGGTGTTCTTCGGCATGCTCGGCGTCACCATTTTCGGCCTGTTCCTGACCCCGGCCTTTTACGTACTGTGCCGCAGCTTTGCCGCACGCGGCAAGAAGGACGATGACCAGGCAGAGCCACCCGCTGAGCCGGGTCCCGACAAACCCGCGGCGGAGCCGGCAGAATGAGCGCGCGGCGGAGGACATCGCCCCCCCGGCTGGCGATCAGCGCCGCTCTGGCGCTGCTGGTCAGCGGCTGTCTGGTCGGCCCGGACTATCGCGGGCCGCCGGGCATGGCGGAGCTCGACAGCGAAGTGTTCACCCGCGCCGCTATTGCCACTGCAACCTCGGACGAGCCGGTCGAACTGTGGTGGCAGCAGCTTGGCGATCCGCAGCTCGATGCGCTGATTGCGCGCGCCTTTGACAATAACCGCAACCTTGCCGAGGCACGCGCCAATTTGCGCGCCTCGCGCGCGGTGTTGCAGGGCAGTCAGCAGGAATTCCTGCCCGGCGGCGGGCTCAACGCTGCCTATACCCGCCAGCGCTTCTCCGAAGAGGCGCTGATCTTTGGCGGGCAGGGCGATGATTTCTCCATTCCCGATCAGGACATTTACAGCCTCGGCGCTGATACCCGCTGGGAAATTGATCTGTTCGGTCGCATCCGCCGCGGCGTTGAGGCATCGCGTGCCCGTGCCGAAGCGGCCGAGGCGGTGCGTGACGATTTGCTGGTCAGTGTTGCCGCCGAGGTGGCCAGCGCCTATGTGGCGCTGCGCGGTGCCCAGAAGCGCCTTGCCGTAGCCGAACGCAATGCCGCCAATCAGGAGGACAGTTTCAAGCTGACCGAGGTGCTGCTGCGTGGCGGCCGGGGCACCCGGCTCGATGTCGAACGGGCGCGGGCGCAGCTGGCCAATACGCTGGCGACCATACCGCCGCTCAAAGCCCAGTTTGACGTGCAGGCGCACCGGCTCGGGGTGCTCACCGGCGACGGGCCGACCGCGTTGCGCGAGACGCTCAGCGAACCGATGCCGATTCCGCGCATGCCGATACTGATCGGCGTTGGCAGTCCTGCCGATCTGTTCCGCCGCCGCCCCGATATCCGCGCCGCCGAGCGTGAACTGGCCGCGGCCACCGCCGATATCGGCATCGAGACTGCGGATTATTTCCCTACGGTGAGCCTTACCGGCAGCGGCGGTTTCCAGTCGAACACCACCGGCAATCTGTTGCAGGGCTCGGCGCTGCAATTCACTGTGGGGCCGCAACTGATCTGGAATCTGCTCGATCTCACCCGCATACGTGCCCGGGTCAAGGCTGCTGGCGCGCGCGCCGATGCCGCTGCGGCGCGCTATGAACAGACGGTGCTGCTGGCGTTTGAGGAAACCGAAAATGCGTTGACGCTGTACGGCAATGAAGTGCTGCGCCGCAAACAGCTCGGTGAGGCCAGCGAGGCGGCGCGCGAAGCGGCGCGGCTGGCGCGGCTGCGCTATGACAATGGCGTCGACGATTTTCTCGCCGTGCTCGACGCCGAACGCGTGGCGCTGGAAAATGAGGACGCCCGGGTTGTCAGCGAGATTGAGGCAACACTCCAGGAAATCGCGATCTACCGAGCGCTGGGAGGCGGCTGGCAGAGCCGCGCGCGCGACGAGGCGGCGGAAGCAACGGGGCAGGATTAAGGGCTGCAGCTGCCCGAAACCCCAAGGCCCCGAAACCCCAAGGCAACGCTATCGATCTTCCGGCGCTGAAAGAAATGGTGCCGCTTACGTGACTCGAACACGTGACCCCATCATTACGAATGATGTGCTCTACCAACTGAGCTAAAGCGGCAAACCGTTTTCCGGCGGTCATGGCGGGGCATGACAATCGGGGCGCTTCTGTGCTGGCGCCGCGCAGGCCGTTACCAGCCCATGCCGTCGGGTGCAAGCCCTGCAACACCGATCCGGGGGTGCCTCCACCCGTGTTCGTAACAGCTGTTAACCACGGATTTACTATATTGCGCCAAAAGGGGCAGGAACAGGCACGTGTGATGGGGCGATTATGGATAACCACCGCGATATTGACCGGACCGGCGATAGCGGCAGATCATATGCGGACAACGCCTTGAGCGAAGGCGACAACGACCATGGCGCCATTGATGATGAAGCCGTGGTCGACCGCAAGCATCAGTTCGGCAATGACGAGCGTCGCATGCATGTGCGCGCCTATAACCATTGGGTGATGCTGCTCGGCGACAAGTCCTATCCTGCCATTGACGATCTCGATCTCGACAATCTCGACGACTTTGCCGAAAACAGCGTGCTGCTGGATTTTACCTCGGGTATCGAAAACCCGGCCATCTCGCACATTGGTACAGCGGTTGCCGAGGCTTCGGACATCAGCGAAGACATTGCCTATGTCGCCGATATCCCCGGCCGCTCGCTGCTGTCGCGGGTCACCGACCATTATATGGAAATCATCGCCAACCAGGCACCGATCGGTTTCGAGGCCGAATTCGTCAACCAGAAAGGCGAGACCGTACTCTATCGCGGTATATTGCTGCCTTTCTCCTCCGATGATGACAGTATCGATTTTGTCTTCGGGGTGATCAACTGGAAGACGCTGGCGGATCAGGCCAGCACCGATGAACTGCTGCTCGAAGTCGAGCAAGCACTCGATGCGGGTTCGGATATTGGTTTTGATACACCGCTATGGCAAAAGGATGGCGAGAAAGCCGAAGAACCGCGCAGCGCCGATATCGCATTGCCTGAAGTCGCCTTTGGCAAGCAGCTCGCCGCACCCCAGCCTGCAGATGATCCGGTTGCGGAAAATGCACCGCTGCCGGGCCAGGTGCGGCGTGACACGGTGGCGTTTTCGGTCTCCGCTTCTGCGGACCTGTTGCACAGCGATGATCTCGACTTTGGTTTGACCGTGCCCCAGTCTGAGGCAGAGGCTGTCGATGCTGAATCCGACACAGCAACCGCACCCGAAGCCGAAGCCAATCTGCGCGACTGGTTGAGCCATGCCCGCGAACTGGCGCGCAAGGCGCAGACATCGGAAGACCGCAGCCGGACCGCCCTGTATCAGGCGGTTGGCCGCGCCTATGATGTGTCGCTGGTGGCCCGGCGTGAGCCCGAGGCGCTGGCCGAAATTCTCGACCAGGCCGGGATCGTGATGCAGGAACGGGCACCGATGACGCCGATCGTCAAGCTGGTGTTCGGCAGTGATTACGACAAGACCCGGCTCACCGAATACGCCACCGCGCTGACCCATGCACATCGCCAGCAGCTTGGTTTCGGAGAACTGCCCGACTTTCTTTCCGGCTATGAAGGCGGTCTCAAAGGCGTTGTGCGCGAGGAACGGCGGCTGCGTCGCCCCGAAACCGCACAGGTCGATCCGGCACAGAAGCTGAATAGTGCCTATAATGCGCTGCGCCAGGCTCCAGCGCTGTCGCTTGATAGTCTCGACTCGGGCGACAGCGAGTTTGCGGTGCTGGTGACGCGGCGCAATGCCGAGGGCAGGATGGAGATTGTCGCGGCCCTGGCCGATGACCGGGTCACCGATCATGTGGTGCGTAAAATCGCCGATTGACGGGGTTTGTGCCGGTCTTCAGCGCCATTCATTTTCGCTACGGAACCGGGTGAGCGCGCGCTCTTTCTACACAGTTTGCCCCTGCCCTGCTCAAGGTGCTTGAGCGGCGCACAGAAAAGGCGCATAGGCGGCAGACAGACTTTCCATTTCCGCTCGAGGCCCTGAATGTCCCGCGCTGCTCCCGGCAAAACCTCCTCCGCTCAATCCACTCCCTCCGATGCAGATGAAGAACTGCTGACGGCGTTGCAAAATGCCTTCTCCCATGGTGCGCTGCCCGGGGAGAATGAAGGTTTTCACGATGAAGCATGCCGCATTGCGGCGGCGTTCGCGCTCAAGACGATGAAGCATCGTGCGCGCTCCAAGCCTGCGATCGCGATCGAGAGTGTTATCGGCAGCAATGGCCGCCGCCATTTGCGTATGGCGATCATCAATCGGGACATGCCTTTCCTCGTCGATTCCATTGCCAATGAGGTCAGCGCTGCTGGTCTGGCGATTGACCGGATCATCCACCCGGTGCTTTCGGTGCGGCGCGACGGAGATGGCATGCTGACAGCGATCATGCCGCGTGATGCTGCGGGCGAACGGCAAGAATCGATTGTCTATATCGAGATGCAGCGGGCGGATGCAAAGGTTCGTCGCCAGCTGCATAAAGCGATAGAGCAGATGCTGGCCGATGTCCGCGCCACGGTCGAGGACTGGCCGCTGCTGCAACAGGCCATGGCCAGCGATGCCGAGAATATTGCCGATCCCGAAGGTGCCGCGCTGCTGCGCTGGTTCCTTGATCGTAACATGACCCAGCTGGCGCATCTGGTATGGAATATCGAGGGCGGCACCACCGATGAAAAGGGCCTGGCCCGGGTTGCCAAACAGCCTCTGCTCGCCGAGAGCAGCTATGCCAGGGCCATGGGCTGGTTCCAGAATGGCGGCGCGGTGCCGCTGATCATCAAGTCGAACCGCCTGTCTTCGGTGCACCGCCGGGTGCCGATGGATCTGGTCATCCTGCCGCAGCGCTCCGACGGGAAATTGACCGGACTGTCGGTCCATGCCGGGATATGGACCAGCGCGGCTCTCGGAGCAGCGCCGGACAAGGTACCATTGCTCCGGGCGCATCTGAAAACGATCAACGACAAATATGGTTTCGATCCGTCCGGCCATGCGGGCAAAGCGCTGTCGCACGCAATGACGGCGCTGCCGCATGACCTGCTGATCGCCTTTTCCACTCAGGATATCGAGAGTGCGGCGCTGACATCCATGTCACTGGCCGACCGGCCGCGTCCCAAGCTGATCACCATTGAATCGGCACTGGAACGGCATCTCTTTGCCTTTGTCTGGCTGCCGCGCGATGAGGTCTCGACCGGTCGGCGTATTGCGATTGAGCAGATGCTTGTTGAAGCTGCCAATGCCAAGACACTGAGCTGGACGATATCACTCGAGGATGGCCAGGTGGCGATGCTGCGCTATGTGCTTGACCTGCGTGACAATGGCCACATTCCCGATGGCGACAAGCTTGATGCCCAGCTCAAGCATATGGTTCGCGGCTGGCTCCCCGAAGTGGAGAATGCGCTGGCCGAATTTGGTGAGGACAGCCGTGCCGCGGCTCTTGCCAGCCGCTATGCCGAGGCTTTTCCTGCAGGCTACCGGATGGAGTCCGGGGCCAAGGAGGCGGCGATCGACATATTGCGGTTGCGCGCGCTGAGCGGCGGGAAACGCCGGTCGGCACGGCTCTATGCGGTATCCGGCGATGCTACCGATGCGCTACACCTCAAGCTCTACAATGTGCGCGGCTCGATTGCCTTGTCCGAGGCGGTGCCGGTGCTCGAGCATTTCGGCTTCGATGTTCTCGAAGAGGTACCGACGCCGCTGGCCGATGGCGAACTGGGCTATGTCCATGATTTCACCCTGTCTGCCCAGGGCGACGTCAAACCCGAGACGCTGCTCGAGCGTGCCAATCTGCTTGAAGAGGCGATCGGCAATGTGCTGGACGGCCGGGCAGAGGATGACGGTTTCAACCAACTCATCACGATCAATGGCCTGACCACCAAGGATGTCGTCCTGCTGCGTGCCTGGTTCCGCTATCTGCGCCAGACCGGCATGCCCTACGGGCTGAGCACCTTTGTAGACGCGCTGCGCGATGCGCCGCTGGTGACCCAGTCGCTGATGGTACTGTTCCGCGCCCGCCATGATCCGGCCTTTGACAAGGATCGCGACCATGCCGAGGATCTGGCATTGCGCAGTATCCGCAACGGCCTGACCCAGGTGTCGGCGATCGATGACGATCGTCTGCTCAGGCGGCTACGCGACCTGATCATGGCGATATTGCGCACCAATGCCTTTGCTCCGGGTCGCGGCGAAGTGCTGGCGTTCAAGATCGAGAGCGCCAAGGTACCGGGCCTGCCCAAGCCGCTGCCCTGGCGGGAAATCTTCGTCTATGCCCCCAGTGTCGAGGGTGTCCATCTGCGTGCCGGTGCGGTAGCGCGTGGCGGTCTGCGGTGGTCTGACCGGCGCGATGACTTCCGCACCGAGATACTTGGCCTGATGAAGGCACAGCGGGTGAAAAATGCGGTGATCGTGCCGACCGGGGCCAAGGGCGGTTTCTTCGCCAAATCGCTGCCCGATCCGGCGCGTGATCGCGATGCCTGGGCTGCAGCGGGCAAGGAAGCCTATAAGAAATTCATCCGTTCCCTGCTGTCGATTACCGACAATATTGTCGATGGCGCGGTGGTGCATCCCGATGGGGTGCATGTGCGCGACGGCGTTGATCCCTATTTCGTCGTTGCAGCGGACAAGGGCACTGCCACTTTCTCGGATACTGCCAATGCCATCGCCGAAGATGCCGGTTTCTGGCTTGGTGATGCGTTCGCCAGTGGCGGCAGCCAGGGCTATGACCATAAAGCGATGGGCATCACCGCGCGCGGTGCCTGGGTCTCGGTGCAGCGACATTTCCTCGAAATGGGCATCGATGTGCAGAGCCAGCCGGTCAATGTCATTGGCTGTGGCGACATGTCGGGCGATGTGTTCGGCAATGGCATGCTGCTTTCCAAGGCGATCAGGCTGGTCGCAGCCTTCGACCATCGTAATATCTTCATCGACCCCGATCCCGACCCGGCGAAAAGCTGGACCGAGCGCAAGCGGTTGTTCGACCTGCCGCGCTCGAGTTGGGAAGACTATGACACCAGGTTGATCTCCAAAGGTGGTGGGGTGTTCTCCAGGGCACAAAAGTCGGTGACGCTGACGCCCGAGATCCAGGCGCTGCTGGGTCTGGAGCAGGAAGAGATAGAGCCTGATGCGCTGATCTCCTCTATCCTGAAATCGCAGGCCGACCTGCTGTGGTTTGGCGGCATCGGCACCTATGTCAAAGCGGCGTCGGAAAACAATGTCGATGTCGGCGACCCGTCCAATGACGGGTTGCGCGTCAACGCCGAGGATCTGCGCTGCAAGGTGATAGGCGAGGGCGCCAATCTGGGTATTACCCAGGCCGCGCGCATTGCCTTTTCGCTCGAAGGTGGACGGGTCAATACCGACTTTATCGATAACAGTGCCGGGGTCGATTGCTCGGACAATGAAGTCAATATCAAGATCGCCCTGGGTCAGGCCGTACGGGCGGAGCGGCTATCGACCGAGGATCGCAATGCGCTGCTCGAAAGCATGACCGATGCCGTGGCCGAACTGGTGCTGGCCGATAACCGGTTTCAGGCACTGGGCCTGTCCATTGCCGAGAGCGGCGGTGCCGCGGCATTGCCTTCCTATATCCGGCTGATCGAGACATTTGAGGAAACCGGTCGGCTCGACCGCCAGGTCGAGGGTATTGGTGATAATGACCAGCTCAAGCGCCGGATCGCTGACGATCAGGGCATGACCCGACCCGAGCTGGCGGTGTTGCTGTCGACCGCCAAGCTCAGCCTGCAGGACGCCATCGAAGCCAGTCCGGTTGCCGATGATCCGTCGATGCTGCCTGACTTGCTTGCCGCGTTCCCCGAAGCGATGCAGCAGGATTATCATGGCGAGATTACCGGGCACCAGCTGCGCAAGGAGCTGATCGCTACCAAATTGGCAAACCGTATCATCAACCGGCTCGGTATCATCCATCCGATGGAACTGGCCGAGGAAGAAGGCTGCTCGCTGGGGCATATCGCCGTCGCCTTTGTCGCCGCCGAACGGCTGTTCGACATGACCAGGCTATGGGACATGCTCGACAATGCGGTAATGGATGAGCAGGTGCGACTGATGCTGTTCGACCGTGCTGCGCTGGCATTGCGCTCGCAAATGGCGGACATTGTGCGCCAGAGCAATGCGCGGACCCAGCCGGGCACCATAGTCACCGATTTTGCCGATGGCGTCGCGGCGCTTGCCGGCAAGGTCGACGAGCTGCTGAGCGATGAATCGCGCTCGCAGCACCGGGCGCTTGAGGAGACACTGCACGGCGAAGGTGCTCCGGAGGAACTGGCACGAATGATCGTTCATGTGTTCAAAATGGACGGCGCTATCGGTTTGGCTGCTCTGTCGCGTGAGTCGGGTCTGGCACCCGATGTCGTTACCAAGGCCTTCTCCCATCTCGGCTCGGCCCTGGCGCTCGACTGGGTGCAGATGACGGCGGCGCGGATGAGCCCGACCGATCCGTGGGAGCGGCTGCTGGTCTCCGGCATGGCGCGCGATTTCCAGCAGATGCGGCGTGAATTCCTGACCGATGTCGATAATCCGGAGGCGCATGTTGCGGCCTGGATCAAGGCCAATGCTGATCGCATCGCCCAGTTCCGCCGGTTGGTGAAACGGGCGCAGCTTGCGGTGACGCCGAGTGTATCGATGCTGGCGCAGATCGCCAGCCAGGCGCGGATTTTGCTGAGCGGCGGTTAGGCTCTAACCGTCAATACCCAAATAGCGCAACGTTTGGCCAAGAGAGTTGATAATACCATGGGCGAAAATGAGCGGCAGAATATTTTTACGACCAGTCCAGATATATATCAGGGCGAAAGCCAAGCCGGCCGCTCCGGTGACGAGTGCACCATATAGGCCCTGATAATAATAGTGCCGATAGCCGAAGAAGATGGATGAGAGGAGTGCGGCGACAATATCTGCTCTCAGCCCGCCGCCTAAAAAGCTGCTTGACCGGTTGATGATAAAGGCTCTGAACAACAGTTCCTCGAAGAATGAACCATGTGTCCAGACCAGAGCCATCATTCCGATATAAGCCCAGAAATTACCTTCGACATGATCAAAGCGGCCACTGGTCCCGATGTCTTCAAAAAACTGGCTGGCAATAAACTGCATGGAACCGGTTGCAGCAAGAAAAGCGACCACGGACAGAAGCGTTAAAGCAGCTATCTTCCACCAGCTTTCCGGCCATTTAAGACCCAGTGCTTTCCAGCCTGAACCCCGCCGCCATAACAGATAGGTGGCGACTATCATCGCGCTGGTGGTAGAGGCGGGGCCGGCATAGAGATAGGTAAAGGGTAGTAGCGACTGCTTTACGCAAACCAGTACCGCCATAACGATGAGCAAGTCGCCAAGTGCACCGAGATGCCATCGGCCATTTTCCTCTTTTGAAGTTTCGACTGGCTGTATTTCTGCGAGCAAGGCGAGGCCCTTTCCCAAATTTGGTGTATTATCTGATTAATACACCAAATTTGGGTTTGCAAGCTATTGTTTCACATCAGCTCAAAGACTTTGCCAGCTCCAATATGCCGTGAATTGTCAGCCCAACCAGCCCGCCGACCAGCGTGCCGTTGATGCGGATGAATTGGAGGTCGCGGCCAACCGCGCCTTCGACCCTTGCGGTCAGCGTTCCGGCATCCCAGCCGCGCACCGTCTCGGATATCAGCCTGACAATCTGGTCGCCATAGCGGGTGGCGACGCCGACCAGGGTGCGCCGGGCAAAGCGGTTGACCTGAATCTGCAACGGGCCTTCCCGGGTCAGCGCTTCGCCAACCTGTTCGAGGCTTTGGCCGAACTGGCCCGACATCGCACGATCAGGGTCACGCGCCGATGTCAGCAGCGCCGTGCGTCCACGTTCCCACAGCCCGTCAATCCAGCGCCCCATGGCCGGATTGGCCAGCACTTCGGCTTTGATATCGGCAACACGCTGGTGCATCACCGGATCGTTGATCAGGTCATGCGCCAGTGAAGCCAGCCCTTCCTCAACCTTTTCACGTAGCTGGTGATCCGGATCTTCCGACACTTCAACAAGCAGCTTGTACAGGCCATCGACCACGCCATTGGCCAGCCGGTCATCAAGTCCGGTCCAGCGCATGATGGTGTTGGCCTTGTTGTGCACCATGTCGCGGATCAGATGCTCATTGGCCTCCAGGGTGCGTGCGGCCCAGCGGATCATCGAGTCCATCAGTGGCTGGTGTCGGCCATCGGCGATTGCTGCCTGGAGAATGCGGCCGAGCAGCGGCGCGATATGCAGTGCGCCCAGTTGCTTGCGCAGCGCGGTCTTGACGATGCCGCCGAGCCGCTCGTCATCAAGCGATTCCATGATGTCGGCGAACAGGCTGGACAGGCCGAGCCGCATCGCGCTCTCGCCGGTGGCATCACCCTCATGCTCGCGCAGCAGGAAACGGCCGGCGGCCGCAGCGACATTCATGTTGCGCATCCGTCGCGCCATCACCTTGGGGATCAGGAAATTGGCGCGCAGGAACGACGCCATGGTGGTGGCAATGCGGTCCTTGTTCCTGGGGATGATCGCGGTGTGCGGTATCGGCAGGCCAAGCGGATGGCGGAACAGCGCGGTGACCGCGAACCAGTCGGCAAGGCCGCCGACCAGAGCTGCCTCAGAAAAGGCGACAACATAGCCCCAGGCGTGATGCTGCTGTTCGAGCTGCAGCGCGGCGATGAATATCAGCGCCATCAGGAACAGCAGGGAAGTCGCGACGATGCGCATGCGCCGCGCGCGATCATCCTGTGCCTGGATTTGCCCCCCGGAGAAGCCAGTATTGCGTACTGACGTCACTCGGCAGGTTGTATACCCGGTTTGCCCGCCGTGTCATCACCCGTATTTGGCACCGCACTGCCGACAGGCTTGGCATCGCCGGGATTGTAGGTGAGCAATTTGCGCCGCAGCCATGGCCCAACCCGCTTTTCAACACCATCGGCCAGGCTGAAACCGGCCGGCACGATCAACAAGGTGAGCAGGGTTGACATGATCAGACCGCCAATCACCACTGTGCCCATCGGTGCGCGCCATGCGCCATCTCCGGACAGCGACAGTGCCGTCGGTACCATGCCTGCGGTCATGGCGACAGTGGTCATCACAATGGGCTGGGCACGCTTGTGTCCGGCTTCCATGATCGCTTCGAATTTCTTGGTACCGGTGGCCATCTCCTCAATGGCAAAGTCGATCAGCAGGATCGAGTTTTTCGACACGATCCCGAGCAACATCAGCACCCCGATCATCACCGGCATGGAAAGCGGCTGGCCCACGGCCCAGACCAGAAAGATACCGCCCAGAGGGGCCAGTGCGAGCGAGCACATGTTGACCAGCGGTGACATCAGACGCTTATAGAGCAGCACCAAGACTGCGAAGACCAGGAAAATACCTGCAACCAGCGCAACAATGAAGTTGTTCAACAACTCAATCTGCCATTCTGCATCACCGACGGGGGCAGTGCTGACCCCGGTTGGCAAATTACGCATTATCGGCAGATTGTTAATCTGTTCTTGTGCCGTACCTGTCACGACACCTTTAGCCAGATCAGCACCGATAAGCACACGGCGACTCTGGTTGAAACGCTGGATCGATGTTGGTCCAGCGCCATAGCTGATATCTGCTACACGGCTGAGCGGGACGGAACCGCCTGATGCTGTCGGCACGGGTAGATTCTCAATGGTCGAGAGGTCCTGCCGTGAAGACTGTGGTAGCATCACGCGAATCGGAATTTGCCTGTCGGAAAGGGAGAATTGGGCAATATTCTGCTCAATCTCGCCCAGTGTTGCAATGCGGATAGTCTGGCTCAGGGCTGCGGTAGTGATACCCAGCTCGGCCGCCAATTCGGTCCGCGGCTGAATGATAATTTCTGGGCGGCTCATATCGCCCTCGACACGCGGTGCGACTAGCGTATCGAGTCCTTTCATCTGTTCGACCAGATCAGCTGCCGCCTTTTGCAGCACATCAGGGTCAGAACCCGCCAGCAACACGGTCATGTCACGGCCACTGCCAAAGCCGCCAGACTGCGACTGAAAGCGTACACGCGCATCTGGTGTTTGCGCCAGTACCGGAGCAAGGTCGCGCTCCCATTCGATGGAGGTTTTTTCGCGATCTTTCTTCAGTGTAATGAAGATGCTGCTTTCCCGACCCGACCGGACGCGTTTCAGCGCCATCTCGACTTCGGGCTGCTGATACATGAGCTCAGCTACCTCATCGACTATCCGTTCTTTTTGCTGAAGCGTCGTTCCGGGGACCACATCTATCGTAATCTGACTGGTGTCAGAATTTGTAGTCGGCTGAAATTGGGGCGGCGTGATTGCAAACAGGACCAGTGTCAAAATGAATGCCACCAGGCCAACACCCATCATCCATACCCGATGGTCAAGCATTCTGGCTCTTACCGCAGCATATTGGGCGCGGCGGGTGAAATAGTTCGCATCATAGCCCATGAAGGTGGCGGAAATCATAACCAAAACAAATTTGGTAAAGCGGCCAAGAAGATATACCCCCAAGATAGCACCCGCGGCACCTAACAGGGTTTGCCACGACAGCATGCTGTTTTCCTGATCCGGACTCGGCGCAGCTGTTGTCTCAGCAGCTGATCCGAATACGGACTGCAAGAGCAAATAGGCCGCGATAACGCCTATACCCGTAAGGAGAGAAAACAGATGATCCCACCAATGGACCGGAACTTTTGGCAACGCGTTGCGCCATTTGATAGAATTGCTCGCATCAAGCGTCCAGCGCAACACACCAATATAACGGTCCATCAGTGGACCTTCGCCGTGTTCTGCATGCCCTTTCGCCTTGAGAAAATAGGCAGCCATTAGCGGTGTTATCATACGCGCGACCGCCAGTGACATCAGCACCGAGACCACAACGGTGATGCCGAAATTCTTGAAAAACTGGCCGGATATACCTGGCATTAAGCCAACCGGCAGGAATACTGCGACAATGCAGAAGGAGGTGGCAACAACCGCAAGGCCGATTTCATCGGCAGCGTCTATAGAGGCCTGATAGGCGGATTTCCCCATCCGCATATGGCGCACAATATTCTCGATCTCCACAATCGCGTCATCGACGAGGACCCCAGCGACCAGTCCCAAAGCCAGCAGCGACAGCTGGTTGAGGTTGAAGCCAAACAGATCCATGAACCAGAAGGTCGGAATGGCAGACAGCGGGATAGCTACTGCGGAGATAATGGTCGCGCGCCAGTCGCGCAGGAAGAAGAAGACAACAACAACCGCCAATATCGCGCCTTCGACCATGGCGGCGATTGAGCTTTCATATTGGTCTTGCGTATATTTGACAGTGTTGAAAAGCTTGATGAATTTGATGCCCGGATTTTCTGCTTCGATCTTGGCAATCTCTTCCAAAGCCTCTTCATAAGTCGATACATCGGACGCCCCTTTGGCGCGCGACATGGAGAAATTGACGACCTCTTTGTTTTTCACCTTGCTGATTGATGTCCGTTCGGCAAAGCCGTCGCGAACGGTGGCGACATCCGATAGTTTGATAGAGGTCCCGTTAAGCAGGCGTATCTGAGTCTGCGACAGCTCATAGGCATCTTTGGAGTTGCCGAGTACACGTACCGATTGCTGCGCGCCGCCAACTTCAACCCGTCCGCCTGCGGCATTGAGATTGACCTGGCGCAGAACATTGTTGATCTGGCTGGCCGTAACCCCCAGCGATTGCATCTTGGCCGGATCCACGATGACCTGAATCTCGCGATCAACGCCGCCAAAGCGATCAATTTCGGCCATGCCATTGATCTTGAGCAGTCGCTTTGAGACTGTATCGTCTACAAACCAGCTCAATTGCTCGATGGTCATATCATCGGCTTCCACAGCAAAGATGCCGAGAAAACCGCCAGCGATCTCGATCTTGCTGACAAACGGTTCCTGAATCCCGTCGGGCAGGCTGCCGCGGATTGAATCTACTGCATTCTTAACCTCGGAAACCGCATCATTGGTATCGGTGCCAACGACAAATTCGACGGTCGTATTGGAGATGCTCTCGCTGGCTGTGGAGGTGATCTGGCGAACGCCACTGATTGATCGAACCGCCGATTCCACACGCTGGGTAATCTGGTTCTCAATCTCGGTTGGGGCCGCGCCGGGTTGTGTAATCGAAACGGCAACAGCAGGAAACTCCACATCCGGATTGTTGACCACATCCATGCGTGCAAAGCTGAGCATTCCAGCAAACAGAAGTCCGGTAAAAAATACCAGAGGTATTACCGGGTTACGGATGGACCATGCGGAAATATTGCGAAAATTCATTGTCCTGTCCCAATCTGCTTGATGCCTGCAGTTTTGTGCCTTCTAGCTCTCGCCGCCATTGTCCGCGGTTGCGACTTGCTCGCTTCCGCGTAGCTGGGGGTTGACCGTTTCACCTGGGTTGAGGAATCCGGCGGCGTATAGCACAACCTTCTCATCGCCGGCCAAGCCCGAGGTGATGGTAATACCGCTGGCATTCACCCCGCCGGTTTCAATATCGCGGCGTTCGACTTTGTTGTCTTTGCCAACAATATAAACATAGGCACCCTTGGTGTCGCTCTGTATCGCCGATTCCGGCAGCACTGGAGAGTTTGTTGCGCCGCTGACAATGGCGACGCTGCCAAAGCCGCCCGGGCGTATGGCCGGGTCATAGGCCAGAGCAATACGGGCAATACCCTGACGCGATTGTTCGCTGATAATGGGCGCAACTTGCCAAACCTGACCCTCAAAGCTCTTGTCCGTACCGGTTGGCGTAACCTTTGCAGTGACACCATTGGACAGCCCTGCAAGATCGCTTTCGCTGAGCTGGGCGCGCAATTCCATTTCTCCTCCAGCGGCGAGACGAAACAGCACGCCGGTACCCGCGCCGACAACCTGTCCCGGCTCGATATTGCGTGCGAGCACCAGCCCGCTGGCCGGTGCAACTATATTCAAACGCCCCTGGCGCGCCTGAAGTTCCTTGAGCTGCGCCTTGGCAACTTCGACCCGGGCAATAGCCTGGTCGCGGGTAGCGGTTCTCTGGTCAACATCGGCCTGCGAGATGAAGCCGCGGTCGACGAGTTGCTTGGCGCGGTCGAGCTGGTTCTGTGCCAGCCGTGCATCGGCTTCAGCAACAGCAATCTGAGCCGCTTGGGACCGGGTCTGCTGGCTTTGCACCGACTGGTCGATAACCGCGAGCGTCTGGCCGCGGCGCACCCATGTGCCGGGCTCGACCAGCACCCGCATTACCTGACCGCCTTCACCGGCCACGCCAATCGGCATTTCGCGCCGCGCCGCAAAGGTGCCGGTGGCGTTGATGACGCGTTCCACGGTGCTGCTGCCGGGGACGATCACCGTTACCGCCTGGCTGCTATTCTGCTCGTCATCGGCTGCAGCGACAGTGGTGTCGCCAACGCCGCCGCTGACAAAATAATAGACTCCGCCAATGATGGCGGCGATCGCTATGATGACCGCAATAAGGATATTGCGGCGGCGTGGGCTCCGGGCCTCGTCGAGATACACATTCTCGACCGGCGTCTCGACCCGCTCACCCCTAATGTCACTCTCATATTTCATCCAGCGGCTCTCTCATTACACCAATATGGCCCCTTGCCCGGGTCATGTGGCAATCAGCCCGCACTCCCGGACGGGCATGAATTTCGGCCTGACAAGATAGTGTATTACCTTAGTAATTCACCATTTGCAACGGCACCAGTCAATTGCTGCTGTAATATGCTGTCGTCACCGGCGATGCAATTGAGCCGCGTGACCTTTGTCGAATAGAACGCATCTTTCGTCCACCAGCGGCGCATTTTTCATGATCCGATACGCCATCTGGTAAAAAAGCCCGCACCGCAAAGCTGCGGCACGGGCCAGATATCCCTGTAATATTGGCTTTTGCCAGAGACTTTAGCGCACTTTGCCGCGCTGGATCAGATTGAGAATGCCGAGCAGGATTACCGCACCGACGAACGAGGTTACCAGTCCCATGATCGAGAAGGTCTGGATCGAGCCGCCAAAGCCGAGGAACGAACCGACCCAATTGCCGATAAACGAACCGATAATGCCGACAACGATGTTCAAAAAAATGCCCATGCTGGCATCACGGCCCATCACCATGCTGGCCAGCCAGCCGGCGACTCCACCTACGATAAGTGCGATAATCCAACCCATATATTCCTCCTCAAACTGTCAGAAGCGATGCCATTATGACCTGCTTTCCGGACATGTGTATGAATGTCGCGGGAGGTGCCAAAACAAGGGGCCGGCGACAACAGTCTTTTTCGGCAATGCCTGGGCCATCATCGCTTTAATCTCGCTGCGGGATACAAAAAAAGCGCCGTTAAAGGCGCTTGCGGGATTATCTGTGACAAGGTGGCAATAAAGGTAAAATCTGCCCGGGGACTGTTTCCGCCTGGCTGATGGCAGGGGCAGAACCGGGACTTGGCTGCGTCAATCCGGCTCTGCCACAAACGATCAATGCGATTTAGTATTTCTGCTGACGCTCGTACAGGTCTCGATAATGCTGGATGCGGGTGACGCGCAGGCCGGGCATGCCGGAGCGGTCGACAGCGCGCTGCCAGGAAGCGAATTCCTCCAGCGTCAGGTCATAGCGTTCGCACACTTCATCGATGGTCAGCAGGCCACCATTGACCGCAGCCACGACTTCGGCCTTGCGCCGGACCACCCAGCGGCGGGTGTTCGGCGGCGGCAATGTGTCCAGCGTCAGCGGTTCGCCGAGCGGGCCGATTACACGTGCCGGTTTGATTTTCTGGTTCTCAATCATGCAGCCCTCAATCTCAAATTCAATGTCATGCCCTGTTATGTATCACTATATATTCGACCGTTTTCCAGATGCTGAATGCGCAAGGTAAACAGCCTGTTTACTTTCTCTTTCAGCCGTCTTTCCCGCTCGCTTCATCGTGGCTTGCGGCCCCATTTTCGCAACCACCCCCGGCGCTGCAATCACCCCCGCTATCGACGAAGCTGCCCGATCCTGCTCCCGCCCGGACCATGTGGTCGGCATCGCTGCTCAACAGGCTGATGCGCGCCTCCAGAGAGTCACTGGCGGAAATGGTCCGGCCCTTATGATCACCAACATCCCGATAGTTTCGGCCCAGATGCGAAAGTGCGATCAGCTCGCTATAGCTGACCGAATGCAACTGACGTTTCTGGTCCTGATCACGATACCATTGCGGCACCCGTCCATGTGGGAAGTTCATGTCCATGCATGGGTTTATATATTTGCGCCCCATAAAGTCCGGTAAAGGCGGCGTTGACGGGTGATTAGCCTTGGTTAATTTTGGGTATTGGCCGAGGCGCTATTGGCGGTTTTGCGTCACTTCTTGCGCGTGGAGGCAATAAAATTAAGCGGCAAAAAATTGCCGCAGCGGCCAGAATCTGCCGTAACCGGTGCCGAGTCACCCCGCTTATTGACTGGAAAAACGGCAGCGATCCGCTTATGTGGCGCGCATGACTGACACCGCTCTTCCCACCATTCGCCAGCAGGCTGACTTCCAGTTGGGCGACGACCTGACCGGCAAGCGCATCGTTGTCGCCATGTCGGGCGGCGTCGATTCATCGGTGGTGGCCGCGCTGGCAGCAGCCAGCGGTGCGGAGACAATCGGCATCACGCTGCAGCTTTACGATCATGGCGAGGCAGTGAACCGTACCGGCTCCTGCTGCGCCGGTCAGGATATCCGTGATGCCCGTGCCGTGGCCGAGCGGCTGGGCATTGCGCATTATGTCTTCGATCATGAAAGCCGCTTTCGTGAGTCGGTGATTGACAATTTCGCCGATGAATATCTTGCCGGTCGCACGCCAATTCCGTGCATCCAGTGCAATATGGGTGTGAAGTTCACTGATCTGCTGTGCATGGCGCGCGACCTCGGTGCCGATTGTCTTGCCACCGGCCATTACGTCCGCCGTGTCGTCGGTGCCGGCGGCCGGGCGCAGCTGCACCGTGCCTTCGATCCGGCGCGCGACCAGAGCTATTTCCTGTTCGCGACCACCGATGAGCAGATCGACTATCTGCGCTTTCCGCTGGGGGATATGCCCAAGCCGGTGGTACGCGAGATTGCCAGGGAGATGGGGTTGGCGGTTGCCCTCAAGCCCGATAGCCAGGATATCTGTTTCGTGCCCGATGGCGATTATGCCCGTATCGTTCGCAAGGTGCGCCCCGAGGCCGAAACCATGGGCGACATCGTCCATATTGATGGCCGGGTGATGGGGCAGCACAAGGGCCTGATCCATTACACTGTCGGCCAGCGCAAGGGACTGGAAATCGGAGGCCAGCCCGAACCGCTTTATGTTGTCCGCCTCGATGCGGCTAAGCAGCAGGTGATTGTTGGTCCGAAGATCGCGCTGGCGGTGCAGTCGGCGACCATTCGTGATGCCAACTGGATTGGCGGTGCGCCCGATAGCGACAGCACTGCTGAGCTGACCGTCAAGGTGCGGTCCTTGTCCAAGCCGGTTCCGGCGCGGCTCGATGGTGAGACCATCCGCTTCCTCAAGCCTGAATATGGCGTGGCGCCGGGGCAGGCGGCGGTTGTCTATAGCGGCGACAGGGTGCTCGGCGGTGGCTGGATCGTAACCACCGAGCCGTGGCAGAGCGACCGCAGCGACGCTGCCTGATCGCCAAGCGGGTGGCAAAGGCCACTATTCTCCTGCATCGCTCATTGCAGGTTCAGCCAGGACATCCCATATCGGAACAGTCACGTTGAACGCCCCGGCGCTGGTTTCCGGGTGTAGTTAACGGATTTGGCATTTTTGCAACTTTGCCGCATGATGCCATATAGCTTGAGATAGAATCATGCGATGAAGCCCTTTTCTGCGCAGGTTTCAGGAATGTAAAGGACCGTTACATGGCTGCCTCCCGACTCTTCTCCTCAAATATCATCGGCGCGTCGCTGCTTGTTACGGCGCTGGCAACGATACCGGCGACAACCGCCGCGATTTCCGCAGTCGATGCAAAATCCTATGATGGCATGGAAGAGTTTCTGACGGTGCTGCAGCGGGTGCGCAGCGATTATGTCGAGGAAGTCACCGAGGAAGAGCTGATGCGCGGTGCGATTGATGGCATGCTCGCCAGCCTCGACCCGCATAGCAGCTTTCTCGATGCCCGTGATTTCGAGAATCTGAGGACCCAGACCGATGGCTCTTATGGCGGTCTCGGCCTGTCGGTGACGATGGAGGATGGCGCGGTCAAGGTGATCGCACCGACCAAGGACACCCCGGCCTATCGCGCCGGTATCAAGGCGGGCGATTTTATCACCCATCTCAACGGCAAGCTGATCTTTGGCGGTACCCTTGACGAGGCGGTTGATCAGATGCGTGGCAAGCCGGGTACTTCGATCAACCTTACTATTGTGCGTCAGGGCCGCGACAAGCCGTTCGATGTCGACATTACCCGCGCGATTATTGAGCTGACCCCGGTCACCTGGGAAATCGACGACAATATCGGCGTTATCAGCATTTCGAGCTTCACCTCCGATGTTGGCAAGGATGTCCGCAACGCCATTGGCGAGATCGAGGAATCGCTGGGTGGCAAGCCCGATGGCTATGTTCTCGACCTGCGCTCCAATCCTGGCGGCCTGCTTGATGAAGCAGTGGCGGTGAGCGATGTCTTCCTCGACAAGGGGGAAATCGTCTCGCAGCGCGGCCGTCGCCGTGGCGATGTCGAACGTTTCTTTGCCCGTCCCGGCGATTATGCTCGCAACCTGCCGGTAATTGTGCTGGTCGATGCCGGTTCGGCTTCGGCTTCGGAGATCGTTGCCGGTGCGCTCAAGGATCACAACCGGGCGCTGGTTATGGGCGAGCAGACCTTCGGCAAGGGATCGGTGCAGACGCTGCAACCACTGTCCCGTACCACCGCGCTCAAGCTGACCACGGCGCGCTATTATACGCCCAGCGGTCGCTCGGTGCAGGAGGGCGGCATCCGTCCCGATATTGTTGTGCCCCAGCTTTCCGACCCGGATTACAAGACCCGGATCAAGTTCCGTGAGTCCGACCTGCGCAGCCATCTGATCAATGAGAGCGGCATTGATGATGATGTTCTCGAAGATGACGAGATCGATGATCCGCGTTTCTCGGCCAGTGTCGAGGATCTGGAGAAACAGGGGGTCAATGATTTCCAGCTGCATTATGCGCTGGAGACCATCGGTCGCACCACCGCTGCGACCGAGCGGCTCGCCGCGCGCACCGGGCTGACCAAAGGCACCAACTGATCCGACACGCCATGACAGGGAACCCATGGCCATGAAATGGGCCAGTCGCCTGGCCTTTGTGATGCCCCTGTTCCTGATTACAGGTGCGCTGATCAGCCAATATGTCTTTGGCCTTTACCCTTGCGAGATGTGCATCTGGCAGCGCTGGCCGCATTATGGCGCGATCCTGCTCGCCGGGGTGTCGCTGCTGGTCTCCAGCCGCGACATCGCCAAGCTGTTTACCGCCCTTGCCGGGCTCGCGATACTCGGCTCGGGGCTGATCGGCGGTTTCCATGCCGGGGTGGAATATGGCTGGTGGGAAGGGATTACCGCCTGTTCCACCGGGTTCGAACAGGGTCTCGACGCCGATCAGATCATGGACGCCATATTGGATGCGCCGATCATCCGCTGCGACGCTGCGCCCTGGGATTTCTACGGCATATCGCTGGCTGGCTTCAACTTCCTCTTGTCGCTGGGCGCGGCAATTGCCATCTTCATGCTGATGCACAAGAGCAGGAAGGCAGGATAACATGGCCGACAGTAACAGCGCTGCCAAACCGGGTCCTAATGGTGCCGATATCGATGCGATGATCCGCGTCGATCAGGCGGGCGAATTCGGCGCGACGCGCATCTATGAAGGCCAGCTTGCGGTGATGGGCAATCGCCACCCTTCCGCACACGCCATTGCTGGCATGGCCGAGCAGGAAAAGGTGCATCGCGAATTTTTCGATCGCATCATGGCCGAGCGCGGCGTCCGCCCGACCGCGCTCCAGCCTTTCTGGGATGTCGCCGGTTTCGGCCTGGGTGCCGCCACCGCGCTGATCGGTCCAGAAGCTGCTATGGCCTGCACCGTTGCGGTCGAGACCGAGATCGATAAACATTATCAGGAGCAGCTCGAGGAACTGGGTGACAGCGACCCGGAACTGTCCGAGGCGATCGCCAAATTCCGCGAGGAAGAGCTGGAACACAAGCATGAGGCGCTGGAGCAGGGCGCCGAACAGGCCCCGGCCTATCCGCTGATGACCGGCGCCATCCGCCTCGGCTGCCGCGCCGCAATAGCGCTTGCCAAGCGCATATAATCTATTCCATGGAATAATCGCTGCGGCCAGATGGCGTTTGGGGGTTTCACCGCCCATTCAGCCATGATGGCCTAGGACAGGACAACCGCCGCCATGCGCAGCATGGTGATGCAATGGAGACGGATATATGCGCAAGGGTTCACCGCTGATCATCATGGGGGCGATGGTCGCGCTGTCAGTGCCGCAATTGGCCCATGCCGAGATGAGCGCCCAGTCGGGCACCCAGTCGAGCGAGCTGCCGCCTTATATTGTCGAGAAGGTGACGCAGATTCCTGTCTATGGCGATGACGAGTGCGAGCCGTCGGTCGATGAGGACGAAATTGTCGTCTGTGTACGTTTCGACGAGGCGGAGCGTTTCCGTATTCCGCCCAATCTGCGCGATGATCCCAATAATCCGCGCAACCAGGCCTGGGCGCTGCGGGTGCGTTCGCTCGAGACAGTCGGCGCCTTTGGCACTGACAGTTGCTCACCCACGGGTACGGGCGGCTTTACCGGGTGCACCAACCAGCTATTGCGCAACTATGCCGCGGAACAGGAAAACAGCCCCGATGCCCAGGCCGGTCGGCTGATCGAACAGGCGCGTCAGGAGCGTCTGTCACGCATTGATGAGGAAGCGGCGCTGGTCGAGGCGGCCGAACTGGAACGCCAGTCCGAACTCGAAGCCTATCGCAAGGCGCGCGAGGCGGAAGAAAAAGCGGCGGCAGAGGCTGCTGCGGCAGCGGAAAGCGAAGACGTCGAGAGCGATCTTGCAGTGCCGCCCCCGGCTGAAGACGAACCGCAGCAACCGTAAATTCGTCTCCCGTCTGCGGAGGGGTTGGCCGGTTTACCCTTCTGAACCCTGTTGTGCGGCAATCCATGCCGTCACATGCGCATCCAGCACATCCAGCGGCACCGCGCCTTGTTCGAGCACCGTGTCATGGAAGGCGCGCAGGTCGAAGTCCGCTCCCAGCGTTTCTTCCGCCTTGCTACGCAATTCCCGGATTTTCAGCTCGCCAATCTTATAGGCCAGCGCCTGTCCGGGCCAGCTGATATAGCGGTTGACCTCGGCCTCGATATTGGCCGGCGTCAGCGCGGTATTGTCGAGCATGAAGTCGAGCGCCTGCTGCTTCGACCAGCCCTTGGAGTGGATGCCGGTATCGACCACCAGCCGGCAGGCGCGCCACATTTCATAGGATAGCCGCCCCATATTCTTGGCCGGGGTGTCGTACAGCTCCATCTCGATCCCGAGCCGCTCCGAATACAGTCCCCAGCCTTCGACAAAGGCGGTGAAAAAGCTGCCATATTTGCGGAATTCGGGCATGTCGAGTTCCTGCTGCAGCGCAATCTGGTGGTGGTGACCGGGTACCGCCTCATGCACGCTGAGCGCCGGAATCTCCCAATAGGGCCGCTGGTCGAGCTTCGAGGTATTGACATAATAGGTTCCGGATATGCCGATTTCCGGTGAGCCGGGATTATAATAGGCGGTGGTGGTGCCCTCGGCGGTCTCCGCCGGGATTTCGCGAATGCCATAGGGCAGGCGAGGCAGTCGACCGAACAGGCTGGGCATTTTGCCGTCAATCACCTTGGTTACGCGTGCCACCTTCTCCATCAGTTCCTCAGGCGTCCTGGCATAATATTTCGGGTCGGTGCGCAGATGCTCGATAAACGCCTCGCGGCTGTCATAGCCGGCCTCGGCGGCGACCTTTTCCATCTCGGCGCGGATGCGCGCGACTTCATTCAGGCCGATGGCGTGGATTTCGTCTGCGGTCAGTTCGGTGGTGGTCATCTGCCGGATACGGAAGGCATAATAGGCATCGCCCCCCGGCTGTGCCGATACGCCGGGCGCAACGGCACAGGCCGGGGCGTAGCGGCTGACATACCAGTCGGCATGCTGGCGCAGCTCGGGATTGATCACATCGGTGATGATGCGCTCGGTACGCTCCGCCAGCGCGTCGAATTCGGCCTGCTCCATAACCGCCGGTTTGGGCCGGGTGAATGGCTGGTAGAAACGCGTCGTCTTCGGGTCCTCGGCGATCAGACCGGTGATCGACGTCTCATAGCCCTGCATCGCATCGCAGGGCAGGGTATAGCCACCGGCAATTGCCTGTTCGGCAATGGCGATATTGGTGTCGTTGATCAGCGGATATTGCTCCAGCCGGTCGACATAGCTCTGATAATCGGCGGCGTTGCGGAAGGGCGAGTTGGTGCCCATCCCGGCAAAGCTCTGGTGCCAGCCCGAGCGGTTGGTGAAGTTGATCACCCGCTGGCCAAAGCCGTTGCTCTCGATGCTCTCATTTAGCGAGCGTTGCAATATGCCGTAATTGACCCGCTGTTCCGGCGTCAGTGCGGCGCTGTCGATCGCTTCCAGCCGGGTGAGAAAGGCGCGCGACCGTTCCACCCGTGCATCCTGTGCCTCGAGGCTCGGGTCGGATACCTTGCCTTCATAGCCTGGGACATTCAGGGCGCTGGCGAAAACCGGGTTCTGGCTCAGCGCATATTGCCAGTAATCGTCGATAAGCTGGTCGAGATCATCGCCGGGTGTCGCCATTACAGGAGATGCTGCGGTCCATGCCAGTGCCAGTGCTGCCGCCCCCATCCATATTGCACGCCTGTTCATTGTCGCTCTCCTGCCATTCTGTTTTCCAGCGCCCTTTTCCATGGATTGTCATGCATTTGTCAAACCGATCCGCCATGATATGGAAAATGATCGGGGGAGTATCATGAAGCAAATCCTGTTCGCTCTATCGGTCATCAGCGCCCTGACCGGCTGTGTCAGTACCGGGGACAGCTATCCGGCACAAACGGTCGCCGATGCGGATGACCTGCCGCCGCTGGTGTTTCCCGAAAGTGCGCAACAGGCGCTGCGGCCCTATTATGCCGGGCTGGATCGTGACCTGCCGGTGGCCGGCCCCAATGCGCCGCTTGATGCCAGCCAGCCGCTGACGCGCATCGCCTTTGGTTCCTGCTATAATGAGAACCGCTCGGCGAAAATATGGGGCAGCATCGGCCGCACCGATCCCGACCTGTTCCTGATGATCGGCGACAATATCTATGGCGATACCGGCGCCACTTGGGCCGCCGACCTGCCGAGCGTGAAGCAATCCTATGCCAAGCTGGCCGCGATTCCCGAATTTCAGCAATTTCGTGCCAAAGTCCCGATGCTGACCAGCTGGGACGATCATGACTATGGTGCCAATGATGCCGGGGGCAGCTTTGCATTCAAGGAATATGCCGAGCGTCTTTACGAGACCTTCTGGGATGTACCGAGCGAGGTCAAGGCGCGGCCCGGCGTCTATGAGAGCCGGATGGTCGGCCCGGAAGGCAAAAGGGTGCAGATCATCCTGCTCGACACCCGCTATTTCCGTTCCGATCTGGCGCGCAAACCTTATCGCATGGAACGCTGGGCGATGGGCAATTATGACGAGGACAGGGATCCCGAAGCGACGATATTGGGCACCGAGCAATGGCTCTGGCTGGCCCAGGAAATGCGCAAGCCCGCCGACCTTCGGCTGGTTTTCTCCTCGATCCAGATGATCACCAGGGCGCATGATTTTGAGAGCTGGTCCAATTTCCCGCTCGAACAGGAACGGTTTTACAGCCTGCTGACCGCCTATAATGTCGACAATGCGGTGCTGCTCTCGGGCGACCGGCATTCCGGCGCGCTGTATCGCACCCAGCTGCCGGGGATGGAAAAACCGCTATGGGAGCTGACATCGAGTTCGCTCAACTTTTCCTTCCGCAGCGGCGATACCGGCGATCGTGAACCCGATAGCGATCGCGTCGGCGGATTTTTCAGCGACGAGAATTTCGGCCAGATCGACATTGACTGGGATGAGAAGCAGGTACGGCTTACGCTGCTGACCAGCGATGGTGAGACGCTGATCAGTCGCGAGGTTCCGGCGCTACGCTGACAGCATTGTCGCCATTTTGTGCCGCCATCTGTGTCATCTTCTCCAGCAGATAGGCGCGCATCGCATAGGCGGTTTCGGTCGCCAGCGCATGCACCGTCAGCGGGAACACCACCGAGCCGCCGGCAACGCCGATAGTAACGCTGGCCTTGTCAAAGGCGCGTTCGATGATGTTCTGGCTGACATCGACCGACTGGATCTTGCGCAGCGGCAATATGGTGTGTCCCTGTCTCCAGAAACCGCTGCGGACATGCAGAAAACGGTCGGTGCTGGCATAAAGGTGATGTTTCCAGCGCAGCCAGCCGATAAGGGCAATCAGCGGTGCCAGCAGGATGAGCAGCAAGAGGTCGGGTCCGGCCTGGATCGCCGAGACAATACTGACAGCGATTACCAGCAACAGCATTGCCGGTATCACAGGGATCAGCCAATAGCTGTGGGCTACGCGATTGAGTGCATCATCCTCCAGCGCGATGTCGATATCGGCGCGCGCGGCGATATCGGCAACTTCATGTTGCCGTGCCAGCGGTGCCACCATATGGTCGCTGCCCTCATCCCCATCGCTGGCGAGTGACTGGAACTTCAGGGCCTTCCAGCCAAAGCGGCGACGTACCGGACCAGTAATGACGAGGGCGGCCTGCACCCGGTGGATCGGCATTGCCACATCGGTGAGTGTCAGCAGGCCGCGACGGCGACGAAAGGCATTGTCCGTCTGGTCGAGCCGGAAGCCATATTCGCGCAGCACCACCGTGATCAGCCCGGTGACAAAGCCAACAAATAGCAGTCCGGTCAGGCCCGCAAGAGCGGCAAAGACCTGTCCGATCACTCCGCCCACATTGCGTAACCTGTCGATTTCGCCGCCGACATCGCTGTCTGTTACGGCATCGATAATGTTCTCGGGGTTCAGCACCTCATCGGGGATGAGAAAATCGAAATTCTGCAGCAACGCGAACAGAAAGGCGAAGATCGCCAATGAGAAGCTGAAGATTCCGAGGATGAACAGCCGGCGGCCGTCCATGGTAAAGATGGTTATGGCTTCGCTCTCACTGGCAACGCTGTCAGCTGGTGCAGCGCTTGCGCCATCGGCGCTTATCGCATCCGTTCGTGCTGCTGTGCTGTCGGCCTTGCGTTCCCTTATGGTATCACGCAGCGCATCGGCGCGAGCGAGGGTGACCGCATCGAGCGAGGCATCTTCGCCGCCGCCGCTGCCGGTTTCCAGCTTGACCTTGGCAAGGCCGAGTATCCGGGCGAGCAGATTTTGCTCGATATTGACGTCTTGAATCCGCTGATAGGGAATGGACCGGCTGTTGCGTGACAATATGCCGCTGGTAACCCGGATTTCCTGGCTGTCGAGCAAGAAAGTGAAGCGCGACCAGCGCAGCCAGACGAGAAAACCCGATATGGCGAGGATCAGCAGGAAGACCAATGCGACAAGGCTTATGGTCAGCGCATCCTGATCGCGCATGGCAAAGCTGATCGGTACGGCGGCGAAAATCAGGCGCGGTACGCTGGTGATGATGCCGATAGCGACACTCAGCGGATGCAGGCGTTCGGCTTCTGCATGACTCCCCACCGGTTCGTCTTGCCGCGACATGGGTGGCGGCATGGGCGCGTCCATGGCACCCATTGTCTCGCTCATATCATTTCCTTGCGGATATGGCGGCGCATTTCCTCACGCATGGCATCGGCGACACCGGGCTCGAGACCGGGCAGGGCGACAGTGCTGTTATGGGTGCCAGCGGTATGCACCACCAGAGTCGCAACACCGCATAGCCGCTCGACCGGCCCCTGTCCGACATCGATATGCTGTATCCGGTTGAACGGGACGATGGTATCGGTACGGAACAGGAAACCGCGCAGCACCCGCAACCGGTCATCTTCCAGCGCATAGCCCCAGCGGCGATATTTGCGTTCGGGCAGCGCCACAACGGTCAGCGCATAAAGTGTCAGTGCGATCAGGCTGATCACGCCAAAAATGCCGGTCTTCTCAGCCAGCGCAGCATCGGCAATCACCAGGCCGAGCAGCACCGGCACCAGCATGATGGCGGTGCTGATACGGATTACCTGGCGTTGCGGCGGATGCAGCGGTGTCAGGCCGAGATTATAGCTCCCCTCCAGCGGTGCGCCGATACGGCCATAAGGCCCTATGGCCTCAACCGGATTGCCAGCTTCCATTGCCTGGTCCATGCTATTTCCCATGCTGTTGATATGGCTGTGCAACATGGTCATTGCAATATGAGAAGCAGCATTTCCAGCGCTCTGGAGCCATAAGATACGGCCGGGATATCACCGTGGATATAGGGCTATTTTCTCTCTTCGCCCGGGGCGAGCGGTTCGGGATCATACCATATTGTGATCAGCACCGGCGCGCCATCGACAGGTTCACCGTCAATCTCGCGTGGAAATATCCGGAACCGCTTCGATGCCGTCAGACTGGCCTGCCCGAAACCGGCTCCGGCCGGTGTTTCGGACTCAACGAAACAGTCGCGCACACGGCGGTTGAGCTTGACATTGCAGATCAGCTCTACTTCGCCGCTGACCTTGTTCCTCAGCGCCGCTTTGGGATAGTAACGCCGTAGCTGGTAATAGGTCATCTTCCTCACCCATCGGGCGGGTTCCAGCTCAAAGCCCGGGCCGATACCATTGCCGAAACCGTTGCCGATACCCCTGCCTATTCCGCGACCGGGGACACCACTGCCCGAACCGGGATTCTGCTTGCCCACTATGGCTGTGCTGCTGCCGTCAAATATCGATGTGTCCGGAGTGATATCGGGCGGTGTCGGCAAGACTGGTTGTGGCAGCGGCTTGATCAAGGGCATGGCTTCACTTGCTATGGCTTCTGACGGTTCTTTTCGTGGCGCCGCTTCTGCAACCGTCATTTTCGGCAGGCTGGGGTCTGTCTGTTCCGAACTGCCGCCTGCATTTTTGGCAGGTTCGGGCCATTCTTCCTTGATGATTTTCCTGTCCGGCACGGTTGGTTGCAGCACTGTCAGCGATTTGCCCGGATCGGGTTGTTCCTGCAGGATCACATTCATCTGCAGTGACCAGTATAACAGCAGAAATGTGAATAAAGACAGGATCAGAAGAGACCGTAAACGCGCTCTGCCGTCCGGCTCATAGACGCTATGGTGTGAATAGTGTCCCGTCACCGATCCCATGCGATATGATGTTGTTCGAAACGAAGGGTGCTGTTCATGCACTCTATTTAGTCATGCGGGCCGGGCGCAGCCAAATGTCAGAGATGGTGACCGCCAATAGATGCTCTCTATTGCGACTGTGAAAAGCCTATTCTGCTGGCTTGCCCGGCCCTGTGCCGGCACTTCGCAGGGTTGTCGGCGCGGTCGGATATCAGAGTGTAGCGGCATAGAGCCGGAGCAATGCAGCCCATGCGCGTTCCGCCTCGTCCTTGGCGTAAACCGGAGAATCGGCAACGGTCCAGCCATGGTCAGCGGCATAGACATCGACCTCTGCGCTGCGCCCGGTTTCCTCTGCCACTTTGGCCAGCACGGTCTTTGCTTCGGGCTGACGGGCATCATCATTCTGGGCGATGGCAAACAGGAAGCTGGCCTGGGTCTTGCCGATCAGCGCATGCGGGCTGGTTGGATTATCCTCGCGCACCAGCCCGCCGCCATGGAAGCTTGCGGCAGCCCTGATCCTTGTGGGGACACCGGCCGCGCTCCACACGGTGAACGGTCCGCCCATGCAATAGCCCTGATTGCCGATGCCGCGTGCGGTATCGACAGCGTCCTGTGTATCGAGCCAAGCGACCAGCGAACGCGCATCGGACTGGATCGCCTCGGCGGTCAGTTTCTTGCGCCATGGGCCTACCTTCTGAAAGCCACCTTCGGCGCGAAAAGCCGAGAAATCGGCAAATTGCGGCGCCGGTGTGTCGCGATAATAGGGGTTGGTGACGAGCACCGCATAGCCTTCCGCCGCCAGTC
This sequence comes from Pseudomonadota bacterium, assembly GCA_039818985.1. NCBI lineage: Bacteria > Pseudomonadati > Pseudomonadota > Pseudomonadota bacterium. Next base: position 2,298,615 of record JBCBSU010000001.1, on the reverse strand, counting down.
GCCGCGCCATCATCTTTTTCACTTCGCGCAAAGATGCGATATCGGGCCAAAGGATCACCGCCGGGTGCTTGCCCGAACCGGGATGGACAAAAAAGGCGTCATTTGTGCCATCGGCCATGGTGATTGCGACATCCTGTTCGACCAGTCCGCTTTCCTCCGCCTCGCTTTTGCTCATGCCGGTGCAGGCCATTAGCGCCGCTGCGCCGCCCAATACGGTAAAGCTGCGCCGGGTCAGTCCGTCGCTGTCCCATTTGGCCAGATCTTTTTCATCGCACATTGTCGGTTCTCCTGAGGATCAACTCCTCCCTCGCGAGACAGATTAGATGCTGGTCAGGGAAGTGCAAGCGGCTCAGGCCGCCTTTTTGCCGGTCAGCGCCGCCTCGGCCTGCTGCATCAGCTCGGCGATGATCGCGGCGACGCTCTGTTCTTCTTTGACCATGCCGACCGACTGGCCCGCCATCAGCGAGCCATTTTCGATATCGCCATCGATGACCGCGCGTTTGAGCGCACCGGCCCAGAAATGCTCGATCTCCAGCTGCGCCGCCTGCATATCGACTTCGCCTGCGTCGAGCATATTGGCGACTTCGCGCTGCTTTGCGGTGAATTCCTCGGTACCCTTATTCTTTAGCGCGCGCACCGGGATGACCGGCAGGCGCGGGTCGATCTGGACACTGGCGACAGCATCGCGGGCATTGCCTTTGATAAACGCCTTTTTGAAATTCTCATGTGCGATGCACTCATGCGCGCAGACAAAGCGGGTGCCGAGCTGGACGCCGGCCGCGCCCATTTCGAGATAGCTGGCAATGGCCTCACCGCGACCAATGCCGCCGGCGACGAATACCGGAATATCCTGGGCAATTTGCGGCAGCATCTCCTGCGCCAACACCCCTGTGGCGACCGGGCCGATATGGCCGCCCGCCTCCATGCCTTCAATCACCAGCGCATCGACGCCAGAGCGGATAAACTTTTTGGCCAGAGCCATGGCGGGCGCAAAGCAGATCAGCCTGGCGCCGGTTTCCTTGATCGCCTCGATACTACCCCTGGGCGGCAGACCGCCCGCCAGGACGATATGGCCGACCTGATGCTTGCCGCAAATAGCGATTAGCGTCATCAGATCTGGGTGCATGGTGATCAGATTGACGCCGAAAGGCTTGTCGGTGCGTTTCTTGGTTTCGGCTATCTCGGTATCGAGCAATTCCGGCGTCATCGCGCCACAGGCGATCACCCCGAAAGCGCCGGCATTGGACATGGCGCTGACCAGATGCCGCTCGGAAATCCAGCTCATCGCGCCGCATAGGATCGCGGTTTCGCAGCCCAGAAAATCGGTGCCACGTTGCATCAGGGATTGGGTTTTGGGGTAGGTCATTCCATTTTGTCCGTTTTTATATTCATCAGCTGAACTTGTTTCAGCATCTCGGCCTGCAAACACAGCGCTATCACTTTGGACCCTGAAACAAGTTCAGGGTGACGATCATGTTCTTATTGTGGGTTGCCCTCATCCTCGGCATCCAGCCCATAGGCGGTGTGCAAAACCCGCACCGCCAGTTCGGTATAATCCTCTTCGATCAGCACGCTGACCTTGATTTCGCTGGTGGTGATCGCCTGGATGTTGACACCGCGATCAGCAAGGGCAGCGAACATGGTGCTGGCGATGCCGGCATGGCTGCGCATGCCGACGCCGACGACCGAAATCTTGGCCACGCGGGTATCGGGGATCAGCCGGTTATAGCCGATCTCCGACTGCGCCTGGTCGAGCAGGTCGAGCGCACGCGGCAGGTCGGCCTGGGGCACGGTGAAGGTCACATCGGTCTCGCCCTTATCGCGACCGACATTCTGGATGATCATATCGACATTGATCGCGGCACTTGCGAGCGGGTTGAAGATCGCCGCCACCGCACCCGGCTTGTCGGGTACCCGGGTCAGGGTGATCTTGGCTTCATTCTTGTCATAGGCGATGCCGCTGATCAGCTGGCGTTCCATTTCGCTTTCCTCCACTTCGTCATCGCTGACGATCAATGTGCCGGGCAGGCTGTCCGCGGGTGGCGCATCATCGCCGGTGAATGACGACAGTACCTGGATGCGGACATTTTCCTTCATCGCAAGGCCGACCGAGCGTGTCTGCAGCACCTTGGCGCCGACGCTTGCCAGTTCGAGCATCTCCTCGAAAGTCAGCCATTTGAGCTTACGCGCCTTGGCAACGATGCGGGGATCGGTGGTGTAGACGCCATCGACATCGGTATAGATATCGCAGCGATCGGCATTGACCGCTGCTGCCACCGCCACCGCGCTGGTATCCGATCCACCGCGGCCAAGGGTAGCCACCCGGCCATTATCGCTTAACCCCTGAAAGCCGGGGATAATCGCAATCTCGCCAGATTGCATCGCGCTGATCAGTGCCTGGCTATCAATGGCATCGATCCGCGCCTTGCTGTGCGCCTCGATGGTGCGCACCGGCAATTGCCATCCAAGCCAGCTGCGCGCCTTGGCACCCAGCGACTGCAGCGCAATCGCCAGCAGTCCCGATGTCACCTGCTCCCCGCTGGCGACGACGACATCATATTCCGCCGGGTCATAGAGCGAACTGGCTTCACGGCAGAAATTGATCAGCCTGTCGGTCTCACCCGCCATCGCCGAGACCACCACTGCCACCTCATGCCCGGCATCGGCCTGGCGCTTGACCAGCTGGGCGACGCGGCGGATGCGCTCCGTCCCCGCCATAGAGGTGCCGCCGAATTTCATTACGATACGGGCCATGGCGGTACGGATATTCCTCTATTGTCCAGGGCATGGTGCCGGAAGGCGGGAGACGCGGCTTCCAATCATGCCGATCAATCGCCATATTATGGCTAACGCTGATAATAAGGGGTGCCGGACATGGCAAGCACAGCAGAGTCGCAAACGGCTTCAATTGTCGACAGCGAGGCCGAGCATTTCGGCAAGCTGGCTGCCGACTGGTGGGACCCGAAGGGGTCTTCCGCGATGCTGCATCGGCTCAATCCGGTGCGGCTGGGCTATATTCGTCAGGCGATCGACCGGCATTTCGAGGCTGATCCGCGTGACCGCAGCCCGCTGGCGGGCAAGCGGGTGCTCGATGTCGGCTGCGGTGCCGGCCTGTTGTGCGAGCCGCTGGTGCGGCTGGGCGGCAATGTCACCGGGCTCGATGCGGCGGCGGAAAATATCGCCGTAGCACGCGACCATGCTGCGCAAGGCGGGCTGGAGATCGATTATCGCCATCTGCCGGTGGAGCAGCTCGATGCAGACGACTTTGATCTGGTGACCTCGCTCGAGGTGATCGAACATGTTGCCGACCCGGCGAGCTTTGCCGCCTCGCTTGCAGACAAGCTGGCACCCGATGGCCTGATGATTGTTTCGACACCCAACCGAACCGCGATGTCGCGGCTGCTGATGGTCGAAGGGGCGGAGCTGGCGGGCATGATCCCGCGCGGCACCCATGACTGGGACAAGTTTCTGACGCCTGAAGAGCTGGAGACACTTTTTGCCGCACACGGCCTGGTGATGGACCATATGATGGGCATTGATTTCAGCCCGGCGAGCGGATTGCGGTTGAGCGACAATATTGCGCTCAACTATATTGTCTGCCTGACTTGGCGGGATTGAGGCCAGACCATGCGGTTCCGTAATTACCGACCAGAGGACAAACAGGCCTGCCTCGCGCTGTTCGACAGCAATGTGCCGCGCTATTTCGACCCCATTGAACGGCAGATGTTTGCCGACTTTCTCGATGATCCGCGCGGGCCCTATTTTGTGCTGGAACTGGATGGGGACGTGGTCGGCTGTGGCGGCTATGCGCGTGAGGCGCCCGATCAGCATGGCACCCGCGCCGCGACCTTTACCTGGGGCATGGTGCATAATGCACGCCACAAGACTGGGCTGGGACAGGCTCTGGCTGAACACCGGCTGGCAGCGATACGGCAGGAGCCGGATCTTGATGAGGTGCGGCTGTCGACAACGCCGGACGTGGCACCGTTTTTCGCGCGCTTCGGTTTTATCGCCGGACCGGTCGAGAAGGACGGCTATGCCCCCGGTATGGACAAGGTCGAGATGCGGATGGGGCTCTGAATCCTCCCCGTAAACGGGGAGGATCTGATGGTTAGAAATCCACCTGGTCGTAATGGGGGGGCGGTTTGATTACTTCCATCCGTTCCGAGAGCAATGGGCGAAAGGAAGGGCGTGACTTGAACACGCTGTACCATCCCTTTGTCTGTTCATGCCCGGCCCAGTCGATCCCGCCGAGATAGTCGGCCACCGAAATCTGTGCCGCTGCAGCCAGATCGGCCAGGCTGAGCGTTGCCCCGGCGAGCCAGCTGCGATGGTCGATCAGATAGTCCATATAATCGAGATGGGTGTTGGCGCGGCGCATCGCCTCGCGCAATATCCGTGCCTCGGGCGGCTGGCGGGTTACCAGCCGCTTTGTCATGCGCTCATGCAGCAGCGGCGCCACGACATCGCCGTAAAACTGTTCATCGGCCCAAGCCACCAGCCGCCGGGTCTCGGCGCGATAGGCCGCAGTGCCGGTGAGCATCGGCGTTTTCTCGACGGTTTCCTCAAGATACTCACAAATGGCGCGGCTGTCGGCGAGAACCAGCTTGCGTTCCTTATGGACCATGGTCGGGGTCCGTCCTGCCGGGTTCATATCGAGGAAATCGTCGCGCATTTCCCACGGATTTTCCCGCACCAGCTCATAGCCAATGCCCTTTTCGCTCATCAGCAGGCGAACCTTGCGCGAAAAGGGACAGAGCGGAAATTGGAAGAGCTGCCACATAAGCGCCTCATGCCCCAGCCGCCGTGCAAGGTCTATAGAGGCGGACACACTGCCGCTAATTTTTCAGTGGAAAGCAGGGTGAATATCACGTCTGGACCTATCATGATTGCGCAAACTGAATGCTACGCCGCTGATATACAGGGGAAATGCAACAGACTGCGACAAAGGACCCTTTGCTTTCGACAGACTGTCTTCGGTGTTCATCTGCGGCTTAGTTTACATTGTGTAACGAAGGCATCGGGCCGGGATTACCCCGTGAACCTGAAAATATACGAGGATAATATGAAAAATCTCAAATATGCAGCGCTCGCAGGCGCTCTCGCAACCGCTGCCATGGCGACCCCGGCCATGGCGCAGGACGGGACCGATGCCGAAATTTTTGTCGGTACACAGGTCGGTTACCACGATCTGGGCGACAACCCCGTCGGTGCTGATGATGGCTTCATCTATGGTATTTATGGTGGCGTCGATGTGCCTGTCGGTGAGGTTGTGTTCATCGGCCTGGAAGGCAATTTCAACCTTGGCACCGATGCGATCGACAGTGAATATGGTGTCGCTGCCCGGCTTGGCGCACGCGTTGGCGATCGCACCAAGCTCTTCGTCCGCGGCGGTTACCAGGAAGTCAATTTCGATGTCGGCAATCTTGTCGGCGTTCCGGTGCCCGGCATTGACGATACCGATGGCGATTATCTTGTCGGTGCCGGTGCCGAATTCGGACTGAACGAGAATCTGTCGCTGCGTGCGGGCATCGATACGATTTCGTTCGACACGGTCCGTCTGACGACAGGCCTGCAGCTCAACTTCTGATCCTGCAGATTACACTTTGAAAAGCCGGGAGGTGTGCCACGCCGCCCGGCTTTTTTGTGCCAGAGCCAGTCATTCTGCCGCGACGGCCTCATTTTCGTCGTTCAGCGGATGTGTCAGGCGCTCAACCATCTCCTTGGGGCAGACCTGCCAGAACATGCCGCGATAGAGATCCCAATTGGCCAGGACTTCCTCAGCCCATTTGCTGCCAGTCATGCGGACATGCTGCGCAACAAGGCCCTTCAGCTCCTTTTCCCAATGGGTACTGGCGAGACGCTGCCACAGAATCGATTCCGGATTGGCATGACGGGCAAAGCTCTCCTCGCGGTCGAGGACAAAGGCCATGCCGCCGGTCATCCCGGCACCGAAATTATGGCCGATATCGCCAAGGATGACAGCCATGCCGCCGGTCATATATTCACAGGCATTGGCGCCGACACCCTCAATCACCACATGCGCGCCGCTATTGCGGACGGCGAAGCGCTCACCGGCCCGGCCTGCGGCGAAGAGATAGCCCGAAGTGGCGCCATAAAGCACCGTATTCCCCAGAATGACATTGTCTGCCGTCACCAGCGGTGAGCTGACGGTCGGGCGGATGCTGATAATGCCGCCGCAAAGGCCCTTGCCGACATAGTCATTGGCATCGCCGAATATCTCCAGCCGGATGCCCTGGCACAGAAACGCCCCCAGCGACTGGCCGGCGCTGCCGCGCAGCCGGACATGGACATGGCCATGGGCCAATGCCTTCATGCCATAGGCCCTGGTGATTTTGGCCGATAGCCGGGTGCCAACGGCGCGGTGCGTGTTGCGCACATTATAGGTGAGCTGCATCTTCTCGCGCCGCTCGAAGACAGGCGCGGCATCGCGGATAATCTGTGCGTCAAGGCTGTCAGGAACCGGATTGCGATGGGTGTCCAGTGAGAAACGCCGCTGGGTATCAGGGGCATCGACCTTGGCGAGGATCGGGTTGAGATCGAGGTCGTCGAGATGCTCGGCACCACGGCTGACCTGACGTAGCAATTCGGTGCGTCCGACAATCTCGTCCAATGTGCGATAACCGAGACGCGCCAGTATTTCGCGTACCTCCTCGGCGATAAAGGTCATCAGGTTGATTACCTTTTCCGGTGTGCCGGTGAATTTCTCGCGCAGTCGTTCATCCTGAACACACACGCCGACGGGACAGGTGTTGCTGTGGCACTGACGCACCATGATGCAGCCCATGGCGACCAGGCTGAGCGTGCCGATGCCATATTCCTCGGCACCCAGGATAGCAGCGATAACGATATCGCGGCCGGTTTTCAGCCCGCCATCGGTGCGCAGCTTCACCCGGTAACGCAGATTGTTGAGCGTAAGCACCTGATTGGCCTCGCTCAGCCCCATTTCCCAGGGTGTGCCAGCATTTTTGATGCTGGTCTGCGGGCTGGCGCCGGTGCCGCCGCTATGGCCCGAGACCAGGATGACATCGGCATGGGCTTTCGCCACCCCGGCGGCTATGGTGCCAATGCCCGCCGAGGACACCAGCTTGACGCAGACCCGGGCATCTGGGTTGATCTGTTTCAGGTCATAAATCAGCTGGGCCAGATCCTCGATCGAATAGATATCATGATGCGGCGGCGGACTGATCAGGGTAACGCCGGGGGTCGAATGGCGCAGCTTGGCGATAAATTCGCTGACCTTGAAGCCGGGCAGCTGGCCGCCTTCACCGGGCTTGGCCCCCTGGGCGACCTTGATCTCGATCTCCTCACAGGCACCGAGATATTCCGCCGTAACGCCGAACCGACCCGAGGCTACCTGCTTTATCGGGCTGTTGGCATTGTCGCCATCGGGATAGGGCTGATAGCGCTCCCTGGACTCGCCGCCTTCGCCCGAAACCGACCGCGCGCCGATGCGGTTCATTGCAATCGCCAGAGTCTCATGCGCTTCGGGTGACAATGCCCCCAGCGACATGCCGGGGGTGATGAAGCGCTTGCGGATCTCGGTTGTGGCTTCGACCTCGTCGAGTGGTATCGGCGCCGATGCGTAATTGAACTCCATCAGGTCACGCAGTGATACCGGAGGCAATGCCTTCACCCCTTCGGAAAAGCGCAAATAGGTGGAATAGCTGTCGCCAGCGACCGCGCTTTGCAGCAGATGCATCAGCTGCGCCGAATAGGCATGGGTCTCGCCGCCGGCGCGCTGCTTGTAAAAGCCGCCTATCGGCAACTGCGATACCAGCGCATCAAATGCGGCCCGGTGGCGCAATACCGCATTGAGATGCAGCGAGGCATAGCCCTCGCCGGAAATCTTGCTGGGCATGCCGGGGAACAGGTCATTGACCAGTGCACGGCTGATGCCGACCGCCTCGAAATTATAGCCGCCGCGATAGCTTGAGATGACGGAAATTCCCATCTTGGCCATGATCTTGAGCAGGCCGTCGTCAATCGCCTTGCGATAGTTGGCGATGCATTGTTCCAGGCTAAAATCGGGGTAGAGACCGCGGGCATGACGGTCGGCAATCCCCGCCTCGGCGAGATAGGCGTTGACCGTGGTGGCGCCGACACCGACCAGCACCGCATGGTCATGGGTTGTCAGCGCTTCGGCCGAGCGGACATTGACCGAGGCAAAGGAGCGCAGGCCGCGTCGCACCAAATGGGTGTGGACTGCCGCAGTAGCGAGGATCATGCTCATCGCCACCATGTCTTCGCCAATGGCATCATCGGTCAGGAATATCTCGGTCTTGCCCTCGCGCACCGCCTGTTCTGATTCCTTGCGGATGCGGCTAATGGCGGCGCGCATCGCCTGAACATCGCCATTGGCAGGGAAGGTGCAGGTGATTTCGGCGCTTTGCGATCCAAATGCGTGCTTCAGCCGAAACCAGTCGCGATTGCACAGCACTGGAGAATCGAGCACCAGCACATCGTCATTCTGGCTGTCCTGCTCGAGAATATTGGCAAGGTTGGAGAACCGAGTCTTCAGGCTCATCACATGCCGTTCGCGCAGGGAATCGATCGGCGGGTTGGTGACCTGGCTGAAATTCTGGCGGAAAAACTGGCTGATCGATCGCGGCTTGTCGCTGACCACCGCGAGCGGGGTGTCATCGCCCATCGAACCAATGGCTTCCTTACCGCTTTCGGCCATGGGTGAGAGGATCATTTCCATATCCTCCAGCGTCATGCCGGCGGCCACCTGTCGCCGGGTCAGCTCGGCGCGGTTCCATGGCAGGCTGCGGATATCATCGTCCAGCTGACCGGCATCGGGCAGATCGTCGACAGTGCGAAAACCCTCGACAAGATCCTCATAGGGCTGTTCTGCCGCGATCCGGTCCTTGATCGCGCGGTCATCGTAAATCGCCCCCTGTTCGAGATCGACCGCGACCATCTGGCCGGGGCCAAGCGCGCCCTTTTCGACAATCGTGTTTTCCGGCACCACAACCATGCCGGTTTCCGAACCGATGATCAGCAACCCGTCGCTGGTGCGCGAATAGCGCAGCGGTCGCAGTGCATTGCGGTCGACGCCAGCCACCGCCCATTTGCCATCAGTCATTGCCAGCGCCGCCGGGCCGTCCCATGGCTCCATCACGCTGGCCATATATTGATACATGGCGCGATGGTTTTCCGGAATGTCGCTGGCGCCATCACCGGCAGAGGCCTGCCATGCCTCGGGGATCAGCATGATCTTGGCCGTTGGCGCCTCACGGCCAGAGCGGCAGATAGTCTCGAACACGGTATCGAGCGCCGCAGTATCCGAAGCGCCGGCAGGAATTACCGGTTTTATGTCCTCGGATTCGGCGCCGAAAGCCAGGCTGGCCATCTTGATCTCATGGCTCTTCATCCAGTTCTTGTTGCCGCGTATAGTGTTGATTTCGCCATTATGCGCCAATGTGCGGAAGGGCTGGGCCAGCCACCATTGCGGAAAGGTGTTGGTCGAATAGCGCTGGTGGAAGATGGCGAGGCGGCTCTCAAACCGCTCATCCATCAGATCGGGATAGAAGACTGACAGGCTCTCGGCGAGGAACAGGCCTTTATAGATAATCGAGCGGCAGGACAGGCTGCATATGTAAAAGTCGTTGATCTGCGCCGCGATCACCTTTTTCTCGATCCGCCGCCGTACCAGATAGAGCCGCTTTTCGAACTCGTCATGGCTTTCGTCATCGGGCATCGGCCCGGCGATCATGATCTGCTCGATTTCGGGCCGGGTGATATGCGCCTTCTGGCCGATGACCGAAACGTCGATCGGCACTTGCCGCCAGCCATAGATGGTGTAACCCGCGTCGATAATCTCCGCCTCGACAATAGTGCGGCAGGTTTCCTGTGCATTGAGGTCGGTGCGTGGCAGGAACACCATGCCAACGGCGAGCGTATTGGGCAGCACCTTGTGGCCGCTATCCGCAATGGCATCATCGAAAAAGCGCACTGGCAGATCGACATGGATACCCGCGCCATCGCCGGTCATGCCATCGGCATCCACCGCGCCGCGATGCCACACCGATTTCAGCGCATCGATCGCCGCCTCTACCACCCGCCGCGACGGCTGGCCATCGCATGCCGCGACCAGCCCGACGCCACAGGCATCGCGCTCGGCCTCGGGATGGTACATTCCCTCACGCGCCAGACGGGCATGTTCGGGGGTAGCAAAGGTGGCACCAGACTTGGTCAAGAGGCGTCTTCCTCATATTCATAGGACTCTTCTATTGCGGGGCTCCGGCCAAGATCATCGACCGGGACGCCGAGCAATTCCGCCAGTTTCTTCCGCTCTTCATCGGACAGTTCATCCAAGCTGCGCTGTGGCGGGATGTCGCCCATCAGTTCTTCCGGATTTTGCAACTCGCCCATGAAACGCTCAAGGAACAGCGGCATCATTTCCATGGTCGCGCCAATAACCTCACGGCTGGAATAGACGGCAAAGCTTTCCGAGCCGAATTTGGTGCCGGTATCGGTGGAGAGAAAGGCGGAAATGTCATCCAGTTCGGCGGCGGTAAAACGCCGTGCATAGGCTTTGGCCAGACCCTGGCGTATCGCCGGCTCGAGCTCGTCCGAAAGCTCGATCATGATGTCAAAAACCGCTTTGACCATCACCTGTTGGCGCTCTTCATAATGCGGATCGACAATCTCCATCAGATCGCGGAGCGTGGCATCGTCCGGGGGAGATATTTCATCTTCGGGGATGCCGGCAAATGTGGTGATGGTGGACAGCGGCATTCTGTCGATAGAGCCCAGCATCGGTTCCACGATATTGCCCATGGTATCGGCCATGACCCTGCGATAGCTGCCATCGGGCAACAATCTGGCCGCGACATCTTCGCCTTTGGCCAGTTGCTCGGGCGCTATGGGCTCGCCATCATCGTCGATTTGGAACAATTCCAGAAATTTATCGAGTTCTTCCTGCTCCTTGCTCACCGCCTCTGTGGTTTCTGTGTCGTCTTGCGCGGCTATGGCCTGTGCCGGTGCTGCGACGACCATGGCGATGGCGGTGGCAGGGTAGATAAATGCGCGGATCATGCGGTCGTCCTTCTGCTGTTCGCGTGCTTTGTCCTGTCCAGGAGGGAATTATCCATCGAACTCCTCGATGAACTTGATCACTGCCTGTTCGATGGCGGCATTGGTGGTGGGCGCAGTCTCTGCAACCAGCGTGTTGGTCCAGTCTATGGTTTCCCTGGCCACCTCCATTGATGCCTTTGAGAATTTCTGACCCGCGGGAGTGAGGTTGAAAGCAATCACCTGGCGGCGCTCTTCCAGTGTCAGCCCGGAAAAGATTTTCAGGCTTGTCGCGTTGAGCTCGGACATCGCCTTGTCCTCGCTGATCTGGGGCACATCTCCACTGTCATCCTCTTCGTCGAACAGCGCCATGGGGTCGACCGAGCCATATTCGAGCGCGACGATCTTTCGTCCGAGATCGCTGTCATAAGTCTCAAGGATCTTGTCGAGTTCGGCTTCGGTGAATGTTTTGACATAGATTGCGCTGACCCGGCTAACAAGGTCGTCATGCCGTGCGATCAGCGCCTGGTCGACGATCGGGATAAGCGCATTGTACATCGCTTCGTCGATGCCGGGATAGGTGGAGAGCAGGACCTTCAGCGTGCTGTCGGTCTCGGCCATGGTGGCCATGCTCTTGCGGGTGTTTTCGGCATTGGCTTCGATGATCATGTCGATGGGTGCGACCAGCAGCGCCAATTGCCGGGATTTTTGCAGCACCGCAGGCGTCGCTTCCGGCGCTGCGGCAGCGGCCTCTGCCACTTCGTCGGATTTCCGATCGCTTGTGATCGGGGCATTGGCCTGGGCGGACAGAACGACTATCGCTGCCGGGAGAAAAAGACTGGAGATCATGCGGCATCCTTTTGCAACTGAGGTTTGTCGGTGCCGATGGCGCGCGCCTTTGCCTTGAGAAATGCATGCATATGTTCGGCAACATCGCGACCATCGCGTATTGCCCATACGACGAGCGAGGCACCGCGCACAATATCGCCTGCGGCGAATACCCCGTCGAGATTGGTCATCATGGTCTTGTGATCGACGCGCAGCGTGCCCCAGCGGGTGACGCCCAGCTCGGGCGCATCGAACATTTTGGGCAGCTCTTCCGGTTCGAAGCCGAGCGCCTTGATCACCATGTCCGCCTTGATCTCATATTCGCTGTCGGGCACCGGCTCGGGGCTGCGGCGGCCGGAAAAGTCAGGTTGGCCGAGGCGCATCCGCTCAACCCGCACGGCGCTGACCACACCGCCATTGCCCTTTTTGCCGATCAGTTCGGCAGGGGTGCTGAGCCAGGCAAACTCCACGCCTTCCTCTTCGGCATTGGCGACCTCGCGCTGCGAACCGGGCATATTGTCGCGGTCGCGGCGATACAGGCATTTGACCGACTTGGCACCCTGACGCACCGCGGTGCGGACACAGTCCATGGCGGTGTCGCCGCCGCCAACGACAACGACGTGCTTGCCCTTGGCATCGAGCGTGCCGTCATCAAAAGCGGGCACATCATCGCCCATGCCCTTGCGGTTGGAGGCGATGAGATAGTCGAGCGCCGGATGGACGCCGCCCAGCACCGAGCCAGGCAGCCGCAGGTCGCGGGCTTTGTAGACACCGGTGGCGATCAGGATCGCATCATGCTTCTGCCGCAATTCTTCGAGCGTTGCATCTTCGCCGACGCTGAAATTGTGGTGAATATGAATGTCGGCGTCTTTCAGTCGCTCGATGCGGCGCATCACTACCGGCTTTTCCAGCTTGAAGCCGGGAATACCATAGGTGAGCAGCCCACCAGCACGGTCATGCCGGTCATAGACATGCACTTCATAGCCACCCATGCGCAGATATTCTGCGGTGGCGAGGCCGGCGGGGCCGGCGCCGATAATGCCGACCGACTGGCCCTTTTCGGGGCCGACCGACACCGGCTCGACCCAGCCTTCAGCCCAGGCGGTGTCGGTGATATATTTCTCCACCGAGCCGATGGTGACCGCATCATGGCCGGAAAATTCGATGACGCAATTGCCCTCACACAGCCGGTCCTGCGGGCAGATGCGACCGCAGATTTCGGGCATGGTCGAGGTTGCATTGGACAGTTCATAGGCCTCGCGCAACCGCCCTTCGGCGGTGAGGCGCAGCCAGTCGGGGATATGGTTGTGCAGCGGGCAATGCACCGAGCAATAGGGCACACCGCATTGCGAGCAACGCGCCGACTGCTCTTTTGCCGCATCTTCGGCATAACGATCGGCAATCTCGCGGAAATCCTCGGTCCGAAGTTTTGCGTCGCGCTTTTCCGGATAGGCCTGTTCGGTGTCGACAAAGCGTAGCATTGGGCGCAGCATGGGGTCGGTAACAGGCTTGGACATGGCGTCAGGTCATTCCTTCACAAGAACGGAGCAAAATTGGGGAGGCGACGCGGTACGCAAAAATATTGCGGCGAACGCCTGATAGGTGCACTGTTTATACTCAGGCAGCGCAAGAGTCACGCAAAAACTGTCATATAGGACAGTATTACTGCCATAATATCATCGTGCATATTGGTACCTTTAGAGCCAAATATAGCCGAATCGATCATAAAGGACCGATTCGGCTATATATTTCTGCGCGACTTTCCTGCCTCTGGCCGCTACTGGCTCTGCGAACGGGCCCGGTGCGAGAGGTCTGGTGCGAAAGGGTGGACATGTCATTTCTGCAGATGCTGATCATCGCCATAGTTCAGGGCATCAGCGAGTTTTTGCCGATCTCCTCCTCGGGCCATTTGATCCTCATCCAATATGCCACCGACTATGCCGATCAGGGGCCGCTAATCGATGTTGCCGCGCATGTCGGTTCATTGCTGGCGATCATCGCCTATTTCTTTCGTGACAGCTGGGGGCTGGTACGCGGCGGCTTTGCTACTATCGGTATCGGCGAGGCACCCGCCGAGCGGCGGCTGTTCTGGTGGATCGTTATCGGCACTATCCCGGCGGCCGCTTTTGGCCTGTTCCTCAAGATGGGCGACTATCTTGAAGGTTTTCGCTTTGCCGAGCTGATCGCGATCAACCTGATTGTCTATGGCATTTTGCTGGGGCTGGCGGATCGCTATGGCGCGTCCACCAAAACCTATGAGGATATGACGCTGCGCGATGGCATCATTGTCGGTCTGGCCCAGGCGCTGGCGCTGATCCCGGGCACCAGCCGCTCGGGCGTCACCATGACGACGGCGCGCTTTCTCGGCTTTGGCCGGGTCGAGGCGGCACGCTTCTCCTTTCTGCTGTCGATCCCTGCAGTAGCCGGTGCCGGGGTGCTGATCGTACCCGATATCATCGAGGTCGGCGGCGGTCTGGTCACCGAGGCGCTGATCGTCGGCGGTCTGACCTTTATTGCCGCCTTCGCCACCATGGCGTTTCTCATGCAGTTTCTCAAACGCGCCTCGATGATGGTGTTCGTGATCTATCGCGTTGGCCTCGGCGTGCTGTTGCTGGTGCTGCTCAATCTGGGTGCCATCCAGTCGGCACAGGAACCACTGCCCGAGCCGCAGCCGGTCCCGGATATACCCTATGAGAATGCAGGGCTCTAAATAGCCGTACCCAGCGCAACCCCCGAAAGCCACGCATTTTCAACGCGTGGCCCGCTGAGCCAGTCACCGCACAGGCCGATCCGTTTTTCCGCATCCCATAAGCAGGGCGCGTTATCGGCATCAGGCTTTGGCACCATGGCATAGCGCCAGCGATGGGCATTGGCGAGCAACGGCGTGGGCAGGGGGATATTGCCCGCCTGTGCCAGCGCTGTGCCCAGCATGGCGATAATATCGCCCTTTTCCGCGTCCAGATGCTGTGTCGACCAGCGCGGATCGCCCTGTATCACCCAGCTCTCAATTGCTGCGCGGCGGCCCGGCTTGGCGCTGTTGCGCGCGGCCCAGCCTATGGGTGATGCGTCACGCATGGTGTCAGGCAGGCCTGCCAGTGGTGCATCAAAGGCGAGCATTACCGTCCAGCACGGCGCCGAGTGCACCGCTGCTGCAGTGGCGGCAAAAGTGGCATGATGCGATGCGAGCAGATCGCCGACCTGCTCGGCTGGCAAGGCGATTACCACGCTTTCGTAAGGGCCATGTTCACGGCCTTTACTGGCCAGCACCCAGCCCTGATCGCGCTGCTCCATCTGCGCGATGCGCGTTCCCCAGTGCACCTGTTGCTGGCTTGCCATTGCTTTTACCGGCGCGTTCATTCCCGGTGTGCCGACATAGGCGTCATCGCCCGCAACCAGCCAGCGCGCAACAATAGCATCCGCCTCCCATTGTGCTATTTGCTGCTGGAAATCCGGGTCGCGTGCGGTGATATATTGTGCGCCATGGTCAAAGGCGGTCTCACCCAGACTTGTCGCGGTCCGCCGCGTCGACATGCGCCCGCCCGGACCACGCCCCTTGTCGAACAGCGTGACGTCCAGCCCCTTTGCCGTCAGCCGGCCGGCACAGGTCAGCCCCGCCATGCCGGCACCGATAATGGCGACCTTGCCCTTGCCTTTGGTCATGCTGCTTGCCTTTCCCATGCCCGCCTTTATCGTGATGGGCCTCAAATGGTCATAGTGACCTTCAGGAGCAACCCCGATGAAGAGCCGTGCCGCTGTGGCAGAGCAGAGAAAGCATTCGCAGCGTTGTCACCTATTGATTGCCCGCCCCGAAAGCCTCTAGGTGACGGCAAGACAATTCACATCCAAACACCTGATTCACACAACAAGGAGACAGCCTGATGTATAGCCATATGATGGTCGGCAGCGATGATATCGCACGCTCGAAGAAATTCTACGATGCCACATTCAAGGCCTTTGGCGGCCCCGAAGGGATTACCGACCCCAAGGGACGGCTGATCTATATGCACAATGGCAGCATGTTCCTGGTGACCCCGCCTATTGATGGCGAGCCAGCTTCCTGTGGCAATGGCATGACCGTCGGTTTCGCCATGACCCCCGAACAGGCCGATGCCTGGCACGCTGCCGGCGTTGAGGCAGGCGGCACTGCCATCGAAGACCCGCCGGGCATTCGCGACAATAACGGCATGAAGCTCTATCTCGCCTATCTGCGCGATCCCGATGGCAACAAGCTGTGCGCGCTCAGCCGCGTCGAGGGCTAAACCCATAAGTGTCTGCCGAGCAGAAACTGCATGATGAACTGAAAGCGCTGGGGGTCGCCTTTGAACAGGTCGATCACCCGGCGGTTTTCACCACGCTCGACAGCAGCCAGATCGAGAAGAATATCGCCGGAGCGGCGACCAAGAACCTGTTTCTCAAGGACAGTGACGGCCATTATGCGCTGGTCACGGTGCCGGCGGAAAAGCGAGTCGATCTCGGTCGCCTGCGCCATCTCACCGGGGCGAAGCGATACAGCTTTGCCGGAGCCGATGAGATGGAGCGGCTTCTCGGCATTACCCCCGGCTCGGTGACGCCGCTGGCGGCAATGAACGACAGCGCGGGGAAGGTGCAGATCGTGCTCGACGAGATATTGTCGGCACAGCCACGGGTGAATGTGCATCCGCTGCGCAATACGGCAACGATCAGCCTTTCGGGGCTGTCGCTGGTGCGGCTGCTGGTGCGCTGGCGCCACGCGCCGCTGGTGATTCCCGTGCCGGCCAAAGCGGCAGGGCCGGAGCCGGAATAAGCTGCTGTCCTGCTCGGAATTGCCGATATTGCCTTTGCTGGCCAGCTTATAATCTATTATCCGAGACGATAACCCTGTGCGACCTTGCTGCCTAGCGCAAACGATTATCCAGAGCGGCAATCTCGGTGCGCTGGCGGGCAACGATATCCTGCACTTCCGATTGTGCATTCATCAGCAGCGTCAGATCATATGGCATGTCGCGTTCATATTGCCTCTCGGTTTCGCGGATGAACAGCGTATCTATCGCGCTCAGCAGATTGACGGTGCGGTTATGATGGGTCGAAAGCGCGCTGACCTCAGTCTGTGCGACGACCCAGCTTTCGCTATTCTTTCCCGCATCCTGTCCGGCCGCTACCGCTGTTTGTGCTTTGGCCAAACCGGACCGAAAGTCACTATCGGCAGCGCGCGCATCTTGCAGCAGCGTGTCGACTTCGCCGCGCAGATTGGCAGGCATGGCTATGGCCTTCTGCGCCTTGCCCTGTTTCGCAACCGGCTGGTCGTCGACCGGCATGTCTTCAATCGGGCGGCGCTTGAGGCTTGGGAAATCGGTATCGGGCAGGGCGCAGCCTGATAGCAGCAACGCCGTCAGCGCGATACAGATTGCACGGGGTAAAAAAGCATGGCGGGTCATCGCTTCAGCCCCTACATGATGATCGGCAGTGTCACAATCCGCAGTGATATCAAGCCGCGGCTATTACAGGTAGCGCCGGTGAAAGAAGTGGAATTTTCCCGCTGCTGTTGGTTGACAGTCGGGTGATTCTCCCTTATCGGGCACTGCTTTCCGGCGCAGATCATATATGCCTTATTTCAGGCACGAGGCGCGCCGAGCCAACAGATTGATTGAAGTGAGATAACCCATGTTCGCTATCGTGCGCACTGGCGGCAAACAATATCGCGTTGCAGCCGGAGACAAAATCGCGGTTGAAAAACTCGCCGGAGAAGCCGGCGATACCATCACGCTCGACGATGTTCTGCTGGTCGGCGATGGTGGCGCGGTCAAGGACGCCAAAGGCGTTGCCGTGTCGGCCGAGATCATCGCACAGGACCGTGGTGAGAAGGTTATCGTCTTCAAAAAGCGTCGCCGCCACAATTATCGCCGCAAACAGGGCCATCGCCAATACCAGACGGTGCTGAAGATCACCGCTGTTGGTGCTGCCAAGAAACCGGCCGCCAAGAAGGCGGCGCCGGCCAAAAAGCCTGCTGCAAAGGCCAGCACTGCGGCGAAGCCCGCAGCCAAGACCGCCGCCGCGAAAAAGCCTGCCGCGAAAAAGGCTCCAGCCAAGAAGCCAGCCGCCAAAAAGGCAGCTCCGAAGAAAACACCAAATACTGATGGCGACGCCTGAAGTCAGTCAGCATAAGGACAGAGAGACATGGCACATAAAAAAGCAGGTGGTTCATCCCGTAACGGTCGCGACTCCGTAGGTCGCCGCCTTGGTGTGAAGAAGTTCGGTGGCGAACATGTCATCGGCGGCAACATCATCGTGCGTCAGCGCGGTACCAAAGTGTATCCGGGCGACAATGTCGGCATGGGCAAGGATCACACCCTGTTTGCACTGATTGAAGGCCGCGTGAAATTTCACGCCGGACGACTTGGCCGCAAATATGTATCTGTCGAAGCCATGGCAGAAGCCGCCGAATAACGGATGACCGATAACGGGTCATCCACCAGGGTGACCCCGGACTCGCAAACAGCGAATCACAAGACAGGGAGCGGGGTCATCACCCCGCTCTTTTTTTGTCCCTGTCATAGGACCGACTCATGCCTGTCACCTTTTCGGGGCAAAGCGCGAACGGCCATCAGGAGAGACATTATGTTCGCTCGTACAGAAAGATTATTACTGCGGCCCGGCTGGCCCGAAGACTGGCAGGCGCTGTTCAATGCTATCAATGATGAAGGCATTGTTTGCAATCTGGCGCGTGCCCCCTGGCCTTATACGCCGGAGGTAGCGAAGGAATTTGCCGCCAAGCCCCAGGATCCCTTCTACCCCAATTTCTTCCTGACCCTGCCCACCGAGTCCGGCTCACAGCTGGTCGGCTGTTGCGGGCTGGGTGAAACGGATCAGGGTGAGGCCGAGATCGGCTATTGGATCGCGCGCGCACATTGGGGGCAGGGCTATGCTACCGAGGCGGCAGGCGCGGTGATCGAAATTGCCCGGACCATCGGCCACAGGCAGCTGCATTGCGGTCATTTTATCGACAACCCCGCCTCGCAACGGGTGATCGAGAAGCTGGGTTTCGTGCAGCAAGGCCCTGCCGTATTGCGCTACAGCGCCGGGCGCGGCAAAGACGTTCCCTGCATGGAATATGTGATGGAGCTGGAGCCGCTGCTACAGGTGGCCTAGCGGTCACTTCGCATCAGATATCCACGCCCTTGTCACGGAGGCATTGGACGATCAGCTGATAGCCGAAATCGGCTGACGGCCTGGAATTGGCCGGACCATATTTCTGGCCATCAAACTCCACCGAAAGCGTTTTGACATCCGCTAGCTGGCCGAGCATTTCGATACCTTTGTCATTGTCTTCCCAATAGGCCATCGCCCGATAGGTAAAGCCGGCCCTGTAGACGCCGGTATCGGCGGTTGTGCGATAGCTGTCATTGACAATGACGGTGATCGGTACATTGTCCTTGTCCAGTCCCTTTTCGACAATCTCCGGAGGCAGATTCTGGACCATGATCGAGACGTTGAAATTCTCCGCATTGATCAGGAATTCCAGCTTCTTGTTGTCGCCAAGCCGGTAGCTGGCACCGCACACCTTGTTATTGGAGATCAGGCCGACAGTGATATCGAGCTGCGTGGGCTGGGCGGTCCCGCTGGTCACGGGAGCGCTTGCCAGGGCCAGTGTTCCGAGCAATAGGGCAAGTCTTCTCATAATCCGGGCCTCTCGCGTTGCTGTCAGCAATAGGGGTTGGAACGGTTGCATGCGGTGGTGCGGCCGCGCAGATAGTTCATCCGCTGGTTGAAATGCAGCCGGTCCATCGCATTCTGATGCCGCTGCCAGCTTGCGGCGGCGGCGCGTTCGCTGGCCGAACGGCCGGTGCGGGTTGCAACCGGCGAGGAATAGGATGCCGATTCAAGCCATTTGACGAACCAGCTGCGTTGCTGGCGTTCGGCTTCTGCCTGCGCAATGGCGCGGTTTCGCGCGGCGATCCGGTCACGTTCGGGCTGCTGCAGCATCAATCGCCCGATCATGGTGGCTTCTTCATCGCCGAAGCGCGCCGCTATGCGCATATAGCCAAGCCCCATTTCGCGATCGAAGGCGACTCCATGGCGCCCATACCAGTGCGCCATGCCCATCCATTTCGCCGCTTCCACATGGCCGACCCTGGCGGCATTGTCGATCAGGATAACCGCATTTTCCGGATTGGGTGTGTCGATGATTCCACGCTTGCCGGTCAGGAACCAGTTGCCGAGCAGCCATTGGGCCTCGTCATATTGCTCCTCCATCAACAGATCGACCGTGCGCGCTGCCTTTTGCGGGTCGCTTTCGACGATCCTGACCGCTTGTTCCAGTTGTTCGGCGGCGGGCAGCGAAGGGTCGATCCAGCGCCGAAGGATATCGGTGCGCTTGCCCGCGCTTTGATCCCTGGTCGTCCATTCACAGGCCGGCATATGGCCTAGTCGGCAGGATTTGAGCATCAGCATGATCGCCACGCGATAACGGAACTGGCGCATTCGGTTGTTGATATAGGCATCGGCCAGGTCATGGCATGCCGCTGCATGGTCGAGGTCACAGCCGCGCCGCAGATAAAATCCCGCTTCGCCCGGCGTGACCTTGCCCAGCCTGGCATTAGTGGTGAAGCCATGCCGCCCGATGATATAGCAGGAACGAGCGACCCCGGCATCGCAGGCGGAATCAAGAAAACCTTCGGCCATGTCGACCGACTTTGCATCGCGACGGGTGATGATCTGGGCCGCATATTCGGCGCAGACGGCCAGCCTGTCGCCCTCGCCCTGTTCGCAGCCACGTTGCAGCAGCTGGACCGCCTGAGGCCGTTTGACACCCAGCATCTGCGCCGAACCGAGACAGGCCCAGGGCCGTGCTTCCTTTGCGCAGAATGTCGAAAAGAGGTTTTGCGCTTCCTTTGATGGCTGGCCTTTCGTCCTGCCTTGTTCTTCAAGATAGTTGGCAAGAAAGCGACAGCCATCATCCGCATCGGCAGCACAGGCACCGCGCCAGAGCTGTTCGGCGCGGCGTGTATCTCTGGCGACACCATAGCCACGATAATGTAGTACGCCTTCCCACGCACAGGCGGCTTGCGAGCCCGACTGGCATCCCCGGGTTGCGCTCGATACGGCAGCATCGGGCTTGGGCAGGGGCAGCGAGCCACCCAGCGCCAGGCCGGCATAGATCGCACAGGCTTTGCTTGCCCCCTTGTTGCATGCCTTGAGATAATAGCCGGCGGCGACACGGGTGCTTTGTTCCAGGTCACCCAGCCCGGTGGCAAAGGCGTCCGCCAGCCGAATACATTG
Organism: Pseudomonadota bacterium; assembly: GCA_039818985.1. Taxonomy (NCBI): domain Bacteria; kingdom Pseudomonadati; phylum Pseudomonadota; species Pseudomonadota bacterium. The sequence continues at coordinate 2,277,492 of JBCBSU010000001.1, read as the reverse complement.
GCTGGCCTTGCCCTTTATGCAATTGCGTTCCCATTTGCGCGCCACGCCATAGACTTTGACCGGCATATTCTGCTGGCCGTTATAAACCGCGCTGTTCATCACGCCGTCGCGTGCGCGCGGCAGTTTCTCTGCCTGTGCCGATGTCGCAAAGCCAAGCGCGATTATGCCGGCAAGCACGGTCGTTACGATGCGCGCAAGATGCATGGCAGCTCCTCTTGCCAGGCCTTTCTTTCAGCTTGGAACACAGCTGCCCAGCGTATTGAAAACGCCGATAATCTTGCCGGTTTCCAGTCCGTCGACGAAGCGCTGGAGCATCTGTTTGCGATATTCGCCGACGCGGTCGCCCGCAGCTTCCAGCTTGGCGCGATCACCGTCATAATGGGATGCGACTACGGCTCCCCAATATTTATGCCCCTTGTCCGCCGTGTCCTCATCCAGCCGGCTGGGCAGTTGCTGAAAGAAGGACACGTCTTTGCTGATACCGTGCAGGTCCTTGAGGGCAAACCAATAGCCCGCACACATCATGGCATCTTCATATGTGCTCGCCCTGGGTCCGGATTTGAGTGCATTATCGAATTCGGCGGTTGCTTCGGTAGCGGTGGAAACGCCCTGTGCCACAGCCGACACTGTACCAAGCAGCAAGGCAAGAGTGATCGGGATTGCGGCGGTAGCTTTTAGCCTCATGCGTTAGCCTCCTGCGAATGTCGGTTCAGGACATATCGCGCGGCGGATCACAAAAGTTGTAAGAACCCGACAAGCAAAGCGCATTGCTGTGGGGGAAGGACCGCGGGGCTATAGTGGCGCTGAAGCGCCGCAACGCTGGTTTTACTATTCCGCCGGTTGCACGACAGTGCCGCTGTCTGCTTTTGGCATCACCGCATCCTGATAATCGCTTTCCGCAAGCTTGATCAGATGGCGGTCATCACGATTCCATGGATGGAAGCCGGGCAGGAAATAGCTGATCCAGGGCAGGATGATCTTGCGCGCCATGCCGGGGCGGCCAAAGGCGTACCAGAACAGTTTCGCGCCGGCGCGCCAGCCGGTGATGCCATCCTGGCGCAGCAGTTCGAGCATGCCCTTGGCGCGGTTGACGCTGAAATACCAGGTCGTCAACAGCATCACCAGTGACTTCACCCGCCAGCGTTGCCAGCGTGACCAGTCGCGGGTGGCATGCAGCCAGGTGTCATAGGCAACGCCCTTATGCTCGATTTCCTCGAGTGCGTGCCAGCGCCACATATCCCCCGATTCGGGGTCGGCATCGGCTAGGTGGCGCGGATTGGCGAGCAGTTGCTGCGCGATGATCGCAGTGAAATGTTCCAGCGCCATGGTTGATGCGAGATTGGCAATCGCCGGTCGACCTTTGGTCATCGCCAGCGCTTCATCGACCTTCTCCTCCAGATCGCTGACATCATAGCCGGCATCGGTCACCGCGCGATTGAACGCGATATGCTCGCGCGTGTGATTGATTTCCTGCTTCACAAAGGCGCGGATCTCGCGGTTAAGCTGCTCGGGTGTGCCATCGCGAAAAGCCTTCACGCTTTCGATGAAAAATGCCTCGCCTTTGGGGAAGGTGACCGACAGAGCATTGTAAAAAGCGGTTGCCACCGGGTCGTTGCCGAGCCACCAGCGCTTCTTCGTATCATTGCGGCCAAAGCGGCGGTCGCGCGGCATGATCTCCAGATCATCCGGACTGGCCGAACCCTGTGGGCGTCCAGCCTGGTTTGGTGTCTTTGGGTTTTCCAGCAGTGTGGCATTTCCCAGGTCAGGCTTCACAGGCGCATTCATTGCATCTATCCTCGGATGATGGGAGAGGGGAGCTGTACTTACATCCCTGACAATAAGGATACTGACATAAATGTCAATAAGAAGAAAACGCCTTAGCCCCGAGGAAAGCCGGGCTGCCGCACTGGTTGCAGCACGGCAATTGCTGATCGAGGCCGGACCACAGGCGGTGACATTGAAGGCGGTGGCGGCGCGCATCGGTCGGACCCATGCCAATTTGCTGCATCATTTCGGTTCCGCTTCGGGTCTGCAAAAGGCGCTCGCCGCCTATCTGGCCGAGACTATCTGTCAGACCATAGCCGAGGCGGTGGTCAAGTCGCGCACCGGTGAGGGGTCGGCGCGTGATATTGTCGACCTCACCTTCGACGCTTTTGACAGCGGTGGCGCTGCAGCGCTGGCATCATGGATGATGATCTCGGGCAATGAGGATGCGCTCGACCCGATCATCAACGCGATTCACGAATTGGTAGACGATCTGGCCCAGGACGAAGCAGAGGATGTGCATCTGCGCGAGGACACGCTGGCGCTGGTGATCATGGCGCTTGGCGATGCGCTGGTGGGGCACCAGCTGGCAGCGTCGCTCGGCCTTGATCGTGAGCGCGCACGGCTACTGGCCGAGCGGCGGCTGACCGAATCTATGGAACGATGGTACCCCGAAGCACAGGTTGCGACAGAGCAGAGTTAGGCTTTTCGGAAGGTACATTACGGTGCCTGGCGCTTGGCTCCGAACCGGCCCTGGCTGCGATAGCGCACCATCCACTCGCTGAGCATCGGGCTCATCCCGCTGGCGGCGATACCCAGCATCTTGAAGCTGCGGGCATTTTCCGAAACCACATTGTCACTTTGCAGCATCAGCCACTGATCGCGCGTGATCGGTGCGCCCGGCAGCCACCCGGTAAGGTTCGCGAGCAGCCCGGAAGCGGTATCGGAAATATCGACAAATAGCGGGTTGCGGTTGCAGACCTCGGCAATACGTTCGTTGAGGCTACGCATGCTGATGATCTCCGGCCCGCCCAGCTCGAATATCTTGCCGGCATATTTGCCCGGCGACACCAGCACCGTGGCCACGGCGCGGGCGACATCGTTGACATAGACCGGCTGGAACTGCGTCTTGCCGCCGATAATCGGCACCACGGGCAATGCCGCGATCAGCGCGGCAAAGCGGTTGGTAAACTGGTCCTCTGCGCCGAAGACGATTGACGGGCGCATGATGATGGCTCCGGGAAAGGCCTCATGAACCGCGGCTTCGCCTTCGCCCTTGCTGCGGCCATAGCGGCTGTCGGATTGCGCATCGGCGCCGATCGCCGACATCTGCACCATCGCCTCGCAACCGGCTTCGCTGGCGGCTTCGGCAACATTGCGGGCACCATCGACATGGAAGGCGGTGAAGTCACCATCCAATATGCCGACCAGATTGATCACCATATCGGCGCCATGGACCGCGCGACGCACGCTGTCGGCATTGCGGATATCGGCGGTGGCGAATTGCGTCTGACCCAGCCGTCCCATCGTCCTGATCTGTTTGGCATTGTCCGGATTGCGTTCGGCGATGCGCAGCCGCGCGCCGAGCGACAACAGGTTTTCCGCGACATATTTGCCGATAAATCCGCCGCCGCCAAAGATCGTAATCAGCTTGTCTCGCATGGCCTTGCCTGTCCTATATTCCCCACATCGCTCTTCGCCTGCATATCCCCTGCATGGCGTCGGATGTGTTTGCGATAACTCCCGATATCCAGCACTCCGTTATTGTGCATCATGTGATTTTGCAATGCCAACCGTCATGCACAAAACGTCACACCCCAAATACCGACGACGGCCATTCCGATCGAATCATCACATGGATGGTTTTGGCCCCGCACCGGTTTTCCCGGTCATTAACGGCCTGAAACGGTGTCGCACCCAACTCCCTCGACTCTGCATCTACCGATGCATCATCCTCTATATCGCCCGGTTATGATTAACGGGATAGATTATTCTGCATCTCGGCGATTGCAGATATATATCACAGGTGTCGGCAGAGCGCCCATGAGGCTATGCGGGGTGCTCCCGATTTACAGATGTCCACAGACAGGATAGTCCTGTCGAAGCATAGCCGCTTTTCGCCGTTGACAAACACCGCGCTTCAGCGCTAAGCGCGCGCTTCACTCATCTACCCCGTGCCCAGATGGCGGAATTGGTAGACGCGCCAGCTTCAGGTGCTGGTGTCCGCAAGGACGTGGAGGTTCGAGTCCTCTTCTGGGCACCATTGCCGTGATTTAACTACTTGATATGGTTATGAAAACTCACTGGTGATGGGTTCGGCCCACCTTTTCGGGGGCCATTATTTGCACTTTATAGGCTTCTGTGTGCCTTGGCTTTGAGCGGCACGCTTATGATATATCTCGAAACTCGAAATTTCGCTTTCGATTCACATAACCAGATCATTGCATCGGCTGCTTTGCGCCCCAATTAAAGATGTAAGCGTTGGAATTCTTAACTCCTACAAGCTGACACTTGGCGAATAGCTCAAGGTTCTCCGTTCAATCAAGCCTGAACCCCGAAATTCCCGTCTGCATGTATCCGCCTTGGGCCAGCATATCCATCGCGACATAACCTGTGGTCATGGCAACCACCAATAATGCGCCGATCAGTTTTACAGGTGCGGGCAAGGGTAGATCAAAGGAGCGACAGCCATAACCGATGGCAAAAGCAAGCACGATGCCTATGAGGGCGGTGTAGGCCATCAGAAAGGACCACTTCCATAACCGGCAGAGCGCCCATCGCCGCCAGACGCAGACGTTTTTTGGTTTCTGATCCGGTGATCAGCCGTGATGTATCCCAGTGTCATGGAAAGTACCAGCATCGCCCCGATTAAAGCTGGTGGTGCCGGTACAGGTACGCCGGTCAGCCGTGCAACCGCGCCGATAGTCAGCGCCAGCAGGAAAGAAAGTACAAACTTTATCATGCCAGCTCTTTATCGCGCGCTAAACATTCCCGGTTCGCGGATGCCAACGGCCGGTTTCATGCCGCTGATACCGTCTCGGAAGGAGTATTGGCGTGAAACGGCTCCAGTTCCGCATAAACCGGAGCCAAATGGCTACCCTGCAGGCGCCGCAGCAATCGGTAGAGCGGCGCTGCCAGACGCAGCGCAAACGGTGCTTTGCTGATTTCCCTTGCCCATGCCGGACGCTTCAACAAACGTTGATAATAGACGGCCAGCGCAGGATGCTCGTCGAGCGGATAGCCAGCCAGTGCCAGACGGTGAATGTTGATAAACCAGGCAATATCCACAACGGTTGGATGATCGGCTATCAGCCATTCCGCCTTGCCCAACCGTATCTCAAGCTGGCAAAATGCCTGATGGAAAGCGCTGACCGCATCGCGTGCATCATCGCGGCTGATGCCATTATCGGCAAAGTTGCGCCACCACTGCACTTGCTCCTGGCGATAGCTATTGTCCGGACCGTTGGCGAGATAGGCCTCCAGCTCCGCCTCGCTTTTTGTCATCATCTTATTCGGCGCGAGAAACCCCATAGTGATGGCGCGCAATTGCGGGTGTAGCGATGCCTCGAGGTCGAGAAGCTTTTGCGCTTCTCGTTCTTCTTCTGCGTTGGTTGGAAACCAGCTTTCTTCGCCCGGATAGCGCTCTTCGAGATAGGCCAGAATATCATTGCTCTCGATATGGACATCGCCATTATCAACCAGCACTGGGACAACGCCGCGCGGATTAATGCCGAGAAACCAGGGCGTTGTGTGCTCAAGCTTTTTCAGGTCAATTTCGCGCGATCTGTAAGCTAGGCCTTTCTCCGCCAGCAAGACGCGTATTTTTTGCGAGCAGCTGCTCTGCGCGTTGTTGAGCAGGTGCAGCCCTTTCCAGGCCAGCACTTCGCCTGTGGCTATATCTGATTTATCCAGTTTCATGCGCCTGACTCCTTGGCTTGCAGTCAAAATATTATAGCGCGTTATATTTTATTCAAGATAAAAATTGACACGCGTTATAAAAATATTATTCTCCGGGCGCATGACACGTCGAGAAGAAGCCAAAGCGTTTAATCGCGCCCGCATAACCGCTGCTGCGGAGGACATCATCCGCAAGGACGGCATGGAAGCGCTATCCATGCGTCGCCTGGCCGAGCAGGCAGGTGTCAGCCTGCGCACACCCTATAATCTGTTTGGTTCCAAAACCGATGTATTGCTGGCGCTGATCGAAGGAGCGGAATTCGATCCGATGCAGCTTATGGCTGGTGAAGCAGACCAGCTGGTGACCATCATGCTGTTGGCGGCGATTGACCGGATTGAGTCCTTCTTTGCCAGAGATGAAGTCTTTTATCGCGACATTTACGGTGCGATCATGACATCTGATCATCAAGAGGTACGCATTGACGGCGTCGAACGCGTTGTTGCAACCGGGCAGATGATGGTGGGCTATGCTCTCGCCAATGGCGAGCTTACGCCTGAAACCGATGCGCCGCAGCTTGGCCGCCATCTTGCGCTGCAGTTGCTCGCGCTGCTCGGCATGTGGGGTGCGGGCTTCTTTTCCAATCATGAGTGTATGGCACAGGTGCGGCGTGGCTGGTGCGCTGTACTGCTGAACCACTGCACCGACAAAGCAAAGCCGCTGCTGCAGCAGGCCTATGACACAGCACTATCGGGAGGAGAGTGACATCATGATGCTCCAAAATCTCGGATATTCCGAACTAGAACTGGCCGAAGGCCCTTATGCCGAATTCTATAACCCTGACATCGGGCCGATGCAGGAACAGGTGAAAGAGGCGCTGCTGGCGAGAAATCAGGCGCATGAACTATTCCCGCCGGTGGAACAGGCCGCCAGCATGGCCGAACCCGGCTATTGGGCAGTGGAAACCGGCTATACCCGTGCGCCGGACGGCGCGATCCGCGTATTCTGCCTAACCCATATGCCGCGTGTCACGCCGGCGATGTGGGATTGGTGGTTTGGCTGGCATGGCTGTGAGGCGCGGCGCTATAAGCTGTGGCACCCCAAGGCGCATATTGAAGCAAAATGGGCCGATGGCCGCGATGATGAGGCCTATATTGGCCGGACATCGCTGATCACCGAATATCTCGGCCCCAATATCGCCAAGGCAGGGATCAGCTTCTTGCCGCCCTCGGCTCTGGGTTTTGATGAGGCTCAGCTTGCAGCAAAGGGCGAGCTTGTGGTCTGCGCCCGTGTCGGCCTGCCCGGTTCTCCGCTCAAAGCCGGTTGGCTGTTGCACCAGTTGCGTCCGGTTGAGGGTGGATCAGAGATGCGTTCGCGCATGTGGATGGGGGGTGCTAATTCGGCCATTGGTGACGATCCCGGCGCATTGGCGCGCGGTGCGGTGCGGTTGCTTCGCCCGGTTGCCAGCACGATGTTGCCCGATCCGGCCGAGCTGCTGGTGCACAATGCGCAGGAGATGGCGCATCTTGCTGGCTTCCTGCCCGAGCTCTTCGCGACTTTCGGTGCGCATGTGCAAAGGAATGCAGCATGAAACGCCCCAAGGGACCAGGCCGTGTCTGGAAACGCGGCGATGCTGGCTTTGACAAGGCCGTACTCAGCACCAGCTTCAATGCGCGCGACCCAGGATGCAGACCTGAGATGCTGGTTGAAGCCAATGATGTAAAGGATGTCGTCGCAGCGCTTGAGCAAGCGCGGGGTAATGATTGGAATGTCAGTATCGTCTCGGGCGGGCATAGCTGGGCGCAGAACCATCTGCGCGAGGGCGCGTTGTTGCTCAGCATGGCGCGGATCAACCAGATCGAAATCAATGCTGAAGCGCGCACTGCCAAGGTCGGCCCGGGCTGCTGGGGTCTTGACCTCGACCGCGCACTGAAGAAGCACAAGCTTTTCTTCCCCATCGCGCATGCCCCGGACGTGGCGCTGGGCGGGTTTCTGCTTCAGGGTGGCTTTGGTTGGGGCAGCCGTGAGCTTGGTCTCGCCACGCAAAGTGTTATCGGGATGGATCTGGTACTTGCGGACGGAAGACAAATCCATGCCAGCGAAAACGAAAATGCGGATATCTTCTGGGCCGCGCGCGGCTCTGGCCCCGGGTTCTTTGCAGTGGTCTTATGCTATCATCTGAAACTCCATCCGCGACATAAGCATACTGCGCTCAAGATGCAGATATTCAAACGCAAGCACCTTGACGCGCTGTATCGCTGGGCTGACGAGATCGGCCCTGAGGTACCGCGCTCGGTAGAGTTTCAGATGGTGATCACGCCCAAGGCTGGCGGCATATTCGGACCGGGTATCGAGGTGGTCGCACCTGTACTTGCAGGCAGCCGCAAAGAGGCGAAGGAAGCCGTGCGTTTCCTTGACGAGAGCCCGATCCGGCACCTTGCCAGCTTCACCACCCCGCTTATCCCGATCAGCACCAGTCTGATGTCGATCGGCGCCAATATCACGCACTTCCCGCCCGATGTGCGCTGGTGCGCGGACAATATCTGGACCGAAGCGCCTATCGATGATTTGCTGCCGGGCCTGCGCAATATTGCCGACACCATGCCGCCCGCGCCGAGCCATAGTCTGTGGCTAAATTGGCAGCCACCCAGTGAGCGCCCAGATATGGCGTTCGGGCTGGAATCCAAACATTATCTCGCTGTTTACGGCGAATGGAAGCATGCCGAAGACGATCACAAATATGAAGGCTGGGCTACCGAATGTATGGAGCAGATGCAGCAGCATGCGCTCGGTATCCAGCTGGCGGATGAAAATCTGGGCAACCGGCCAGCGCGCTTTACCCGGGATGCAAAACTGCAACGCCTTGATGCACTGCGCGCGAAATATGATCCTGATGGTTTGTTCAATGCCTGGATGGGGCGCCATGACCGGAACAAGCAGACACGCAAAGCTTCTCTTGCAGAAGCATGATTGCTGGCGGCTTTATGGGCAGCCTCCCATTAAGCGCTGCGGCAGCAAATAATGAGGACCTATTTTCATGCGCTACTCACTGAAAACCGACTGGTTGTTCTATCTTTTCCTGCTGAGCTACGCCTATCTGATCATCAATATGACCGCGCGGCTCTGGTTTGGTGACGGCATCAATATATTCGCAACCTATAGCGATGCGACGCTTCCTGCCCAAATAATGATCGACGCCAACAAGGTATACTGGTCTAAAACCTGTTTTCTTTTCAGTATCTTGTTGCTGATGGGGTTGAACGTTGATTTTCGCGCAGCGGCTGGGCTTGGAGGGGTGTTCTGGTCCGGCTCGTTGATGATCATCTTTGGATTAAGCCAGACTTTGATTGGCGCATTTGTCATGGGATTGCTTCTGGTTTTACTGCAACTTTGGCGCGGACAGTTTTTCTCTGATCGGGCTTCCGATTCATCTATGGCCCCGCAGACATTTGACTAGCTATGGTTGTAAGAACGCTGATCGGAGCTGAACAATGCCTCGCTTCTCTCGCCGGGACGTGATTGGCGCAGGCCTTGGCCTCGGAGCCGTTGGGGCTGCGGGCTATGGGCTGGGCTGGTTTGCACCAACAGAAGCGCCCGGAACGCGCGCAGTCAGTTTCGGTGCGCCTCTTCCCAAGGCACGAAACGACCTTAATCTGCTGATCCTCATGGTGGATCAGGAGCGCGCTTGGGAGACGCTGCCGACTAATCTCGCCATGCCCAATCACCACCGGATTGCGGAAAAGGGCACGATGTTCACCAACATGAACGTCACATCGCCCTTGTGCACGCCGTCACGCTCTGTGTTTTGGACTGGCCAGCATGTCCAGCACACAAAGGTGCAGGACAACACCAATGTGCCGCTGATCGGCAGGCCGCTGAATCCGGCCATTCCGACGTTTGGCCATATGCTGCGTGATGCCGGGTTTTACACCGCCTATAAGGGGAAGTGGCATCTGCACGACCTGCCGCAGCACGCGGCCTGGGAGCAGGCACCGGATAGGGCAACGGCCCTGGAGCCCTATGGATATGCCGATTATGGCTGGGGCCCGGAACTGATCGACAGCCAGCATGGATGGAAGTTTGACGGCCGGATAGCGCAGGATGCTGCACAATGGCTTACGGGCAAGGCCCCAAGGCTTGATCAGCCCTGGGCGCTGACTGTCAGCTTCGTCAATCCGCATGATATCATGTACTTTGATGCTACAGGGGATCAGGCTGGCACGCGTGTGCAAAACAGTTTTCCCGGCCCGGTTCTGCCGATGCCCGACGATCCGCTTTATCATAGCAGTGAGAGCTTTGGCCTGCCCCGCGATTTTCGCGCCTCGGACTATCCCGGGAGAATAGCGACACAGGCGGATTATGAGACCTTTATGGACGATTTCTACGGGTCCATGCCGCATAATGATATCGTGGCATGGACCCGCTTCAGCGACTATTATTATAGCTGCATTCGCGATGTCGACCGGCACCTTGGCACCGTACTCGATGCGCTGGAACAAAGTGGTCAGGCTGAGAACACAATCATTGTCCTGACCTCTGATCACGGAGAAATGGGCGGTGTCCACGGACTGCGACAGAAAGGACCGTGGATGTATCGTGAAAATCTCAACGTCCCCTTTGTGGTGTCGCACCCCGATGCGCGCACCTCGCGCAAAAATACGGGCCTGGTATCCGCGCTTGACTTTTCCCCCACTATGCTCGGCCTTGCCGGAATGGGCCAAAGCGAGGTGACCGGCCGCTATCCGGCGATGAAAGGCAGAGATGTGTCGGGCGAGCTGGCCGCCGGATCAACCGAACGCAGCCGTTCGGGCGAAGGCGCGTTGATTACCTATAGTGTCATCCACCATAGCGATCCGCACTTTGCCCGCGCAGGACTGAAGAATCAGGCAACGGATTCGCTGACGGAAAAGTTGCGCAATAGCGCCGATGCAGGCGTTCTTCCTGATCTTGGCAAGCGCAGTTTCATGCGTGGCATCGTCACCGACAATTACAAATTTGGCCGCTATTTCTCGCCGCGCGATCACCATCGGCCAGAGACGCTGGATGATCTCAAGGCGCGAAACGATCTGGAGCTGTTTGATCTGCAGGCGGACCCCGGCGAGAGCGAAAACCTGATCGCCACGGGCAGAGTTTCAGACGATGTCATCCTTGCCCTTAACAACCGTCTGAACGCGTTGATTGATGCCGAGATAGGTCCTGATGACGGGCGTGATATGCCGGGTCCGGCCTTTTACTGGCGCGGATAAGGGAGAAGGCGATGAAACGCGGCGCTATCATTGTCGGCACTGTCATGTTGCTGCTTGCTGTTGGTTTGCTGATTGCCTGGGCCACATCACCCGACCCGAGATACAACATCGCCAGCTTTGAGGACAAACCTCTGCAATCGACAATCGCACCGCTTGAGGAAGCAGTTACCTTGGCACAGTTTCGTGATTCACGGGGCGTGACACACACTATATTAGTGACTGGATTTGCAGGCGAAACCGTGATCGGCGTCGATCTTGTGGCAATGGGTGCAGACCCTGCGGTTGATCCGTTCGCGGCTCTCGCCTCGCTGCCCTATGTGCCGAACAGCGCCAGCGACATTGCCAGCGCGCCGACAATAACAATCGCCGTGTCTGATCTGCTTGCAAGTGGCAGCAGTGGCGCACAGCATATCGGCACCGGAACCAACTTTCCCGAACACGCCGAAGAAGCCAATAGCGCATCGGTCTTCCAATTCCCCAAATTCGGCACAGCAACACCGGCAAGGACACAGGTAAAAGCCGCGCCCGGCATATTGCTGGATTATGAGGTGGAACTGTGCATGCGCTTTGACCGCGATATCGCTTCGCCTGCCGACTTTGACGCAGCGGTGAAGGGTATTTTCCTATGTGGCGATTTCACAAACCGCAACGCACTGGTAGAACTGGCCGATCCCGACAATCTCGATTCCGGCTCCGGTTTCAGCGATGCCAAGAGTGGGCCCGATTTCTTCCCGACAGGGCCATTCCTTGTCATCCCCAAAGACTGGTCAAGCTTTGTCCGAAAGCTGCGCATGACGACAAGCGTCAATGGTGAGCCACGCCAGGATGCGCGCGGCGGCGAAATGACACTAGATTTCCGCCAACTGACTGAAAAGGCGCTTGCAGACATGCAGCAGCCGCGTTTCCTCTATCAGGGAGAGTATACCTCCCTGGCTGAGGACGGGAAAATAGGCGCTGGCATGACTTTGATGTCTGGAACAGCAGAAGGAACGATCTTTACGCCACCGACGCGCGGTGACCTGATAGAAGGTGTGGCAAGCTATATCGCAAGCGGAGGGCCATTTTCAAAGCGCGGGCTTGTCGAAACGGCCAAGGCCACCTTTATTGAGAATGAGAATTCTTCAGAGCACTTCCTGCAACCAGGCGACAAAGTTCAATATCGATCATCTTGTCTGGGCAGCATTGAAGTGAAAGTTATCGGCTAACGATATACTAGAAGTTTGCTCAAGACGAGTCCAACAACCTTGGACCCGTTTATCAAGATGGCTTGCAAACTTGAGGAAAGTATAACCGAAAGCAGCCTGTCCCCTATCGGCTCCCTTTTGACATTTCGGCAATCAAAGAATTAAGCCCACCCTATAGCCCACCTTTTGGGATGCGAAACTATGGTGTTGTCAGTTTCATTTTGCAGGCAAGAGACTTCCGGCTAGCCTTTGGAGCCTAGCCGGAAGTCTCTTTGGAAAAAGCACCTGATTTGAGGGATGAGGGCCGCGCCAAAATTGCTGATGGTATTGATCCATTAGTTGAACGAAAAAAGGCAAAAGCCAAAGCGAAGGTCAGCGCCGAGAATATATTGAAGCTTGTTACGAGCCCCTTTGTTCGAAATACGGTGGAGCACGCTGACGGCTTTGCCAAGCTCTTTGCTGCAGCTTTAGGCTTTGCGACTAATCCAGAGAACCGCCAGAAGGTGGAGATTGGAGCAGGTGTTGCGCCCTTGCCGGAAGTCTTCGCTCAAGCAGGTCGGCGAGCGCATTGAGCACAGCGTTCGGAGGTTGCGCTATATCGAGCGTAACAACAGACAAACGATCATGCCCTTGTCCCCCATTCAATCGGAAGACGCGCTCGAAAGGCGCATTTCCCAGCCTGATGTGATGCGGATATAGGAGCACCAGGTCCGGACAGTCATAGAGCCGCGAATAGGCCATCATCTGATAGACATCAGCTTGCGAAATTTGCTGCTTCTTGTCCCGGGTTTTTGGCACAAGCCGCTTCCACTTTGCATCAATCAGCGAGACGACTTTCCCTTCTTGCAGCAGCATAAAGTCGGGCTTGGTTTGAAAGAATGGTCCGGGCTCTGCCGATTCCTCGAAAAGACAGAATTTGCGCCCGCCTTGCGACTTGATGTCAAATGGCAACCTTCTGGCGGCTTTGCCGAGGAGCGCCTCAACATACTCTTCGAACAAGTCGTTCATGGGGAATAGAAGCGAAAGTCCGCCTAGTCCGTCACGTTCAGCCTTTGTGTTCTGCCAATCGCGCTTGAGGAACAGTCGCGATATTTCGAGCAGTGACTGCCAACGGTAGTTAGTACGATTGATGTGGATCGCGTTCCACGGCAATGCACTCACCGGGATATCACTGACCTCGGCAAGAAGGAAACGGAGTTCATCCAGGCGTCTGGTTGTTTTCGGATTCCGGCTATGGTGCAAAACAAAATTGACGGTCGCCTTCATGATCTGCAGCAAAGGGATATCGTGCGAAAGCGCATCAAAGCGGCTTGCGACCTTGTCCAGCCGAACCGCAAGCTGGGTGAATTGCCTTCCTATGTTGAGGCGTCCACGAAGTTGCGGCAGGTCATCTTCATGGGCCAGGTAACGCCTTGGCAAACCTCTTCGTACCTCGGAAAGCAAGGCATCGGCAAAGTGCCTGATGACAATCTCGAGCAGGCTTTCCCTTTGCGTGCCGAGGTTGGCTGAATTCCCTGTTCCGATATTGAGCTTGAGTACAAGATCAAGCATCGACACGAGGTGATGGCGGATTGCAGCAGGCCCATTGCCATCAATCTTGGGCAATATCTCAAGTGAGCATCCCTCGGCGGCGATCACGCCAACCATTTGCTTGGTTCTCAGGCAGCTGTGTCGATCCTCGATGATTTGCGAACCATCCTTTCCGGAGAGAGGATGCGCTTTGGCAGCACTCAAGATCGAGTTGGCCTGATCTCGTGAAAAGTGTCCTGAAGGAACCCCCGCCTTGCCATTATGTACTGGTACTTCCGACCATTCGAGGCAGGAAAGATGGGTCAAATATCCTCATCCTTATGGAGCGCTTCGAAGTCCTCCTCTTCACGCAACAGGAGATCATAGGCATTGGCAGGGAATCTGCCTCCGGTTTCGCCATTGCCTGTTTGGACAAAATAACTGCGCTGTTCCGGGCCATCGATCCCCGGGGGCGCTTTGAGTTGTTTTGAGCCTATGAACCCTTTGCCAAGGACTGATTGCACACGCGACCAATCCTCGAAGAAATACTCTTGTACCAAGGGAATGACTTTGTCTCGCATCACAGCATCAACGTCATCGCGCGTTTTGCAACCAATGAAGAATGCATGGCCAATTCGGTGATCCCGGTCGATCAGATATTCAATGCGGTCATTGATTGTTTGCAGAATTCTGCTGAGCGGCAAGCCAGTTTGGCCCTCAGCCGATTTGAACGCCTCAACGCTGGTGTCGGGTGCAAGCTCTTTGAAGTCGAAGCGTCGCCGCAATGCAGTGTCCAGAAGCGCGATAGAACGGTCGGCGGTGTTCATCGTGCCGATTATATGAAGATTGGAAGGCACCCCGAAATCCTGTTTCGAGTAAGGCAATTTCACTGTCAGAGCATTTGCCTGACCCAGTCGCTTGTCTGGCTCAACAAGGGTAATCAGCTCGCCAAAAACCTTTGAGACATTTGCGCGGTTGATCTCGTCAATGATCAGCACATAGGGAAGGCTATCACCGCTCTGCTCAAGGCCTTCGTCTTTCTCGTCAACAAGCTGAGCAATCGCATCAAGCTTCAGATCGCTGTTCGAGAATTCGTACATCGTGACCTGAGAGAAGCGTTTGCGACAAATTACACTGTGATCGACGCCTGATCGGTCTTCCCAGAGCCATCTTACCCGCCGGCGCATCGTGTAATCGTCTTCTTTCCGCGATACCTGTTCATACTCTCCGTAAATTTCGCCAATGGCACGGAACAGCAGATTGCCCTTGGTGACGATGACTATGTCCCTGGGTCGCGCACGCAATTTTAGCCTGTAAGGGTATTCGATCAGGCCGCTATTCGGGTGGAGCCTTTCTCCGTTATGAGCCTCGGCATAGCCGTCGATCATGGATTGCTTGTCGACGAAGCGCTCTTGCCTCCAATCTATTCCACCATCGTCGCCGATATGGATAAAGCCTCCGTCCATGGCCTCATCAAACAAATAGGCTTGTTCGGGTTTCGCCGCTTCGCCGAGGGATATCTTGAAGAAACGGCGACCCGTTAGGTCGATGCCACCAGATTGCCTTGCCTGGAAAATCTGCGCCCGTTCGGCGATCTTCCGGAAAATCCCAGCTTCGGGAGCCAGACGAAAGCCGCTTTCGATCTGCTCTCCATCCTCATCCTGCTGGCTGGGCCGCAAGCCTTCGACAAAATCTTCATACGAGAAATTCTGATGGAATGTCACAAAAGCAATGCGGTCTTGGTCGACCAGCAGATTATATTGCTCCATGAGTTCGTTACGGTCTTCCGGTGCCGAGCCATTACACAGCCTCACCGCTTCATATGCTGTGTGATACGTTTTGCCGGTACCCGGGGGGCCATGGAGAATGAGATTTTGTGGTATGTGCGGTGGCGCGTCCACATCTTCACCTTCTGTCACCTGGTTTGCGTTTTGATCTTGTCGCTTGCTTTCCATCTCTGTCCATATCCGATGGCCAAATTCGAGAATGCCTTCACCGCTCTCGCGTTGCGACAGCAACAACCTATAGATTTCTGGTCGCGATGTCTTCTTGTCGGTCAGGCCCAGATGATCGACCAACCAATCATGCTTGAAAATATTGACGATTGATGGATGCTCGCGGTCCTGGAAATGGAAAGCAAGCTTCCAGGCAACAACCTGCCAGACAGATTTATGTGCTTGGACGGCTTCCATGTTGCCCGCTCGCGCTGCCTGTACGATCGAGAGAATTGATGCTCTGACCCTGGTGAAGGCCTCATCGGCACTGTTACCCAGCTCACTGCTCCACCCATAGTCATCGTCATATGAGTGCGTCTTGTTGCTGCTTTTGGCTTCAGTGTTTGCCCGGGAGAAGATTCCAAATTTGAAGGCCGAGCCTCCCCAAATGCTCCCCATCTCACCCAGTCTGGCTTCGAGCCAATATGTAAGGCTGTCCTTGGAACCCGCCGAGCTATACTCACCCAGCGTCATCGATTGCAGTCTTTCCAGCGGCCAGGTCTCGAGAAACTCATCCCAAAGCCGGTAAAGGCTTTCAAATTCGGGTGCTGCACGTGACGAAGCCCCAGTTGCGAACTGTTCATATTGACCCAACCAACTGATCCAGCTTGTCAATCTGCCATCTGGATTGCTGGACTCGGGCATTAGAATTCGAAACTTTTCGCCGCCAGATTTCGCATCCTTCCGGAGATCCTTCATCGTTTCGCGAAGTTGCTCGATTTCGCCGTTATTGACGAGATCGTCCAAATTACTGTCAGGCCAGCCGAGTGCCGACAAATTCTTGTTGATTGTGCGGATCGCATAGCTGCGCGTGTTGATGGAGTTCTGACTTACGCCGCGCTGTTTTAACCAGGCTCTGAATTCCGCTTCACGCAAACCGTTGCTCCCAATGCTGCTCTGAACAAGCTTCAGCTAGTAGTTGGATGAGGTCTTGAGATACCCGTATTCTCCAAGTCTGCCCCACGCTTTCCGGCAAATTCCGTAAAGTATATCCGGTGCATCAGTAAAGAATTTCAGTGATTGATGGTGAGGGTGATTGTTCATGCATTGCGCAATCGGGCAATGTTTCCGGGTTCGTTATAATGCCTGGCTATGAAATACTTATAATCAACAAAATCAATAAAAGAAAGTGAGATTACCTAAATTTTTGTATTTCTGCGTTAACTTTCTCTATAAATATTAATAAAAACTCTAATATAGTTAGCATTAATAGATATTTTACCTTATATAAATTTCTTATTGAAAATAAAAAAGAATCGAATAATAAATTCGGAATGAGCTTTATTGTAGAAAATGCGTATCAGGTTATGTCTTTAGGGCAGCAAAAGCTGGAGGCTTCTGCGCATAATATCGCCAATGCCTCTACCAGCGGATATAAATCCTACGCCATAGACAGCTTTGATGTAACGCCTGACGCACGGAACCAAAGTCGGCGCATCAGCAATGATGCGGCTGTCCACCTTGCCAACAATATGGCACAGGGCGATCTTGTAAGGACCGGCAATCAGCTGGATATTGCGATATCCGGTGCAGGTATGTTTCTGGTGCGTGGTGGGGATGCGATGTTCTACACACGCCAGGGCGATTTCTCGCTGTCCCCCGAAGGCCATATCGTCAACGCCCAAGGCTTCGTCTTGCAGTCTGAAGATGGCGATTTGGCGATATCGGGCCAGAAGCTGGAGATAATGCCGGACGGCATCGTGCTTGAGGATGACGTGCCGATCGCGCGCATCCCGATATTTGCACCAGTTGATGACGGTGAACAGGCGGGTGGCGGGTGGAACCGGCTGGAGGCAGTCAGCGGTGCCATATTCCGGGCCGGCGAGAGCGGGATGCGCGAGGTCGACGAACCGGTATTGCGGCAGGGCTTTCTCGAGTCATCGAATGTTTCTGCAACGACAGAGATGGTGCGGATGATGGCGGCGCTGCGTGAGGCTGAGGCCGGAGCCAAGCTGGTACAGGTTTATGACGAACTGATGGGGCAGGCAATTTCCACATTTGGTCAGAGTTGAGCGCAGGAACACAGCCTGCAGCATTTTTCACAAGCGCTGTTCCAGGCGCAATGGACAGGGGAGCGAGCAGATGAATGGTGCGTTTTATATTGGTTCCGTCGGTCTCGATGCCCAGCAACGGGCTCTCGATATCATTGCCAATAATATCGCGAATGTGAACACCTCCACCTTCAAGCGATCCGATGTCCGCTTTGCAGAAATCATGTCGATCAGGATGCAGCAGCCGGATGCATTGCAGTTGCGTGATACGGCTACCAGCGCGGCTGGTGGTGTGATGGCGAGCGAACGGTTTCAGCTTTTTTCCCAGGGACAGATTCGCCCCACGGGCCGGGCGACGGATCTCGCCATTGACGGCGCCGGCTTTATCGAATTGCTCGGCGCGGCGGGCCAGACCACATTGTGGCGCGGTGGTAGCCTGCAGATCAATGACGAGGGGTTCCTGACGGCCGAGAATGGCATGGTGCTGCGTGATCGCATTGCTGTCCCGGATGGGGTGATGGCGGTGCAGATTGCCAGTGACGGCAGTGTCAGCGCCATTATGGGCAATGGCGAGCAACCGGTGCCGCTGGGCGAGATCGGCCTGGTAACTGTCTCCGATGCGGCTCAGCTGGAGCGCCATGATGGCGGCTATTATGTGCCGGTTGAAGGTGCCAGAATCGATACTGGTCTCGCCGGCGAAAACGGCAACGGCCTGTTCGTACAGGGCGCGGTTGAAGGCTCCAATGTCGAGCTTTCCGAGGAAATGGTGGAGATGATGCTGGTCCAGCGCGCTTTTGCCTCCAATGCCCAGATTGTCCAGGCGGCTGACCAGATGATGGGTATCGCCAACAGCCTGCGGCGGTGAACCATGGCTATATTCACAGCCAACCTTTTGCTTCTATCGACGGCGGCTACTCCGGTGCTGACGATAGCGAATACCGCCGCAGTAGAACTTGAGGACCCTGTCGTCAGGCTGGGCGATATTGCTGATCTTTCCTCTTATTCCGAACCATTGCGTAGCCGCATGGCGCGCCGGATCATCTGGCATTTTGACGATCATCTGGACATGGTGGAAGTCCCGGTCAGCCGGTTGCAGGCCGAGGCACGGATGCAATTCCCAATGCTGCGGTTCGAGCAGAAATCCGTAGCACGCAGCATCCGGTTTCATTTTGTTGCACCACGGGATAGCGGCAAGACGATGGCATCGGCGCCGACAGGCCCTGCTGTATGTGCCGAAACCACGACATCGCTGGCGACGGGCGCGATCATCACCCAAGCCGATACCCGGCCGGTGCCGTGCCGGCTGCCGGTTAACCGGCAATTGCTGCGTTATGATCGCCATGCCTCGGTGCTGCGTGCGGGCGATGATATCGCTGCCGGGCAGTATCTGGGTGCCGTCCGCCTGGCGCCGGCACAGGCCCGCGACAGTGGCACCGACCTGCTATTCATCGTCAATCGCGGACCAGCACGGGTGATCCGCCGCGTTTCCGCCTTGCAGCCGGCGATACCTGGCCAGCGGCTGTTCGTCGAAACCGCCGACGGTCGAGTCTTGTCCACCATCTATCATCCGGGTGAGCCCGACAGCCTGGCAGGAGAAGAGCCATGACCGGATATTCCCTCAGGCCTTGCCGTGCTCTGGCCATGGGCATGGCCCTCACAATCATGCTGGCCGCCACACAATCAGCTGCGGCGCGCGATCTCTATCGCGACAGGCACAATGGATGGGCAGCGCTGGTCAGCGATCAGCGGGCCCGAAATATCGGCGATATCCTGACCGTTGTGGTGTACGAAAATGCCAGCGCAAGTAACAGCGCGCAGAATGGATCGAGCAAGAGTCAGAGCCTCGACGGCAGGATTGCCGGCGGCTCGCTCAGCGAGGACGGCGAATTGTCCTTTGGCGGCAGTTATTCCGGGCGCGGTGAGGTGCGCCGGTCCGGACGCATGGTCGCGCAAATCAGCGTCGAGGTCACCGACAGGCTGACCAATGGCGACTTCATGGTCGCCGGCAAGCAGGTGATGTTCATCAATGGGGAGGCGACCGATATCGGCATTGAGGGCCGGGTTCGTGAGGCCGATATAACCAGTGACAACCGCATTCTTTCCTCGCGTATCGCAGAAGCCCGCATCACTTATGATGGCAAGGGCTTTGTCACCCGTAGCGCCAAGCCTGGCCTGATCACGCGTATCTTTCGCTTTCTGGGACTGAGCTGATGCGCATTATTACCCGTTCCATAAATGGCTTCTGCGTGTCTGGTCTGGCCATGCTGCTGCTTTGCTTTGCAGGTCCGGTACAGCCTGCAAGAGCGCAGATGAATGAACCCGTTCAGGCGTCCCAGCCGCTCAACCGCATCGCACTGAAGGATCTTGGCCGGCTGCAGGGCTGGCGCGATAATGCACTGGTGGGCTATGGTCTGGTGACCGGACTGGCCGGGTCGGGCGATACCCGACGCAGTGCCGTGACCCGCGTTGCCCTGCGCAATGTGCTCAACCGGCTGGGCACCAATGTCGCCGACGAACAGATCAGCACCCGCAATATTGCGGTGGTTCTGGTCACCGGCCGCTTGCCGCCATCGGCCAATGTCGGGGATCAGATCGACGTCACCGTGTCGTCGATCGGCGATGCCCGCAGCCTGGCCGGCGGGACCCTGCTGATGACCCCGCTTATGGGGCCCGACCGGATGGTTTACGCCTTGGCACAGGGCGGGCTGGTCACCGGTGGCTATCGCTTTGAGGCGCAGCTTAATCGCGAACAGAGCAATTATCCGACATCGGCAACGCTGCCCAATGGTGCGACCGTAGAACGGGCGGTACAGGCGCAACTGCTGTCGTCGGACAACAGCCTGTCCTTCATTTTGCGCGAACCGAGCTTCACTACCGCACAGCGTATTGCCGATGCGGTGAATGTCCAGCTCGGTGCCGCGCGGGCATCAGTGGTGAGCGCGGATGAGGTGCATATCATGGTTGATCCGGCGCGCGGCAATCTACCGCGCTTCATCGCCATGCTGGAAAATCTGGCCGTGGTTCCCGACCGTTCGGCGCGAATCGTTATCAATGAGAAATCAGGCACAGTCGTGGCCGGCGGTGATGTCAGGCTGTCGAGCATTGTGATCTCGCAAGGCGATCTCAGAATCTCGGTGATCAGCGACAATGAAGGCTCGCAGCCCAGCTTTATCGGCGGTTTCGCCACTGACATCAGCAGCCTGATCATCACCAATACCCAGCTCACCATATCGGAAGGCGGGAAGGATGTGGCGATGCAGTTCCCCAACACCAGCGTTGCCAGCCTGGTCGAGGGGCTGAACCGCGCCGAAGTCGATACCCGCAGGATCATCAGCATCCTGCAGGCGATAAAGGCGGCCGGAGCGCTGCATGCGGAGATAATCGTACAATGAGGAGGGATGATCCATGGATGCAGTATCGGCAGCATTGATCAACAAGGCGCTTGACGGCCTTACCATGCGCATGACGGCGACGGCTGACAATATCGCCAATAGCCAGACGCCCGGATTTGTACCGATGATGGTGCGCTTTGAGGATGCGTTGCGCGCCGCGAGCGACCAGGGACTCGACGCCATTGCGAAGGTCGCACCAGAGCTTGAATCACGGCCTCTGCCGCCGGGTGCCAGCGCCGCCGGCCAGACGGTACGCATGGATATGGAATTGGCGACCGCGCGCATGACCCAGGGCCGTTATGCCGCGTTGCTCGACCTTCTCAACCGCCAGATGCAACTCGACCATATCGTCATCAAGGGAGTGCAATGACCATGCAGGCAGCCGAAATCAGCATGTCCGGCCTTGATATTGAATGGCAGCGGTTACAGGTGATCGCCCAGAATCTCGCCAATATCAACACCACCCGGACCGCCGAGGGCGATGTCTATCGCCCGATGCAGCTGGTCTCTGGCCCCAAAGCGAGGTTCGATACGATGCTCAGTGAGCGCCGTGCCGAACAGCTTCAGGGGGTCGAGGTCTATGGCATAGAGGCCCAGCGCAGTGCCGTGCGGCGGGTCCATGAACCAACCCATCCGCATGCCGATGAGGCCGGTTTTGTCAGTTATCCCGATATCGACCATGCGCGCCAGATGACCGGCATGATCCGCACATCACGCGCCTATGAGGCCAATCTGGTGGCGATGAACCTGGCGCTGCAGATGAATGCGCGGGCGCTCGATCTGGGGAGGCAGCTATGACGATTGAGGCAATAGCCGCGATTCAGGCGGGTGCGGAAACCCAGCCGACCACGCTGCCACTCGGCCAGGCGCTGCCCCAGACCGCCCCGTCGCCCGGGGCGAATTTTACCGACATGATGACCGGGGCGGTTGCGCAGGTCGAGGACAAGGTCGACCAGGCCAACCGGCTGGTCCGCAGCTTCGCCATCGGTGATGATGTTCCGCTGCATCAAGTGACCTTTGCGCTGGAAGAGGCGCGGCTGTCGGTCGAACTGATGATGCAGTTTCGCACCCGGCTGGTCGAAGGGTATCGCGAAATCATGAACATGCAGATGTGAGCCGGCCATGGGTAGGATTCTGCAACAGTTGAGAGAGATGCCACCGGGGCGACAGGCAGGCATTGCGCTGGCGATGCTGACCATCGTCCTGGTGCTCATTTTCGCGACATATTTCCTGCTGTTCCGCCAAAGCTACGGGATACTCTATTCCGATCTGCGTCCGGCGGATGCGGCGAAGATCGTAGAACAGCTCGAAGCGCGCAACATCGCCTATCGTATCGGCGATAATGAAACGACGATCCTGGTGCCTGATGACCAGATTGCCGAGACGCGTATTGCCATGGCAGGGTCGGATATGCCGCTGGGCGGCGTTATCGGGTTCGAACTGTTCAATGAGTCCGATATGGGACTCACCGAATTCGCTCAGAAGATCAACTATCAACGCGCGCTGCAAGGGGAACTGGCGCGCACCATCATACTGATGCAGGAAGTCGATCATGCGCGGGTCCATCTGGCCTTGCCACAGCGTACCATCTTTCGCGATGACAAGACCCGGCCCAAGGCAGCGGTGACTATTACCAAACGCAAGGGCCGGACTGTCGACCGGCGCAGCGTATCGGGCATCCGTCAGCTAGTTGCATCATCGGTCAATGGTCTGGCCCTGGATGATGTTACAGTGCTGGATGAAACCGGCCGGCTGCTCGATGCGGCGGGTTCCGGCGTGGCGCAACCACTCCCGCCACGGGATGCCGAACGCGCCGCCATCGCCGATTACTATCGCGCCCGCATCGCCCGGGCGGTCGAAACGGTGATACCCGGGCTGTCGGTAGATATCATGGTCAGCCTGGGCGACATCATCCCCCAGCCAACACCTGTTCCGGATGGACAGGACGAAACCGTACCGGACACGGCTTCGCCCGATAACATATCGGCCGAACCATCCGGCACAGGCCTTCCTTCGCCGTCATTGCAGCGCAACTACAGCCTGCAATTGCGGCTGGTTACCCGGTCCCGGCTCAACCGCGAAGAGACTTCCCTATTGGCCCCTGCGATTCGCGAGGCTGTCGGCTTTCGCGATGATGCCGGAGACAGTCTTGTCTTCGCCACGCATGACATGCTCACCAAGGATGTTGCCGCGACGGATAGCCAGGCAGTTGCTCCTCGTACAGGCGCACATACAGGCCAGTCAGTACGTCATGCGGTCAGCACAGCGGTACCGGCGTCTTCGCGCAATATGGCGCTTATGATCGCCGCGTTTGTGGCGGCCATAGCCGGCGTGATCGCAATCATCATCGTCCGCAGGCGCCGCCAGGCGCAGCGCATGGAGTCCGGTCATGGCGATGCGCTGGTCGAACGGATCATCACATTCTTCCCGGAAAGCAGCGAGGCACTATGAGCGCGCGCGCGGAAATGGTGGCCGAGCTGGTTGCGGCCTATAATGGCTGTTCCCGGGAAGAACGGGAGCGGATAATTGGGGCCTTGCCGGCAGACAGTCGCAAGGCTTTTCTTGCGGCGCTTGCGCGCGAAGACCATGCGGATATGCGGGACAGTGAAGCTTCTGCAGCGGCACGACATGTTGCGCCATGGCTGCTGGCCTGTAAGCATCACGATGCGCGTACAGGCTTTCCGTTTTTGCGCAGCGGCTTTGAGCCCAGCGAACGGGCGCGCAATGCGCTGACTGCCGCCCTTGCCAGCCAGGATGCAGACAATGTCCGCATCGACATGCCACTAAAACTGACATCGCAGCATCTTGCCCCCATTCATAACCCGCCGCCGTCATTTTTCGCGCGGCTGCGTGAATGGCTCTGGCCCAAGGTACAGAGCGATGCGAGCATGACCGCGCAGCCTTCGATACGGTTGTCCAGGCGGCCGGATGGGAAAGGCCTGTGACGATGCTGCTCAAATCTGGACGGCACGAACCATTGGTGCAACCGGTTCGTGCGCTTGACAGCCAGGACGATATGGCGGACCGCACCGCTATTGATCCGGACCCGGAAATGACGACGCTGCGTCGGCAGAACGCGGCGCTGTATGAAGAAATTCAGGCGTTGCAGCAGGCGCAGGCGCAGCGCGAGACGGAGTATCAGCGTCGCTGCAGCGAGGCGCGTGAAACAGCCTATGCGGAAGCGCTGGAACAGGCCGCCGATGACAGTGCGGCGCGGTTGGCGCAACTAGCGGCCATGAGCGCCGATGCTGTCGCGCAGTGGCGCAAGACCCTGGCCGAAATGGAGACGCTGGCGGTAGCACTTGCCTGTGCCGCGGTGGAGAAGATCATCGGGTCAGGAGAGAGAAAGGGTGAGGCGAGCGCGGCTTCGCTGGTGATCCAGGCGTTGCAGCTGCAGCTGCGGCAGCTCCAGGATACCAGTCTGATATCAATAACCGTCAGTGCCAAGGACTTTCCGGATGAAGCCGCTGTCGCGACCCTCAACGATAGCATGATCGCCGATCGCTGCACAATCAAGACGGATGCGCTCAGACCCTCCGGCTATTGTACCATCGCCATGCATCTGGGCAGCCTCGATATCAGCCTGGGAGAGCAGACGGATGCGTTAAAGGCGCTGTGCCGAGACATGCTGGCCCCCGGTTTTGTCGATGATTTCCCGAACAAAGGCGATGATGACGGTCACACCGTGGAGCCAGCCTCATGAGCGGGTTGCGCGATCATCTGCTGGCGCGGCTGGAGCATCATGATCTGGCCTGTCATTATGGTCGCGTGCGCAAGGTCAGCCCGACGCATATCGAGGCGACCGGGCCAGCCGGCAAAATCGGCAGCCTTTGTCGCATCACCGCCGCTAGCGCAACGACCGGAAACGATGGCGGGCACTCTGTAGATGATGGTGCGGTGGATGCTCAGATTGTCGCCATCGAGAATGACCATATTGTGCTGGTCCCGCTACAGAACAGCGCTTCCATTTCGCCACATGCAAGAGTGACAGGCCATTGCGCTGCGAACGACCTGTGCAGTACAGCATCGGCCGGACGCGCGCTCGACGCGCTGGGCCGACCGGTGGACGGTCAGGGCCCGCTCGCATCGGACAAGACGGATCCCATACCGATCATGCCCGAGGCGCTGCGGCGCATATCCAGCGGGCGGCCTCTGCGCACCGGTATTTGCGCCATTGACCTGTTTACCGCGCTCGCTGAGGGCCAGCGCATCGGTATCTTTGCCCCGGCGGGGGTCGGCAAGACCAGCCTGATCGGACAGATTGTGCGCCAGGCCGATGTCGATCGGGTGGTCATCTGCCTTGTCGGCGAGCGCGGCCATGAGGCGCATGGCATGTGGCAGATGTGCCAGACCATGGACGTGCCGCAGCGCTACAGCCTGATCGTGTCCACCTCCGATGAAAGCGCCGCATTGCGCGCACGCGCGGGGCACACTGCACTGACCCTGGCTGAGCAATGGCGTGCCCGGGGCGAACATGTGCTGTTGGTCGTCGACAGTTTGACCCGCATGGCTATGGCGTTGCGCGAAATCGGCCTTGCCGCAGGCGAACCGCCTACATTGCGGGCCTATACCCCGAATGTCTTTGCCGCCTTGCCGCGCTTTGTCGAACGCTGTGGTGCAGTTGCCGGCAGCGGGTCGATCAGCCTGATCGCCACGGTGCTGGCCGAGGACAGCGAAGTCGATGACCCGCTATCGGAAATGCTGAAATCAGTGCTCGATGGCCATATCGTGCTGTCACGAACATTGGCGGAACAGGGTCTGTTTCCGGCGATTGATATCAGCCGCAGCATCAGCCGTCAGGCATCCGGCATCTTGTCCGAACAGGCCCGCAGGAGCACAGCCGAAGTGCGCCGCCTGTTCGCCGTCTATGAGGATTCACGTACGCTGGTGGAAAGCGGGGTGTATCGCAAGGGCAGCAATGCGGAACTTGATCGGGCGGTAGCGCTGCGCGACCGGCTGCGCGCCTTTCTGACTCAGCCGCGCGAAGACAACAGACCGGTCGAAACAGCGGTGCAGGAGCTTGGTGCATTGCTGGAGCAGGCCGCATGATGGCGCAACGTCCCCCGATTGGCGAGATACGCGCCATTACCGGCATCCGCAATGCCCAGCGTCAGCAGGCCGAAGCCGAGCTGCACCGGGCACGTTACCGACTGGAAGCGCTGACCGAGGAGGAGGTCGCACTAAGAGCGAGGCGGGATAGACTGCTCGGCCAGTGGCAAGCGCATAACCAAAGCGCCGGAGGTCTGGATATCGGCATGATGCCGATACTGGCACAGGCCCTTTTGCAGCAGGATACAGCGCTTCAGCAAGGCCGCGATGCCGTGCGTCGTGCACAGGACAATGTGGAGGGCAAGACCCGGCTTTGGCGTCACAGCGACAGCCATGTCCGCGCCGCAGAGGCGATCGAGAAACGTGCAGCGAAGCAACGGGTGAAGAGACTGGAGAAACACGAAATGGCCGAGATGTCGGAAATGCAGATGGTGAGGAAGCGTAGTTATGAGCGCTGATATCCCCATGACCACATCGGGCCTGCCGCCGATGATCGCGGTCGAAAGCTCTTTGCCAGTGCAGGTAGATATTGCCGCAGGGCAGACAGCGTCTGATCCGCCATTTTTGCAACAGCTCGATACGCAATTGCAGCAGATGGCCCAGGCCGCTGCCGATGGCGACACAATCACACGGGACGATCCAGCCGGAAGTGGCAAGCGCTCGCTTCGTGCCGATATATTTAATGAAAACGGCTTTTTTGGCACTCCCGTCGCCGATGGTCCGGCCAGTGCCTCCCGTCCATCGCGGCCAATAGCTGAATCCGAAGCATTGCGGTTATCCGAGATGTTGCACGACAGCGGTCTTGTTGCGGCGCTGCGCAGCAGCGATATGACGGCGGTACGGCAGGTAGTTGCCAGGCGTCCTGCAACGCTGGTATCGGGAACACCGGCCTTCCCGGCTTCTCGCGACAGCGTGTCGGCAACGCTGTCGCTGGTGCAGCATCCAGCGCAACCCTCTCTTGTCGATCTGGTAATTTCTCACGACCGTCAAGCCATTGCACAACCAGCCGCGGCGACAATGCCAACGATCAGCCCGGCACTGGAGATATCCGCTGCCCCGGTTCGCTCCGTCGATGCCGCGCCGGAATCGAGGGACCCGGCATCCGCACTTCGCCCCGAGACAATTGCCCGTCAGGCCGCAGTCTATGCGACACCGCAACGGGGGTCACTGCGCATCATCCTTCGCGAACGTGGTCATGGACTGGAATTGGTCGCCGATAGCACAAGCCTCGACGAGACCAGCCAAGAGGCGCTGCGCAGCATATTGCGCTCGCTGGTCGCCCAGCAGGGCCTGGGAAATTATGATCTGTGGATCAACGGCGTACATGACAGCGGCCGCAACACCGGTTTCGAAACCTCTGACAGTGAAGGAGAATAGACAATGCAGGTCGCGCCCATTCCCGGCCAGCCGGTCAACAGCACACCGCCGCAAAATGTCGAGACCGACAACGATGCCTCGGCAGCGACCGATGCATTCGGTCTGAGTTTTGAGTCGCTGCTGCAGATCATTCTCACCCAGTTGACATTCCAGGACCCGCTGGAGCCGTTGGACAATTTCGAATTTGTGTCGCAGTTGGCGCAATTTTCCCAGATCCAGCAGACGCAGAATCTGAACGACAAGTTCGACACGCTGTTGGCGACGCAGAGCATTTTGCAGGCGACATCGCTGCTGGGCCAGATTGTCGATATTCCGGCTGGCCAAAGCGCACTGTCCGGGACTGTCACCGGGGTCAGCTTCAACAGTGGTGCACCACGCGTCACCATCGAGACAGCCGATGGACAGACGATCAGCAATATCGGGCTCGCCGCTATTTCCCAGGTCAGACAAGGAGAATAGATCATGTTCGGAGCGATATATACAGGATTGAGCGGTTTGCTGGCTTATTCCGATGGTCTGCAGACGATCAGCAACAATGTCGCCAATCTCAACACTTCCGGTTTCAAGGCGACGTCGGTGCGCTTCAGCGACCAGTTCAACAGCGGCAATGGTGCTGTCGGCTTGTTCGGATCAGGTGCACAGGGCGGCGGTGTGCGGCTCGATGACCTGCAAGTGAGCTTTCAGCAGGGCGATCTCAGACAGTCCGACGATGGACTCGATCTGGCGATCGACGGATCGGGCTTTCTGCTGCTGCTCGATGGTGATCGCACCCTTTATACCCGTACTGGCAGCTTTATCGTAGACAATGAGGGCTTTATTGTCCTCGAAGGCACCGACTATCGTCTTGCCGTGCTCGATGACGCCGGCAGAGCGGTTGCCGTCAACATCGACAGCAACCGCACAAACGCGCCGGTCGCGACCACCACCATCCGCTTTGCCGACAACCTCTCTTCGACGGCGACCGAACAGATCATAAGTGATCTTGTCGTGTTCGATGCCAATGGCGTCGAGCATGTGTGGCAGGTCCGCTTTGCGCGGGACGGTGATGCCGGTGGCAATGCGTGGGATGTCATCGTCACCAATGACGAAGATGAGGAAATCGGTACCCAACGCCTCAGTTTCACCCAGGGGGAGGTCGACGCTGACAGCAGCCAGCTGGTATTTGATGATCCTAATAATGACGGGCTTTCGGTTACCCTGGATTTCTCTGAAAATGTAACGTCTTTCTCTTCCGGTGAACTATCGACGCTGCGCGCCGCCGGGATAGACGGCAATGGTATCGGCACCATCACCAATGTCACAGTGAACGGTCAGGGCCGGGTCGAGATTCGCTATTCCAACGGCGAGACCGAGGATATTGCGGCGGTTGCCATTGCCGATTTTCGCGACCAGCAGCAGCTCCAGCGTGCCGATGACGGGCTGTTTATCCATGATGGCCGCGGCGAACGGCGTCTGGTCGCCAGCGATGACCCTGCTGCCGGCAGGGTTGTTGCCGGGCGACTGGAAGCATCCAATGTCGACCTTTCCGAACAATTTGGTGAGCTGATTCTGATCCAACGGGGGTTTCAGGCGTCATCACAGATCGTCAGCGTGTCCAATGACATGATTCAGCAACTGTTCGGAATCCGGGGGCAGTAATGGCTGGTCCGGTCCTGCATTACGGTGATGGTGTTGCTATAGCCAATGCACCGAAAATACACGCCTGGCTTCCCGAAACGGCGCTGAATCCGGTAAGGCTTGCCGCTACGCTGTCAGCGGATATCGATGCCTGGGCCGATGACTGGTTCGCCGCGTGGCGGATACAGCCCATCGTCGTCGATAAATGTACGTCTGTTGCCGACAAGCCGGACAGGGCAGAGAAGCGGCAGATCAAACCAGGCCTGACACTCACAATATCGCAATCGGGGTGTGACATACTCGCGGCAGAGCTGTTCGGCATAGACTGGGACAGATTTTCGCCACGACCGGCCGATCGCAGACCGGTTGATGATGCTGCGAGCACCTGTCTTGATGATTTGTGCGATCGCATTCGCCGGACCATGCCTGACGATAATAGATCCATGGACAGTGCCGATAGCGATCAAGGATCATCAGCAATCCCGCAAGCACAGCCCGCACAATGGAGCGCTGCGCTGCATGACAAGCAGGGGCGGGACATAGCGCAGATAGGTATCGCGCACGATTTCCTGCTCGATTACAGCCGCGCCGCCATTCCCCCCAGCCGCTGCCACAGAACGCTCACCGACAGAGGCGATGCGTTGCTGGCAAGTTGCGTAGCGCTCGGCGCGCGCATTGGCGGAGCAACATTGTCACTGGCCGAGATTGCCGCATGTGAACCGGGCGATGTGGTCATACTCGACCGGATGATGGCAGACCGGGTGCAGTTGACCGTGAATGATCTGCTTTTGCCGACCACAGGGGCGCAAATTGATCGCCACGGCGATGCAGTGCGCCTCGCTATCCATAGTGAAACACCGTGAAATCGTAACACACCTTAGGGGGCATTATGACAGATTTGGTCGAATCCAATGGTGGCGAGGCCACCGATAGCGATACCGGACCCGGCGACACCAGGCAGAGCGACAATGGCGCACAGCCTGCGTCCGAAGGCGGCAATGCTCCGGCGCTAAGGCCGGAGCTGATACAGGATATTCCGGTCAGCCTTGATGCCCTGGTCGGTAGTGCCGAGATAACCGTATCGGACATGCTGGCGCTGCAATCCGGTTCGGTTGTGACGCTGGACGCGACACTGAACCATCTGGTGTCGCTGATGCTCAAGGATCGTCTCATCGCGCGCGGCGAGCTGGTTGCTGTGGGTGACAAGTTCGGCGTCCGGCTGACCGAGATCGGATAAGCCGTGGCTTTGGCAATACGGATTTTCCGGTGTTTCGCGGTGTCGCTGGCGGCTCTGATGATGTCTGTCAGCGCTGCGCTGGGACAACAGCTTGGCGGCGGTGCCGCGCCGGATATACCGGTGCTGCGGGTCGTGCTTGCGCTGGTGCTGTGTCTGATCGTGGCCATTGGTGTCATATTGTGGTTGCGGCGTCGGCATGGTCATGCTGGCGGCAAAATGCCGCTCGCGGGTTTTCTCCGCGACAGCGACGCCGCAACAGGGCTGAATATTGTCGAGACGCGCAGGCTCAATGCCCATTATGACAGTTGCGTGATCCGGCATAATGACCGGGAATATCTTCTGCTTCTCGGTCCGCAGGACGCCAAGATCCTCTCCGATCAGCCCGTCTGTGGCAGCCATGACAGCGACGACACCCGCATAGTGGATTGGCCCCATGTCGCCGGATAGTCTGATGCTGCTTGCCGACGCAGCGATGTTGGTCGCGTCCAATGGTGCATCCGGAGGACTGGGGCCATCGGTAGCGGGCATTACCGCGGCTGCAGGAAACAGCCCCGACACTGTCCGGGTAGCCCTGATACTCACTCTGATGGCAATTATTCCGGCGCTGTTCATCAGCATGACCAGTTTCGTCCGCATCGTCATCGTACTGGCGATGGTGCGCCATGCCTTTGGCATGCCGGAAACGCCACCGAACCAGGTGCTGATCAGCCTTGCACTGTTTCTTTCGCTATTTTCCATGGGTCCGACGCTGACGGCGCTCAATGACGAGGCGGTACAACCCTTTCTGGATGACAAGAAAGAGCTGTCGGTGGCGATTGAAGATGGCACCGCGCCGCTGCGCAGCTTCATGCTGCGGCAAGTGCGCGACCAGGACATCGAGACGATATACGCCATTTCGCGAGAACCTGTTCCGGCCACCGCCGACGATGTCGACATGCTCAAGCTGATACCGGCATTCCTGCTCAACGAACTGCGTGTCGCGTTCATGATCGGCTTTGTCATCTTCCTGCCGTTCTTGCTGATCGACCTTGTGGTTTCCAGTGTCTTGCTCTCGCTCGGCATGATGATGGTGCCACCCGCGACAATTTCCCTGCCGATCAAGATATTGATGTTCGTCCTCATCGATGGCTGGTCGCTGGTGCTGCAGGGTGTACTCGGTAGCTTTCAATGACGATCCTGGGCAAAGGGCGGGTGACGGGAAAAGGCCTCGCGCTTGTCCATGATCCGATGTGGACGGAGGCCGATCTCTGGTATCGCATTGCGGTGCGGGATGAGGATGACGCGCGGCAGCGCCTGTTCACACTCTATCTGCCTTTTGCCAAGAAGATTGCCGCGCGAGAATATCACCGTCGGCGCAATGACAATTATGACAGGGCCGATCTGGAGCAATGGGCAATGGAAGCTTTGCTGCAGGCGATCAACCGGTTTGACCCGACGCGCCGGATACCCTTCACCGCTTATGCCCGGCGGCGCATTACCGGCCATATTGCCGATGGTATTGCCAGTATGAGCGAAGTGGCGCGCCAGTCGCGACACTATTATCTGGCAGAAAGGGAAAGGCTGGAGCATCTCAAACAGGGGGCAACCGGTGAGGATGATGATCCGCTTGCCGCGCTGCGGCGTCTGGCGGTCGGTCTGGCGCTCGGCGCGATGCTGGAGGGCACACGCATCTATGTTGATGAAAGCCAGCCCAGCGATCTGCGCAATGGCTATGACCAGCTGCTGTGGAAGTCGACGATGGAGCGGCTGGATGGCGCGGTTGATGATCTGCCGCCGCCCAAGCCTTTCATCATCCGCCAGCACTATCAGAACGGCGTCAGTTTCCGCCAGATCGCAAAGCTGTTGAAGCTCAGCGCAGGACGCATATCGCAGCTGCATCGCGAAGCGCTGTCGGGCCTGCGCCAAAGGCTAGGGAAAATATGATAGGATTGTATAATGAGGAGAACGATATAATGACCTTTTGCCCGGATGATGACATCCGCCAGTTGCTGCAATTGATCGATTCAGACGATGTGCAGGGGCTGGCCGAGCTGGACAGTGCTATTGACCGTTTTCCGGATGATGCCCGGCTGTACTTCCTGCGCGGATCGCTGCTAGCGGCCACTGATCGCAAGGTCGAGGCGCTGCAATTGATGCAGCACGCGGTTGCGCTCGACCCGGAATTTCATATCGCCCGGTTCCAGCTGGGCTTTTTTGCGCTTTCTTCGGGGGATGCCGAAGCGGCCAGGGACCATTGGAACAGACTGGAGAGTCTGCCGAAAAATCACTATTTGCGGCTGTTCGTTACCGGGCTGCATCATCTGATTGCCGACGAGTTCACGGCGACGATTGCCACTTTGCGTCAGGGCATCAGCCTTAACCGCGACAATCCGCCGCTTAATCATGACATGCAGCTGATTATCGACAAGTGCGCAGATCTGATGGCTATGGCCGAACCGCAGGCTGCACCAGCGCAAGCGGCGGGGGGAGAGACCGAACTGTCTTCGACATCGTTGCTGATCAATCAGCTCGCAAAACCCAAACAGCCGTGACCGGACGATAAAGCGAGACAGCATGACCCGTATCGACCAGAATCAGCAGCTTATCGCCCTGGTACGGCAACAGCTGGAGCGCTTATCCAAGACCCGAAAGGCGGTCAGGCCCAAAACGTCTGCCGGTGATGGCAGCGCCGACAGTGATAGGCTGTCGGCGCTGCAGCGTCTGGACGCTCTGAAACAGGCTGCGCCGGAGCGGTTGCATCGGGCGCTGATAGAAGGGTTGCTGCTCGAGGAATTTGGTGATGGCGTGGCCAATGACGCGCGCTTTCAGAATGTCGTCGACCGGGTGCTGATGCTGCTGCGCAGCGATGCCGAAACGCAGCGGTTGCTAGACCGGGTGGTTGACCGGATGACCGAATAGATATTGCTGTTTCGTGTTCGGTCAGTGCAGCGGATTTGCACCAAAAATCACGCTACCTGCGCCACCGCCCGTCAGCCCCGACAGCATTGCGCCGAGGCTTCGGCCCTCGGCATCGATCGGATGTGCCATGGCCCGTGCGACCAGTGCCTGTGCTTTTCCGGTGTCGCCGGCAGCTTCGAGCATGATGCTCTTTGCCAGCGTGGCCGAGAAGCATTGGCGATTGAGACGAAACGCCACCTCGCACTGGCGTTCAGCCGCTTCGCTGTCGCCTTCTACAAGGTTCAGCACCGCCAGTGACCCATGGCTTTCGGCAAAATTGGGATCTATATCCATCGCCGTGGTGAAGCGAGCACGGCATGTCTGAAGGTCTCCTGCAGAGAAATAGGCCCAGCCGGCGGCCAGCCACGAACCGAGATGGGTGCCGAACAGTCTGGCACCGCAGTCGAGATCCTGTGCTGCTGCTTCATGAAAGCCGTTGCGTAAGCGCGCCAGCCCCTGACCGATCCATGCCCTAGCCTGACGGTCATTTAATGCCAGCGCCCTGGCAAATTCGCGCTCGGCTTCTTCGGTCCGGTTTGCCTCCAGATGCAGCAGCCCAAGCGTCGTCAGGGCATCGGGATGTTCACCGGCCTTTTTTGCACTGGTCAGCGCCAGTGACCTGTCTGCCATATCGAGCGCAAGCGTTGATATTGCAGCCATCAGCCCGCGATCTTCGGGATGCACCGTCATCAGCGCTTTTGCCTGCTCCTGCGCTGTCTCGAACTGCCCGGCAGTGTGCAGCGTCTGTACCCGCAGCGCCGCGGCTTGCGGCAAGGCTTCCGCCAGTTCGTCCGACAGCAGCGCGAGTGCCTCCTCATGCCGACCCTCAAGTGCGTGGCACCAGGCCAGGTTGAAGCGTGTTGCATCGTTGACGATACCAGCATCGTGCAGGCTCTCGAAATGCGCAATGGCGGCTGCCGCATCGCCGCGCTTCAGCGCCAGCAACCCGGAGAGATTGCGTAGATTGGGGTTATCCCTGTCACTTTCCGGTGTGGTTCTGATCAGCTGATCCGCAATATCCAACAGTCGATTGTTGAGGGCCAGCGTCAATGTGTCTAGCCGCAGCGTCATATTGCCGGGATCGTCCTTCAGCCATTCCAGTCGCTGTAGCGCCATTGCCTTATTGTCGGTCATATTCTGCTCCATGCAGGGTCATTAGTTGCTGACTATCGTCATCCGCTGTCATCGTCATACTCCACCACGGCGAAGGATTGCAGCGCGATCTTCATCGGGATCTCATCGACCGAAAGCACCGCCAGCCTGGGGATGCTTCGTCGCGTCAGCGCGCGCAAATGGCGGCGCAATTCCGGGCCGCACAGCAACACCGGATTACGGCCTTCGCGTCCCATGGCCTCGGTCAGCGGCAGCAGCTTGCGCAAAAGCTTCTCTGCAAGTGACGGCTCTACCACCGCAGATGCGGGCGGCTCACTCCCGGCATTGCCGACATTGGTCATGATCCGGTGTTCATAGCGTGGATCGAGGCTGAGCACTGCCAATTCCGCATGGTCGCCACGCAACCGGTGGCAGATGGCGTTTTTCATCCGTTGCCGCACATGCTCGGTCAGGGTCGCGATATCCTTGGTCTGACGACCGGTATCGACCAGCGTTTCGGCGATGAGGTCGGTATTGGCGATCGATACATTCTCTTCCAGCAGCCTTTGCATCACGCGCTGGACATCGGCCACGGCCATGATGTTGGGGATCAGATCCTCGATCATGCCGGCTTGGCGACTGCGCACGCCTTCGAGCATCTGCACAACATCGTTGCGTGTTAGCAGGCTGTCGACCTCGCTCTTCAATGTTTCGCTGAGATGCGTGATCAGCACCGTCATCGGATCGACCAGCGTATAGCCCAGGCTGTCCGCTTCTTGTCGGAGATCTTCATCGATCCAATAGGCCGGTAATCCGAACGCCGGATCGGTGGCGCTTATGCCATCGAGGTCCTTCATGACGTTTTCGCTGCGCACCGCCAGCAGCTTGTCGCTCAATATTTCTCCTTCGCCATGCGGTACGCCGGACAGCCTAATGGCATAGCCTTGCGGTTTCAGGCGCGAATCCTGTCTCAGCTTGACCTCTGCGAAGCCGAAGCCGAACTGCTCGGTAAATTCGCGTCTCAATGTGCCGACCCGGCTGCTGATAATCGCCGCCTCGCCATGCCACTGATCATGCAATGCCGGGCCGAGACCAATCTCTATTGGTAGAGGCACGGCAGCGACATCGACACCATCAGTCTCTTCGGACGTATCATCAAGTCTATCCTCGGCTTCGCCCGATTGCCGCTGGCGTCGTATGCGCCACCAGACAAGGCCAAGCAACATGATGATGATCACAATCGGCCATTTCGGCATGCCGGGCAACAGCATCAGCAATAATAACGCTGCGGTGACGATCACCGGAATCCGCGGCACAGAGCTGAGTTGTGTCAGCACCTCGGTGCCAAGCTCGCGATCGGCCGCTGAGCGGGTGACAATGATGCCGGTGGCAATCGAGATGATCAGCGCCGGAAGCTGGGTTGCAATGCCATCGCCGATGGTAAGCAGGGTGAAATGCTGCAGTGCGTCGATCCAGCTCATGTCCATCTGCACCACACCGACAATCCAGCCGGCAATGATATCGATCAGCAGGATGATGATGCCGGCAATGGCATCCCCCTTGACGAATTTACTGGCACCATCCATCGAACCATAGAAATTCGCCTCTTTCTCCAATTCCCGGCGTCGCGCAATCGCTTCCTTCTGGTCGATCAGGCCCATGTTGAGATCGGCATCGATGCTCATTTGCTGGCCCGGCATGGAATCGAGAGTGAACCGCGCAGCGACCTCTGATACGCGCTGGGCACCGGAGGTGATTACGACATATTGCACCACCACCAGGATGAAGAATACGACGAGGCCGATGACGAAATTGCCCTGCACCGCATAGCTGCCGATCGAGCCGATAACATCGCCGGCATCTGCACCGGTGAGGATAAGCCGGGTAGCCGCGACATTGAGCGCAAGCCGAAACAGCGTTGCGACCAGCAGCAGCGAGGGAAAGGTCGAGAATTCGACCGGCTTTGCGACATAGAATGTCAGCAGCAGGATCGTCAGGCCAAGGCCGAAATTGATGATGATCGCCAGATCAAGAACGAAAGGAGGGATCGGCGAAAACAGGATAAGCAGGATGATGATGGTGCCGATCACCAGTGCCAGGTCACGCGATTCACCGAGCAGTTTGCCGATCACGAGCTGTGCTCCCTCTGGCTGTCACTCTCCTGCGATCGCTTCTTGTGCGGCAGCCGGAGATAGATGCTGACAACATCGCGATAATAGGCCTCGGGAATCATCGCCCCGGGCTTGCACGCCTTGTACAGACCCTGCGCCAATGGTCTGTTCTCGATGATGGTGACGCTGTTGCGCCAGGCGATCTGCTTGATCGCCAGAGCAAAATGGTTGCGACCCCTTGCGACGAGCTGCGGCGCTTCCATCTGCTCCGGATCATAGCGCAGGGCCACGGCAAAATGCTCCGGGTTGACGATCACCACATCGGCGCCGGCGACATCGGCGATATTGCCGCTGGACTGGGTGAAATCGGCATGGAGCGATTTGCGCTTCTGCTTCAGCCGTGGATCACCTTCGCGATCCTTGTTCTCGCGGGTAACCTCGCGCCGGCTCATCCGCATCTGCTTGCGATATTCCTGCCGCGCGATGATCTGGTCAAGCACCACGAAAAAGGCAGCGCAAACGGCGAAGGCCAGCAACAGCCGTAACGCCGATAGCTGCATCGCATCGACCAGCCGGTCGGCATCGCGCATGCTATGGGCATATTGCTGCACGCCATAATGAACAACCAGTCCCGATACAGTGGCATAAACCACCAGTTTGACGATGTTTTTCAGCGTTTCCTTGAGCATCTTCATGGAGAAGAGTCGCTTCAGACCCTTAGCCGGGTTGAGCTTGGTGAAATCGGGTTTCAGCGGATGGGTGGAAAACAGAAAGCCGCGAAGCTGCACGATTTCGAAAAACACCACGATGGTGATGGTGATGGCGAATAGCGCGAGCAGCGGCCAGAAGAAACGCATTGTCATATTCTGCAGCAGATCGACCAGCGCCAGCGGGTCGCTATGGCTGTGCACCGGCAGGCTCAGTACATGGCGCGTGTTCATGGCCAGGGCTGTCATATAGGGGCCGCCAAAAACCATGAAAAAGCCTAGAAATGCAATGATGACCGAAAGAAAGCCAAGGTCCATGCCACGCGCGACCTGGCCTTTTTCGCGCGCCTTTCGCAGCTTGAACGGCGTTGGTTCTTCCGATTTGTCCTGCTCATTTTGCTCCATCAGCGTACCACCATGCCGGCATTGTCCAGCGCCAGCCGGATCAATCTGAGGAACAGCGTCGCACCGGAGGTAATGCTGATCGGCAGCATGATCAGCAGCAGCATTGCCTTGATCTGGAAACCGAGCAGCATGACATGCATTTGCGGCAGGGTCTTGGCCATTGCTGCAACCGTCATGTCGGTAAGGAAAAGCGCCAACAGAACCACGGCGGCCAATCCAAAGGCGATGGTGAAGCTGGTCGCGATATGGCCCATCAACAGACCGGGATCGGCTGTAAGTATGGCCGATCCAAGCGCGATATTGTTCAGTGATGCCGACCAGAGGGCGAGCATCTCCACCGGTCCGTTCATGGTAAAGAAGAAAATCCCGGCAATATAGGCGAACAGCGTTCCTATAAGCGGGGTGCGCGAGCGCGTCGCCGGTTCGATCAGCGTCGCCAAGCCGAAACCTGCCTGTACGTCTATGGTGCGTCCCGCAGTGTAGAGCGCTGCAAAAACAACCTGAAACGACAGGGCTATGGATGCGCCGAGCAAAAGCTCACCCGCAGCTGTCGCCAGGATGCCGTGTTCTGCGAATGGTGCGAGATAACTGTTTTGCGGATGCAGTCCGGTCAACCACATGCTGATCGCCAGACTGAGCACGAGGCGAACGCTGACCGGAATGCGCAACAGGGTGAATGGTGGCGCAAAGATGAAGAGTGGCCCGATACGCAGACCAAGCAACAACACCGTCATCACCCAGCTTTCGAAATGGTCGATCACAGGCCTGGCCTGCCTATGGACGGGATGGTCATGTACATAGAGATTGCGAACTGGGTGATCAGGCTGACCATCCACGGCCCCAGCGCGATCATGATCGCGGCGGCGACTATCAGCTTGGGCACGAAGCTAAGGGTTATTTCCTGAATTTGCGTCGCGACCTGCAAGATGCTGACCAGCAGTCCGACAAGCAAAATAGCGCCCAGTATCGGACCGCCGATTATGACTGCGTTCCACAGCAGTTCATTGATGAAACTCAACGCCCGATCAGCGGTCATTCCCTGCTTCCTCTGGTCGATCGCGCCGGTGCGGCGACAGCCCCTTTCGCTGCCTTTATCTTGACCGAAAAAGTAAAGGGAACAGCCACTGGACAGGGTTTAACCCTCTGGAAAATATATGAATATAATCAAAAATTAACCATGTTTCGAAAATTCTTTGCGCTTTGGGCTAAACTTTTTCCGACATCCACAGACCAATGATCACAGGTTCAACACAGCGTCGGCCGCGCCGGCGGATGGCAATGAGGTGATCACTATGGTGGCAATCTTTACCGGTTCGGCTACAGGCATGGAAACGGGATCCAGCGCGCTGCTGGGCAATGCCGGGTTTTTGGGGCAGACGGGCCTTGGACGGGCTGGCGAAAACCTGTTTCTCAACGCAGCCAATGGCAATTTGCTGGTGACCCGGCGCGACGAGTTTCTTGTCGGTCGCGGCCCCGATCTCGGCATATCGCGTACCTATAACAGCCAAGGCCAATGGGATGGTGACAATGGCGACAACTGGCAACAGAGCACGTCACGCCGGGTTCACGGGCTGACCGGAACGGTCAATACGGTGGGCAGTACGGTGCGCCGTACCGGTGCGGATGGCAGCGATATTGAATATGCCTGGGACGATAGCCGTCAGGCCTATGTCTCGACCGCCGGTGCAGGCGCACATGACACCATCACCTTTGCCAGCGACGTCTGGACCTGGACCGATGGCGACAGCCAGGTCGAGGAGCAATATGACAATCTCAATGGCGGCAGGATCACCAGCGCCGAAGACACCGACGGCAATACCCTGAGCTTCACCTATAGTGGCACCCAGCTGCAGCGCATCACAACCGCCGACGGCGATTATGTCGAATATGGCTATGACGCCAATGGCAACATTACCGAACTGACCACCTATTACAGCGACCATGCCAATGGCGGCGCGGCCGAAAGCCTGGTCCGCACCTATTATGAATATGACGCCAGCGACCGGCTGGAGAAGGTAATAACCGACCTGTCGCCGGAAGATTCGGTCAAGACCGACGGCAATGTTTACGAAACCAGCTACAGCTATGACGGCACCAGCAACCGGGTCGCCAGCATCAGCCAGACTGACGGGTCACAGCTGGATATCGCCTATGCCCTGATCGATGGCGATTATCGCGTCACCAGCCTGACCCAGACCGTCGCCAGCGGCGAAACCCGCCTTACCAGCATCGCCTATGATACGGCCAATAATGAGACGGTGATCACCGATGCCGCGGGCAACATCACCAGCATGACCTATGACGATGATGGCAGGCTGCTCCAGATCATCGCGCCGCCTGCCACTCCGGGAGAGCTGTCGCAGGTCCGGCAGTTCGAATATGATGCCGATGGCAATGTCATTCGCACCATCGAGACCGAAGGGGCCAGCTTCGCCTCTACAGGGCGTGGGGCCGATGCAACCGGCACTGCAGACACATGGCCCCCTTTTACCGACCCTCAGCCCGCGGCACAAACCGGACTGCCCGGCTGGTCGGCCTTCAACCTTGCCGAAACGCGGTGGGAAGCGTCCGACGTGCCGCATGGCGTTACCGGCCATGATGCTGGCTGGGCGCTGGAAATGGGGAATGGCGGTGGGTCGGCCACCAACAGCTTCACCGTCGATGAGGACCAGTCCTACGAATTTACCTATTATTTCAAGAAAACCGGTCCTGCCGATCACGACCTGCAGTTTTCCGTTGGCTATTCTTCCCAGGGGCATGCGTCTGTCATCGATAACACCAATGGCAATGTGAACGCCTTCCCGCAATTTGGCCGGCTGACCAAGGCGCAGCAGGACGGACTGCAGAGCGGCAAATGGTACAAGGCCGTGGGCTATGTCATGGGCAAGAACGCTGCCAATGCATCCCATGGCACGCATGGCGGCGTCTATGATCTCGAGACCGGCACCAAGGTTCAGGGCATCGATTTCAAGTCTTTCCGCTGGACCCCCGGTTCCGACAATCAGACATCAACCAGCCGGTTCTATACGATCTCTCCGACCAGTGGCACCTATGACACCACCCTCTATAGACCTGAAGTCCGCGCCATTGCCGATGCGGCTATCCTCGATGGCAACGACAGTCTCGATGTAACCGTTGACGAGATACTGAACGGCCCGCCTGTGTCTTTCGCCTCGTCGGGTCGTGGAGAGGACGAGATAGGCACTGACCCATGGCCCTCGGATCTGGCGACCACACCAGCCCAGAATGGCCTCCCAAGCTGGCAACCTTTCAATCTGACAGAGACCCAGTGGGAAAAAGGCGATGTACCCTATGGCATTGCTGGCCATGATGCTGGCTGGGGTCTGAAGCTCGGCAGCCAGGATGGGTCCGGGGCTGGTGGAGGTACAACAACCGGTCAATTCAATATCGACAAGAACAAGAGTTACGAATTCACCTATTATTTCAAAAAGACCGGTCCTGCGGGCCACGAACTCAGCTTCACACCAGGGAACAGCGATGACGGATCGCCGCAGGTCATCGACAACAGCAATGGCATCGCCACCAACTTCCCTTCCTTTCTGAGAATTTCGACCGCAGACCAGGACAGCAAGCTGACTATCGGCAAGTGGTACAAGGTTGTTGCCTATATACTCGACGATAGCCAGACAGCGACCGCGTCCGCCGGCACTCATGGCGGCGTCTACGATCTCGAAAGCGGTAACAAGGTCTCCGGTCTCGACGTCAAATCCTATCGCTGGGATCCGACGATGACCGACACCACTATCGGCAGCAAATTCTTTGCGATCGCTTCGACTGCTGCGACTTACGACACGACAATCTATAAGCCCGAGGTGCGTTCTGTCGCGAATGCAGCCATCCTCGACGGCAACGACACTCTCGATCTCACCATCGACGAGATACTGAACGGCCCGTCCCAGACCGTACCTGCAGGCTTCCTCTATGACGAGACCGGGCGGGCCACGGTCTATGAGCATGATGCCAACGGCAATGTCACGCTTGTCCGCGATCCGCTCGGCAATACGGTGGCGCGGACCTATGACGCGGTGACAAATGCACTGCGCACTGAAACCGTATATCGCACCCCCGATCCGGACGGTGCCGGCAGCCTGCAGCCCGCCGAGCCCGCCACAACGCGCTTCGTTTATGATGGCGAGAACCATCTGCGGTTCGTGATTTCGCCCGAAAACACCGTCACCGAATATAGCTATACCGGTTCCGGTCAGGTCAGCATCATATCGGTCTATCCCGAACATCCCTATGTCCATGTCGGGACACCGCTGGCCGAGGACGAGGCACCCAGTCTCGCCGAAATGACGACCTGGCGCGGCAGTCAGGGCGACCTCAGCCAGATCGATATCCTGGCCAATTTCTACGATTTGCGTGACAATCTGACCCGCACCATCAATTTCGCCCAAGCCGATAGTCAGGGCAATATCGACTGGACCAGCGGGGTGGACGCTTCGACCACCCATTATACCTATGACCAGGCCGGTCAGCTGCTCGAGC
The DNA here is from genome assembly GCA_039818985.1 of Pseudomonadota bacterium. NCBI lineage: Bacteria > Pseudomonadati > Pseudomonadota > Pseudomonadota bacterium. Next base: position 2,235,476 of record JBCBSU010000001.1, on the reverse strand, counting down.
GGCGTACTGTAGGGATCACCAACACCGAGACATTTGTCTATGACGGTTTGGGTCGCGTCATCGTGTCGAATGATCTCAACAATAATGACACCAGCATCACCTTTGACGATGCCGCCAGCAAGACCATCACCACATTGGCCACCGGGCTGACCCGCACCGCGACGTTCAACCTGGCGGGCGAACTCATCAGCGAGGTGCTGTCGAGCACGGCCCAGACCGATCCGGCTACGGAATATGCCTATGACGATCTGGGCCGGTTGCGCATGGTGACCGATACGCTGGGTCACCACAGCCACCGCTTCTACGATGATGCTGGCCGCATGGTGGCGATGGTCAGTGCCGATGGTGCGATGAGCGAATATCGGTATGACAATCAGGGCCGCATGGTCGCCACAGTCAATTGGCATAATCGTCTCGATGCGGTGACACTGGCTTCGCTGGTCAACGGCAATGGTGAGCCGGTGGACATGGCGCTCGACACCATACGCCCGATGACGGATGCCGCCGATCAATGGCTATGGAATGTCTATGATGCCGCCGATCGGTTGATCCAGACCATCGACAGCGCCGGATCGGTGAGCGAATTCGCCTATAATGGCGTTGGAGAACTGATCCGCACCGTCAGCCATGTCGAAGCGCTGTCTGCGGCGGCGCTCGACGGGCTCAAGGCTGCGGCGCCCGATGCGCCGGTTGTGATGGTCGAAGACGCGGCGGTCGATGCCATCAGCCGCAGTTTCTACGACCTTGACGGGCGTCTGACCGCAAGCCTCGATGGCGAAGGCTATCTTACCGAGATGCGCTATGATTCCGCCGGGCGGGTTGTGGAAACCATTGCCTATGCCAATGCCACCAATGTCGCCGATCGCGCCGCCGGGACACTGGCCACGCTGCTCACCGGTCTCGCCGACCCGGCCGAGGATCGCCGCGAACATCGGGTCTTTGATGGCCTGGGCCGTTTGCGGTTCACCGCCAATCATAAAGGCCAGCTCACCGAATATGTCTATAATTCTCCTGGCGAGCAGATACGTGTCATCCGCTACGCCAATCCGCTGCCCGATCCTTCCAACGACTATAGCTTTGACAATATCGCGGCGATGGTTGCCGATCCGCAAAACAATCTTGCCGGTGATCCGGACAATCTCACCAGCTGGTCCTATCGCGACGCCGCTGACGGCACGCTCGCCTATACAGTGAATGATAACACGGTCACAGCATTTGCCTATGACAGCTTCGGACGCGAGATAAAGGCGACCGTCTATGAAGATACTCTGCAGCCAACCGAAACCGATAATGTCTACACCATCGGCAGTTGGGCGAATCAGAACCGGAACGACCCCGACAACCGCACGACGCGCAGCTATTATGATGATCGCAGCCAGCTGCGCTATAGCGTCGATGGCGAAGGCTATGTCAGCGAGAATGTCTATGACAGCGAGGGCCAGCTGATCGAAACCCGTCGCTGGGACGATGCGGTGACGGTCAGCGACACCACCGATATCGCTGCGCTCGAAGCGCTGTTGAACGGTACCAGCTACACCAGCACGCTGTTCAGCTACACGCCCGATAACCAGCTGTACGAAACCACCGACGCGACCGGGATGGTGACGCGCTATATCTATGACGGCCAGGGTCAGTTGCTGCGCGAAATCGCCGCGCTTGGCGCCGTGGACGGCCAGAGCAATTCGCTCGAGCGCATCACCGAATATGCCTATGACGGGGCTGGTCGGCTAATCAGCGAGACGCGCGCTATGGGCACGGCTGAAGCGGTTACCACCAGCTTTGCCTATAACGGCTTTGGCGATCTGGTCAGCCGCACCGATGCCAGCGGCACCGGCGACGCCGTGACGACGACTTACACCTATGACCGGCTCGGGCGCCAGCTCAGCGAAACCCGGGGCTATGGTGACCCGGAAGCGATCACCGTCTCGGCCAGCTATGATGCCTTCGACAATGTGACCCAGCGGGTCGATGCCCGCGGCAATATCAGCACTTACACACATGACTCGCTTGGCCGGATCATCAGCGTCGAGGAGGACACCGACGCGACAGTCGGCACCAACATCATCACCACCCTTTATGAATATGACCATATCGGCAATCTGGTGAAAACCGTCGATCCCGAGGGCAATAGCAGCTTCTATTATTACGATAATCGCGGCCGGGTGACGCTGAGCATCGACGCCGAAGGCTATGCCACGACAACGACGTATAACAGCTTTGGCGAGATGGTCAGCACGACGCGCTATGCCACCGCCACCAGCGGTGCGGCTGTCGGTGCCCCCCCGACGCCGACAGCTATAGCGGCTGAGGACAGCGTCACCAGCTATGTCTATAATCACCGTGGCGAGCAGATCGGCCAGACCCGCTCGGTTGATGCCAGCACCACGATCACTACCAGCTACAGCTATGATGCGCGCGGCAATATGGTGCAGGCGATCGATGGTGAGGCCAATGAGACTCACTATTACCATGATGCACTGGGCCGGGTGACGCTGATGGTTGACGCGGAAGGCTTTGCCACCGCCACCAGCTATAATGTGCATGGCGAAGTCCTGACCATGACGCGCCACTTCAACCCCACCAGCGGTGCGGTTATCGGCACACCACCGTCCATTACCCCCGATGCGGTCAAGGACAGCGTCACCGGCTATGCCTATGATGCCTGGGGCCGGATCACCGGCATGACCGATGCCGAAGGTGGCCAGACGCTTTACAGCTATGATTTGCGCGGCAACCAGCTGACGCTTACGGACGCCAATGGCAATGTCACCAGCTATGCCTATGACAGCCTTGACCGGATGATCAGCGAGACCCGTCCGGGCAGCACTGCGGTCCTTTATGCCTATGACAATGCCGGCAATGTCACCCAGATGACCGATGCCAATGGCGTCATCACCCTGTTCGAATATGACGGGCTGAACCGTGTCACCCGCCAGGTGGCCGCGTCCGGTCTGACAGAAGAGGCAGAGACGCTGTTTGCCTATGACAATAACGGCAATGTCGTTCAGACCACTGATGCCAATGGCAATCTTACACATAACTATTATGACGCGCTCGACCGGCTGACGCTTTCGGTTGACGCCGAAGGCTATGCCGTGCGGAACAGCTACAGCCATCTAGACGCAGTCGAAAGCGTCATCCGTTATGCGACTGCAGTGGATGTCGCTACGCTCACGACGGCGACCGAACCGACGATCACAGCCAATGCCACAGAAGACAGCACCACCCAGTTCACCTATGACGCGCTGGGACGTCTGACCGGCACCACCGATGCCGAAGGCCATGGCGAAAGCTATGTCCTCGACGCCAATGGCAACCGCGTCCAGATCACCAACCGGCTGGGCGGGGTGATCACCAATGTCTATGACGGTCGCAACCTGCTGTTGTCAGAGACGCTGCCGATGGAAAGCCGCGACAGCAATGGCACGCTGCTCGCCAGCATCGTCACCAACAGCTTTACCTATGATGCCAATGGCAACCGCCTGACCATGACCGAGGCTGCGGGCCTTTCGGAAGCGCGGACCACCAGCTATGCCTATGATGCCAATAAACGGTTGATAGAAACCCGTGGCGAGGCGGTGGATATCACCGATCCTGCAACCGGCGCGATCACCACCGGGCATATCCCGGTCGAGCAGGTCGCTTATGATGCCAATGGCAATGTCATCGAAACAATCGACGCTATGGACGCACGCACTCTGTCCTACTATGATGCGCGCAACCGCAAGATTGCCGAAGTCAATGCCGTCGGCACCTTCACTACATGGGGTTATGACGATAATGGCAATGTCACATCGACCAGGGTCTATGACGATGCGCTGATGCTGCCCGTCAATGCCGGCGGAACACCCCCGGCACCGGCACCGGGCGCAACCTATCGCGAAACCCTGTACAGCTATGACGGCCGCAACCTGCAGACTGAAACACGTGTCGCCAATGTGCAGCAGGGCTATCTCAACGGCAGCAACGTCTACGTCCACAGCATCGCCGATATTGTCACCACCAACCATTATGATGCCAATGGCAATCTGATCGAGGTTGTCGATGCCAATGGCGGGCATATCTTCAGCTATTATGACGCACTCGACCGGCGTGTCGCCCAGGTCGACCAGAGACAATTCCTCACCGAATGGACCTATGACGATGCCGGCAATGTGCTCAGCGAAATCCGCTATGCCACGCCGCTTGCCGCTACACCCGATCCTGCAATCCGGCCGACGCCGGTTATCAGTGCCGATGACCGCCAGACCGACTATAGCTATGACCGGGTCGGCAACCGGCTGAGCGAGACACGTCTTGGCGTTGCCCATGCTAGTGTCAACGCTGCTGGCGTGATGAGCGAAGCTACGGCCAGCGCCACCATCGCCTACAGCTATAACGGCCTCGGGCAGGTGACGCAGAAGACCCAGGCGACGGGGGAATCCATCAGCTATGCCTATGACCAGACCGGACGGCTGACAAGCGCCGTCACCAGCGCTTTTGCCGATCACACCGATACCAATGTGCAGCAGGAGACGGTCAATCGCTATGACGGTCTGAACAACCTGGTCAGCACCTCGATCAACGCCCTTGGCGGCACACCGGGCGATGCCCGGGTCACAAGCTACAGCTATGGCGCCGGCGGACGCCTTGACTCCGTCACCAATGCGGGCGGGGTGCAGACCAGCTATGCCTATGATGCCGCGGGCCGCACTGTCTCCGAGACGCTGGGCGGTCTCAACCGCGTGACCTGGACCGAATATGACGCGCTCGGGCGGGTGGTCGAAACCCGGATCGGCAGCGGTGACGTGCAGGGCTTTGTCTATAATAGCCATGGCGAGATGACCCAGCGCAGCCTCAACAGCGTGGTGCAGGACGAGAATGTCTATGACAATGCCGGTCGGCTGGTGAAGAGCAATGCCGGTGACGGCGTGTGGCGCGCCTTTGTGCATGATGCCAATGGTCAGACGACGATGACCATTGTCAGCCGTGGCACGGCGTCGCTCGCCACGGACAGCCAGGCGACATTGCTCGCCGCCGTCACCAGCGGCAGCACCGCGCTCGCCAATCTGGGTGACAATGATTTCGCCGTCATCGTCAGTGAATATGATGCGCGCGGTCAGCAGGTGGCAACGCATGCGCCGGACATCGCCATCGCCAATGGCAGCAATAGCGGCACCGTCGATATCGTCATCACTACCCGCCAGGCCTATAACGCCTTTGGCGAGGTCGAGAGCCAGACCGATGGCCGCAATTTCACCACGACATTCGCCTATAATAAAATGGGGCGGCAGATCAGCCAGACCAGCAACAGCGTGGAGATCACCCTTGCCAACGGCATCGATCAGACCGGCGCGCTCACCAGCTACAGCTATTATGATATTTCCGGCCGCGCCATCGCCAGCCGTGATGCCAATGGCCATCTGACCACCGCGCATCTGCTGGCGCATAGCGGCTATGAAGGCAGCGAGGCGATGATCACCGCCAGCTTCACCCCCGATGGCGCGGTCGAGCGGCGCGGCTATGACGTGTTCGGCGATGCGCGGCTGCTGACCGACCAGGTCGGGCGCGAGACCGAGCAGATTTTCGACGATCTCGGCCGGCTGACCCAGGTCACCAAGAATTCGGGCTTCCGCCATTATTACGCCTATGACGAAGCCGGCCAGCAGATCGAGGAGTGGAATGACTGGTCCACCGCTGCCAACAAGCAGACCACCAGCTATGACGATCAGGGCCGCGTCACCTCGGTCCGTGCCTTTGGCGGCGATATCACCAACACCAGCTATGTCTGGGACGCGACCATCGGCGACAGCGGCGGCTGGACCCAGACGGTCACCCATGTCGCGGCCAACAACATCACCGCGATCAGCGAGATTGACGGCTTTGGCCGCACCCATGAGACCACCGATCTCGGCGGCCGCGTCACCAGCTACAGCTATAATGAGGCGGGCCAGCTCGCCAGCCGCAGCTATACCCATGCCACGCTCGGCGCCTTTAGCCACAGCTACAGCTATGATGCACTGGGCCAGCTGGTATCGGAGAACCACAATACGCTCTCCGCCACCTATCGCTATGACGCCAGCGGCAACCGCGTTTATGAAGGGCTGACCGAGGTCGGCACCGGCGCCGATACGCTGAAAAACGCCACCGCCACCTATGACGCGCTGGGCCGGCTGACCGAATATCACGAGCGTGGCACCGCGATCATCGGCGCGGCGAAAGCGCCCGAAGCCACCATCAGCTATGCCTATGACGCCAATGGCAATGTCCGCCACACCAGCACGACGCACCGGATAATCGACGATCAGGGCGCAGTTGCGGGGCCGGTGCACACCCGTAACAGCTGGTTCCTCTATGATGCGATGAACCGGGTGACGACGCATGACGGCGAGCTGAATGGCGGCCAGATTGTGCGCGGGCTGCAGGGCGTTGATATCACCTACAACGCCGATGGCCGCCGCGCGACATCAACCCAGACCGGGGCCGATCTGGAAATCTCAACCGATCTGTGGACCTGGACGCCCAATAATGGCGGCTCTGTGCTCTTTTTCAACCCTGCTCCAGGCGGCGGGCAGCCGCAGGAAGACCTGACCGACGGCACTTGGACACATTATTCGCAATGGGGTTATACCGGCACGCGTCAGGAGCTTTTCAGCTATGATGATGACGGGTATTTGTCGCAAGTGCATGCTCGCCAGAGCACGTTGAGCATTGTCGATGGCGCCACCGCACTGACCTTCGACCATGTCAATCTGTCGTCACAGGCGCTGCAATCGGAGCACAGCCATGACGGCCTGGGCCGGCTGACCGACCAGAAGGATTACAATACCGGCGGCCATCTCGCCTATCACCGCCTCGCCAATTACAACGCCAAGGGCCAGCTTGCCACCGACACGGTGCACAATCGCCGGGTCGAGAACGGCACCGCCGTCACCTATAGCGCGACCTCGACCTATGATTATGGCAGCACCACCGGCCCTGATGCCAACTATGCGCTGGGCCAGGTGGTCAGCATCGTCACCGACAATAGCCGCAGCGGCGGCAGCGGTGATCAGCCCAAGGACACGCTGACCGTCCATGGCTATGACTGGCGCGACGGCGCGGTCCAGGCCTGGACCTCGTTCGATCCCGATGTCGCGGTTACCCCGACGCCGACACCCACGCCAACCCCGACACCCACGCCGACACCCACCCCGACACCGACACCGACACCCACGCCTCCGCCGGGCGGTGGCGGCAATCCGGAGCCGGATCCGATCACTGTCGTCGAGCAGAGCGGCAGCGGCATGACCGCGACCAGCGCCACCACCGGCGATGAGCATGAGTCGCTGTTCAGCTATGACATTGCCGGCAATCTGACCGAGGTGGATATCGATGACGGCAATGCGCGCACCATTGCCTATGTGAGCGATATCAACGGCCAGATCCTCCAGCGTGATCAGGATGATGGCGATACGCTGACCGGTGATCCGCGCGATATCTGGTATCGCTTTGGCGGCGGCGAGATGGGCCATATCGGCAATAACGGCACCCGCAATGTCGATTATGCCGTCTCGATCCGCAACCGCGAGGCCGGGGTAGAGGACGGCAATTTCGAGTTCGGCGCGACCAGCGGCAACCCGCATGCCGATTTTGCGCAAGGGTACGCCCAGATCAACAGCTATGACGGCGCCGGCTCGTCGCGCTCGAGCTACACCGTGCGCGCCGGGGATACGCTGGCCGGGGTGGCGCGCAGCCTGTGGGGCGATGCGGGGCTGTGGTACAAGCTGGCCGAGGCCAACCCTTCGGCGGCGGCCGCCGGTGGCAGCAATGGCGCGGGCACGCTCACCCCCGGCGCCCAGCTGCACATCCCCGCCGGGGTCCAGCGCGCGAGCTTCAACGCGTCCACCATCAAGGCCTATAACCCGGCCGAAGCGCTGGGCGACACCGCGCCGACCACACCCGAACCCCCCAAAGACCGCGACAATGGCTGCGCTGTCGTCGGGCAGATCTTCCTGGTTGCCATCGCCATTGCAGTGACCGTGGTCACCGCGGGCAAGGGCGCGCCGATCGGCAAGCAGATCGCCGCGGCAGCCTTGGGCAGCACGGTAAGCCAGGGCGTTGGTGTTGCCACCGGCATCCAGGACCGGTTCAGCTTCCGCCAGGTCGGGCTGGCGGCGCTGAGCGCCGGGGTCACGGGCGGTATCGGCCCTGATGGCGGTATCTTCAAGGATGGGCTGTTCGCCGGGATCAAGAGCAATGTCGTGCGCACCGCAGCCACCGCAGCAACGGCGAGCGTCATCACCCAGGGCGTTGCGGTGGCCACCGGGTTGCAGAAGAGCTTCTCGTTCGCCGGGGTGGCGGGCGCCGCGCTGGGCGCCGGGCTGGCGGTGGGCGTTGCCGAGAGGCTGAACCTTGGTGATCTCAACGCCGAGGGTGGCCAGAGCGCGCGCAACATTGCCGGGCACACACTGGCGGCGACCGGCTGGCTATTGCGGCGGAAAGCCTGCGAGGATGTTCTTCACGCCTGTATCGATGGCTTCGCCCGAACCGCTCAGCTCGTCGCGGCTCAATCGCTTGGTGCCCACCCCGTGCCAGACAGGAGCGCGGCGGCCGACGTCATAGATATCGATGGAGAGGCTGCCCTCGGTATAGTTGCTGACGACGGTTTCGGTGGCCATGCTGGGGTAATAGGCGGGGAAATAGCCGCGGCCCCAGCGCCAGTTCGCCCTTGTGCCGTAAAAGGGGTTGGCCACCGGGACCTCGCTGACGCTGGTCTTGTCGCGGGCACCGACGCTGTAGGATATGGCAAAATCGGCGCTGGCCGTGTCGGTGACATAGCGATAGCCGCGCGCTTCGAGCTCGGTCTTGATCGCGCTGGTGATCTTCTGTTGCTGCAGCGCGGAGACCGGATATTCGCCAAAGGCGGTATAGGGGTTTTCACCGACCCAGCCAAAGGTGCGATAGCCGGAAAAATCCTGCGCCGGGTCGCTGTCGGTAATGATCCGGCCCGTGGTGGCACAGGCGGTGAGGCTGAGCGCCAGCGCAATGGCGATGGCGGATGCAAATCGTCTCATATTTTCTCTCCTCTGCTTACCGGCAGCCATAACAGATCGCGGTTACAGCGTCTGTACAGGCCATGACCGCTATGGTGCTTTTGCGGTTGCGTCCGATGTTGCCGTTCCGGGCGAGAGTTGTGCCGAACCCGGGGTTCTCCAGTCGCCACCCAGCGCGAGGCTGAGATCGAGATACTGGTTGAGTTCGGCGCGGCGGATGGCGATCAGATTGCTTTGCGCGGCAAAGACACGCTGCTGCACCGACAGCACATCGATCAGATCGATCTCGCCTTCCTTATAGCGTAGCACCGACAGGCGATAGGCATTGTCGGTTTCCTGGTTGGCGCGTTCCAGCGCAGCCCGTTGCTTGCGCAACGCCACGCCGAGATCAAGCGCCCGTTCGACCTCGCCAAAGGCGTTGATCGCGGTGTCGGCATAGATCGCCACCGCCGCCTGGACATCGGCATCGGCCAGATCGACCGCAGCATCACGCGCGCCGCCATCGAAGATCGGCGCCAGAATGTTGCTGGCAACGGTCCACAGCACATTGGCCGGGTCGAGTACGTCTTCCAGCGCGTTGGAGGCACCGTTCAGGCCGGTGGTCAGCGAGAAACGCGGCAATTTGGCGGCCTCGGCGACCTTGCGGCTGTTGATCGCGGCGGCAATCTGGCGCTCGGCAGCGATGATGTCGGGGCGGCGCTCGAGCAGTTCGGAGGGCAGGCCGGCACCGGGCGGTGCCGGCAATGCGGGGAAGTCCCCCGATGTTTTCAGCCTGGCTGCGGGATAACGGCCGAGCAGCACCTCGAGCGAGCGTACCGCGATCAACCGGCTGTTCTTTGCCGCTTCCAGCGATTCCACCGCGGTCGCAAGATCGGATTCGGCCAGCGACACGTCGAAGGCCGATGCCATGCCATAGCGATAGCGTGCATTGACGACGCGCGAGATCTCGGTGAGGGCGTCGACAATGCCTTGCGCTACCGCAATCTGCTGGTCTGCTTCGATGACCAGGAAATAGGACTGCGCCACCGCTGCGGCGATGGAATATTGCGAGAAGACATAATCGGCTTCGGTGCTGCGCGCGCTTTCCACGGCGGACTGCTGTCCGGCGCGGATGCGGCCCCAGATATCGACTTCCCAGCTCGCCTGTACACCGACAGTAAAACGCTCAAAGCCGGGAATGGTGCTGAGGTTGAACGGCAAGCCGCCAGCACCGCCATTTTCCAGCCGTTCGACATTCTGGACGGTGCCACTGGCATCGATACTGGGCAGCAGTGGTGATCCGGCCTGGCGCGCCAATGCCCATGCCCGTTCAACATTGGCGGCGGCGGCGCGCAAATTGCGGTTATTGGCCTGTGCTTCGGCCACCAGCGCCGTCAGTAGCGGATCGTTATAGGCCTCGATCCAGCCGACCCGGACATCGCCGACACGTTCGCGTGCCGATGTCCATCCCGGCGGCACCGGTGGCAGGCTGGCAGCGGATTTCTCGCTGGTTTCCAGATCGGTTGCCGGCTTGATCGCGGCACAGCCCGAAAGCACCAGCGCCGCACCACTGAGCAGGGTAATGGCTGTCGCGCGATGACGGCAAAGGCGGGACAATGGCGTCATGTTGCTGTGCCCTCCTGCGTCTTGCTTTCATCCGGGCCGATGCGGAAGATCATGGCATAGAATATCGGCACCACCACCAGGGTCAGCAATGTCGCAAAGGTAAGGCCGAATACCAGCACCACCGCCATCGACTTGAAAAAGGCGTCGAGGAACAGCGGGATCACGCCCAGCACCGTGGTCATCGACCCCATCATCACCGGGCGTACACGGCTGGTGGCGGAGTCGATGATCGCGTCATAGCGCGGCTTGCCGTCGTGTATTTCCAGGTCCATCTGATCGACCAGTACGATGGCATTTTTGATCAGCAGTCCGGACAGCGACAGCAGCCCCAATATCGCCATGAACTCGAATGCGGTGTTGGTCAGCAACAGGCCGAGCACTACCCCGATGAGTGACAGCGGCACGACGAGCCAGATCACCAATGGCTGACGCAACGCATTGAACAATATTACCACCACCAGCACCATTGCGGAGAAGCCGAGCGGCAGGGTGCTGGCGAGGTTCTCATTGGCCTCACTGCTGTCGCCAAACTCACCATTCCATTTGAAGGAATAGCCTTCGGGCAGTTCGATGCCCTCAATGGCCGGAGCAATGCGCTCGCGCAGCACACCGGCCAGTTCGCCGGGTAGCGGATCGCACTGGGCATTGATCGCCCAGACGCGGTCGACACGGCGCAGCTTGGCATTGGTCCATACCGTCTCAAAGCTGTCGACCACCTCCAATATCGGTACCGAGACACCGGTGGCCGAGCTGACAATCTGTATCCCGCGCAGCGCCTCGGCATTGATCCGTTCGCGCTCCGGCGCGCGCGCGACGATCTGGATCAGTTGATCCTTTTCGCGATAGACACCGACGGCGCGGCCCGAGAAATTGGCGCGCAGCGCATTGGCCAGATCCTCGCGCGAGATGCCAAGGCGGCGGCCATTGTCTTCATTATAGACCGGCCGGATGATGCTGACCTGCTGGCTCCAGTCGTCCTTGACCGAGATGGCACCGCCATCGGCGACCATGATCGCCTTGGCCCTGTCCGCCAGTTCGCGCAGCACCACCGGGTCGGGGCCGGAAAATTCCGCCTCGATCTTCGATCCGCCGCCGGGGCCGAGCTGGAATTGCCACACCTTGGCCTGGGTATCGGGATAGTTGGCATCGATATATTCCTGAATCTGCGGCAGCATGTCCGCGATCATGCCATAGTCGGAGACCTTGATGAGGAACTGGCCATAAGCGGTGTTGGGCGATTCCGGGCCATAGACCAGCATGAAGCGCAGCGTGCCCTTGCCCACCAGTGCCTGCACCGTTTCCACGCCGTCCAGCTCTTCCAGATAGGTTTCCAGCTCGGTCATGGTCGCGTCGGTTACTGAAATGTCGGTGCCTTCGGGCAGGTTCAAGTCGACGACAATCTGCGGTGTGGTCGAGGGCGGGAAAAAGCCCGGCTTGATAAAGCCGAAGCCGAGAATGGCGGCAATGAATAGCCCGACGACCCCGAGCACTACCAGCTTCGACCGCGCCAGCATGGTACGCAGAAAAGCCTTGTAACGGATGAAAAACGGGTGCTCGGGTTTTTCCTCTATCTCGCCTTCCTTCGGTTCCTCGAACAGCATGTCGGCGAATAGCGGCACCGCCGTGATCGCGAAAATCCAGCTGTAGAGCAGTGACACCATCACCACCCAGAACAGGTCGCCGGTAAATTCGGCAGTGGAGCCGGGGGCAAAGCCGATCGGCGCGAAGGCGATGATCCCGACCAGTGTGCCGCCGAGCAGGGGCCATTTGGTCTTGCGCACAATATCCTTGGCGATGTCCAGCTTCTTCTGCCCCTGCTGGGTGCCGACCAATATCCCTTCGGTCACCACAATCGCATTGTCGACCAGCATGCCGAGCGCGATGATCAGTGCGCCCAGCGAGATGCGGTGCATCGGGATATTGATGACATACATGGTGCCGAGTGTGGCCGCGATAGTGAGGATCAGCACCGCGCCTATGATAACCGCCGAACGCAGCCCCATGAAGAAGAACAGAGTCACCAGCACGATCACCAGCGCCGCCAGCACGTTGATCGCAAAGTCGGAGACCGCGACCTCAACAATCTTGCCCTGATGATAGAATTCATGGACCTCGATGCCGACCGGGCGCAGCGCCTTGGTCTCTTCCAGCTTTGCATCGATGGCAGCCCCCATTTTGGCGACATTGGCACCGGAGATATTGGAGATGCCAAGACCGATGGCCGGCTTGCCATTGTGGCGGATGATGAAGTTCGGCGGATCGGCATAGCCACGCGTCACCGTTGCCACGTCGCGCAGGGTTACCAGCCGTCCCGAGGCCGCGGTCGATATAACCAGATTGCTGATCGCCTCGACCGAATCGATCTCGCCGCTCGGCTGGATCTCGAGGCGGCGGTCGCCGAGCCGGATATCACCGGCGGAAACCACCGAATTCTGTTCGGCCAGATCGGCGTAGATCTGCTCGACTGACAGCCCCAGCGCATTGGCCTGCTCGCGTGCAATCTCGACGTAAATAACCTCTTTCTGCATGCCCACCGGTTCGACTTTGGCAACATCATCGACCGACAGAAGGTCGGTGCGCAGCGACCGGATATATTCGTACAGTTCAGCATAGCTGAAACCGTCCCCGGTGATCAGATAATAGAGGCCATAGACATCGCCGAAATCATCAACCACGATTGATGGCTGCACCCCAGGCGGCAATTGCGACTGGGCGTCATTGACCTTGTTGCGCAGTTTGGTCCAGATCAGCTGCAGATCGGATTTCTCTGGTGAAAAACGGTAGAGAATATCGACACTGATTTCCGACCGGCCGGCAGAGGAGATTGAGCGTATCTCCTCGACCTCCTGCAATTGCTGCACCGCGCTTTCCAGAGCCTCGGTCACTTCATTCGCGACTTCTTCGGGCGTTGCTCCGGGATATTGGGTGATGATCTGCGCCGTGCGGATGGTGAATTCCGGGTCCTCGAACCGCGCAATATTCTCATAGCTGTACCAGCCCGACACCAGCGCAATGGCGATGACGATGAAACAGATCAGACGGTTCTTGATCGAGAATTCGGCCAGATCCATCGGGTCAGGGCCTATTCTTCATAGGCACGGATGGTCATGCCCTCATGCAGATAGGCGGCACCGGCAGCGACGATGGTCTCGCCTGGCTTGAGGCCGGACACGATGGCAATGTTTTCACCGGCACCGGTAGCGGTCTTCACCTTGCGTTTGGCCACCGCCATGGTCTTGGTATCGACGACCCAGACAAAGCGCTGCTTGCCATCGGAGAGAATGGCGCCGAGCGGCACGCTGAGACTGGAAGTTTTCTCGCCCTGGACCAGCGAACGGCTGCTGTAAACGGTCGCGGTCATGCCAGGAAGCACCACCATATTGTCGGGCGGTGTGAAGGCGAAATTGACCTTGAAAGTCTGTGACTGGGTATCGCCCTGAGTTGTCGCCGCGAGGAAACGACCGGGTATTTTGAGATCGGGCGCGCTGCTGAGGACGATGTAGGTCTCATAATCATCGCTGCTGGAGTTGTTGGTCCTGATGTCTTCGGGATCGGCGAGGCGCGCCACCAGACTGGCGGGGACGCTCACCGCCGCTTCGGCGGCACCGATGGTTTGCAGCGTGACGATGTCCTGATTGGGCTGGACATTCTCGAATTCGGTAATGTGCTTTTCCGCGACAAGACCGGAAAAGGGCGCGCGCAGGAGAGTGTCCGCCAGATCTTTCTGCGCGCTGTCAAGCTGCGCCAGCGCTGTGTCGCGCTGCGACTTGCGCTGTTCCACCACCAGCCTGGCTATGGCGTCCTGCTCCAACAGCCGCTCGGCGCTCTGATATTCGGCTTCCGCGGCCTCATATTGCGCCCGTGCTGATGTCACCGCGTTGCGATAGCGCCGCTGGTCCAGTCTGCCGATAACCTCGCCGCGGCGCACTGCCTGGCCGTTGCGCACGGGAAAATCCTGCAGGAAACCGCCAACCTGAAACGCCAGCGTAGAGGACTGGCTGGCCTCGATGATCGCCGGGAAGCTGTTGTCGAAGGTTTCGCTTGCCGCTTGCACCACATGCAGCTTGGCCGGACGGATGATTTCGGCCTCTTCCCCCTCACCACCCGAGCAGGCCGTAAGCAGCAATAATGCTGTTGCTGTTACGAAATGGATTATGGTCTTTCCGGAGAAAGTCGGCTGCATGATTCTTGCGCACTTCCTATGCCTGGGAATCTGTTTATCGGCCAATAGCGGGGAAAGTCCCGCAGGCACAAGCGGTTTCCTGCCTTTTTCCAGCGGATTTGCAGTGTTTGGTACAACAAAAATGGTTAGGCGATCATTTGCCATATTGGCAATGTCCGCCAGAGCGGAGGGCTGCGATTATCGGGTCTTGGCGGCGCTTTTGCGTTCGGCGCGTTCCGCGCGTCTTCTGGCGACCAGTCTTGCCGCCTCATCGGGGCGATAGACCATTTGTGCATCGCCTGTGGCTCTGGCCAGAATCACGAAACCATCCGGCGAAGGGTGGACTTCATCGATATCGGCGCTCTTCAGTGCGCCGCTGAAGACAAAGCCTTCCAGCGGCTGCGCCCTCAGCCAGGCATCGGCTTTCTCCAGACCTTCGTCATATTCCGGGGAAAAGTCATAGCGGATTTTCGCAATCAGCTCGTCATCAATGACTTCGGCAGCAATCGCACCGGTCACGGCATTGAAGATCGTGCTGTCAGTGCGGCTGATCACCGACAGGTCGGATACCGACAGCACCTTGTTGTCCGGGTCCAGTTCGGGTCGACCGACAATCCAGACATTGCCCTCAATCCTGTCCTGCCATGGCAACGGTGATATGATGGTCAGGTCAAAGCCGATGGCGAGCCGACCTTTTGCGGTGGCAAAGAACTGTACATCATTGAAACGCGCCTCGGTCTCCATGCCATTTGCCAGCGCCACGGTGCGGAACTCTCCGAAGCCCAGCGCCGTCTCCAGAGGTTCCTGCAAAACACTATAGGGGATATGGACCGGTACATGCACATCCACGCCCTTTGGTGGCAGCGTCTCCATCAGATCGGGGAGCGGCGTCACTTCGGGCTTGGCCGGACGTGCCCCGAATATTGTCTCATTCTGCGCTTCTGCCGCCAGATCGACGATCAGTTGGCGCTCTGAAACGCGATAGCCGGCAAAGCCGATGCGCTGCGGTGTGAAGCGTACCCATATGCCGGGATCGGTCTTTGCCCGCTCAACCGTAAATCCGGCGGCCCAGATTTGTTCGGCCTTCTGTCTGGCCTCGAGCTGACCAATCAGCTTTGGCAGGCGCTTTTCGATCTGGCCGGCAATCTTGCGGATTTCCAGGTCGACCCTGGAACCGAATGTGATGCGCTGGCCGAGCGCCTCAATGCCGATCTCCTCGCCCCATTGATAGTCAATGTCGACCTTGGCTGTCGGTTGCCAGTCCCGCTGCAACCCCAGCCTGGCGCGCATTGTTACCGTCATCGATCCGGTGGCGGTTTCGCGCTTGATGATGCCGCCGATATTGCGTGCCTGGATCATGGTGTTGACCGGCATGGTAAGGGTGATGGTCTCACCCGACCCGCCCAGACGGATCGGGCCGCGATCGATATGGCCGACCAGCTTGCATGATATGTCGGGCAGCAGCTTTGATTTGGTCGCGAAACAGATTTTTTCCGGTTCGTCTATAGTGACCAGCCGTCGCGGGATCTCGCGGTTCAATATGGCTTCGAAAACCGCAAGATCCCCGCTTACCGGTATGTGAATGGTCGAGGTCTTGTCGGGTATTGCCACCGGCGTATCGTTCGCCTGCGGATAGGCTCCCGGTCTTTGAAACCACAGCATGACCAACCCGATGGCGAGGATGATGCCGGCGACGACAAGGGCGACCTTTGGCCCTGATCCAAGCCGGGTGGTGGGCAAGCTCAGTGGCGCGTCTGCGATGGCGCAGCGAAAAGATTGGGCAGGTCGTTGGCCGAACAGCAACAGGCATCAAAACCGGTTGTCTGTGCAATATCCGGACGCGACAGCCCGAACTGGCCGCAGCTTATGATGCGCGTGTCGGACGCCATTTCCCCGCGCGCGGCAATTATCGCGCTATGCAATCGGTCCGCCCATTGTTCACGGGCAAAAACGCCGCTGGTCACGATTGTCAGCCCGCCATATTCCACATCGGCAAGCTGGCGGCACAGCGCATGGTTTGAAGACGGAAACTCTATGGTGACATCACGCCCGGCATCCATCAGCCGCTCCGCTGCCAGCGAAGCGCCGACGAGATGCGTCTCGCCCGGCAGTGTCACCACCAGCAAGGGACGACGACCAGGCTGGCTGGCGCAAATAGGCTCATTTCTGCGCCAGCGGCGAAAGGCCGATAGCAGTTGCGACAGGCCCAGGGTGATGTCCAGTTCGGAACAGATATCGCGCTTCCACATATGGTCATAATCGCGCATTACCCGGTCACACAGCGCTATCTCGTCGCAAAGCAGATGATTCTGCTGTGCCAGCAACGCGATAAAATCGCTGTCATCACCTTCATAAAGCCGCGTTGCCGCCTTGCGGATCGACCGCTCTCCATGCAGATTTGGCTGGCGTGGCGAGAAGCCATGCAGGGCGTTCTCAATCTGTCCGCGCCTGTTAAAAAGATGCATGTCCCAGTCAGCAAACATGCGATGATTTGTGAGGCCGTGGCAGACCATCTCCAGATCATTATGGCGCTTGTCATGGCCGATATCGTCATAAAGACGGTCCAAGGCAGCTATCGGCCCTTCGAGCCATTGCAGAAAGCGACCGTCCTCATAGAATACCGCGCCCGTTACGCCCAGTTGCCGGTTGCGCTTGCGCGCCTTGCTGACGAGCTTGCGAAGCTCTTCATCGTCAAAATCATGAGTTGCATGACTGGTATACAGCAACATGCCCAGCGTGTCGTTTTGCGGGCGTGCCATTTGCGCGATTTCCAACCAACTTCTCCTGCCATCCTTTTGGCCTGGCGCGCTGCGAAGAAGCTAGCGGCGGTTGTCGGCATCGCGCTCGATGCCCCGTCGGGAGTTCCACCAGCGCGCCGTGCGCCGGACTATTGACATTGTCTGGCCGCCCCCCACCGGTGAACCGGAAACCGTACAGGCCGCTGCAAGGAGCTGGCGGGTATCCGACACCGGGGCCGGTCAGGCTATGGCGATTCGCAGCCTATCGCGAGATGGGCGTACTGTAAACCTGACGCGACAGTCAGGCCGATGGCGTCAATGGTAATGGACGCAATGGCATTGGTTGTTGCAGCGCCTGGATCATTGCTCCGGTGCCCAATCTCTGACGCTTAGCGGCGTTAACATTTTCAGTAATTGTTATTGCACCATGCTGCTTCACGCTGTTTTCGGCACGAAAGGGTCAATTTTTTGACGCCAGCTATTCCTGGTTGATGACGCAGTTACCATATTGATTTATAATAATAAAAAACTTTCCTGTCACGAGAGCTGCCCGCACTCTTGCCATCGTGCAGGGGCTCTCGGCACGAAAATTAACTTCTTGTTTACCATGATCCTCTTAACTCATTCCAGCACGTGCCCGGCAGGCGTTGTGACATGAGGACACAATGATGCGGGGCAGCGCGGTACGGGGCAAAATGCCACAGGGGAAAGCATGAAACAGAGTGATCTGATCATCGACAAGGCCATTATCGGCAGCAGCCAGGCAATTCATGAAGTCCGCTGCTTTCTGAAATTCGCCGCTGCGACCAGTGCTTCGGTCCTGATTACCGGGCCTTCGGGTAGCGGTAAGGAAGTGGTGGCCAATACACTGCACCGGGTGTCGCCGCGTCGCGACCAGTCCTTTGTCGCGGTGAACAGCGGTGCGGTTCCCAAAGAGCTTATGGAAGCCGAGTTCTTCGGCTATGAGAAAGGCAGCTTTACCGGCGCCACCGGCCGCCATATGGGACATTTCGAACGGGCGCATAACGGCACGCTTTTCCTCGATGAAATTGGCGAAATGGCGCCGGATATGCAGGTGCGGTTGCTGCGCATTCTCGAGGACGGCAAGGTACGCCGTGTCGGCGGCAGCAGCGACATTGCGGTCGATGTCCGCATGATTGCAGCGACGCACCAGTCGCTCGAAGACCAGATCGCCCATGGTGCATTTCGCGAGGACCTTTATTATCGTCTGTGCGTGCTGCCGCTGCATATGCCGGCGTTGAAAGAGCGACGCGAGGATGTCGAACCGCTGGTCCGGCATTTTCTGCGCGATAAAAACGGCGATCAGGGCAGGGCCTGCTTTACCAAGGATGCGCTGCAGATGCTGATGGACCATGACTGGCCAGGCAATGTGCGCGAACTGCGCAATGTCGTGTTGCGCGCGAAGATCGTCTACCCTCAGGGATGGATTGGCGCTGAACAGCTGCAGAAGCTGATGTATGCAGTGCCAAAGTGTCAGACGGCCCAGATTACCCCGGCCGTCAGGAACCCGGTGCACGAAATGGTGGATGCGATACGGGAAAGTTTTGCCATGGATGCCGGCTGTGGTGCCTCTGCCGAACCGGCACCGGTGACGGTTGAGGCTGAACCCGCTGCTGAAGCCTCTGTAGTGGCGATATCGGGTCCCGAGGATGCGATACCGGAGGCCTTCTCGCTCAAGGCGCATCTGCAGCGGGAGGAACGCCGCTTGCTGACCATGGCATTGGAGCAGACCAATGGTGTGGTTGCCGCTGCGGCCCGGCTGTTGAAGCTGGAGCGGACAACCTTTGTCGAAAAAATGAAACGCTACAATATCGTACGCGACAACCGTCTGGCTGCCTGAGCGAAGCAAAGGTACGGATGATCAGGGAAATTAGCGGGGATGTATCGTTAAAGATACACGCAATGCGTCAAGACGGACTTTTGCCGCCTGAGGCCTTGCCGATATCCTTCCAGGCCGCGTAAATTTCCGAAACCATTTCATGCACGGATTGCAAAATATCTTTCGCTGCGGGACCATTTGCCTTGGCAATTCTTTCCGCTGCCTGGCGATATACTACGCCGAGCGCCACTGCGGTATCACCGCCACGTTCGAAATCCAGGCTCTCATCAAGTGCATTGACGATCGCCGCCGCGCGCGACTTCGCTTCCAGCATGGCCGGATTGTCGCCGCGTTCTGTGTGCTTAATTGAAGTGTCGAGCTGCAAAAGCAGCTCTTCGAACATAATCGATACCAGTTCATGCGGGCTGGCACCTTCGACACGGCTGGCCTGAGTATCCAGATAGCTTTTAGTGTAGCCGTTCGGGCGCTTGCGAAACGTCACGGTGCGTTCTCCAAGATTTTGCAGTCTTTATGTCAGTTTTCGGAATCATTCCAGATAGATATTTGTTGATCGAGGTAACTTTGTGTAGATCGGAGGACGGCGAGTTGCCGGTCCATATTGGCGAAAGTGCGTTCGAGTTGGGCCCGATAGCGGTCGATATCATCATCAAGTTCGGTTAACATCTCCCTAAGGTCCTCAGAAATCGCGTTAAAACGTTCCTGTGCCAAGGTTAACGGACCGTCTTCACCCTGAAGCGAATCACGCACGTCATTCATCACTCCGGCGAGGCCGGGATTGTTTTCATTGGGATTAATCGGGTCGAGCATGGCGCTGATTGCATCGAGATCATCCTCGAGCACAGCGTCGAGTCGGGCATCGTCAATACTCAGTGTGCCGTCATTATTTGTCCGGACGCCGATATCGGCAAGGGTGCGATATTGTCCTTCGGAAGCGAGCAGCGTCGAGCTCATCGCGCCCAGCCGACGCACCATGTCGCGAATGGCCGAGTTGCCGGCCAATGGGCCGCCACTGGCACCGTCAAGTCCGGGGCGCGTAGCATCGTTCAGCCCTTCGCGCAGGTCATTATAGGCTTCGACAAATTCGACAACGAGATCGCGCACGCCCGAGGCCGGGCGATCGCCGCTGATCGTGATCGGCTCGCCGGGTGCGGCGGCCAGCAGGTTAAGCTGGACGCCGGTAATCGCATTGTCGACGCTGTTGCTGCTGAGGTTGAGCTCAACACCATCGACGAAGATACGGCTGTTCTGCGCCGTCGATACCGCGGTCATGCCGCCATCGGCACCCGGCGGATAGGCGAAGTCGTTCAGCGTGCTGGGCGTACCCAGCAACGGCGTGGGTGGCGTCGTGATGGTGAAGCTTTCATCGGCACCTTCTGCGCCGGCGAGGACAAGCCGGGCACCATTGACGTCGGTCAATATCGTGGCGCTGACACCGCTATTGGCGTCGTTGATCGCATCGCGCAGGCCGGCAAGGCTGTTGTTGCTGGAATCGATAACGACATCGAAACTGCCGCCGCTGGTGCCGAGCGTCAGCGTACCTTCACCGACAGCGGCGTCGGTATCGGCAAAAACGCGCGAAACCGTGCGCTGTTCGGAGGCGAGCTGGTCGACTTCGACAGTGACCGGCAGGCCCTGTGGCGTCTGGCCCTCGATAAAGCCGACCGTGGCAATGGTGGCGTTGCTCGATATCAGATCACCCGAAAAGCGGCGGCCATCGAGCAGCGTGTCGAGCGCTTCGGCAAAGGTGCTGAGCGATGACGAGGCCGAGGCCATGGCCGAAATGCGGGCGCTGTTCAGTTCCTGGCGCTGCAGAATCTGGGCTTCGCGCGGCTCGCGCGTGACCTGCACGAGATCGCGTACCAGCTGCGCCGAATTGACACCGGTTTGCCCGCCAATAAGGCCTGATAGACTGTCAAACATGTTCTGCTGCCCTTTCTTCGGGAGAAGTAACGGCGCATTTGCCTGGTTGTTTAGCCATTTTGTTCACCCTTGCTGTCATAGTGCATGCCATCGGGTACGCTGATTTTCGGTCGGTCGGCGCGCGAAGCCATTTTCGCATCCAGCCGGTAGATAAACGCCAGCAATGTCGCGACGGCGAGATACAGCCGCTCATCGACCATCTCTCCGGCCCGGGAGGTGAAATAGATGGCGCGGGTCAGATCGGGGTAGCGCATCACCGGCACGTCCTTTTCCTCGGCGAGGCGGCGCATCGCCTGGGCGATGCCGTCGCGACCGCGGGCCAGCACTACCGGCGCGGCGTCATTTTCCTGGTCATAGCGCAGGGCGACGGCAAAATGGGTGGGGTTGACCAGCAGCACGGTCGCCTCCTCGACGCCCTTGCGCACCGACCCGCTCATCACTTCCTGCTGGCGCTGGCGGATCGCCTGTTTGAGCTCGGGAGAACCCTCGGTTTCCTTATGCTCGTCCTTGACCTCCTGCTTGGTCATTTTCAGCTTTTTCGTGTGCTGATAGATTTGTGCCGGGACGTCGATCATCGCGATCACCGCCAGCGCACCGGCCATGGCCAGCAGAGTGATATTGAACAGGCGACCATAGGCAATCAGATTGCCCGCCACATCGCCATGGCCCAGTTCCGCCATTTCCGGCAGATAGGTCATGATCACCATGGCGCCGATGGCACCCAGCAAGGTGACCTTCGCCAGCGACTTGCCCAGTTCGATCAGGCCATGGGTGCCGAACATGCGCTTGATCCCTGACAGCGGGTTCATTTTTGATGGCTTGGGCTTGACAGCCGCCCAGCGAAAGCCGGCCGAGCCGAGTAGGGCCGGGGTGGCGATTGCCGCCAGCATCAGCATCGCAAACAATCCACCAAAGGGCAGCAGCAAGGGGGTCAGCAGGGTCAATGTGCGGCCGCCCATGTCAAATGCGACAATATCGCGATTGTCGAAGCGCAGGGCCGCGCGCACCATGTCTCCCGAAGCCGCGATCAGGGCGTTGCCAAAGACCCATAGCACCAGCGCGCCGACCATGATGACCATCGCCGTGCCCAGCTCGCGCGATTGCAGTACCTGGCCTTTTTTGGCGCTGTCCTTGCGTTTCTTAGGGGTTGGCGCTTCGGTCTTTTCACCGCCGCCAGGGGACTGGCTCATGATCGTCCTCGCGTTACAACCATTTCCGATTGCTCAAGGCCACCGGTCAGGGCTTCGATGAGGGTTTCCGCCATCACCGGTGCGGTCGCCGCCAGCAGCACCAGTCCGGACAGCACCGCGACCGGCAGGCCGACGGCAAACAGGTTCATCGCCGGAGCCGAACGCGCCAGCATCGCCATCACCAGCTGCACCAGAATCAGCGCGGCACCGACAGGGAGCGCAATCAGCAGACCCATGGCAAATAGCGATCCGCCAAAGCCGATAATCCCTTCAATTGCGGCAAGGCTGAGAAAGGCATTGCCCGGCGGCAGCGTCTCATAGCTATGGACGATGATCGCGATCAGCATCAGATGCCCGTCCATCGCCAGCAACAGCAATGTTGCAATGATTGAGAGAAACTGGCCAACGACCGGGGTCGATACTCCGGTCTGCGGGTCGTTCATCGAGGCAAAGCCCAGACCCATGGCGTTGCTCAGCGTCTCACCCGCGACAAAGGCGGCCGCATAGCCGACCTGCAGCGCAAACCCCATGGCGAGGCCGGCCAGCACCTCGGCGATGATGAACATCACACCGGAAAAGCTGACCAGCGTATCGGTGGGTATGCTGACACCGGCGCCGCTGGTGGCGGCAACGCCGATCATCAGCGACAATATGATGCGCAGCTGAAGCGGCACCGAACCGGCACCGAAAACCGGCGCGATCAGCATCGCTGCGCCGGGCCGGATCATGGCCATCAACCACATCCACAGCTGCTCCTCGACACCGGCATAGGCGGGGGCGATCATTGCAGCAGGTCCGGTATCCGGTTGAAGGTTTCGATGGTGAAATCGGCGATCAGATAGATGATCGAACCGCCGAAAAGCGCCAGCATCACCGCCACGACAATCAGCTTGGGGACGAAGCTGAGCGTTGCTTCGTTGATCGACGTTGCCGCCTGGACCATGCCGAGCAATATGCCCACGGCCAGCGCCGGGATCAGCAGCGGAGCCGCCGCCAGCGCGGTGACCCACAATGTCTGTTGCGCAATGCCGATGAAGAAATCCGTCTGTTCCATGATTATGCTCCGCTTCAGGTCACGAACGATCCGGCCAGCGAGCCCATGGTCAGGGCCCAGCCATCGACCAGCACGAACAGCAACAGCTTGAACGGCATCGAGATGATCGTGGGCGACAGCATCATCATGCCGAGCGCCATCAGGGTCGAGGCGACGACCAGGTCGATGATCAGGAACGGCAGGTAGATCATGAAACCGATCTGGAACGCGGTTTTCAGCTCGCTGGTGACAAAGGCCGGCAGCAGGATCGAGAAAGGAATGTCCTCGGCGCTGGAAAAACCGTCTTCCTCGGCCAGGTCCATGAACAGCTTGATATCGGTTTCGCGGGTCTGCTTGACCATGAATTTGTGAAAGACCTCACCGGAAATCTCGATTGCCTGGTCGAGACTGACCTCTTCTTCGCCATAGGGCTCGACCGCACGGGTGTTGATCTCGGAAAATGTCGGCGCCATCACGAACAGCGACAGGAACAGCGACAGACCGATCAGCACCTGATTGGGCGGTGTCTGTTGCAGGCCCAGTGCCTGGCGCAGGATCGACAATACGATCAATATGCGGGTGAAGCTGGTCATCATCAGCAGCAGCGACGGCAGGATCGTCAGCAGGCTCATCAGGATGAGGATCTGCAGCGACAGCGTCAGTGGCTTGCCGTCTCCGGCAACATCGTCGAGCGCCTTGCCCAGTGCCTCTGAAGCCCCGACATCACCGGTCTGGGCGAAGGCGGGTTCGATCGCGAACAGCGTCGCCGCGACGATGGTTATGATGATGCAGACTATGCGCATACTGGTTCAGGCCTGTTTGTTGCGGGCGCCTTCGAGCGCGCGCTGCATGAGATTCTGGAAAGGCAGGCCTGCGGCAGGGCCGAGGCTACCCGTTTCAGCATCGTCCGCGATGGCATCCAGGGTTTCTGCATCGGCCTCGGCGGTGGCGATATGCTGGATCCCGCCACGGCTGGCCGAGAGCAGGATTTTCTGTCCAGCAAATTCGACAATGGCGAGCTTGCCCGAAGTGCCCATGGGCAGGGTCTCGACCAGTTTAAGGCCGCGCTTTTGCTGCACACCGGTCAGCATCCCGGGCTGATATTTGCGATACAGCCACAGCGCGCCGTAGATCATCGCCGCCATGATCGGCAGCATGATTACCAGCTTGAGAATATAATAGGTCATGATGCGCGCCGCTCGATCTTGCCGCCAGCCGATTGCTGGGTGACGACCTCGGCGACGCGGATGGCGAAACGGCCATCGACATTGATGATTTCGCCCTTGGCGACCAGTGCACCATTGACCTTGATATCGAGCAGCTCGTTGGCCGGACGTCCCAGTTCGACAACCGCGCCTTCTTCCAGATCCATGATCTCGGACAGCGACATCGTGACCTGACCGACTTCGACGGACAGGCGAACCGGAATATCGGCGAGAAACCGGTAGTGGTTGCTGGCCTCGTTATCGAGCCCCTGCACGACATTGGCGGCCACGGCGGCCTGCAGATCGGCTCCGCCCAGCTGGGGCGCTTCTTTCATATCACTCATCGGTTTATCCTTTTTCGATTTGGTCTATGCGGAATGCGGCCATCCCGTTCTGCTCACCCATGCTGCCGCGGGCGAAAATCTTGTCGCCGATCAGCAGGGGTAGGTTGCGGGCAGGAGGAATGGGGATGGTGTCGCCGGCTTTGAGCTGCGCGAGTTCGGGCAGGGTCATTTCCGGCCGGGCCAATACGCTGCGCACCGGCAGGTGGACATTGTTCAGGCTGCTGGCGAGCGCGCGGTCCCAGACCGGATCGCGATCCGCCGCGTCATTGTCCGATTGCACCGGAGTGGCGATTTCCTTGGCCGATTGCGCCATGTCCAGCGGATAGGCAATCTCCACGGTGAAGCGGATCTCCTCGCCATAGACAAGCACCAGGGGCTGGATAATCATCACCGCAGTCGGTGCGGCGGTCTGGGCATCTTCCGGATCGGTGCAGATACCCGCCATCGAGCAGCGAAATGCGCCCTGGGCGGCCCAGCTCTTGCCAAGTTCCTGCGAGAAAATGTCGGCCAGTCGGTGGATCAGCCGTAATTCGGTGCGCGAAAATTCACTGATCTCGCGCGTTGGCCGGGCAATGGCACCGCCGAAAAAGGTATCGACCAGAGCGGCCACCAGATCGGCATCGAGGCGCAATACTGCCGCGCCCTTGACCGGGGCCAGCTGATAAAGGCTGTAGGCACATGGCTCCGCTGCACCGTCAAACCATTCGGCGCTGGTGCTGGAATAGACATCACCGGCCTCTACGATCAGCTTGCCGGCACCCAGCGTTGCCATCGCGGCAGCGAGCGTCTTGCGCATCGGGCGGACGACGCGCTTGAGCATTGGCTGCACGTCGATCTGGGTGCGATCATGGGTGACAAAGCTGTGCTTGACCGGCTTTGTGGTCTTGGCTTTTTCTCTGGTCTTTTTTGCGGCCATGATGGTTGCTGCTTTCCGGAGCTTATTGCACGACGAATTTGGTGAAATAGACTTCATCGACGCCGCCAAAGCCTGTCTTGCCGCGCAGCGTTTCGTTGATCGTTTCCTTCAGCTGGGTTGCCATGGCCTGCTTTCCGGCCTGGGTCTGCAATGCTGCGGAATCGCCCGAGGCAAGCTGCATGACAATGGCCGAACGTATGGCGATGTCATGTTCCTTGATCGCCTCGATTACGCGGTCGTCATATGGTGTCGATATCGCCATTTCCGCCTGGGCAAAGCCGCCACCCAGCAGGTTGGTGGTGAACGCCTTTTCCATCTGGTGGTAAGTGACCTGAAAGTCGCGGGCATCAGGTGTTGCGCCGGGCTTGGCCTCGACATGCGTGCCGTCTTTAAGCACCAGCTTGGGAAGGTCCGGCTTCGCTTCCTGCTGCGGATTCATGCCACCAGCGATGTAAAAGCCACCCGCCGCACTGCCACCACCGACCAGCGCCGTGCCGAGTAGCAGCATGATGATTTTCTTCATCTTGCCGCCCTTTTTCGGCGTCTCTTCGCTATTCTCTTCATCAGCCACGAAATATCTCCAAAGCTATTGATAACGTTGAATTTTTAATGATCAGGCGTAGCGTATCCGACTGTCATTGCCGACGCTGTCCCTGCCAGCTTGCGTTGCGGTCGTGTCACCGGTTGCAGTGCCATAGGGTGGTTGCGGTTGATGCGCGCGACCCTGTTGTGCGGCTTCGCGCTGGGCGTCATCCTGACGCTGTCCGGAGCTGTTTGAGACACCGTCCCCGGCAACCTCGAAGCTGGCGATCTTCTGACCCGACTGGCGCATATCCTGTTCGATGCGGCTCTGCGTCTGGAGAATGATCTGGCGTACTTCCGCATCTTCGGCGGTGAGGCGCACAGTGTCGCCATTATCGCCGGGCATGATTTCGATATTGATGGTGCCCAGTCGCTCCGGTGTTACCTGCAGCGATATGCCCTGCGCGGTTTTGCTGATCATCGCAATCTCACGGGCGATGCGATCGGCAAACTGGCTGTCAAGGGCCACGGGCGTAGTGGCCTGAGGCAAAGGTGCCGGGCTGTTGTCCGCAGGGGTGGCGCCGGTGCCTATAGGCTGCGAGCCAGGCAGGGTGAAAGGTGCAGCAGGCACCGGCGCATGGGGTGTATGGGATGCCACGCTGTTACGCGGGACAGAGAATTCAGCGCCATTATCGGCGGTAATTTCGGATTGCGGCTGCGGTTCCGATTCCGATTGGACCATATCGGGTGTCTGAATGTCCGTTTCGGGGTCGGGTTTGATCAGGATATTGCCGCTCTGCACAGGTGCTTTGGCAGGTGCTGTTGCGGGTGCGGCCGAAACGATGTCCGTCGGCTTGATCCTGCCGCTGCCATCGCGGCTGGTGGTTGGCTGCCGCTGGATGCGGCTGGCATCGCCAGTGATCGGGATAATGACGGGATTGACGCCCTGTGCGGCAACGCTCTGTGTCGCGACGGTCTGCTGGGCAAGGTTCTGTGTGGTTATGGCCGTTGCCGTTGCCAGCGCGGCAGGCTGTGCAATGCTGGGCATTGCGCTGTCGGCCATGACGGCTTTTGCCGGTTTCGCAGCGGTCTCAATAGCGCCGCTTTTGGCGGACGGGGGCATCGCCTCAACCGCTGCGTCGGCATTATCGATGCTGGCCTTGGCTGGACTGTTGTCCAGTTCTGCGCGGTTGTCCTGTGCGGCGGTCGCGGTGCCCCGTTCAGCGATCACTGTCATCAGGTCGATGCGCGTGGGGAGGGGCACGCTCTCGGCGGAACCGATGGCTGATCCGGTTGGCAGAGCGCTGCTGTTGCTGACAACTGGCGCTGGATTGGTGACCGGCAGGAAGGCCATGGCCAGCACGTCTTCCTGCAGCTCGTCACCAATATCCTGCTGCTGGGGAAGGCTTGGCACTTTGCCGCGATTATTGTGGGTTTCATTGGTGATGAGCGCATCGGTTTCGCGTTTGCCGTTCTCTGCGATGGTATCGGCTGTGGCATCATCTGCGACGGTGTCGGTGAATATCCCGTCGATAGAGAAGGGCTTGGCGGCATCGACGCGCAGCGTTTTCGACGGCGCGGCGTCTGGCGCTTTTGCGAGAAAGAGATTTGCAAGTTCCATGCACAAAATTAAGCAGGAACCGTGCCAACTCTTTCAGGTGGCAGGTTTTACGGCACAATGATGGTTAAGAAAGCTTATAGATCACTGTTTGGCGTGCGCCGATGCCGCGGCATCATTGCCTGTTTGCGGATTTCTGCATCCTCGCTTTCGCGTTCTGCCTTCGCCATCAGCTTCTGTGCCGCTTCGCGATCGACACGGGCGGCAGTTCTTTGCCGCTCTGCCTCGGCAAGCTTTTGCCGGGCGGTATCCAGCGCCGTGTGCAGTGCGTCTTCGGCACGCAGCAGCCTTTGGCCCAACTCCATCTGGGCGTGCAGGCTGTGGCCCGTGTCGCAGTCCAGCGTCTCATAGGTCGAGGCGCAGAGCAGGCGCAGCCGGTCGCGGTTGCTGGTCAGTTCGGCCTCGTGATGTTGCGCCACAGCGGCATGCCCCATGGCCACGCGCATCTGTTTTTCGCGGACATCCAGTATCCGCTTGCGACTGGCACGGCGCCCGGTCACGCGATGACCTCATGATCGGGTTGCGCCACCGCGCCGAAACTCCGGGTCAGCGCAGCAACACTGTCCTGCATCGAAACCGCCTCATCCGGTCGCTGGCGGATGAAATCGAGCAGATCCGGGCGCCGTGCCACCGCCTCGTCAATATCGCTGTCGCTGCCGGCGCGATAGGCACCCATTAGCAGCAGGTCGCGATTCTCTTCATAGGCAGACCAGATGCGCCGATAATTGGTCTGCGCCATGCGTTGTTCTTCAGTGATGATGTCATTGGCGACCCGGCTCAGCGATTGCCCGATATCAATGGCAGGGAACACGCCCTGTTCCGACAATGTGCGTGACAGGATGATATGCCCGTCGACAATTGCGCGTGCGGTATCGACAATCGGGTCGTCCATATCACCGCCATCGGCGAGTACGGTATAGAGTGCGGTGATCGAGCCGCCACTGGCATGGTCATTGCCGGCGCGCTCGATCAGCTTCGGGATCAGCGCCAAAGAGGATGGCGGATAGCCTTTCATCGTCGGCGGTTCGCCAAGCGCCAGGCCGATTTCGCGTTGGGCATGGGCGATCCGGGTCAGGCTGTCGATCACCAGCAGCACCCTTTTGCCCTGGCTGCGAAAATATTCGGCGATGGCGGTGGCGCGATGCGCCGCGCGCAAGCGCAAGATCGGGGAATGGTCGGCAGGCACGGCGACGGTGACGATCTTGTCGCGTACCGGTCCGGTCATCCGGGTTGCGACGAAATCGCTGACTTCGCGTCCGCGCTCACCGATCAGGCCAACAACGATGACATCAGCATCGGCATTGTCGAGTATCTGCCCGATCAGCACCGATTTACCAACGCCGGAGCCGGCGGCAATGGCGATGCGCTGGCCATAACCGGCGGTCAGCAGCGCATTGATGGCGCGTACGCCCAGATCGATCGGTTTGGTGACGCCGCTGCGATTGAGCACATTGTCACGCTTGCCCATTAACGGCCAGTGGTCATTGGTGATGATCGGTCCGCGGCGGTCCAGCGGTTCGCCCATAGGGCCGATAACGCGCGACAGCAGCGTATCGCCGACAGCGGCAAGGCTGGACTGCATATTGGGTTCGACGCGCGTACCGTTTTTTAGCGCAGCATCGCTTTCCAGCGGAATCATCATCGCCCGCGATCCGCGGAAACCGGCAATCTCGGCGGTAATTCTGTGGCCATCGGCCGTGCGTAAATTGCCCCCGAAACCAATGGGATAGTTGAATCCGGTCACTTCCAGCATACCGCCATCATGCGCCACCAGCTTGCCGATGGCGCGCGGCCCGGTGCTGATCTGTGCGATACGATCGGTGAATTGGCTCAAAGCCTCTGCCTGGGCAGCAATCATCGGGTCAGCTCCAGCTCGTCAAGCATTGCGGCGAGTTCATCGAGCACCGGCTGGGTGCCCTGTTCGATAAACCCGTCATCATGCGCGATGCGCAGCGTACCCCGCATCATCTGCGGGTCGTCGACCAATGGCAGGCCGATATCGGTCTCGCCTATCAGCACCCGGTCCTCGGGGTGGACGAACAGCTGCGCCTTGCTGAGTTCGCGATGCGCAACCCGGGCCAGGGCTTCGCAGCGCTGACGCAGCAGATCGGCATCGGGCACCGCAAAGCTGGCGGTGCGTTCGAGCAGAGCCGATATGGCGAGGATGATGGCTTCACACAGCTGGTCGGACAGGACCGGTTTCAGCGTGCCGATCGACTCATGCAGCTTTTGTGAGATTTCGGTCAGTTCGGCATTGGCCTGGGCCGAAACCTTCTGCCCTTCGTCAAAGCCGCGCTGATAAGCCTCGTTGATCTGTCGCTGCAAAAGTTGCTGTTCCTGTTCGGCTGCCGACGGGCCGCTATCGGCTTCGCCCATAGCTGCAGTGCCGGCTGGAGAGGGGTTGTTGCCGGGATGAAAGGCATCACCGTCACGGTCCGACCAGATAGGCTGAAAATTATGCGGTTCGACACGCCATTGCCGGAAGCCGTCATCGGCCTGGCCTTCAGACATAATTGCCACCTCCGCGATCGATCAGAATATCGCCCTTGTCGGCCAGCTTCTTGGCCGCAGCGGCGATTGCCTTTTGCGCCGCCTTGACCTCGTCCATCGCCAGCGGACCCGATTCTTCCATTTCGTCGTTGAGCGACTGTGCCGCGCGGGTCGACATAGAGCCGAGTATGCGTTCGCGCAGTGTATCATCGGCACCTTTGAGTGCCGGGACCAGCAGGCTGTTATCGACCGAGCGGACGACGGTACCGATGCTCTTGATATCGAGCACGGCGAGGTCGGCAAAGGTGAACATCTCGTCCTCGATTGCGCTGGCCAGAATGCGGTCGCGCTTTGCCAGTGCCTTGAGCAGCCGCTGGCTGTCCTTCTTGTCGAGACCGTTCATGATTGCTGCGATATCCGAGGAATCATTGCTCTTGGTGGCTGTGGGTTTGCCGCTGCCGGGCGACTGGAAGCTGGTGAGCAGATCCTCGATCATGTCGATCGCGTCCTGACTGACTTCACCCAGAGTTGCTAGGCGATAGACAATCTCATCACGCTTTTCCTCGGGCAGCAGGCCCAGAACCTCTGCGGCATTGTCGGTACGCACGAAAGACAGCACCAGCGCCGCCACCTGTGGTGGCTCTTCCCTGACCATCGCGGCAATATCGCCGGGCTCCATCCATTTCAGCGGCTTGAGCGTGTCGACAGCCGTCACCGGAGCGATGCGGCTGATCATGGTTTCTGCCTGCTGCTCGCCAAAGGCGCGCTTCAGGACGCCTTCAATATGGCTGTCCGCCTTATATCCCACTGTGGTGCGGTGGCGGGCGCGTTCGATGAACAGGTCAAGCACATTGTTGATATCCTCGCCGCCGACATTGGCAACGCTGTACATGATGTCGCTGATATGGCGGACTTCGTCCGGTTCCAGTTCGGCGATCACATCGGCCGCTGCATCTTCCGAAAACAGCAGCATCAATATTGCCGCCGCCTGCGGATCGCTGATGCCCGGTTCGAGGGCTGCCTCTTCCTGGGCTTCATTGTCGATTGCGCTGGCTGCTTCAGACATTGGCTGCATCCTTTGCTGCTGTGTCGCTACGCAGCAGGTCGCGGACCACCAGAGCGGCATGTTCCGGGTTCTGCTTGACGAAATTCTGGATCAGCAGTGCGCGTTCCTGATAGCTTTGCGCTGCGGTAATCATATCGATGGTCACCGGTTCGGCCTGTGGCTGGCTTGCCAGCTGTGCCGCAGGCGCAGCGCCGAGCATCGGCGCGGGTGCAGTTGCTGCGACGTCGGGCGACGCGCCCTCCTCACCCTTGGCCTTGTCCTTGCCGCCAAAAATGCCGGCCTTGCGCAGCAGCGGACGGCCAATGCCGAAGATCAGAACCAGTGCAACCAGCAGCGCGGAGAGATTGCGCGCCAATATCGATACCCATCCGGCTTCATACCAGGGCGTCTCGATCTCGGCGATGTCCATGAAGTCACGTGTCGATACCGCAACCTGGTCGCCCCGCGCCTGATCAAAACCGATAGCGCCTTTGACCAGGTTCTCGATCTCGGCAAGGTCTTCCTGTGCCAGCGTCTTACCGTCCGGACCGCGTACGGCGACCGCAACCGACAGGCGGGTCACCTGACCGACCGCATCGCGTGTCACCGATACCTGGCGACCAAGTTCGAAGCTGCGGGTCACCTGTTCTTCGCGCCGATTACTGCCCACGGCGGCAGCGCCTTCTTCCGCAGGCGGATCGATGGTTTCGCCCAGTTCTCCATCGGCCGGCGGTTCTTCGGCAATGGCACCGGGGATGCCGACCGGGGTGACGGCGCCTTCATCGGTGGTCAGGCTGCGCTGTTCGCTGCGGACACGGGCTTCATCGGCGGGGAAAGTTTCGCTGGTGGCCTGGCGCTGGGTGAAATCGACTTCTGCCGAAACCTCGGCGACAAAATTGTCGGCACCCACCATCGGGGTCAGCAACGCAGCAAGCGAACGGCGATAGCGTTCCTCGATCCGTTCGCGCACTTTGAGCTGGTGCTCGGTCTCCGAAAAGGCACTGTCCTCGCCGTCGGAAGAGAGGAGCCTGCCATTCTGGTCGACCAGCGAGACATTTTCTGCAGTCAGTCCGGCGACAGAACTGGCAACCAGATGGGTGATGGCCTTGACCTGGGGCTGGCCGAGACTGCTGCCGGGGACAAGCTGCAGCACCACAGAGGCAGCCGGCGTGCGGCGGTCGCGGATAAAGATGCTGGGCGGTTCGACCGCGAGATGGACCCGCGCCGATAGAACTGAGTCAATCGCCTCGATGCTCCGCGCCAGATCGAGTTCGCGCGCAGTACGCAGCTTCTCGCCTTCAACGGCACGGCTGGCACCCATTGGCATGCTCGAGACGATACTGTCGCCATCGGGCGCGCTGCGCGGCAGTCCCTGAGCGGCGAGCCGCATCTTGGCGGTATGATAATCATCCTCGGATACGGTCAAAGCGCCGGTGGAGTCATCAATCTGGTACATGATGTTCGACGATTCCAGCGCTGCTGCGACCGCGGCCTTGTCATTTTCGGGCAGTCCGCGGAACAGGTCGCGCTGCGGCGGTTCGCGCAGCGCCAGCCAGGCAAATGCGGCAAGACCGAGCACGCCGATAATACCGATAAGCGGCAATGAGCGGGCGATGGCGGGCTGCGCTCTCAAGGCGTTGATCCGGTCGAGAAATGAACCGGACCCCAGGCCTGGGCTGCCGCGCAGCGGCGTACCGGCCTGCGGCGATGTCACTGCAAGGGCGGATGTGTCTCCGGCTTCACCGCCGGCGGGAATGATCTGGTTGGCCATGATAGATTACACCGGCATGTTCATAATGTCTTGATAGGCGGAGAGCAGCTTGTTGCGGACCTGCATTGTCGCCTCGAAGCCGACCGACGCTTTCTGTTTGGCCAGCATTACTGCAGCGATGTCCGTGGTCTCGCCCATTTCATAGGCGGTCGCTGCGGCGGCGGATTCCTGTTGCAGCGCATTGACGCTCTGCACCGCTTCCTGCATCGCGCCGACAAAGTCCGGGCCTTTTTCCGTCCCGCTCTTGGTCTCTGCGACCTTGTCCGTGTCATTGGTGACATTCTGGATTGCCTTGTTCTGCTGGATAATCGCATTGCGGGCGCTCATCAGGCTGTTGACGCTGTTCATGGCTCAACTCCTCACGCGGCTTCGGCCAATTCGCGCATATCCGCGAGGCGATAGCGCAATGTACGCTCGGAAATGCCGAGCATCCGGGCCGTAGCGCGGCGGTTGCCGTCATTTTCATCCAGCGCAGAGCGGATGGCGGCGAATTCGGCTTCGCGCGACAGGCTCTGAAGATCACGGCCCTGAACAATACGCCGGCCGGTGCTGGGCACAGGGTCATGGCGCGGAGCGGTCGCCGGTTTTGCGCTTTCCAGCTGCAGATCGGCGCTGCGCAGCCGCTTGCCGGTACGCAGGATCAGTGCCCGTTGCAGCATGTTGTTGAGCTCACGGGCATTTCCGGGGAAATCATGCTCGGCGAGCGCGCGCAACGCATTGGGGGTGGGCCAGGCAAAGCTGTCGCTCTTGGCCTGCATTTTGAGCAGCATGGCTGCGGCGATGGCGCGGATATCCTGACGGCGCTCACGCAACGGTTTGAGCGCAATCGGCACCACATTCAGACGCCAGTACAGATCTTCGCGGAAACGGCCTTCGGTGACCTCAGCCTCGAAATCGCGATTGGCGGCGGCGATGATGCGGACATCGATGCTGACAGGCCTGGTTTCGCCCACCGGCAGCACTTCGCCTTCCTGCAGCGCGCGCAGCAGCTTGGCCTGAAGCGGCAATGGCAGTTCGGTAATCTCGTCGAGGAACAGGCTGCCGCCATCGGCAGCGCGGAACAGGCCTTCGGCCTCGGTGCTCGCGCCGGTAAAGGCGCCGCGCTTGTGGCCGAACAAAATTGCTTCGACCATCGTTTCGGGCAGCGCAGCGCAGTTGACGGCGACAAAGGGCTTGTCAGCGCGCGGGCTGTTGTCGTGGATGAAGCGTGCCATGCCTTCCTTGCCGGTGCCGGTTTCGCCCTGGATCAGGGTGCTGGCATCGGTCATGGCAACACGATCGGCGAACATCATGGTTTCCGCGCTTGATGGCTCACCAACGGCCGGTCCTTCCTGCCGAATGGCTTCTGCGATCAGCGCATGGGCAAAGGCCATGTCGTTCATGCCGAAACGGATGCGCATCGGCATGCCCTTGGCAGGCTGGATCAGTTCGGCCTCACCATCGCACAGCTCGACAATGATGTCGCGATGGGTGGCTTCGCCGATTTCTGCGGCTGTCAATATGTGTACCGGCCAATCCTTGCGTGGTCCCCTGCTGTTTTCGGCGCAATTTTCGGCACTGATCGGTTCGAGCCAGGCTCCGCGCAGCCAATCGGTCAAAGTCGGCAGCATTTCGCGAACAGCTTCACTCACCACACATTGCTTTTTCATATTATTTCCCCGTCACATGTTTCCGACAAATACCTTTCGCTGTTCCCGCAGCGTCCGGCGTCGTGCTCCTCTTGGTCGACGGAAATGGTTAAGCAAGTCATGTGCCATTTTAACAGATTCGAGGATTATCTATATTTATGAATGGCTTGACATCAATTCCGATTGGTGTGATGGATAAGGGGTCTTCATTCCCCTACCGAAACGACAATAAATTGACGCCGGTTTATTGACGTTTTCGTCAGTTTTTTGACGCTTATCGCCCGGAACGTCATTTTTCCGTCGTTTCGGCGGGAGTGATTTCTTCGCTTAATCCTGTTTTGCGATCACCGTTACAGCTTTCATGGTCGCCCGAGCATTTCCTCTGGCTGCCGCAACTGAAAGGAATGAACCATGACTGTTATCGGGACAAATGTCTCTGCGATGCGGGCGGCCAACGCGTCCTCGCGCGCCGATATGGGTCTGCAGCAGGCGATCGAACGTCTTTCGACCGGTCAGCGCATCAACAGCGCTGCCGACGATGCGGCGGGCAATGCTGTTGCCACCCGGATGACCTCGGAAATCCGTGGCCTCAACATGGCGATGCGCAATGCCAATGACGGCATCTCGCTGGCCCAGACCGCAGAAGGCGGTATGAATGAAGTCACCAACATGCTGCAGCGTATGCGCGAACTGGCTGTCCAGTCCGCCAACGGTACGCTGTCTGGCGGTGACCGTACCAACCTCCAGGCCGAAGTTACCGCGCTGATCGGGCAGATTGGCGATGTTGCCTCGCGCACCGACTTTAACGGTGTTGGCCTGCTCGATGGCTCCAATGCCAGCGTCACCATTCAGACAGGATCGGGTGCCAGTGAGACCGTGGCCGTTTCCCTGGGTGATATGCGTGCCGCTACGCTTGGTGTTGCTACTGTCGATATCAGCACAGCCGGTGGTGCCAACACCGCTCTGACTGCGCTCGATACCGCTCTGAACACCGTGACCACGGCCCAGGCCAACCTTGGTGCGTCGCAAAACCGTCTGGAGACCACGGTGAGCAACATCACCGACCGCGTCACCAATCTGACGGAATCGCGCTCGCGCATTCAGGATGCGGATTTCTCGGCTGAATCAACCCAGCTGGCGAAATACCAGATCCTGAACCAGGCCTCGACTGCAATGCTGGCCCAGGCAAACCAGAGCCAGCAGGGCGTTCTCAGCCTGATCCGGTAACGGTGAACCTTATTTCATGACCGGGTCGTTCCCCGCAGGAGACATCCTGTGATCCGGTCATGATGCTGGGACAGGCCTTTTCTCTGGTCTGTATGGTCTGTCCTCCCCAACCAATGTGGCCGGGTCGGAATGTGTTTCCCCATAGGCATTCCGATCCGGCCCATTTTGTCTGGACTATCCCGCCCATGACACAACTGCCCACAGGCGCTTTGCCAGATGGTTCGCCGGAAAGCGGATCTGCCTTGCCGTCCTGGCTGTGGCGAATGGCTGTGATCGCACTGCTGATTTTCGGGCCACTGGCGATAACCGATGCCGCGCGATCGGAAGACAAAGCTTCCGGCGCCAGGGCGGTCAGCCAGGTGCGGATTACCAAGGGAATGCGCACAGGCAAGATCGGTGAGGTGAGCGGTTCGGCGATAATCGAGCAACGCCATGTGTGGCGACACAGGCTGGAACGTCCATGCCCCGGTCGTGGCAAAGCCGGTCAGCCCCAGCCTGGGGCAAAGCGCTGTGTCATGATCATTATCGATAATTACTGAAAGATCAGGCTGTCAGCGCGCATGCGCGGCCAGCCGTTTGCGCAGCGTATCGAGTGCGGCCTTTTTGATCTGGCACACCCGCGCCGCCGTGATGTCGAGAATCTTGCCGATTTCATCGAGATTCAGCTCTTCGATATAGTGCAGTTGCAGGATCATCTGCTCGCGTTCCTTGAGCTGACCGATATGCGCCGATAGCAAGGCACGCAACTGGTCTTTTTCGATGCGGACATCGATGCTTTCCTCCTCATCGGCGAACCACATGCTGTGCTCGGAATAGACTTCGTCCATCGACTCGATCTGCATCTGCTGCGCCTTGTCGGCACGGTCGCGATAGGTGGCGCTGTCCAGGCCCATGGCTTCGGCCATTTCCGCCTCGGTCGGCGCACGGCCCAGCTCCTGGGACAGTTTCTCCTCGGTGGCACGCATTGCCTTGCGCATATTCAGTGCCGACCGGCACAAATTGCTCGAGGCGCGCAAATGATCGATCAATGCGCCGCGAATACGGGTGCCGGCATAGGTCGAAAAATTATGCCCCATATCCTCATAGCGGTTGGCTGCTTCGACCAGCGCCACCATGCCGATCTGGATCAGATCCTCGATATCGATGGCCCCGGGTGCCATGCTGTGCACATGCCAGGCAATCTTCCGTACCAGCGGCAGATTCTGCTCAACCAGTTCACCCGGAGAGACTTGCTTCGGCTTGCGACCATACAGCGATGACTGTGGGGATTCATACATTTACGGGCTCCGTTCAAAGCTGCCTGAATTCGTGGCTTTCGGCCTTGGGACCGGGGTTGGGCAGGCTGCCCTGCTGGCTGCTGCCGATGGTAGCGATGACCTCCACCGGCTTCTCATCAGGCAGCTCGCGGAAGGACAGCACCGGGGTGTCGGGGAAACGCGGTCGCAGCAGATTGGCCAGCGGCTTGCGCGCGGCAGGCGAGGTGACCAGCGCATGGTTGCGCTGTTCCAGCATCAAGGGCCGGCTGGCCTCTTCGAGCGCCGAGAGAATGCGTTGGGCGAGGCCAGGCTCGATCGGATAGGCGGCGTCGCCGCTGACCTTGAGTGACTGCGCCAGTAATGTCTCCAGCTCGGCGTCGAGGGTAACCACCGGCAGTGGCATGCTGACCGGTACCAGCGACTGGATGATGATCGAACCGATGCGCGCGCGCACCCTCTCGGTAATGGTGGCGACATCGGTGGTACCATCGGATGCGGCCTCGACCATCGCCGAGCAGATACGGCGGAAATCGCGCAGCGGCACGCCTTCGCGCAGCAATTCGCAGCACACGGCCGAGATGATGAACAGCGACAGCGGCTGTGGCGTCAGGCCGTCGACCAGCTCGGGTGCGCTTTCCTGTAGCGTGTCGAGCAACTTTTTCGCTTCGTCCATACCGAATAGCTGGGCCGCATGCTGGCGGATCATGTGGTTGAGATGTGTCGCCATGACGGTCGAGGCATCGACCACCGTATAGCCGCGAACGATGGCATCGGCACGCTTGTCGGGACTGATCCACACCGCGTCCATGCCGAAGGTCGGATCCTTGCAGACACGGCCTTCCATGGTGCCGTCGGTCTCGCCGCTGTCGAGCGCCAGCATGTCCTCCGGCCAGATCTCGTCTTCGGCAATGACCGCACCGCCCATGGTGATGCGATAGCCATTGGGCTCGAGATTCATGTCATCCTTGATCCGCACCAGCGGGATGACGAACCCAAGCTCGCGCGAAATCTGCTTGCGGATGCCGGTGACGCGCTTGATCAGCGGCGCTTCCTTGCGTTCGTCTACCAACGGGGTCAGCGCATAGCCGACCTCGATGCCCAGCATCGCGTCATTGGAGACATCTTCCCAGTGGATGATATTGGGGTTGGGCGGGGCGACAGGTTCAGCGGATGCGTCATCATCCTGTCGCGGCCTTGCGCAATACCAGGCGAAGAACCCGGCCAGTGCCGCCGCCGGCAATATGATCGGCGAGGGCATACCGGGCAATATGCCCAGCACCGACAGGATCGCCGCCACCGGCAACCATGCCCGTGACAGGCTGAATTGCGAGGTAATCTGACCCTGCAGGTTCATCGGCGATGATACGCGGGTGACGATGGCCGCGGCGGCAATCGAAAGCAGCAGGGCAGGGACCTGCGCCACCAGCGCATCGCCAATGGCCAGCATGGTATAGGTCGAGGCGGCATCGGTGATGTCGAGGCCATGGCTGGCAATGCCGAGAATGATACCGCCGATGATGTTGATCGCCAGGATGAGGACCCCGGCAACGGCATCGCCTTTCACAAATTTCGAGGCACCGTCCATCGAGCCGTAAAAATCGGCTTCGGTGGCGACATCGGCACGACGCTGTTTGGCCTCTTCTGGGGAAATCAGTCCGGCGTTGAGATCAGCATCAATCGCCATCTGCTTGCCCGGCAATGCATCGAGTGTGAAGCGCGCCGATACCTCGGAGACCCGGCCTGCGCCTTTGGTGATCACCACCAGATTGATGATCATCAGGATCGCAAAGACGAACAGACCGACAATATAGTCGCCGCCGATCAGGAAGCTGCCAAAGGCTTCTATAACCTGACCGGCGGCGTCACCGCCTTCATGCCCGCTGACCAGAACAACACGGGTGGAGGCGACATTCAGGCCCAGTCTCAGAAGGGTGGCAAAGAGCAGGACCGTGGGGAAACTTGAAAAATCAAGCGGCTTGGTGGCGTTCAGCGCCACCATCAACACCGCCAGCGAAATCATGATGTTGGTGATGAAACCGACATCGAGAATGAATGCCGGAACCGGCAGCACCAGGAAGATAACAAGCAACAGCGTGGCAAAGGGCAGCAATGCGCCACCCAGGCCGCCGGCAATATCCTTGGATGAGAAATTCTTGAGGGGCATTAGCTGTCGGTTCCCATCGAAGCCAGGCGCATATAGGCGAGGCGGGCATGTTCATTGGCGCTGCGGCTCGCAGCTTCAGGCGTGTTCATATTGTGGCTGTCGGGCGCGCGGCGGCTGGCGATCCGGACATAATCGGCAGGCTGGACATAGCGTGCGGCCGCAACGGGACGCTTGTTGCCCGCTGGCATGATGTTGCCGCCCGGCGGCAAGGCGTTGCCGTTACCCAGCTTGGCGGCAAAGCGCTCGCGGATCTCGTCAAAGCTGCGCGCTTTGCCATTGTCGGCATAGAATATCGGCCGGTTGGCAGCGGCAGCCTTGGGGAAATGTTCTGCCGCCGCTGCACCGGGATTGGCGGCATGCTGTTTGAGGAATTTGTGTGCACCGGCAGGACCGAGGAAATGCGCGAGGTAAAGGTCGACGGGCGCCATTTCGCGGCCCAGCTTGCCTTCGAGATAATCGCGATTGTCGGCGGCGAATTCGCCGGCCATCAGTGCAGCAACTTCGGGGTTGGTGCGGAGCGCGAAAATCTGCGCCTTGCTGTTGCTATCGCTGACGCTGAGCCTGCCCTTGCCGTCGCGGTGAATGGCATCCGCAGCCCAGCCCAGGCCGTGCTTCTGGCCATGTTTCTCGACGACATCGAGCCAGCTCTGGTCGATAAACTGGTACAGCCCTGTGGCTGAAGAAGTACGTGCCCTGGCGTTGGGGTTCATGCCGCTTTCGATGCGGGCCTGGTTCATCAGATAGCCGAAATCGACACCGGTACGGCGCGCAGACTGGGCAATGGCGCGTGTGACGCGATTTACCCCCTGGCTCTGTACTGTATCGACTTGTGACGGCACCGGCCTGTCTCCACTCTGCTGTTCACCAGCGAATAAGCAAGTGGCGTGCCAGTTTTACATTGCATGACAATGTTTTGCGCTGTCTTGAATACAAGCGACCGGCCCTCTGCCTGATGCAGAGGCCGGTCGATTAAAACTCTGGAATATCAAATTTTTATGATGCGTCGGCTGCAGCGGCCAGCGCAGGCTCAGGCCTCTA
Organism: Pseudomonadota bacterium; assembly: GCA_039818985.1. NCBI lineage: Bacteria > Pseudomonadati > Pseudomonadota > Pseudomonadota bacterium. The sequence goes on along the minus strand of JBCBSU010000001.1, from coordinate 2,194,729 downwards.
CGATCCGTGCAGCGGGGCGCGAATAGGTCTGGCTCTTGATCTTGTCCTGATCGTGCAACATTTCGAGCCGTCGGCGCGTCTGCTGCTGCAAAAGGGTGATGCGGTAGCTGGCGGCATCGGCCAGTTTTTCGAGCCGGTCGAAATCGGCTCTGATGTCCTGGTTGGCATAGATGGCACCGCTGGCACCAAGCTGTTCCACCGCTGCCGTCAGCGACTGGACAGCGGTCTCGATTGCCTGCGCATCATGCGCGTCCAGCGCTTCTATCAGCGCCAGCTGTGCCTGTTCGAGACCATGGGCGGGGGAGGACATGTGCTTATGCCTCAGTCTTTCGGCATCAGATCGAGTTCGATCATCTTTTCTGCCAGTTTCTCGGTATCGATGACATAGCTGCCATCGGCAATCGCGTTGCGGATGCTTTCGATACGCGCTTCATCAATGGGCGCGCCCTGGTCGGCGATACCATGCGAAGCAATCTGGCTGACTGCGCTTTCGCCATCGCGCGATACGGCGCGGGTGGCGGCGGTTGCCGAGACAGGCTGATTATCGCCGCGTACCTTGGAGGGCGTCACGGACTGAAGATTGGAACCTACCAGCTTCATAACAATTCACCTTACACTATGCCGTTTCTTGATACCTATCCGGAGTAACGGCACAATCCGGACGCTATTAAGCAATTATTTGCAATTTCTTAACGGGCCATCACGGTTGCCTCGCCCATATCAGTGACACGGGCCATAATGGGTTTGTCACGCCGGTCGGCACGGACGGGAATAAGTTCACCGATTTTGCCATTGCGGTCTGCAACCATCATTCGCGACAGTGAAAATCCGGGCCGCGAGATGGTCAGCCTGACCGGTTCACCCCTACGGATAGCGACCTCGCTATTGCCGGAATAGTAGCGTGACTGCGTTGCAGACGCTGTCGTCACAGGCTGTATCCTACTATTTTGTGCGCTGATATTGATCGGCACACGGATACGCCAGCCCAGTGATTCACAGCGGACAACTGCGCTGTCCATCATGCCGTTACTGACCTTCGGGGTCTCCGGGCATTGCGCCAGTTTCAAGCGGTGATCTATTGCGGCGCGGGCACCGCCGGGCTCGCCAATTTCGCTACCGAGTTTGGCTGCAACCAATGCGTCCAGAATCCTGGTATCCTGAAACTGCTTGGCCATTGCCGGAGCAGATAGCGCCATGGCAATGACTATGGTCGACGCTGCTATACTGGTCTTTCGCACTGTCATTGTGACACCTTTGCAATTTGCATTTGTTTACGGCAATGAGTGCAGCAATAACTGTGCCAACTCCCCAGGTGTCTATTTGTTCCGGTTTGGAAACGAACTGATGGTAACAGTTTCGTCCTCTTCGTCCATTATAGCCTCTGACCGCGTCACTTTTATGGCAGCGGTCTCGAGCTTCTCCTCGGCTATGCCATGGCGGTGCAAGGCGTGCAGAATAGACGCCATGCGCGCCGATGCCATCTCCCAGCCATTCAATCTGCCGCTGCTGCTGCCGGCCTGTTCTGCCGGGACATGTACCCTTACATTATCGTCACCGAGACGCGGAGCGAGTTCGGCCATTTCCTGCTGACCACCGGGTGACAGCCTGGCGTCATCCGGAGCAAACAGCTCTTCGAGAGCAAAGTGGAATTGCCTGGCATTCGTCTCGTCGCCTGCGAACGCCGCTGACTCGACCTGCCGCAGATTGACCTGCGCGACAAGTGCCGTGGCGCCGACCATGATCAACGCCAGGTCCAGAAAGCTGGTCATGCTGTGCCTTTTGTGGCGCATTATCCGGCGCTCTTCGGGGCTTTGGCTATATCGGGGGCCCGATCGAGACCGTTCTTCTTGGCTGAGGCATTATGGTTGGAAAGGTCGAGAACGACTCCGCGTTGCCCGAGATACCGCTCTGCCAGCTGCAGGAAGCGTGCTGTCACATCATCGTGCCACATATTTTGCTGTGCCGCATAGAGCTCGGCCCGGCGGGCAATCGGTCCGGCCACGACATGCGCCAGTAACAGCCCGTACAGGCTGGTCAGCAGGCAGATCGCCATGGCCTCGCCAATGGCATCGGCGCTTTCAATACCATCGAACATCCATATCAGGCCGACAACGGTGCCGATCATGCCGATGGCCGGTGCGGCCTCGGCGATATCGCTCCAAAAGCCGATAGCGGCGTCATGTCTGCGCTGCAGCTGTGTGCGATGGCGCGATACGGCCTCCGCAAAACTGGCTCGATCAGGAGCATTGGCCAGCATCTCCGCCAGCGTCGCGACAAAGGGTATATCGGCGATGATCCGGTCGGCATGCCAGGGACCGTTTTCCGTCACCTTCTGTTCGACACGAAGCAAGGCCAGCCGAGCGCGCTCGGCTTGATTGCCTGTATTGCCGGCCCAGAGCCGCGGTACGATGTGGATGGCGTGATAAATGGCTGCCGCGCCATTCTGTACCAGCGCTATCATCGCGCTGGTTGCAATCACCAACAGCAGTGAGAGTGGATCAAAGAACATCAGAAACACGCCCGGCACGGTTTTCTCCCTCGTCTGGAACCCCCGGCATGCACCACGGCAAATTCTTGCCGCCACCCCGGCAAAGCCTTGCCGAAACCCTGGAATGGCCTCTGCATACACAGCTGCGAAGTCCGTATAAACAAATGATATAAAACGTTTTTAACTATGTGGCACACCAATTGCTTTGAAAGGGACGACACAATCCGCTCACAGCCTGTAACGGCGATTTGGTGGCGGAGTTAAGCAAAGGAGTTTGCCATGGGTGCAGACAGGATTTTCGGAGTGCACGGCGCAGCGCTGCAGCTGAGATCGCAGCGCCTGGGCGTCCTTGCATCCAATATCGCCAATGCCGCGACGCCGAATTACAAGGCGCGCGATCTCGATTTCGATCGCGCCATGCAAATGGTGCAGCAGGGTGAAGATACCCGGCAGGCCATGAGCGAAACCATGGGCTATCGCATCCCGCTTCAGACCTCGATGGATGGCAACACCGTCGAACTGTCGACCGAGCAGACATTGTTTGCCGAAAATGCGGTGCAGTACAGCACCACCCTCTCATTTCTTGAAGCGCGGGTGAACTCGATCACCCGTGCGCTCAAGGGAGAATGACCATGCCGATGAATATCTTTGACATTAGCGGTCGGGCCATGTCGGCGCAGATGACGCGGATGAACACCACCGCGTCCAATCTCGCCAATGCGCGTACGACCTATTCCAGCGAGGCCGAGGCCTATCGTGCGCTGAAACCGGTATTTCGCGCGACTGAGGATGAAAATGGCATGGCTACCGTCGACGTCGACCGGGTGGTCCAGTCCGATACCCAGCCGACCCGGCGCTATGACCCGAATAACCCCATTGCCGATGCTGACGGCTATGTCTGGGAAGCCGGAGTCGACGAGGCCGCCGAACTGATCGACATGATGGAAACGGCGCGTCAGTATCAGAACAACGTTCAGGTGCTGCAGACCGCCAAGTCGCTGATCCTCGATACGGTGAGGATGGGCAAATGACCTCGATAAACAACGCACTTCCCAGCGGGCTGACCCGCGCACAGCCAGTGAACGCAACCGGCGGCGAGACGCTTGACCAGGCGGCTTTTCTGAAGCTGATGACGGCGCAGCTGCGCTATCAGGACCCGTTCGATCCGGTGGATAACCAGGCGATGGTGGCGCAGATGGCACAATTCTCGTCGGTGGCCGGAATTGCCGAGATGAATGTCTCGCTGCAGCAGATCGCCAATTCCTTCAACTCCATCGGCATGGCCGATGCAGCCCAGTTTATCGGTCGTTCGGCGCTGGTGCCGGGTGACATGGCGGCTATGGACCCCGAAGGCGTCTATGCCGGCGAGATTGTGATGGCCGGTCCGGTCGACGAACTGACCGTCGAACTGGTCGATGGCGCAGGCAATGTCGTGCACGCCGAGACAATGCGCAACGTCCCCGCCGGGGCCATGCCATTCCGCTTCGAGAGCGGGAGAGAGGATGGCAAACCGGTCGATTCCGGGCCGCTCAAGGTGCGCGTCGGTGGTGGCTATGCGTCACAGATTTCAACCTGGCTTCCGGTTTCGGCGGTGGCGGCATCGGGCGACAGCAATGGCGCTGCGCTGATCACGCCGATTGGCCAGATTCCCGCAAACCAGGCCCAGAGAATAGGCTGAACATTCATATCTCAGGATTTTTTAGAAGGAGAGTATCATGTCTTTCGTAACGTCACTTAGCGGCCTGAAAGCGGCCCAGACCGACCTGTCGGTGATTTCGAACAATATCGCCAACAGCAACTCCAATGGCTTCAAGAAAAGCCGCGCCATATTTGGTGATGTCTTTGCCGCATCGCCGACCCAGACCACGACCAAGCTGACCGGACAGGGTGTCCGTCTCAACGGCGTTAGCCAGCAATTCACCCAGGGCACGCTGCAGACAACCGATCGTACGCTCGATCTGGCCATTGCCGGTGACGGTTTCTTCACCGTGCGCAGCGACGCCGCCAACGCGACCACAACCTATACCCGTAACGGCGCGTTCGCCGTGAACACCGATCGCGTCGTTGTCGATACGCTGGGCAACAAGGTGCAGCTGCTGCCGGTCGATGCGACCGGACAGGTAACCGGTACCACCAATGCCGATCTCAGCGATTTCATGCTGCCTGAAGCCGACCCTGCCGACCCGACATCGTTGCTGGCGAATATCAGCATCGGTAATGATGGTGTCGTCACCGCGACCTTCGCCAATGGCAACCAGCAGCGTCTGGGTGCCCTGGCGCTGGCCAGCTTCCCGGCAGTCGAAGGCTTGCGACCGGTCGGAGACGCCCAGTGGCAGGCAACCGGAGATTCGGGTGTCGCGACCTTCGACCAGGCGGGCGAGGGCTCGCTGGGCAGCATCCGTTCGGGTTCGCTCGAAACCGCCAATATCGACATCACCGAAGAGCTGGTGTCGCTGATTTCGGCACAGCGAAACTTCCAGGCCAATGCCCAGGCGATCGAAACCGCCAACACGCTGACGCAGACGATCATCAACCTGCAGATCTAATCCGGTTGATCCGGTGATCTGCGCCCCATGTGCTGACAACAACGCGCTGACAATCGCGCCTTAGGAGATGCGATAATGGACAAGATGGTACGCACCAACCTGCGGGCTATGCAGGGTATCATGAACCGGCAGACGGTGATTGCCAACAATATGGCGAACGCCAGCACCACCGGTTTCCGTGGCGAGATTGTCAACGCGCAGGCGCTTTATATCAACGGCGATGGTCTTGACAGTCGCGCCACGGTCAAGGAAGAAGTGCTCGCCGCCGATATGAATCCGGGGCCGATAAAGACCACCGGTCGTCCGCTCGATATCGCCATGCAGGGCGACGCGCTGCTCGCGGTGCAGGCGCCCGATGGTGCCGAAGCCTATACCCGTCGCGGTGATTTGCAGCTTACCGAAAGCGGTCTGGTAACCACCGGCGATGGTTTCCCGGTGCTTGGCCGGAGTGGGCCATTGACGCTGCCGCCCGCGGATCAGCTGCGCATTGCCGATGATGGCGGCGTGTGGATCGTACCCCCAGGTGGTGATCCGCTGCAGCCGCAACAGGTCGACCAGCTGAAAATCGCCAGTCCCAAGGGCAGCGAGATCGTCAAATTTACGGACACGCTGTTCCATGTGCCTGACGATGGTGTGCTGCCGGCTGATCCCGATGCCCGGCTGGTCACTGGCGCGCTGGAGGGATCCAATGTCAACATGACGCAGGCGCTGGTCGACATGATCGAAACCAGCCGCGCCTGGGAGGCGCAGGTCAAGCTGATGACCTCGGCGCAGGAGCTCGATGAATCCGGTGCCCGCATCATGCAGATGCCCAACTGACCGGCACATGGCCGACCTATCACAGGAGATTGAACGATGAGTAATTCCGCCCTTCAGGTCGCCCGCACCGGGCTCGACGCACAGAATACCCGGATGCGGGTGATCGCCAACAACCTGGCCAATGTGAACACCACGGGTTTCAAGCGTGACCGGGCGCAGTTCCAGACGCTTGCCTATCAGCAGATCGTGCAGAAAGGGGCGCAGTCGGACCAGATCAACCAATATGCCGTTGGTCTGTCACTGGGCACCGGTGTCGAAGTCGCCGGCACCGCACGCATCGAGACCCAGGGATCGCTGCAGAATACCGGCAATGCGCTCGATCTGGCGATTGAAGGTGCCGGCTATTTTCAGCTGCAAATGCCCGATGGCACCATCGGTTTCACCCGCGCCGGCAATTTCAGCCTGACGCAGCAGGGCCAGATCGTAAACTCCGAAGGCCTGCCGCTCTTCCCCCAGATCCAGGTGCCGCAGGGCGTTACCGGCATCACCATCGGCAATGACGGCATCGTCTCGGCCACGCTTGCCGGACAGGCCGAGCCGAGCGAGCTGGGCCGCATCGAGATCGCCAATTTCGTCAACAATGCCGGACTGCAGCCACTTGGCAACAACCTGCTGCAGCAGACCGCAGCCAGCGGCCCGCCGCTGGTCGGCGCTGCCGGTATCGAAGGCCGTGGCGTGCTGCGCCAGGGCGCGCTTGAGGGCTCCAATGTCAATATCGTCGAGGAGCTGGTCGACATGATCGAGACCCAGCGTGCCTATGAGGTCAATTCGAAGATGATCTCGGCAACCGACGAGATGCTGCAGTTCGCCAACCAGAATATGTAATCCGCTTGAAACAGGAACCAGAAGCCATGCCCGTTAAGACACGCCTTTTCCCCAGAGCAGCCCTGCTCGCACCGCTGGCATTTTTGAGTGCCTGTATGGGAGGCGGTGAAGTCAGGCCCAGCCCGGCCTTTGCCCCGACTTTGCCGCCTCCTGTAGCGGTCGCCACGAACAATGGTGCAATCTTCCAGGCCAGTAACGGTTATGCCGCGCTGACCAGCGGGGCCAGGGCGGCACAGGTCGGCGATGTGCTGACCATCGCCCTGGTCGAGCGCACCCAGGCTGCCAAGTCGAACAGTGCTACCACTGATCGCAGCGGTGGTTTTGGCCTTAATCCGCCGACGACCGGTCCGTTAAGCCTTTTTGATCCGAGTGATGCCAGCGCCAGTGGCAATCTGACGTTCAATGGCGCGGGCAGCGCGGCGCAATCCAACTCGTTACAGGGACAGATAAGCGTGACCATAGCCGCCGTATATCCCAATGGCACCATGCTGGTGCAGGGCGAGAAGCTGATGCGGCTGAATCGTGGTGACGAGTTCGTCCAGTTCAGCGGCATTGTCCGTTCGGTGGATATCGGTCCGGAAAATATCGTGCCGTCGACCCGGGTTGCCAATGCCCGCATCAACTATAGCGGCGCCGGAGAGATCGCACAGGCGAGCCGTCAGGGCTGGCTGCAGCGCTTCTTCTCGGCGATCAGCCCGTTCTGAGCAGGGTGAGAATATCATGTACTTTTCCCGTTATTCCCGGCCGATCATCCGTTCGCTATGGCTGGTCCTGGCTGTGGTTTTCAGCTTTACCTCCAGCCCGGCACAGGCTGAGCGGATCAAGGATCTCGGCAGTTTTCAGGGACTGCGTGTCAACCAGCTCACCGGCTACGGCATTGTTGTCGGCCTTGCCGGCACCGGTGATGACAATCTGGAATATGCCACGCTCGGCGTGCGCGGCGTGGCCAATCGCTTTGGACTGGCGCTGCCGCCCGGCCTGAACCCGGCGACGCGCAACGCTGCAGCGGTGATGATCACCGCAGAACTCCCGGCTTTTGCAAAGCCCGGGCAACGCATCGATGTTACCGTCTCCGCACTTGGCCAGGCGCGTTCGCTGCGCGGCGGCACTTTGGTGCTGGCACCGCTGATCGGTGCCGATGGCCAGATCTACGCCATGGCCCAGGGCAACCTTGCCGTTGGCGGTCTGGGCGTTCAGGGCCGTGACGGCTCCACCACCACGGTCAATATCCCTTCGGTTGGTCGCATTGCCAGCGGTGCCACTGTCGAGCGTTCCGTCGCGACCGGATTTGAAAACTCCCCCTTTCTGTCGTTCAATCTCGACAGTGCCGACCTGACCACCGCGATGCGCGTTGCCGATGCCATCAATGCTGAATTCGGTGATGGCATGGCGCGCGCCGAAGATGCGGTGTCGATCCGCATTGCGGCGCCGCAGAGCCAGCCGCAGCGGGTAATGATGATGAGCACCATCGAAAATATTCCTGTGACCCCGGCTGAAGCGGCGGCACGGGTGATCGTCAATGCCCGCACCGGCACTGTCGTGATTAACGGTGCGGTTCGGATCAGCCCGGCCGCCGTCAGCCATGGCACGCTCACCGTACGGGTCGATGAGGCACCGACTGTGGTCCAGCCCGAACCGTTCAGCCGCGGTCGTACCGCGGTTGAGGAGAACAGCCAGATCGCTATTGACGAGCCACTGGCCAGCACCTCCATTGCGCGCGGCGCATCGCTGGCGGAGATTGTCGAATCGATCAACGCGCTCGGTGCCGCACCCAGCGACATTGTGGCGATACTCGAAGCGCTGAAACAGGCGGGCGCACTGACAGCCGAACTGGTGATCATATGACCGATATGCCCTCCCGCATTGCCGCTGCCGGCAAGACCGTCACACCCCCGGCCCGGGCCTCTGCGCCCGTCGCCGGGGGCATGCCGCTTTCGCAATCGCTGCCGGTGCAGAGCCAGGGTATCGACAAGGCCGCGCTGCGCGATGCGGCAGAGGCATTTGAGGCGCATTTCCTGCGCCAGATGATCGGTTCGATGCGTTCCGCATCGCTCGGCGAAGATCTGCTCGGCAGCAATGCCGGTGACCAGTTTCGTGATCTTGCCGATGACCGGATTGCCGAGAGCATGGCCGAACAGCAAAGCTTCGGCATTGCGGAACTGCTGTTGCAGCAATTCGGGGTCGATGACACACGTGATACGCCCTTCGGAGAACAGAAATGAGCTCGCTCCTCACCATTGGCAGATCCGGTCTTGCGGTTAACAGCCGCGCCATGGAGACCGTGTCCAACAACATCGCCAATGCGGAGAATCCGGATTATGTCCGGCGCACCACCCGGATTGCCGATCAGACGGTAACCGGAGCGCTGAACCCGCTTTATGTGTCGCAGACCGGTCTTGCTGGTGCGGCGGTGGTTGGTATTGCCCGCGCCGGTGACGAGTTTCTCGAAGCCTCGGCGCGCCTCAGCGGCGCGACACTGGTACGTGCGGAAACGGCTGCCAGCTGGCTGACTTCGGTGGAAACGGGTCTCGACAATGGCGGTCGCGATATCGGTGCGCGGCTGACTCAGGTTTATGCTCGTGGCGAGGAGCTGGCCGCTGCGCCGTTCGACGAAGCGCTGCGTGCAACGTTCCTCAGCGATATCGGGAACACCATTGGTGCCTTTCGCAGCACTGCAGGCAATATCGGCTTTTCCCTCGACCAGATGCGTGAGTCCGCCATGTCGCAGACTGCGGCGCTGAATCAGGGCCTGAACGAACTGGCGCGGATCAATGTCGACCTGCTGCGCAGCCGGCCCGGCAGCGATGGCGAAGCTGCTCTGCTCGACCAGCGCGATGCTTCGCTGGCGGCGATTACCGAACGCCTCGACGTCGATATCAGCTTTGGCGACAAGGGCATCGCTACGCTCCGCTATGGCGGCGAGGATGTCGTTGTGCGCGGTGATGCCGCGACGCTGTCACTCAACGAAAATGCAGATCGCAGCCTCCAGGTGCTGATCAATGGCACAGCCACCCGTACACCGGGCAATGGCCTGCTCGCCGGCCTCAGCGATGCGATGGTGCAGGCCGGGGCAAGGCTCGACAGTCTTGATGCACTGGCACAGCAATTCTCCAATGATATCAATGGCTGGCAGGCTGCGGGCCGCACGGATGCCGGTGCTGCTGGTGCTCCCCTGGTCGCGATCACCGCTGGTGCCGCCAGCCTGACCCTGCTGTCTGCTGATCCGGCGGCGCTGGCGCTGGCCTCGACCGATGGCACCGCCAATGGCAATATTCTCGGGCTTTCGGCGCAACGCGGCGCTGGCGGCACCGAACAGGGCTGGACCACCATCATGGCGACCCATGCCAATCTGCTCGCCACCGCGCGCAGCGAGGAGAGCACCGCCGCCGCGCTTGACCGCAATGCCCGTTCGGCACGCGATGAAAGCGCGGCTGTCGATATCGATCGTGAGACCGCCGACCTGATCCGCCTGCAACAGGCCTATGAAGCCTCGGCGCGGATCATCCAGGTGGCGCGCGAGACGATGCAGTCGATACTCGCGATATTCTAACGAAAAGGCCAAGCGATGGTAGAATCGATAAACCGTAACCGTCCGCCCGTGGCGGTCCAGACCCAGATCGAACTGGCCGAAGCGATTGCCGAGCAGCAACAGGCGATTGCGACCGGACGGCGGATCGACCAGGCCTCGGATGACCCGCAGGGCTGGATCGAGATTTCCAGCCTGTCGCGCCAGCAGAGCAATGAGCAGGCCTGGACCAACAATATCGGCCGGGCACAGACCCGGGCGAGTCTGGCCGAGTCCGCGCTCGACACCATGTCGTCGACCCTGATCAGGGCCAATGAGCTGTTGATTCAGGCGAATAGCGGGACGCTGAACGCCAATGACCGTGAGGGCATTGCACTCGAGCTGGAAGGAATATTGGCCACCCTGAATGATCTGGTTGCGCTGGGTGACGGCCATGGCGGAGCGCTTTTTCCGCAAGCGCCGCTGGCGATTCCGATCGGTGAAAATCGCGATATTGTCGCGGCCCCGTCGAGCGCGGAATTGCTCGAGAATATCGGCCCTGGCGGTGAAACGCTGCAACAGGTGATGACGCTGACAATTGATGCGGTGCGCAATGGCGATACCGTGGATAGAGAGGCGCGCTTTGCTCCGGTCGAAGCCGCTCTGGAGCGTGTCACCACGCTGATCGCGCGCCAGGGCGTTACCGGCAATGAGCTGGAGAGCGCACGCGTGCGATATGAGGATAACCAGCTGGCGCTTGCCGAGCGGCGTTCGGCGATTGAGGATACCGATGTTGCCGAAGCGATTACCCGACTGCAATCGCTGAGCACCAGCCTCGAAGCGGCACAGGCAATCTATGCCCGGATCGAACAGCGCAGCCTGCTCGACCTGCTGCGCTGATACCGCCAATTGGCGCGGCTTTTCGCTTAAGCCGCAACACTTTTCACCGTTACACCTTTGGTGAGACTGTATCCTGACATGTCAGGTCAGACGGGTGAGATAAACGCAAAGGGTGAGGCGGTATAATGCTGGTAGCTGTCGGTTTAGTGGTTCTGATCGTCATGGTATTTGGCGGTTTCATCATTTCAGGCGGCGATATCGGCCCGGTTCTGGCGGCACTGCCGCTGGAAATGATGATCATCGGCGGTGCCGGTGTTGCTGCCATCATAACCGGCAACTCCATACACCAGGTCAAGGCGTTGGGGGGCGGCTTTGTCCGCGTTTTTTCCGGTCCGAAATATAAGCGCGACGATTTCCTCAACTGTATCTTCCTGACCTCCAAGCTGATGAAGCTGTTGCGGACCGAGGGCCCTGTGGCGCTTGAACCGCATGTCGAAGAGCCGCAAAATTCCGCGATTTTTGCCGAGTATCCCCGATTGCTGGCCGATTCAGTGCTGGTCGCGCTGATCTGCGATTCACTGCGGCTGGTGGTGGTATCCTCGGGCGATCTCGACCCGCATTCGGTCGAGGAAGTGATCGACCAGCATCTCAAGACCCATCACAAAGAGGCCATGGGGCCGGCAGAGAATCTGCAATGGCTGGCCGATGCGCTGCCGGCGCTGGGTATTGTCGCCGCCGTTCTCGGTGTTGTGAAAACCATGGGTTCGATCGACAAGCCACCGGCCGTATTGGGCGGGATGATCGGCTCTGCGCTGGTCGGCACCTTTCTCGGCGTTTTGCTGGCTTACGGCATTGTCGGCCCGATGGCCAATCGCTGCAAGCACAGCATAGAAAGCGATCTGGCGATGTACGATATCGTCAAGCAGATCATCATCGCCAGCCTGCACGGCCACCCGCAGCCGCTGGTGATCGAGGCCGCGCGGTCGGGCCTTGAACATGGCAACCAGCCGAGCTTTGCCGAGGTGTTTGACGGTTTGAGGGCGCGCTAAGTCATGGCTGCGGCAAAATCTGCCAACAAAGACAATCAGCGGCCGATCATCGTCAAGAAGATCATCGCTGATGACCATGGCGGCCATCATGGCGGTGCTTGGAAGGTGGCCTATGCCGATTTCGTGACCGCGATGATGGCGTTCTTCCTGCTGATGTGGCTGCTCGGGGCGACTGATGAGAAACAGCGCAAGGCGCTGGCCGACTATTTCACCCCGACACTGGTGGAGCTGAAACAGGGCAGCGCTGGTTCGAACGGCCTTTTCGGCGGCGATTCGGTGGTTTCGCGCGATGAATATCCGCATGCCATGGGGCAGACCGGCGACCGCTCACTGACCATCCCGAAAGATGCGACCGGTGTCGAGGACAGGGGTGGCAAGTCAAACCGTTCGTTGCAGAAAGTGGCGTTCGAGGCGTTGCGCGAGGAGCTGGAACAGCGGCTCAATTCGCGCCCTGATCTGGTGCAGATGTCGCGCAATGTGCGCTTTACCCATACCCAGGAAGGGCTGCGCATCGATCTGGTCGATGAAGCCGATTTTGCGATGTTCAGCCTGGCCACCGACGATCTTGCCCCACGTGCGCGGGTGCTGTTGGCGGAAGTTGCCGATGTCATTACCAGTCTGCCCAATCCGGTGATTGTCCGGGGGCATACCGACAGCCTGCCCTATGCATCGGGCAAGGTGATGAACAACTGGATGCTTTCAACGGCGCGCGCCGAGGCGACGCGCAAGACACTGGTAGAGGGTGGGGTAGAGCCGAAACGTATGCTCCGTATCGAAGGTGTAGCCGCGCGCGAGCCGTTCAACCCGGCAGATCCCGCCGATCCGCGCAATCGCCGTATGTCGATCACCCTTGCCTATATGGACGGCAGTGCGGGTGCCGTCGCTGCGGTACAAGAATCAGCAGACGAGTCAGAAAGCTGAGCCGGTAACGGCACCCGCGCAATCATTGCGGATGCCGACATAGCCGCAAGAACTTTTCGGTGCCGCTCGCGACACGCCGGGCGATCTCGTCACGGCTGAGTGGCTGGCGCACCGAAAGGCGGAATTCCATATCGGCAAAGCCTTTCCAAAGGCTCAGCAGATCCTCGGCACCTTCACGCGGATTGTCGAGCATCAGCTCGCCTTTTGATGCCGCTTCCGATAGCACCCGGGTCAAACGATCGCGGCACTGGCCGGGTCCGGCAGCAAAGAAACGATGCGCCAGATCCGGATGCTCGGCCAGGTCCTGCGCCAATATCCGCTCCATGGCCACATGGTTTTTGTGGAACAGAAAAGCCAGCAGCGCTTCACCAAATCCGTTGAGCCGGGTGACAAGGTCGGTGCTCTCGGCCTTTTCCTCGCTGAGCATCACGGACATGGTCTCGACCTGGGCCTTGACCACTTCCTCGAACAGCGTTGGCTTGTCACCAAAGCGGTTGTAGATGGTGACTTTGGACACGCCGGCAGACTGGGCAATCTCTTCGATTGTGGCGGCGGCCACACCCTTGGTGAAGAAGATGCGCTGTGCGGTTTCTATGATCGCGCGATGCTTTTCCGGGTCACGCGGGCGACCGCCCGGATGCGGTGCTTTCAGTCCCTTGCTGGTAACGGATTTCGACAAAATGGAACCTTTTTCAGAAATTGAACATTGACGTTCAATAACTATCGGTTAATTAATAAACGAGAGCGTTCACTATCATGAGTCGTGCGGCGATGCAAACGCTGCGCCATGGTGTTTCACAGCGGATTCGACCGAGGGACAGGAATGAACTGGATTGCTATCCGAATGCTGACCGGCGACCGTACCAAATTTGTCGGTCTGCTCTTTGGGGTGGCCTTTTCGACCCTGTTGATCAGCCAGCAGGTGACCATTTTTGTCAATCTGCTGATGCGCGGCGCCAGCGCGGTGGAGGATATTTCAACTGCGGAAATCTGGGTCATGGATCCTTCCGGACGCACCGCGGATATTACCTTTCCGATGCCGTCCACCGCGCTGGAGCGGGTACGCGGTGTCGATGGCGTGCAATGGGCAGTGCCGCTGATCCGTGCCGGAGCCAATGTCCGTACCCGCGATGGCGATCTGGAGGGCGTTACCGTGATCGGTGTCGATGATGCGACGTTGATCGGCCTGCCGCGCAATATGGTCCGGGGAGAACGCGGTGCACTGGCCGATCCGGATGCGGTGTTTATCGACGATGTCGGTTCGCGCCGCCTGTTCCCCAGCAGCGAAGAGGCCATGGGCACCCGCCTTGAACTGAATGACCAGCGTGCGGTGATCCGCGGTATTGTCGATGCCACTCCGACCTTCACCTCGCAGGTCACGCTCTATACCCGCTATTCCAATGCGCTCAATTTCGTGCCGGGTACACGCAACCGCATGAGTTTCGTTCTGGTGCGTACTGAAGATGGCCGCAGCCCGGTCGAGGTGGCGCGCTATATCGAAAAGGTCACCGGCCTCAAGGCGCGCACGCGCGAGGAATTTGCGGATGACGGGATCAACTTCATCATCGAGAATACAGGTATCCCGGTCAATTTCGGCATCACCGTGGCGCTCGGTTTCATTGTCGGTGTGGCGATTGTCGGGCTGACCTTCAGCCTCTTCATCCGTGATAATATCAAGCAGTTCGGCGCATTGAAGGCGATCGGTGTGACCAACAACAAGATCCGTCTGATGGTCGCCTGTCAGGCCGGACTGGTCGGGTTGATCGGTTATGGTATCGGCATTTTTCTTGCAGTGCTGTTTATCTACACCACCGAGGCGATCGACACCTTCAAGGGCTTCTACACACCCTGGCAGATCCCGTTGCTCACCGCGGTGGTCACCATGGTGATGATCATGCTCACCGGTTTTCTGGCGTTGCGCGAAGTGGTGAACACTGAACCATCGGAGGTGTTCCGATGAACCAGCAGGCCGTATCTACCGCGCGACCCGTTCCGCTGCAGGTGATCGAGAATGCCGCCATCTCGGTGCGCGGCATCGTCAAGGAATTCCCGGTTGGCGACAGTTTTATCCGGGTGCTGCACGATATCGATCTCGATGTTCGCCCCGGCGAACTGACCTATCTTGTCGGCGAGTCCGGATCGGGCAAGACGACGCTGATCTCGATCATTGCCGGGATTATGTATCCGACCAAGGGCAGTGTCAGCGTTTTCAATACTGCCATCTATGACCTGTCCGATAATGGCCTGGTCAATTTCCGGCTCGATAATATCGGCTTTGTATTCCAGCAATATAACCTGCTGCCGACGCTGACCGCTGCGGAAAATGCCGCCGTGCCGCTCATTGCCGCCGGTGTGCCGCGTGCCGAGGCTGAACAGCGAGGCCGCGAAATGCTGGAGAAACTCAATATTGGCGATCAGGCAGACAAACTGCCGCGCCAGCTTTCCGGCGGCCAGCAACAACGCGTCGCGATCAGCCGTGCGCTGGTGCATGAACCCAAGCTGGTGGTCTGTGACGAACCGACGGCCGCACTCGATGCCATGTCCGGGCGGCGGGTGATGGACCTGCTGCGCGAAGTGGCGCTGTCAGAAGAGCGCGCCGTTATCATCGTGACCCATGACAATCGCGTTTTCGATCTGGCTGACCGTATTTTGCAGATGGAGGATGGCCGCATCACCCATGATGGCAAGGAGATGCCCGATGGCCATTGATCCGCGCCACCCGCTTTCGCTGTTTCCTACTCTCACACCCATTATGCCTTCAGGGAATAACCCATGAACAAACTCAGTTTTTCCCGCCAGATATTGCCGATTATCGCGATCATCGGAATGATCGCGGCGGCCTATATGGTGTTCGTATCGCAACCTGACAGCACCACCACCGACCCGGATTCCATCCCGGCAACTGCGCCCTCCGGCCAGGCGGCAACCGTTGCCGGGGCAGGCGTGGTCGAGCCGTCGAGCGAACTGGTCGATATCGCTCCGGAAATCGCCGGTGTGGTGTCCGAGCTTTATGTCAGCGCCGGCGATACGGTCAGCAAGGGCCAGCTGTTGTTCGCGGTCGATGCGCGCGATGCCACGGCGCGGCGGCGCGAGGCCGAGGCCAGGGTGAGAAGGCTGAAAAGCAGCATTGCCGCCGCCAGCGTCACGCTCGACAATGCGCGCCAACAATTGGCACTGTACGGCGACATCGCCGATAGCCGGGCCATTTCGGAACGCGAGGTGATCGATCGTGAATCCGCAGTACGCGATGCGCGTGCACGGCTGGCACTGTCGCGCGCCGAATTGCAGGAGGCCGAGGCGCAGCTTGCCAGTGCCAGAGTGACGCTTGATCGTCTGGTAGTGCGTGCGCCGATGGCGGGTGAGATACTCGACGTCAATATCCGCCCCGGCGAATTTGCCCAGACCAACCAGATGGGCGGCAACGCTCAGCCGGCGATCATCATGGGCAATACCGATCCGCTGCATGTACGCATCGATATTGACGAGAATGAGATTGAACGGCTGTCGCTCGGTGATCCTGCTGTGGTCAGTCCGCGCGGCAATGGCGACAAGAAGGTGAATGTCGATTTTGTCCGCGCCGAGCCGCTGGTCACACCCAAGACATCACTGACCAACTCGTCCTCCGAACGGGTCGATGTACGGGTGCTGCAATTGATTTATGCGCTGCCCGGGGATGATCATGGGCTGTTTATCGGCCAGCAGGTCGATGCCTTTGTCCCGGCGATCGCGCCCCAGGCCGAGGACGACCCCGACAGCAAATCCCGCGACACCAAATCCCGCGACACCAAATCCCGCGACAAGGCGGAGACGCAGTGATGGCACCGCATTTCGGCCATCGGCAGATATGGCCACTGCTGGCTGGTGTGTCGCTGCTTGCCGGCTGTATGACCGGTACCAGGCCGCCCGCACCGGAAACGGTGGTGTTGCCCGACGGCTTTGCCGCTCCCCTTGCCACCAGCGAACAGGCCGGGACCATTGCCGCGCTGCTGCCGGTTGACGACCCCGGTTTCATCGCGCTGCGCGACACCGCTCTGGGCAATGCCCCCGATCTCGCCGCAGCAATGGCACGGATCAATGTTGCCCGGGCCGGGCTGCGCGGTGCCGGGGCGGAACGTTTCCCCAATATCACCGGCTCGGCCTCGGTAACGCAGCAGCGGATCAATCCGGCGCAATTCGGCGGTGGCGGAGATAGCGGAGACGGTGGCGGGCCGGGCGGCTTTGTCATCAACCAGGACCAGACGCTGTTCAGCACCTCGCTCAATGCCAGCTGGGATGCCGATCTTTTCGGGCGGCTCCGCGCTGCCGAGCGCGCAGCGGCGCTGCGGCTCGATGCCAGCACCGCCGATGCCGCGGCAACAAGATTGGCGCTGACCGCAGATATCGCGCTGAATGTTGCCGATTATCGTGCTGTGGCTGCGCGACGGGCGGTTATCGATGCCGAAATTGCCGACCTCAGTGCACTTGAAGCCCTGACTGGTGAGCGCGCAAGGGCAGGGTTGGTACCTGAATTTGATACCGTGCGTGCCCAGTCGCTGCTGCGCCGCGCGGAATCGCGCCGCGCGCCGCTGGTTGCTGAAGAAGGCGCGATTGTCGCGCGGCTGGCGACGCTGACCGGACAGTCGGTGCAGCAGGTCAAGGCGCAGCTTGGTGCCGGTGATGCGCAAGCCTCTGCCGGTTTTGCCAGCGTTCCGGCGTTGCGCGTGCCGTCGACACTGTTGCGTGCCCGGCCCGATGTCGTCGCCGCGCAATATCGTCTTGCCGCCGCCGATGCCGATCTCGCCTCGGCGGTGGCATCGCAATATCCCAGCTTTTCGATACAGGCGAGTCTGGGCCTGATTGCGCTGGCACTGGGCGATCTGTTCAGTGACGATGCGATCATCGGCTCGGTGGTCGGCGGCGCGACGGTACCGTTGCTCGATTTTGGCCGTATTGGAGCGCAGATCGACCAGCGTGAGGCCGAGGCAGCACTCGCCTTTGCCGATTATCGCCGCGTCCTGTTCACCGCACTGGGGGATGTCGAGGCGGCGCTGACCGCAGTGGCCGCTTCCGATGCTGAAGTGACCGCGCTGGCGCGCCAGGCGGAGACCGATCGTGACGCCGCTACACTTGCCGATATCCGCTACCGCAATGGCCTGGACGATTTCCTCACCGTTATCGATGCGCAGCGAAACGCCAATGCCTCGGCCGAGGCATTGGTGCTGGCCGAGGCCAATGCTCGACGCCAGCGTATTGCGCTCTACCGCGCTATTGGGGGTGAACCGCAAACCGCAACATCAGTGGTCGAGGTGGTCCAGCCAGCGGAGGGGCCATAGACCAGGCGCATTATCGCATTTCCGAACAGATGCCCGACCTCCCCCTCTCGGGCGTTTGCCGGGGCCAATCTCCCCCTCCCTGGCGGCCCCGGACAAGCAAAAGGGGCGGCACACATCCATGTGAACCGCCCCTTTTGTCTTGCTTTCCTCTCTCCAGACCGAAGGGGAGACCGATATCACCAGATCCGGATGCGTTCTTCCGGCGGCAGATAGAGTTCATGATCGGGGCCGACATTGAACGCTTCATACCATTCATCGAAATTGCGCACGATGCCGTTGACGCGGAAATCCGGTGGTGAGTGCGGGTCGGTCTTGAGCTGGCGCCGCAGATATTCCTCGCGCGATTTGTTGCGCCACACCTGGGCCCAGGCCATGAAGAAGCGCTGATCACCGGTCAGCCCGTCAATCACTGGTGCTTCTTTGCCTCCCAGCGAGAGCTTATAGGCGCGATAGGCCATGGAAAGGCCGCCAAGGTCACCGATATTCTCGCCCAGGGTGAGCTGACCGTTGACACAGGTCTCGCCATCATCGAGCGGGCACAGCCTGTTATACTGGGCCACCAGCGCGTTGGTCAGCTTCTGGAAATTGGCGAGGTCGCTCTCGGTCCACCAGTTGCGCAGCACGCCATCGCCATCGGACTTGGCGCCCTGATCGTCAAAGCCATGGCCCATTTCATGGCCGATAACACCGCCAATGGCGCCGTAATTGACCGCCGGGTCCGCCGACAGGTTGAAGAAAGGCGGTTGCAGAATAGCTGCAGGGAAAACAATCTCGTTGCGGTTGGGTGAATAATAGGCGTTCACCGTCTGCGGCAGCATGAACCATTCGGTCTTGTCGATCGGCCCGCCCAGCTTGGACAGCATGTCATCAAATGCCCAGTCATTGGCAGCCATCATATTGCCAAAGGCCGAACCCGGTTCGACGGTGAGATCGTCATAGGTCTCGAACTTCTCGGTATAACCGATCTTGGGCGTGAACTTGGCCAGCTTGTCGCGGGCGGCGACCTTGGTTTCCTCGCCCATCCATTCGATATCATCGAGATTGGCCGCCATTGCGCGGCGCAGATTCTCGACCAGTTCATCCATTGCCGCCTTGTTCTCGGGCGGGAAATAGCGCGCGGCATAGACCTTGCCGACGCCTTCGCCCAATGCGCCCTCTACGGCACTGACGGCACGTTTCCAGCGCTCGCGCTGCTGTTCGCGCCCCCCCAGCTTCTTGCCGTAAAAGGCGAAGCTCGCCTCATCGATATCGCTCGGCAGCACTGAGGCGGCATCGGACAGCATATGTGCTGCCAGATAGGCCTTCCATGTCGCCAGCGGTGCCTCATTGGCGAGCTTCAGCAGGCCCGGAATACCGGCGCCGAGCTTGGCCAGCTGTTCCGGCGTCAGGCCGTTCTCATCAATTTCCTCGGCGGTCGGGGTGAGCTGGCGGATGACATAGCTGTCATTATCACCGAGGCCGACTTCGTCCATAAAGGCTGCGATCGGGAAACCGCCGGCCATGGCGATCAGCCCGGCCCGGTCGACCTTGTTATAGGTGAGGTTGCGGTTGCGTCCCAGCGCCCGGTCCCAATGCTGTTCGGCAATCTGGCGCTCAAGCCCATAGACCGCTTCGGCGGCGGCGGCCGGGTCCTCATATCCCGCCTTGCCGAGCAGGAAGGTCAGATATTCCTTATAGGCTTTGCGGATATCCTGGTTGCGCTCGCTGTCATCGAGATAATAGCTGCGGTCGGGCAGGCCGAGACCGGACTGGTTGACATAGAAGGTATATTGGTCGGTCTGCTTGCTGTCGACATCGACCCAGCCGCCCAGTGGTGCCGAAAGGCCGGTCATGCCAAAGGCTTTGGCCAGATCTTCGCGGCTGTCGATGGCCATGATCGTGCCCATAAGCCCCTGAACCGGGGCAAGACCGGCGGCGTTGATGGCATCGACATCCATGAAGGTGTTGTAATAGGCGGCAATCTTGCCTTCGAGTGTCGCCGGGTCGGGCTGTTCCGCAGCCAGCTCATCGATGATCTTCTTGACCCGCTGTTCGGATTTCTCGGCCAGCAGTGTGAAGCCGCCATAGCGCGAACGGTCGGCGGGAATTTCGAAGCTGTCGACCCATTTGCCGTTCACATGGGCGAAGAAGTCGTCGCCGGGATGCACGCTTGGCTTGAACAGCGTGGTGTCGACACCCCAATCGCCCCAATAGTCACGCGCGGTGGTGTTGATGCCTTCCTCACCGCCTTGTTCTTCCGCTGCGATCAGCGTATCACGATCGCTGGCTTCGATATCGCCGGTTTTCGCCTGTGCGGCAGTCGCAGTGGAAATAGCCAGCGCCGCGAACGACGCGGTGGCAAACAGCTTCTTCATTGGTAATGGCTCCCCATTATTCTGGATATATTTTGTGCAGTCTGTTGCATATGGCACAGCTTTGTCCCGCGCAAAATCACTTCTGCCAAAACCCCAGCCGGTTCGATAACCAACATTCTCGTTGCGAAACAAAAGCAAAATGGCAATGCGGGGTTTTCCGGCATTGCCATTGGCCCATGGCCTGCTAATCCGACGCGATAATGCTGGTCTCCATTCTTCTCCTCATAGTGGGTTTGGCGCTGCTTGTCGGTGGCGGTGAATTGCTGGTGCGCGGTGCGGTACGGCTGGCCGACCGTCTTGGCGTCAGTCCACTGATCGTCAGCATCGTGATCATCGGTTTCGGCACCTCGGCACCCGAGCTGGCCGCCAGCATAGAAGCCAGTCGCATCGGTGCGCCCGGCATTGCCTGGGGCAATGTGATCGGCTCCAACCTGGCGAACAGCCTATTGATCCTGGGGGCGACAGCAACGGTCGGTCGGCTGGCGGTAACGCGCGGTCCGTTATGGCGCGATGGGGGCGTCGTCATTGTCGCCACCTTCATGCTGTGGATGCTGGCGATGGATGGCAATATCGGTCGACTCTGGGGCGTGGCGATGCTGGCGTTGCTGATCGGCTATCTCTCTTATGCGGTTATACAGGAAAAACGCAGCGGCGGGGTGACTGCCGCCGGGGACTTCGGCATCGCCAATGCCGAGATACTGGGCGTCGATGAAGAGCCGGGCGAGGCACTGGACGATGCGGTGGAGATCGCCGCCCGACCGGAAGCGAGCGGAATACTCGGCCTCTATTACCGCTATCCGGTGCCGTCCTCGCTTGTGATCCTGCTTATCGGACTGGGGCTGATCCTGGGTGGCGGGTCAATGCTGGTCGAGCAGGCGGTGGTCATTGCCGGCGCATTCGGTCTCAGCGAGACGCTGATCGGAATCACCGTGATCGCCATGGGCACCTCGGCGCCCGAGCTGGTAACCTCGCTTGTAGCCGCCTTGCGCAACCAGGGCGAGATCGCGGTGGGCAATGTCATGGGCTCGAACATTTACAATATCCTGGGCATTGGCGGCACTGTTGCGGTGCTGTCACCCAAAGGCTTTCCCGATAATCTGGTGATGCCCGATCTGCCGATCCTGATGATGTCGGCCATCATCATGATGCTGTGCGCCGCATCGCATTACAGCATCTACCGCCGCGAAGGCGTGCTGCTGCTGTTGTGCTATCTGAGCTATATCGGCTGGAAGGTCGCGACTATCTGAGTCAACAGCGCTGCCGGGCGTGACAGGCACAATGGCCAGCGCTATATTGATCAAAACATGGAAAATATATGGGCCAAGGGTCCCAGGGGAACGATATGCGTACATGGGTGCGAAACAGCCTGATCTTCATCTTTCTGGTCATTGCGATACTGGTTGCGGCAGCGTTCTTCCTGCTGCGCGGACAAATGGCGGAATATACACTGGATCAGCTGAGCGGGCCCGATCCGGTGATCTCCGAGCCGCGCATCGAGCGCTTTCCGACGATCAATATTGCCGAGATTGCCGGCTGGGCCAAAGATGAGGCACCGATTGCCGCCAAGGGCCTGACGGTGACCCGCTTTGCCGAAGCACTCGACCATCCGCGGCAAATGTATCGCCTGCCCAATGGCGACATATTGGTAGCCGAGACCAACAGCCCGCCGCGCGAGAACAAAGGCATAGAGGGCTGGGTGATGCGCAACCTGATGTCGCAGGCAGGTGCCGGCTCAGCCTCTGCCAACCGTATCAGCCTGTTGCGCGACGCCGATGGCGACGGTGTGGCCGAGCAGAAAACCGTTTTCCTTGAAGGGTTGAACTCACCTTTCGGCATGGCGCTGGTCGGTGACACGCTTTATGTCGCCAATACCGACGCGGTGCTGGCTTTCCCCTATAGCGAGGGTGATACGCAAATCACTGCCAAGGGCGAGAAGATTGCCGATCTTAACGCCTCCAAGCCGAACAACCACTGGACCCGAAACCTCATCGCCTCACCCGATGGCACCAGCCTGTTCGTTGCGGTCGGCTCCAACAGCAATATCGGTGAAAACGGCATGGACAGTGAGAAACAGCGTGCCGCGATCCTCGAAATCAAGCTCGATGACGGCAATGCGTTGCGCGAATATGCCTCAGGGTTGCGCAATCCGGTGGGCATGGATTTCCATCCGATTACCGGCGGGCTGTGGACCGTGGTCAATGAGCGCGACATGCTTGGTCCCGATCTGGTGCCCGACTATCTTGCCGAAGTCGATGTCGGTATTCAGTTTGGCTGGCCGCATTATTATTGGGGCGGCTATCGCGACAGCCGGGTCGAGGAGGTGCTGTTGCGCGACCTCTCCGATTATATCCGCCGCCCGGACTATGCTCTTGGCGCGCATGTTGCGCCACTTGGCGTGGTCTTCTCGCATGAATCGGTATTTTGTGACGCCTTTGCCAATGGTGCCTTTATCGCCCGTCACGGATCGTGGAACCGCAAGCCGGCATCGGGCTATGATGTGGTGTTCGTCGCCTTTGCCGACAATGGCGAGCCTGAGGATGCCCTGCCGGTCGATGTGCTGACCGGCTTCCTCACCGATAATGGCGATACCCGCGGTCGTCCGACCATGGTCGAGATCGACGCTACCGGTGCGCTGCTGGTTACCGATGATACCGCGGGCATCATCTGGCGTGTCGCGCCAGAGCCGGGCTCATGCCCGCCCATTGGTGGCGACAGCGACGATGATAGCGGAGCCGCTGTCGACGAAGCTGCCTGATCCTTTTACCAACCCTTGCTGCAGGACATGTCCATGACCGTCACCCAAGCCGTGCGCAACCGCCGCTCAGTCCGTCATTTTCTCGACACACCGGTCGATACGGACATATTGCGTCAGGCACTGGAAACGGCACAATATGCGCCATCGGGTGGTAACCTCCAGCCATGGCATGCCGAGGTGCTGACGGGTGAACCACTGGCAGAGCTCAAGGCGGCGGTGGCCACGAAGCTGCCCCTCGGGCCGGACGGGCAATCGCCGGAATATCCCATCTATCCCAAAGGTCTGCAGGAACCCTATCGCAGCCGTCGCTATGGTGTTGGTGAGGCGCTTTATGACAGCCTTGGCATAGCCCGTGAGGACAAGATGGGCCGGATGATGCAGATGGCGCGCAATTTCCAGGCATTCGACGCGCCGGTGTGCCTGTTCGTGCATACACCGAAAAATATGGGACCGCCCCAATGGTCGGATATCGGCATGTGGATGCAAACGCTGATGCTGTTGCTGGTCGAAGCCGGGCTCGACAGTTGTCCGCAAGAGGCATGGTCGATCTATGGCGCAGAAATCCGCACTGCGCTGGGGCTGTCCGATGACCATATCTTCTTTTGCGGCATGGCTATCGGTCATCGCGATCCGGAGGCACCGGTCAACCGCTTCCCTGTGCCGCGCGCACCGCTGTCGGAAGCAATATCATTTCACGGCTTCGCATAGCAACCGCACCTTGCCGATGGGCTGCGATCACCCTGATATTCTTGCTGATTGTGCCATTATTACACAAAGTTGCGACAATTGTGATTTGTGGCACCATGGCTTCCCTTAATGTCTGATACATCCTATAACAGTTGTGAAATGAGTCTCATAAGGCTGCAGCTGGGCTGCGCATAGCGGGGCTTAAATCGGGTCGCACTGTAATGGATGCTGTCGGCGTGGGAACGCCGGGCGGCGGCATTTGCAAGAGGGGTGTGCGATGCGGTTTTGTGAGGAAGATGCTCCCGTCAGGACAACCGGGAGGCTTTCATTTCTCCATCTCCCTGACAGGATGATGCGTTCTTCGCAGCTGGCGTGCAAGGCTGCGCTGGCTATTGGTCTGTCGCTCGCCACAATAGCCTCGGTCGTTCCCGTTCAGGCCCAGCAGCCGGTCAGTCTGCGCGACAGCTTTCCGGTCGGCAGCGGTGGTGGCGACACGCTGTGCCAGGCCCAGAGCCGGTCGCTCGATCCTGCCAATATCTCTCCATTTGACCGTAGCTGGGCGATTGTTTGCCGCGATTCCGCCAAGCCGGTCGGCTATGTTTTTGCGCTTAGGGAGAGTGCTGGAGACGTATCGCAGCGGCTGACGACCCGGCGCAGCGATGATGTCGATTGCTCTACCTCGCAACAGGCGGCAAGTTCCGATGCGCGCTCCTGTATCTGGCGCGAGGGCAATTTGCCCTACACCATTTTGCGCCGCAAGACTGGCAAGGCGCATTATGTTGCCGAGGGCTTTTCCGCCTATAATGATGCGTTGCGGCTGGCGCTGGAATCGGTGATGACCGACCGGCTGGTCGATGGTGATATCCGCGTTGTTACCACATCATTCGGCGACAGCGCCGCCTTCGCCAGGGTGCAGGCACTGACGCTCGAGCCGGATCAGGCACTGGCTGAGGGCTATCGACGCAATAATCGTGGCGATTATGCTGATGCGGCCGCGTTTTTCGAGACGCTCGAACAGCGGCTGATCGGCGAGGAAACCAGCCTCGACCCGGCGGAGTTCATCATCAACCGGGCGTTGCAAAAATCCAATCTCGGCGAATTTGCCGAGGCCGATGCGCTGTTTGCCGAGGCGCGACGCAGCCCGACCGACGATCCGGTGCAGGCGCGGCTGCGGCGTAATTTCGAGGCAATCCACCTGATCAACCAGCGCCAATATGACGCCGCCAGGGCGCGGCTTGCTGAACCGATCGCGCCGATTGTCGACAGCGCTAGGGTGTTGCGCGAACAGGGCGAGATCACCCGCCCGATTTCAGCCCGGATCAACAATGAGACCAGCCTTGGCGACATTCTGGGTTTTGTCGATGATCTCAAACTGACGCCGGAGGAGCGAGCGATCATCATCGATGCGCAGGCCAGGCACCTGGTTGCCACGGCACAGCGGCTTTCGGGCCAGCCTGAAGTGGCGCGGGAAGGCCTGTTGCAGGCGTTGCAAGAGGTCATGGCGGTGCGCGATGGCCGGGTCGTATCGATTATCCGGTTGCGTACCCAGATACTCACCGAACTGGGTGTCATAGCCGAAGATGGCGGCGACTATGCGACGGCAGAGGATTATTATCAGCAGGCGATCACACTGTTGCAGACACAATATCCCGAAACGCGCGCGCTGAGTGCGGCAAGGGCGCGGCTGGGGGCATATCTGGTGCGTCGCGGCGAGAATGACAGGGCGCGTGCCGTGTATCGCGAGGTGGTGGAAAACTCGCTCAACCGGCGCAGCGCACTGACCGGATTTGCCAATCAGCTGGCGCCCTATTTCGACATGCTGGTGGGTGACGGCAATGCCAGTGATGCAGATGTGCAGGAGTTCTTCGAGGCGACCCAGATACTGGTCCGGCCCGGTGTTGCCGAGACCCAGGCGATATTGGCACGCGAACTCAGCGCCGGCGATGACGAGGCGGCAAGGCTGTTCCGCCAGTCGACCAACCTTACCCGCTCAGTCGAGAGGCTTCGGATCGAGTTTGCCGCGCTCGGCGAAGTCGAGGACCAGGGCAGTGTTGCCCAGCGCCGCGTTGCGCTGGCGAGCGAAATTGACCGATTGGAGGCGGCGCAGCGCCAGGTGCTGATCAGCCTCTCGGCCTATCCGCAATATACCGCGCTGGCGACGCGGCTTCTCGGCCTTGACGAGCTGTCCGATGCGATCAAGCCGGGCGAAGGCTTCAGCCGCATTTCGGTCGCTTCGGGCAAGGTCTATGTGTTCTTTACCGACGGCGAGACCAGCCGTGCCTGGCGCGCTGATCTCAGCGCTGCCGATATGGAACGCCGTGTCGATGCGATACGCGAGACCATTTCCGAATTCGATCCGGTGTCCCGGCAATATCTGACCACGCCCTTTGATGTTGCCAATGCCCGGTCGCTCTATAGAGACCTGTTCCAGCCGATTGACGGCCCTCTGCGCAATCTCGACCATCTGATTTTCGAGCCTGATGGTGCGCTGCTGCGGTTGCCGATCGACCTGCTGGTCACAGATGATGCCTCGGTGGAGCGCTTTGCTGCGCGCGCCGACAGCATCGATGGCGACCCGTTCGATGTCAGCGATGTCCGATGGCTGGCGCGTGATCTGGCGGTGAGTACCGCGGTGTCGGCGCGAGCCTTTGTCGATGCCCGGGATGCACCGGCATCGGGCGCAAGCCGGCAATATCTTGGCATGGGCGAAAATGCCGCGATTTTCGGCGAAACCCGCATCAGTGGCACTCGCGGACCGACAGGGGAGGGTACGGCGGGCTGTGCCTGGCCACTGGCAGAGTGGAACAAGCCGATTTCCGCAGCGGAATTGCGTGCCGTCGGCACGTTGGTTGGCCAGTCGCAGTCGGAACTGCTCACTGGTGCGGCATTCAGCGACAGCGCTATCAAGGCGCGCGGCGATCTGGATGACTATCGCATATTGCACTTCGCTACCCATGGTTTGGTCACCGCGCCGCGTCCCGAATGTCCGGCACGCCCGGCGCTGCTGACCTCCTTTGGCGATGACGATTCCGACGGGCTGTTGACCTTTCGCGAAATATTCGACTTGAGGCTCGACGCCGATCTGGTGATCCTCTCTGCCTGTGACACCGCCGGCAAGGCAACGGTTGCGGCCACGCGGGAGGCCGGGCTGGACACGGGTGGCGGCGGTTCGCTCGATGGTCTGGTGCGTGCCTTTATCGGCGCCGGTGGCCGTTCCGTGCTCGCTAGCCACTGGCCGGCACCCGATGATTTCGATGCGACATCGCGACTGATCACCACGCTTTTTGCCGAAGGGCAGGACACGGCGATATGGGCGGCGCTGTCAGCCGCGCAAAAGCCGCTAATGGATGACCCGATAACGTCGCATCCCTATTACTGGGCCGGTTTTGCGGTGATCGGCGACGGTGCGCGCAGCCTGCGCATGGATAGCGCAGCCAGCCCGGCGGCTGCGGACTGACGCATGACCGATATCGCCCCCTCCGCTGCACCATCAAGTGTCGAGGTTGACCGCACGGCCAGGCGGATGATCTCGCAACTGGGTCCTGTGCGGCTGGTGGCGACCGTCTTCTTCATCCTGTTGGCGCTGCTGATCGCACGGTTCAGCTGGGATGTACCGCTGCTGCGCGATGCGGAAAGCGCGCTTTACGATATCCGCGCGGCCAATTTCGCACCACAGGCGGCGCAGGATGAGCGTATCGTTATGGTCGTCTATACCGACAAGACATTGCGCGACACCGGCCAGCGATCACCGGTGGATCGCACCATTCTTGCCAATGCGCTGCAGAATATCGATGCGCTGCAGCCGAAATCGATCGGCATCGATATATTGTTCGACCAGCCGCAGGATGATGACCCGCTGTTGCAGCGGACGCTGCTCGACATGGCCACGCCGACGCATATTGCCTATGCTTCGGTGGATACCAATGCCGAGGCGATCCGCTTCGAGCAGCAGAAGTTTCTCGAAGCCTATCTCGATGATGTCACCACCGGCAACAGCGCCGCAAGCAGCATTCGGCTGCAGACCGACAGTGATGGCGTGGTGCGCCGCTGGCCCGACCAGCCCGAGGAATTGCCACCATTTTTCTCCATCGCGCTGGCCGGAGAGGCCAAGGGCTTTGACAGTTATCAAGGGCCAATCCTGTTCCGCGCGCCCGAGGCGGTTGACCGCCCGGTTTTCGCCAAAATCCCAA
This sequence comes from Pseudomonadota bacterium, assembly GCA_039818985.1. Taxonomy (NCBI): domain Bacteria; kingdom Pseudomonadati; phylum Pseudomonadota; species Pseudomonadota bacterium. The sequence goes on along the minus strand of JBCBSU010000001.1, from coordinate 2,166,438 downwards.
TCGATCTGTTGGCGGACCCGGCAACCGCCAAGATCGTCGCTGGACAGATTGCCGGGCGGCACGTGCTGATTGGCGGCGATTTCGTCGATTTTGACCAGTTCGACACCCCGTTCACCCGCATTGGCGATCCAGTCACCAGGGCAAGCCAGATGATCGGGCTGGAAGTTCATGCGCATATGCTGGCGCAGTTGCTTGACGGCGAGCAGCCGGCGACCATTCCCGGCGCTGTGCTGTGGCTGGCGGCGTTGCTGGTGATCATCGCCGGTGGACTGACTGCGGTCAGCAATGCCCGTGCCTGGGTGATCGCGCTGCTGCTGATCCTGCAACTGGTGTTTTTCCTCGCCATGCCCTTCTGGCTGGAATCGATGAATGTACACACGTTGGGCCTGCCGTCCTTTGGCTGGGGCGCCGGCTGGTTGATCGCCTATGCCTCGATCAGCGCATCGGCACGGGTCATCGGTTCGAAACAGCGCGCCTTTGCCCAGGGCGCTCTGGGCAAATATCTGCCCAAATCGGTCGCTTCGGAAATCCTGCAGGATCCGGACAAGCTGGCGCTGCATGGTGAGAAGCGCGAGATTTTCTGCGTCTTTACCGATCTCGAGGGCTTTACCAAGCTGAGTCACGCTATCGAACCGGAAATGGTGGCCCATTTGCTCAACGATTATCTCGACCGGCTGGCGGCGGTGGTGCTGGAATATGGTGGCACCCTCGACAAATTTGTCGGTGATGCTGTCGTTGCCTTCTGGGGCGCACCGATTTCCTATCCTGATGATGGCGAACGGGCAGCACGCGCGGCCTATGCCATGTACCAGGCCGGGGAGGATTTCCGCAACTCCGCGCCAGCCGGTGTTCCGCCGATTGGCCGTACCCGCGTCGGCATGCATTTCGGCGAAGCGATAGTCGGCAATTTTGGCGGTGAGGGGCGGATACAATACACCGCCTTCGGGGACAGCATGAATACTGCGGCACGGCTCGAAGCCGCGAACAAGGCGCTAGACACCAGGGTGCTGGTCAGCCGTGAGGCGGCCGAGCGTTCGGGACTGGACTGGTATCGGCCCATGGGCACCATCACGCTGCGGGGGCGCGCCACTCCGGTAGAGATTTTCGAGCCTGCGCCCGAATGGCAGGCCGAGCAGCGCGCCGAACTGGCAAGCATTGTATCCGCCCATGCCGAGGGTGATTCCAGCGCTGTGTCACGGCTCACAGACATTATCGCGAAATGGGGCGAAGATAATGCCCTGAGCAATTTGATGAAACGGTTGCAGGCAACCGGAAAAGGAGAAAGCTATGTTCTGGGATAATACCAGAAAGACAGGAAAGGCGACGCTAAAGGCTGCCCTGGCGGCGGCGATCGTCTCGGGGGCGTTCGCTGCGGCGACGGTGCCTGCGATGGCGCAATCGGTGGTGGTGCGTTCAACCGGGCCATCGGCATCACAATATCCTGCCGGCAAGAAGCTGGCTGCAGATGCACGCATTACGCTGAAAAGCGGCGATGTCATCACCGTTCTCGACAAGGCCGGCACCAGGGTGCTGCGCGGGCCACAAACGGTGTCGCTCAATCGTCGTGTCGCCAGTAATAGCCGGTCCAGCGGCATGGCCTCGCTGCTGACTACACGCAGCAACCGGCGTGCCCGCACCGGGGCGGTACGCAGCGCAGGAACCGCGCGTGCCGGCGATAGCCAGGCTCCGGTACGCAGCCCGAATTTGTGGTTCGTCGATACCAGCCGTCCGGGCATCTACTGCATTGTCGACCCCAAGGCGACGGTATTGTGGCGCAAAAGCGTACGCAGCGGCGAAACCGCGACACTTGTCTCTGCCAGCGGCGGTGGTTCCGCTGCTATTGAGTGGCGTCGTGGCAATGCGCTGAAGCGCTGGCCGGTCGAGACTGTGCCATTGGCCGATGGCGGCAGCTACAGCCTGGCGATGCCGGACGCCACAGAGCCGGCACAGATAACCGTGCGTATGATGGCAGATGTGCCCGAAGCTCTTGATGATATCGCTGCGGCGCTGATCGATCGCGGTTGTCAGCGGCAGCTTGATCTGCTCGTCGATACACTGGGCACCGAAGATGCAACGGATGCAGCAACGACGGACATGGCCGGATAAGATGTTGCCGATCGCATCCTCCTGCCGTGTCGTGCTGCTGTTTGCCGCACTGGCGCTTGCGCTTCCCGCAGCGGCGCGGGCGGATGTGCTGGTCATCGATTCCGCCGGTCCGTCGGCTGCCGATTATCCGCGTGGAACTCGCCTGGCCGATGATGCCGAGATTAGCCTGAAACAGGGTGATGGCCTGTTGCTTCTCGATGGCGGGGGTACAAGGGTGCTGAGGGGGCCGCTGACGATGCGGCTCGACGCACCGCACCCAAGAGCGCAGGAGCGTGCAGAGGGTATTGCCCGCTCGCTGCGCAACACACAGCGCTCGCGCGCCGGAGCGGTGCGCGGCCCTGTTCCCGCTCCCGGCGGCGGCACACTCTATGAGAATGAAAAACCCAGGACGATGTGGTTTGTCGATATCGGGCAGGGCGGCACGGTCTGCCTGGCGGAAGGTGCGCGCGTCACTTTGTGGCGCAAACGCGGAGGACGGGAACAACGTTTGCGCCTGGACCCGATCGAGGGCGGAGAGAGCAGGCTGGTCTATTTCCCGTCCGATACCAATGAAGTTGCCTGGTCGTCGGCGATGGCGGACGGAATAAAGGCGTGGCAGCTCACACAGGACCCCGCCGATGGCGAGACCGAACCGGTAAAGATCTATCTTACAGAAGTGGATATCGAGAGTGATGATCCTATCAGTCTTGCCACTGTGCTGTTGGACAATGGCTGCGACGTACAGCTCGAATATGCCGCTGAGAAGCTGAGGAATCCGCAATATGGGGTCGTGCTGCCATCGCCGGGAGGCGATGCAATTCAGCTCGTCCATAGGGAAAGGGAAACGGCACCCGCAGCGATGTGAACGCACAGGCTGTGAGAACAATGCCGCTATGTCGCGCCGGATGAATGTGCCTTGGAATGTGAAGGGGAGTTTATGAGGCAGGATATTGCCAGGCTGGCAAAAACCGGGAAGATGGCGACACGACTGCTTGCTGCAGGCGTGACGGCATCGCTGATGCTGCTATCGGTTCCGGTGGCAGCGCAGGGCGTTCCGGGCGGTGTGACCCGCGAAGAGATTCAGCGTACCGACCCGGACCGCGCTGCTCCGGTGCAGGGCCAGCCGATCAGCGTCGATACCGAATTTGAGCGTGCGCCCTGTCCATTGGCGGCCCCCGAATTTGCCTCGACCCGCTTCACCCTGAGCAATGTGCGCTTCAACGGTCCCGATGCGATCGATCGCAGCCTGCTCGCAGACAGCTTTGCCCCCTATATCGGCCAGGAAAACTCGGTCGCGATTATTTGCGAGATTCGTGACCGGGCAGCGACGGCGTTGCGCAATCAAGGCTATCTCGCTGCGGTGCAGGTACCGCCTCAGTCGATTTCCGACGGTGTGGTGACGCTCGATCTGCTGGTCGCGCGGATGACCCGGGTGGAAATTCGCGGCGATGCCGGGCCATCGGAAAAGGTGCTGGCGCGCTATATCGAAAAGCTATCGGGCCAGCCGGTGTTCAACATCGTCGACGCCGAGCGCTATCTGCTGCTGATGCGTGATATTCCAGGGCTGGATGTCCGCCTCGCGCTGCGCCCGGCCAATGCCGCGCCGGGCGAGGTGATCGGCGAGTTTTCGGTGATCCGCACACCTGTCTTTGCCGATGTTGCGATCCAGAATCTCGGTAGTCGTGAAGTCGGGCGGTTTGGCGGTCTGGCCCGGGTCAGCATCAACGGTATCACCGGGCTGGGCGACCAGACCACAATCAGTGCTTTCTCGACCCTTGATTTTGATGAACAGCAGGTTCTGCAGCTGGCGCACCGCATGACTCTGGGTGGCGAGGGTTTCACTATAGGCGGTGATTTCACCTATAGCTGGAGCGAACCGAGCGTCGGGGCCAACGGTCTGCTCGACTCCGAAACGCTGGTCGCCAATCTCAACATGCGTTACCCATTTATCCGCAGCCAGGCGAAGAATCTGTCGGGCACATTCGGGTTTGAATATATCGACCAGGATGTCGATTTCGGTGTCGCACCGCTGACCCGCGATACGCTGAGCGTGCTTTATGCCCGGCTCGATTATGGCGAGATTGCCTCTGCCAGCATTACCGGACGCGATGGTTATTCTGCGGTCGAACCGAAATGGTCGTTTCTTGCAGGAATCGAGTTGCGCCAGGGTATCGATATCTTCGGCGCGACACCGGGTTGTGGTGTCAACTTCACCGACTGCATATTGGGCAATGTCATTCCGCCCAGCCGTATCGAGGCCGATGGCACCCAGTTTGTCTTCCGCGCCAATGCGCAGCTCGATTATCGCCCAACGCCCGACCTGCTTCTCAGCGTCGCGCCGCGGGTGCAATATGCACCGGACCCGCTGCTTGCCTATGAGGAGTTTTCCGGCGGCAACTTCACTGTTGGCCGGGGTTTCGATCCGGGCGTGATCATTGGTGACAGCGGTATCGGTGTGCGCAACGAGATTGCCTATGGCTCGCTGATACCCGACGGACCCAAGGCTTCGGCATTCCAGCCCTATGCCTTTTTCGACGCTGCCTGGGTGTGGAATGAAGATGCCGCCTTTAACGGCCTCGATCCGCAGGAGCTCTATTCGCTTGGTGCGGGCCTGAGGGCCAATTTGCGCAATACCGCGACGCTCGATGCACTGATTGCGGTGCCGCTCAACAGCGCCGGTTTCCAGACCAGCGTTGGCGATGTGCGCTTTCTGTTTACGCTTTCGGTGCAGCTGGCACCGTGGAATTTGCGCTGATGTGGGGACGCAATAGCAGCACGATGTTTGAAGGGATGAGGAGCAGGACCATGGCCGATCATAACAGGAGGGAAAGCCAGGCAGATATCGTGCAAACACGCCATCGCGGCACTATGCGGCATCGCCTTCTGACCACCGGCTCTGCGGTGGCTGCCGCTCTGGTATTGAGTCTGGGATCACCGGCACAGGCCCAGACCGTGGCTGGGGCAGGCGCGGGCCATCCCGGCTTTTCGGTGCAGAATTATCCCTTGCCCAATCGTGTTACATTGTCGCGGCCCACGCCTGCGCCAAGGACGGTGCCCAGTGTTCCTGTTCCTGCGCCGCCGCGCTCCTTGCCTGTTGTGACACCGCGCGCTCCGCTTCCGTCGCGGCGCCCGGCCATGCCGGTGATGGTGCAGGAGAGCCGACCGCACATGCCGTCGATGCGGGTCGAAAATGCACCGCACATGCCGGAGATGCGAGTGGAATATGCACCGCATATGCCGTCAATGCGTGCGGAAAACGCTCCGCAGACGCCGCCAATGCAGGTGCAGGAGGCACCGCATCGTCCGCCGCTGCGCGCCGAGAATATACCGCATATACCCCGTTTGCCCGGACGCGGTGGATCTGAGACCATCGCGATAAACGGCAATGCGGGGATTGATCCGAATGATCTGGAAAACCTGCCCTTTCAGGACGGAGGGCCATTAACTGTCCAGAACCGTCCATTTGCTGTCGGGCAACGCATAGAACTCGCTCAGACGATACAGGCCAATCCGACATTCATCCTCGGCAATGGCGTCTATGATGCGAATGCCTTTGGCTTCAATTTCGGTGCCGGCCCTGTGGCGGTCGTCGACCAGGTCACGCTCACCGGCCCGGAGGCGATTATCAACTGGACGCCACTGGACACCGCGCTGTTCTCGACGACACAGGATGCCATCAATATCCTTCCTGAAGACACTTTTTTGCAATTTGCCGGTCCTACATCGGGATATACGGTGCTCAATCGCATCCTGCCTGCGGTCGATGCCAATGGCGATATCCGCGCGGTCAATTTCGGCGGCACGGTGCAGAGCTTTCTGGGCACGAGCACCGACGCCAACGGGATTTTCAACGGTCCGACAGGCGGTAATATCTGGTTCTACAGCCCCGGCGGCATCATTGCCGGGTCGACATCGACATTTGATGTCGGCAGCCTGTTGCTGACCACCAATGATATCGACACGACGGGCGGTCTGCTTGACGCGGGCAATGTTGTTCGCTTTCGCGGTGCTTCCGACAGTCTGTCGGCGGTGGTAATCGAAAATGGTGCCCAGATCAGTGCGCTCAACCAGGGCAGTTATATTGCCATGGTGGCTCCGCGCGTTCAGCAGGATGGCAATGTCAGCGTTAATGGTTCGGTCGCCTATGTTGCGGCCGAGCAGGTCGACCTCAGTATCAATGAAGGACTGTTCGACATTAATGTCATTGTCGGCACGACCGATGCCAATGGTGTGGTCCATAACGGCACCACCAGCGGGCCGGCACGGCGTCCCAATCTGGTCGGCGGTGTTCCCGATCCGACCACAGATGTCCAGAATATCTACATGGTCGCGGTACCGAAAAACGACGCGCTGACCATTCTGGTATCGGGCAATATCGGCTATTCTCCGGCTGTCAGGGCCGAGGAGCTGAATGGCCAGATCATCCTGTCCGCAGGCAACAGCGTTTTCGGAGAGACCGTTCCCGCCGTTCAGGACAGTAGCAGGACCGCGAATATCACATTTGGCGATACCGTGCTGTCCAACGATCTGACCGCTTTTGCCAATAACGCTATCGACATTACCCGGCGTACCTTTGACAGCACCGCCAGTGTCAGCCTTGATGCTGCAGACCGTATCGATCTGATTGTCGCCAATGCCGATCTTATCGAGGTTGATGGCACATTGACCGCCAGCGCCGGCAGCGGCGGCAGGGGCGGCATTGTGAATATCGATGTGCAGGGCGGCACCGATGCCGGCATTATCCGTATTGGCGAAAGCTTCATCATCGATGCCAATGCTGTCGGGCTGGTTACGCCCAATGGCGGTGCCCCCGGTGAGGATGCGACAGCAGGCAGCGTCGCCTTCTCGGTAACCAATGGCGGCATAGTCGAGGTCAATGATCTGCTTTCGATTGCAGCCGATGCTACCGGAGGCTCGACCCCGGATGCAGCCGGCAGCGCGACCGGTGGATCGATCAGCTTTACGCTCGACGGCGCATCCAGCACCATAGAGACGGGCCGTGCCTTGCTGACCGCGACCGGCAATCGTGCGTTCTCCCAGGTTGTCAGCCCGCTCGAAGGCAATGATTCTTTCGGCGGTAATATCACCATTGATCTGCTCGACGGCAGCCTGTCCACCACCGGTGGTGCGTTCGGCATTGACGGCTTTACGGCCGAGGCCAATGCGGTTGCCAGCTTCGGCACCAACGGCAATCCGCACAATGCAACGGCCGGCACGGTTGCCATGCGGGTCATAGGCGGCACCCATAATTTTATCGGCGTCCTGGACCTGTCTACCTTTGCGCAGTCGCAAGAAGGTGGTTTGGCGACATTCGGGCGGAGCAGCCTGGAAGTGCGCAACGTTACCCTGGGTATTGGTAACAATCTGTCACTGGATAACGGCACTTTCGGTGATGGTGCCAATGGCTTTGCGCTGAACAGCGACTTGCTGGTCGCCGATGGTGCTGTGCTGAATGTCAATGGCAGCATCAATATGAGCGCTAACGGTGCGTTCGAGAATTCCCGCGATACCACTGTTATTGGTGGCAATGTGCAGCTCCTTGCCGATAACGGCACTGTCACCACCGGTTCGATCGATTTCGACAGTAGGGCCAATGGCACGAGCTTTTCGATTAACTCATCTGCCAATGCTACTGCAGGGAACATCACGCTTCGGTCTGTCAATGGCGGGTCGATTACGTCGACCGGGTTCAACTCGATTAACGCCGATGCAGCCAGCGGCGATGGCTTTGACGGCACTATAGGCACAGGCGGCAACATCCTCATCGAGGCCGATAACGGCGCGATCACCTTTAGCCGCAGCCTCTTCCTCAGCGGTAACGGAACCGGCGGATCACGTTTCGACTCCAGTGGTGAACTGAGCCAGGGTGTGGGCGGTGACGTGACAATACGTGTTAATGGTGCCAATGGCGCGATGACATTTGAGGATCTGTTTGCCAGCAGCGATGGTCAGGTATTCTTCGATGTCGAGGGCGGCGGTTCGCCCAATGCGGGCGACGGCGGTACCGGCACTGGTGGCAACATAACCTTCGACCTGCTGGGCGGTACCTTCAACGCCGACTTTATCAGCGTCGGCGCAGACGGTTTTGGCGGTGAAGGTGGCGGCATCTTCAATGGCACGGAAACCGGGGATGGCGGCACAGGCCGCGGCGGCAATGCCATATTCAACCTCAATGGTGCCACTGTGGTCATCGATACACTGACTGTTACCGCCGATGGCAATGGCGGTTCGGGTGGCTTTGGCAATGCGGCCGATGGTGATGACCCCGGCAATGGCGGGCAGGGCATTGGCGGCACGGCGACTTTCAACGCGCTGTCGGGCACGCTCACAGTCGGTACGCTCAACGTCTTTGCGCGTGGCAACCGTTCCGGTGGTTTTGGTGGTGGCTCGCTTAACGGACCGGCTGCCCGGGGCGGTGACGGACAGGGCGGTCTGGCTCAGTTCATCAATAACGGATCGGCCACGGTGAACGCCGGCACCATAGTTGTGTCCAGCGAGGGCTTTGGCGGCCGCGGTGGCCGCAGCGACCCGGGTTTCAACGGTGGTGATGGCGGCAACGGTACCGGTGGCACGGCGATATTCCGCGATGATGCCGGCATTGTAACCTTCGACGAATTGAGCGTTCTCGCCAATGGCAATGGTGGTGAAGGCACCAATGAAGGTAGTTTTGGCATCCCCGGTGCAGCCGGCGGCAATGGCGGTGATGGCATAGGCGGCACCGCGTCGTTGCTGCTCAATCAGGATATCCTGCCGACACCCGCTCCGACTGGCACGATTCTGGTCAGCGCCGATGCGACCGGCGGTGCCGGCGGCGATGGCCTGGATGGCGGTAATGGCGGCGATGCCACTGCCGGCACGGCAGAAATAGTCGTTACCGCTGCTGACGTTACACTCGATAATCCGACAGTCAGTGCCAATGCTTTTGGCGGCTTTGGTGGCACTTCGAGTGATGTTGGCAGCGGCGGCAATGGCGGTAATGCCACCGCCGGTACTGCAGCTTTGATTGCTGATGCCGGGGCAGTCGTGTCTTTCGAGGCGCTGACCATGCAAGCCAATGGCATAGGCGGAACCGGCGTTGAAGGTGCCGACAATTTCGGCTCGACACCCAATGGCGATGATGGCGGCGATGGTGGTGATGGCGGCGATGGCATAGGCGGTACCGTTTTGCTGCGGGCCCAGGAAGGCGGCGCGATCATGGTGCTCAATGATGCGCTGGCCGATTTTTCTGCACTTGGTCTGGGCGGCGATGGCGGTGCAGGCGGTGCAGCCAACGACTTTGCCACCAGCGGGACCGGTGGCGATGGCGGCAATGGCGGCCTTGCCGTGGGTGGAACGGTAGAGCTTGTTGCGGCCGGTGGCCGTCTCACCTTCAGCGATGTCACCGTAAGTGTGGCGGGCGATGCCGGAGACGGCTTTATTGGCGGCCTTGAAGCCGGATATGGCACGCGCGGACGCGACGGTCTGGGGGGTGTCGGCAGCGGCGGCACGGTGCGTGTTGTCCAGACCGAGGATGGCAGCGGAAATGCCGGTGGCATCAGCTTCGGCAATACCCAGTTCACCGCAAATGGCTTTTCGGGCCAGACCATCGACCCGGGTGTCAGCCCGCCGAGCATCACCAGCCCCAATGGTTTTGGCGGTCGTGTCGAGATCAACAGCTTTGCCGATGACAGCAATGGCGGCATCGTCTTCGATAGCCTGAGCGTTGAGGCGCTGGAGCAGTTGCAGGACGATATTTTCGTGGGCGGCTTTTTCGTCAACAGCACCACAGGCCAGGTCACGGTTTCGGGCGATGCGATGGTCAATGTCGGCGGTGATGTCGGGTTCGCCATGACCGGCGGCGGCAACTTCACCATTGGCGGTGATCTTACCATCATTGCCGGTGGATCGGTTGCGGCAGAGCATAGCAACCGGCCGAACAATGCTTCCGCATTCACCACCACCGCTTTCAATGGCGGTTCCGGCAACACGGTCTTTGCCGAGAATATCTTCATCCTTGCCGAGGGCAATGTCACCAGCGCCGGCGGGACGCTGATCAACGGTGGCACCGGGGTAATCGATATCCGTTCCGAGGGCTTTATCGATGTCGCCAATCTGCTGGCCGAACAGTTCATTACGCTTTCCGCCGCGCAATCGGTGACCGTGGGAGATGCGGTGGTGACCGGCGACGCCTTTGATGGCGGCAATGGTCAGGCCGATGGTGCCGGCATATTCATCGAGTCCGGTGCGGTTGTGGATCCTGTAACTGGCGGCAGGGCATTTATCGATTTCGATACGATAATCACCGGCAGGGTTTCTGCAGCGGCCTTTATCGAAGTTGACGCGGGCGGTTCTGTGATCGCCCGGTCTGGCGCTGCTATCAGCTCGGACAATCGTGTTCAGTTCCGCAGTGGCAATGATATCATTGTCGAAGACGGAGCAACCATTGCCAGCGCGCTCGATCCGATCCCCGACTTTGGCTATGGCGGTGGCGGCGCTACCGATGGCCCGGCCAACCTGATCCTGTCCGCCGGTGCGCTGGACGTTCTTGGTCAAACACCACCGGGCATATCGAGCATATTGATCGAGGGCAGCCTTGATGCCAGCGGCGCAGCGGTGATCATGAGCGGTGATGCGATCCAGGCGCTGAACGGCGTGATCACATCATCGTCCCTCGTTGCCGATGTCACCAGTGCCCCGGCCACCGGCGATCCGCGCAGCAATGATGAAGGCGCACTGGTCTCCGATTGTCTTGAAGGCAATATCTGCCTCGCCAGCATCGTCGCCGATGATACGGTGGAGATCGGCCAGAATGGCACCCCAATCGATTTCCGTCTTACCGATGGCAATATCGATGCGCTGAATGTGGCGGTGACGACGCGCAGCGAAATCGTGCTGGGCACCATGGGTGAAACCACACAGGTGATTGGCGCAGACTTCCTGGCTCTGGAAACGCAGGAGGGTGATGTAACCCTGCTCGGTGATGCCCAGCTTTCCAGTGACCAGATTACCATATTGGCGGAACAGGGCAGCCTGATCGGCACCGGTTCGCTAACCAGCGGCAACGATATCGGCATCACCGTCGCAGACAGTATCACTGCAGCGGCGATTCTCGCGGGCGGCCAGCTGACCACGGTGGCAGAAGTGGGTGGCGAACTGGAAGATGTCTATGTTCTGCCCGGCACCTTTGATGTCGGTGAATTCGGCGTCGGTGCCGGTAACATCGCCGTCGATGCCGGCGATATTCTGATCGGCAATGCTGATCCGTCGGGTAATGACATACTGCTCAACGCTGCCGGTTTTGCCTTTCTGGGCAGCAACAGCAGCGCCAATATCATTGATATCAGCGCCAGCGATATCGATATCGGCGATATCTTTGCCGATGACAGCATAAACCTGTCTGCCAATGGCACCATTACCGGGTCTTCGGCATCGGCAGGCTTCTCAATGTCTGCTGCGGCAACGGATATCGACTTCGGTACATTTGATGGCAGCGTTACCGATCTTTCCGCCGATATCATCATTGTGAATGAAGTGTTCGGTTTTGACGAAGTGTTCATCAATTCGGGCAGCCTCAGTGCCGACACTATCGAAGGCAGCAATGTAAGCATCGATACCGGCGACATGTCGGCATTTCAGGTGACCGGCGACACGATCGACATTATCGCTGCCGACTTCGTCAATATCGACTTCATCGATTCCAGCGATACGCTCAGCATCGATGCCGGTCTGATCGGTTTTCAGCAGGCCGATGTCGTCGGCACTGCCACATTGACGTCATTCCTCGACATCGACGGCAGTGTCTTCAACGCAGGTGAAGCCGAAGTGACCGCCGATGGAACCATCACCATTGATGATGTCAGTGTGGCCAATAGCGGTAATTTTGTCGGCGATGGCGGGGTAATTTTCGATACCGCCGATATTGGTGGCGGTCTGCTGATGCAGGCAGATAATGGTGGTGTCGAGGTAACCACTGATCTCAGCGTCGGCGGCGATGCCACGCTTGACGGCCAGGCGATACTCGTCAATGCGCTGGGCAATCTTGTTATCACCAGCGCAAATGCCAGCAACGGCAATATCGACATCACCTCAGCCGGTGATCTCGGCCTGCTCGACGCATCATCGGCGGGGGATATCACCCTTGTTGCCGATGGCTCGGTGACTGCCGGTTCAATGGTTTCCGGCACCGCGCCAGGCAATCCGAACAGTGGCGGCATTTCGGCCTTGTCCACGCTGGTCACACCGTTCCAGACAGTGGTTATCGGTTCGCCGGGTGTCGGCGATATCAGCATTACCGGCGGCGATGTCAGCTTTGTCAATGATGTCGAGGCCGGCAACCAGCTGATTGTCACCGCAGGCAGCACCATCAGCGTTGATGCGCTGGCTTCGGGGGCTGAGATATTCTTCACCTCCAGCGATATCGCCATCGGCACCAGCGGTCAGGTCGGTCGCTCCGATGTCACCAGCCTGATCGAGTTCAATAACACCAATGATGCCGAGATGCTCATCGGTGGTACCGGTGGCACCGGCTATGTTATCGACAATGACGAGTTCAGCCGGGTTTTCTCCGGCGGAGATATCCGCTTTGTCTCGCCCGCGCTTTCGCGTCCTGATGGCGACATGATCATTCGTGATCTGTCGATCACCGTGGGCCAGGGAACCGGCGATCCGCAGGATGGCAATATCGGATCCGGTGGCTCGGTCTTCTTTGAGGCGGGTGACCTGATGATCGTCAACGGGCTGGTCAGCGCCGCCAACGCCAATGCCAATAACGGTCTGATCTTCGATGTCAGTGGCCAGTTCCGTCTCGATGCGGAGACCGGCACGATCCAGCTGCTCGATCCCAATGGCGGCTTTACCGGCTCCATCGGGGTCACCGCGTCGCAGATTTTCGCCGTCACCGACGCCGCCTTTGCCGATATCAGCGGGAGTAGCGCCGCCGCTATCGATACACGGCTCGCCAATAATGACGGTGTCGACAATGCCGATGGCTTCTTCCGCACCGGGGCGCTGTCGTTCGAGGCCGGGTCGCTGCTGGCGATCCAGAACAGCGCCGCGGGCACGGAGTTCGATGACCGCCGGGGCTTCACCGCGAACAGCCTGACCATCGATATCGATCCGCAGGGCAATGGCATCATTGTCATCAACGGGGTGTTGATCGATGCCAGTGGCGGTGTCGTTACCGGCATCGATGTCATCGCTGCCGCCACCATCACGGCGGGCGGCGGCACCCCGATCTTCGACACTGATTCGACGATCAATGGCTGTGTGATTGCCGATCCGGCAAGCTGTGCAACGTCGACGCCGACCCCGACACCCACACCCACGCCGACACCAACCCCGACGCCTACACCGGCACCGACTCCAACGCCGGCGCCTACGCCCACTCCGACTCCTACCCCGACCCCGACACCCACACCGCCAACCAGCGATGACTCGGCACCGCAGATTGTGCAGCGTGATGTTATTGAAGAAGAGGTCGATGATCAGGAAGAGGAAAATCGTCAGGAGGCGATTGCCGGCTTTGGTGTCGAGATCGACCTGATTGAGTTGCGCAATTCGGAGGAAATCGGCTTTGAACCGGTGATTGACGAGCCGGTGACCGGCTCGGGCAATGATGATCTGTGGACGCCACCGACCGAGGATGATGAAGAATAAACAGGAGGAATGACGGCAACTGGTCGGGTAAATCTGGCCGGTTGCCGCCATTTGTGCCGAGTTGATGCTTGACCTTGGCCGCGGCTTGCAACACAGCAGCATCCATGTCTGATGTTACATTATCTCCTACGCCCGTCGGCGCGCCGCTGAACCTGTATAACAGCCTGACCCGGACGCTGGAGCCTTATGACCCGGTGCATCCCGGCGAGGCGCGGGTCTATTCATGCGGGCCGACAGTCTATAATTATCCGCATATCGGCAATATGCGCGCCTATGTCTTTGCTGACACGCTGGGGCGGGTGCTGAGCTACAAGGGCTATAAACTCACCCATGTCATCAACATCACCGATGTCGGTCACCTTACCGATGATGCCGATGATGGCGAGGACAAGATGGAGAAGATGGCGGCAGAGAAGGCGCAATCGATCTGGGATATCGCCCGCCATTATACCGAGGCCTATTGGGATGACGTGAAGGCGCTGAATATCCGCCAGCCTGCGCATTGGTCGATTGCCACCGACTATGTCGACCAGATGATCGACTTTGCCAAGGGGATCGCCCCCAAACATTGTTATGAGCTTGACAGTGGCCTTTATTTCGATGTCTCGACCGTGGCCGGTTATGGTAGCCTGGCGCGTGCGGCGACCGAGGAAGGTGAGGGCCGTATCGAAAAGGTCGAAGGCAAGCGCAATTCCCAGGATTTCGCCATATGGCGCAAGACGCCGCCGGGCGAGAAGCGCCAGATGGAATGGGATTCGCCCTGGGGCAAGGGTGCGCCGGGCTGGCATCTCGAATGCTCGGTCATGTCCGAGGCGCTGCTCGGTTTTCCCTTCGATATCCATACCGGTGGCATCGACCATCGCGAGATCCATCACCCCAATGAGATTGCGCAGAACCAGGCCTTTGGCTGCTGCGACCACAGCGGCGCGCGCATATGGATGCACAATAATTTCCTGATCGACCGCACCGGTAAAATGTCGAAATCATCGGGTGAATTTCTGCGAGTGCCACTGCTCGTCGAAAAGGGTTTCCATCCGCTGGCGTACCGGCTGATGTGCCTGCAGGCGCATTACCGGTCCGAGCTGGAATTTGGCTGGGATAATCTGCTGGCGGCGCTGACCCGGCTCAAGCGGATGGTGATGGCGGCCGAAAGGCTGGCCGATGCGGTGCCGGCGGACAGGATGGATCATCCGAAATTCGCCGCGATACTCGAGCGGTTCGATGCTGCCATTTCCGACGACCTCAACACCGCGATCGCCCTGACCGCATTGGAGGAGGCGCTGGCGGTCAAGAAGGTCGATGCCGGAATCAAGCGTGCGGTCATAGAGCATATCGATGCGGTGCTCGGGCTCGACCTGTTCGGGTTTGGCCGCGCCGATCTGCGCATCCGGCCCAAGCATGCGGTCATCACCGAAAGCGAGATCGAGGATGCGCTGGCGCGGCGCAAGGCAGCGCGCGCAGAAAAGGATTTTCCTACCTCTGATGCCATTCGCGACGAGCTGACGGCCAGAGGTGTCGAGGTCATGGACGGCGATCCGCTGGGCTGGGACTGGATTTTGTCCGTCTGACATTGTCATCCGTCTAAAAGCTGGCATGTCAGACAGATCGCGCTTGCCTCGCGGCGCGGCTTTTCTCTACTCTGGCGGCCAGCGACGATTCACGAGAGGGAGATTATGCGCGGCAAGATTCTTGGCGTTGATCGTGTCACCGGAAAAGGCCAGATTTCCGGTGATGACGGCCAGAGATACCAGTTCGGCAAGGAAGACTGGAGTGCGCAGGCGCCACCGGCGATAGGCGCGCTCGTCGATTTCGAAGTCAACGGCAAGGATGCACTCAGCGTGTTTCGTGTCGATAATGGTGCTGTTACCCCGGCCACGGCACACAGCGAAAAGAGCAAGATTGTCGCGGCACTGCTGGCCTTTTTCCTCGGCCCTTTTGGCGTCCACAAATTCTATCTCGGCTATAATGGTGCAGGCATTGCCATGCTGTCGGCGACGCTGATCGGTTTTGTGCTGAGCATCATCATCATTGGCATCTTCGTGGTGATGGGGGTCAGCCTCGTCGCCTTTATCGAGTTCATCATCTACCTCGTAACCAGCGATGAGGATTTTCAGGAAAAATATGTCCGCAACAGCCGTCCCTGGTTCTGAGGCGGCATAGGGTTATGGCAAAAGCGGTCATATCGGCGTTGATACGCCCTTTGCTCGAAGGCAAACTGCCCGCCGGGATAGAGCCGCTGTGGTTCATGACGCCCGAAGAGGCGAAAGCCGAAATTGCCGATGCGGATATTGGCTGGGTCGATATGAACGATCCGCGGGCGATGAAGGATGTGCTGCTCGCGGGTGAGCGGCTTAAATGGGTATCGACCATCTATGCCGGGCTCGATCATTTTCCGGTAGAGGCACTGGCTGCCCGCGGCACCATGGTGACCAATGGTGTCGGCATCAACACCATTGCGGTTGCTGAATATGCGGTGATGGGCATGCTCAGCCTTGCCAAGGGCTATCCCGATGTGGTGCGCGCCGCTGATCGGCGCGAATGGCTGACCGCTTCGCCCGGCACCGTCGAACTCCATGACAGCAAAGCGCTGATTGTCGGCTATGGCGCCATTGGTCGGGCGATTGGCGAAAGGCTGCGCGGCTTCGGTGTAGAGGTCACCGGCGTCGCCCGCACCGCACGGCCCGAACAGGGCATATGGGGCGCCGGTGACTGGCAGAATCGCATCGGTGAATTTGACTGGATCATCCTCGCCACGCCGTCGACATCCGAGACCACCGCCTTGCTCGGAAGCGATGCAATTGCGGCGATGAAGCCCGAGGCCTTTCTGGTCAATATTGCGCGCGGTGACTGTGTCGATCAACCTGCGCTGATCGCGGCGCTCGAAGCGCGGCGGATCGCTGGCGCCTTTCTCGATGTCACGACGCCCGAACCTTTGCCCGAAGACCATCCCTTATGGTCGCTGCCCAATGTCCAGCTATCGATGCATCTGTCGGGCCGGGCGCAGCAGAAGATGTTCCCGCGTTCGGCGGCGCTGTTTCTGCGCAATGCCGCGGCCTATGTCGCCGGTGAACCGCTGGAAAACCGGGTCGACCTGACGCTGGGTTATTGATCTGGCCGCCTGCTGTGACTGGGCGCTGGCAGGTGCCTGAAATCATTGCCATTGCCGGGTGACATTCCACCGATAATTGCTTATGCAGTAACGAGAATATCCGGGGGACAGCGACTCACCATAATGCTGTCGATCATACGGGTCGTCCGCAAGACGCATTATGTCCGCTGAGAGAGGGAGGCCTAGTAATCATGACCAAAGCATCTGACCTGTTCGTCCAGTGTCTGGAAGAAGAAGGCGTTGAATATATTTTCGGCGTTCCGGGCGAGGAAAATCTCGACATGCTCGACAGCCTGTCGCGCTCCGACAAGATCAAGCTGATCCTGACGCGTCATGAACAGGGTGCGGGCTTTATGGCCGCCACCTATGGCCGCCATACCGGCAAGACCGGCGTGTGCATGGCAACGCTTGGCCCCGGCGCTACCAATCTGGTCACTGCCGCCGCCTATGCCCAGCTTGGCGGTATGCCTATCCTGATGGTCACCGGGCAGAAGCCGATCAAGCATTCGAAACAGGGCCGGTTCCAGATTCTCGATGTCGTCGACATGATGGGGCCGATCACGAAATTCACCCATCAGCTGGCCGGTGCGGATAATATTCCCAGCCGGGTGCGCGAGGCGATCCGGCTGGCCGAAGAAGAAAAACCGGGCGCCACGCATATCGAATTTCCCGAGGATGTCGCGGCGGAGGAGACCGAGTCGACGCCGATTCCGCCCAGCCTGACCCGCCGCCCGGTTGCCGAAGCCAAGTCGGTGCGCGCTGCGGTGAAGAAACTGGAAAGCGCCAAGGCACCGATACTGGTGCTGGGCGGCGGTGCCAACCGTACCATCACCGGGCGAATGCTGACCCAGTTTATCGAAAAGACGGGCATTCCTTTTGTCACCACCCAGCTTGGCAAGGGTGTTGTCGATGAACGGCGTGACGAGTTTATGGGCTGTGCCGCGCTGTCGGCGGGTGATTTTGTCCATCGCGCCATTCAGGCGGCAGACCTGATCGTCAATGTCGGTCATGACGTAATCGAGAAACCGCCCTTCTTCATGGAAGCCGGTGGTGCCGAGGTTATTCATGTGTCGATGAATTCCGCCGAGGTTGATCCGGTCTATTTCCCGCAGATCGAGGTCATCGGCGATATCGGCAACGCCATCTGGCAGATGAAGGAAGATATCATCGTCTCGTCCGACTGGAATTTCGATGCGATGTACAAGGCGCGGGCCGCCGAGAAGGTGCATACCGATAGCCTCGATGATGATCAGCGCTTCCCGATCTTCCCGCCGCATCTGGTCAAGGTCATCCGCGATGCCATGCCCGGCGACGGCATCATCGCGCTCGACAATGGCGTCTACAAAATCTGGTTTGCCCGTAACTACAATGCGCACAAGGCGAACACGGTTTTGCTCGACAATGCGCTGGCGACCATGGGGGCGGGGCTGCCCTCGGCGATGATGTCGGCGATGCTCTATCCCGAGCGCAAGGTGATGGCCATCTGTGGCGATGGCGGCTTCATGATGAACAGCCAGGAAATGGAGACGGCGGTGCGGCTCGGACTCAATGTCACCGTGCTGATTCTCAACGACTCCAGCTATGGCATGATCCGCTGGAAACAGGCCAATATGGGCTTCGAGGACTGGGGCCTGACCTATGACAATCCCGATTTCGTCAAATATGCCGAAAGCTATGGCGCCAATGGCTATCGCATCGAAAGTGCCGAGCATCTCAAACAGACCATCGACCATTGTCTGGCGACCGATGGCGTGCATCTGATCGACTGCCCGGTGGATTACAGCGAGAATGACGAGATATTGAACATCAAGATCAAGGAACTGAGCAAGCAGGTGTGAGTGCAAAACCGTTCGCCCTGAGCTTGTCGAAGGGCCGTTATTGGTAATCAAGGCAGGGCTTGGACAGGCTCAGCCCGAACGGACTGGAAATCATGACCAAACTCAAAGACATTTACCCGCTCTATCTCAATAACGAGGCAGCGCAGCCCAATACCGACCTGAAGGTCACCGACAAATATAGCGGTGAGGTTGCCTTCCGCACCGCCCTGGCGACCCCCGATGTGATCGATCAGGGCATTGCCGGTGCTGTCGCCGCAGTCGAGCCGATGGCGCGGATGGCAAGCTATGAGCGACAGGATGTGCTCAATCACTGTGTCAACCGCTTCAAGGAACGCTTCGACGAGCTGGCCTATGCGCTGTGCGTCGAAGCGGGCAAGCCGATCAAGGACAGCGAAGGCGAGGTCACACGACTGATTGACACCTTCCGCATTGCGGCAGAGGAATCGGTGCGGATGACCGGTGAGGTCCAGCCGCTCGATATCTCGCCACGTGCACGCGGGTACCAGGGTATCTGGAAACGGGTGCCGATCGGCCCGTGCAGCTTTATTTCGCCGTTCAACTTCCCGCTCAACCTGGCGGCGCACAAGATCGCCCCGGCAATTGCTGTGGGCTGTCCGTTTGTGATGAAACCGGCATCGAAAACACCGCTCGGCGCAATCATCATGGGCGAGGTGCTGGCGGAAACCAATCTCCCCAAAGGGGCCTTTTCAATCCTGCCCGCCAGCCGCGATGGTGCCGATCTGTTTACCGAGGATGAGCGTCTGAAGCTGCTTTCCTTTACCGGCTCGCCCGGTGTTGGCTGGGACCTCAAGGCCAAATCGGGCAAGAAAAAGGTGGTGCTGGAACTGGGTGGTAATGCCGCCGTGATCATCGACGCGGATGCCGATCTCGATGATGCGCTTGAACGGGTGATCTTCGGTGCGTTCTACCAGTCCGGGCAGAGCTGTATCGGGGTACAGCGGATCATCATCCACGAAAAAATCTATGACCGTTTCCGCGACATGCTGGTGGCAAAAACCGCGACGCTCATCGCCGGTGATCCCAAGGATCGTAATACCTTTGTCGGACCGATGATCAGCGAGAAGGAAGCGATGCGGCTCGATGGCTGGATTCAGGATGCGATTGCCAAGGGCGCGACGCTGCTCACCGGGGGCAGGCGCGACGGTGCGATGCTCGAGGCAACATTGCTGGAGAATGTTCCGCGCGATTGCGACGCAGTGCGCGAGGAGGCCTTCGGCCCGCTGGCAATATTGTCGAAATTCAGTGATTTCGGCGCGGCGCTCGACGAGGTCAATGACAGCAAGTTCGGCTTGCAGGCGGGTATCTTCACCCGCGATCTGTTCAAGACGCTCGATGCTTGGGATACGCTCGATGTCGGCGGTGTCGTGGTCAATGACGTGCCGAGCTATCGTGTCGACAATATGCCCTATGGCGGCGTCAAGGATTCCGGGCTGGGGCGTGAGGGGATCATCTTTGCCATGGAGGATATGACAGAAATTCGCAATTTGGTGATCCGGCGCACATAAGGCCATGGCAAGACGGGATAAATAATCAGCATTCTCCCTTGCAAGCGGGGGAAGAAACAGGTTTAATACAAGAACATAAGATGGGGTCGCATCGTTGGACTTGAGGGGCCGGTGGCCAAGCCGCCGAGCAGGTAATAACGATGCAGGATGGAGAGAAAGAGCGTGGCCACGCCGCGCACCGTGACGCTGTTTCCGCTGCTGCGGTCGCGTCTCAAAGCCGCATCGGCTATGTTCCCGCCTTGCTGCTCGCAGCCGCAATGGCGATCTTTGCCCTCATTACCATTTTCATCATAGGCCTGGCGGCGCCCGAACCGGTGCAGGCGCAGGCCGCGAGCGAGGCAATACGCGGCAAGCATATGGGCGTTGCCACCTGCGCCGGCTCGACCTGCCATGGCCGCAATGAGGCTGATGGCGAGATTGTGCGCCAGGATGAACTGATGCGCTGGCAGGAGGAATCGACCCCTGGCGGCGCGCATAGCCGGGCTTTCCGGGTATTGGGCGAGGCACGCAGCCTGGCCATTGGCAAGAAGCTCGGCATTGGCGATCCGCGCTCGGCGCAAATGTGCCTCGGCTGCCACGCGACTCCGGCACATGCCACCGGGCCGCGCTTTCAGCTTGACGATGGCGTTGGCTGCGAGGCCTGTCATGGCGCCTCTTCGGGCTGGCTCTCGAGCCATTATGCCGTGGGTGCCGACCATGGCGACAATGTCGGTCGCGGGTTGATCCCGCTCGATAACCCCAAGGCTCGTGCCAGCGTTTGCCTCGACTGCCATTTCGGCAGCACCAACAAGGGTCAGTTTGTCGACCACCGCATCATGGCCGCCGGCCATCCGCGTATCTCGTTCGAGCTCGACCTGTTCTCGACATTGCAACAGCATCATGATGTCGACGGCGATTATGTCCAGCGCAAGGGCAGACCATCCTCGGTCCGCTTCTGGGCTGTTGGACAGGCAATGGCGCTCGAACGGTCGCTCAACCTGTTCGCCCGACCCGGAATTGCCATGGAGGGCCTGTTCCCGGAATTCTATTTCTATGACTGCCATAGCTGCCATCGCCGCATCTATGACGACCCCGATGCGCGCCCGGCATTTCTCGATAATCCGGGACGGCCAATCCCGACCGGCATGCCGCCCTATAATGACGAGAATATGATCATGCTGGCGGCTGCAGTGCGTGTCGTCGCGCCCGATCTGGCAAAGGATTATGATGCGCGCACCCGTGCTTTTCACGCCGCCATGGGGCAGGGGCGTCAGGCGGCGGTGACCGAAGGCCGCAAGCTGCAGCAATTTGCCCGCCGGCTTGCCGATCGTTTCGCCCGCAGCACATTTACCCGGGCCCAGACCTTTGCGATCATGGAGACCATTGCCAGCGAGGCAATATCGCCGCGCTTCACCGATTATGAGGGGGCGGTGCAATCGGTGATGGCGGTCGATACACTGCTCTCCGGACTGGTCAATGATGGCGCGGTGTCGGCGCGTGCCGCCAATGCGCTGCGTATCCAGATCAACGAGGCCTATGCCGCTGTCGCCGAGCCCAATGCATTCCGGCCGACATCGTTCCGGCGCGCGCTTGGCCGTTCAGTCCAGACTATCAGGACGCTCAAATAATGACCCAGAGCAAGGCATATTGGCGCTTGCGGCTGCGGCGTGCCACCGGCATGGCGCTGTCATCGGCGCTGGTGCTGGCGAGCGTTTCCGCCTGTGGTGGTGATGGCGGCGGTGGCGGCAATCCGCCGCCGATACAGGGACCAAATCCGGCTCCTGCGCCTGCTCCAGCACCCGCGCCGCCACCGGGTGGTCTTTTTGCGCCACCGCCGCTGGTGGCGCTTACGGTCACTGATGTGCAGCAGATTATCGCCCAAGCGGTGGGTGAAGCGCAGTCGCGCAACCTGCCGGCCGACATTGCCGTGGTTGATCGTGTCGGTAATGTGCTCGCGGTGTTTCGGATGAATGGTGCCCCGGCTGAAACCCGGCTGAGCACGGTGACCGGTGATAGTGGCAATAGCGGCGATACCGGACTGCAGGGCGCGATGGTGCCCAATGCCGCCGCCGCTATCGCCAAGGCAATCACCGGTGCCTATCTGTCGAGCGGCGGCAATGCCTTTACCTCACGCACGGCCAGCCAGATCGTGCAGCAGCATTTCCCGCCGGCGCCGACCACGCCGGGGCTTGAAAGCGGGCCGCTTTTCGGGGTGCAGTTCAGCCAGCTGCCCTGTTCCGACCTGTCGCAGCGTTTCGCCCCCGGTGGCGGGGTCAGTGCCTTTATCGGCCCCAAACGCTCACCGCTGGGTCTGGCTGCTGATCCAGGTGGGCTACCACTCTATAAAAATGGCGTTCTGGTCGGTGGAGTCGGCATCATGGGCGATGGCGATTATGGCTTTGACACCAATATTCTCGACCGTGACAAGGATGACGAAGAAGCGATCGCCATTGCCGCGAGTCAGGGCTTTGCCGCGCCCGGCGCGATCCGTGCAAACCGGATTACGGTGGACGGTACATCGTTGCGCTTCAGCGATGCCGATACCGGCGATATCGGCGCGTTGCAGAACAACTTTCCCGCAATCAACGGCAGTGCCGGTAATCTGATCACCGTCACCGGCTATACCAATGGCATCATTGTCGCGGGCACTGCCTATGGCAGCGAAGCCTCGGGCATCCGCGCCGCACGGGCCAATGAATTTACCAACCCCGATGCCTTTGTCCTGACCGATGGCGCCGGGAATAACCGCTTTCCGATCCGTGGCGGCACTGACGGCGCTGTGGTCAACCAGCCGCTGACCAGTGCTGAAGTGCGCGCCATACTCGAAGAGGCGTTCACCGTGCTCAGCCGGGCACGGGCACAGATCCGCCGGCCGCTCGACAGCCGGATGCAGGCGACGATTTCACTGGTCGATACCAATGGCCAGATACTCGGCATTGTTCGCTCGCCCGATGGCCCGATTTTCGGCACCGATGTGTCGCTGCAAAAGGCCCGGACCGCAGCGTTTTTCTCCAGTACTCGCGCCGCTGACCAGCTGTTGGCCACACCAGCGGTTCCGGGTGTCGCTGATGTCCCTTCCTATGTCGCAGCGGTGCGCAATTTCCTTGGCGACCAGACGGCGCTGACCGGCACCTTCGCCTTTGCCGACCGTTCGGGTGGTAATTTGTCGCGGCCTTATTTTCCCGACGGTGAGGTCGGTCGTCCGCCCGGACCGCTTTCGGTTCCGATCGGGGATTTCAGCCCCTTTGCCACGGGATTGCAGACTGATCTGGTGACGCCCAATGTTGGCGCGCATGTCGAATTCATTCGCAGCAATGGCGCATCTGCCGATACGCCGCAGCGCTGTACCCAGCTTCCGGCCTATTCGGCTGGCCGCAACCGTTTGCAGAACGGTATCCAGATTTTCCCGGGTTCAGTACCGATTTATCGCGGCAATCAGCTTATCGGCGGCATTGGCGTTTCGGGCGATGGTATCGACCAGGACGATATGGTCAGCTTTCTGGGTTTGCATAATGCCGGTGTGCGGCTGAATGGTGCGCTGGGCAACGCCCCCAAGGATATCCGCGCCGACCGCATTGTCGTCGATCTCGGCAATGCACAGGTGCGGCTGCGCTATGTCAATTGCCCGTTCGCGCCGTTTCTCGACACCGCCGCGCAGAATGTCTGCGAGGGTTTGTAGAGGTGACGGTAGCAACCAGCCTTTTGCCTTTCATGGCGATCCTCGCGGTACATGGTACCGCCGAGCCTGCGCCTGACGATATCTCGTGGCAGCCCGAACCGGCACCGGCGGAGGAGCCGGTTCCGACCGAATCTGGCACCGAGGTCGAAGAACAACCCGGACCCGATGCCGAGGATGCGTTGATCGATGGCCGCCGTCGCCCCGGTGTCGAAAAGGAACTGCCCGATCCGGTCATCCAGAACAATCCGGGCGCGGTGCGCGCGCCCCCGCCCGAGGCTTTCCCGACCGATGACTTCCCGGTGCCTGATCGTTGGCGGCTGATCCAGTCGCTTGGTGTGGTCAAGGAAAACTGGTTCGATCCCTATAACCAGAACACCTATAAGGGTGATCGACCGATCTGTATTCCCACCGAGGAAGAACAGGCGCGGCGCAAGGCGGAGGGGCTGCCCCGTTGCGCGACGCCGAAATTCCTTGGTCTCAAGAGCGAGGGCGAGTGGTTCTTCGTCGTCAACGCGATTTCCGATACCATTATCGAGCCGCGCAGCTTCCCGATTCCGGTCGGAGTGCAGACCACAGAACGGCCCGACAGTCTCGACGTATTCGGTCGCGCCGACTCTTTGGTATTGGCGCAGACTTTCATTACCGGCTTTGCCCTGATCAAGGGTTCGACCGCCTATAAGCCGCCCGATGTCGAATACCGCGTGACACTGGCGACCCAGATCAACCATGTCGATGTGCCAGAGCGGCGCGTGCTTTTCGTCGAGCCGAGCCGGGAAAGCCAGCGCACCGACTTTTTTGTCGGGGTACAAGAAGCCTTTATCGACTATCACTTCCGCAACACATCGGACCGTTATGATTTCGATTCCGGTCGTATCGGCATCCAGCCGATGCAGGCCGATTTTCGCGGCTTTCTGTTTCAGGATAACCAGCTCGGCGTGCGGCTGTTCGGCACTCGCGACAATAATCGTGTCCAGTATAATCTCGGTGCTTTCATGCGGCTGGAGAAGGACACCAATTCGGGCCTTAACGATATCGGCGCGACGCCGCGCAGCGATTTCGTCTTTTTCGGCAATCTCTACCGTCAGGATTTTCCCTTTGTCGGCCTGACCAGTCAGGTCTCTGTGACCTATAATATGAACCGCGAGGCCGGTGACATCGAGATTGACGATAATGGTTTCCCTGTGCGCCCGGCGCTGCTCGGCGATTTGCGCGGGCGCGATTATGATGTGGTCTATCTCGGCTATGCCGTTGATGGTCGCATCGGGAGGATGAACCTGACCGGTCAGCTTTACGGTGCCTTTGGCGAGGACCGGAACAGCATCTTCACCAGCCGTCCGGCCGATATCGCAGCCTGGTTTGCCGCGGCAGAGTTGAGCTATGATGTTGACTTCATGCGCTTCCGTCTGTCGGGCCTGTTCGCCAGCGGTGATAGTGACCCGGACAATGACACTGAGGCGGGTTTCGATGCGATTTTCGAGAACCCGATTTTTGCCGGCGCCGATACCAGCTACTGGATCCGCCAGACCATACCCTTTGCCGGTGGCGGTCGTGCGGTCAGCATCAACGGCCGCAACGGCATATTGAATTCGCTGCGCTCGTCCAAGGAACAGGGCCAGTCCAATTTCAACAATCCGGGCACCATATTGCTCGGCGCAGGCGCGGATTTCGATCTGACTCCCGAGATACGGGTCTCGGCCAATGCCAACCATTTGTGGTTTGACAATACCGCGACGCTGCAGGCGCTGCGCAATGAAGGTTCGATCCCCAATGCGATTGGCTGGGACCTCTCGATCGCCGGTATCTGGCGGCCCAAAGCGACGCAGAATATCGTTTTCCGTCTGTCGGGCGCGCTGTTCGATCCTTCAGACGGTTTTTCCGACCTGTTCACCCAGGCGGGTGACAGTGACATTTTCTATTCGGTGCTGTTCAATGCGATTTTGGCGTTCTGATCGAGCGGGGCAGGCCCCCGCATTTCTGGCCCGTATGGCGGCGGTGCTGACGCTTGGTCTGGCATTGTCGCTTGGTACGCCCGATACCGGCTTTGCCGCCAAGAAGGAAAAGCCGCAAAAGGTAAAATACCGTTTCACCCCGCCGGCGCCACAGAATCAGAGTTGGGCCGAAGCTGATGCCAAGAGCACCGGCTGTCAGAGCTGCCACACCGCCAGCGACCACAAGACCATGCACGCCTCGCCGGCGGTTGTGCTGGGTTGCACCGATTGCCATGGCGGCGATGCCAGCGTCACCGGTAATAATGACTGGGGCTGGAATGATGCGCGCTATCTGGAAGCGCTGAAAAAGGCGCATGTGCTGCCGAAATATCCCGAAGCCTGGCACTGGCCGTCCAGCGCTAACCCGAAACGCTCCTATGCGCTGATCGCCAAAGAGTCGCCCGAATTTGTCCGTTTCGTCAATCCGTCCGACTATCGTGTGGTACGTGAAGCGTGTGGCGCCTGTCATATCGAGATTATCGAGGCATCGGAACGCTCGCTGATGTCCACCGGCGCGATGCTGTGGGGCGGGGCAGCCTATAATAACGGCATTGTCCCGTTTAAAAACTATATTTTCGGCGAGGCCTATACCCGTGGCGGCAAGCCGGCGAGCATCAAATCGGCCATGCCCGAAGAGGGCCAGCCCTTCGGCACCGTCAGCGCGGCGCAAAAGGCGCGCGGCGCACTGCCGATCATGTATCCGCTGCCGACCTGGCATGTCATCCCACCGGGTGACATCTTCCGCGTGTTCGAGCGTGGCGGGCGCAACGTGAACAGCCAGTTCCCCGAAATCGGTCTGCCCAATATCGGTGGCATTATCCAGCGGCTCGAAGAGCCGGGACGGCCTGACCTCAAACAGTCCAATCGCGGCCCCGCCACTGGCCTGCGTGTCGCTATCCCGGTGCTCAACATCCACAAGACCCGGCTCAACGATCCGTTTCTGTGGCAGATGGGCACCAATGACCAGCCGGGCGATTATCGCAGCTCGGGCTGCGCCGCCTGTCATGTCGTCTACGCCAATGACCGCGAGCCGCGCCACAGCCTGACCTATGCCAAATATGGCCGTGACGGCCAGACTGACACCGCCGATCCGACCATTGCCTATCTTACTGAGGGCCAGAAGCGCTTTGGCAGCTATGGCACCTATGATGCGGCCAAGGCCGGTCATGGCGGCGGCCATGGTGAAAAAGGCCATGGCGGTGATGGGCATGATGGCATTGGCGGACCGGGGGAGAGGGAGCGTGGCCATCCGATCAAGCATGAGTTTACTCGTGCCATCCCGACAGCACAGTGCATGAACTGCCATATGCACCAGCCGAATATCTTCCTGAACAGCTATCTCGGCTATACCATGTGGGATTATGAATCCGACGCGCCGAAAATGTGGCCGGGTCCGGAAAATACGACATCGCGGCCCGAAGGCCTGTCGGATGAAGATTATCAGCGCATCTACAAGAGTCAGAAATTCCCCACTGCCGCCGAGGTCCGCGCGGTTCTCGACCGCAATCCCGAGGGTGCATCGCCCAAAGGGCTATGGGCTGATATCGATTTCCTGCGTAATGTCTATGATCTCAACGAGGAATTGAACGACACGCAATTTGCCGATTATCACGGTCATGGCTGGAATTTCCGTGCCATTTTGAAGCGCGACCGGGCGGGCAATCTGCTTGATTCGGAAGGCAAGATTGTTGCCGATGATGATCCGGAGAAATTCCGCAGGGCGGGTGAGGACAAGTTCGTCAAACCCGGCAGCAATCCGGGCAAATCGGTGCATATGATGGACATCCATGCCGAGGTCGGCATGCAATGCGCCGATTGCCATTTCGCGCAGGACAGCCATGGCAATGGCCTGATCTATGGCGAGGTCGCCAATGCGGTCGAGATTGGCTGCAAGGACTGCCACGGCACGGCGGATGCCTATCCGACGCTCAAGACTTCTAATCTTGCGGCGCGACTACAGGGCACCAATCTGGCGTTGCTGCGCAATCCCGATGGCAGGCGCCGCTTCGAATGGATGGAAGACGTGGATGGCCGCCGCTATCTGATCCAGCGTTCGATCATCGACCCGGAGCTGAGCTGGCGTGTCAGCCTGACCAGGGACAGTGTTACGCGGAGTCACCCCGATTTCAACGCCAGATCGGCCCGCGCCAAGCTGGTCGCCAAATCGGCTTCGGATACCGGCGAATATCGCTTCGGCACCGGCGTTTTACCGTCCGAGCGGGCACATGATGATGGTAATATGGCGTGCTTTACCTGCCATCTGAGCTGGACCACCAGCTGTGGCGGCTGTCACCTGCCGATCGAGGCGAACTGGAAGACCAAGAAGCATAAATATGAGGATGTCGAGACGCGCAACTATGCCACCTATAATCCGCAGGTGGCGCGCGACCAGATGTTCCAGCTTGGCCGTCATCAGACCACCAAGGCGGGAACCGAGGTCGACGAAAATGGCAAGCCCATCGGCATTATCGCACCGATCCGTTCGACTTCGGCGCTGATCCTGTCCTCTACCAATATCAACCGCGAACGCATCTATGTGCAGCAGCCGCCAATCTCGGCATCGGGCTATTCGTCACAGGCCTTTGCGCCGCATTTCCCGCATACAGTGCGCAAGACCGAGACCAAAATGTGCTCCGACTGCCATTTGAGCGCGGCCAATGACAATAATGCGATCATGGCGCAGCTGCTCTTGCTCGGCACCAATTTTGTCAACTTTGTCGGACTGCATGCCTTTGTCGGCATGGAGGACGGTTTTGAGGCGGTGCGCGTCACCGAGTGGGACGAACCGCAGGCGGTGATCGGTTCCTATCTGCAGCGTTATGCCTATCCCGATTACTGGCGGATGCATGTCGAGGATAATGGCCGTGAGCTGAAAAACTGGGTGCGTGGCGAGACCTTTGATGGTGATCTGTCGGGCGAGACCAAGGCGCTCGAGGAATTTGCCAATGTGGTGCAGGATACGTCGGGCGCGGTACGCTGTCTGCAGCATCGCGGCGAATATATGTTCGTCGCCGAAGGCAAGGGCGGCTTCCGCGCCTATGATATCGCCTCGGTCGGCAATAAGGGTTTTTCCGAGCGGATTGTCCGCGCACCCTTCTCTTCGCTGGGGCATGACACCCATGTAAAGACGAAGAATGCCAGCTGTATGGCGCTGGCGACCACCCAGCCGATTGCACCGCACCGCAATGAAGACATGGCAGCGACCAACCTCACTGACGCTGATGGCAATGTCATTATCGAGGAAGATGGTACCCCGCGCACCATGCTCGAGGAAAATCAGGAGCAGGCTTTCCACCCGATCTACAGCTATGCGGTGATCACCGACAGCGTGGAAGGGCTGGTGCTGGTCAATATCAACACATTGGCCGATGGCGAGTTTCGCAACAATTTCTTCAAGCGGACCATATTCGCCAACGGTGCCAAGGCGTGGAATCCGGGCGGTGTTCTTAATGGCGCGCGGCATATCACATTGGCAGGCCACATCGCCTATATCACCACCGCTTCGGGGCTGGTGGTTCTCGATCTCGACGATCCGGCCGATCCTCAGGTCACGGCGCAGCTTCCACTCAGCGACGCCAGGGCCAGTGCGGTGCAGTTCCGCTATCTCTGGGTCACCGACAGCGAGGGTGTGAAGCTGTTCGACATCACCCGGCTGCGTCAGCCGGTGGCGGTGCCGCAGGCGACGGTCCCGCTGGATGATGCGCAGAAACTCTATCTCGCACGGACCTATGCCTATGTTGCGGCGAAGCGGGACGGATTGGTGATCCTCGACATCACCAATCCGGAAGCTCCGCGTGAATATATGCGGTTCAATGCTGGCGGGACGCTCAACGATGCCGAAGATGTCATTGTCGGTTCAACCAATGCGACGCTGTTCGCCTATGTTGCGGATGGTCGCAATGGCCTGAAGGTAATCCAACTGACCTCACCGGCAAGCCAGCCGAAATTCTATGGTTTCTCGCCCGCGCCCAAGCCTGAACTGATTGCCTTTGCCCGTACTGCCGCGCCAGCGCTGGCTCTGTCCAAGGGCCTCGACCGTGATCGGGGTGTCGATGAAACCGGCGGCCAGATTGCGATATTCGGTCGCCTGGGTTCGCGGCCCTTTACCCGCAAGGAAATGGAGCGGCTGTTCCTCAACAGCAGCGGCGTGCCCTATAAGGTCAAGGATGAGCCTGATCTGTCGGACTGGTTCGGACCGCAAATCGCCCGCCGCTCCACCCTGCCGCCCCCGCCGCGCCGATAACGACGGCGCAGGCGCATTATCAGCTGTCTTCCAGTGTAAGCGCTTCGATTTCGAGCAACAGCGTCGGTTCACCCTCATGGCGTTCGACCCGATGCGTGACATGGATGTCGATGACCACATGGCGGTTCAGCGCAAATTCGTGACTCTCCAGCCGCTCTGCCAGATCATGTCCTGCGGCGACACTCTCGGTGCCGGTAAAAGTCAGTGCCAGACGGTGACGCATGCCTGTAAAGGTGGCGCTGGCCCAGTCATAGCCTTCATGGAAGCGCAGCTGTGCCTGACCCCGGGTCATGGCGATCAGTTCGTGCACCAGCGCGTTTGCAGGATCGTTGCAGCTATGTCGGTTGGCCGCCTTGGTTTCAACCGGCATCGGTATGGCCTGCTTCCGCAGCATATTTGTTCATGAAATGTTCTATTTTATCCCGCATGGCTTTTCTCGGCTCACGCCCATTGCGCATATCATCGACGAGGCGCGGATCATGTGCTGCCAGTCGACCGAATTTGGTTCGCGGCATGTCATGCTTTCTGAGGAATTTCTCGACTTCACGCAAAATCATGATGCACCCTTTCTCACTGATTCGTTCTGGTGCATAGGAAAATGACGATGACAATCCTACTTGTCTAGGAAAAATCCTATGCTATAGTCATGACTATGACCGATAATCACAAAGTGCGAGAAACCCTGGCTCGGCTGATCGCTGATCGTGGCGTCAGCTATGCCGGCGTGTCGGATATGCTGGGACGTAATGCCGCGTATATACAACAGTTTATCAAGCGTGGTACGCCAACGCGGCTTGCCGAGCCCGATCGCAGATTGCTGGCCCGTTTCTTTGGCGTCGCGGAAGATGTGCTGCGCAATGCCGATGAAAACGGTACCGAACTGCCCGGCGAAATGGTCCAGAATGGGCAGGATAGAGGAAAATCCCTGCGTGCCATACCCAAGCTTGCCATTGGCGCTTCGGCCGGGCCAGGGCGCAGCGCCGAAGACGAGCATGTCGAGTGTGAACTCGCCTTTGATGAAAACTGGCTGCGGCGGCAGGGGCTGGGGCGTGCGGCACTCAGCATGATCCGGGTCGAAGGCGATTCGATGGAACCGATGCTGTGCGATGGTGACGACATCATGGTCGAGATGGCGACCGGTGAGATAGCGCGGCGCGATGGTATTTATGTACTGCGTATCGACGATGCGCTTATGGTCAAGCGCCTCGCTTTTCAGCCTGACGGCAGCGTTACGGCGATCAGTGACAACAGTGCCTATCCGGCGTTGCCGGGTCTGGCGATGGCCGATATAGCGATTGTCGGTCGGGTGGTGTGGGCCGGACGCAAGCTCTGACAGTTACCGGCTTATTCCGCGCCGCTACCATTCTCGCCGCTACCATTTTCGGGCGTATCAATACCGCAGCGCAGTTCGGCACGCCCTGCATCGGTGATCTGGTACATGCCGACGCCGATGCGGGCGATCAGCTGGCGTTCGGCAAGGTCGCGCCGGGCCCAGAATATCGAGCCCATCCAGTGCTCAGCCTCGCGGCGCAGCCGGGTCCGGGTGAGGGCATCGCAATTTTCGGGTATGGGGACGGCATATTCCTTGATGCGTTTTTCGATGGCTTTGTCGGTCCAGCGTTCGCCATCCTGCATAATATCCAATATCGCCATGGCAACGGCGTCACGACCAATCGTTTCCGGCTTGCTCAATCTATTTCGATGCCCTTGCCCCCAGGGTGGTTGTGGTGGCGGATGAATAGCCCGCAGCGTGCGACGAATGCCAACAGGCTGCGGCGGAGCGAGCCGCATATACGCCCACAGCATGGCAAGTCTTGCATTTGCGGCGAGTCGCTGCCACATCGTCAGCCATGTCGAACCAGCCCAATACCCCCACAAATCCGATCCAAAATCCGCCCTTGCGTGCCGCCATCATCCCGGTGACGCCGCTGCAGCAGAACTGTACGCTGTTCTGGTGTACCAGTACCAACAAGGCGGCTTTTGTCGATCCCGGCGGTGACCTGCCACGGCTGAAACAGGCACTGGCCCAGACCGGGGCCGAACTGGAAAAAATCCTCATCACCCATGGCCATATCGACCATTGCGGCGAGGCTGGCAAACTGGCGAAAGAACTTGGCGTGCCGATCGAGGGACCGCATGAGGAAGACCGTTTCTGGATATCGCGGCTGGGCGACGATGGCCGCAATTACGGGATTGCCGGTGAGGTGTTCGAACCCGATCGCTGGCTGCACGATGGTGACCAGGTGACAGTGGGCGATCTCACCCTTAATGTTATCCATTGCCCCGGCC
Organism: Pseudomonadota bacterium; assembly: GCA_039818985.1. Lineage (NCBI taxonomy): Bacteria > Pseudomonadati > Pseudomonadota > Pseudomonadota bacterium. The sequence continues at coordinate 2,134,068 of JBCBSU010000001.1, read as the reverse complement.
ACACGCCGGGCCATGTCGTGTTTCACCACGCGCCGTCCAGGCTGGCAATTGTCGGCGATGTGCTGTTCCAGGGGTCGATTGGCCGTACCGATTTTCCGCGCGGCAACCATGGTGACCTGATCAATGCGATCACCGGCAAGCTTTGGCCGTTGGGGGACGATATCACCTTTGTCCCGGGCCATGGCCAGACCAGTACTTTCGGTCATGAGCGCAAGACCAACGCCTTTGTTGCCGACGATGTGCTGGCGGCGCGCGGCTAGCGATTATGCAAGCTGCCAGTCATGCAAGCTGGCTATGCAAAATGGGCTATCTAATAAATTTTCTCAATAGCTTGCAGATTTGCAATTAAATTTCGCGAATGCGTCCTATCTTGACATAGTCGAACCAGTTTCGTAACAAAACCTTCGTAATTGGACGGCACCCCCAGAGAGGCGCTGCCAGTTGCACGCAGGCGGAACGTGAAAACCTTACCCAAGGAGCGTTCCCAATGAAGACACGTCTTACCCTTTTTCTTACCGCCACAGCCTTGTCTCCCCTCGCTGCCACACCTGCTTTGGCAGAGAGCAGCGGTGAAGCAGGTGAATTTGAATCCTCAGGTCTTGCTACCAACGGTGCGGCTGCGATCAGCAGCATTCGCACGCCTGAAGAGCGCAAGCTAAACCCGGAGCTCAAGGTCGCCAATGTCAGCACCGCCAAGAACAGCAACCGGTTCAGCAGCATTGCCACCATCGGTGATGGCGCTGCGCCGCCTGTTTCCGCTACCGGTTACAGTCTTGCCGGTGCAGATAGCGGTTTTGCCGGAAATATCGACGCCGGATATGTTGGTACCCCGATCGCACCCTCCGACGCATCGGCGCTGACCGGTGCTTCGGCTGCCGCTGCCGCCGCAGCCCAGGGTTCGCCAGCCGCGCGCGAGGACAGCTACAGCGTTCTGCTGAACCAGGACAGCTTTTTCGGCTTCTATCCGTCATTCAATGGTCTGATTCCGATCGGCGACAATGTCGATTTCAGCTTTTACGGTATCCTGTGGACCAATTCCGGTTTCAGCACCGTTGTCGGCACCGACGGCGATCTGTGGACCGAGTTTGGCGTTGGCGCCAACTTTCACCTCGCCGACGGCAAATTGCAGGTGAAGCCGCAAATCGGCCTGACCAATGGTGCGCTGCTGTCCGGTGGCGTCGTCGATGCCAATGGCGACCCCACGTCCACCGGTGGTAATTTTGCCGATGGCATCGTGCCCAGCCTGACGGTCAACTATGGCGATGATTCGTTTGAAGCGGAATTTTATGGTGGTTATTACGCCGCCCTGCGCAATCGCAACGATAATGCAGCGCTCGATTTTCTCCACACCTGGATCAATGCGGGCTACCGCTTCAGCGACAAGTTTTCGGCCGGCGGCCATTATGAATTGCTGTCCAATACCCGCAACACCTTTCCCGGTGGCTCCAGCGCTGTCGTCTATCAATGGCTTGGGCCCTATGTGCAGTTCTCGCTCGACAACGGCTTTTTTGCCCGCTTCACCGCCGGTGCGGATATCGAGGATGGCAATGATGGGGACTTCTACAAGTTGACCGCAGGCTTCTCCTTCTGATCGGAGGAGAGAGCCCCTTGGGGTGGGGCGCCTCGATATTGTCGGGGCGCCCCATTACAGGGTCTCAGATGCGTGTGCGACAGCCTGTGTTCACTCGCTGCGAAGTGCCTCGATCGGTGAGAGCCGCGAAGCGCGGATTGCCGGATAGCCGCCGAAAAGCAGACCGATAAACGCTGAAAAGACGATTGCAACCAGCGCTGTTCCAATACCGATGGGAACCGGAAAATCGGCGTAGACCGATACCAAAAGGCTGCTGAGCCAGGCCAGCAACAGACCGACACAGCCGCCCAGAACACACAATACCGCCGCCTCGACAAGAAACTGGTTGCGGATATCGCTGCGTTTTGCGCCCAGCGCCATGCGCAACCCGATCTCGCGCGTCCTTTCGGTCACGCTGACCAGCATGATGTTCATGATCCCGATGCCGCCGACCAGCAGCGAGATCGAGGCAATCGCCACCAGCACTGCCTGCATGATGCTGGTTATGAAACCGAAATCCTCCTGAAATTCCTCTGTCGTACGCACCCTGAAAGGCCGGACCTGGCCCTCGCGGATATTATAGCGATCCTCCATGAGGCTGATCAGATCGGTTTTGGCGACACTCAGTGAATAGCCATCCTCAAATCCGATAAAGGCCAGCTGGACATCATCAGGACCGGCCAGTCCGTCGCCGGCAAAACGCTGGCGCATGGTTGAAATCGGCATGAACGCGACATTGTCGCTGTCATCGCCGAACGCACCGCCTTTCTCCTCCATCTGGCCGATAACGGTAAAGGGTATGCCATTGACCCGCACGGTGCTGCCTACCGGGTCGGTATCGACAAACAGCTCGTCAGCGACGGTTTTGCCCAGAACGATAACCCGCCCTGCACTGCGGACATCTTCGTCCTCGATAAAGCGCCCAAGCGCCGCCTTGGTGTCGGTGACAATGCCATAGCCGCTGGTAATCCCGACGGAATTTGTCGTGGTGCGGTTATTGCCGACCACCAGATCGATCGAATAGCGCAGTTGCGGCGCAATGGCGCGAACACCTTCAATCTCGCGCTCCACAGCTGCCAGATCACGCATGGTCAGCCGCCCGCGCGTGAAGGAGCGGCGCGGCCCATCACCTTCAGCCTCGGGCGACAGGATGGCCATATTATAGCCGAAGCTGTTGATCGTCTGCACGACACTCACCTGGGCGCCGTTGCCGACCGCAATCGCCAGTGTGACGGCGAAGACGCCGATCATCACGCCCAGCATGGTCAGGATCGAGCGCATGACATTGGTACGCAACGCCGTTAGCGCAATCGCCACATTGACGGTCCAGCCGGATAGCATGGTCGCTGTTTTCGATGCCATCAGTCAGCCCGTTCCATCTCTGCTGCACCGGCGCCTGTCGCCACAGTGCGGTTGTCCACCGGTCGGTCCTCGATAACATTGCCATCGCGGAACTCGATCCGGCGCTTGGCATGATTGGCAATTTCGCTCTCATGCGTGACCACGATAAGGGTAATGCCGGCGTCGTTGAGCTGCTGGAAGATCGTCATGATATCTTCCGATGTGCGCGAATCGAGCGCACCTGTGGGTTCGTCCGCCAACAGGATCAGCGGTTCGGTCACCAGTGCGCGGGCAATGGCGACGCGCTGTTGCTGGCCTCCTGACAGCTTGGCAGGCGTGTTATGCAACCGCTCTCCAAGCCCCATATCGATCAGCTTGGCTGTGGCGCGCTGACGCCGCGTCTCTGTGTCCAGACCGGCATAGATTAGCGGCACCGCAACATTGTCGATTGAAGATGTTCGTGCCAGCAGGTTGAACTGCTGGAACACGAAACCGATTTTCTGGTTGCGCAGCTGGGCCAGCGCATCGCTGGTCATCTCTGCCGTCGATATGCCGTCGATAAAGACCTCGCCACTGGTCGGGACATCCAGGCAGCCGATCATGTTCATGAATGTCGATTTACCCGAGCCGCTGGCGCCCATGATGGCGACATATTCGCCGCTATTGATGGTCAGCGAAACGCCATTGACGGCATGGATTGTCTCTCCACCCAGATGGTAGCTCTTTACCAGATTGTGGGTCTCAACCAGTGGGCGCGTCATCGGATTTATCCGCCTGCACCAGCAGCATCTGGATCGGCATTGTTGCCGTCGAGATTGCGTGATCGCACCACTATCCGTGTGTTCTCGGCCAGTCCCTTGACGACCTCGACATATTCCTCGCCCTGCAGGCCGGTTTCGATCAACTGGCTGTCGGGTTTATAGGGGTCATCGCCGACGCGCCAGACGGTCGCCTGGTTGACGGCCTTTGGTTCTTCCCTCCTGGCTGCGGTGTCGCGATCCTGCAGACGTGGCCGAAAGCGCGTTGCCGATACCGGAACCCGCACCACATTGGTCCTGCGACCGGTGATGATATCGACATTCGCCGTCATCCCGGTGAGCAATTTGCCATCCTTGTTGTTGACATCGAGGATGACGAGATAGCTCACAGCACTGTTCTCCTCGGTTGCGGATTTTCGAATTTGTTGAACGCTGGCCTGAAAAACCTCATCGGGATAGGCGTCGACAGTGAAGCGTACTTTCTGGTCCTCGCGAACCTCGCCGATATCAGCTTCATCGACTGCCGCTTCGACCTGCATGCGGCTTGTGTCGGCTGCGATTGTGAACAGATTGGGCGTCTGGAAATTGGCGGCAACGGTCGTCCCTGGCTCGACGAGCTTGTCGATAACCACGCCGCTGGTGGGGGCGATGATCCGGGTGCGTGACAAATCCAGCTCGGCCGATGCAAGCTGTGCCGAGCTTTGAGCGATCTGCGCCCGGGCACTTTGCGCCTGGGCCCTGGCGGTGCTTAACGTCGCCTTGGCGGTGACAAGGGCATTTTCGGCCTGATCCAGCCCTGCACCCGAAACAAAGCCTCTTGCTTCGAGCGTCTTGCGGCGTTCAAATTCCCGGCTCTGTACCACGACATCGGTTTCCGCCTGACGGATGGCCGCCAGCGCCTGAGCGAGGCTGGCACGCGCGAGATCGACCTGGGCTCTGGCCTGGGTAACCTGGGCGCGGGGCCGTGTGGAATCGATCTCGGCAAGCAACTGCCCCTTGACCACGGTGGAGTTGAAATCGACATACACAGCGGTGATTTGGCCGGAAATTTCCGAACCGACATTGATTGTGTTCAATGCGCGCAATGAACCACTGGCCGAGACGGTGCGAATGACATCGCCACGGGAGACGTCTTCAGCGACATATTCATAGCCCGGTGATGATCCGGCAATGATGCGATAGCCGGCAAATGCGGTGATCAAAATGGCGATAGTCGTGATGATCCAGTGCTGACGCATCCAGCCCAATATTCGTCGCACATCCTGACCTTTCGCAAATTGCCCCCTGTCGCTCTAAATAGAGATTTCGGGGAAAAATTGCGACATGCGTTGGTGGGATTTTGTCGGCAGTTGGTCCGCAAATCCAATGACAAACCCGCTGTCGCAAGTGCTGCAGGCCGGAACATGTTCAATGCCGAGTGACTGCCATGACGCTGCAGTCACCACTTTGTATCGCGCGAGACGGAAGCGATTTACTGTTTGTCCATGTCGAAATTGACGCTCGCATCGCTGCTATTCGTCGCTGCAGTCTCTTCTTCAGAAGCTGCTAAAGGATATGCAATAACGCCATAATCTTGCAGATTGATAGCGGCGATTTCCGCCGCAAGGTCGCTTTGCAGGACATAACGGGATATTGACTTGAGGTCTTTCGCCAGACTGGGTTTGAGATAAGGGGCGGCATCCATCGGGTCTCGCCCATAAAGTGCTTCCCTGATCGCGGTGGCAGTCAAAAGCGACCGCTCGCTGAGATAGCCAGCCGCAGATGTACGCCATTCGGCATATCCGACGCCTTGGCTGGCCGAAAAATTAAAGGCGTTATTTGCCAGAAAAACACCGAAGCCGAGATAGACGCTGCACAAATCGGTGCTGTGTTCCATCATTTCCTCACCACCCGGCATGACCGTTTTGGCATAGGCCATGAGATAGTGAGACAGCTCATGAGCCAGGGTTGCGATCAGGCCGACCGGATCATGACGTTGCTCCGGATTATAGGCAATTTCGCCGATATGCTGGCCGTCGGCGTCGCTCAACAAACGAAAATGTCCGAGAGGCGCCTGGACATTATGAACCAGATGAATGGCTTTTCCAACTTGTGTCGGGCGGTTCTGTTCGCCGATGACCAGCATTGTCGGCCAGTCGGCCATGTCACAATGGGCTTTGACCTGATCCAGAATATCAGCGACAGCCTGATCCGGGTCATCGGAAACCGGAGGAAAGAAATCCGGCGTCGGCAAAATCAGCGGCGATGGCGCGACGTCATCCTGACCGAATTCCTGTTCCAGCCATTTAAACCCGGCGAGCAACCATTCCCACTCATCCCTGCGGACTGGCATGCGTGGACCGAATATCATGACTTGTCTCCGGGCTTAATCATTCCGTTTAGTGCGGCGTAAGCCCCAAAGCGACTGCAGCCGCATAGAGCGCCAGCAGCAACAGCGTCAGCAGGGTGATGATGGTGCCGACCATCCGGCCTTTTTCCAGCGCGCCGCCATCCATGCCAAAACCATGCGCGATGCGTGCGGCCATATAGATATAGCCGATCGACCACAGCATGATGCTGCCATGACCGGCAATCTCCAGCGCTGCGATCAGTGCCAGTACAAACGGCGTGTTCTCGACGAAATTGGCCTGGGCGCGCATACGGCGCAGCACGATATCGCTGCCGCCATCGCCAACGCTGACCTTCTCGCTGCCGCGTACCCGCCCGATGCGAACGGCTAGCCAAATGTTGATCAGGGCTGCCAGTGCGGCCATGGTGAGGGTTATCGGAATATCCATGCAGTTTCTCTCATTCTGTGCATAAGTGAAATGATTGTCGACAATGCCTCAGCATGACAAGCGTCTGCGATCCAGTCTTGCACAATCGGAAAAAATCGCTATAGCCGCCGCTTCGCTTGCGCCGGAACATTTTTCTGCCCGAATCATTATCGGGGTTTGCAGACATACGATCCGGTCGCGGCATGAAATGAATCCACAGTCTATTTTTTACGGAAGCAGGTGACACCATGGCTGTCCCCAAGAGGAAAACAACGCCGTCGAAGCGCGGCATGCGGCGCTCGCACGATGCTCTCAAGGTCGAGGCGTTTCAGGAATGCCCGAATTGCGGCGAACTGAAGCGTCCGCATCACGTTTGCGGTGCCTGCGGCTATTATAATGGCCGGGAAATAATTGCTCCGAGCTACTAAATCGGCAATAGACGGGTCTGTAGATAAAAACAGGCCCGATAACGGGCTATTGCAGGATAGGGCATGAAGCAACGAATTGCGATTGATGCAATGGGCGGCGACCATGGGGTCGCCGTTATGCTTGCTGGTGCCGCTCTCGCGCGTCATCGCCATGACAGTTTCCAGTTCCTGCTGGTGGGTGACCAGCCGCGCATCGAAAAGGCGCTGGACAACCATCCCGGATTGCGCGCGGCTTCGGAAATTCTCCACAGCGAAAAACAGATTACCGGCGATATCCGCCCAAGCCAGGCGGTGCGCCAATCCCGTGGTACCTCGATGGGCATGGCGATTGATGCGGTAAAGGCCGGCGAGGCCTCCGCCGCAGTCAGCGCCGGCAATACCGGCGCGCTGATGGCGATAGCCAAGCTGGCGCTGCGCACCATGCCGGGGATTGACCGGCCGGCACTGGCGGCGCTGCTGCCGACGCTGGGCGATCATGATGTCATCATGCTCGATCTTGGCGCCAATACCGAATGCAATGCCCGCAATCTGGTGCAGTTTGCCGTGATGGGTGCCGCCTATTCGCGTATTCTCTATGACTTTGATGCTCCCCGGGTACGGCTGCTCAATATCGGTACAGAAGATATGAAGGGTACCGAAGATCTGCGCGATGCAGCGCAGATGCTGAAAGATGCGGTAAATCTGCCCATGGCGTTTGAAGGCTTTACCGAGGCGGACAAAATCTCGCGCGGTGATGTCGATGTGATCGTTTCCGATGGCTTCTCCGGCAATATCGCTCTGAAAGCGGTAGAAGGGGCAGCGCGCTTTGTGACCGATTTGCTGAAGCGCAGCTTTGCCAGTTCGCTGCGTTCCAAATTCGGTTTCCTGATCTCGCGTCCGGCGACAGAATTGCTGCGCCATCATCTCGATCCGAATAATCATAATGGCGCGGTTTTTCTTGGCCTGAATGGCGTGGTGGTGAAAAGCCATGGCAGCGCGGATGACAAAGGTGTCGCCAATGCGGTTGAGGTTGCGGCGCGGCTGGTAAAGCATGATGTCACCCAGCGCATTGTCGACGATCTTGGAAATTTTGATACCAGCGCCGACGAGCCGGATCAGAAGCAGGCGGTGTAATTTTGGCTGACATGCCTCGCTCCGTAATTATCGGTACAGGCTCTGCCTTGCCGGAAAAATGCGTCAGCAACGACGAGCTGGCCCGGCAGCACAATATTGACACCAGCGATGAATGGATCCGCGAGCGCAGCGGCATTACGCAACGCTATATCGCCGGAGAAGGCGAGACGACAGCGACACTGGCGGTCGACGCGGCTGGCAAGGCGCTGGAAGCCGCCGGGATGACGGCAGCGGATATCGACCTTATCATCGTAGCGACCGCTACACCGGACAATACTTTCCCCGCCACCGCTACCAAAGTGCAGCGAATGCTCGGTACTTCAGGCGGCATTGCTTTTGATGTTGCGGCAGTATGTTCGGGGTTTATCTATGCACTGACTGTCGCCGATGCGATGCTGCGATCGGGGCAGGCCGGCACCGCTCTGGTTATCGGTGCCGAAACCTTCAGCCGCATCCTCGACTGGACCGACCGCACCACCGCTGTGCTGTTCGGCGATGGTGCCGGCGCGGTGGTATTGCGGCGCGAGAATATGCCTGCAGATGATGGTCGTGGCATTTTGGCCAGCCGATTGCACGCCGATGGCTGCCAGCATGACCTGCTCTACGTCGATGGTGGCCCCTCAACGACCCGGACAGTCGGCCATGTGCGGATGCTGGGGCGCGAAGTTTTCCGCCAGGCGGTCGGCAATCTCAGCACGGTGATGAACGAGGTTCTCGATGATGCCGGGCTCGAAGCGGCCGATATCGATTGGGTGGTGCCGCATCAGGCCAATGCCCGTATACTCGATGCAACCGCGCGAAAACTGGGCTTGCCGGCGGAGAAGGTCATCGTCACCGTCGACCGGCACGCCAATACTTCGGCTGCATCGGTGCCGTTGGCGCTCGATACCGGAGTGCGCGATGGCCGGATCACGCCGGGCGATCTGCTGATCCTGGAAGCGATGGGCGGCGGGTTTACCTGGGGCGCTGTTGCGATACGTTACTAGGTTAAAGAGACTTATACAAAAAAATGTGCTATGGCATCACTATGTCATCCGGTGCATGGGCTTGCTCCGGATGTATCATATATTGGATGGGAGTTGGCTTATGCGTTCAGTAGGCACCTTAACCCGCGCGGATCTGGCTGATACGATCAATCGTCAGGTCGGGCTCTCCCGTGCCGACTCGGCGCAGATTGTAGAGTCGATCATTGACCATATCTGCGATGCCCTGGTCGATGGCGAACATGTCAAAATATCCGGCTTCGGCACCTTCCTTTTGCGCGACAAGGGTGAACGTATCGGTCGCAATCCAAAGACCGGTGTCGAGGTTCCGATTACCCCGCGCCGGGTGCTCACATTCCGCGCCAGTCAGTTGATGAAACAGCGCATAGTTGCAGGCGACTGATTTCTCTGGCAGAATCATCGCCTATAATATTGGCGATTGGTTATGCAAAAATCAGACGATGCATTGCGCACAATTGGCGAAGTATCCGAGGCGCTGTCGGTAAAACCCCATATTCTGCGCTATTGGGAAGAGCAGTTCTCCATGCTCAACCCGCTCAAACGCGCGGGGGGCAGGCGATATTACCGGCCGGAAGATATCGCCCTGCTGCGCCGGATCGACAGGCTGCTTAATGAAGAAGGCTATACCATCAGGGGGGCACAGAAGGCGCTGAAGAATGGCGATGGCAAAAGCCGTGCTGTTTCGGGGAAAACCCCGGCCCTGGTTACGGCTGAGCCGTTCGAACCGGTGCTACCATTGTCGGGCAGGAGCACATTGTCAGAAACGATGCTCATCGAACTGCGCGCCATTCGCAGCGAACTGGTGGATGCGCTCGACAAGAGCGGTTAGCGTCAGCAATTCGGCTAATGTCGTACTTCGGGGCCAAGCTCCGGATCAATATCGCGCGGCCGCACCAGCAGTTCGAGTTGCGCCGGGGCGCTGCCCAGATCCTGCCATGCGTCAATATCGGTCTTGAGTATCGCCAGCGCGCCTGTGGGGAATTTCGTTTCTACTTGGTCACGCATCGGGCTGCTGCCGTCATCGGGGAGCAGTTCGAGGATCAAATCTTCCAGCCCCGGATTATGCCCGGCGATCATCAGCACCGAGGCAGCATCATCCTGTTCGCGCAACAGTTCGAGCAGTGTTGCCGACGAGGCGAGATAGATGCGTCGGTCCCACTGGGTGGTGAATTTGCTGTCGAGCTGGCTTTCGACATGCTCCAGCGTCTCGGTGACACGCGCTGCCGGTGAGGCCACCACCGCGTCAAACTGCATATGGTTGGCCTTGATATAGGCCCCCATCACGGTGGCCCCTTTGATGCCACGGGCGTTGAGCGGACGATCGAAGTCGCGGGTCTGTCCATCGGACCAGTCGGACTTGGCATGCCTGAGGATCGCGAGTGTTTTCATGTCGCTATTGGGTCCTGCCTGGGCTGATCCTGATCCGGTTGATCCGGCGACTCGGTACCATCTCCGATAATATGATTTTGGACCGCCATGACCGCCTCTGCAAGCGTTACCCGCGACACCGGTGTGCCTTCCGGGAAAGCGCCGAGCAGGCGTGAGGGAAAGGCGGCGGACAGCACAACGAAATGGCCATGATCCTGCTTGCTGCGGATCAGCCGGCCAAAGGCCTGAGCCAGTCGCGCCTTGATAATCTGGTCATCATAGGCCGAGCCGCCATTGGCCAGTTTGCGCGCCTTATGCACGATGCTGGGCTTGGGCCAGGGCACGCCTTCCATCACAACCAGTCGCAGCGAATGGCCGGGGACATCGACACCATCGCGCAGTGCATCGGTCCCGAGCAAAGTCGCGCGCGGATCATCGCGGAAAATATCGACCAAAGTGCCGGTGTCGATCGGGTCGACATGCTGGGCGTAAAGCGGCAGTCCATGCTCGGCCAGCCGGTCGGCGATACGGCCATGCACCGCGCGCAACCGCCGGATGGCAGTGAACAGCCCCAGCGCACCACCCCCGGATGCCTCGATCAGTCGGGCATAGCCATTGGCCAGTGCCGCGATATCGCCGCGCTTGATATCAGTGACGATCAGAATCCTGGAGCGTGCGGCATAGTCGAACGGGCTGTTTGCGGCAAAGCGTTGCGCTTCAACCGGCATATGCGCTGCGCCGGTACGGGCAATGGCTTGTGGCCAGTCATCACCGCTTTTCAGTGTTGCTGAAGTGACCATCACACCATGGGCGGGTTTGAGAACCGTCTCTGCCAATGGCCGGGTCGGATCGATCCAGCGGCGATGCAGACCGACATCATATTCGCGCCCTTCATAACGGTCGACCGCCAGCCAGTCGATAAAGTCGGCATCGGCCGGTCCGCCCAACGCCGAGAGCATCGAGAGCCAGGAAGACAGGCTGTCGGTGCGCCAGCCGAGGCTGCCTAAAGCACCTTCGATCCGTGCCCGCGCCGGTGCATCCATCCAATCGGGACCATCAAGCAGCAATGCTTCAAGCCGATTGCCCAAGGTGATCAATGGCTTGAGTAGCCGGTCGATGGTACTGGCAGCCCTGGCCGCAGCTTCGAGCAGTTCGCCGCTTAGCTCGGCGCATTCGGTTTCCAGCCCATAGCCGGCATCCTGCGAACCGCTTTCATCCCGCGCATAGACCAGCGTGCGAATGGCGGCGAAAAGCGCCTCTATCTCGCCTTGCGGTGTCCCTTCGATCAGCCGCTGTAGCCACCCTTCGCCGGGGAGCAGGCTGGCCGCCATGCGCGCCGCTTCAATCGCCGTACCGCCTTCGTCATCATAGCTGGCGACGTCGGCCAGTCGCGCCGCCAGACCGCGCCGTCGTCCGCGCGCATTGCCCTCTGGTCCGATTACCCAGCGGCGAATCTCAATTGCCTCCTGCCCGGTCAGCGCAGCGGAAAACATGCTGTCGGCGGCATCGAACAGATGATGCCCCTCATCGAAGATGATGCGGCTGGCATGGCCCTGTTCGTCGCGGCCGCGCACGGCATTCACCATCACCAGTGCATGGTTGGCGATGACGATATCGGCCTGGGCACTGGCGCGGCTGGCCTTTTCAATGAAGCATTTGCGATAATGCGGGCAGCCGGCATAGATGCACTCGCCGCGCCGGTCGGTCAGGGCGGTGGCACCCTTGCGGCGGAACAGGGCGGGCAGCCATCCGGGCATATCGCCGCCGATCATGTCGCCGTCACGGCTATAGGCGGCCCAGCGCGCCACCAGCTGGGCGAAGATCGCCGGACGGCCGCTGAAACCGCCCTGCAATGCATCTTCGAGGTTCAGCAGGCAGAGATAGTTTTCCCGGCCCTTGCGGACCACCACCTTGTGCTTGAGGATATGCGCATCGGGGTAGATGCGCCGCGTTTCCTGTCGCAGCTGGCGCTGCAGCGCCTTGGTATAGGTCGAAACCCAGACAGCACCGTCGGCCTCTGCCGCCCAGAGCGATGCCGGGGCGAGATAGCCAAGCGTCTTACCGATCCCGGTGCCTGCTTCGGCAAGCAGCATATTGGGGGCGTTGCGACGCGCGCGTGGGGCAAAGACCTGCGCTGCCGATTTGGCATAGGCAACTTGTCCTTCACGTTTCTCGGCGCCTTGACCGGTCAGCGCATCGAGTTGGTCGATCACCATCTCTTCATCCAGAGTGACCGTGCCGGGGGCAGGGCGGGGTGCTTCCTCCTCCCATTCGGAAAGCCTTGAGAACAGCCATTTCTCCGCGCGTTCTGGCTTGCGCAGGCGGCGGATGACTTCCCCTGCCCATGCCCAACGCTGGCGGTGCAAGGCTTGGGCTACATCCCATGCCCCCTCCCGCTCGGCCCAATCGGGAGATTGCAGGGAGGTGAGCAGGGTCTCAGCAGCGGTGTGGAGCAGGGCGGGGACGTCGGGATCGTCAATAAGCCCCTCCTGTTTACGGGAGGGGAGAGACAGGTTCAGTGCTTTCAGTAAACCCGCTGGCGTCGGCACCATAAACCTTGCCGGATGCACAAAGGCGAACAGCTCCAACAGATCCAGCCCGGAAATATCCGCATAGCCTATCCGCTGCCCGATCAGCGGCGCGTTGAGCAGGATCACGGGCGTATCCGCCGCCAGCGCCACCGCCTCGCCGCGGCCCAGCCGTCGGGTCTCGCCCTGATTATCGCGCAGCCAGATGCCGCTATGGCTTGCATGAATGGCAGGAAAGGCTAGGGGAGTCATTGTTCTGGACCTTGTCCAGCGATACGGCACCAGCCCACTCCCCCACCCGACCACCCAAGGGTAGTATATGGCGTGGTCGGGTGGGGGAGTGGGCTGGTGCCGCTCTTCATGTCGCAGACATGACAAAAAACGAACGAAATGGAAACAGAATAAGATGGATTATCGCGAAGCAGCAATGACCTCAAAGGCCTGGCCATTTGAAGAGGCACGCAAGTTGCTGAAACGTTTCCGCGATGACAAGGGCAAGCCGACCACCAAGCCAGCCGGTGTACCGATGCTGTTCGAGACCGGCTATGGTCCCTCGGGCCTGCCGCATATCGGCACGTTTAACGAGGTGCTGCGCACAACCATGGTGCGTCGCGCCTATGAGACGCTGACCGCCCATGAAAATGGGGAGTCTGCGCCGACGCGGCTGATCGCCTTTTCCGATGATATGGATGGGTTCCGCAAGGTGCCGGGCAATGTTCCCAATCAGGATATGCTCGCCGAACATCTGCATAAGCCGCTGACTCAGGTGCCCGATCCGTTTGGCGAATATGACAGCTTTGCGCATCACAATAATGCACGGCTGCGGCAGTTTCTCGATCAGTACGGCTTTGACTATGAGTTCATGTCCTCGACCGAGCAGTACATGTCGGGCGCATTTGATGACACGCTGAAGCTTGTCCTCCAGCGCTACCAGCAGATCATGGACATCATGCTGCCGACCCTCGGCAAGGAGCGTCAGGTGACCTATTCGCCGGTGCTGCCGATCAGTCCCAGGACCGGCCATGTGCTGCAGGTGCCGGTCGAGGTGGTCGATGCCGAAGCCGGTCTGGTGCGGTTTGAAGATCAGGGCGAGATGATCGAGCACAATATCCTCTCCGGCGGTGCCAAGCTGCAATGGAAGGTCGACTGGGCGATGCGCTGGACCGCGCTCGGCGTCGATTATGAGATGTATGGCAAGGACCTCACCGATAGCGGCGTGCAGTCGGGCAAGATTGCCAAGGTGCTCGGCGCGCGTAAGCCGGAAGGGCTGATCTATGAGATGTTCCTCGATGACAAGGGCGAGAAAATCTCCAAGTCCAAGGGCAATGGCCTCAGCATCGAGGAATGGCTGCGCTATGGCAGCGAGGAGAGCCTGGCTTTCTACATCTTCCGCGAGCCGAAATCGGCCAAGCAGCTGCATCTCGGTGTGATCCCGCGCGCGGTCGACGACTATTTCCAGTTTCGCACCAACTGGCATGGCCAGGAAGCCGACAAGCGGCTCGGCAACCCGGTGCACCATGTCCATAATGGCGCGGTGCCGGAGGAAAGCATCCCCGTGACCTTCGGCCTGTTGCTCAATCTGGTCGGCGTTATGGGCGATGTCCCCAAGGAGCAGATCTGGGGCTATCTGCGCCAATATGCGCCCGATGCGACCGCCGAGCGCTATCCGGACCTTGATGGCCTGATCGATAACGCGCTGGCCTATAGCCGCGACTTTATCGCGCCGACATTACAGCGCCGCAAGCCACAAGGTGGCGAGGTTGCCGCACTCGAGCGGCTGGATGCTGAACTGGCGACACTGCCTGATCATGCAGCGGCCGAGGATATCCAGACCATCGTATACACCATCGGCAAGGATGAGGCCTATGGCTTCGGCAATCTGCGCGACTGGTTCAAGGCGCTGTATGAGACGCTGCTCGGCTCCGAACAAGGCCCGCGCATGGGCAGCTTTATCGCGCTGTACGGCGTGGAGAATACGCGCACGCTGATCCGGGAGGCGCTGTCATGAGCGGCTATCATCTGGCTCAGATCAATATTGCCCGTTTTGCGAAACCCAAAGACGACCCGGTCAATGCCGATTTCATGAACGGGCTCGACCCGGTAAACGCGCAGGCAGAGGCGGCGCCGGGTTTTGTCTGGCGGCTGGTGGGCGAGGGCAATGACGCGGTGGACCTCAGCCCGGACGCCAGCGATCCGCGCCTTGCGATCAACATGTCGCTCTGGACTGATGTCGAGGCGCTGGGGGCTTTTGTCTATCGCAACCCTGATCACCTCGCCTTTATGCGCCGCCGTCGCGAATGGATGGAGCATATGAACGTCTATCAGGCGCTGTGGTGGGTGCCGGTTGGCCATATTCCGACCGTCGAGGAAGGCATGGCGCGGATTGCGAAGCTGGAAAAGCATGGTCCGATGACGGAAGCTTTTACCTTCCGCCAGCCTTTCCCGGCTCCTGATGGCACACCTGCCGTTCCGGTTCTGGACGAGTGCGCCTGACTGGTGGCAGCATCTGGGGCAAGAATTTGAACAACATCGTCAATTTCGATGATCTCGGCCTATCTCCAATCATTTTGGAGATAGGGGGTTTTGCGCTGCGCTGGTATAGTCTGGCCTATCTGCTGGGGCTTGTGTTTGGCTGGTGGATGCTCAAGCGGATGCTGACCCGCTCCAACCCACCCATGTCGTCACAGGATGTCGATGATTTTCTTCTATGGGCCACCATCGGCGTGATTCTCGGTGGCCGTCTGGGCTATGTCCTGTTCTACAATCCGGCCGAATTTCTGGCTGACCCCCTCAAGATCTTTGCCATCTGGACCGGTGGCATGTCGTTTCACGGTGGTGTGCTTGGCATGCTGCTGGCCATCATGATCTTTGCTTATAGGCGTCAGCTCAACTGGCTTCGGATCGGTGATTACATTGTCTGTGTTTATCCCTTTGGGCACATGCTGGGCCGGCTCGCCAATTTTGTGAACGGAGAATTATGGGGACGTCCGACCGATGGTAGCTGGGGAATGATCTTTCCCCTGGCCGGAGATGAACCAAGGCATCCGAGCCAGCTTTACCAGGCTGGACTGGAGGGCCTGTTGCCGCTGATCGTGCTGATGTTTCTGTTTTGGCGGACAGACGCAAGGCATCAGCCGGGTCTGCTGGTCGGTGTTTTCTTCATCATCATGGGCGTGTCCAGAGTTGTGCTGGAGCTCTTCAGGGAGCCGGATCGCAATTTGGGTACCTTGTCCACGGGGCTGACCATGGGCCAGACACTCACCATTCCGTTGCTTCTCGTGGGGCTGTGGCTGATTATCCGGCGGCATCCGCAAACGCTATTGAGAGAATCGGAATGATCGAAGTCTTCACCACCGGCGGCACCATCGACAAGGTCTATTTCGACGCGCTGTCGGAGTATCATGTCGGCGAGACGACACTGCCCGATATCCTTGCCGAGAATAATGTCCATGCACCGCATCGCGTGACGCAGTTGATGCGCAAGGACAGTCTGGAACTGACCGATGCAGACCGTGCCACCATCTGCGAGGCCGTCGCCGCATCCGATGCGCCGCATATCCTGATCACTCATGGCACCGACACCATGATCGAGACCGGCAAAGCGCTGTCACGCATCGATGGCAAGACCATCGTGCTGACCGGATCGCTGCAGCCGGCGCGGATCAAGAACAGCGATGCCGCGTTCAATGTCGGTTTTGCCTTTGCCGCGGTGCAGGCGCTGCCGCCCGGGGTTTATGTCGCGATGAACGGCCAGATTTTCGACCCGCGGGTCAGCCATAAGGACCGTGCCGCCGGGCGCTTCGTCAACAATTGAGCCGTCGCTGATCAGTTCCGGCGCGGGCGCCCGCATTGCGAGATGCCGGTTGCGTAAAGGTGCATCACGCGGTTATCGTCTTCGGTGAGTTCGGCGCTGAAGCTGTAATAGCCCTCGATGCTCATGCGGATGAGGCTGGCCTGCATTTTATTCTTTTCGAGCCGTGTCATGGTGAAGGCACCCATATCGCCTTCGAGCCAGCAGCTATACCCGGTGTCGACGCGCAGGCAGCGGCCATTAGCCTGAAAATAGTCGCGCGAGCCCTTCAGCGTATAGCCGACGCGGATCGGCAGTTCCTCGAAATCGTTACCGGCACCGCGGCGCGCGACGAAAAAACGGGTCACTGTCTGTTTCGGGTTGCGGGCCAGATGTTCGGAATCGTAAACTCGCATATAACAGGCGCTTGTAGTCTCCAGCCCGTCGAAATTCTGGGCCATCATCGGTGCGGTCAGGGTCAGCATGGCGAGCGGCAATATCGGCAGTTGCATCGCATGATCCTCCTATTGGCTATCCGATCCTGTCGGCGGCAAATAGCATATCGGATTCGCCGGTCACTATTATGACAGCATAGCATGCCCCTTGCAGACCTGCCCCGTCATGCCGATATTTGCTCCATGCATATCCACGCCGACTTTACCCAGACCGCTGTCGTCCGCCCGGGCGATGTCGACTGGACCCCGTCGCCGCTCGACGGGGTTGATCGCCAGATGCTCGACCGTATCGGCGGCGAAGTCGCCCGCGCCACCTCGATCGTGCGCTATGCCGCTGGCAGCCATTTCGGTGCGCATATGCATGGCGGTGGTGAGGAATTTGTCGTGCTCGAAGGCATTTTCTCCGACGAGCATCGCGACTATCCGGCGGGCAGTTATGTGCGCAATCCTATCGGCACCAGCCATACGCCCTACAGCTCTGACGGCTGCACCATCTTCGTCAAGCTGCACCAGTTCGATGCAGGTGATACGCGCCAATTCCATCTCGATATGCATAGCCTTGACCTGGCACCGCTGCCCGATGGGGAAGGTGTCTCGGCGGCACCGCTGCACCGCTTTGGTGCTGAAGAGGTCAAGCTGGTGCGCTGGGAAGCAGGATCATCGCATCCCGCGCATGTGCATCCCGGAGGCTCGGAGACGCTGGTTCTGGAAGGCACTCTGGCCGATGAGCATGGCACCTATCCGGCGGGTACGTGGATGCGTCAGCCACCCGGATCATCGCACAGCCCCTATAGCGAAAGTGGCGCGCTGATCTGGGTGAAGACCGGTCATCTCAGCCCGGAAGTGCTGGGCGACTGGGCCAAGGCCGCCGCCTGAACCTAGACTGTTCTTCACTTAGCTTGAAACACGTCATTGCGAGCGTAGCGAAGCAATCCAGGGCAACACGCACCCGCTCTGGATTGCCGCGTCGCTTCGCTCCTCGCAATGACGATTCAATGTAAATGAAATCGACTCTAATCTCCTCTGCCTGAATACTTTACCGTTAGCCCTGAGCCTGTCGAAGGGCGGTTCTCGACTTGGTGCCATGCTGAGAAACGGGCTTCGACAAGCTCAGCCCTGACGGTTTTTTACTGAGGAACCTAAGCCGCCACCCGCGTCGCTTCTCTGCCTGTCACCTGCCGCAAGACGCTGCGATAATCGGGCGCGATGGTCATCTTTGCACCATGCCCCTGGCTAAGCAAATGCTGATGCGTCTCGGCTAAGCGATAGCAAGGCACGCCCATAAACAGATGGTGCTCGGCATGGTAATTCACCCAATAGGGCGCCACCGTCGCCCGCGCCAATGGCCCGGCATAGGTGGTGCGCGCATGGCTGAACGGGTCGCTGCTCCCCGTCGTGGTGCAGGCATGTTCGGCGATATTGCGGATGCGCAGGAACAGCGGGAATGTCGTCGCCAGCGCCACCAGCCACAGCGCATAGGCTATCCCGCCCGTGACCGGCCCCAGCGCAAGCATTGCCAGTAACACCAGCACCAGTTGCACCAGCAAAAAGCGCCCGGTGCTCTTCGCCGTGGCGATCGCGCCGCTGTCATCGGTTACCGGTGCGGAGACGCCATTGCTGCTGGCATGATCGCCTTTCGCCGCCTCGGTGCGCTCGCTCCGGTTAAACACGGTCCCGGCGCTGGTATCGCGTTTTGCAGCGGTCGTGCCGCCACTGCCGCGCAGCATCGCTTTTAGCCCCTTCAGCGCATAGCCAAATTGCGCCGCGCGTTGCTTCAGAAACGTCTGCCCGGTCAGATCGCGGATGATCTTGCGTCTCAGCGAGTCCGGGCGCACCGGAAACGGCGCGGAGAGCGGCAGGTCCGGGTCCTCTGGTTGCTGGGTAAAGCGGTGATGGGTGAGGTGATAGGCGCGATAGCTTTGCAGGTCCGCCCCCGTCGCCGCGCCCGCCAGCCAGTCGCCGGCAAAATTGTTGGTCTTGCGCTTCGGATGCGTCAGGCCATGCGCCGCCTCATGCATCAATATCGCCAGCCCCAACTGTCGCCCGCCGAGCAGTGCCAGCGCCAAAGGCGTCACCACCAATGCCACCAGCCAGCTCCATGCAAAATCCGCGGTCCACAGCCAGGCCGTCCCGCCAGCCACCAACGCCACCACGGCCCAGCCATGCGCAATCAGCGCCAGCCCGCGCCAGCGCGACACAGACGTCAGCGCGCGCCATTGCTCGGGCGCGAAAATCTGTCGGGGGCTGGCGGCTTTAACGGCAGGCATGGAACAATAATATCACGCGCCATCGGAGGCGGCAACGACGCCGGGGAATCCGCCGCTGCCGCGCCGCCATTGCTACGCCTGGGCCAATAGGTCCGAATCGGCCCTGAAGGTGACACAGGGTGACAGGCTGTCACCATCAGGGGAGCACCCCCATATAGCTGAAATAATGCGCTTTTTCGGCTAAAAGCCCGTGTAGGTGACACTTGGGACAGGGCGCAAAAACAGGCATTATGGGTGGCGATGACCGGCAAATCCATCATGCCGCGATTATAGTGCCGGCACGGCGGTGTAGGACAGATCGCTATCAACGCTTCACTCCCTCCGCGCGCTTATTCCGGCTGCGTATCAAGCGCTACAAGGCGTCCCAGACAGTCTATACTGCATCCTGAAAGGGGGGAGTGGTTATGCGAAAGCGGGGATATATACGGTCCGGGCGGGTCAAGTCAGGCTCTATGCGCGGCGTGGCATTGTTATCGGCTCTGGCCTGCGCCGCGCTGCCGCAGATGGCGCTGGCCCAGACCACCGAAAGCGCGGAAGAGCGCGAGACCCGGCACCATCTGTCGCTGATCCTCGGCGCCACGACGCTGGTGGAGGATGGCGAGACGGCGATCACCTATGGCGTGGATTATGAGTATGAACTTAGCGAGCGGCTGGGCATCGGCTTTGTTGCCGAGCGTGCCGAGGGCGCGGTCGACGCGACCACATTGCTGGCGGTGATGGATATCCATCTGCAACCGGGCTTTGTGCTGCAAATCGGCCCCGGCGTCGAATGGGCCGAGGGCGAGACCTTCTTCATCGCCCGCACCGGCCTGCTCTATGAGATCGATATCGGCGACTGGGTCATCGCGCCGACCGTGTCCTATGACTTTTCCGAAGGCCCGGATGCGGTGATTTATGGGGTTACGGTGGGGGTGCGGTTTTAGGAGGCTGCACCTTCTCGCTTTGATCTAATGGCTTGGCATTGTTTTGCTTTGCGAATAGACCTTTGCAAAAGGGGAAGGCGATGACCAACACGCTCTATTATGGTGACAATCTGCATGTGTTGCGTGAGCATATCGCTGATGAAAGCGTTGACCTCATCTATCTCGATCCACCATTCAATTCTAACGCCAATTACAATATCTTGTTCAAGTCGCCCACTGGTAAGGACAGTGACGCACAAATCGAGGCGTTTGAAGATACTTGGCACTGGAATGATACTGCTGAAGAGGCGTTTGACGATGTTATGCGCTCGGGCAATGCGCAGGCGTTCGAACTGCTGCGTGCGATGCGCAACTTTCTCGGTGAAAATGACATGATGGCCTATCTGGCTATGATGGCTGTAAGGCTAATTGAACTGCATAGGGTGCTTAAAGAGACGGGCAGCCTCTATCTTCACTGTGACCCGACCGCGAGCCATTACCTGAAGTTGCTGCTCGATGGGGTGTTTGGGGCCACAAATTTTGGTAATGAAATAATTTGGCGGCGTCAAAACGCAAAGAGCTTAGCTTTCACACGCTTCGCCAGAAATCATGACGTGATATTGAGGTCACAAAGTCTGACGAGTGGAAGTGGAATCAGCCTTTCGAGGAACATGATCCAGAATATGTTGCAAAATTCTACAAATACGAAGAGGCAGAA
Organism: Pseudomonadota bacterium; assembly: GCA_039818985.1. Lineage (NCBI taxonomy): Bacteria > Pseudomonadati > Pseudomonadota > Pseudomonadota bacterium. The sequence goes on along the minus strand of JBCBSU010000001.1, from coordinate 2,113,070 downwards.
ACTGGCAGACGTTACCGCCTCTCAGACTTAACCAATCCAAATAAGAATAGGCCTAACCTGACATATGAATTTCTAGGTGTAACCCGTGTCTGGAGATGGACACGCGAAAGAATGCAAAAGGCTTATGAAGATGGCATTGTAATTCAGGCTAAGCCTGGCGCTGTTCCTGCACAAAAGCGGTATCTTGATGAACAGGATGGGAATCCCGTAGATACTATTTGGGAGAATATCAGGCCATTACAGGGGCAATCCCAAGAACGCCTCGGCTACCCAACCCAGAAACCGCTCGCCCTACTCGAACGCATTATCGCCGCCTCGTCGAATGAAGGTGATGTAGTGCTCGATCCCTTTTGCGGCTGCGGCACAGCAGTGCATGCAGCGCAGAAGTTGGGGAGGTCATGGGTCGGTATCGATGTCACCCATCTCGCAATCGGGCTGATCGAAAAGCGGATGAAGGACGCTTTCCCCGAAATCAGTTTCGACGTCGTCGGTCGTCCACAATCGCTGGCTTCGGCAGAAGACTTGGCCAAACGCGATAAGCATCAATTTGAGCTTTGGGCGCTGTCCGTAGTCGATGCTGTCCCTTGGAAAGGAGGCCGCAAAGGTCCCGATGGTGGAATTGACGGGATTATATATTTCAAGCCCGATGGTAAAAAGACCGAAAAGGCGATTGTCGAGATCAAGGGTGGTAGCACCGGGGTCAAGGATGTTGGGCGGCTGGCGCAGGTGATCGAGCGCGAGGGCGCGCCGATTGGCGTATTGATTACAGCGCAACTGCCGACCCGTGCGATGGAACGCGATGCTGCCAGCGTTGGCCGGTGGGAAAACCCAACGACTGGGCGCAGCCATGCTCGGCTACAGATCATCACCCTGGCCGAATTGTTCCAGAACAAGCGCCCCGATATTCCCTGGGTTGACCCGTCCACCTTCAAAAAAGCCAAACGCGAGGAAAAGCAGCAGGGCAAGCTTTTATAATGCCAAGTACAATCATTGCCGTCATTGCGAGCACAGCGAAGCAATCCAGGGCGTTGGAGCGCTGTGCTCTGGATTGCCGCGTCGCTTCGCTCCTCGCAATGACGGTCCTAAATAAAATGCGTTAGGACGCGCGCTTTAAGCCCCCAACTCCACCGCCAATCGTTCCATAAACACCACCCCCTGCGCCATTTGTTCGACTGCGATCCACTCATCCGGCTGGTGCGCCTGTTCTATCGAGCCGGGGCCGCAGATTATGGTGGGGAAGCCGGCTTGCTGGAACTGGCCGGCCTCGGCGGCGTAGGAGACCTGGCCGGCGGGGCTATTGTCGCCGGGTTTTACCGCAGGGCTGAGGTTGCGGGCGAGAGCCTCGGCGGGGTTGTGTTCTGTCGGTGCCAGCGGCGGGACATTGGCCATCCGGGTGAGTGTGACGCCGCATGTGTCGCAGTGGGCGCCGATCGCGGCGTCGGCGCGGGCTATGTCGGCGCGGAAGGGGACCAGCACCTCCTCGGCATCGACACCCGGCGGGCAGCGCAGATCAAAGGTGAAGCGACATTCGCGCGCCAATATGTTGGACGCGGTGCCGCCCTGAATCGTGCCGATGGTTAGCGTCGCATGCGGCGGGACAAAGCCGGAGCCTGCAGGCGGATTGGCCTCAAGCGTCAGCGCCAGTTCGCGCAGTTCCGCCATCAGATCGACTGCGACCATGGTGGCCGAAACGCCGAGATGCGGCAGGCTGCTATGCGCCTCCTTGCCGGTGACGATGACCTCATAGACATTGATGCCCTTATGTCCGCTGATCGGTTGCATCAGGCTGGGCTCGCCTATAATCGCGCAGAGCGGCGGCGGAATGGTCTCGGCCATTCGGGTGATCATTGCGGGCGCGCCCTGACAGCCGACTTCCTCATCATAGCTGATCGCGAGATGGACGGGCTTGCTGGCTTTGACGAACAGCGGCACGGCAGCGAGCGCGACGGCGATAAAGCCCTTCATATCCGATGTGCCGCGGCCATAAAGGCGATGTTCCTTACCATTTGGGCCCTCGACTGCGCGAGGCGTCACCGTCCATGGATCGCTGGTCCAGGGCTGGCCATCCACTGGCACAACATCGCTATGGCCAGAGAGGATCACGCCGCCGGGAACATCGGGGCCGATCGTGGCGAAGAGATTGGCCTTTTTGACGCCATCCTCGCCGGGCACATTGGCGACGCGGCTGGCGCTGACGCCATGCCCCGCCAGATAATCCTCTACCCAGGCGATCAGCTCCAGATTGGAGCCGCGCGAGGTGGTGTCAAAGCTGATCAGCTTTTCGAGGATGGCGAGCGCGGAAGCGAGCAGGTCGGAGGAAGGTGCGGCAGTCATATCCATGGCCTAACGCGTTGCGGCGCGATTGTCACATCTGTGCTGTTACTGCCTGTCTCATTCGGTTGCCGGGACCGCCTCGGGCTCGGGCCGCGGGGCATATTGGCGGCCATCCTCGGAGAGCAGCGCGGCGATTGGCCGGGTCGCCGGCCATTCGGCCAGTACCAGCATCATGATGGTGGTGAACGGTACCGCCAATATCGCGCCGGGAATGCCCCATATGGCGGTCCAGAAGGACAGCACCAGCATGATGGAAAAAGCGCTGAGATTGAGCGACTTGCCGATCATCCTGGGTTCGACGACATTGCCGATGATCGTCTGCGCCGCGGTGAGCAGCCCGGTGATGATCAGCGGCGTGGTCAGATTGCCGAACTGGGCCACGGCAAACAGCGCCGGAAAAGCGACGCCGACAATCGAGCCGATATAGGGGATATAGTTGAGCAGGCCGATGATAATCGCCCAGAGGATGGCGAATTCCAGCCCGAAAAGCAGCATGATGATCAGGCAGACCAGGCCGAGCAGGATGTTGATCAGCGACTTGGTGGCGAGATAGCGCCCGATATTGAGGTTGATCTGGGCCACGATATCAAGCGTGGTATTGGCCCGCTGGTCGGAACCGAAAGCGGCGCAGACCTTGTCCTTGAAACCGCGAATCTCGGTCGTCAGGAAGCCTGCATACAGCACGGTGATGAACACGAAGCCGCCAAAGCTGCCGAGCGATGACAGTACCGATTGCGACAGCGCGGGAATGTCGATGGTGTCGAAAAAGCTGTACACCGCATCGCGAAAGGCCAGCCGGGCCGCATCCTGGCCGCGCTCGATAATCGCTTCGGGCGCCTCCATCAGGTCATCGGTCTCCATCGGTGGCGGCGGTTCGGTCGGCGCGGCAAACCACTGGTTGAACAGGTTCTGCAGATTGGCCTCATATTGCGGCAGGCTGGGGATGAGCGTCTCCAGATTGACGATCAGCAGCCAGCTGACGGCATAGACCAGCCCGAGTATCCCGAACAGCAGCACGATGGTGCGCATCCATAACGGGCTGCGGCGCAGGCCGGGCACGCGGCCGATGGCCATGCGCGCGGCGAAGAATATCTGCACCATGATGATGGCGGTGACGATCGGCAGGATGAGGTCACGCCCGATAAACAGCAGCCAGCCAATCAATATCGCCAGCCCCAGCGAGAAGAAAATCGTACTCAGTCTGCTCTGCTTCATTGCTGGCATCATTACGGGCGTTGGCGCGCAGTGCAACGGCTAAAGTCGGCGATAGTCCGGCTCCAGCTCAGCGCGAAGCGATCCTGCCGCGTGCCTGAGCCAATTGCCGCTGATGCCATGGCCCAACTCATCGCTACTTCGTGTTTGGGGGCAGCGTCGATATCCCCGGCCTTTCCCATGACCACACATGTACCCGGCGCTCTCCGGAGCCGGTTATTGCCGGATCTGCAAAATGTCCGTGCCGTTTTTGACGCTGTGCGCGATCAGGAGCGTCTCAATCATTAGCTGAATCCGTACTGGCCTAGTCGATGGCTACTTTCGTGTAGCGGGCATCGATAACCTGCCAATCAAGATTGGCCATGAACGCATCGATATAGCGCCCGGTCGCGGTGCCATAATCCATGTGATAGCTGTGCTCATACATATCGAGCGTGATTAAGGGCATGCTGGTTGCAGCCCCGTGCATATGGTCCCAGGCCCAGTAGTTGTGCAGGCTTTTTGTATAGCTGTTATAGCCGAGAATGGCCCAGCCCGAACCGCCCGAGAGTGACAATGCGGTGCGGTGAAATTCGCTGGCCCACATATCGAAACTGCCAAAGCTGGCGGCGATTGCCTCAACCACCGATCCGGCGGGACGTCCATCGCCACCCAGTGCACCGAAATAATATTCATGCAGGATGACCGACCCGGTGCGGTGCAGTTCCTCACGCTTGAGGCCACCATAGACAAGAGCGGGGAAGTCTGCGTCTTGCATCGCCTCTGCCAGCTTGCCCTCGATGGTGTTGAGCGCGCGCACCGAGCCCTGATAATTATTCTGCCAGTGCGATGTGATCAGATTCTCCGACAACCCGGTCAGTTTTTTCGGGTCGAATGGCAGCGGTTGTGGGCTGTACTTTGCGGCAAAAGCCGGAGCTGCAAGCGGTTGTGGTTGCGCTATAGCAGCGGTTGATGCCGCGGGGATGATGGCGGCTCCGGCAATGCCTGCCGAAACGGTGCTGATGGCGTCGCGCCGGGTTATCTGCGTCATGGCTCTCTCCTTGCTATAGATCACTCTGCTATTGCGCCGTGCTGATACCCCGCTTGGTTTCGAGATAGGTGGCGAAGCTGGCGAGCCAGTGGCTGCCCGAATAATGCTCTTCGCTGACGGCGGCGATACCGGTGTCCTTGTGCACCTTGGCAGCGGCGAGCAGTGCGGGGATGCGCGGGTCATCATCGGCAAGCGCCGAGCCAATGCCCTCCAGCGCCCATGCGCGCGACAGATTGACGCCATCGAGATGCACCAGCTTGCCATCGCTGGCATCGCGCACCACGCCGGGGGTGAGCCAGCCGGCAGAACCGTCTGTGGGGATGGTAGGCAGGAAGCGGCTGAGCCATGCGCTATAATCCGCCTGAGGCATTACCCGGCGCATCAGGTCCGCCTCCATCAGGCAGGGGGAAAGGAAATCTTCACCCGATGGCTCATAGGCAAGCGGGCAATTGGCATCATCCTTATGGAATTCCAGCGCCTTGTCGATCAGCGCTTGTTCCAGCGCGCTGTTCTCGACGGTGCGGGCATAGTCGAGCATCAGGCCGAATGCGAAGGCGGTCTGGTTATGGGTGCCGAGCCGGATCGGATAGGCGAGCTTGGGCAGCCACTGCATGATCTGCGCGACAATCGCGTCCTCCAGCGGTGCCAGTGTCTGGCGATATTCCTGTAACTTGGGGTCATCGCTTTCATGCAGCTCGGCGACGAGCTGCAGATACCAGGCAATGCCATAGGGCCGCTCGAAGCTGCCGCGATCCTCGCCTTGGTAATAGACCAGTTCACCGGCGATGTTTTCCTCGGTGAAGCTGCGATCGAGCGCGGCGATTATCGCCTCGCGCATTTCCTGGTTATTTTGGGCCTCGCCGCCAGGGCTGTCGGGATCGGTCTTGAGAATGCGCACCAGCAGCCAGTGTCCATGCACCGAGCTGTGCCAGTCAAAGCAGCCATAAAAGGCGGGGTACAGATCGCGTGGTTCGCCGACATCGGCATCGCTGTCGAGTACATGGCTGATCTTGTTGGGATATTGCTTGTGCACACAGGCGAGCGCGAAGGTCGCGAAGCGGTCGGTCAGCACATTGGCGCGCGGCTCGGGAATCGCGATGGCATTGGCTTCGGTCTCCCGCTTTTCGAGATCGACCGGTTTGCAGGCAGTGGCCAGCGACAGCAGGGCGAGCCCCATGGAGGTTGGAAATAACAACCGCGTTCTAATCATCATCTTTGCTCCTTGCACTGTAAGGCAGGAATAGACCAGTCAAATAGGCCGTGCCAAGATTTCTCGCCTGCTGCCCCACGCAGCGATCCTGCCTGACGCATTACCGGACAAAGCATTCCCGCTTGCAATACTGCCTCCTGCTGATAAAAATGCACAAATAATCTGTTGTTCGGAATGAGTGTGTTTTTTCTTTCGATCACCGGAAAGGGGCCGCCAAACCCGAATAAATTGCATGGGTAAACGATAGCCTGCGCGGACTTGCTCGAGATCGATTGGATTATCTTTTTGAATAGGGAGCGAATTATGGCCGACAAATCCGCAGTGCTTGGCGAAGACGAAGCCCGTCAACGCCTGCCATGGCGTCGACCCGAACTGGTCGAGCTGACGACAATCGAAGAGGTAAAGGCCGGGACGCTCGCTTTCAACGAGCCAGCTAATCCGGGCACTGGTAGCTTGTCCTGAACCCATATAGCGCCGTGCCGAGAAGAGCACTCAGCGCGTCTGTTCGCAGAAATGGTATGTCTTGGTTTCCGATTGCCGGAAACGGGCTGCGAGAGCGGATCAAATTGCATGGGGAGACGATAGCCTGTGCAAATCGCTGATGATCGACCGTATATCTGTTTGAAGAGGGAGCAAATGATGGCTGACGAACCCGCGGCGATTAGCGAAGACAAAGCCCGTGAACGCCTGCCATGGCGTCGGCCCGAACTGACCGAATGACAACGATGGAAGATGTGCGGGGCGGAACCTTCGCTGATACCGAGACAGCTGCGCCCGTTACTTTCAGCTTGTCCTGAACCTATATCGTACCGCGCCGCGTAGCGCTTGCGGATTAAAGGGTTTAGCCATGGTATCCTTGTTTTGCGGCTGGCATGGTGCCGTTTCGGACAAACCGGTAGCGATTGATGATTTTGCCAGCGCGTTGATAGCATCGGAGCCATTGCGACAGGTCAGCGGGTTTTCGCATCTGGTCATTGGCGACGTGACCCTTGCCCTGGCCAATGTACCGCCGTCCAATGCGCCGTCCTACCATTTCAACAACGCCATTGTGCACCGCGGCGCGGTGGGACTGGTTGCCGATTGTCGGCTCCATAACCGCGCTGCCTTGCGGGTGCTGCTGCCCGATCAGGCCATGGACGATGATGCTAGCGACGCCGATATTATCGCCGCGCTCTATTGCGCCAGGGGCGAAGACGGCCTCGACGCGCTGAGGGGCGATTTCGCCTTTGCGCTTTATGATGCGGATCAGGACCGGCTGATTCTGCGGCGCGACCATTTCGGTGTGCGCCCGCTATATTATAGCCGGCTCGGTGGAGACGGTTTTGCCTTTGCCTCACTGGCGCGTGCCTTTACCGGTTCGGGTCTGGTGGCGCACAAGCGTGACTGGGACACTTCGCTGGCCTATCTGGCGACAAATGTGCGTTCCGGCGACGGGACCATGGTCGAGGATGTCAGGCTGTTGGGCGCGGCGCATCAGCTGACACTGGCGCAGGGCATGCCGCATGTCCGGCGCTATTGGCATCTCACGCCGCCCCGGTTGGCGCGGCAGAATCCGGATTATGACCAATGGTGCGCCGGGCTTAAGCAGCGTTTCGACCATGCCGTCGCGGTCCGCCTGCCGCTATGCGGTCCGGTCGCCTCGGAGCTTTCGGCCGGGCTGGATGCAGGCGGCATCACCGCCACCGCAGCCAATTTGCTCCCTGCGGAGGATCAGCATGTCCATGCCTATATCGGTACCCTGTCCGATGATGCCGATCCCGACCTTTTTGTCGATGAAAGTGCTGTGGCGCAAGATATTGTCAAAGCCTCGAACCGCATCAGTATGACCAAAGTAGCGCATGCACCCGGCCCTCCGGGGCTATTGGCCCAGCCTGAACCGGACAGGATCGAGGGCAGCTATGTCTTGCGTGAAGATGAGACGTGCCGGCTGGCAGCGGAAAGCGGTGCCGACACCGTGCTGTGCGGATGGGGCGGCGATCAGTGCGTCACCTATCTCGGGCATCAGGCCTTTTCCCATGCATTGCGGCGCGGCCATCTCGGCCCCGTCTGGGGCGATATCCGCAATGCCCATGCGCAAAAGGGTCTCCTGGGTGCCGCAAGGCGTGCCGCAGCGATCGGCCTGACTGCATTGCTGCCCATGGGTCGTTCGCGGCCGATCAAGACATGGCTGCGCGGTGAGAGCGGTGTAGCGGAAACACAGCGCGATATCATGGGATTGCGCCCGCAATATCGCGGCAAAACGATGCGCGATCATGATGGTGGCGATGTCACCCTTAGCCAGATAGCAGGGCTGGAACAGATTGCCGATACCGGCAGGCTCGACAGCCTGGCGGCGACGTCGGCGCGCCATGGCGTACAGTACAGCTTTCCGATGCTTGATGTCGATCTGGTGGAGTATATGTTGACCTGCCCGCCCGAATTTCTGTGCGACCGCGATATGCAGCGCAAGCCGTTTCGCACCATCATGCTGGGGGTGTTACCCGACAGCATAAGGCTGCGCCGGCAGAAGATGCTGCCATCGCCCGAATTGCCGTTCGGGGTTGCGGAAAACCGTGGTTATTATCTGGAGCGGCTGGCGGTGCTTGAACGCGACAGTCGGCTGCACGAATATGTCGACTTTGCCCATTTGCGCAAAAGGCTGGTGGCGCTGCCCGAAGCCGATACATTGCGCCCGCTATTCCGGCAAAATGCCGCCAGGGGCGAGCAGACGCGACCGGGCCAGCTAAATGCAAGCTTTTTGAGCGTCGACCGTATCGAACGGCTTCAGCAATGGCTCGATGAAGATGGCCCGCCGCAACAGGCTGTGCCGGGCGGCTGACCGCCCCGTTGTGCGGCTTATTTCTGCGCCGTTACCCAGTCACGGATTTTCGATTCAAGTACACTCATCGGCAGCGCGCCGGTATTGAGTATCTGGTCGTGAAATTCACGCGGGTCGAAAGCATCGCCCAGTTCTGCCTGCGCCTCTCTTTTGAGCCTTTGTATGGTCAGCGCGCCGATCTTGTAGGCAACCGCCTGTGACGGAATGGCGATATAGCGCTCGACCTCGGCAGTGGCGTCGGTCTCGCCCATGGACGAATTGTCGAGCATATATTTGATTGCCTGTTCACGGGTCCAGCCCTTGGAGTGCAGTCCGGTGTCGACGACCAGCCGCATCGCGCGCAGCATTTCGTCGTCGAGATGGCCCAGCCGCTGATAGGGATCGTCGAACAGCCCCATGGGGAAGCCCAGCTTCTCCGAATAGAGCGCCCAGCCCTCGACATAGGCGGTGTTGCCGCCAAAGCGCATGAAAGCGGGCAGGGCGGCATTTTCCTGTGCCAGGCTGATCTGGAAATGATGGCCCGGTGCACCCTCATGCAGATAGAGCGTGGTCTGACCCGGCGTGGTGCGGCTGGGCAGGTCATAGGCGTTGAAATAGAAGATGCCCGGACGCGAGCCATCAGGCGTGCCCGACTGATAGGAACCACCTGCCTGGAACTTTTCGCGGAACGGCTCATAGGGGCGGATTTCCAGTGGCGTCTTGGGGATCACCTTGAACTGGGTCTCGATTACCGCATCGACTTTTTTGCCAAGGTCATAATAGGCTTGAGTCAGCGCCTCGCGGCTCTCCGGCTTGAACTGCGGATCGGTGCGGATGAAGTCGAAAAACTCTTTCAGCGTCCCTCCAAAGCCGACTTCCTGCTTGATCGCCTCCATCTCGGTGGTGATACGCGCAACTTCGCTGAGGCCCAGCTCATGGATCTCGTTCGCGGTCAGCGGCAGGGTCGTCGTCTGCTCAAGCAGATATTGGTAAAGCGTCTCGCCGCCCTTCATATAGGAGAGACCGACCCCCTCACGTGCCTGAGACAGATAGCTGTCGCGCAGATAGTCGCGCAGCCGGGTATAGGCGGGATAGATACCGTTTTCGATAGTGTCACGATATTCTGCGGTCAGCCGCGCCTGGTCGGCTTCGCTAATGCCTTCGGGGAATTTCTTGACCGGGCCGAAATAGGGGCTCTCCTCGACGCTCTGGGCAAGCTGGGTGTTGAGTTGTTCGATAACATTGCCGATAGTCAGCCTGGTCTCGAACACGCCCGAGGCTTCGCCCTGACGGAAGCGTTCGATGCTGGCATCGATCAGCGTGATGAAGCCCTGATGCCGCTTCAGATTGTTCTCATAATCTTCAACTGTCCTGAAGGGTGCGGCCCCGGTGCCCGAGGCGAAATTGGGGTAGAATGTGTGGAAGCCGGAGAAATGATTGAGCGGCCGAACGACCGTCAGCGCCATGATTTCATCCGAATAGCCTTTGAGCGAGACTTCCTGGTTACGCTTGAACACATCATAGGCAATGGCATCGACGGTATTCAGCTTGCTGCGGTCAATGGCTTCGAGCGCCTTCAGATTGTCCAGTGCCGCCTGGCGTTCAGCATCGAAATAGGCATCGGAGATATAATCGCCAAACTGGTCCGCATAGCGCATGTCGCCACGGAAAAGTCCGCTGATCGGGTTGCGCTTCAGCGATGCCTGGTCATCGGCGGCAAAGATGGCGCGCAACTTCTCACCTTCGCTCTTTTCCTCACCATGGTCCATCGCAACCACTTCAAGCGCGGTTTCGGCCGGGCTAGTATTGGCGAAGACCTGACCCGGCGCCGAGACGGCGAGGGCAATGGTCGATGTGGCTAGCAGCATGGTAACACGCATAATGAAGTCCCCTAATCGTGATCTGCCAGCAAGATTACGCCTTCCAAAAGGCTATCGCAACGGCGTCAGCCGAAGAGGATGCGGCGTTGGTCGATGGTTTCTGGACATGATGTTATAACATCTGATCTGATCCTGAGTCAGCCCGCCTCTCCGACCCTTCGCATATGGGCCGTTTACAGACTAATCGTCCGCCCAGGGCCGTTCGCGAAACCAGTTGGTGATGATATATTTGACGCCTGCCGTCACCGGCGCGCCAATATGCGCGACATGGCGATTGGGCCTGCCCTGGGGGGTCATGTTGTTCCATGCCAGCAACGATCCGGTTTCCGGGACGACACCGAAGCCGAGATGCGGGAAATGGGTCTCGCCGCCGCCTTGTGGCTGGTTGAGATAAACCATTGCGGTCCAGCTGCGCTGGCCGGCGCGGTTCATCTCCTTTTCCCAATAGTCGCTTCCTTCATGGAAGAAATCATGATGCAGCTTGAACTGCTCGCCTATGCGATAGCGCTGACCCTGTATCGTCTCGCCATATTCGCTGGCTAGGCCCAGCAGGCCCGATATGCGCTGGGCGATGCGCTGTACCTCGGGGTCATGGCGCGGGAAGTTACAACTTGAACTGGTACGGAACTGGGTGTCCTCCGGCGTGTCATAGAGCGTTGACGGGATGGCGTCGCGGTCGATCAAACGCATCAGCATGCGGCAGTCATCGGGCGGTAGGAAGCCGCGCATGCTGTAGACTTGCGCCTCGTCGGTTTCGAAGCGATAGACGCGGCCATTGCGGTCGAGCCGGCTGCTGACCTGTTTGCCGAATTTCGCCAGCTTGCGGCTATTGGGCGTTCTGGGCATGGATTCAATGCAGATCGGGTGGTCGTGGCATGAAGATTTATTCGATGACCCGACCGCGGACCATAACGAAATCCATCTTATCCAGTGCCGCGCCGATGGCCCGGGCCACCGCCATCATCAAGGCTGCTGCCAACTTGCCGCTGCGCCGCAATATGATGTTTGTCATGATCGTCTCCCCATCTCCCATCACCCCGACAGCCCCCATTGGCGGAGTTTCCTGCGGTTCAGACTAGAGGCTTGATGCGATCAGGCAAGGGGTCCGGTTTCTCGGCAAGTGCGGAGCACGTCATCTTTCATGAGCTTTACAGCGTTCCCATGAGCCTTACACTGCAGCATCAACGCGCACTGCTGACGGGGAAGATGGCAGTCCGTTTCAGATGAGGGTTTCAAGAGCAAGCAATCACAGGAGAGACTGATGTTCGGCAAGCGTAGTATTGCATTCCTGACGCTGGTTGGTGTTGTCCCATTGACCGAGACAGTGGAAGCACGACAATCGTCTTCGAGGCAGAATCTGCCGGTTTGTCAGATGCGCTCGGATGGTGCCTCTCTTACGCTGAAAAAATCATTTGGGGGAAACATGATTCCGGAGCTTCTGGTGCGTTTCCAACCGGACAGAAAGGTTTTTTCATCTGATGAGGCGAGAGCCCAGATGGATGGGAAGTCCGGCAAGCGCTTTGGCGAACTGATCGGCCTGTACCAGAGTTTCGGCAATGGATTCGAAGCCATGGATATGACCCTCACCCTGCCCGATCAGGACTATGATGAGCCGATGGGCGCGGCAAGGTTCGGTTCCGGCACGACCGCTTTTGTAACCAAAAGGACGCTAGTCGGCTCTGGTGTAAGCGCTGATGTCAGCGACTTTGGACTGACCAATGGCAGTTTTCCGGTGACCTATGCGTGGCAAAAGGGCGGTCGCAAATATCAGGCAACCTATGTCTTTTCTTCGGTTCTGTCGAACAAACAGATTCGATGGGCCAATAATCAGCTGAGCGTACTGACCGAACGCTGGAACAGTGGCAAGTGCCGGATAAACGGGACCGCAAAAGTCCGCACCAGGGCAGGCCGTGCCTGTTTCCTGACCACTGCTGCTTGCGATGTAATCGGCCTGGCGGATGATTGCTGGGAGCTTGAGTCCTTGCGTCGGTTCCGCGACGGCTGGCTTGCGCGTCAGCCGCACGGCCGAGATGCTATAGCAACCTATTATCGTGAAGCGCCCGCAGTCGCAGCACGGCTTCGCACCCAGCCGCGGAAGCTTCTCAAGCTTTACTGGACGCGTATCCTGCCAAGCGCCATTGCCGCCCGTTTCGGCTTCAACGGATTTGCTGAGCGTCTTTACACCCGGATGATGCAAGATTTTGGGGTGAGCCTGTCTTCGCGCTGACTTTTTTGTTGTGCACGGTGATTGTTGCGCGCCACCCGGACCGGACACAGCATGGGTGACAAGGTATTGGCGCTTTGCCATGGCAGCAGACTCAGATTGCTGAATCGTGCTATATTGCCTTAGGGGGAGGAGACAAAACGCCATGCCACGCAAGACAATTGGCGAATATGAATTCGCAAAAATCTATCCCATGTATGTGTCGAAGGTGGAGAAGAAGGGCCGCACCCGGGAGGATGTGGATACTGTGACCAAATGGCTGACCGGATATGATGATACCGGGCTTGCCGATCAGATTGACCGTTCAACCAGCTTCGCAACTTTTTTTGCGGAAGCACCGCATATGCATGACAATGTCGACAAGATCACCGGTGTTGTGTGCGGCGTTCGGGTTGAAGATGTTGCCGATCCACTGGAACAGAAGGTGCGCTGGCTCGATAAGCTGGTCGATGAACTGGCCAAAGGCAAAGCGATTGAGAAAATCCTGCGATAAACCGCCGATATAAAGCGTTTTACGGGCTTGGTTTGACGGGCTGGTATGAACTGGCGGAATGTCGCTCAACTTCTTACTCATCCCCCAAAATATGGATCAGCATCGGTTCGCCCATCAGGCTGGGTGAGCCCGCCAGCGTTTCCAGTGTCGCACTGATCTGGCTTTCGCTGCATTCGTGCGTCACCATTGCCACCAGCACTGCCTCGCCGTCGCTGCTGCGTTCTTTCTGGATCAGGCTTTCGATCGAGACATCGGCATCGCGCATCGCTGCGGTGATTTCGGCCAGGACGCCGGGGCGGTCGGCGACCTCGAAGCGCAGATAGGCGCGGCCGACACGGTGACCCGATGCCGCCGGGGCGCAGGCTTCCAGCGCGCTGACCGGCATGGCAAAGGCGGGCGACTGTTCGCCCCGGGCAATGGCGATGATATCGGCAACAACCGCAGATGCAGTCGGACCATCGCCGGCACCGGCGCCCTGAAACAGCAGGCGCCCGGAGAAATTACCCTCGGCGACCACAGCATTGGTCGAACCGTCGACATGCGCCAAGGGATGGTTTTGCGGCACCAGATAGGGATGGACACGCTGGAACAGGTCATTGCCGTCACGCTCGGCCAGGCCGAGCAGGCGGATGCGATAGCCCAGCGCATCCGCCTGGGCGATATCGGCAGCCTGGATGGCGCGGATGCCCTGTATCGCGACATTGTCGAAATCGAGGCGGCTGGCAAAAGCGAGGCTGGCGAGGATCGACAGCTTATGCGCCGCATCGACGCCGTCAATATCGAAGCCGGGATCGGCCTCGGCATAGCCCAGCTGCTGTGCTTCGGCGAGCACATCGTCGAAATCGCGGCCGCTCTGCTCCATGGTTGAGAGGATGTAATTGCTGGTGCCGTTCAATATGCCATAGACCCGCTCGATGCGGTTGGCGGCGGTGCCTTCGCGCACACCCTTGATTGCCGGGATGCCGCCAGCCACCGCAGCCTCATAATGCAGCGCGGCCTCATTGGCCTCGGCCAGTTCGGCCAGCTCCAGCCCGTGATGTGCAATCATCGCCTTGTTGGCGGTCACCAGTGACTTGCCATTGGCCAGTGCCCGTTTGGCGAGGGTCAGCGCCGGGCCGTCGGCACCACCGATCAGTTCGACGATGATGTCGATATCCGGATCATCGGCCATGGCCAGCATGTCATCGACCCAGCGATAGTCGTTAAGCGCAATAGCGCGATCCTTGCCACGATCGCGCGCGGTGATTGCGCCAATGCTGAGCGACTGGCCCGAGCGACGCGCAATCAGCATCGCATTTTCCTCGATCAGCCGGATCACCCCGGTGCCCACGGTGCCGAGGCCGGCTATGCCGAGTGTCAATGTTCGCGATGCCATATATCCATGTCCTGCCGATGTGCCTGTGCTTTTCAGACTCTCTAACCCGCATGCGGCGAAATGCCAGCGTCAAATAAAGGCTTCGCGCCGATGATTCACGCCATTGGTTTACGCCGGGGGTCCGCCACCCTATATGGCGCCGGCATAACCAAGCTCAGGAAAATCCATGGCAACATCATCCGATATGTCCCCCGCTGCTGCAGCGGCGACGGCTGCGCCCACAATCCTTGTGCTTGCGGGCAAGCGCGACGGCAAGCTCGATCCGCTGGCGGAGGAAGCCGGGGTCAGCCATAAATGTCGGGTGCCGATCCAGGGTAAGCCGCTGCTGCAATGGGTGCTCGAGGCGGCTGACGAGGCCTGGCCCGACAATACGATACTGGTGTCGATCCATGATCCCGAAGTGATTGCCGATCTGCCCGCAGTGATGGCGCTGCAACAGGCGGGGCGACTGACCATCTGCGAAGCGAAACAGGGTATCGTCGAAAGCCTGGAAGAGGCGATCCGGGTGGCGGATACGCCGTTCCCGCTGCTGATCACCACCGGCGACAATGTCATTGTTTCACCCGAAGCCTTGCGCGCCATCCACCAGTCCGCGGTCGATCAGCAGGCCGATGCGCTGCTGGCCATTGCGAAGCGCGAAGATGTTCTGGCGGCGCATGCCAATGCCCAGCGCCGCTTTTACGAATTCTCCGACATGGCGATCTCCAACTGCAACAGCTATTGGCTGGGCAATGATGCGGCGATGCGCGCGGCGGAATCCTTTCGCGGCGGCGGCCAGTTCATCAAGACCAAGGGCGCAATTGCCAAAGCCTTTGGCATTGTCAATCTCATCCGCTTCAGGCTCGGCTGGTGGCGGCTTGACCAGATGCTGGAGGCGCTGTCCCGTCGTTTCCGGGTCCGGATCGCGGCGCATATCTTCGATGATGGTGCCTATGCTGTCGATGTCGATAACCGCCGGACCTATGACATCTCCGCGATGCTGCTGGAAAAACGCAAGCTCTAGCCACCCGCGCCGCAAATCGCGAGGACGGGGTTATTCACACGGGCCGAGCTGTCGCAACACCATTGCATAATCGGCGCGTGCAACCTGGTTGGCGCTGCTACTGCCGGAATAGAGCACGCCATCGGGAATATTGCGCGGCAAGCCACAGGCGAGGCGATACCATAGCAATGTACCGGGCTCTGGACGCTTGGCTGCAGCATCGACAATCTCGCTCAGCGATACTGCCCATATCGGCAAGCGGCGCGGCCGTCTCAGAATCGAGATCGAGACAGGATCGCCGCCGGGAGTGTCGAGGAATATCTGCGTCTCGCCTTCGCCTTCCAGGTTGCCCGGTACGTGGAATACCTCCCTGATGCCGGTGATCGGTGGCGGCGCATCGGCGGCCAGCAGCGCCCGGGTGATGCCACGCACCCTGGCTTCCAGCGGCTGCGACCAGGGCTGTTGGGCATCCGGCCCGATCAGCTGAATCTCATTGGCGCTGTTGCCGCGCCGGGCGAAGAGCAGGAACGTCTGTTTTTTCAGTTTTGGCGCCTTGCCGCGCGCGTTCAATGGCATGTCGACAAGGTAGCGAATCGATTCGGGCAGACCGCCCTGGCCGCGGATCAAACCGAGAATATCCGCCTCGACATAGATTCGCACCTGGCCCGGAGCGATGCCAGGAGCGCGCTCTGCGGGCAAATTTATTGCGCGTGTGACCCGGGCAGACGCAATAATATCAGCATTGTCAGCCAGCCGCGCCAGCATGGCATAGTTTGCCTGAGCAGGGGGTGGTGATTCCTGTGCAGTGGCGTGATTCGTAAAGAAAAACAGCGCGATTGCGACTATGGTGGCGATGTGTCTGGGCATCTTGTCAGGCCTTGTTCCGGATGTGCCGAACGATATTCACCCTTTGATAATTGTCGTGAATGTGGTTAATCACAAGTGAATTTATGAAACCGTTTGCCTGCTCCGGCGTGTGCCGTTAAGCAGGAGCAAAATCTATAACATAAAATTTATGCATTGCGGGTGGGCGTCAAAAACTGTCAGTATGTGATAATGCATCGCAAAGGTTATTGCAGCCTGTCTGGCGACCGGACCGGCGACATTGCAATGCCTTTCCGCAATGATCTGGCTTTAGTTAGGGGAGTGCGTTTCTGAATGTCATATGTCGATCAGGATATGAGCGGGAACAAGATCGTTTCCGCACTTATCGTTGCCTTGATTATGGTTGCCCTTGGCTATGGCCTTATCAAGGGCTTTGAGGTTGTAACCGGCAAGAAGCTCATTGACACGACTGAGGTCATCGAGATCGAGGAAGAGATTCCCGAACCCGAAGAGGAGCCGCCGCCAGAGCCTGAAAGGCAGGTAGAGCCGCCGCCAATCGTGTCGCCACCGCCTCCGATTCAACTGCCTGCACCGACACCACCGCTGCAGACGCAGACCGAGATTCCGGAAACTTTTACGCCAACGCCACAGGCTGATCCGGTGCCGGAGCCTGCTCCGGAACCGACACCGCCGCCGCGTGTATCCAAGCGGCCCAACCCGGAGCCGCGCAACAATCGCGGTAGCTGGGCCAACACCAATGACTATCCTTCGCGCGCCCTGCGTGAAGGGCGCGAAGGCACGACGCGGGTCCGGCTGACCGTCGGTACCAATGGACGCGTATCCGACTGTGCGGTTACCGGCTCGAGCGGACATAGCGACCTCGATGCTGCTACCTGCAAGAATGTGAAGCGTCGTGCACGTTTCCGGCCGGCTCTCGATCCGAACGATAACGAGGTTACCGGCACCTATAACTTCGCTGTGCGCTGGCAGATTCCCGATAGATAAGCCGGACGCTGGATGGTTTTTGATGCATATGCCCGGCTTTTGGTGGGTACAGTTTATGTTTTCTGAGAGGAAATTATGATGATGGTTGAATTTTTGAGCGCTGCCGGGGCCGAAGTGCCTCAGACGGAATTCGGTTTCTGGACAGCTATGGAAGAAGGTGGTCCGGTTGCCTGGACCACTGCCGGTATCCTGGCAATCATGCTGTTCTTTTCGCTCTACATCCTGCTGGTCAAACTGTTCGAGCAGAACAAGGTGATGAAACAGGGCAAGGAAGTGAAACGCTCTTTCTGGCGCGCCAAGACCCTGCGCGAGGGTTCGGCAAAGCTGGAGAAGAACTCGGCCTATAAGCAGATTGTCGATGACGGCATCAAGGCGCGCGAAGAGCATGCCAAGCTGGAAGATCCGATGGAAGCGCATGACTGGCTCCACGGTTCGCTGACCCGCTCGGAAGACTCGATCAATGCCAAGCTGGCCGGTGGTCTGCCTTTCCTCGCAACGGTTGGTGCTACTGCACCGTTTATCGGCCTGTTCGGTACCGTTGTCGGCATCTATCGCGCACTGATCAAGATCGGTGCCAAAGGTTCGGCCGCCATTGGCGACGTTGCCGGTCCGGTTGGTGAGGCGCTGATCATGACCGCATTCGGTCTGCTCGTCGCTGTGCCTGCTGTGCTTGCCTATAACTGGCTGCAGAGCCGCAACAAGCGTATCGCCGAGAGCATGCACGCTTTCTCGACCGATCTGCTGGCGTTTATTGCTTCGGACGGCAAGGTCGTTCCGGCGGTTAACGCTCCTGCAGCTGCCAAAAAGCCTGCGGCACCGGCCAAGCCTGCAGCAGCCAAGCCAAACCCGGCTACTCCGGCTGCCAAGAAGTAAGTTTGACGGAATAATATGGGGTGGGCCGGTCTGACCGGCCTGCCCGATCAGTCACGCACGGCATAATGCCGCTATCGTGGCGATAGCTGGAACAGGATTACGTTATGGCAATCAGTATGGGAGGCGACGGCGGCGAAACGCCAATGTCCGACATTAACACCACACCGCTCGTGGATGTTATGCTCGTTCTCCTCATCATCTTCCTTATCGCCATTCCGGTGGCGATTCAGACCATCGAGAATCTCGAGCTGCCGGTGCAGGAATATGAGGCCAATGAAACCAAGGCCGAAAATGTCCTGCTGTCCGTAACCTCGACCGACGCTTCGGGCCGCAGCCCCGGCGATTCGGGCTATGAGGGGGCATCCCAGGGCGGTGAATGCCGCATCTACCGCAATGTGACGCCGGTGGGTTCGACCGAGCTGCAGGAATGGGCTACCGAATATATCGAAAAGTTTGTCGAGGATCGTGGCGGTATCGACAATATCGATCCCGAAGACGTTCCCGAGGCGCATATTCGTGGCGATATCGACGTACCCTATCGCTGTGTCGGTGGTGCTATCTTCATCATGCAGGCTTCCGGTTTTCCGAAGGTCGGCTTTATTTCGGAGCCCAATCTGGGCGCGTGATCGTCCGGGGGCAGCAAGCGCCCGGCCAGCCTGAAACCCGTAAGGATCGTTCGGGCACAGGATGTAAGAGTTAAGGAGAGCCTGTTATGGCAATGAGTGGTGGCAAGGACGATGGCAGTCCGATGATGGACATGAACACGACGCCGTTGATCGACGTTATGCTCGTGTTGCTGATCATGTTCATCATCACCATCCCGCCGCAGATGCACGCTATCAAGCTGGACCTGCCGCAACCGGATAATTCGATCAATACGCCGCCGGTTGATCCGGTCCGCAACAAGCTGATTGTCGAGCCCGATGATACGATTTTGTGGAATGGCGAAGCGGTCAATATCAACCAGGTAGAAAACCTGCTGGCCCGTTCGATGCAGATGGAAGTGGAGCCCGAGCTGCAGTTCCAGCCCAATGCCGTCGCCCGCTATGAGCGCGTCAACCAGGTGCTCAAGGTGATCAAAGTTGCCCAGGTGACCAAGTTCGGCTTTGTCGGCAATGAGCAATATCGTATATTCACCACCGCTGGCGGCTGATCCGGACCGCTGAAAGCATCTTACCAGAAAACGCAAAAGGGCCGTATCGCATGATACGGCCCTTTTTGCTGGCTGCCGACCTGGTTCAGAGGGCGCAAACTTGACGCTACGGAATGCTGGTATATCATCTCCTGCGGGGAGAGCATGATATGACCGGAAAAGCCGCATCCGCCACCAGTCGTGACTATCTGTCGGATCTCAACACCACGCCGCTGATCGATGTCATGCTGGTGCTGCTGATCATGTTCATCATTTCCATCCCGCCGCAGATGCATGCAATCAAGCTTGATCTGATGCATGGCGATCCGCCTGTAATAGCCGAGCGGATATTGGAAACGAACAAGATCGTCGTGACGAAATCGGATGTCATTCTATGGAATGGGAAGCCGGTTACTATCACCCAGCTTGACACGCTTCTGCGGGTGATAGGCGCAGAAAGGAACGGGCAGGCCGAAGTCCAGCTACAGCCTGAAGCGATAGCCCGTTATGAGCAGGTCAACCGTGTGCTCAAGTCGGTGAAGCAGGCTCAGCTGACGAGCTTCGGCTTTGTGGGTAATGAGCAATATCGGGATTTTGTCCGGCCTATTTGATCAGCATGGATTGCGATGACGGCGCGTCGAATTGCAGGCTCGCCAGTCGGGCATAAAGGCCGTCACTGGCACTTAGCTTCGCGTGATCGCCTTCCTCGACAATCCGTCCCTCATCCATCACGATGATACGATCGGCGGCACGGATGGTGGCGAGACGGTGGGCGATGACCAATGTCGTGCGATCCTCCATCAGCCGGTCAAATGCCTGCTGCACCAGCCGCTCGCTCTCGGCATCGAGGGCCGATGTCGCCTCGTCGAGCAGCAGAATCGGTGCGTTGCGCAGCAATGCCCGCGCAATCGATATGCGCTGGCGCTGGCCGCCTGACAGCCTTGTGCCCGCCTCGCCGAGATAGCTGTCGAGACCATCGGGCAGGGCGCGGATGAATTCGGCGGCATTGGCGGCCTCGGCCGCTGCCCAGATTTGCTCATCACCGGCGTTCCAGTTGCCATAGCGCAGATTATCGCGCGCCGAGGCGGCGAACAGCACGCTCTCCTGCGGCACATAGGCCATGCGCTGGCGAATATCGGCCGGATCGGCCGAGGGCAGGGCAACGCCATCGACCCGGATGGTCCCGGCCTCGGGGTCATAGAAGCGCTGTGCCAGCTGGAAGATAGTCGATTTGCCGGCACCGGAGGGACCGACAATCGCCACCGTTTCACCCGGTGCGATGGTCAGGCTGAAATCCTGTATCGCGGGCGTTTCCGGCCGCGTCGGATAGCTGAATGTCACCTTCTGAAAGCTGAGCTGGCCGCGTGGCGGCTGGGGCAGATCGACCGGTCGTGCCGGTGCGGCGATATCGGGTTCGGCATTAAGCAGCTCGTTGAGCCGTGCCGAGGCCCCCGATGCTCGCAGCAGGTCGCCATAGACCTCGGTCAGCGCGCCAAAGGAGCCGGCGACCAGAACGCCAGCAAAGATGAACGCAGCAATGGTGCCGCCGGTGAGCCGCCCCTCGACGACATCGACCGCGCCCTGCCACATGATCCCGGTAATCGCGCCGAAGATCAGGGTGATGATTACCAGCGTCAGCACCGCGCGCAGCGTAATGCGTTTCCTGGCGGTGTCGAAAGTGCGTTCCACCGACCCGGCAAAGCGCTCCGCCTCGCGGCTTTCCTGGCCAAAGGCCTGAACGATCTTCATCGCCCCCAGTGTTTCGGTGGTGTTGGCGCCGACATCGGCGACCCGATCCTGGCTCGATTTCGAGACTGCTTCAAGACGCCGCCCGATGATGACAATCGGGATGATGATCAGCGGAATACCGATCAGCAGATACATGGTCAGCTGCGGCGCGAGATAAAAGAGATAGATAATGCCGCCAACGCCGACGACCAGATTGCGCAGCGCAACCGAGACGGTGGTGCCGACAATCTGTTCGACAATTGCGGTGTCGGCGGTCATGCGCGAGGCGATTTCCGATGGCCGGTTCTCCTCGAAAAAACCCGGCGACTGGCGCAGCAGATTGCGTTGCACCTCCAATCGTATATCGGCAACCACACGCTCGCCCAGCCAGGACACGAAATAGAAACGCAGCGCCGTAGCAATCGCCAGCACCACCACGATCAGCAGCAGATAGTGGAAAAAGGGCGCGATATCCTGGGCATTGGTGCCGAGCGCGGCAAAGCCTTCATCGACCACCTTTTGCAGCTGGCGCGGGATCGCCAGCGTACCGAGCGCCGCCACCAGCAGGGCGAGGCCGGCAAACAGAATCTGCCGCGGATATTGGATAGCATGCCGCCAGAGCAGCCGCAGATTTCCGAGCTTGCGCAGCGAGCGATCTTTCTTGTCATCGCCATCGGGTAATTTTGCCATGGCAGTGCGCTAGCAGGGTGCCGGGACAGGCTCAACCGGTTTGGCATGTCGTTGGTCGATAGCCGGTGATTATCACCCCAGTGTATCAATAGCTTGACGTAAACCGGTTGTGCACTGCCGCAATTGGGTCTAGAATCGCGCATAACAGGGCGGGGGCCAACCGAAAAGACGCAGCAAGCGCACTGGTCCCTGCCGTCGCAAGGAACATATATGATCTATCAGGCCTATGAGATGCAGCGCTCCATGCTGGCGAGCGCGAGTGCCTGGGCGCATATGAGCGCGCAACTCCTCAACAATCCGGCCAATCCCTTCGGTTATGTCGGTGGCGGTCCGGTGTTGGCGCATGCGCTGGATGTCTTTGCTCATGCCTCGGCTCCGCGCGGCAAGCCGGCTTTCGGGATCGATACGGTCGATGTCGATGATACCGAGCAGCCGGTAACCGAGGACATCGTTCTCCAGATGCCTTTTGGCCAGTTGAAGCGTTTCCGCCATGCGGCGTTGCCTGACAATGCGCCGCGTTTGTTGATTGTAGCACCGATGTCAGGGCATTTCGCGACGCTGTTGCGTGGCACGGTGGAACGGATGATCCCGCGCCACGAAGTCTATATCACCGACTGGCGCGATGCGCGGCAAGTGCCGCTGGAAGAAGGGTCTTTCGACCTTGATGACTATATCGATTATGTCATCGCCTTTCTCGAGCATATCGGCGCAGGTGCGCACATGCTAGCGGTGTGCCAGCCATCGGTGCCCTGTTTTGCCGCTGCGGCGGTGATGTCGGGTGAAGACCATGACTGCCGCCCGCGCACGCTGACCATGATGGGCGGCCCGATCGACACCCGTGAGGCACCGACATCGGTCAATCTGATGGCGCAACAGCGCCCGCACAGCTGGTTCGAGCAGAACGCCATCGCTACCGTGCCGATGCAGTATCCCGGCCATGGCCGTCGCGTCTATCCCGGCTTTCTGCAGCTTGCCGGCTTCATGTCGATGAATTTGGGTAACCACATGTTCAGCCATTGGGAGATGTTCAAGCATCTGGTCGATGGCGATGGTGAAAGCGCGACAGCGACCAAGGACTTTTATGACGAGTACCGCTCGGTGTGTGATATGACGGCGGAATTCTACCTGCAGACGGTCGACCATGTGTTCCAGCGGCATTTGCTGCCGCGCGGCGAGATGATGCACCGGGGACGACGGATCGATCTTGGTGCCATCCACGATATCGGCCTGCTGGCGATTGAAGGCGAGCGCGACGATATCAGCGGCATTGGTCAGACGCGGGCGGCGCTGCACCTCACCCCGGCGCTGGACGAACGCTTCAAATTCTACGACCTGGTGGAGAATGTCGGCCATTACGGCATTTTCAACGGCAGCAAATGGCGCACCAAGATCGCACCGCTGGTCGAGGAATGGATCATCGAGCATAACGACTGATCGAAGATTGCCGCGCTGTCGGACTTTGGGTCGGATTTGGGGTTTTCCCCATCCGGCGAATGCCCTACATCACCGCGCATGATTACACTCAAATCCGCAACTGTTGAGCGCTGGGATGTCGATGGCGCCTTCACCATCGCCCGGGGCAGCAAGACCGATGTCGATGTCGTGGTCTGCGAAGTCACCGATGGCGCCCATATCGGCCGTGGCGAGGGCACACCGATCTATTATGAGGGCGAGACTGCCGAGTTGTGCGTCGAAGCCATCGAGATGCGCGCCAAGCAGAACCGCGAAATTACCCGCGAAGACCTGCTTGAATCAATGATGGAAGGCGCGGCGCGCAATGCGCTCGATGCCGCTTTATGGGACCTGGAGAGCAAGGCAACCGGCAAGCCTGTATGGCAGCTGGCGGGTCTGCCCGAACCCAAGCCGCTGGTCACCGCCTATACTGTATCACTCGGCGAGCTCGACCAGATGGCGCAGGACGCTGCCGGTGCGGTGGCAAAGGGCTATAGCCTGCTCAAGGTCAAGCTGAACGGCGAGAATGACCTCGACCGGCTGGCCGCAGTATACGCCGCTGCGCCGGGCGCGCGAATCATCGCCGATGCCAATGAGGCCTGGGACGAGCTCGACATATTGAGCATGGCCATGGGCGCGCACCAATATGGCGTCGAGCTGATCGAACAGCCGGTATCCGCCGGGTTCGAGGATGAGCTGATGGCGGTGGAAACGCCGGTGCCCTTCTGCGCCGATGAAAGCTGCCATACCAGTGAGGACCTTGACCGGGTCGATGGCTGTTTCGGTGCTATCAACATCAAGCTCGACAAGACAGGCGGGCTGACCGAAGCGCTGGTCCTGATGGAAAAGGCGCGGATGCGCGATCTCAAAATGGTGGTCGGTTCGATGCTGGCAACCAGCCTCGGTGTGGCTCCGGCTTTTGCACTGGCGCAAAAGGCCGATTGGGTCGATCTTGACGCCCCGGCCCTGCTGAAAAAGGATCGCGAGGACGGCTTCCTGTTCCAGGACGGCATGATCCACCCGCGCTGATGCTGCTGTGACTGAAGTTGCTGGCAAAGAGGCTGATGCCAAACCGGCCAGAGCGCCGCGCATAATTACCGAAAGGCTATTGCTGCGTTCGTTACGCCGCAGCGATTTTGATGCATTCTGCGCAACCCGAGCCAAGCCCGAGGTCATGCGCTATATCGCATCCGAACCCTTTACCCGCAGCCAGCTCTGGGAGAAATTTCTGCGCGGCCCCGGGCTGTGGCCGTTGCTGGGCTATGGCATTTGGGCGATCGAACGACGCGAGGATGGGAAGCTGATCGGCGAGGTCGGCTTTGCCGATTATCAGCGCGATGTCGATCCGCCGCTGCCGGGGCAACAACCCGCCAAGGGCGAGGCGATCTGGCCCGAGGCATCATGGTTGCTCGACAGCGATGCCCATGGCCAGGGCTATGCCAGCGAAGCGCTGACGGCGGCGTTGGCATGGGCCGATGCCGAATTGCGGACGCCCCTGGTGTGCATCATCACGCCCGACAATGACGCATCACTGCGACTCGCGGCGCGTCATGGCTTCCTGGTTGTTGGCCACCGCGTGCACAAGGCCGACCCGGTGCTGGTGCTGCACCGCGGCTGATACTCTCGCAACATCATGATTTTGCTGCATTTTCGACGGATATGTAATATCTATTTGCCATAATGTTAAAAATATCTAACATAAAGTCATAATGATTCGACATTTAGAGGAAGAGATATGACATTCCATGAGAAGATTGCCTGGGCAGCATTGCTGACCATAATCGGCGGGTTCGGCACTTATTTTGTCAGCCTGATCTATGCCGCCAGCACCGACAGCGTATCGCTCGACTATTTTCTCGGCCTGTTGCTGACAGTGGTTGTCGGCGTCACCGTCGTGATGATCGTTGCGGCATCGGCAATTGCCATCCTGGCACCCGAGGACGCGCATGCCAAAGCCGATGAGCGCGACCAGCTGGTGGGCAAGCGCGCCGCGGGCATAGCCTATTTCATATTGCTGATCGGCGTTATCTGCGCTGTGTTCAGTGTCCATCTTGGCGCCAGCCTGTTCTGGATACTCAACGCGATATTGGCGGTCATCGTGGTGGCGGAGGCTATCCGCTATGGTGCTAAGATCTGGCAATATCGGCAGGGGTGAGGGGCGTGGCCAAAACACCCTTCACCAACACCATTCGCCGGCTGCGTTTCGAGGCCGATGAAATGACGCAGGCGGAACTGGGGGCGAAGGTCGGCGTTACCCGCCAGACCATCGCCGCCATAGAGCAGGGAAAATATTCGCCGACACTGGAAACCGCCTTCCGTATTGCGCGGACCTTCAACCAGCCGCTGGAGGCGGTATTTGCATGGGACGAGGGGGCTTAAGCTCCGCCTCGTCCCCAATCCGTACTTCTGCTTACAGTACCTCGAACAGGCCAGCCGCGCCCATGCCGCCGCCGACGCACATGGTGACGACGACATGCTTGGCACCGCGGCGCTTGCCTTCGATCAGGGCGTGGCCGACACAGCGCGCGCCGGTCATGCCATAGGGGTGGCCGATGGAGATCGAGCCGCCATTGACGTTGAGCAGCTCATCGGGAATGCCGAGTGTGTCGCGGCAATAGAGCACCTGCACGGCAAAGGCTTCATTCAGCTCCCAAAGGCCGATATCGTCCATTTTCAGGTTGAAGCGCTCAAGCAGCGCCGGGACGGCATAGACCGGGCCGATGCCCATTTCATCGGGCTTGGTGCCAGCGACCGCCATGCCAACATAGCGGCCAAGCGGGGTGAGGCCGCGCTTCTCAGCCACCTTGGCTTCCATAACGATAGAGGCAGAAGACCCGTCGGAAAGCTGGCTGGCGTTACCGGCGGTGATGGTCTTGTCGGGGCCGAGCACCGGCTGCAGTCCCTGCAGGCCTTCCAGCGTCGTCGTAGGGCGGTTGCCCTCATCCTTGGTGATGGTGACTTCCTGCTCGGAAACCTCACCGGTTTCCTTGTTCTTGTACATCATCTTTGTGGTGACGGGGACGATCTCGTCGTCAAAATGACCGGCCTCCTGGGCTGCCGCGGTGCGCATTTGCGACTGCAGCGAATATTCGTCCATGACGTCGCGGCTGATCGAATAGCGGTCGGCGACAACCTCGGCGGTTTCCAGCATCGACATATAAATGTCGTTATGCATCGCCACCAGTTCCTTGTCCGGCGAAATGCGCATTTCCGGGGTCTGCACCAGGCTGATCGATTCCTGGCCACCAGCGGCGACAATATCCATATTGTCGACAATCACCTGCTTGGCGGCGGTGGCGATGGACATCAGGCCGGATGAGCATTGCCGGTCAATGGTCATGCCGCTGACCGAGATCGGCAGGCCCGAGCGCAAAGCCACATTGCGCGCCAGATTGCCGCCCTGTGTGCCTTGCTGCAGCGCGCTGCCCCAGACACAATCCTGTACCTCGCCGCCTTCGACACCGGCGCGCTCGATCGCGGCGGTCAGCGAATGGCTGCCCAGGGTCGGGCCAGCGGTGTTGTTGAACCCGCCGCGATAGGCCTTGCCGATCGGGGTGCGGGCGGTGGAAACGATAACTGCATCACGCATGGGGAATTCTCCTTGGGTTCCGTGCCTCCGATGAAGCGGAGGGGCTTAACAGATTAAACGAAAAACTGGCTGATCCATTCGGCGATCAGTGCCGGCTTGTCCTCGCCCTCGATCTCGACGGTGAATTCGAGTGTCTGCTGCCACTGGCCGGGGCGCTTTTCCTCGAGGTCGAGCAGCTTGAAATGGCCGCGGACGCGCTTACCCGAGCGCACCGGGGCAAGAAAGCGGGTCTTGTTGCCACCATAGTTGACGCCCATTTTCACGCCTTCGACGCGCGGACAGTCGGACCTGGCCATCATCACCGGGAACAGGCTGAGGCTGAGAAAACCATGGGCGATGGTGCTGCCAAAGGGGGTCAGTTTCGCCTTTTCCTCATCGACATGGATGAACTGGTGGTCACCAGTGGCATCGGCGAATTTGTTGATCATCTCCTGGTCGACCAGAATCCACTCCGACGATCCGAGCTGGTCGCCCTTTTTGTCCAGCATTTGCTGCGGCGTGATGGCTGTCATGATGGCGTCCTCTTGCTATTGGCTCTTGCTGTTGGTTTTATCGTTGCACATTGCAACTCTAGTGCCGCACAAAAGGCATGGGCGCAAGGCTGGCCGGGCGATTTTTACCGATGTCGCGCGGCCTGTTGGCCGTGCCGTAGCGTGAATAGAGATTGTCTTGCCATGGCCTGTCCGATAGCCTGCCTGTCATGGCGTGGTTGGCGAAATATCGGTCGGCAAAACTCCTGCTGATTATCGGCGTCGCGGCTTCTGTGCTGCGGCTGCTCCTCGATAGCAGCTATGCCACGACAGCTTTGGTCTATGTCGCCATTCCGGCATTGATTGCGCTTGCGCTGATCGTCTTTGTCGACCCCTATGAAGGGCATTCGGAACACCGCAAATTCTGGTTCTTCATGCTCGATTCGCTGATCGTCATGCTGGCGACTTCGGCATTGCTGATGGAAGGGTTTATCTGCGTCATAATGTTCATGCCGATCTATTTCGGCATCGGCCTGCTCGCCTATATTTACAAGCGGATCAGGGGCGATTTCAGGGTGGATAGCCAGGAAGATCTGGCGCAGCGCTTCAAGGTCAATGCCTGGCTTGCGCTGCCATTGCTGCTGCTCTCGGTCGAAGGGGTGGTGCCGCAGACCAGCTTTGAACGCTCCAACAGCATTACCCGCAGCCGGGTGATCGATGCCAGTAGCGCCGACATCATCAGGCATCTCAATCATCCGATGTACTATTCCGGCGACCGTGGCTGGCTGATCTCGATTTTCCCTCAACCTGTGCGCACCGAAAATCCGGGCCTTTATCCCGGTGCCATTCACAGCCTGCATTTTGTCTATAATCGCTGGTTCGTCACCAACACCAAACATGGCGAAATGCATGTGCGCATCGATGAGGCATCGCCGCAGCGGATCCGCACCAGCATATCGCGCAATGACAGCTATCTGGGCAGCTATATCGATATTCGCGGTACCGAGGTGAATTTGCGACCACTAGACGGTGATCGCACCGAGGTGCGCCTGACAATACGCTATGAGCGCACGCTCGACCCCTATTGGTATTTCCATCCGCTGCAGAAAATTGCAGTGGAGCAGAGCGCCGATTATCTCCTGGCACAGATTATCGATCCTGCGGGGCAGCAATGATCGTCGATGCAAGCGATGAAGGCGCAGACGCCAGTGCGGGCAGGGTGCGCTGGAGCGCAACCAAGTCACTCTGGTTCACCGGCCATGCGCTGGTCTGGATGGTGCTAGGCTCGCTATATTTCAGCTGGAGCGCGGTCGCGCTGTTTCTCCTTACATCGGCGATAACCCTGTGCGCCGGCCATTCGCTGGGAATGCACCGCAAGTTCATTCACAACAGCTATCAATGCTCGCAATGGCTGGAGCGTCTGGGTGTCTATTTCGGCACCCTGGTGGGACTGGGCGGGCCGCGATCCATGCTGTTCACCCATGATGTCAGGGATTGGGCGCAGCGACAGCCCGAATGCCATCCCTTTCTGGCGCATCAGTCGGCCATGCTGCGTGATTTCTGGTGGCAGCTGCATTGCACATTGTCGCTGACACATGAACCCCGGATCATCTGGCCATCATCGCTAGCGCGCAGCAGCCTTTATGACTGGCTGCAGCGCACATCGATGCTCCAACAGCTGCCTTGGGCGCTGCTATTCTATGGTCTGGGTGGCTGGGGCTGGGTTGCCTGGGGCATTTGTGGTCGCATCACCATATCGATATTGGGGCACTGGCTGATTGGCTATTTCGCCCACAATCAGGGGCATCGCAGCTGGCATGTCGAAGGCGCGGCGGTGCAGGGCCATAATGTGCATTACACCGCACTGATCACCTTTGGCGAATGCTGGCACAACAACCATCACGCTTTTCCCGGTTCGGCAAAGTTGGGGTTGTTGCCGGGGCAATGTGATCCGGGCTGGTGGGTGCTGTGCTTTCTGTCCCGGCTTGGTCTGGTGTGGGACATGAAGGTGCCGGAACGGCTCGATGAAGTGAGAGATCTGTCGCGCAAGTCCCGGCCGGACACCCGATCCGAGCGTGCTAATCCTCTGCCGAGTGGAAGGTAAAGCCGTCCTTGGGATAGGGCATGATCATCGTGCCATCGGGGGCGGCGGTAAAGGTTGTCTGGGTCGGATAGGCGAACTCCAGGCCTTCCTCGTTGAACCGCTGCAATATCTCCAGCCCGATATCATGCCGCTTGTTGTACACCACCTCATAGTCACTGCTGTAGATATCGAACTCGACCTGAAAGTCGATCGAACTGTTGCCGAAACCGACAAAGCCGGAGCGCACGAATTCGGCACCATGTTTTTCGACAATCGAGCGCAACAATGCAGGTATTTCCCGCGCCTTTTCCGGCGGCGTCTGGTAAATCACGCCAATGCCATAGCGGGTCCGGCGCCGGTCGAGCCGGGTATAGTTGATGATTTCCTTGTCGAGCAGATTGCTGTTGGAAATGATGACCTCTTCGCCGAAAATCGACCGCAGCCGCGTGCTTTTCAGGCCGATTTTCTCGACCTTTGCGACGGTATTGTCATAGCCGATAAAGTCGTTCCGCCGGAAAGGCTTGTCAAAGATAATCGCAAGCGCCGCAAAGAGCTCTTCGAACACGCCCTGTGCGGCCAGACCGATGGCGATGCCACCGATGCCGAGGCCGGCTATCAGGCCGGTGACGTTGAAGCCCAGATTGTCGAGCACCACGATGGTCGCAACGCTGAACACCGCGACGGTGACCAGAATGCGGATCAGGGTAAGCGCATTGGTGAGTGTTTCCGAGGCTTCATCGCTGTCGCCGCCATTGGCGCGGCGCTCGATCAGGCCAAGGGCAATTTCGCGCAGCCATATCGCCGCCTGAAAAACGGCGGCAATGGTGAAGAGAATAGTGATCAGTCGTTCGATCGGTTCAGGCGTTTCGGCAAAGCCGGTGACCAGACGGATCGACACCAGCAGCTGGAACAGCCGCCCGGTCTTGCCCAGGGTACGAGCGATGATTGCCGGCATGGATAGCCTGTCGTC
This sequence comes from Pseudomonadota bacterium, assembly GCA_039818985.1. Taxonomy (NCBI): domain Bacteria; kingdom Pseudomonadati; phylum Pseudomonadota; species Pseudomonadota bacterium. Next base: position 2,082,716 of record JBCBSU010000001.1, on the reverse strand, counting down.
ACGGCTTCGCGCAAAGTTGAGCGCGCGGCTGCGGACAAAGCCCAGTGCCATATAGATGGCAGTGCCAATGGCAAAAGCGATCAGTATCTCGGTGCTGTGGGTGGTGGCCCAGCCTTGCGTCTTCACCCATGTCCGCTGCAGTACATTGGGGTCGAGCGCGCTGGAAAGCGCCGTGGTGGAGCCGGTGTCGGACGCGGAAAGCATGGCCGCCACCTAGTCAGTCAGTTTACAACTTACAACCCCCAGCCGCCAGTGCCCGGCCCGCATCCTGCCTATTCCGCCGGTTGCGCCAGCTTGCGTGTACGCTCCTGCAGCGGCCGGAATGCGGCCTCCTTGCGGCGCCGGGTAAGATAGGTGTCGAGCCCGATCTGCATCGCCACCAGCATGTAGATAAATGGCTGGAAGGCGATGCCGACAAACATCGATCCGACAAGATAGATGATCTGCCCATTTTGCAGCGCCAGCGCGAAGGGCGCTACCCATTCCTCGCCGGGCTTGTGATCCTTGCTGTAGCGTCTTCGAATCATCTCCATGCGGAACAGTCCGCCCACCATGATACCAAGCCACAGCGCAAGTCCGGGAAAGCCCTGCTCGCCCAGCATCTCGAAATAGCTGTTGTGATAGGCGCGGGCCTCATCGACATATTCTTCCACCTCGATCGCGGTGCGCGAGCCGGTTTCGCGGGTTTCGACCTTTTCGACCTTGAGGCTGTTGCCGCGATAGGCTTCAAAACCACCGCCAAAGGGCCGGTCCTTCACATAGTCCAGCGTCCACATCCACACCGCGACCCGGGTCGATGCCGATTCATCGGCGCGGTGATCGCCAATGGTCGCCATCCGGTCGGTATAGCTTTGCGGCAGTAGCGGCAGCGCCATGATGCCCACCGCGACCGCCAGCCCGGCATAGACGAAGCGATAGCGGTTGAAGCGCAGCATCAGCACCGCCAGTGCCCCGGCGCATAGCAGTCCGGTGCGGGCCTGGGTGCCTATCGGGATTAGCAGGCAGGCAAAGACCAGCGCATAGGCGAAGACCTTGACCCGGATATCGGGCACGAACACCGTGCCATATTTGGCTAGCCACAGCACCAGCGGAATGACGGTGATCGCGACGGTGGAGATGATCGAGCCTTCATAAAGCCCGCTATTGTCGTCGATCAGCAGCTGCAGCACGCCATAGCCGCCGCCTCCGGCAGCGGTCTTGATGCCGCCGGTAATGATCAGCGTGCCCACCGAAAGCACCATGAACAACGCCAGCGCCTCGAGCCGCAATTTGGTGCGCAATGTCAGCGGCAGGAAGATGGCGAACACCAGGGCCTTCCACACCCAGTCCCATTTTTCCGCCGCCTCGGCGGGGAAGTCGGCGATATTATTGGTGGTGTAGTAGCAATAGACCAGCAGCAGCACCATCATTGTCTGGCGGATGGAGAAGCGGCTGTCCTTCTTGTCATCGGCTATCCAGTAGCCGAGAAAGGCGAGGCCAAAGACGATCAGCGAGATCGGGATCGAATTGAGCAGATAATAGCTCATCCGCTGCGGCGCGATGATGTCGATATAGACATAGGTCAGCACGAACAGGAACGGCCGCTTGAAACCATAGGCGATGAGAAGGCCGAGAAAGGCAGTGAAGAAGATATCGCGCACCGGATCAGTCCCGACTGTCAGTCATGGCGGGGTTCTTGCCGCGGTTGCGATGAATGTTGAAGCCGCTGGGGACGGTATCGCGCTCGGGCGGGTCTTCCTTGTCCAGATCATCGCGATGGATGATCCGCCAGCCCGCCAGCGCGATCAGCGCATGGGTCAGTAATATGGAAAACGTGTCTATCATGTCCGCCTTAATCGCCGTTCCCGCCCGGAACAGCATCACTGTGCCGCACTTGCCGGGCAATAGCGCATCGCGGTTGATGACGCGTTAATCAAATTGCGTCATAAGCGCCATCCATGGCGACCCGCATATTGCATATACTCGACCACAGCCTGCCGCTCCATAGCGGATATTGCTTCCGTACAAGGGCGATCATGAAGGCGCAGATCGCTTCCGGGCTGGAGGTTGCCGGGGTGACCGGAGTGCGTCACAGCCGCAACCTGCCGGCCGGGTCGACGCCGCCCGACAGCCATGAGATCATCGATGGGCTGGACTTTTTCCGCACTCATGGCGATGCAACCGGGCCGTCGCCGCTGCGCGAATGGCGCGAGACCGGGCTGTTGGCCGGGCGTATCGCCGAGGTTATCGAGGAATGGCGACCGGATGTTCTCCATGCCCATTCACCGGCGCTGAATGGTCTGGCCGGGCTGCGTGCGGCACAGCGCAGCAATTTGCCGCTGCTCTATGAGATTCGCGCCTTTTGGGAGGATGCCTCGATCGGCAATGGTACTGGCAGCCGCCATTCGGCACGATACTGGATGACGCGGATACTGGAAAACCATGTGATCACCGGCGCCGATGCGGTGGCGGTGATCTGCGATGGATTGCGCCGCGACCTGCTGGCGCGTGGTGTGGTCGCCGATGACCGGCTGGTGGTGGTGCCCAATGGCGTCGATATGGCATTATTCGGCACACCGCCCGCACGCGATGATGTTCTGGCCGCTGAGCTGGGGCTGGATGCTGGTACTGCACAGCGTCCGGTAATCGGCTTTATCGGCAGCTTTTACGATTATGAAGGGCTGGATGACCTGATCGCAGCAATGGCGCATCTGGCGCAGCGCCAGCCACAGGCGCAGTTGCTGCTGGTCGGGGGTGGTCCGATGGAAGCCGCGCTCAAGGCGCAGGCGGCGTCGTCGCCGGTGGCTGCCAATATGCATTTTACCGGACGGGTGCCGCATGACCAGGTCGAACGCTATTACAGCCTGATCGATATATTGGCCTATCCGCGCAAGGCGATGCGGCTTACCGATCTGGTCACACCATTGAAGCCACTCGAAGCCATGGCGCAAAACCGGCTGGTCGCTGCTTCGGATGTTGGCGGTCACAGGGAACTGATCGAGCATGGCCGCACCGGAACACTGTTCCGTGCCGATGATCCGGTCGATTGTGCCCGCGCGCTGGGGGATCTGCTGGAAAACCGCGACATCTGGGATGCGCGCCGCGCAGCCGCGCGCAGCTTTGTCGAGACAAAGCGCAACTGGTACAGCAATGTAGAGCGTTATCTTCCCGTTTACCAAAAGCTGTTAGGACAAACCGTCGACCCGGATGTGCACCGGGCAGCATGATATGTCCCAGCGTGGTTTCCTGAGAGACCGGGGCACAGGGACCGATGGGGTTAAAGAGTTATGGCGAATAATATTGCCGACATGTTTTCACGGGCTATCGAGCGCTTCGGTGCCTTGCCGATGGCCGCAATTGCCGGGGTTGCCATCGGCGCGGTGACACTGGTTATCCATAATAGTGTCTTTGAGAGCATCATATTGGCGGTCGGCCTGAACGAGCTGATCCCTGCTGCGGCGCCGCCGCTGGGCCTGACCGCGCGGATTGCCATAGCAGTGGCGACGGCGCTGTTCGTCACGGGCATTTGCGCCATCATGTTTTCATCCTGGGATGACAGCGATGAAGACGAGGATATGGATGATCTTTACGAGAATGTCGTCGAAATCGGTGATGACATGCCGCGCCCTGGCCTGGCTGAGCGGCTGCGTGCGATATTGCCGTTCAACTATGGCGGTGATGACGGCGAGGTGCGTGAGCTTGATGACCTGCCGCGCATGCGTCGTGCCGATAGCCATCCCGATGCGCCTGCGCGCGCGCCGCTGCTGGCGGGCCGCGATCTGGCTGCAAAGGAACCGGAAAGGGCCAACACCGCACCAGCTTTGGCGGGTGAGGATGACAGCCCGGTTGACAACAAGTCGGCCCGGCGCGACCGGCTGAAAAATCTGTTGCCGCTCGAGCTTCTGCGCAGCGATGCGGTCTCTGGTGGAGATGAGCCGCTGGTCGCCAAGCGACGCCTCGACAAAGATAGCGCCGGTGACATAGCGGAATCTGTGACCGAAGCGGAAGTGGATGCCGAGAAAGTGGCGGACGAGAGTTTCACCGAACTGCCACCGGCGACTGCCGGGGAGGATGTTAGCGACGCAGCGTTACTTGCGGCAGCGCTGGCCCATGCCGACAGCGTGGAAAACCCCGGTGACGATGAATACGACGACCATGATGTCTATTATGACCATGATGAATATGACGATGCGGTGCCCGAATGGGAGACACCCATCGCCGAGACATCGGGCTTTGTCGGGGACATCGACGCCGAAGAGGTCGCGCTTGAAGAACCCGTCAGCGACGACATGGCAGAAGCCGCTGAGGACGAAGTCGAGCCGCCACTGGCTGAGCTCAGCATTGATGCTCTGATCGACCGGCTCGAGCGCGGGCTTGACCGTCTGGCCGCAGGCCGGGCGGAACAGGTGATCGAGAAGGTTCCGGCCATTGCCACCATCGCTCCGGTTGCGCCGGTCGCAGAAGAAATCGCCGCGCCGGAGGAGCCGGATGCCGCTCCTGAACCGATGCCGGTATCGCTGGTATCGCCGATGGAACAGGCCTTTGAGCCTGAGGATGAAGCGGTGGCAGAGGTTACCTATGACGCTGTGCCATCGGCAATGGATGAGGAGGCAGCCTCCGCTGGAGCTGAAACCGCCGATGTGACACCATTGAACCAGCCCGAAGATGTCGATGCGGCGCTCAAGGCGGCGCTCGAAACGCTGCGCCAGATGACCGACAAACAGCGCAACGCCTCTTAAGGCTGGCTAGAGATCCTCATCTTCCAGGCTGAGCAAGCTGGCATTGCCACCGGCGCTGGTGGTGTCGGTGGAGGTTACCCTTTCGGCGCAGAAACGCGGCAGATAATGTGGTCCACCCGCTTTTGGACCGGTGCCTGACAGGCCTTCGCCGCCAAAAGGCTGGCTGCCGACAATGGCGCCAATCATCGAACGGTTGACATAGAGATTGCCAACGCTGGCACGGGCCTCCACAATGGTCGCAGCGCGCGCTACCCGGCTGTGAAGCCCCATGGTCAGACCAAAGCCCTTGGCGTTGATCCGGTCTACGGTTTCGTGCAGCTTTTCCGCTTCCCATGTTGCGACATGGATGATCGGACCGAACCATTCAGTGTCGAGATCATCCATCGCGTCGAGCGCGATCAGGGTCGGGGGCACAAACAGCCCGGTTTCGGGCACATCCACCGTCTTGATAATCCGGTCGGAGACACTGTCCCGATAGGTCATCAACCTGTCATAGGCGGCCTGGTCGATCACCGGGCCAACATCGCTGTGCGGATCGCCGGGGTCGCCCACCACCAGCGCATCCATCGCGCCCTTGAGCATGGTCAAAGTCCGCTCGGCAATATCCTCTTGCAGCAGCAGCAACCGCAACGCCGAGCAGCGCTGTCCGGCGGACTGAAAGCCGGAAATGACGACATCGCGCACCACCTGTTCGGGTAGTGCGGTGGAATCGACGATCATTGCGTTAAGCCCGCCGGTCTCGGCGATCAGCGGCACGATCGGGCGGTGATCATCGGCAACCAGCGCACGGGCAATCGCCTTGCCCGTGGGTACCGATCCGGTGAACGCGACCCCGGATATGCCATGATGATCGACCAGTGCTGCGCCTTGTTCCGCACCGCCGACGAGCAATTGCAGCACATGCTGCGGAACCCCTGCTTCATGCGCCAGCTTCACGGCATAAGCGGCGATGCGCGGCGTTTGCGGTGCTGGCTTGGCGATGACACAATTGCCACTGACCAGCGCAGCCGTGACCTGCCCCAGAAAGATCGCCAATGGGAAATTCCAGGGCGCGATACAGCCCCATATGCCACGCCCGCTCATACGCAGCATATTCTGCTCACCGGTGGGGCCGGGCAGTTCGACCGGCTGCAGCGTGCGGCGCGCCTCGGCGGCATAATAGCGGCAGAAATCGACTGTCTCGCGCACTTCACCCAGTGCATCGGGAATGGTTTTCTTCGCTTCGTTGACCGCCAGAGCCATAAGTTGCGGGCGATGCTCCTCGAGCAGACCGGCCAGCCGTTCGAGACAGGCAGCGCGATCCTCCACCGGCATCCTGTCCCAGCCATGAAAGGCTGATTGCGCGCGGTCGACCAGCATGTCGACATCGCTTTCATCGGGCATGGTGATTTCAGGGGCATTGGCGACTTCTCTCGCAGTGTGCGCCAAGATCAGCCGGTCGTCGAGATCGATTCCGCTGGAATTGCGTCGCTCCGGCCCGAACAGCTCGACCGGCAACGGGATCGCCGGATGGCGGGTGCCGCCGGTCTCCAGCACATATTCGACCGGATCGGCCAGCAGTTCATCGACGCTCATACTGTCATCGGCGAGCTGATGCACAAAGCTGCTATTGGCGCCGTTCTCCAACAGGCGGCGGACGAGATAGGCGAGTAGATCGCTATGACCGCCCACCGGCGCATAGATGCGGCAATGATAGCCTTCGTCGCGCACCAGCCGCTCATACAGACCATCACCCATGCCGTGCAGCCGCTGAAATTCGAAATCGCGGCGATCACCGGCCCAGGTCAATATGGTGGCGATGGTGCGCGCATTATGGCTGGCAAAGGCCGGCTCGATATGGCTGTATTCGAGCAGCGCCCTGGCACAGGCAAGATAGGAGACATCGGTCGCCGGTTTGCGGGTGAACAGCGGATAGTCGGAAAGCCCATGCTCCTGGGTAAACTTGATCTCGCCGTCCCAATAGGCGCCCTTGACGAGCCGCACCTTGATCTTTTCGCCCGCTTCCTCGCCCAGCGCATTGGCCCAGCCGCACACCGCCAGCGCCCGCTTGGAATAGGCCTGTACCGCCATGCCCAGGCCATCCCAGCCGTTAAGGCTCTGCTGGCGGCGCACCCCGGCAATGACGTCGAGACTCATGATCAGCCGTTCCGATTCCTCGGCGTCGATGGTGAGGGCAATATCATGCTTCGCTGCCTTTTCGGCCAGCTCGGTAACGCGGTCGATCAGCACTGGCAGGCAGCTATCCGACTGAGCGGCCTCATAACGTGGGTGCAGCGCCGACAATTTGACCGAGACGCCATGACCTGATTGCGGTGCGCGGGCAATGGCCTCGATCGCGCCGGCATAGGCCTCGAAATAGCGCTGCGCATCTTCATGGGTACGTGCGGCCTCGCCAAGCATGTCGAAGCTGGCGGTGAAGCCGCGATGCTGTTTGCGGTCCATCCGCACCAGGGCTTCATCGATGGTGCGTCCCATGACGAAAATCTCGCCCATCAGCCGCATCGCCGCGCCTACAGCCTGGCGCACAAAGGGTTCGCCGGTGCGATTGATCAGCCGCTTGAGCATAGAGGCGTTTGCGCTCTCGCCGACCACCGCACGGCCCAGTACCAGGCCCCAGGTGGCGCTGTTGACCAATGTGCTGGCCGATTTGCCGCTATGCGCGCGCCAATTGGCGCTGCCGATCTTGTCGGCAATCAGCCGGTCGGCGGTCTCCGGATCGGGGACACGCAGAAACGCCTCGGCCAGCGCCAGCAGGGCCACACCCTCGGCTGTGGACATGCGATATTCCTGCAGGAACTGGTTGACCCAGCCGCCCGACTGGGCGCTGCGCAGATCGGCGAGCAGCGCATGGGCGCTGTTCAATATCGCGTCTTCCTCGCCGGGATTGTCGGTCTTGGCGATGGCCACCAGCGGGGCCAGCACCTCATATTCGGGCAGGCGGTGCAATCGGCGCATTTCGGCACGGGCATCGTCGATAGAGGCGATAGGCGGGATGGCATTGTGCATCGGCATGTCACTTCATCACAAGGTTGGCGCGGCGGACAGTGAGCGTCCGTGCCAACATGATCCAGGGGAGGTACGGAAAAGACCATGAGGGTCCACCGAAAGATGCCAGACCCTATCGCATTTTCGCTTTTTGCGGCCAAGCAAAACATGCATCATGGCCGCGAAAAATCCACCTTCCGGTTGAGCTTATGCACACAGCCTTTATGGGGAAGCGATGCGCCGCATTCTCGCCTGCCTTTCGCTGATCATCCTGCTCGCGCCAGGCACATTTTTGCGCACCGAGCCAGAACCTCCGAATGATTCCCAGGAGATATCGCTGGTGCCGGTGGCACTTAATCCGCTCAAACCGGCGCAACGCCGTATCGGCGCGCTCGATTATATTGCAGGCTGGGAGCTGCGCAGCCGCAATTCGCGCTTTGGCGGCATATCATCGATGCTGGTTGAGCCGGGCAGCCGTATATTGGCGTTATCCGATGGCGGCACATTGTTCAGCTTTGCGTTGCGCCAGAGCAGCGGCTTTGCCGATAGCGCTGCGGCTGATGCCGATGGCGGCTGGAGCGACTTTATCGCCCCGCTTCCGGGTGTCGATGGTGAGGATCGCAACAAAGCCTATCGCGATGCCGAATCGCTGGTGCGTGATCCGGAAACCGGACGTTTCTGGGTCGGATTCGAGGATAGCAATCGCATCGTCCGTTATGGCGCCGGGCTGGCCCGGGCAGAGACCGGTTACCGCCCCGAGGCTATGCGCGGCTGGCCAAGCAATAGCGGCGCCGAGGCGATGGTGCTGCTCGGCAGCGCCCGCTTTCTGGTGTTTTCCGAGGATCAGGAATACGGACCCGGTGTGACCGAGGCATTGCTGTTCATCGGCGATCCTGCCGACCCCGAGGCGCAGGCCATCCGCTTCGGCTATCGCCCGCCCATCGGCTATAACATCACCGATGCGACGCTGCTGCCCGACGGCCGTCTGATTATTCTCAACCGGCGGTTCACCGTGCTTGAAGGGGTGTCGGCGCGGATTACCGTGGCCGATCCAGCCGACATTGCGCGCGATGCGGTGCTGGAAGGGCGGTTGATCGCAGGCATCGATCCGCCTTTGACCGTCGACAATATGGAAGCCATTGCGATTACCAGTGAAGCGAGTAGCGATGACCCGGACGCTGGCGAGGACATCATGGTGTGGATCGCCTCGGACGATAACTTCAACACGGTGCAGCGCAGCCTGTTGATGAAATTCCGCCTTGATCTGGAGCGACTCGATTCGGGTGAGACATTCCGCCCCGGCCTGTCATCGATCGAGTGAAGCGAGCGCTGCCAGTGGATACGAAAAAGCCGCACGAAAACAGAAGTTTCCATGCGGCGATCACGTTTGAGTGTCTGCTCTCAAGCGAGCAGGCTGTGCCCTGGTTCAGGCGGCAGCGGCTTTTTTCAGCTCTTTCTTGACCTTGACGGCACGTGCGGAAAGCTTCTCGTCGGAAGTCTTCAGCAGCCAGTTATCGAGGCCACCGACATGCTCGACTGAACGCAGGCCAGCAGCCGATACGCGGAACTTGAAGCTGCGCTCCAGCTTGTCCGACATCAGCGTGACATTCTGCAAATTGGGCAGGAATACGCGCTTGGTCTTGTTGTTGGCGTGGGACACATTGTTGCCCACCATCCGGCCCTTGCCGGTCAGTTCGCAGATACGCGACATCGTCTCTATCCTGTATATCAAGAATCTCTGGAAAGCGCGCGACATAGCCATGTTGGCCTCAACCGTCAACGACAAAGCGCTTTACAAGGCATGATTCATGCGGTCTAGCGCCCAGCATGCCACGCAGCAAACCCGGAATGTTCATGGATCAGGCGCTGGAACAGGCACGCGCGGCGATGCAGATCGGCGAAGTGCCGGTCGGGGCGGTTGTGGTGCGCGATGGCGTTGTCATTGCGACCGGCCATAACCGTATGCGCATGGACAATGACCCCACGGCGCATGCCGAGATGGTCGCCATGCGTCGTGCCGCAGCCAGCCTCGGTACATCCCAACTTATCGATTGCGACCTGTGGGTAACGCTGGAGCCCTGCGCCATGTGCACCGGGGCCATTGCCCATGCCCGTATCCGCCGGCTTTATTATGGTGCCAGCGACCCTAAAGGCGGGGCAGTGGAGCATGGCCCCAGATTGTTCAGCCAGACGACGCTGCATCACAGGCCCGAGCTTTATTCCGGAATTTCCGAAGAGGAAGCTGCGGCTTTGCTCAAGACGTTTTTCGCAGACAAGCGCTAATGTCGCAGCCTTAGGTGCATAATGCGGCGCGGGCTTCGCTTTCGACTATTTGCATCATGTGTTGCCACGGACCGGGGCCATGGCTGATACGCGCGACGCCAGTTTCGGCAAGGCGATTTCTGTCGACCATGTTGGGCAGCCTCATCACATTGACCGGGAGAGTCGATTCTCGGCAAATGGTTTCCAGCATTGTTTCGTCCGCCAGTCCGGGAACGAAGAAACCATCGGCGCCAGCCTCGGCATAGGCTTTCACCCGGGTCAAAGCCTCATCGGACATGGAATCGCTGTCGAGCGATGCGCGCCCGGCATCGAGCCAGATATCGGTACGCGCATTGATGAACAGGGCGACACCTTCGGCGTCGGCGGCCTTGCGGACGGTTGCGATACGCCCGGCCTGTTCGGCAACAGAATAGAGCGCGGCCTGATTGATCTGCTGGTCTTCAAAATTGATGCCGACAACACCGGTAGCAATCAGCCGGCGGACATTCTCCGACAGCGTGCTGCCGCCATCGGCATAGCCTGCCTCGAAATCCACCGTCACCGGAAGCGACACTGTATCGCAAATCTGCCGGCTGGTGGTCAGCACGGCATCGAGCGGAAGTACCTGTCCATCCGCATAGCCCTGAGCGCTGGCGACCGAAAAGCTGCCGGTGCCAATGGCCTGTGCCCCGGCCCGCTCGACCGCCAGTGCCGAGCCGGCATCCCATATGTTCCATAATGTGACCGGATTACCGGGTATGTGCAGGCTTCGAAACGCCTGGGCCTTGTCATTCTGCTCTGTCATGTCTGTCTCCCTTGTCCGACAGATAGCCGTGCATCAGAAAATGCTCGTCCCGAAACTTGTCATGAAAGCGATTTCAGTCTCATTCATCGCCAAAACGCGGATAATCGCGTCCGGCATAAAGATGGTCCTCGCCGGTGCGGGTCATATCGCCGATAAATTCTGCCCAGACGCCGCCGGGATTCCAGATGGCCTGCATCCGGGTTCGTGCATCGGCTTCCGAAAGCAGCCCTGTTTCCTGATCATATCTGTAGAAAAAGGCGCTGACCCGCGCATTGACGATACAGTGCACATGCACATGGTCGTGCGCATGGCTGTCCATGGCTCGGCGAAACCGGTCATAATCGCTTTGCCGAGGGGTATCGAAGGCAACCGGGATATGGATATAATTCAAGCCGAGACCGGCGCAGATAGCGGCTTCGTCCTTCAGCGATCGCGGATGGTCATGCGGCGCCAGATTGATGATGGTGGTAACGTCGGCGGCTTTTAGCGCCGTCAGTTGCGCGGCACTTGGCTGACCCGATGTGGTGATTTTCTCGCGCAATCGCAGAAAGTTGAAGATGCCCTCGGTCTCGCCGGTTACCTCCTGTCGTCAAAACGCGATCAATTCGCGGCCAATCAATGCACGAAGCGTGTCACCACATCGCGATAGGAGCGCGATACCTTTACCTGGGTGCCCGATTCAAGAATCAGGAAGCATTCGCCATTGGTGTGCGGTTTGACCTGGCGCACCTGGTCGAGATTGACGATGGTCGAGCGGTGCACCCGCTGGAAGTTTTTCGGGTCCAGTCTTTTTTCCAGATCCTTCATCGTCTCGCGCAGGATCAGCGAATTGTCGGCAGTGTAGATGCACATATAGTCGCCTGCGGCATCGATGCGCTCGATAGTATCGACATCGACGCGGAAAATCTGACCGCGATCCTTGACGTTGATCAGCTTCTCATAGCGGCTGGGTGGCAGTGCATCCTCTGATTGCTCGAGTTCCTCAGCTGCCTCGGGTGCCACTTCGTTGAGCAGGCCACGCAGCTTCTCGGCTTCGTCGCGCACCCGCTTGTCGGCGAGCCGTTCGCGAATGCGATCCAGCGTATCGGCCAGCCGGTCCTTGTCCACCGGCTTCATCAGATAGTCGACCGCCTGAGTCTCGAAGGCGCGCAGTGCATGGTCGGAATAGGCGGTGACGAACACGATCAGCGGCGGCTCAATGTCCATAATGCCCTTGACCACGGAAAAGCCGTCAAAGCCCGGCATCTGGATATCGAGAAAAACGAGATCGGGCTTGAGTGTCTTGATCTTGCGGATCGCCTCGCGGCCATTGGTGCAGGTATCGACAATCTCTATATCTTCAAACTCGGCCAGCCGGACTTGCATGCCCTGGATCGCCAGTTTCTCGTCGTCGACCAATATCGTTCGTATCGTCATTGCCTATTCTCTCTTGCTCGCGTCGCTCTTGCTCGCGTCTTGCCTGTTCGCGTGTTTCTGCCGGCAGCTCGATAATCACGGAAAAACCGTTCTGACCGGGTGAGGAGCGTATCTGGAACATATGGTCATCGCCATAGGCCTGCGCCAGCCGGTCGCGGATATTCGTCAAACCGACGCCGGTGGAGCTTACTGCGGTACCCAGCTCGTTCCCCGGAGTGTTGTCATTATGCACACCCGGACCGGTATCGGAAACGGTAATACGCAGCTTCTCGCCGTTTATCCGGGTTTTGACCGTGATATCGGCGCCTTCTTCCAGGGGGGTGACAGCATATTTGATCGAGTTTTCTACCAGCGGCTGGAGCAGGAGCGAGGGCATCAGCGCCTCGCGCGTCTCTTCCTGAATGTCGAATTTCGGACGCAACCGCTCCTCGAAGCGCATTTTCTCGATGTCGAGATAAAGCTTCAGCGTTTCCACCTCCTGCGCCACGGTGACCCGGCCGGTAGGCTCGTTGACCAGTGTATAGCGCAGAAACGAGGATAGCCGCGACAGCATGGCATTGGCCGGCTCGGTCTCCTTGAGCAGCACCAGAGTCGAGATGCTGTTCAGCGTGTTGAACAGGAAATGCGGGTTGAGCTGGTAGCGCAGCATCGCCAGCTGGGCGCTGGTCGCCTGACTTTCCATGCGCTGCAGCTGGTCGGCGCTCTCCTCTACCTGAAGGAAGAAGTTGATGGCGTAATAGAGCGCCGACCAGGCACCGAGCAGCATCAGATCGAAGAAGAACGTGCCGAGCAGCAGCGCGGTAAAGGCGGTATCGCTGTCCTGGCGATAGAGCGAAATCACCCAGGCATCGATAAAGGTGTAGAGGATCACCGCGACGAATAGCGACAGGATCGACAGGCCCCAGGTAATGATCGGCTTGCGATTCATCAGCGAGCGATAGACCACCGCCAGGATCAGCGAGATCGAATAGCCGGCGATGGTGTTGACGACGACAATGGCAAGGAAGCTGATCGGCTGGCCATTGGCGATACCGCCCACGGCGCGCAACAGCATCGCACCGATCCAGCCGGCGAACTGGAGATTCCAGAAGGCGCGGTTCTTGTTCGCAAAGAACGGGGTAGGCTTGATCGGAACAATGGCCATGGCTGAGCAAATAGGGGGTTTTGGTTTGCGAGGGAAGTGGTGTTGCGTCCTGCGCCCCGATCATTGCGACGATCCCGTTGGATGGCTGGGGTTTTGACAGCAGACAAAGTCATGATAGCCTGTTGCCAGAGCAGAATGAAAATGCAGGAGAGAATGATGGATGATGCAGCCTTGACCGGCGATGCGGTGCCGGGCGCAACCGACGATCATGACGGCCATGGCGATGCGGAACACGCAAAATTCCCCGAAATGAAACAGGGTACCCAGGAAGACTGGGCCATCATCGCCGGGCATTTCCGCCCCTTTGCCGCCAAGGTCGCCGACAGGGTGCTCGATCATTTGCGGCTGCTTGATGGAGACTATGGCGGTTTCCCGGTTGACCGGCTGGAACACAGCCTGCAGACCGCGACCCGCGCGCATCGCGACGGGCGGCCGGAGGATTATGTGGTGATGGCGCTGCTGCATGACATTGGTGACACGCTGGGCAGCTATAACCATCCCGATGTCGCCGCTGCGATCATCAAGCCCTTTGTCAGCCCGGAACTGCACTGGATCACCGAGAAGCACGGCATCTTCCAGGGCTATTATTTCTTCCATTATCTCGGACAGGATCGCGATATGCGCGAGACTTATCGTGGCCATGAGCATTTTCAGGCCTGCGCCGATTTCTGCGAGAAATATGACCAGGCCGCATTCGATGCCAGCTATGACAGCGCGCCGCTGAGCTTTTTCGAGCCGATGGTGCGACGGGTCATGGAGAAGCCGATCAACTCGGTTTATGCTGACTAGAGACCCAATAACCGTCATTCCGGCTAGCTCGCTTTTCTAACCAAATCGGAGATTTGGAGAAAACCGGCTTCCGGAATGACGAAGCGGAGATATCTGTTTTTAATCGATCTCTGCGCCGCCGCTGATCAGCAGCGGTGGTGGCAGCAGGCCGTTGGCATCGCGCCGGGTCCGGGCCATGGCGGCGATTTCCTCTTCGAACAGCGCGACCCGCTTGCGCCAGCGATAATGTGTCGGCGCCGAGAAAATGCCCTTGCCAAATCGCTTGCCATAATGGGTCCAGAAACGGATTGCGCCTTCAGGGTCGAAACCGGCATTGGCCATCAGCCAGACCGACAGCCGGTCGGCCTCGATCTCGGTCATCTTGATCGCCTCGGCATCCTTGCCGAGCGGTCCGAACACACCGCCATCAATGCCGGCGGCGTCGAGCTTGTCGGGATGCCTCAACAGATTGTGCGCGATTTCATGCGCCAGCACCGCCGCCAGTTCATCGTCATCGCGTGTCAGCTCGGCCAGCCGCGAAGTGATGGTGACCAGATCGCCATCGGTCGAGGCGTCGCGCTTTTTCGACGGTGCAATCTGGAAGCGCGAACGGCAAGTTCTAACCGGTAGTAACGGCGAGAGCCTTGCCCATTGCGCCTTGCCTGCCGCGTTGCCCGGTAACCACACGATATCCTGTTCGGCCTGCTCGAAACGCCGTTGCAGCATCGCTTCGAGCGCCTGCAGATCACCCAGCGTTTCGGGTGCTTCGCGCACGGCGTCACCATTTTCCGGATCAAGCGGGTCGGCATGGCGGGTAAAGGCGATATTGTCGCCGACCGACAGGCCGAGTCCGGCCGCCGGGCTGTCGGGCGCGATTGCGGCGATCCCGACATAGCCTTCGCGCAGCCCATAGGCGCGCTTTGCCTTGTCCTTGTCGCCATAGCTGGCGAGCAGATGCAGCTGCCATCCGACATGCCACATCCGCTTGTGGCAATAGGGCATATTGGCGCGTAGCAGCCGGTAGCTGACGCTGGTCACCCGCTGGTCAAGCCGCCGCAGGGCAATATAGGGCGCAAGGTCGCGGGGTATTTCGACGGTATCGCCGGCAATTTGCGGCGATTGTGCCTGTGCATCGGCGATAGAGACCGCTTGGCCGGCCAGTGCCAGCAACCCGGCCAGCATCAACGGGCAACCGATGACCGATCTGGCGGCGCCCGGGATGCGCCCCGGTTCAGCCACCTGCCGAACGGCTGGCCCGCACTGCGGCAATGGCGGCCTTGAGCTGGTCATAGCCGACCGCGCCATTGAAGATCTGGTTGCCGACGACCCAGCTAGGCGTGCCGGTAAATTCAAGCTGCTGTGCCATGCGGATATTGTTCTCGATCTCCTGTTGTGCCTCGGCGCTGGCGGCAAAGCTGCGCGCGCTGCTCAGGTCGAGATTGGCCTTGCGCGCGGCGGTTTCGATGGTGGTCGAGGAGGGACGACCGACATCGAACATTGCGGTGTGGAAATCATAATAACGGCCCTGCTTGGCGGCTGCGAGCGCCATGCCGGCGGCATCGCCGCT
This sequence comes from Pseudomonadota bacterium, assembly GCA_039818985.1. Classification (NCBI taxonomy): domain Bacteria; kingdom Pseudomonadati; phylum Pseudomonadota; species Pseudomonadota bacterium. The sequence continues at coordinate 2,067,051 of JBCBSU010000001.1, read as the reverse complement.
GGAATCGGAGAGGATCGGCAGTTCGCGAAACACCACCTTGAGGCCGGGGTCTTCCTCGATCAGCCGCGCCACGTCACTGACGCTCTGGCGGCAATAGCCACAGGCAAAATCGGAAAATTCGACCAGTACGACATCACCATCGGGATTGCCGGCAAAAGCCTGGGCGAAGGGCGTTTCGATCTGCTGCCGGATGCCCTCGATACGGGCCATGGCCTGCTTCTCGCGCAGCCGTTCGACCGCTTCGGGGATGATCTCCGGATTGTCGAGAATATATTGCCGGATAATGTCCTCGAACGCCGCCTGTTCCTGCTCGCTGATACCGGCGGCACGTGCGGTCTGATCGGTATCGGACGAACCGCCCGATCCGCTCTGCCAGAAAAACACCCCTGCGGCGGCGGCAACCGCCAAAACAGCACCACTGGCCATAATTACCCACTTTCCTTGAGAATTGTCGTTGCCGCTCGAGGCGGTTGATGCAGCATTTTTCGGCATGAAGACTCCGCTTGTTCAGCCGCTTAGCGGCGTCGGCCCTGGCGTTCAAGGGCATCGCGTGCAAGCAGGGAGATATCCTGTGCCCGGATCCAGTCGGGGGTATATTCGGGCAGCCCGGCCATGGCGATGCCCGCATGGCGCATCGCCAGCGGCGCATTGCCCTGAAGCACATAGCGTTCGGCGCTGGCCAGAGATGCGCGCGGTTCATCGCCCTGCTGCGCATAGACCACGCCGAGCTGATACCAGGCAAAGGGGTTGCGTGCATCGCGCGCTACCGCTGCCTTGAGCACCCGTTGTGCCTCTTCGAGATGGTCGGGATTCTCGGTGGCGATCAGTGCATGGCCGAACAGCCCGGCGATCAGCGAGTGGTTGTTGGTCAGATAGGTGGCACGCCGCAGCGGCTCGACCGCCTGTTCGGGGCGACCGCTTTCGAGCAATATCTGGCCGTGCAGCTCAAGGAAATAGGGGTCGTCGGGGTTAAGTGCCAACAACTCCCTGGTTTCGTTCAGCGCTTTTTCGGGATAGGCGCTTTTGTGCCAGGCATAGGCACGGGCATAGCGTCCGGGAATGCTCTCATCATATTCGGGATAGTCGCGCAGTGTGAGGCGCGGTTCGAGAATATAGCCTTCCAGCTTGGCCTTGACCCGTTTGAAACGCCGCTCAATATCCTGATCCAGCGGCTTGTCCCAGGCCGCATCCTTCTCATAGATATCCTGCAATGTAGTCACACGCTCGCCCGAGAGCGGGTGGGTACGACCGAAGCTGTTATCTTGCGGGATGGCGAGGCGGAATTCCAGATTTTGCAGCTTCTTGAAGAAGTTGATCGATCCACGACCGGTCATCCCCGCCTGCGACAGATATTTGGCACCGGCGACATCGGCTGCGGCTTCTTCTGCCCGGGTATGCGCGAGGAACTGGTTCAACGCCGCTTGCTGGCCGAGGCCGAAAAGTCCGAGCCCGGCTTCACCCGCGCCGGCAGCAATGGCAGCCGCACCGAGAATGAGACTCAAAATACTGATATTGCCAGCCTTGCCGCCTGCTTCGGAGCGGGTAATCGAATGGCCCAGCGCAATATGGCCAAGCTCATGCGCGATCACGCCCTGCACCTCATTGGCGGTATCGGCGGCGCGGATCAGGCCAGTATGGATGTACACGTCCTGGGTGCCGGCAACAAAAGCGTTGATCGAGGGGTCATTGATCAGCACGACATTGACATTGCCGGGCCTGAGGCCAGCGGCGATGATCAGGTCGCGCGACATATCCTTCAGTAATTCTTCGGTTTCGGCATCGCGCAGGATCGATTGTGCCTGCACCGGCTGGATCATCAGCGCGGCCATGACCAGCAGCGCCAGGATCCTGGCTGCCCATAAATGGCCGCGTTGCAACCATTGTTTCGGCCAAGCGCCAACGGCACGCACAGCGACGCGCATCATCTCGGGTGATGTGTGAGCCGACAGCGCTCTACGATCGATCATGCCGTGCACCTTTGATGATGTCGCATGAACCGACGCTGAAACGCCAGCGCTGCCCGGAGTGCGACCTGCAGATATGATATAGGAAGTCGGCGCCGCTGGCAAAAGGGTGATCGGTCAGCTGCCGGTCGCGCGGGTCTCAAGCGCGGCAAGGAAGTTGTGCGACGCCTGTTTCAGATTGTCTGCTTCTTGTTCCAGATTACCCATGACCGAACGCATGTCGTCGGCAAGACAGCGAATTTCACGCGACGCTTCGGCCATATTCTCGGTGTCGCAGCGGACATTATCGGCTTCCTGGGCGACATGGCCGACATTGCGGCCAATATCCTGCGTCGCGTTGGATTGCTGGGTGATCGCGCTGGCGATCTGCCCTGCGCCATTGGCCAGCTGGTCTATCTCGCCGGTGATGTCGGCGATGCTGTTCACCGTCTCGCCGACATTGCTCCGCATCGCCTCGACCTTCTCATTGACCGAGCCAATGGCATTTTGCGTCTGCGCCGCCAGATTCTTGACCTCATGCGCGACGACCGCAAAGCCTTTGCCCGCCTCACCGGCACGCGCTGCCTCGATCGTGGCGTTGAGTGCGAGCAGATTTGTCTGCTGCGCAATGGTCTCGATAACCGTCGCCACCTCACCGGTGCTCTCGGCATGGCCGCTCAGGGCATGGACCTTATTCTGCCCCTGCAGCGAGGCTTGGCGGATATTCTGTGCCGCCTGGCTCTGTTCATTCGTCTGGGTAAGGATTTCCTCCGCCGCAGCGGAAAGCTGGCTGACAGCACTTGCGGCGGACTGCACCGCATTGCTGACATTGGTGGTACGCTCATAAACGGTCTTGGCGCGATTCTCGGCATCGGATCCGATGCGATGGATATCGGCAGTGGTGGTGGCCAGCATATCGATGGCCTTGGTCAGCGCGGTAACGGTGCGACCGACACTGGTTTCGAAATCGCGCGACAGGGCCTGGCGTTCGCGTTCGCGGGCGGCAAAATGCTCCAGCCGCTCCTGCTCGACAATTTCCGCCGCTTCGATCTTGCGGCTGGATTCGAGCGCGATGCGCTCGGCCTCGCTGGCAGCCTTGGCGGTTTCGGCGGCGGCGAGCTCCTCCGCCTGCGCCACCGAGCGCGAAAAGGAGTTCCACTGCATCATCAGGACTCGCCACAGCGAAAAGATGAACATCACGAATAGCGGGTAAAAGATTATCGGCAGGCTGATCCGGCCGATATACAGCGAGAAAGCAAAGCCTGTGGAGACGCTGGCCAGCCAGATCATATTGATCAAAGGTGACTTGAAATAGCATAGCGACCCCATAGTGACGATGGCCACTGCTACCGCCATTGTCATGGCATGGATCGCGCTATCGTCGGACTGGAAGAATCCGGCGAATATCGCACTCCACCCCCATGCGGTGATGATCACCATGGCAACGAACATGGTGCCGAAAACGCGATAGCCTGCCTGGTCATCGGCCATTGCCTTTTGCGACTGCAGCAATGCCCAGTGCAAGCGCAGAAAGATGAGACTGGTCAGCGAAACGGTGGTTGCACCGGCGAGGATAAAGCCGCCGCCAACGGAATCATGGAACAGTAACGACAGGAGGGCCATCAGCACGATGACAATGGGGGACACAGCGACCTGTCCCTGGCTGGTGCCGATCAATTCCACCCGTGCCAGCCGCGCATTCCGTTCGCTGTCACCGCGCAATGGCTGGACAATATCGCGGACGATATTGCGCTGATGCGCAAACACATCGTCCAGAAATGTCTTCCACATGGGCCTCGAGCCTCACCAATATTGCACTGCCGGTCCCGACAAATACTAGGAAATCATGGTAAAGGAGAGGTTAATGGGTCAGCGCTTTGGTGCCGCTTTTCTTCTGCGCCAAATCGCCCGCAAGGCCTTGCGACGGATCGAGCACCGAGCGGAAGAAATCATGGCTGTCTTCAAGCACCGGGGCGCGGTTACGAAACGGACGCGACACTGCCATGATGATGTCACTGTGATCGACGCCATCATAGCCAATATAGCGCGATTGCCCGCCAGTTGCTTCCATGCGCGCTTGCAGGGCCTCGCTGTTGCGCGGTCGTACGGTGGTGTCTTCGGTGCCACTGAGCAACAACAGCGGCGGGGCATCGGCACGGGCAAAACTGATCGGCTGGGTCGCCTCGGGATCGGGCGCTTCACCGAAGCTGTTCTGCGCCGCTTCCGAGGTGAAGGGGTAAAAGTCCGCCGGTCCTGCAAGCGACGTTACGCCCCGGATGATATCGGTATTCTTGCCATGCGCCGCGAGCCATTGCGGATCGAGAGCGGCCATCAGCGCATTATAGGCACCAGCCGAATGGCCAGCGATGACAATAGACCCGGGATCGCCACCATGATCGGCGATATTGTCATGCGTCCAGGCAATGGCTGCGGCGGCATCGCGCGCCATCTCCGGAAAACGCACATCGGGGTAGAGGCGGTAATCGGGCAGCACCACGATATAGCCGAGTTCAGTATAGGCGCGGGCAAGAAAACCATATTGATGCTTCTCGCCAAAATACCATGAGCCGCCATAGAAAAAGACCAGCACCGGCAGCGACGCATCAGGCGGTGTGTCAGCAGGGGTCCAGATATCGAGGCTGAGACGCGGGTGATTGGCGAAGGACAGATCCTGCGCCACTTGCACCGCTTTGCTGTTGAGAGAGTATAGCGCATCGGCGCGGTTGAGCTGTTCCGCCCCCGGTCGGCTAAAGAACCATCCCGCCAGTCCGGCGATGGCGAGCAGCAGGGTGGTGAATATGATCCAGCGCATCGGTGTCTCCTGGTAAGTGATATGCGCCGGTCTATTCCGGCAGGGCATTGGCGATCAGCAGCGCCAGTGCGACAGTGATCAGGATCAGCCCGGCAATGCGGTTCAGCATCCGGGTGCGTCCGGCGCCGCGCGCCAATGAACCGCCGCGTGCGGCTATTATCGAATAGGTGGTCAGGCTGGTGGTCTCGGTAAAGATGGTTGCCAGCACCAATATCAGTATCTGCGGGCCGACGGGCCGGTCGGCATCGAGAAATTGCGGCAATATGGTGGTATAGAATAACAGCGCTTTGGGATTGGCCATATGCACCGCGATACCGCTGGCAAAGCCGGCAGCGAGGCTGCTGCCCGGGGCACTGGCGCGGCCCGGCAGCGCCGGGTCGATAATGGCAGGCATGCTGTCGGTGCGCAGCCTCTGCCAGCCGAGCCAGATCAGATAGGCCGCACCGACATACTGGATCACGGCAAAGGCGACAGGTGCAGTGCTGGCGAGCGCAATCAGTCCGACCGCGCTGAGGCCATACCATACGAAATTACCGACATTGATACCGAGGATCGGCCCAATGGCATTGCGTGTGCCCCCGGACAGGGCGTGGCTGACAGTGATCATCACCGCCGGTCCGGGTACCAGGCAGAAAGCGAGGTCCGTCAGGATGAAGGCGATGAGCGTTTCGGCGGACATGGGCGCGCTATAGCGTGATTACCGTCCGCCCGAAGCGAAAAATCCGCTCAACCGACGCTTTCGATCAGTTGCAGTACCTCATCATTGGTCGGGCGCACCTTGTAATCGGCGGAGACCGATTTTGCCCGCACGACACCATCGGCATCGAGGATGAAGATCGAGGCATAGGGCACACCATAGGCACGGCTTTCCGGATCGGCATATTGCGGATCGCGAATGGCAAAGGCATCGATCAGCTTGGACCCGTCATCGGAGAGCAGGGTATAGGGAATATCCTGGTCACCGGCGAAAGCTGCGAGCGAACTGACCGGGTCATAGCTGACTCCGGCAAGGGTGTAGCCCGAATTCGCGACATCCTCGGCAATGTCCTTCAGGCCCTTGAGCTGGGCCTGACAGAAAGGACACCAGTCAACCGAGCGGGTGAATACCAATATGGTGCCTTTCTCGTCTGCCAGCGAAGCGACGCTGGCCTTGTTGCCGGCGGCATTGGCGAGTTCCAGATCGACCGGCGCGCGATCGCCGATCGCCGGACCGGGCTGGTCGGAAACGGCGATAATTTCGGTTTCGGTCTCGGCTTCAGGCGACGGTTCGGCTTGTTCCGTCTGGGTGTTGCACCCGGCAACAGCGATGGTGGTGGCGACCAGAAGAGCTGCGGAGAGTTTTTTCATCGTATGTCTTTCATCCCTCAATCAGATACGCGCGATGATGCGTTTCACACGCACCATCACAGATTTCGCAGCATATGGGGACAAAGTTACAAATGTAAACGTATCGGCGGCTGGTTATCCGCGATTTACCGCAGCTCATCCGGGTTGGGGTAGCGTTGGGCAGTGGGCAGTTCGTGCGCCGTTGCCATCCAGTCTATACGGTCGGCAAGCTGGATAAGCATTTGTGGTGGCAGCTTTTCCGGTTCGTCCAACGTTGCCGACTGGACATCGACACAGCCGGGAATCAGCGCGTCATTGCTGTAAAAAAGACCGGTGCCGCACTGGATGCAAAAATGTCGGCGCGCATGCTCGGACGAGGCATAGGTGGCAACTTCGCCGCTATCGATATGTACCGCCTTATCGCGATACATTGCCCAGCCGACCATTGGCGCGCCGGAGTTGCGACGGCAATCGGTGCAATGGCACAGCGTATGGTTGAGCGGTGGTCCCCGCAATGTGTAACGGATGGCGCCACAATGGCAGCCACCGGTCAATATCATCTCGTCATCATCTACGGTCAAAGTCATCCCCGATATGGAACTGTACGCTTTTCGGGCATGAGTGTGGCCGGTTTTCCCATGTCCGGCAAGTGTGGTGCCGGACTATGTCCTAGTTATCGGCGCTGCCGCTACTTTCCTCGAGCAAGGCCCGCACCAGCATGCTGCGCTGGGTCCGCGATGAACGATCCAGCGGCAGGTCATAGAGCTTTGTCAGGAAAGCCTCGTCACGACCGGAAATATGATCATAGCCATGGGCGGGGTCGAACAGGTTCATGATCGAGTCACCATAGGGGCCGGCATCGGCACGCATCTCGGCGAGAACTACCATCGCAGCATATTGCGATACACTGTCGAGCGTATAGCCATGTGCTGCGTTGACATCGATCACCACGCTGGCGGCGATAATGGCGCGCCCGGTATTGGAACTGATCAGGCTGGGGCGATATTGCTGCAGGGTTGGCGCATTGCCCAGATTATTGCCGATATTGCTGCCATCACCTTCAGCCGTCACAAAGATCGGATCACCAAAAGTCGGTCGCTCGCCGCCAATGGCACGAGCCTGTGTCCGATACCACCAGCGTATCGGTGCGTCGCCATCGAACATGGCCTTGCGCTCGCCCAGTGGAACTTCGGCAAATTGCCGGCCTTTTTTGCGCCGTATCTGGCTGGCGGTGTCACTGCCATCGGTGCTGAAAATCACCGAAATATTGGGCGGGCAACCCTCTCGCGCGACCGGCGCACCGACCTGCATGGCAACATCGCGGATATGCCCGATGACGATGGCGGCATGCTCGGCGCTGATGCCGAATGCCACCGGGCAGATCGGGTCGAGCCATCGCGCGGCGGGAGTAAGCCCATTGGCAACACCGGCGCTACGCACATATTCGACAATCTCGGCGCGCTCTTCAGCCCTTGTGCGCGGCTGCCCATCAACCGTAATTCGGCTGTCCGATGCTGTTGCTGCCTGTTCCTCGCTATCCTGCTCCTGAGCAGCTGCCGACAATGGACAGACAGCGATGCCGAGTATCGTCGCCAGGGCGAAGGAGACATGCCTGCCACGGGCAAATTTCAAAAGCTCACTGTGCATAGCGGTTCCTTAGGATTGGGAATGGCTCAAACTCTCTATGTCTATGATAATATTCCGCAGGCGGAACCAATATCAATGTGGCAGCTTTGATGACAGGACGCGCGCTGGCTAATTCCGTACCATCGCCGTGCTTTCCTTGAGCAAGGCCCGCACCAACACCCCGCGCTGGGTTCGTGATGACCGATCAAGCGGCAGGCTGTACAGTTTTGTCAGAAAGGCAATGTCGCGTTCGGCAAGATCGTCGCCACGATCGGGGTGTTCGAACAGACCCAATATGGACTCATTATAACCGCTCGTGCCCTGCCGCATCTCCGCCAGCGCCACCATTGCGGCATAGTTGGAGACGCTGTCGAGCGTGAACCCATCGGCCTGATTGACATCGATGACAACACTGGCGGCGCGGATAGCCCGGGCTGTATTGGTGCTGACCAGGCTGGGGCGATATTGTTTCATGATATTGGCATTGCCGAGATTGGTGCCAAATTGGGGCGCACCCGGGCCGGTCTCTACGGCAAGAAAGACAGGGTCTCCAGTGCTGTGCTGACCGCCCCAGCTTGGCTGTTCCTGCGTCCTGTACCACCAGCGGACCGGGTTGTTGCTGTCGAACACATCATCGCGCTCGCCATGCGGTACTTCGAGAAATTGCGATCCGTTACTGCGCCTGATGCCAGCCACGGTGTCACGCCCGCTCTCGGCAAATATGATGGTCATATTGGGGCGGCATTTCGCCCTGGCGACGGGTGCGCCCACCGTGCTTGCCACAGCGTGGATATGGTCTGCAACAATCTTGCCATGTTCATCGCTGACGCCCAGCACACGCGGGCAGATCGGGTCGATCCAGCGCGCCACCGGGCGCTGGCCTCTGGCGACACCGGTGCGGCGGACATATTCGACAATCTCGGCGCGCTCTTCCGCGCGGGTGCGTTGCTGTCCTTCAACCGTAATCCGGTCGTCCGATGCTATGGTTGCAGCTTCGCCAATATCCTGTTCCTGCGCAGCAGCCGTCAATGGATGTGCAGCCATGCCCAGTATCGCAACCATAGCGAAAGTGAATGGGGCGAAAGTGAATGGCTTGCCGGTGATATCTTTCAAAGGACCACTATTCATGTCAGCTCCTTTAAATTTGCGATGGTTCGGCCTCACTACATCTATGACATTATTTCGCAGGCGATCTCCAATATAAAGGCAATATCTCCAGCGATAGGAGATGTATCGCCTAATTCTGCTCAACCGCTTTGCTCTGGTCGAGCAATGCGCGCACCAACATACCTTTCTGCGCCCGGGCCGAGCGGTCCATGGGCAGGCTGTAGAGCGTTGTCAGGAACGCCAGGTCGCGATCGGTGAGGCCGTCAAACGGTCCGCCACTTTCAAACAGACCCAGTATCGAGCCATCATAAGGCCCGGCATCGAAGCGCATCTCTGCCAGAGTCACCATCGCTGCATAGCTGCCGATGCTGTCGAGTGACAGACCGCTGACCTCATCGGCCTCGATCATCAGGCTGGCGGTTTCCAGTGCCCTCAGTGATTTGGTGCTGATGAGGCTGGATTTATATTGCTGGTAAACATTCCCGTTGCCGAGATTGTTGCCATAATTGCCGCCTGCCTGGCCACCGCCGAAATTAGCGCCAGCCACACCGACCGAAGGCGGGTCGCCCTTGCCGCTATGCTCCCCACCTCGGCTGGGGCGCTCTCCGGTGCGATACCACCAGCGCGTTGGCAGGCTCCCCTCAAACAGGGCCTTTCTTGAGGTCGTCGGCACTTCGCGGAACTGGGATTGCCGCTTGCGACGAATCTTGCCGATCATCTCATTATTGTCGCCGCTGAACATGATGGTGATATTCGCCCGGCACGCACCTCTGGCCACCGGTGCGCCGACCTGTTGCGCCACATCCTTTATCCGTTGCACCACAATCTCGGCCTGACGTTCGGATATGCCCAATATGCGCGGGCAGATCGGGTCGACCCAACGGGCGACAACGCGCTGCCCGAATATCACACCCGAGCGGTCGACATAGTCAACCGCCTGTCGCCGCAGCTCATCGCCTGTTTTCTGCTTGCCGTAAACGGTGACCGAGCCAATGGACTGCTGCGAAGATGGTGCTTCCGGCTCTATATCGCCCGCTGCTTCCTGCTGCGCTGATACGGGCGTTAGGGACAGTCCGGTAAAGAGGAGAAAGGCTATGAAGAAACGGGTTTTTATAACGGGTGTGCTGCTACTGGCGCTGCCTGGCATAGAGTTTCTCTCCAGCAATATATGTCCAACCCACCCTCATGGGCGCGGGCTATAACACATATTTGCTGAGGTCGGTATCCCGTGCAACATCATCGAGCTGCTTCTGGACATAGGCGGCATCTATGGTGACGCTTTCGCCCGTCATCTCCTCGGCGTTGAAGCTGATATCCTCGAGCAGCTTCTCCATCACCGTCTGCAGCCGCCGGGCGCCGATATTCTCGACCGTCTCGTTGACATTGGCGGCGATTTTGGCGAGCGCCGCAATGGCGTCATCGGTGAAGTCGAGCGTCACTTCCTCGGTGCCGATTAGTGCGGCATATTGCGCCGGCAGATTGGCCTTGGTGTCGCTGAGGATGGTGACAAAGTCTTCTTCGGTCAGTGCGCGCAGTTCGACCCGGATGGGCAGGCGGCCCTGAAGTTCGGGTAGCATGTCGCTCGGCTTGGAAACATGAAAGGCGCCCGAGGCGATGAACAGCACATGGTCCGTCTTCATCGGACCATATTTTGTCGCCACGGTGGTACCCTCGATCAGTGGCAGCAGATCGCGCTGCACGCCTTCGCGGCTGACCGATCCGCCGCGCACATCGCTGACCGCGATCTTGTCGATCTCATCGAGAAAGACGATGCCGTTCATCTCGGCATTTTGCAGCGCGGCACGGGCGACATCGTCATCGTCCATGCGCTTGTCGGCTTCTTCCTCGACCAGCTTGTCCCAGGCATCGGCAACCCGCATCTTGCGTCGCTTCATCGGTGTCTGGCCAAAGGCCTTGCCCATCATGTCGCTAAGGTTGATCATCCCGACCTGTCCGCTCATGCCGGGGATTTCCATCGGTGCATTGGGTGTGTCGCTGACCTCGATCTCGACTTCGGCATCGTTCATATGGTTGTCGACAATGCGCTGGCGGAAGCTCTCGCGCGTCGCCTCGCTGGCATTGTCACCGACCAACGCGTCGAGCAGGCGTTTCATCGCCGCTTCCGAGGCGGCCTCGCGCACCGCCTCGCGACGTGTGTCCTTTTCCAGCCGCACCGCCTCTTCGACAAGATCGCGGGCAATCTGGTCGACATCGCGACCGACATAGCCGACCTCTGTGAATTTGGTCGCTTCGATCTTGATAAACGGCGCCTGGGCCAGCTTGGCGAGGCGGCGAGAAATCTCTGTCTTGCCGCAGCCGGTGGGGCCGATCATCAGGATGTTCTTGGGCGTTACCTCATCGCGCAATTCGGCGGGCAGGCGCTGACGCCGCCAGCGATTGCGCAGCGCCACGGCAACAGCGCGTTTGGCGTCGCGCTGGCCGACAATATGCTCATCCAGCGCGGCAACGATCTTTTTCGGGGTCAGTTGGTTCGTCATATCGTCCGTAATATAATTTCAATCACAATTCGATTTGGGGGTTGCCTGGCCAGAGTCAAGCGCAGCGCATGCCATTGGCAATGGCCGCATGGCCTTCGATAATCATCTCCGACACGGCCTGTTGCGGGGTCCGGTCATATTGACCGCGGTCGAATGTGCCACCCAGCACAACGCCGTCGGAGCGCGGAAACATGTAGAGGCCGCGGCGGTTGGTATAGGCATAGGTGATTTCCGGCTGCGGCAGCAGGATCTCCAGCTGGCCACGTACCGGAGTCAGCTCTTCATCACCGAACAGTTCTGCCGCGCCGAGACCGATGCAGTTGAATATCAGCTTTTCAGGAAGCGTCTGGATTTCGCTCCGGTCATGGAAATGGCGTACCATGATCTTTCCGCCAGCAAGCAGGATATCGCGCTGGATCGCGCGCAAAAAGCGGGCAGGCTCAATATACATATTGTGAGAGCGGCGCAGATGCGGGCTACCGAACGGGTTGTCGACCTCTTCAATAGTCTGCATTGCGGGCAGCATATTGGCGATAAGCCGGTCAACGGTGCCCATATTGATCGGATTGTCCGACAGCTCATAAGTGGGCATCCAGCGCACGCCATAATGCTCACCCACCAGCAGCTGATAGCGATAATAGCTATAGGCGCTGGCCTTGACGAACTGCTCTTCAAATTCCGGCGTGAGCTGTGACCGTGAGAAGACCGAGCTGGGATACCATTGGCCGCCAGCAATGTTGGACGTGGTCTCGGGCGGGAGCTGGCTGGTGTAGATGGTCACCTGCTGTCCCGCCTCCTGCAGCAGTCGTGCCGTTGTCAGTCCCATGATCCCGGCACCGATGACCGCCACCGGACCCGAATGACCGGGTAGCCCAAGATCGACCGCGAGCTTCGAACTGCCCCAGCCCAGCGTAATTCCGCCGCCGCCATGGCCGTAATTATGCACGACCTGTTTGTCGCCCATCGCTTCACGGCGGACGACAAAGCCGGAGGGGCGATAGGGGCGCAGGCCAACAAGCTGGCGAATGACGCGGTCGGCGCTGACATTGACTCCGGGCAGGCAGGGGGAAGGTGTGGCCGAAACCAGCCGCTGCGCCGGGCGGGCACAGGCGGAGAGCATGGCTGTGCCGGTCAGGGCAGCACTGCCAGCGAGGAATCGTCTGCGGTTGAGGCTGTCCCTGTCAAGCACCGGGCGACTATAGGCGGTCAGGTCGTGCTGTCGAGCGTTTCCACGGTCAACTGGTCATTGGTGTAGACGCAGACATCGGCAGCAATTTTCATCGCCTTGCGCGCCAGAACTTCGGCGTCTTCCTCATAGTCCATCAGCGCGCGGGCAGCGGCGAGGGCATAGTTGCCGCCCGAACCGATGGCGGCGATGCCGTCACCCGGCTCGAGCACATCGCCATTGCCGGTGAGGATCAGCGTTACCTCCTTGTCGGCGACGATCATCATCGCTTCGAGGTTGCGCAGATATTTGTCGGTGCGCCAGTCTTTGGCCAGCTCGACCGCGGCGCGCATCAACTGGCCATTATGCCGCTCCAGCTTGGCCTCGAGTCGCTCGAACAGGGTGAAAGCGTCAGCCGTGGCGCCGGCAAAGCCGCCAATAACCGAGCCATCGCCCAGCGCACGGACCTTGCGGGCATTGGGCTTCATGATCGTCTGGCCCATGGAAACCTGGCCGTCGCCGGCGATGATGGCCTTGCCGTTCTTGCGGACGCCGATGATCGTGGTGCCATGCCATTGCGGCATGGAATGTGCGTTATCTGTGTTCATGGGAAACATATGGGGCACGGGATTTATCGGTACAAGATCGGTATTATGAGAGACCGCATCTATCCGTTCGCCCTGAGCTTGTCGAAGCCTGCCCAGAGCGACTGCTGCAAGCAGTCAGTCGACGGGGGCCGTACTGTTTTTGAAAGTGAAAAGCAGGGTTTCGACAGGCTCAACCCGAACGGAGAAATATCCTGAGGATTAGCCGCTGCCGAAGACGATAAAATGTGGATTGTCATAGCCGCGTTCGGCCTTTTGATAGCCGAGCGGGGTTTTTCCGTCTGCCAGCGTCACCCGACCGCCCGCGGCCTCGACAATCGCCTGTCCCGCCGATGTGTCCCATTCCATCGTCCGGCCCATGCGCGGATAAAGATCGGCCTTGCCCTCGGCGACAAGACAGAATTTGAGTGACGACCCGGCGGAGATGATCTCGGCGACATCATGGTCATCGAGAAAACTGTCGGTCTCGGGCGAGCGGTGCGAGCGCGAGGCGATGGCGACGAGTTTGGTGTGACGGTCGCTGGTGCACAACACGGTCCTGGTCTCGGGCATTGCCCATGCGGCATCAGGGGCGATGTCTACCTTCCATGGCGGGCCTTCGGGATGCGCGACATAGAGCGCGCGATGCGCCGGGGCATAGATAACCCCCGCCACCGGCCGGCCATCACAAATAATACCGATATTGACGGTGAAGTCCTTGCGGTTATTGATAAATTCGCGCGTACCATCGAGCGGGTCGACACAGGCATAGAGCGTGCCGAGATCGGGAATGCGTCCGGCGGCAACCTCTTCCTCGGCCAGCACAGGCAGGCCAGGGGCAATCTTCGCCAGCGCTTCGAGGATCAGTTCCTCGGCCTTGTGATCGGCTTCGGTCACCGGCGAATTATCTTTTTTCTCAACCACATCACAGCCCTTTATGAAATAGGGCATGATGAGCGCGCCGGCGGCATGGGCGATGCGGGCGAGTGCCTCGCCGGTCAACGGTGCTGCCGCGCCAGGCAGGATTTTGCCGCTCGCCTGTGTCATATCGTTGCCGACCATTCGCCGAGTATCGCCTCGACAATATGCTCGGCTGCGTCTTCGGCGCTCATACTGGTGGTGTCGATGCGGATTTCCGGCTTTTCGGGTGCCTCATAGGGGCTGTCGATACCGGTGAAGTTTTTCAGCTCACCGGCACGTGCTTTCTTGTACAGGCCCTTTTCGTCACGCGCCTCGGCAACATCGAGCGGGGTATCGACGAAAATCTCGATAAACTCCCCTTCGGGCATCAGCTCGCGCGCCATCCGCCGTTCGGCGCGGAAGGGCGAGATAAAGGCGGTGAGCACGATCAACCCCGCATCGGTCATCAGCCGGGCGACCTCGGCGATGCGGCGGATATTCTCCACCCTGTCGGCATCGGTAAAGCCAAGATCCTTGTTGAGACCATGGCGGACATTGTCGCCATCGAGCAGAAAACTGTGCCTGCCCATGGCGTGCAGCCGCTTTTCGACCAGATTGGCGATCGTTGATTTGCCCGAACCCGACAGGCCCGTGAACCATAGCAGCCGCGGCCTTTGGTTCTTCTGCGATGCGTGTGCCTCGCGGGTGATGTCAACGTTCTGCCAATGGACGTTCTGGCTGCGGCGTAGTGCGAAGTTGATCATTCCCGCTGCGACAGTGGCATTGGTCACCTTGTCGATCAGGATGAAACCGCCAAGGTCACGTCCGCCCCTATCGGCATCATTATAGCCTTCAAAGGCGATACGCCGGTCGGTGGTGATTTCGGCAACGCCGATGCTGTTGAGCTCCAGCGTCTTGGCGGCAATCTGTTCCATGGAATTGACATTGATCTGATATTTGGGCGGCTGCACCGTGGCCGAAACCATCTGGCTGCCGAGCTTGAGCATATAGGCGCGGCCCGGCAGCAGCGCTTCCTCATCCATCCAGACAATCGTCGCCTCGAACTGGTCGGCCGCCGCCGGCGGAGCATCGGCGGCGGCGATCACATCACCACGCGAACAGTCAATCTCGTCGGTCAGAGTCAGCGTCACCGACTGGCCCGCCACTGCCTCGTCAAGATCGCCGTCAAAGGTGACGATCCGCTCTATAGTGGAGGTCTTGCCCGACGGCACCACGCGCACCCGATCACCGGGTTTTACCGTGCCGCTGGCAATCTGGCCGGCAAAGCCACGAAAATCGAGATTGGGCCGGCTCACCCATTGCACCGGCATCCGCATCGGCCCTTCGCGCCGCGCATTGACGCCGATCTCGACGCTTTCGAGATGGTCGATCAGTGCCTTGCCGGCATACCAGGGGGTGTGGTCACTCAGTGATGCGATATTGTCGCCGGCAAGGCCCGAAATCGGGATGGCGGTGAAGTCGCTGATGCCAATGGATCTGGCGAACAGGTCATAGGCGCCGACAATCGCGTCATAGCGTTCCTGATCATAGTCGATCAGGTCCATCTTGTTCACCGCCAGCACGATATTCCGGATGCCGAGCAGATGCGCCAGATAGCTGTGCCGCTTGGTCTGGGTCAGCACGCCTTTGCGCGCATCGATCAGGATGATGGCAAGATCTGCAGTTGAGGCACCGGTGGCCATGTTGCGGGTATATTGCTCATGCCCCGGTGTGTCGGCGACGATGAACTTGCGCTTTTCGGTGGCGAAAAAGCGATAGGCGACATCGATGGTGATACCCTGCTCGCGCTCGGCGGCTAGGCCATCAACCAGCAGTGCGAAATCGATATTTTCGCCCTGGGTACCGCTGGTTTTTGAATCCGCTTCCAGCGCGGCAAGCTGATCCTCGAAGATCATCTTGCTGTCATAGAGCAGCCGTCCGATCAGCGTCGACTTGCCGTCATCGACACTGCCGCAGGTGATGAAACGCAGCATCGTCTTGTGCTGGTGCGTATCGAGATAGGCATGGATATCGTCGGCAATCAGCGCTTCGGGGCGATAGACGGTTTTTTTGGTCATATTTCTGTCTCTGAAATGCAAGCCTGAGCCAACAACGCCGTTCGGGCTGAGCTTGTCGAAGCCCTGCGTTTATTTGCAAGAAAAGAACGGCCCCCTTCGACTGACTGCTTGCAGCAGTCGCTCAGGACAGGCTTAGACAGGCTTAGGGCGAACGGTCTTGAGCAGGTTGCCAGAGACCCCTGCCTTCGCAGGGGTTGACCCTGCGGAACGCTTTGCATTCCGTGGCGAGTCAAAAATAGCCCTCCTGTTTCTTGGCTTCCATCGATGCGCCCTGGCCCTTGTCGATGGCGCGGCCCTGTCGCTCGGAACCGGTAGCCAGCAGCATCTCCTGGATGATCGCGGGCAGGTCGGAGGCATCGCTTTCGGTCGCGCCGGTGAGCGGGTAGCAGCCCAGAGTGCGGAAGCGTACCGAGCGTTCCACCACCTGTTCGCCATCTTCGAGGCGGAAGCGGTCATCATCGACCACTATGGTCAGGCCGTCACGTTCGACCGTGGGGCGCGGCGCGGAATAATAGAGCGGGACAATGTCGATATTCTCCAGCAGGATATATTGCCAGATATCGAGCTCGGTCCAGTTGCTCAACGGGAAGACGCGCATGCTCTCGCCTTTATTCTTACGGGCATTATAGAGCTTCCAAAGCTCGGGGCGCTGGTTCTTCGGGTCCCAGCGATGGCTGGCCGAGCGGAAGCTGAAAATCCGTTCCTTGGCGCGCGCCTTTTCCTCATCGCGGCGACCGCCACCAAAGGCAGCGTCGAAACCATGGCGTGTCAGTGCATTTTTCAGCGGATCGGTGAGCATGGTCTGCGAATAGAGCGAAGAACCGGTGTCGAACGGATTGATACCGCTCGCCGCACCCTCCGCATTATGTTCGACCAGCAGTTCAAGGCCATATTCCTTCACCGTGCGGTCACGATGATCAAGCAGCGCCTGAAAATCCCAGCCCGAGGCGATGTGCAGAAAGGGGAAGGGCGGCGGCGAGGGATAAAACGCCTTGCGTGCCAGGTGCAGCATCACCGATGAGTCCTTGCCCACCGAGTAGAGCATGACCGGCTTTTCCGCTTCGGCGACAACCTCACGCATGATGTGAATGGCCTCGGCCTCGAGCCGCTGGAGATGGGTGAGTGTCATAAGGTGGTGCCTGAACCGTCAGGAATGGAGTGTGGGTGGCGCTTGGCCCTGTACAGCAAATATATCAATAGCCAGGGCGATTTGCATGGAGATTTTCTTTGTGCGGCGCAACCCTGGCTTATTCGCTCCGATTGGCAATTTCGGCCAGCAGTGCTTTGACCCGCTGTGATTCACCGCGCGGGATGATCAGCAACTGGTCGCCCTCGGCGATGATGATCAGATCCTTTATTCCCGTTGCGGCGATTTTGAGGCTATCGCTCTGGACCAGATTGCCCTCGCTATCGAGCAGCGTCACCGGACCGGAAAGCGCGTTTCCCGCGCCGTCACTGTCGGCCAGCGCATGCACTGCATCCCAGCTTCCCAGGTCGGACCAGCCGCAATCAAGGGCAAATACTGCGACATTGCCCGCCTTTTCCATGATCGCATAGTCGATTGAGTCCGATGGCGATGCCGCAAACGCCTCTGCATCGGGGGTCATGGCCTGATCATCGCGACGTGCCGCTGCATGCGCTGCGGCGCAGGCTTTTGCCATCCCGGGTGCATGTTGCTCAAGTTCCTGCCAGTAACGGTCTGCGCGCATGAGGAAGATTCCGGCATTCCACAGATAGCCACCCTCATCGAGCATTTGCTCGGCCATGGCGCGCTCGGGCTTTTCGACAAAGGCCTTCACCCTGTGGCCGCTGCTGCCATCGAGCGATGCGCCCTGATGGATATAGCCATAGCCGGTCTCGGCATGGGTCGGTGTGATACCGAAGGTGACCAGTGCCCCGGCCTTGGCTGCCGGAACTGCCGCAGCGACAACCGCGCGGAACATAGCGGGATCGGTGATCACATGATCGCTTGGCATCACCAGCATCAACTCTTCACCGACGAGCTCCAGCGCCGCCAACGCTATTGCCGGTGCAGTGTTGCGCGCGACCGGTTCGAGGATGATCCGCGCGGTTTCACCAAAGTCCGCTGCTTCCAGTTCTTCGGTAATCAGTGCGCGATGCGCGGCATTGCCGATGATCAGCGGTGGCGCAAATTGCGCGCGGTCGCCAATACGGTCGAGCGTTGCCGCGAACAGGGTGCCTTCTCCCGCCAGCGACAGGAACTGTTTCGGCCGGGCATTGGTCGATCGCGGCCATAACCGTGTGCCCGATCCGCCTGAAAGTATGACCGGGACGATCATGACGCTGCGCCGCTGTCGAGGCTGCGCGGCCAGGCAAGCAGCATGGTGGTTGCGGGATCGAGCGCGACACTGGCGAGCGCGCTATGCGCCTCGCGGCGATAGACCTGGCCGTGGTGCAATGTCTGGCCATCGATCTCGGCAGGTCCGTTGATCGGCGCCCAATAGCTGTCGGTGACCATGGTGCTCGCCAGCTCGCGCACCTGCTCTGCATCATGTGCCAGCGCCAGCCCGAAATGTGGCCAGTGGCGGATCAGCGGGTCCTGGCTCAGATAATCGCCATGATTGGCCATGGCATAGGGCCCGGGACTGGCAACAGCGATGGCGTCGTCGAGATGGAGCTCGCGCGGCCGGCCATAATCATAGAGCCGATAGGTGATGTCGATATTCTGCTGCACCTCGATCAGGGTCAGCCCCGGTCCGATGGCATGGATGGTGCCGGGGGCGACATACCAGATATCCCCGGCGCGGGTCGGTTTCCAGTCGATCATATGCTCGACCACACCCGAGAGCGACGCCTCACGCAGTTCCTCAGGGCTTATCGGGCTTTTCAGCCCCAGACCCAGCACCGCATCGGGTTCGGCCTGAATGACATACCAGCACTCTGCCTTGCCGCAGCGCTGGCCGCGCGCGCGCGCCGCAGCATCATCGGGGTGCACCTGCACCGACAGCTTTTCCGAGGTGAAGAGATATTTGATCAGCAGCGGATCATTCACCAGCTCGCTGCTCGACTGATACCATAGTTCGCCAATGCGCCTCGGCTCGCCGGCATGGGCATCGACAAAGGGCGGCGCGAGGTCGTCGCGGCCCCAGGGTTTCTCGACCATATGCGGGGTGAGCCGGGTCAGCATGGTATGATTCCGCCGCTAGAGCAGGCGGCGAACCTCCTGAGCATGATAGACGCGCACATCGGCATCGATACGCGTGGCCTTGGCCAGTTCGAGCATGAATTCGGTCATATGTGGCTGGCCGAAATGCCCTTGCAGTGCCTCTTCATCGCGCCAGCGCTCGGAGATGCGAATGACTTCAGGATCGTTGATGCACTGGGCAATGCTGTAGTGCAGGCAGCCTTCCTCATTTGCATTGGTGGCGGTGACCGCTTTGGCTGTCGCCGCCCGCAGTTTTGCGACATCACCTGGGGAATATCTGATCCAGCCTTCAACGATTATCATGGCAGCCCTCCTTACGCTTTTATGCTGTGATAGTGCTTATACCATTCCACAAAGCGGGGGATACCATCTTCAAGTCCGGTTGCCGGGGCATAGCCGACGGCAGCGGCAATGGCTGTGATATCGGCATAGGTTTCATAGACATCGCCCGGCTGCATCGGCTTCATGATCTTCTCCGCCTCACGGCCACAGGCCTGTTCGATGGTAGCGATGAAATCCATCAACGCTACCGGTCGGTTATTGCCGATATTATAGACCGCATGTGGCGAGACGCTGCCGCCGGGTTTTGCCTGCGCATCATCGGCGGGTGGGGCATCGAGCGTTGCTACAAGTCCGGCGATGATGTCGTCGATATAGGTGAAATCGCGCTTCATCCTGCCATGGTTGAACACCTGTATCGGCGTGCCTTCACATATCGCCCTGGTGAATTTCCACGGCGCCATATCGGGCCGGCCCCATGGTCCGTAAACGGTGAAGAAGCGTAGGCCCGTGAGCGGCAGGCGATAGAGATGGGCATAGGTCTCGCTCATAAGCTCGTCCGCCTTTTTGGTTGCGGCATAGAGCGACACCGGATGATCGACACGTGCATCGACCGACAATGGCATCTTGGAGGCGTGGCCATAAACCGAGGATGACGAGGCATAGACCATGTGGCCGATCTGCCGCACCCGCGCCAGTTCGAGCATATTGGCATGGCCGACCAGATTCGACTGCACATAGGCAGCCGGGTTTTCCAGGCTGTAACGCACCCCGGCCTGGGCGCCGAGATGGACGATCCGGTCGAATTGCTCGGTTGCGAGCACACTGCTCAGCGCCTCGCTGTCGGCAAAATCGAGCCTGTGAAAGACAAAAGCCCCGCCGGTTGCGGCAATATCATCGAGCCGCGCCTGTTTCAGCGCCGGATCATAATAGTCGTTGAGATTGTCGATACCGATGACGCGATCGCCCCGCGCCAGCAGCGCCTTGGCCAGCGCATGGCCGATAAAGCCGGCAGCTCCGGTAATCAGGATCGTCATTCAGCGTGCCTTCCCGTCAACAGACAGCGCTGTTCTATAACACAGATATTGCTATCCGGTTGACCCGCCTTGGTTATTGCGCCTCAGCCCTGATCGGTGCTGGCCCACATGCCGCGGGTGTCATAGACTGTCCTGCCGGCCAGTTTTTCGCGCGATACCACCTTGAACGCGTCATGATCGACCAGTGCGACAATGACATCGCAATCGTCAAGAGCGCTGTCGAGATCGGTGAGAACCGCGCCGGTGCCATCGAAACCCGGGGGCAATTGCGCGGCATAGGGTTCGACAATCTGCACCCGTTCGCCATAGCTGTGTGCCAATGACAGCGCCACTTTTAGCGCCGGGCTTTCGCGGAAATCATCGATATTGGCCTTGAAGGCGAGGCCGAGACAGGCGACTTTCGCGCTCTTTCCGGCAGCCTCGACCATACCCTCGGCGCGACCGATGGTATAGTCGCACTTGCCATCATTGACCCGGCGCGCGGTGGCGATCAGTGGCGTCTGCTCGGGCGCTCCATGCACCAGAAACCATGGGTCGACAGCAATGCAATGGCCGCCGACACCGGGGCCGGGCTGCAGGATATTGACGCGCGGATGACGATTGGCCAGCGCGATCACTTCCCAGACATTGATGCCCATTTTATCGGCGATCAGCGACAGTTCATTGGCAAAGGCGATGCTGACATCGCGCGAGGCATTTTCCACCAGCTTGACCATTTCGGCAGCGGCTGCGCTGGTGTGTACGCACTCGCCCTTGACGAAAATCTCGTAAAACGCCTTGGCCTTTTCGGCGCAATGTGGCGTGATGCCGCCGATGCTGCGGTCATTGGAGACCAATTCGGCGATAATCTGCCCCGGCAGCACCCGCTCCGGGCAATAGGCGACATGGACATCGCAAGCCTTGTCGCTGGTGCCGGCAATGGCGAGATCGGGGCGCAGGCCGGCGATCTCGGCGCAGATTGCCGCCGTGGTGCCGATTGGCGAGGTCGATTCGAGGATCACCAGATCGCCCTGCTTCAGCACCGGGGCGATGCGCCGCGCCGAATCCATGACATAGGAGATATCGGGTTCGTGATCGCCCTTGAAGGGCGTCGGCACTGCGATCAGGAAGACATCGCTCGGTTCGACCTCGAGCGAAGCACGCAGTCGGCCACAGGCGACCATATCGTGCACCAGCGTATCGAGATCGCGCTCCTCGATATGGATTTCGCCGCGGTTGATGGTGTCGACCACATCGGCCTTCACATCGAAACCGCAGACATGGCAACCCGACTGGGCAATCACCGCTGCGGTAGGCAGGCCGATATAGCCAAGTCCGACCATGGTGACACGGGGCAGTGTTTCGTGCGTCATGCTTTTACCAACTCCGCAATCCGGGCGCTGCTCTGGCCATCGCCAAAGGGATTGTGCGCGCGTGCCATCTGATCATATTCCTGAGCGTCATCGAGCAGCCTTGTGGCGTTGGCAACAATGGCCTCGCGATCAGTGCCGACCAGCCGTGCAGTGCCAGCCTCGACGCCTTCGGGGCGCTCGGTGGTTTCGCGCATCACCAGCACCGGCTTGCCCAGCGCCGGGGCTTCTTCCTGCACCCCGCCGCTATCGGTGAGCATGATCTCGGCGAGCGACAGCAGCCGCACAAAATGCGGATAGTCGAGCGGCTCGATCATGGCGACATTGTCTAGGCCCGACAGCGCCGCATCCATCACCGCGCGGACATTGGGGTTGGGGTGCACAGGGAAGATGAGTGCGACATCATCACGCTGCGCCAGCTCGGCAATGGCGGCAGCGATATTTTCCAGACCACCGCCGAAATTCTCGCGCCGGTGGCTGGTAACGCCGATAATCCGCTTGCCGGCAAAGCGCTGCTCCAATTCGCTGAGGCCCGTAGCGAGTTGCGGCTCGGCCTCGATGCGTTTGGTTACCCAGTGCAGCGCATCGATCACGGTGTTGCCGGTAACGTGGATCAGCGACGGGTCGACGGCCTCTTTCTTCAGTGCATTGGCCGCGGTTTCGGTCGGAGCAAAATGCATATCGGCAATGGTGCCGATGATCTTGCGGTTCACTTCTTCAGGCCAGGGATGGTAGATGTTGTAGCTGCGCAGCCCTGCCTCGACATGGCCGACCGGGATCTTGCGATAATAGGCAGCCAGGGCACCGACCATGGCGGTGGCGGTATCGCCCTGGACGATAACGCGATCGGGCTGCACCCTGTCCATCACTTCGCCGATCTTGGTCAGCAGCCGTGCCGTCAGTGCATCGAGTGACTGGTTGGGCTGCATGATATCGAGGTCATGATCGGGGGTTATCTGGCCGATATCGAGCACCTGGTCGAGAATCTCGCGGTGCTGGGCGCTGACACAGACCACCGGGTCGATGCCTTCGGCTTCGGCAAAGGCATGGACGACCGGGAAAAGTTTGATTGCTTCGGGGCGTGTGCCGAAGATGACGAGGATTTTCTGGGACACATCACGCTCTGTCGCAGTTGTAGATCGCGCCGCCTATGCACCATGTGGTTGCACAATGCCATAAAAAGCTTAGGGCTTTGCGGCAATATTCGCAGCCGTAAAATTTCCGCAGCCATATTGCCTGAAAGAAACCGCCTCATGCCCGGCCCGACTGGCTCATCTTCGAGCAGAAAATCATCGCCCAGCCTGCTTTCGGGCCTGTTCTCGGCCAAGCGCCTTAGTTGGGCCTTGCGCGCAGCATTGCTGCTGATCCTGTTGTGGTTTGGCCTGTGGTTCGCTGTCGGCGATAGCCTGTCCTATTTCGGCTATATCAATGCTGGCGGACTGGTGTTCGGTATTACCGCAATCATTATCGCGGTAATCCTGACCATGCTGCGTGACTGGATTACCGCACCTTTGGCGGCGATAGTCGGCTTTGGGTTGATGCTGATGCCATCGGGCACCAATATGGCCGCCGGCGAGGAGCGCCAATTTGCCAGCGACCTCAGGGTAATGTCCGCATCGCTGCGCGGGCTTAACCGCGACATGGCGGGGTCGGCCAGGCATCTGGCGCGCTATGATGCCGATATTATCGGGTTGCAGGAAGTCCATGATGCCGAGGCATTTCGTCAGGCGCTGGAAGAAGAAACCGGCAAGCCCTGGAATGTGGTGACGCAAAACAACCTCGCACTGCTCTCGCACCATCCGGTTCGCGCTGAAGCACTGGCGATTAACGGCGTTCTCAAGACGCGGGTCATGGTCGATGGCCGCCGCTTCTCTGTCTGGACATTGCGTGCGCCAAAGGCATTCGAGACGCCTACGGTCAACCGGTTATTCTATCGCGACCTTGCCGAGGCCATTGCCAATGAAACGCCGGACGCGGTCATCGGCGACTTCAACGCCAGTCGCTGGAATGAGGGCTATGCCATCATGTCCGATCTGATGCAGAATGCCCAGAAGAGCGCTGGTTTCGGACCGGGTAGCACCTTTCCCGGTCCGGCCCGGCGCAGCGGCCTGTTCGGTGCCTATGTCCGTATCGATCATATATTCGCCGCTCGCGAATTGCGTATCGCCAATGCCTTTACCGGGGGTGCGTATATTCAGTCCGATCATCATCCGGTGATTGCCGATTTTCGCCTCGGTACTGCGGGAGCGACGCAATAGGCGGCTAGGCTTCGGGCCTTTTATGGCTTAGCCGCACCGCACCGAGGCTGATGTCGCCCGCAGCGGAGAGTCCGCCCAGTCGCACCGCCATTACCAGCCGATAGACCGGGCAGTCCTGTTCGCCCAGCACAGTCTGCCAGCGTGGCGTGTCAAGCCGTTCGGGAACCAGTGCTATCTCCGGGGCCCTGTTACGCGGCGTGTCGGTGCACTGCAGATACCAGCGCAGCTTGCCGAGATCGCGCCGTGCCAGCGCGTCTGTGTCAAGCTGCAGGGTAATCTCTCCCGGCGGTAGCATCACAAGATGCTCGGCAATCGGCCCCAATGCGCGTCGATCAAGTTCCAGATCAAGCCGGGTATCGCTGTCATCGCCGGCACCTCTTACCAGAGGCAGGATAGAGCGGCTGGAGCGGAAGCGCCAGTCGGTCGGGTAGGGCAGGTTCATCCGTTCGCCGCGCGGCCATGCCAGGGTGATCGATCCATTGGCCGGAAGCACCGCGCTTTGCGAAGGGAAAAGATTGGCCCAGGTCTGCAATGCCCGCCCGGTCTCGCCTTTTTGTACCAGCATGTTGATAAAAGGCAGCGCTTCGCGCGGCGTTACTGGGGATTCGGTGTTCTTCAGGCCGATGGCGATGTTCTCAAAGCCGCGATATTGCGACGGATCGGTGTCATCGGCGTCGGCGAAAAAGTTGGCACGCCATGGCGGATTGGCAATGAACTGCTGCCGCACCGTGCCGGAAAGTTCGGGGTCAAGCGCGGCAAGGGTGAAGATGGAGAATATCTCGCTCTGCACCCGCCGCCGCCGCAACAGGGCATCGGCGTGCTGGATGCTGCGGGCATAATCGCCGTCGCGCAGCGATTGTTCGAACAGCCATGCCTGAGTCGCGCTGTCGCGCCAGCTCAACTGTCCCGCGAGCTCGACCAGCTTCTTGCCCTTGTCTTCTTCGCCTTCGTCAAACCGGGTGATACCCAGAGTGCGCAATGCCTCGACATGAGTCAGCGAATCATCAAGCGCATCCATGGCAAAAGCACCTGCGGACTGTTTCTCGTCAGCTGCCAGCAGATCGGAAGATAGTCGCGCCGCAGCCTCACCGTCGCTGGTCGGGAATAACAGGCCGGTTTGCCATTGCCGGTTGCCCGCTGCCGCTTCGCCAAGCTGGACCGCGACCACGAGGGCCGCCAGCAACAGGCACAGGACCAGTATGACCCAGAATCTCAGGCGACCCGCTGTCCCCGAAACGGCATCAGTCATCACGCTTCACGTAGTTGTACTGATAGCCGTAATATTCGCCATAACCGCTCGATACACCGTCGAATTTCGACAGGATCAGGCCCAGCAATGTGGCATCGGCATCGTTAAGGCGACGGATGGCAGATTTGGTCTGTCCACCACGAATACGCCCTGCTTCGACGACCAGAACCGTGCCGCCCACGGCGCGGCTCATCTGCGGCGAATCGGCCAGCCCCATAACCGGAGGACCGTCGAACAAGATGTGATCATAGCGGCCTTCGACCGACTTGATAAACCGCGTGATCGCATGGCTGACAATGATCTCGGTGGGGTCAGGCGGGATAGGGCCGCAGGACAGGAAATCGAAATGCATGTCAGCAGGTTTGGAGATGACGGTATCGAAATTGGCATTGCCCGTCAGTGTCGAGACAAAGCCCATATTGTTTTCCACGCCGAGATATTTGTGCAGCGACGGGTTGCGCAAATCGCCATCGACCAGCAGCGTCCGCTTGCCGGCACGGGCAAAGCTTTCGGCAATGGCGACGGCGCTGGTCGACTTACCCTCTGATGGCTGGCTACTGGTGAGCAATATGCTCTTGGGTGCACCCTCGCTGGTACTGAAATCGAGCGAAGAGCGGATCGACGAATAGGCTTCGGCGATGGCCGATTTCCGGTCAGAGAGTGTCTCGATCAGCGGGTCTTCCTGCTTGTAGACCGGAGTCGTGCCGAGCAGTGGCAGGCCGAGCTTGCGGGACGCGTCATCGGGTGTCCGGATCGAGTCGTCGAAGGTTTCGCGCAGGAAGGCGACCAAAAAGGCTATGGCGAGGCCGATAACTCCGGCCAGCAGCATGTTGATCAGCGGCTGCGGTGCAATCTTCTCGGCTGATTGTGCCTCATCTATGATCGAGATGTTGTTGGTGACCACATCAGCGCTGGTATTCACCTCTTCGAACCGCTCGAGCAGCGACTGATACTGTGCCCGGTTGGTCTCCACCTCGCGCGCCAGCAGGTTGAGCTGGACCCGCTTGTTCTGTTCTTCAAGCGTTGCGTCCTTCAACTGTTCCAGATTGCTTGCCAGCGATGCTTCCTGGCGCTGCTTGATTTCATAGTCATAGCGGATCGCCCCGGTAATGCTGGTTGCGATGGCGTTGATTTCCGAGTCGAGACTATTGAGCTGGGCCGCAGCCTGTACGGCCACAGGGTGATCGGGCTTGTAGCGGTCGAGCAGCTCGCGCAGCTGCGATTCCTTGGCCGCTTTTTCGGATAACAAGCTCTGGATCGCGGGATTGTTCTGGACCGCGCTGATCTCCAGCGGCGGACGACCACGCACTGCTTCCCATTCCTGTTGGGCAAGGATGCGGTTGGTGCGTGCCTCTGCCAGATCGGTGTTCATCTGGACCAGATTTGCGGTGGTTATCGAGCGCGGAGCGGAGCGGCCTTCTTCGTCGGTGCTGCCAACGCCATCGCTGGCATCGATAATCTGGGTGTTGCGGGCATAGAGCAGCGCCTGTCGCTCGGCTTCTTCCAGTCTCTGCTTGGCATCGGCGATTTCACTTTCAAGGAAATCGCGGGCATAGGAGCTGGCTTCATAACGCTGCTCGATATTGCCTGTAATCAGGCTCTTGGCGTAGGCATTGGCGACACGCTGCGCCAGTTCCTCGTCGCGGCTGTCAAAGGTGATGGTGGCCACCTTGTTGCCGAAGGGCAGTGTGATATCGATATTGGCGACCAGCGTGGCGACGACCTGTTCGAGCCTGGCGCGCTCGAGCGATGTGCCTTCACCGGCAATTTCGACCGGCTGCTCACCCATTTTGACCAGAAATGTGTCATTGGCATTGAGGTCGAGATCGGTGGCGACGCGCTGTGCCATTGACCGGCTCTTGATCAGATCAACCTGCGAATTGAGGTAGCGCTGGACATCGGCGCCACGCAGCCTGTTGCTCAACTCGGTTGAATCGGTCAGCACATCATTCGAGTCTGGATCGATCTGGATTTTTACTTCCGCCTGGTAGATTGCAGGCGAAACGATGGTCACAGCAACACCGATCAGCAGTGCCACCAGAATAATGGCACCCATAATGTAGCGCTGGCGATATGCCATCGATCGGATTTCGGCAAAGTTGATCGAGAAGCCCTGCTGTTCTTCGAGGATCTCTGTTCGATCAAATTCTGGACGTGTCATAAGCGATGTATCTCTTCGAATATCGATAGTGCTTTAGTTTGCAAGCGGTCTGAAAACGGCAATCAGCGGTGCTATTTTCAGGAAGTCCTGATAACCTTGGCGCAGGCTCGAAAATCCGACAACGATAATGTCACCGGGCAATATCACCGGATTGGCCATCTCGCCCGAGCGGATCCTTGCCAGGTCGAATGCGGCGACCATTTTCTGGCCGTTGACGCTGCGGAACACCGCAATCTCGTCAAGCTGTGCGACATCATCCGGGCCGCCGGCCAGCGCGATGGCAGTGAGCAGGTCACTTGTTCCGGTAAGCGCGAACACGCCCGGGCTGCTGACTTCGCCTTCCACCGTGACCCGTTTCGAGTTCACCTCCTGCACATTGACCGCGACACTGGGGTTGACCAGATATTTTTCGCCGAGCCGGGTGGTGATTTCCTGGGACAGCTGATCGGGTGTCTTATTGACCGCCTCGACCTTGCCAATAAGCGGCATTTCTATGCGGCCGCCGGAATCGACGCGCACCGCATCGATGCTGAGATCGGGTTCGCGGAAAACGCGTACCGTCAGCACATCCTGCGGTCCGATGACATAGTCTGGAAAAGGATTGCCCGGATCGGGTACGGTTCCGGCCAGTGCGCTCGCATCGGCTGGGACAATTCCCGGCACGATTTCGCGTGATGACTGGCAGCCCGATACTATCAAAGACAGGCTGATCAAAATTCCTAACGCGGCGATTTTATTCACTATGAAACCCTTGCAAGCAAATTTCGTAAGCAATCTTCGTAATCAATCTCGGTGCAGCCTTCGCATCATAACCGCCGATGCAGCTATCGCGTAAGCGCGCGTTTGTACCAAAATGTCGTCATCCTCATATTCTCAAACGCCTAGCCTATTCCCCTTTGCGCCGAAAGCGATAATGCCCGGGCGACGGATTTCATTCCCGGTGCGATTGACCGCCAGCCTGTGGCGGCCGCCTGGAACTGAAATGCAGATGGCTGCGAGAACGCCAAACAGGGCGGCAATGGCAAGGCTGCGCATCGGGTAATCCACAAGCGAATGCAGCGCTATCATTGTCAGCCCCCAACAGGCCAGCAGTGGCAGGTCGGTAATGTCGCCCCGGGTCCTGCCGACGATAATCCGGCGCATGGCGGGCAGCATTACCACCGCCATAGCGGCCAGCAGAATGAGGCCGAAAATCCCGGTCTCGATAATGATCTCTATATAGTCATTATGCGCATGGTTGACATAATGGGTGCCGATAATGTCGAGGCTCTCCTGGCTGCGAAACGCTTCGTCAAAGGTGCCGATGCCAGAGCCGAAGGGGAAATAATGCCCCATTGCGGCCAGGGTGTCGGGCCAGAATTCATAGCGGTGATCGTCGGACTGTTCGAAACGCGCGCTCAGGCTTTCCAGATTGCCGAGATTGCCGGTCCACCAGCCGAGCAAGACCAGCGCGACCAGCGCGCTGACGCAGATGGCAATGGCAATTAACCCGGTTTTGCGGTGCCGTTCGGGGATCGACAGATAGGCAAGGAAGAGTATGGATAGCAGCAGCAGCACGGTGACGGCGCGGCTGCTGGTGGCCAATATGCCGATGGCCAGGACAAAGGCCAGTGCCCAGTAAAGCATATGGCGCGACAGCGGTGCCGCATGCAGCCGTGCCGCGAGCATGGCCGGTGCAAGCACAAGGCTTATCAGCAGGAACAGCGCCATATGGTTGCGATTGGCAAAAATGCCGATGGGCAGACCCTTATGGGTGGTGTCATAGAAATAGAAGCTCTCGCCGCCCGAAAGCGACTGGGCAATGGCGATCAGCAGGTGGAGAGCTGCGGCCAGCATCACGCACCACAGCAGCCTGGTCTGGAGCCCGGTATCGAGTCGGCTGACAGCGATGAAGGCGGTCACCGGTACGATCAGATAGAGCGCCGAGCGCAAGGTGCTGTCGGGATTGATCGACCATGGTCGCCAGGCATCGCCCTGACCGATCAGCACCGCCGCTTCGGCCAGCGGTGCGCGCCCTGGCAGATTCTGCCAGACAGAAGGTGGCAGTGGTACCAGCTGAATGACGCTCAGTGCCACAGTCGACAGGATCAGGATTTTGGTACCACGCAGATGCATGGTTTCCCGGTCTTTCTTCTTGCCGATAAGCGACAGGAACAGTGCCGGGATCGCAGCGAGATAGACCAGCATTTCGGTCATCGGGAAACGGCTGCCGCTGCCGCCCAGGACAAAGGCTATCGCCAGAAAGAGCAGCGTGGCGATGGCGGCGGCGTCCGCATTGGCCGGCACCAGCGCACGGGACCGTCTTGCCGTCCTGTCTGCATAAGCCGTAGCCATTATCCTGCCTCGACAATCGATGATGCTGTCACAAAGTACCCATGGTACGCCTGCTTTCGAAGAGAGGCGTGCTGCTCTGGGCTGGTTGAAGTTGTCCGCTGCGTCCTATGCGCATTGTTGGATGGCGTCAATTCAAACATGGGCATTGCTTATGCATCGAATCTTTACCGAATTATCGCCTGTCGGCGGCGTGCCGCGATGGCATGATCGCGCCTTTGGCGGCAAGGTTTTCGATTTCCCCTCTGGTCAATAGCTACCGAAGGGATATATGGCCGCGCCACGGTGAACGGAATATGACTATCTGCACAGGCGGTGAACGCCCATCGATGATTGCATATGTCCGGCCATATGATCGGTATGATCGAGGCGGTGCATTTTGAGTGTCGGACGCAATACTGTCTATAATCTGGCTGGAACGGTCACGCCGCTGGTCCTCGCGCTGGTTACGATTCCGCTCTACCTGCAACAGGTGGGCGTCGAGCGTTATGGCGCGCTGGCGATCATATGGGTCATTCTCGGATATTTCGGGCTTTTTGACCTGGGGCTGGGGCGCGCCACGGCGCACCGTATCGCCGTGCTGGTCGATGATGAGCCGGGCAAAAGAGCCGATGTTTTCGCCACCGCCGCGGTCGTCAATATCGGCATGGGAATATTTGGCGGGGTGCTGCTCTATGTCGCCGCCAGCTATTTCTTCTCGGTCCATTTCGAGGCTGACCAATGGCTGCGTGAAGAGGTGCTCGACGCGGTGCCGGTGCTGGCGCTGGCGGTGCCGGTCGCGACGCTGACGGGTGTTGCTTCTGGCGCGTTGCAGGGGCGGGAGAAATTTCTCGATGTCAATATCGCGACGGTGATCAGCACCAGCCTGTTCCAGCTCATTCCGTTGGCGACGGCTTTCATTATCGGGCCGACGCTGAAATGGCTGGTGGTCTCGGCGATCATTGCGCGTGTCATCGGCTTCGGCATCTTCCTGCTCAGAGTGCGGACACATCTGCTCAGGGGATTCACGCCGCGTTTCGACAATGCCGAATGGCTGGGCCTGCTGAAATATGGCGGCTGGGTAACATTGACGACGCTGGCGGGGCCGCTGATCGTGGTCGGTGACCGGTTGGTTCTGGGCACGACACTGGGTGCCGCCGCTGTCGCGATTTACGCCGTGGCCTTTGATATATCGCGCCGCGTCGCGCTGATCCCCAAGGCGGTTGGCAATGCGGTATTCCCGCGCATCGCCTCGAGCGAAGGCGAGGCGCGCAAGGACATTTTGCGCAAAAGCCTGTCGGTGCTCGAAATCCTGATGACGGTGATGATCATCGGGATCATCTGCATTGCCGAGATATTCCTCAAGCTCTGGGTCGGTCAGGATATTGGCGAACAGGCGACGATCCCGGCGCGTATCCTGATGTTTGCCTATTGGATCAATGCCTTTGGCGTGATTGCGTTCATTTACCTCCAGGCAGAGGGCAAGCCCGATATCGTCACCAAGATCACCATCATCCAGCTGCCATTCTATTTCGTGCTGCTCTATTATCTGGTCGAGGCCTTTGGCGCGATCGGGGCCGCTTCCGCGGTGCTGTTGCGGCTGATCTTCGACGTCATGTTCCTGCTCTTTGCGATAGACCGGAAAATGCCCCTGCCGCGCTCCTTCTTCCTCAATTTCGTGATGATCCTCGCCCTGGTCGTGGCGCTGTCGCGCTATGAGTTCGGCGTACTGGCAACGCTTTCGCTATGGCTGGCGGCGACAGTCATAGCGCTCGCCCTTTCCTGGGGGCATGCCGATGGCGATACCCGCGCGATGATTGTCGCGACGCTGAAAACACTGACCAGCAAGGTGCGGCTGGTATCGCGGCGATAGGCGCGGGCGCCATTTTTGGTGAATTTATGCTTCTCTCCGCCGTCTAATGCCCCTATTGCCCCGCTGTCATATTCATCAGCCGGGATATGCGCGCGAATCTCAATCTTTTGCGAAGGTTAGGAACAGATAATGAATTTGACCGACATTATTGGCCGGTTGAGGCAGAAGATACGCAAGAGGCAGGGCAGGCCCACCAATCATTTCCCCTTCGCCGAGCGCCAGATTCCGGCATCGCAGGCGATGCAGTCGCTCGAGGAGTTTCCCAGCGATCTGGCCGAGATATTCTTTCGCCATGATGGCCGCGTCGTCCATAAATGGCTGCACTATCTCGATGTCTATTCGCGTGAATTTGCCCGTTATCGCAACAAGGCCGATGTGAATTTCCTCGAAATCGGTGTGTTCAAGGGCGGCTCGCTCGAAATGTGGCGCAAATATTTCGGCCCTGACGCGAAGATTTGCGGCGTCGATATCAATCCCGATTGCGCGGACTATGTCGACGCGCCCAATCAGGTGCGTATCGGCTCACAGGCCGATCCGGCATTCTTGCGCGGCGTGGTCGAGGAAATGGGGCGGCCCGACATCATTCTCGACGACGGTTCGCATGTGGCGACGCACCAGCAGGTCAGTTTCGAAACGCTATGGCCGCTGCTCAACCATAACGGGCTCTATGTCATAGAGGATTTGCACACTGCCTATTTCCCCGGCTTCAACGAGGGCGGCTATCAGCGCCGCGGCACCGCGATCGAGGTCGCCAAGCAGATCGTCGACGACATGCATGGCTGGTATCATCCGAAAAAACCGCTTTTCGCGGACAAGAATGAGGTTGCCAGTGTGCGCTTCTATGACTCAATTGTGGTGATCGAGAAGCAGAAGGTGCCGATGCCGTCGCATATGCAGGTCGGGCAGGTCTCGTGAGGCTGTCCGGCCGGCAGCACCGGGACCGCCGGATATTGGCCGGACTTATCCATCCGCTTTTTCGACGACGATGATATAGGCGCGGTCGAGAAAGCTGTTGAACAGGCCGAGCGTCGCCGCGCGCAGCAGCTTGAACCGGCGTGCGGTAAACGGTGCTGGGATGACTTCTTTCAGCTTGAGGCCCGAGCTGACCATCAGTTCCACCGCGGTCGATTTCACGAAGAAGCGCAAATGGGTGCGGTCGAGAATGCCGGCATCCTTATATTCCCATTTGTTGCCGAACAGCAGCGGCAGGCTGGCGTTGATCTCACGCACATTGGGGATGCTGGCGATGAATACACCGCCGGGCTTCATGCAGCTGTGGATATCCGCGACGGTCTGCCACGGATCGACCAGATGCTCGAGCACATCGAGCGCCAATACGGTGTCGAAACCGCCCAGATCCTCGGCGCATCCGGCCAATGCCTCACGGCTGGAAATATCGGTTTTGCGGTAATAATCGAGCCCCGGTGTGGTGTGGCTTTCGTCGATCTGGTCGAGCACGGCGACCTTGTCGGCCAGCCCCTGGGCCTTTGCGGCCAGCGCTGTGGCCCCGGTGCCGCCGCCAATATCGACCAGCCAGCCCTCGGTGCGGGGGATATAGGGAAAGATGTCGCTGCGCACGAGACCATGATAGTTTTCGATGCTCGGTGCAGCGGGTGCGGTTTCGGTTGGGCTGGTAACGGTCAAGGGGATGATTCCTGCTTTATGCTGCAGATGCACAATTAATTCGGGCAAGCGGTCTTTAGTGGCTTGAGTGCCACTCGGCAAGCGGTTATGCCACCGGCGAAACACGGCGCGGCACCGGCCGCTACAAGGAATTTACAATGGCTGTTTTAGACTTTGTCGGCAATTCTGGAAGCCCACGGTTCCAGGAAGACCAGTGCATTGAAAAAGGCCGGGCGCTGGCCGAGCGCTATCAGAATGCGGAGCCGTTCCCGCATATCATGATCGAGGACTTCCTCCCGATCGAGCTGCTGCGCGATGTCGCAGAGCATTTCCCCGAGAAGGAACATGCCCGCTCGTTCAACCGCAAGCAGGAAAATCTGAAGTTTCAGTTCCACCCCGAAGATGTACCGCATGATCCGACCCGGAACCTGCTGGCGGCGCTGAACAGCCAGCCATTTCTGAATTTTCTCTCTGCCATGACCGGTATAGAGGGGCTGATTGCCGACCCCTATTATGCCGGTGGCGGACTGCATCAGACATTTCGTGGCGGTCATCTCGGGGTTCATGCCGACTTCAACAACCACAAGATCATGCATGTTCGGCGGCGGCTCAATGTTCTGGTCTATCTCAACGAGGACTGGGACGACAGCTATGGCGGCCATCTTGAACTGTGGTCGAAGGACATGAAGGAAATGCACCACCGCATCGCGCCGCTAATCGGTCGCTGCGTTGTCTTCAGCACCAATCTCGACAGCTATCACGGCCATCCCGACCCGCTGAATACGCCGGATGGCGTCTCGCGGCGCTCGATTGCGACCTATTACTACACCTCGACTGCGGACATTAACGATCAACCTGATCGCACTACCAATTTCATGTCACGCCCCGGATCGCATGATGCCACCGATTATAGCGTGAAATTGCGCCACCTTGCCAAGGACTGGCTGCCGCCAGCATTGTTGCGGATGGTCGGCAAAAGCCATTAACCCGGGTCACCGGCGCTTGCCGGTGCAGGCGCAGCTATTGGGCAAGGGCTTCTATTGTCTGTGTCAGCACTGCCTCATCGGCATCGCTCAGGGGCTTTGACGGCCGCACCGGGAAATGCTCCGGCACTTCGAGACGCTGCTGCAGCGAGTAGCCATGGGCTGCGAGAAACTGCTCCATCTCCCCAAGCGCTTTGGCCGGCGCGGCGCACATATCCGCATAATCGATGCTGAACAGCCGGCCCTGATCGATGATCGCCATGTCTTCGGCGATATCCCGCGCCACGCCGATGACCTGTGCCACCGCGCGCTCACTGTCGCTTTTGCCGGCATAATCTGCCGCCAGCCTTGGTCGCACCGACCACCAGATATCGCCATGTTTTTCCGGGCCGCCCTCGCTGCGTTCGGCGCGTATGATCGACCGGGCATTGTCGCGTATGTCGCGCCGCACCTCGATATAGAGCGCATCGGGCCAGATGCGCTGCATCAGTCGCAATCGGTTGGAATGCATGACATTCTTGTTGAGAAAGGGCGCGTCCAGCACGGCGGTGAAGCCGGCTGTCAGCTGCCGCAATTCGGCGATGCTTGGTTCGGGATAATCGCGGCCATCGGTCCAGTCACCATCGGCAAGCCAGCGCTGCCATATCCAGCCGCCCTCATTGGGCGCGCCCCATCCGTCAATATGGCCATAGCGGCTGGTGAAATTGCCCTCCCATTTGCCGATTGCGCCCTGGAAGAGTCGAGTGGCCGCCAGCGGTGTCCGGTAAAAGCGATGCGCTGCATTGGCCATATAGGCAAAGCGAAAGCGGGTGATCAGCAACTCATAGAGCAGCGACGTGCCCGAACGCGGGGCGCCGATGATAAACACCGGCGGCAGTGCACGATCCGGCTTTGCCCGCATCAATTGCCCTTCCAGCGGTGCCATGGCGGCATGGCCGACATTGCGCGCCAGCGATATGGCGAGGCGTTTCATTTGTGCACCATATCCGGGTCGGGCAGAGTGATGGTCTGGCCGCCGGGCAGGCTAAACAGCGCCTTGAGCTCGAATTTCAGCCGTGTCCACCATGGTCCGGCATTGGCCGGTGGGCGGAACCCTCGTAACAGGGTGGCAGCGGCATAATATGGGATGCGGACGATGTCGCGCAGCGTCATCAGTAAAGTGCCGAGCCAGGCGATACCGGCACCCCGGGTAAAGCGCAGGAACAGAATATGGCCGCGCGTCATTTCGACCGCCTTCCAGTCATTCATCTGGCCTGTGCTGGCGGCACCGTGGTGGAGTATTTCGACTTCAGGGTTATACACCACATCCCATCCGCCCTTGCCGGTGCGGTGGCACCATTCAGCCTCCTCGCCATACATGAAGAAGCGGGTGTCGAGGCCGCCCACCTGTTCCAGCAACTCGCGGCGTGCGAACATGAAACACCCCGACACCGCATCGACCCGGTTGACTGTATCGCGCGACAGCCCGGCATAACGCAGGTCGCCGAACAAGCTGGTCCGGCGCAGCCACAGGCTGGGCATGAAGATGATGAAGAACAGCTGGGTCAGACTGAGAAAGCGGATCATGCTCGATTGCTGGCTGCCATCATCGAGCCGCACCCGCGGGCCCATGATGCCGGTTCTCGGACTGGCCGTCATATGGTCGATACAGCGCCGCAATCCGCCGGGGAAAATCTCGGTATCAGGATTGAGCAGCAGGATATGGCGACCATGTGCCTGCTCGAAGCCGATGGCATTGCCATAGGCAAAGCCGCCATTGGCCGGGCTGTCGATCACGGTAATATCGGGGAATGTCTGGCGCAGTGCAGCGGCGCTGCCATCGCTGGAGCAATTGTCGACCACGATCACCTCGACCGCCAGATCGCCCTTATTGTCGAGCACCGACTGCACACAGGCCAGGGTCATGTCGCGCGTATTGTAGCTGACAATGACCACCGACACGTCATGCGTGACGCTTTCTGGCAGGCGCAATGTGGTGCTGGGAGAGGTCATGGCATCCAGGCGGGATCGGAAGAAGGGTCGCAATAATGCGCTCGGCGCCCCGATATGTCAGGTGGAGCGCTATTTCAATCTGTTTCGGCCTCGGCTATCGCGCTGCCATGAATCGCTCCGGCCCGATCACCAGTGCGCTCAGCGTGTCCGAAATCCCGGTGGCAGATGTACTGCCGCTGCTTGTAGCGGCCGGTAATGCGAGCTGGCGGCAATATCCCGCCTATGCCGGTGTCGCGGCAAAGGCAGCAGGCGCGCGCAGCCATTATCTGCTGGTCAGCGATGGCGACCAGCCTGTGGCCCTGGCCAATGCCCGTATAAAGCCGCTGCCGCTGGTGCCGGCAGGGCTGGCGGTGATTGCACAGGGGCCGGTGATGCTAGACGATGGTGCCGAAATGGTGGCGCATGTTCAGGCGGCGCTGCGCCACTATCTGGTTGCGGGAAAGGGTTATAATCTGCGGATCAATCCGCCGGTGATCACGGACGATATAGCCGTGCAGCGCAGCGCCTATGAGGCGATCGCCGGCTTCGCCCCGCTATCCGGCACCGGCTATGAGACATTCATCATCGACCTGGCACCCGATATGGAGGCGTTGCGCGCTGGGCTTAACGGCAAGTGGCGCACCGATTTGCGGCGTGGGGAGAAAGGGGATATCAGAATTACCCGCAGCGCCGATCCGGAAGATTTTCGTCTGTTCCAGCCATTATTGCAGCAACTGTCGCACCAAAAGGGGTTCCAGGCACCGCAGGATGCTGCGTTTTTTGCCGATGCCGCCGAAATGGCGGGTGCGGATGAGCGGCTGCTGGTCCACCTGGCCTGGCATCAGGACCGGCTGGTCGGCGGCCATATCGGTGCCTATAGCGGCAATATGGCGGTGTATCTTCTCGGCGCGACCAATGATGAGGGGCGTGATCTGCGCGCATCCTTCCGCCTGCAATGGGCGGTGATCGAACATGCACGGTCGCTCGGACTCAGTCATTATGATCTGGGCGGTGCGGATGAAGAGGACAATCCCAGCGTATTCCGCTTCAAGAAACGGATGGGTGGTGTGCATTATCGCGGACCCGAGATACAGGAGGCGCGTGCAGCCTGGCCGAGAGGTCAGATAGTCGAGCTTGCCGAGACCATATACAACAGGGTGCGCGGATGACCTTCATCCTGAATTTTCATGGGCTGGGGACGCCCAAGCGCCCCTATGAAGAGGGTGAGGCACCCTATTGGATCAGCGAGTCCGTCTTTCATGACACGCTTGATCTGGTCGAGCGCACGTCCGCACCTTTGTCGATCACCTTTGATGATGGCAATGATTCTGATTATCACATCGCCGTGCCTGAGCTGCGGCGGCGCGCCATGAAAGCAAGCTTTTTTGTGCTTGTGGGCAAGCTCGACCAGACCGGCTATCTGACCAGTGAGCAGGTGGCCGAAATCGATAGTGACCCGCTATTCGCCATCGGTTCGCACGGCATGGATCACCAGCCATGGCCGGACCAGGATGATGCAGCGCTGACGCGCGAGCTTGTGCGGTCGCGTGACATATTGTCGCAGATATGCGGCCGCAGTATCGACGATGCCGGGCTGCCATTTGGCCGCTATGACCGACGCGTCATGCAGGCGCTGAAACAGGCCGGATATGGTGCTATTTATTCCAGCGATGGCGGGCCGAGACTGAGCGATAGCAACCCCATTCCGCGTTTCAGCGTAAGGAAAGATACCAGCATGGATGGGTTTGGGGATTTTCTCGCCAATGCCCAGAGCAGCAGCGCCAGGGTCCGGCAAGAAGCCAAGTGCATCATGAAGCAGCTGGTGCGCTGACCCATGGTAAAAAAGCAGAAATTTCTCGAGCTGGAAGCCGTGCGTGGCGTCGCGGCGCTTATGGTCACACTTTACCATTTCCCGACCTTTTCGCCGATTTACGAAAATCCGGTCATCCGCAATGGCGATCTGATGGTGGATCTGTTCTTCGTCATCAGCGGCTTTGTGATTTCCTATAATTATTTCGACAATATCGGATCATCCGACAAGCTGGTGGCGTTCCAGAAGAAACGCTTCTGGCGGCTCTATCCATTGCATCTGCTGACATTCCTGGTGTTTGTCATTATCGACCTGACGCGCATTGTCATGAACGGAGAGAGCGGGGAAAGTCCGGAAAGCTGGAAGCTGGCGCTGTATAACCTGCTGCTGGTGCAGGCGCTGTTTGCCGATGAGCTATCCTATAATTTTCCCAGCTGGTCGATCTCCACCGAGTTTCTGACCTATTTCGTTTTTGCCTGCATTGCGATGATGGCGGGTCGCCTGAAGAGTGCGATCATGCTGACCATGTTCGTCGCCAGCGCTGCTTTGTGCTGGCATCTTGATGCCTTTCACAATGTCGTTGGCTATCCGATTCTGCGCTGTTTCTACGGCTTCTTCGCCGGGGTCCTGGTGCACCGGTTTTATGAGGGGGGCGACCATCGCCGCTATGGCTGGTTGCTGTCGCCAATCATCTGGTCGCTGGTCTCGATCGCCACCATGGCCTTTTACGACCGCCTGGCTGCCTGGCTGCCGGTAGTCATCTTCTCGCTGCTCGTGGCATCGCTGGCGGTGCATGCCGGGTCGAGCCATATGACAAATCTGCTCAACAGCCGCTTTCTCCAGCATCTCGGCAAGGTCAGCTACAGCATTTATATGTGGCACATAGCGATTGTTTTTGTATTTATCCGCATCCTGCAGACGGTTTTTGGCTATGGCGGGGAATTCGTTCCCAATGTAGGTATCAAGCTCGATATGGGCGCCGGTGTCGCTTCGCTGGTAACAATGCTGTATCTGCTATCCATCATTGTTATCTCAAGCTACAGCTACCATGCCGTTGAAATGCGTTTCATGAAGCGAAAGAAGGCCTAGGTAATGCAGGGTTTCAAGAGAGTTTGGCCATTGGTGCTGTTTTTCTACAGCCTTTTGCTGCCGCCGGAGATCTTCTTCGAAATCTCCGGTTTCCGGTTTTACGCCTTTCGCATCGTCGAATTTGCTCTTTTCCCTGTCGTTCTCATCCAGATGCTGCAGGGCCGGATCCGCATCAATATCGTCGACCTGCTCAACATATTCTCGGCCGCATGGCTGGTGATATCCTTCAGCGTCATCCACGACTTCATGTTCGCCATAGAGAGCGGCGCGTCGTTGGCAGCCGATGCCCTGATTGCCTATTTTCTGGCGCGATGCTCCATTCGCAATCTCGCTGACCTCAGGCTGTTTCTGACCGTCATCATTCCCGGCGTTTCACTGGCGTCTGCCATGCTGGTGATAGAAAGCCTGGGGGGCAAACTGTTGCTGAGGCCTGCCGTGGCGGAGATTCTCGGTTCCCGAGAAGTGGGGGCATTCGGTCTTCGCAACGAAAAAAGGCTCGGGTTTTTGAGAGCCTATGGGCCATTTTATCATCCTATCATGGCCGGTATGTTCCTGACCTCACTGCTGCCGCTTTACATGCTGGCCATGAAGCCCGGCAGGACCAAGATTGTCGGTATCGCGTCATCACTTGGCGCCCTGTTTTCGTTCAGCTCTTCGGCCTTTCTGGGCGTTGCCACCATCTCCGGCCTGTATGGCTATGAGAGGCTGTGCCGCGTCGTACGCGAACTGTCATGGCCGCTGCTCGTAATGGTTGCTTTCGTTATCCTGATCCTGCTGCACTTTTTTTCACAGGACGGCCTGATTGCGGTATTGAACCGCTATCTGCTGCTCAATCCGTCAACCGGCTATTATCGCACATTGATCTGGCAATATGC
Source organism: Pseudomonadota bacterium (assembly GCA_039818985.1). NCBI lineage: Bacteria > Pseudomonadati > Pseudomonadota > Pseudomonadota bacterium. The sequence continues at coordinate 2,026,979 of JBCBSU010000001.1, read as the reverse complement.
CGGGGCCGAAGCGCTGGCAAACCCGGTATTCGGTATCGGGCGCAATGAATGGCTGCGACCACTATGGATGGGGAGTAATTCCATTGATGCCCATTTCCTGTTGTTGGCGGTGAAAAACGGCATGCCGGCGGCGATATCGGCCTTCCTGGCCTATGTCATCGCGATTATTGTTCTTTCCAAAAGGGTATCGGATGCGAGGACCACTGAATATCGCAATGTCTATCTCGGGCTTGCCATAGCCCTCGCGGTCGTACTGATTGGCCAGTTCACCGTGTCTGCCGTTCTCACCACCCAGGCGATCGTGCTCATCATACAGGGTATTGGCACAAGCCTGGCTTTTCAGAGCCGGAAAGTTGTTCAAATACCGCCGAGCAGGCCATATTCACGGGCCCCATCGCACGCCTGAGGATCAGCATCCCGGGCGGCTATTCGATTCTAGAGAAGGTAACGAGCTAAAATGAAGCGTTTGGTACGACAGGCCATGCTGACCACGCGGTCATGGTATCAGCGTAAGGTGCTGGGACTGGATATCCATCCGACGGCACGGATGTCGATGTCGGCCGAGCTCGACTGGACATTCCGAGCCGGCATTCACATCGGCGCGGAAAGCTATGTCGCCTTTGGCGCGCGGATCATGACGCATGACTTCACGCGCGGCCTCTATCTGCACACCCGCATCGGCGAGCGCTGCTTTATCGGCGGCCAGAGCCTGATCCTTCCAGGCGTGACCATTGGCGACGGTGTGATTGTCGGCGCCGGCAGCGTCGTCACCAAGGATATTCCTTCGCATTGCGCGGTGGCCGGTAATCCGGCGCGGATCGTCAAGGAAGGGATTGTTGTCGAGATGTTCGGGCGGCTGGTCGAGGCCGATGAGAATGAGCGGCGGCTGCGCGAGAGTGATCCCGAGGCGGCGAAGCTGCCGGGACGCGACTTCAAGAAGCGCCAGGCCAAAGCCGACCGCGAATAGCGCCGCCGCACCATGACAATCATCCATATTTCCACCGATTATCCGGACAGCGTCCAATCGGCGAAGACCCGGGCAATCGCCAATCTGGTCGAGGCCACGGCGGACCGGTTCGATCATCAGGTTTACTCGCTCAACCGTCGTGACATTCCCCCTGCCAGCGGCATGAAGCGATGGCTGGGTAAGGACTGGGGCAGGGGTATCCATCGGCATGATGAGACCGGCAATATCTCGAGCTGGACCTATGCCGCGCCGTCGCGTGGCCTGTTCCTGCGGTCGAGCCTGCATGCGGTCGCTGACATATTGGCCGATGATATTGCCCGGCGGGGACTGAGACCGACGCTGATTCAGGGGCACAAGCTCAGCATGGAAGGCTTGATTGCGCGCAGACTGGCGCGCCATTTCAATGTCCCCTTTGCGCTTTCGATTCAGGGCAATACCGATCGTTCCATCCTGAAGGTGCGGCGCGACCTGTGGCCCGATTATGGCCAGATATTCCACCAGGCCGCGATGGTCTTCCCCTTTGCGCCATGGGCCTTGCGTTATTGCGAGCAGGCGCTGGGCCAGCGCAATGGCCCGGTGCAGATGCTGCCCTGTATCACCGAACAGGACCGGATCATCGCACCGCAGGAAGCACCGGACCGGATCATGACTGCATTCCATCTGCGGCACTGGCAGATCAAGAATTTCGACCGGCTGGTCAAGGCGGCGAACCGGGTGCGGCAGGGGCAAAGTGGCTTTACTTTCGATATCTATGGTGGGGGTGAGGACGGCCTTGTCGCCATGCTGCAGCGACGTATCGATGACGCAAAGGCCGGCGGCATCGCACTCAAGGGCAGTGTGGCCGGTGCCGACATGCAGGCGGTGATGAACCGCCATGCCGGTTTTTGCATGGTCTCCAGGCGCGAGAGCTATGGTATGGTGTTCGCCGAGGCGTTGCTGGCGGGTTGTCCGATCGTCTATCCCGCCGATGCCGCGGTGGACGGCTATTATGACGGACAGTCTTTCGCACTGGCGGTGGCGCCACAGGATGATGGTGCGATTGCCGAAGCGATGCGCAAGATTCTGCGCGACCAGAAGGCGATGAAACAGGATCTCGCCGCGTGGCAACAATCGGGCGCGGCGCGCGAATTTCAGCGCGACACCATCAGGGGCAACTATGCGCGCGGACTCGGTATCGCGCTGGGCGAGGAAAAGGCCGATGCGGGTTGAACTGCTCGATACCCCGATCGACGTGCTCGGCTTTGATGAAACGCTGGAGCGGTGCGAAGCAGCAATGGCAAGCCGCGAACAATGCGTCCATGTCGCGATGAACGCGGCGAAATTCGTCAAGATGCGCAGTGATCGCGAACTCCATAATGATGTCACTGGCGCCGACATTATCGGTATTGACGGTATGGGCATCGTGCTGGCGCTGCGGATTCTCGGCCTGCGCGATGCGCCCAAGGTTTCGGGTGTCGACCTGATGCTGGCGCTGCTGGCGCATTGTTCTGCAAGCGGGCGCAGACCCTATATTCTCGGCGCTCGGCAGGATGTGCTGGAACGCGCCATCGCAACGGCCCAGAAGCGCTGGCCGGGCCTTGCCATGGCCGGGTCGCGCAACGGCTATTTCGGCCCGGAAGATGAGGCTGACATTGTTGCCGATATTCGGGCCAGCGGTGCCGATTGCCTGTTCATCGCCATGCCGACACCGCGCAAAGAACGCTTTCTTGCCAGATATGCACGCGAGGTTGAGGTGCCGTTCATCATGGGCGTTGGCGGGTCGGTCGATGTGCTCGCCGGGCATGTCAGCCGTGCCCCCGGATGGATGCAGCGCAACGGGCTGGAATGGCTGCACCGGCTGATCCAGGAGCCGCGCAAGATGTTCTGGCGCTATGCCAGCACCAATGGCCGTTTTCTGGCGCTGGTGCTCGGGGCCCGGCTGCGCGGAGAGAAAGTCTCCTTACCCGGCTAGGACGCGCTCCGGTTCAGGGTAATTCGGCGATGGCCTCGGCAAATGTCGGCGCGAAAGCACGGATGACCTTTTCCGAACCATCACGGGTCAGATGTCCCTCATCAACATAGATGATCTTGCCATTCTCGACGATGCGGCACTGCTGCGCATCGCAAAGCGCAGCAAATGGATCGACAAAGCGCACATTGTCATATTTGTCGGCAAGTTGAGCGAGCCGGGCGTTGAAAGCGCGATAGCGCGATTGCCTGGCGGGATAGGCCGAGGGGCAATCGCCATCGATATATTGCAGGCAACGGAAATAGCCCTCCTTCATCTGTTCTGACGCATCCAGCGTTCCTGCCGCTGAACCGATCAACACGACCGGCTGATTGTCCGGCAAAATCTCGAACAGGCTGTCCAGCCCCGTCAAGATCGCGCTGGCCGCTTTGGGATCGTTGGCCGAGCCATCGGTGCCGATCTGCTGGCCCTGGTCATCGGCGACATAGATATCCCAGAACTGGGCGATCACCAGCACGCTGCTTTTCTCTGCGAGATTGGTCCTGAGCCTGTTGAGCTGCTTGGTGCAGTCCGGACGGACCCGGCCCTGGAACAGGCTGGTAACGCCGGGTAGCGCCATACAGGCATATTCGCCAATATATTCGAACGGTACATCCTGATCCTTGGCATAGCCGTCCAGCGCGCCGACATAATGGCGTGCATGGCTGTCGCCATAGAGCAACAGGCCGCCATCCTGGTCCGCCTTGTCGTTGCGGAAGTACCAGCCGAATGTGTCCTCAGGGTCGCCCCTGTCCGAGAGGCCAGCAACCGTTGGCAGTGCTGGCCACGATGTGAAACGTCCGGCGAGTCCGACTCCGGCAGTAGCGGCAAGCGCTGCCGCGGCTATGAACAATATCAGCTTGTTGGAGCGATTTTTGAGCAGCGTGAAACGCGCCGGTTTCTCGATCACGACATAGGTTAGCCACGCCAGCAGCAGGGCAAGGACCATCAATGCGGCTATTACCAGTGGATCGTGATGGAAATATTTGATGCGATAAAAGGCCAGCAGTGGCTGGTGCCAGAGATAGGCGCTGTAGCTGATCAGGCCGATGGCCACGAAAGGCTTCCAGCTCAGCAGGCGCGCGGCGAAAGTCTCTCCCCTGGCGAACAAGATGATCAACGCCGTGCCGCCTATGGGGAAAAGTGTGATCAGGGCTGGTGAGCGGGTTTCCGGCGTAAAGACAAGATTGGAGGCGACAACCAGTGCCAGCCCGACCAGGCCGAGCATACCTCCCAGCCGTGGCCCGATCGCCTCAAGCCTGTTCGCCGACGACTTCATGAAGACGGCGCATAGAGACCCTGCCATCAGCTCCCAGGCACGGCTGGGCAACAGATAGAAATTGGTCATTGGCAGCGCCCGCGAGGCATATTCGGAAAAGGCCAGGCTGGTCAGCCCGATGGCCAGCAGAAACCACAAGGCGGCATTTGCGCGGTATCGCCAGATAAGGATCAGCAGCACAGGGAAGATGATGTAGAACTGCTCCTCGACCGACAGGGTCCAGGTATGCAGCAACGGCTTAAGTTCGGCCGACTGGTCGAAATAACCTGTCTGCCGCCAGAACAGGATATTCGATGCAAAGAGGCTGACCGCAACAAGGCTTTCGGCATAATCGTCCCATTGCGGCAGTGTCATCCACAACCATGCAACCACGGTGGTGAACAGCAGGACGGTAAACAGTGCCGGTAATATCCGCCTCGCCCGGCGCTCGTAGAATTTGAGGATGGAAAATCGGCCCTGATCGAGATCCTTGATGATGATTGCAGTGATCAGATAGCCCGATATGACGAAGAAGACGTCGACACCGAGATAACCACCGCTGAAAAGGGGCAGGCCGGCATGGAAGAACATCACCGGCAGGATGGCAAATGATCTGAGACCGTCTATTTCGGGCCTATAGGCTATCGCTGTCACAGATCGCACTCCGGAGGCATGTTCGTCATGCGGTCGGCTAAGCGTCAGCCAGCTTCAGCAGATATTGGCCATAGCTGGTCTTGGCGAAACGGTTGCCGGCCTCGATCAGCTGGTCGCGATCGATAAAACCCTGTTCAAAGGCGATTTCTTCCAGACAGGCGATTTGCTGCCCGGTGCGGTGCTGGATGGTGCGGACAAATTCCGATGCCTCGACCAGGCTGTCATGGGTACCCGTGTCGAGCCAGGCATAGCCGCGGCCCATCTGCTCGACGAACAGGTCGCCTGCCTCCATATATAGCCGGTTGAGATCGGTGATCTCCAGCTCGCCGCGCGCCGAGGGTTTGACCTGTAGTGCCAGATCGGTGACGCGCTGGTCGTAAAAATAGAGGCCAGTGACCGCCATGTCCGACTGCGGTTGCGCAGGCTTTTCCTCGATGCTGATGGCGCGCGCATTGCTATCGAGTTCAACCACGCCATAACGCTGCGGATCATCGACCTGATAACCGAAAACCGTCGCGCCCTTGCTGCGGTCCACGGCATTGGCGAGCAATATCTGCAACCCGGCGCCGAAGAAGATGTTGTCGCCCAGGATCAGCGAGGCCGGGCCGCCATCGACAAACTCCGCCCCGATGTGAAAGGCCTGGGCCAGTCCTTCGGGCTTGGGCTGCAGTGCATAGGATATGTCGAGGCCATATTGCGCGCCGCTGCCGAACAGCTGCTTATAGCGGTCGAGATATTCCGGCGAGGAGATAATCAGGATTTCGCGGATGCCGGCAAGCATCAGCACCGACAGCGGATAATAGATCATCGGCTTGTCATAGACCGGTAGCAGCTGCTTGTTCACCGCCAGCGTTGCCGGGTGCAGCCGGGTGCCCGAGCCACCGGCCAGAATAATGCCTCTCATGCGTCAGTCCTTCAGCAATATGTCGAGAATATCATCAACCGCACTCTGCCAGCTGCGTGGTGTGACGGCAAAATCAGCGGTGATCTTGCTGGTGTCGAGGCGGCTATTGGCGGGGCGCCTTGCCGGGGTAGGATAGTCTGTGGTGGAAATGGCGTTGAGTGCCGGTGCCGTGTGTCCCTCGGCATTCAGCCGGTCGAAAATATGCGCCGCGAGGCCATGCCAGCTTGTCTCACCGGCATTGGTGAAGTGGTAGATGCCGGTCTGGCGGGTCGGATCGTCGACCATGGTCAGGATCAGCGATTGCAGCACATTGGCAATGTCAATGGCGCTGGTCGGGTTGCCGATCTGGTCATCAACGACACTCACCGTGTCGCGCTCTTCCGCGAGGCGCAGCATGGTCTTGAGGAAATTATGGCCATGCGGGCTCAGCACCCAGGCGGTGCGCAATATGATGGCCCGGGCACCGCTTTCCAGAACGCCCTTCTCGCCCGCCAGCTTGCTCTTGCCATAAATACCGAGCGGCGCCACCGGATCATCCTCGCCATAGGGTGTGTCCTTGCTGCCGTCGAAGACATAGTCTGTCGACACCTGGATGATCGGCAGTCCCTGATCGGCGGCAGATTGCGCCAGCACTTTTGCGCCATGGCCGTTGGCCGCCATCGCCAGTTCGGGCTCGCTCTCGGCCTTGTCGACCGCGGTATAGGCCCCGGCATTGACCACGGCATTAAGCGGGTTTTCACGGATGAAGCGCGCGACCGAAACGGGATCGGTCAGGTCGAAACTATCGAGATCGGGAACCACCAGTGCGATATCATCGGGCCAAGGCAGCGCCTGCAGGCAGGTGCCCACCTGCCCGCTGCCTCCGGTGATCAATATCCTGCGTGCTTCGATCATGTCCGTCCTGTGCCCAGCCTTTCGCCGCGATAGGCGCCGGACAGTATATCACGCCACCACGTCTCATTGTCGAGATACCATTTTATGGTCTTGGCCATGCCGCTTTCAAATGTCTCGACCGGCTCCCATCCAAGATTGTCCTGCAACTTGCCGGCATCGATGGCATAGCGGAAGTCATGGCCCGGCCGATCGGTGACAAAACTGATCTGTTCACGATAGCTTTTGCCGTCGCTGCGCGGGCGGATACCGTCGAGCGTGTCGCAAATGGTTTCGACCACCTGCAAATTGGTACGCTCGCTATTGCCGCCGACCATATAGCTTTCGCCTGAAGTGCCGCTCTCGATAACCGCCAGCATGGCGCGGACATGGTCATCGACATAGAGCCAGTCGCGGACATTGCTGCCATCGCCATAGACCGGCAGCGGTTCGCCAGCGAGGCATTTGATGATCATCAGCGGGATCAGCTTTTCGGGGAAATGATAGGGGCCGTAATTGTTCGAGCAGTTGGTGATCAGCGTGGGCAGGCCATAGCTGTGATGCCAGGCGCTGACCAGATGATCCGACCCGGCCTTGGATGAGGAATATGGCGAGCGTGGATCATAGGGCGTTTCTTCGGTGAAATAGCCGGTATCGCCCAGTTCGCCGAACACCTCATCGGTGGAGATATGGTGGAAGCGAAAGACGCTTTGGTCATCCGCATCGAGACCCTGCCAATATTCGCGCGCCGCCGCCAGCATGTTGAAGGTGCCGACCAGATTGGTCTGGATGAACGCGGCCGGACCATCGATCGAGCGGTCGACATGGCTTTCGGCGGCGAGATGCATGATGGTATCGGGCTGGAACTGGACGATTTCCCGTGTCACTGCCGACAGGTCGCAAATATCGACTTGTGCAAAGCTGTAGCGCGGATCATCGGCGACCGGAGCCAGCGAGCTCAAATTGCCAGCATAGGTGAGGGCGTCGATAACATGTACATGGTGCGCGCTGTCATTTATCAGCAGACGCACCAGCGCAGAGCCGATAAAGCCCGCGCCGCCCGTAACCAGAATCCTGCGTGCTGTCATGATGTTGCACCTTGTTTTAGCGGAAAATTCCTGTTGCGCTAGCTAGCCTGACAATGTGTCGCTGTCACCCGGTTACACCGCAAATTGCACAATAAACTGCGGCTCAGAACGGGTTGCTGAAATCGGCGAGGCCGGGATGGCTGCCATCCTTGTCGGAGACGATCGGTGGCTTGCCGTCGAGCGGCCAGGGCAAAGCGAGGTCGGGGTCGTCCCAGGCCAGACCGGCATCACATTCGGGGGCGTAATAGTCCGAGCATTTATAGGCAACTTCCGTTGCCGGGCCCAGCGTGACAAAGCCATGGGCAAAACCGGCGGGAATGAAAAGCTGGCGGCCATTTTCGGCGCTGAGCTCGGCAGCGGCCCATTGGCCATAGCTTTGCGATCCGCTGCGGATATCGACGGCAACATCCCAGATCGCCCCGGCGACACAGCGCACCAGCTTGGCCTGGGCATGGGGTGGAGTCTGGAAGTGCAGGCCGCGCAGCGTACCCGGCTCAGCGCTCAGTGAATGGTTGTCCTGTACAAAAGCGATGTCAGCGACGTTGCGGCGAAACCAGTCATCGCGAAAGGTCTCGGCAAAATAGCCACGGGTATCGCCATGGCGCCTGGGCTCGATGATCACGACTGGGGCGATATCGGTCGGAATGGCCTGCACCGGATGGACTTTCTGATCTCGAAGCGTTCGGAGCGTACTGCGCGGACGCGGCTCAATAGGCGTTGCGGTGAATCAGCACCCTGAAGGTCATCAGGACGATCTTGATATCACCCCATAGCGACCAGTTGGCGCGATAGTCGAGGTCGGAACGCAGCCGGTCTTCAAGGTCCTGCCGCTTTTCGGTGGCACCGCGATAGCCGCGGATCTGGGCCAGGCCGGTAAGACCGGGCTTGACCGCGTGGCGGTGCCAGTAGCGGCTGTCAATGTCCCAGAACAGCAGGTTTTCGGCGCGCGAACCAATGGCATGGGGGCGCGGGCCAACAACGCTCATATCACCGACCAGCACGTTGAAGAGCTGGGGCAGTTCATCGATGCTGGTCTTGCGGATAAATGCACCCAGGCGCGTGATGCGGTCATCATCGCGCCCTGTGGAGCGATCACCATTGGCATCGCATTTCTCGCTGCGCATGCTGCGAAATTTGAGGATGTAGAAGGGCCGGTTACCCAGTCCGATGCGCTTTTGCTTGAACAGCGCAGGACCAGGCGATTCCAGCTTGATCAATATCGCGACGACCAGCATCGGCAGCGCCAATATGGGCAATGCCACCATCACGAAAGCGATGTCGAACAGCCGCTTGGTGATGCGCTCATTCCATTTGAGCGGACCCTGGGCAATTGACAGTGCGATATGGCCGTCGCGACGGTCGAGCGCGATCGGTGCGAGATCGTCAAGCTCGGGAATGACAATCTCGGCATTGATGTCGAGCGCTTTCAAGGTAAATGCCCAAGCTTGGCGCTTTTCCGGCGTGCAGTGGACCACAACCCGGTCCATATTCTGCGTCATCAGGCCAAGTCGCTGAACGATCACCGGGTTGGTGAGATCGGGTTCCAGCTTCTGCGATACGGCATCGATCAGTGGACTGTTGCCGGTATAATGTATCGAGACACCATCCTGGATGATGATTTCGGCCATCGGGTTGCTGCCCAATATCCGCTTGGCAAGCTGTGACATCAGCCAACGCCCGGCAAACAGGAATATCAGCCCCAATACGCCCCCGGTCAAAAAGATGAAGCGCGAGAAATCGGCACTGGCCTTGAGGAAGAAGGCGGTGAGCACAACCGCGCCCATCGCCAGCAGGAACGAGGTGGCAGCACGGGTATAGCTGGTCCAGAAGCTGCCGAGGACGGTCGAGCCATAAGCGCGCGAGTTGAACGCGGTGGCAAGATAGATCGGTATGCAGACAGCGAGCATATTGCTGATCTGCGGGATGCTGATGATGCCGAGCCGGGCGATATTGGCGAGGGCAAAAGCGGCAATGATACACAATATATCGACGACACACAGCCCGGCATCCAGCCTGGCACGGCTACGCCGCTTGCTGGCATTCCTGGTGATATCCTGGCGTGTTACGTCAAGCACCTGATCGGTATAATCCTGAGAAGAAAGAAAAACCAGTCCGGCCTCCACTTCCGCTTCCAAGTCGGTCGCGGCTTGCGAATCGAAAGGAATCGCGGGTTCTGCCGTTTTCTGGGGGAGATTCATTGCTATTATCTTGCCTCGCAGAGTGGAATCATGAAAATTCAGTACTTTATCTTACTTTTCTGCGACCCTGGCGACATCTAAGACCATGAAGACCATGGTTAAGCCCATGTCTGATAGAACTATATGATGCAGCGCACAATCGCCTAGCCATAATCGTATCAAAATGTAACGCTGAAGCGATGAAAGCCGCTTCATGTGGGACCGGTTTCATGTAAAGGTCAAAAATGACAGTTATGTTTCATGATGTTACCGCTCTTGCACAATCGCTGCTCTCGTATCAACGTGTCATCCCGGCAACAAGGAAGATGGCCTTTGTCGCCAGAGGGACATAAGGCTGATGGCCGGACAGTTAGCATCGCGGAAATTATCGGAGCATCGATGAATATAAGAGAAGTCGCAGGTCTGGCTCTGTTGCCAGTCTATAGCGGGGCATCGGGTCGCGGGGGGCAGTCATAATGGCAACTCCTTTCACGGTACAGGCTGATATGGATCTGGGCAGCCGTGTTGCGCCTTATCTTGTCGATACAGGTGCCGATGTGCAGATCACTGAGGCTTTGGTTCCAGAGACATTGGGAACGACGGAGCATAAGGGTGTTGCCTATGAAGTCACCGAGGATGACTTTCTGCTGCGCCTGCCGAACGGTGTTCGTTACCGGGTGCAGGGCGGTGAAAGCATATCCTATCACCGGCCCGACGGCGTTTCCGACCGCGAGGTTGCGCTGTTCCTGCTCGGTTCGGCCTGGGGCGCATTATGCTATCAGCGCGGGCTGCTGCCGCTACACGCCAGCGCGGTTCTCGCCGGCGGCAAGGTGCATGCCTTTACCGGCGCATCGGGTGCTGGCAAATCGACATTATCGGCGGCTCTCGCGGATCGCGGCTATCCGTTCTTCACCGATGACATATTGATCATCGATCCGGCGCAATGCGATGAGCAACTGACCTGTTATTCCGGTCAGAAAGACCTGAAGCTGTGGAAGGATGCGCTGGAGCTGACCCGGGCAGAGCAGGGCGCTGCGGTGCGTGATGCCGAGGATTTCGAGAAATATTTCGCCACGCCCAGGCTGAGCGTGGAAAGTGGGTCGGGATCGCTGGCCAGTCTTTCCATCCTTTATCCGGGTTCGCGTGAGCCTGGTGTCGAGCGGTGCCAGATTACCCCGATTACCGGAGGCAATTCGGTGGTCCGCCTGATGCAGAGTGTCTATCGGCCACGCTATGCCACGGCGATATGGGGGCGCAAGCGCACCTATATGGTGCTGGCGCAGCTGATTAACGACGTGCATGTGCAGTCTTTCACCCGCCCGTTTCTGCGCGAGGACTTTGAAATCGGTCTCGATTTCATCGACAGCTGGCTGCAACAACAGGCCGATGCGGCGACCGGAAGAGATCCCGGATAATGGCAAGCAGCGTATCTCGTTCCGACGCCGCCGATGCGCCGCCGGCGCGGCAGTTGGTGTGGCTTGCCAGCTACCCTAAGTCGGGCAACACTTGGACGCGGATATTGCTGGCCAATTTTCTCGATGCCGACAAGGCGGCAGCAAGCGATCATATTGCGCTGTCCGGATCGATATCGAGCAACCGCCCGCGGTTCGACAGCCTCACCGGTCTGCCATCATCGGACATGACCGACGACGAGATAGACTGCCTCAGGCCCGGTTGCTATCGCGCGCTGGCCGAAGACAGTCGCGAGCAGCTCTTCATCAAGGTGCATGATGCCTATCATGACAACCGTGAGGGCAAGCCGATCTTTCCTGCGGAAATATCGCTGGGGGCAATCTATCTCGTCCGCGATCCGCGCGATGTCGCGATATCCTATGCCCATCATCAGGGGCATATGGACTTTGCCAAAGTGACGAGACAGCTTGCCAATCCGCGCCATGTCCTTGCCGGTTCGCGCAAATCGCAGCTGCGCCAGACCATGGGAACATGGAGCGACCATTATCGCAGCTGGACCGCGCAGCAGGATATTCCGGTGCTGGTAATCCGCTATGAGGATATGCTGGAAGATACGGTTGCGGCGCTGCGGGCGATGACCGGTTTCCTCAAGCTTCCAGACGCGGAGGATGAAGCGCGGTTGCAGCAGGCCGTCGACAATGCCCGTTTCGAAAAGCTGCAGGCGGCGGAGAAGGAAAAGGGTTTTTCCGAGCGCCCGGAAAAAGCGAAGCAGTTTTTCCGTTCGGGCAAGGCGGGTGAATGGCGTGATGTGCTCGACGTAGCGGACCGGGAGACCATTGAAGCCGATCATGGCAAGGTGATGCGGCTATTGGGTTATCTGTAAAAATATGCACTATAACCGCAAACAGACATAAAGGGAAAACATGACTGAGACAGGGCAAGTGGGTCGCGAAGACCAGATCAACAAGACGGATTCACATGTCGAAACAGTGGTCGACGATGAAATGGTGCTGATGGATATCGAACATGGCAATTTCTACAGCCTGACGGATACAGGCAAGCGTATCTGGGAACTGATCGACGGCCCGACCAGGGTCGATACGCTGGTAGAGCGGTTGACGGCGGAATATGATGTTGCCGAGAATGAATGTATCGAACATCTGTCGGGCCTGCTCCACGACCTGCAGCAGCGCGGCCTGGTCACTGTGACGCCCGCCTGAGCACGATGACTCTCGCCCGGTTTCGGGTTGTGGGCGACATTATCGGACAGGAACCGAGATGACAGGCATTGCTGCGGTTTTCGACAAGACAGGTCATGGCCCGTGCCGTGACTCGCTGGAGCGCGTTATCAATTCGCTGAAGCTCTATGGGCCGGACCGGTCGGGGCTTCGCATCAGCGGCCCATTCGGGCTTTGCTGGACGCATGGTGGGGGCTATTTTCCGCAAGACCAGTTCGAGCGCCAGCCGTTGATTGTGGCACGATGGTCGTGCGTGTTTTCCGGTCATCTTGTTTATCGCGACGAACTGGCCGACACGTTGGGCATCACCCCGGACCGGCTGGCGTCGATGCCGGACAGTGCGCTGTTCCTCGCTGCCTGGCAGAAATGGCAACAGGATACCGGCGAGCATGTCGAAGGTGAATATGCCGCGATCATCGGCGATAATGAGAGCAATGCATTGTTTGCACTGCGCTCGCCGACCGGGGCACCGCCGCTCTATTATCACGACACCCCGGACCGGTTCCTCATCGCCTGTATCCCCAAGGCGTTGTTTGCCCATGGCGATGTTCCACGCCAGCTTGACGAGGCTAAGCTCGCCGATAGCATGGTGCTCAATTACGAATATAATCCTGGCTGCTATTATCAGGGCCTGACCAGCATCCGCTCGGGTACCATGGTCCGGGTGACGGCCACGGATATTCGCGTGCATGGTTTCTTCGATGTCCGCACCGCACCCGAAATCCGCTTTGCCAGCGATGAGGATTATGTCGAGGCCGCGCGCGAACTGGTGCGCAATGCCGTCGGTCAATATATGGCCGGGCCGGACATTCCGGCGGCGCATCTCAGCGCCGGGCTCGATTCCTCGACCGTGGTGGTGACGATGCTCGACCTGCTGGCGGAGAGCGGTCGTGGCGAAGAACGTATCGATACCTACACCCATGTGCCCGAGCCGGGCTGGGATGGCCGTGCCTATGGTCATTTGCGTTTTGGCGATGAGTCGCCAATGGTGCGCGAACTGGCGGCGCGATACCCGCAGATCAACCCGCATTTTATCGACTGTGCCGACGCGCCGCTGGGTGGTGGCGATACTGCTCTGGACAAGCTGTTCCTGCTTGCCGAACAGCCCCCGCGCGGCATCAGCAATTTACACTGGGGCGATGCCATCAACCGCCGGATTCGCGCCAGTGGCAAGCGTATTGCGCTGGGTGGTGCCAGCGGTAATGCCACCATCAGTTTTAACGCCAGAGGACTTTACGGCCAGTGGTTCCGTCAGGGGCGGTGGCTTAAGCTGTGGCGCGAACTCGCCGCGGACAAGACGCCCGGCTTCAGGTTTTGCGGCGTCTATTCCCGTGCCATCGCGCCCAGCCTGCCACCATCGGTGACCCGGACAATTGCCCGGCTGCGCGGGCTGGCGGCACAGAGTGGCTGGGGCGGATATTCCGCGATCTCTCCCGATTATGCCGCCGAGATGGATGTCGATGGGCGGGCCGAAGCGGTTGGCTGGGACACCAGCTATTCGGGTTTCACCGATGCGCGGGAGATGATGTACACCATGCTGCAGCGTGGCGGCCGCGATGAAGGTGCAGCCTTTCGTCAGGCGCAGATGGTGACCTCCGGGGTGCTGACCGTGGACCCATTGGGCGATCCCAGGCTGCTGCGCTTCTGCGCTGGTATTCCGATGGATCAGTATCTGCGCAACGGCAACCATCGCTTCCTCGTCACCCGCATGATGGCGGGCCGTCTGCCCGATATTTATTTCTCCCCGCGTCGTGGTCGACAGACTGCCGACTGGCACTACAAGATGACGCGTGATCTCGATCATTTCCGCCAGCAGGTGGCCGAGATGAAGGCCGACCCTGATATTGCCCGGCGGTTCGACATTGCGCGTCTCGAGCGAGTCCTCGAGACCTGGCCGGACAAGACACCGCTATCGCACAGGGACCATCCCGATTATGCCATTGCCATGCTGGGCCTGGGCCGGGCGACAACCACAGCGCGGTTCATCAACTGGGTTGAGGGCAAGAACCGGTGAGCTGTGCGGTTGCCAGCGGCGGTGAGACTGGCCTATCAGCTATCGGACAGAGGTGATTTTCTCATCAAGGGGAGCAGGATGATCCGCAAGAGTATGATGTTGGCGCTGGCCGCTTGGCCGGGCGCGCTGATGGCACAGGCCGCACCGGTGGAGTCGATCGACCAGACAGAAATATTGCCCGAGCTCAACGCCAGTAATGTGGTTCCCGTTCTCAAAGTCGTGACTGGCAACCACGTCACCAGCCTGGACAGCGATCTCAACCATTTCATCACCGCCACCGCCACTAATGGCCTGCGCTTCGATGTGCGTTTTCATGGATGCGAGGACCCGAAGGCGGAGAATATAGACAAGATGCAATGCCGCGCGCTCAGCCTGGTGGCACTGTGGGAACCGCGTGGCGATGCTGCGGTGATGAATCCGGTTATTGCCGATTTTCTCTACAAAAATCCGCTGGCCAATGCCGGCATGCTGCCCGATGGCAGCATCTATATGACGCGTTATATCATTGCCGATTACGGTATCGCCCAGGGCAATTTACTGTCCGAGATGGCGAATTTCGTCCGTACCGCTACCGACTTCACAAATACGGTAAACCGCACCGGCGCTGCTGCCACTGAAAAGTGATAATATTACATTATAAGCGTTACAGCTATTTTTCTGAAACAATTGTAAAAAAACGCAAATTCATGTATTCCTCTCTTGCGGGTTGCAATCAATAGATTCGCACTATTCGGGAGGGGTAATTATGAAGAGATTGAAAATCACGGCGGCCATGGGTGCCGCTGCACTTGGTATGTCTGGATTTACAGCGTCGGCACAAGCACAGGTCGATCCGTATCTGGGGCAGTTGATGTATTTTGGCGGTACTTTCTGCCCACGGGGCTGGGCCGATGCAGCCGGATCAATATTGCCGATAAGCTCCAATCCGGCTCTGTTCTCACTCTTTGGCACCAACTATGGTGGCGATGGCCGGACCACTTTCGGCTTGCCCGATTTGCGTGGGCGCGCGCCGATCAGCGATGGCACTGGCCCCGGACTGCCCAATTACGTGATAGGTCAGACGGGCGGTTCAACTTCGTTTACCCTGACAGTGGCCCAGCTGCCCAGCCATAATCACACCGGCACTGTTGCCGCCAGCCCGACACTGGGCGACACCAACCAGCCGGTGCGCAACAGCTTCGCCCAGGCACCGGCAGGGCAGAATGTCTATCTCGACGGCAGCCCGGCGGTGAACAACATGAACGCTGATACTCTGCGTATTAACAATACCGGCGGCGGCCAGGCAGTGAACAAATTGTCGCCTTTCCTCGTGGCGCGCTGGTGTGTCGCTATTCAGGGAACATTCCCTTCACGCAACTGATCGTTCGAAAGGCTTTTCGAGCAATCTGAAAGTTATTGAGTGAAAGGATATTCACCATGAAGAGAATCAAGATACTGGCTTCTGCAGCGGCTATGGCTGCCATGGCCGGAACCACGGCGACACCGGCGCAGGCGCAGGTAACACCGCTGATCGGGCAGATGACCGCCTTTGGCGGCAATTTCTGCCCGCGTGGCTGGGCTGATGCCAGCGGCGCGCTGCTGCCGATATCGTCCAATACCGCACTGTTTTCGATTATCGGCACCATTTATGGTGGTGACGGACGCAGCACTTTCCAGCTGCCCGACCTGCGTGGTCGGCGACCCGTTGGTTTCGGCAACAGTCCGATAACCGGCAATTATATCATGGGACAACGTGGCGGCAGCGTCAGCTTCACCCTGATCGAATTGCAATTGCCCTCGCACAACCATACCGGCACGGTGGCGGCCAGTCCTCTGCCCGGGGATACGCGTCAGCCGGTACGGAACAGCTTTGCCCAGGCGCCTGCCGGCTTGAATATGTATCTGGATGGTGCTCCGGCAGTCAATAACATGAACGCCGATACCGTTCGCACCGGTAATACCGGCGGCAACCAGGCGGTGAACAAGGTTTCACCGTTCCAGGCCGTGAGATGGTGCATCGCGATCCAGGGGGTATTCCCCTCGCGTAATTGATACAGCCGATCAGTTTGCAGGCTGATACACGGAGAGGGCGGCTCACTTGCCGCCCTTTCTTGTCACCTGAAGTAATTACGCCAGAGCGGATGAATAACCGCATTGCAAATTGGTTAAATTTGGTTTACGTATATTTTACATAGATATATACGAGTGATTTCGGGAGAGATATGATGGAACGACGGCTAGAGACTCATAGCGAGGAAAAGCGGCCCTGGACCAAACCGGAGCTCAGGGACATTTATGCCGGTGCCAGCGACATTCACAATGGCTTCGCTCTCGGCAGTGACGGCAACTCGCCCGGTCCGCCGGATACATCGTCCAGCTAAATCCCGGTTTTTCTTCCTTTTCCGGATGCTTCCGTCACAGCGTGGCGTGAAGTGTCTTGTGTTTGCCGTATATCATGAATGTTGCCACTCGGCTGCGACGCTGCCGAACATGTTTTCCTGGTACTATTTTGATCAAATTGACTGGCGGTCTTTTCGGCAATAGGCATGATGCATTGCTCTTGGTGACATTTTTTTCTCCCAGCTCGGGATATTGATACGAGTGACGGCTAGCTCCTCCTCATTGCGACATAAGAACGGCATCGATCTGCGCCTGTATCTCAGCGGGCTGGTGCTATTCGCACTGGCGCTGTTTTTCTGGACCAGTTCGCGCTATCCGGCGCTTAACGAAAAGGCGCTGATGGGCGGCAATACGCCGTTATCGGGCCTCTCTTTCGATATTGTCCTCGATATTTTCCCTGACAGTCCGCTATGGTGGGAATTAACAGCCAATATCGTCAACTGGATCGTCACAAACTGGAAGGGCATGACCTTCGGTGTGCTGTTCGCCGCGGCGCTGCTGACGCTGCTGTCGGTGATAAAGAAGAAGTCGTTTGAAAGCGGTTTCGCCAATGCCGCGCTGGGGGCGGTAATAGGCGCGCCGCTCGGCGTATGTGTCAATTGCGCCGCGCCGATCGCTCTGGGCCTGCATATCGGGCGGATGCGGCTGGAGACGACATTGTCGGCGCTGATCGCCTCGCCAACGCTCAATGTCATCGTCGTGACCATGAGCTTTGCGCTGCTTCCGGTGCATGTCGCTGCGACCAAATTGCTGCTGTCTTTGCTGATGGTGCTGCTGGTGGTGCCGCTGCTGTGCAAATACTGGCTCAAGGCGGAAACCGCCGCCAGTGGCAGCAATATGGCCAATCTGACCGGGATTACCGAAGCCAAAGGCTTTACCGGCTGGATCGCCCGGGCGCTGGCACCGCGCGAATATGAGGCGCCATCGGGCGGATTGGGCGACACATTGCTCTGGTATGCGCGCACCTTTGGCCGCAACCTGTTCTTCATTGCCGTTATCACCGTGCCGATGATGTTCGTTGCCGCCATACTCGGAGCTCTGGTTGCGACCTGGTTCGACAATAATGCGCTGACCACTGTGTTGCCGATACGCCAGCCGGTGCTCATCCTGCTGGCGATGCTTGCCATCGCGGCGGTAGCAACATTCGCGCCTGCACCGATTGCGCTTGACGTGATACTTACTGCGGTATTGCTGGGTATAGGCATGCGCACCGACTATGCCGCGGTGGCGCTGATCGCGCTCGGTACCTTCAGCGTCTATGCCTTTATCATATTGTGGCGTGCCATCTCGCTGAAAACCGCACTCACCATCTGGATCGCCACCATGGGGCTGGCGATGGGTGGCGGCATTATCGCCAATCTGACCGCGAAATATGAGATCGCCTATTTCGAGCAGCGCGCCTCGGAATATCTGGCGGCTGCGCCCGATGTTGATGTGCCGGTGCCACCTGCCTTGCCTGCAGCCAGTTCGTGGGCAGAGCTGCAGCCTCAGGTCAATGCCCAGACCATAAATCCGGTTGCCCTGCCGGTTAGCGTCTCGAGCAATCGCGGCAGCGATATCACCGTTTCGCGTTTTCTGCCCGGGGCATCGGACATATCTTCGGCACCAGCTGCTGGCGGCACCGTCTTTACTCGCGTTCCAGGCCAGCAGCTCGGCCTCGACGAACAGGGCATTCTCCATCCCTATCGTGAAATGGGTCCGGATATGCTGAGCGGTGCCATCGCTGCCGGTGATGTTCATGGCGATGGCTGGATCGATGTGGTGACACGGCGTCCCACCGGAGCGACCGGCCTGTCGTTCTACAGCAATATCGGCGGACGGTTTGCGCGGCAGGAGATCGATCTGGGACCAGTAGCCGATATGGGCGTGATCAATGTCGCGCTGGTAGACATGGACAATGATGCGTGGCTCGACCTGGTGGTAGCGACGCGGGCGGACGGGCTGTTCGTCTTCTACAATCAGGGCGGGACATTCGGGCAAGCCAGCATGTCGCATATCGTCACCGAGCCCTATGGTCTGGCCATGTCGATGGGTTTTGCCGATATGGATCGCGATGGCGATCTCGACATGGTGCTCGGCCGTTGGGCGCATGGTTCAGGCCGTGAAGGCTGGCAGGCGGTCATTCCCGATGTTGCAACCAACCAGATTGCCTGGAATGATGGTAACCGGCGGTTCGTGATTACCGAAGTGCCGGGCAGCGCCGGGCAGACGCTGACCACATTGGTGAGCGACGTCAACAATGACGGCATTCTCGATCTGATAAAGGGTGATGATGTCGCGGCGACCGATCAGGTGATCCTGTTCTCGGATCAGGGGCAAACACTGAAACCGAGCCGTGACAACCAGCCTTTCCGCTATGGCATGCGCACCAGCATGAGCTACGATGTTGGCGACTGGAATAATGACCTGCGCCGCGACTATTATGGCGGTCAGATCGCCAACGGCCAGAATATGGCGCGCGACGCTACCAGGGGCGATGGCCGGATTTTCGAGATTTGTCAGCAAATCGGTTTTGATAACGGCTGGAGCATGCAGCAGGTTCGGGGCTGTGCCGCCGAGCTCAAGTCCATCGACAATATCCGTGGCGGTTACAGGGCGATCCTCAATGTCAGATGCGGGCACGGCCAGAGCACCCGCGATGCGACATTATGCTTCGGGCTGGATTATCTTTTCTATGTCCGCAAGAAAATGAGCAAGGAGCGGGCGCTGACACCTGAAGAAGCGCAGCGCCGATGCGCCGACAGACTGGTCCGTCTCACCTATTTTGCCGATATGTGTGATGCGATGCTGCTGCCGGTGCAACCGATCATGACGCGTGAGCAACTTGCTGTTGCCCATGTTCCTGCGCTGAACTACCGAAACCTGCTTCTGACCGCTACGGCCGATGGCGGCTATGCCGAAGAGGCGGAACCCAATGGTGTCGCCTTCCCGGGCTGGTCATGGAACAGCCGCTTTGTCGATCTCGACCAGAATGGCTGGCAGGATCTGCTGGTTGTGACCGGCATCTGGCTTTCGCCAAGCCAGTCGGGAAGCAATATCTTCTATCATAATGATGCAGGCCAGTTCCGAAATGCGACCAGTGATTTCGGCTTCACCGATATCGTGCCAAGCTACAGCTATGTCAGCTTCGACTATGATCGCGATGGCGATATTGACGTTATCCGTGACATCAGCGCCAGCCGCATGATCGTGCATCGTAATGACCGTCCTGCCGGCAGGGCGTTATGGGTGCATCTGCGCGATGGCAAGGGCAACAGCATGGCTATCGGGGCAACGGTGACGATCTGCACCGATGGCGTCACTATGGTGCAGCCGGGCAGGTGCCAGATGCGCGATATCAAGGCAAGCGGGGGTTTTCAGTCCTTTGACCCGGTGGCGGCGCATTTCGGGCTGGGTAATGCGAGCGCGGTGTCATTGATCCAGGTGCGCTGGCCCGATGGTGAGGTCAGTAGCATTCGCCCTGACAGCGCTTTGGGCGAAGGCGAAATTACAGTGTCGCGCGGCTGACTCAGGTACTTTATCGCACAGCGTGTCGGCAGTCGCGGACAAGACGCTGCTGTTCAACAGCGCGGCCATTGGGATCATGGAGCCGCAACAGGAAAGACGGGTGTACCGTGATCACCAGGTCACCAACAGCATCCCATGAGCGATGCAGCCCGCGCATCGCACCGATCTTCACAGCACTGCCGGTCAGTGCCCGCGCCGCGGTAGCGCCCAGCGCTATCGTCACACTGGGCTGTACCAGCGCCCGCTCATGCAGCAGCCAGTCGCGATAGGCGGCGACATCTGAGGCGGAAGGGGAGCGATGAATGCGCCGCTCGCCGCGCGGCTCATATTTGAAGCGCTTGACCGCATTGGTGAGATAGCATTGGCTGCGGTCGACTCCTGCCTCTGCCAGCACTGTATCGAGCAGCCTGCCGGCGGGACCTACAAACACACCGCCCTCCCGGTCCTCGACATCACCCGGTTGTTCCCCGACCAGCATGATATCGGCATTGGCCGGCCCTTCGCCCAAAATAAAGCGCTCTGTAAAGCCCTGCCACGGCCAGTCATTGCGCGTCATCATCACCCGGTTCAGGGCTGCCAGATCGGGAAAAGTCTGGGCCGGAGCAAGGCTGGCTTCCGCTGTGGCAGGGCCGGCCGCAGTCACCGCGTTATCCTGCATGTTTCGCACCCTTGCGGAGCTGTTGTCGATCAGTCCGGGAATCAACTGGGCTTCGGGCAGGTTCTGCCAGTATTTTACCGGCATTTCGCTCTTCATTGCCTGCACCTTGACCCGTGCCGGGTTGAAGATGCTGCGATAATAGCTGCGCCATTCATCTTCTATCGCATCGCTGTCGGGGACGTCGGATTTCTGGCCGCCTGGCCCGAGCCGGAGCTGCACTCCGTCCCAGGCTATGCTGGCCTGGGGCGTTACGATCAGCCAGTCCATGCCGGTGAAACGGTTGCGGAAGAAGCGTGCGACATGTGCGGTGATATGATGTTCCGGCTCGAACCAGGCGGCGAATTGTTCGCGCGCCGCGCCATCATCATCGATGTGCTCACCGGTTTTGCGGAAGCGCACAAAGGCGTGCATTTTGTGAATGTCGCGCCGGACATTTTTCGCCATCGCCATGATGCGCCGCACATCGCTGTCGGCGGGATTGCCCATCAGCCCGGGCGTCTGGCGGATTCGCCATAACAGCCGATAGCCAAGCGCAAAACGATCATGGTCGCTGTGCAGCAGCGCCGTCATCACTATGGTGAGATGCTGCCGGTTAAGGCGCAGCGCAGCGGCGTTGCCGGAGTCGGGAATATCGGCGCGCGGGATCAGGTCGAGCGCGGCCGTACGACCTGCCACCTCCCAGTCGAGCTGCTCTGGCGCAATCTGTGCCGCCAGCGCCTTGCGCGCGGCATTGCGCCACCCCGCAAGATCGGTCTCGCCGGCAAGGCGGGCGCGATAATCGGCTGTTTGTGGTTGGGCCAGCCCGGTCATGCGCCGAACAGGTTGAGCTGTGTGGGCTGCGGCGCCAGCCGGGCATAGAGGTTTGCATCATCGAGCCGCGACCCCGGGGTCCAGTCGCGGGTCACGATAAAGGGCAGCATCTTCGAGACATTGCGGCACAGCGTCTCGATATCCGTCAGTTTCAGGCTGGCAAAGCGCCGCGCCTTGAGGATCGCGAGCACACCCCGCACGCCCAGCCCGGGTACCCGTAACAGCATCGCTTTGTCGGCGCGATTGATATCGATCGGAAAATGCTCGCGATTGCGCAGTGCCCAGGCCAGTTTCGGGTCGATCGCCAGGTCGAGATGGCGCCTGCCCGCTTCGTCGACCTTGGCCCCGGTCATGATCTCGTCGACACCGAAGCCGTAAAAGCGCAGCAGCCAGTCGGCCTGGTACAGCCGGTGTTCGCGCACCAGCGGTGGCGCTGCCGGCGGCAGTTGCGACGAGGCATCGGGGATGGGGCTGAACGCCGAATAATAGACCCGTTTGAGCCCGACGCCTTTATAAAGGCTGGTTGAGGTGCCGAGTATCTTGCCGTCATCGGAATTATCCGCGCCGATGATCATCTGGGTAGAATGGCCGCCAGGCGAGAATAAGGGCGCTTTGCGCGAGGTCTTGCGTTCAGCTCTGGCCTCGCTGATCCGCCGCCCCAGCGTGCCCATGGTCTTGCGGATATGCGGCCCTGATTTCTCCGGTGCCAGCCGGTCGATACTGTCATCGCTGGGCAGTTCGATATTGATAGACAGCCGGTCGGCATATCGGCCGGCGCGGGTGAGCAGGTCGGGATCGGCCTCGGGAATTGTCTTTAAATGGATATAGCCACCGAATTTGTTTTCCACGCGCAGCAGTCGCGCCACCTCGACAATCTGCTCCATGGTATAATCGGGGCTGCGGATAATCCCCGAGGAGAGGAACAGTCCCTCAATATAGTTGCGCTTGTAGAAATCGAGGGTGAGGTCGACGATCTCCTGCGCGGTGAAGGCGGCGCGGCGCACATTGCTCGACGACCGGTTGATGCAATAAAGGCAATCGAACATGCAGTAGTTGGTCATCAATATCTTAAGCAGCGAGATGCAGCGTCCATCGGGGGCATAGCTGTGGCAGATGCCCATGCCGGTGGTCGAGCCGATGCCGCCGCTGGCGAGCGAGCTGCGCTTTACAGAGCCGCTGGAGGCGCAGCTGGCATCATATTTTGCTGCATCGGCAAGGATTTCGAGTTTTTCGGCACGAGTCAGAACAGGCATTTGTTCTGTATATGTTCCGTCTTTATCAAGATCAAGCGGAACTCTGTGAGAAGATGCTATTGCGCAATCAGGCTGGAGGCTGGTCGACCGCCCGCCGGTAGAGATGCCAGGTCGCATGACCAAGTACCGGCAGCACCACAAACAGCCCCAGGAACAGCGGTAGCATCGCGATAAACAGCGCAATGGCGATGAGGCAGGCCCAGCCCAGCATCACCTTGGTATTGGATCGCACCGTCGCGAGACTGACAATAATCGCCGTGATAAAATCAATCTCGCGATCAACCAGCATTGGTAAACTCATTACGGTGATTGCGTAAAAGGCCAGTGCCATCAGCGCGCCGATTGCGCCGCCGACAATCAGCATCGCAATCCCGGTATCCGTCATCAGGAACTCCAGCGATTCAGAACCCATGCCCGACGCTGACAGGAAAATGGCGAAGACACCATGTGCGATAATTACCCAAAAACCAAAGGCGACGAACACAATGACACCTATCGCCAATATCTGCTCATCACCGCGCCCGCGCAATGCACCCAGGATCGCTCCCCAGCGCATCGGCAAACCTTCCTCGCGGCGGCGGCTGACTTCATAAAGGCCGACGGCAACAAAAGGCGCGATCAGCGGGAAACCTGCGGCGAGGGTCGAGAGCCAGGCGAGCTGACTCCAGACGAAAAGGACATAATAGAGCATCAGCCCGGCAAAGACATAAATGCCGGCGAAAAACAGGCCGAACTGGGGGTGGGTAGCAAAATCGCGCCACCCGGCAACAAGTGCAGTACGCAGATCGGCTGTGGTCAGATCGCTTGCCACCAGATCACGGGCGACCGGCGTTTGTTTGCTTGTGGCCATAGTGCCTCTCCCCATTACAGAGAGTGCAACAATCGGCGAGCCTCATCAACCCATAGCTGGACGGCGTTGTGTGTTTCGCATAATGCGCTTCGGCAACGGCATTCGGGCTAAACGCCCATAGGGCCCTATCAGCTCTGTGGGAGCTTTGTGTCAGTGTGTCATAACCCTCGTCCTGATAATAGTCTTCGAGAACCTGCTAGCAATGACTGAACAGTCAAATGAGCCACTCGTCTCGTTCATCGTGCCTACACTTAACCGTGGCACCTATCTGCTTGATACGGTCAAATCTGTCCTGGTAGCTGGAGATGAGAGCCAGGTTCTGATTGAAGTCATTGTGATAGACAGCAACAGCGATGATGGATCATGGGAGGAACTGCTCAAGGTTTTTGGTAATGACAGCAGGCTGCGGGCTTATCAGAATGCGCGTGGTTCTGGTGCTGTGCCCAGCTGGCTGGAAGGTGCGCGGAAAATTCGCGGCAGATTTGCTACCTTTATATGGTCTGATGATGGCATTGCGCCCTTCTATCTGAAACGCACGCTGCCCTTGCTGGACAAGGGTGAAGCTGTCGCCTTTGGCATGCACAAATGGGTGCACGATAAAGCCCTTAACGACAACGACTTCATAAAAGAGATCGCGGCAACAGGGCATGGTGCCTCGCAGCCCTATCAGCCGGGCCAACGCCATTTTGAATATTGTGATTCCGAAACTGTGCAGCATCTTTCCCATGACGGAGTGCTCCATGACTATTTTTTTCGAAACCGGAACAATCCTTTCGTCACCATTACCCCTGGCAAGGCGCTATTTCGCGCCGATGTTCTGCGCTGCTGGACCGAGGAGATGGCTACGCTTATGCAAAGCAGCTGGCTCGCGCGTGAACTGCTCCTGAAAAATGCCATCGGTCCGGATCTGGCCC
Organism: Pseudomonadota bacterium; assembly: GCA_039818985.1. NCBI lineage: Bacteria > Pseudomonadati > Pseudomonadota > Pseudomonadota bacterium. Next base: position 2,002,038 of record JBCBSU010000001.1, on the reverse strand, counting down.
TTATCCTGTTCGGTCTCGAAATGCAGGATGCAGGCACAAGCTTCCAGTGTACCGAGGCTCAGATCAATCTGCATCGCGTGCATTTTGGCCAGATTGGCCAAAATGCAGGAACATGGCGCATGGATGCCGGATATCGCATTGTTAATGCGCTTTTTTATTGCAGAGGCCGGCTACAAAGCCATTTCTCGGATGACGAGATCTATCAGACAGGTGCCCAGTTGGCATTGTTGTTGTTTGCGTCCTTGCGCGCTATCGGTCGCGAGACCAATGTCCCGATTGCGTGGCGTTCAGCGCTATCATTATCCAAGCATATCACAGATATATTCCGCTATTGCGTGAGACGGGATGGCATAGCAGGCGCTTTTCGCCTAGTGCGAGCAGCACAGCAGCGCCGCCATATCAACAGGCTTGCAAAAGCGGAAAAATCTGCCTGACATATTCGCCATATTATCAGCAAGAAAGATCATCGGAATGGGTTACAAAGTGCCTCTAGCTTCATTACGGCTGGCCGAAGCCGAGCTTGTGGCGGTCATGGATGTGCTGAAAAGCACCATGGTCAGCCAGGGACGCGCTGTTGCCGATTTTGAGGCGGCGCTGGCCGAGCAAGTGGGTGTTTCTCATGCGGTAATGGTCAATTCCGGTACATCGGCCAATATGATTGCGCTTGAAGCGGTCGCGCATCTTAGCCGTATGCGCCCGGATGCTCTGCCCCGGTCTCTCGATCGTGGTGACGAAGCTATCATCCAGGGGCTTTGCTGGCCAACCACATTGACGCCCTTGCTTAATCAAGGTCTGGTGCCGGTATTTTGCGATATCGACCCTATAACGCTCAACGCTGGCGTAGCGCAGATAGCCGCCGCACGCACTGCGCGAACCAAGATGGTCATAGCCGTTCCAGTGCTCGGCAACCCCGGCCATCTGGAACAGGTTAAGGCCTATTGCGAGGCGGAAGGCCTGATTTTTGTTGAAGATTCCTGTGAGAGCATGGGCGCAATTACGGAGCAGGGCCATCAGGTCGGTAGCCTTGGTCTCACTGCAGCCTTCAGCTTTTTTATTTCGCACCACATCACCACAATTGAAGGTGGTGCCGTGCTCACTGATGACCCTTTACTCGCCCAGATCGCCAGAGCCTTGCGGGCGCATGGCTGGTCACGGGAACTCGACCGCGAACAGATACCCTTCGAGATTCCCGATGGCATTGACCCGCGATTTCACTTTCTGTTGCCCGGCTATAATGTGCGCTCGACAAATCTGAATGCGGCGATTGGTCTTGAGCAGCTAAAGCGCCATCCCGGCTGGCTGGATGACCGGCGCAGACTGGCCAGCGGCAGGATCGCGGCGCTTGCGGATCTGGTTGACAAGGTGATTATACCCGGCGTGGAATGTGCTGATCGGCATAGCTGGATGGCCTTCCCGATGCGCTTGCCTGATCGCCAATCAAGGGATCGCATGGTTGCGGCACTCGAAGAAGCGGGTGTTGAAACCCGACCAGTTATTTCCGGCAATATCTTGCGCCATCCGCTGGTGGATACGCTGCCGCTGGCAGAGCATCAGGCTGTGTTGCCGGAATGTGATGCGATTTCGCAAACCGGGCTGATGATAGGCATGGACCCGGATATGGATGACGACCGGGAGGCGTATTTGCATCAGGCCCTGCGCGACGCATTGGAGGCATAGAGGCTCTTCTTTATAACAGTAACTACTGCCATATTGAGACTATCAGAAACTTCCATCGAAAGAGACGGTGCCGACTCTCTTACCGAGATTGCTGTTCTGCCTGCAGATCGGCGAGGTCCGCATGCACCATTTCTTCTATGAGAGCATCGAGCGCAATTTCCGGCTGCCAGCCCAGTTCCGCTTTGGCTTTGGCTGCATCACCACGCAGCGACTGCACATCGACAGGGCGAAAATAATTGGTATCAACTTCGACAAGTATCTGGCCGTTCCTTGTGTCCAGGCCTTTTTCATCAACGCCCTGTCCGACCCATTCAATAGTGCGGTCGACATGTGAAAAGGCGAGTTCGATCATGTGGCGGACGCTATGGGTTTGCCCTGTCGCCAGAACATAGTCACCTGGCGCATCCTGCTGCAGCATTTGCCACATGCCCTTGACGAAATCGGCAGCATGGCCCCAGTCGCGTTTGGAGGAAAGATTACCCATCAGCAGTTTTTCCTGCTTGCCGAGATGGATCGCCGCAACACCGCGGGTTACCTTTCGAGTCACGAAGTGCCGCCCCCGTAGCGGACTTTCATGGTTGAACATGATGCCATTGGATGCATGCAGCCCATAGCCATCGCGGTAGTTTCGCACCAGCCAATAGGCATATAGCTTGGCCGCTGCATAGGGAGATGCTGGCTGAAATACAGTGTTTTCATGCTGTGGTGTTTCAGGCGCGTTGCCAAACATTTCCGATGTTGACGCCTGAAAAAAGCGTGTATCTTTCAAGCCCATCAAACGGATGGCTTCCAGAATTCGCACAACGCCAAGGGCATCGGCGTCGGCTGTATATTCCGGATTCTCAAAGCTCACCTGCACATGGCTTTGCGCTGCAAGATTATAGACCTCATCAGGACGAATGTCAGAGATCAGGCTCATAATGGCGCTGGCATCTGTCATGTCAGCATAGTGCAATGTGAGTTCACCCTCGCCATTGCGCAAATCGCTCAGCAGATGCTTTACGCGGCGACTGTTCGACTGCGATGTCCGTCGGCGCATGCCATGAACATGATATCCTTTGTTGACAAGCAGTTCAGCGAGATAGGCGCCATCCTGTCCTGTAACGCCGGTTATGAAAGCGGTTTTTGTCATGGCAGGGCCTTCGCCGAATTGCGGCTTGTTATCAAGCAAATAAGCTCCTGCCTCCACCAATTTACGGGGTATATTGGAAAAAGTTTTTGGACCTTATCGTTTTGCATGGCTATGGCTTCCGGCTTATTATGACCGTCAAGCCGCAAAAGTTGGAAGATAGCCTGAAAATGCCTGTGCAGGACCGCGCGGGCTGGCTCGACCATGGTGACGTTGTTGCAGATTTGGTCTCGATAATCATTCCCACATATAACCGTCGGCATATGGTTGGTGAGGCCATAGAAAGCGCTTTGTCTCAGACATGGGACAATATTGAAGTTGTCGTTATCGATGATGGATCGACGGACGACACAGTCGAGATGATCGAGAAGAGATGGGGTAAAACGCACAACCGGCAAATGCGTTTGCTTCAGCAACCCAATCAGGGGCCAGCTGCTGCGCGCAATGCAGCAATGCGCGCAAGCCGCGGCGATTATCTCATGTTTCTGGATTCGGATGATCTCCTGCTGCCTGATGCAGTAGCAGAGCTGATGACAGCATTGAAAAATGGCACAGCGCAATATGCCATGGCGACCGTTGCGATTATTGATAGCGACAACCAGCTTCTCGACTATCCAATTGTCGGCGTCCCGGTGCAGCCGCAAAATGGCAATATATTCGTCAGTTTCTGCATCACCAACAGCGCCTTGTACAAGCGCAGCCTGATTTCTGCTGCGGGTGCTTATAATCGCGGCCTGTTGCGTGGCGAGGATAACGAACTGCATTGGCGCGTTGCGGTTGTCGGCGGCGATGGGGAAGTGGTCGATACCGTGGTTGGCGTTCGCCGTATCCATAACCAGTGCCAGCTCAGCGTTGATCTTGATGAGACAGACAGGCTGGATATCATCGCCCAGATGCTAGAGGCTTTTCGGGTTTGGGCATTGGACAGCCATATCCTGCATGGCCATGTGTTGCACTACTATCTGCGACAGCTTTTGCAGCTTGCCACAGAATATGGCGCTGAGGGTAATTTTGACCGCAAGGCGAAAATCCTGTCTGTGCTCAATCAGCAAGCCCCTGGCAATCAACCCATTCGGACTATGGCCAAATTATTGCGTCCCAATGTTCGCACGATTAGCCAGAGTTTGAACATGGTTTTCAAGCTTGGCCGCTACTTTCCGAGACGAGAACGCCGCCTCCGTTACAGAAAAACTGTTGCGCGAGATTTCCGCTGGCCTGCTTCAATCAGCAGTCGGTAGAAATTGCGGTAAAAGACAATCTGGCCATCAGGCTGGCAAAGCCGACGACAACAGCATCACTATTTTGGGACATATCCCTTGTGCCGGTCATATTCGACATCCTCTGAACCAGTCCAGTCCTGGTGGCGGCGGTAAATGCGTATCGGCTTTTTCGGGAGCGGGGCCGCCTTATAGCTGGATACGAACCGCGCTATTCGCGCGGTGGTATTGCATTCTTCCAGTACGATACGCTTTGCTTCCAATATCGCATCACGGTTCTTTTTATAGCGGTCGGAGTGCACAATATCTTCCAGAATTCTGATAATGTCGGGATCGTCAGGATCGATAATCACCATGCTTTCCTTGGGGAAGAAATCGGTGACATTGGGAGCACCGACGTAAAGCGGCATGGTTTCTGCAACAAAGCAGTCCATGATCTTTTCCGTAACGTAATTTTCCATAAATGCGTTTTCAAAGGCGATGCTGTAACGATAGGGTGCTATGCCATTCCATTTGTCTGCGATCGGTGAAAAGCCGCGCCCATAAAGGTCGAGCGGTAAGGTGCTTTGCTTGAGCTTTTGCAAGAACCGCAGACGATAGCGATGCTGCGGCATAATCGAGGCATTGCTGGTGACCCAGGAAAGCAGGTGGGTTTTTTCGGTCACATGGTTGGTGCGCAGATAGTCATAATTGCGCTCCACCGTCCATGTCGGGCAGAGCGCGGCGGCTTCGATATATTGACGATTTCCGGGAGGATTTTCGATATAATCACGATTATGCGTAAGCACGATCGTGTGTTCGCCCTGCGCCTTATGGATATTGGCATGAAACCGGGTGGCCGGCTCGCATACGGCAAAGACCACCCGGTTTGGGCTGGCGATAATATCTACATGCTTGAGAGAGCGGTCAATCGCGCTCATGATGACGTGCCAGTCCGGATCCGGATAATCTGGCCGTACAAAGGCAACATCACCCCAAACACATGATTCATTGGGTGTCGAAAGCGGTATCGCACGCCCCAGCCCGCAAAGATGTTCATGCCCTTCATAATCGTCATGGACGCAAACGGTGATCCGCGTGTTGCGCGCAGACTCATCACTGGCCAGAGGCGACGGCGTCCACGTATAATTGCGATAGGTGCGGATGCTATAGTATTTTATGCGCCGAGAAAGAGAGCGCATCAGAAAAAAGGGAAAACCCATTCCCGATGCCCTGAGTTTTTCCCATTTGCGCCGCCCTGAGCTTGTCATTGGGCAGCATCCATAATCTGCGATTCTGCACACTCGGCTTTTGCGACTAACTGGGGGACGGGCAAAAGCCGTGTCACTTCATATTCATCAGCATGGCGATAATCCGGGCCGATATGGCGGATGGTGAATGTTTCTGGGCTGCTTGGTGGTTCTTCTACGCCGTTTACGAAATTGGCTAGCCGGGCAATCATGTTATAGTGATCGAGGGTAATGCGCTTGGCTTCCAATATTGCGTCACGATTTTTGCGGTAGCGGTCTGAATTGACGACATCCTCGATTATACGCCAGATATCGGGATCATCCGGGTCGATAATCACCATGCTTTCGGCCGGAAAAAAGTCAGTAACCTTCTGGCTTCCGCAATAGAGCGGCATGGTTTCAGCAACAAAGCAATCGGTCAGTTTTTCCGTGACATAATGGTCATATACCGCATTCTCAAAGGCGATGCTGTAGCGGTAGGGCGCAAGTGCATCCCATTTGTCATGCACTTCCCGGAAGCCGCGACCAAAATGGTCGAAATCAACGCCTTGTGCCTTCAGTCTTTCCAGAAACCGCAAGCGATATCTATGCTCGGGCATGATTGTATAATCGCTGCACACCCATGACAGCTTTTTGGGCTTTTCGGTTACGCTTGTGGCCTTGAGGAAATCATAGTCCCGTCCGACTATCCATGTCGGGCACATGCAAGCGCTCAATATATGTTTTCGCATGCTGTGTTTTTCCGCCACGATTTGTTCATCGCTGGTAAGCACGTAAGAACCTTCGCCCTGCGCGGTGTGCATCGCTTTATGAAAAGGGGTAGGCGGCTCGCAAATCGCATGGATCACCCGATTTTGGCTTGCGGTGATTTTGAGTGGCCTGCGATCACGATCTATTGCTGTCATCACCAGATGCCAATCAGGATCGGGGTAATCCTCACGTACAAAAGCGACATTGCTCCAGACGCATGATCGTCCCGGGGTCAGCATTTTTACCGTTTCGGCAAACACATTGGGAAGGCGCACATTTCCCCAGTCATCATAACAGCAGATCACGATATCGGCCTTGTCTGCATCTGCGTCTGATGCAAGCGGGACCGGACGGGAAAAATAGCGCCTGTAATAGTGGTTGAGCAGATGGCCGAGGCGCCTTGCCACCCGCCGCAAGAGATGGGGACGCGTCCAACGGTTCTGTCTGTCCACCATGTCTCTGTCGCCACTTTGTCTCTGTGCGACTGCCAGAAGAGCCGAGGTTGAAACAGCTACCTTCAGCCAGCGCACCATCATTGCTGTAAATTTCGGTCGCCATAATCCACAAGGCTGCTATGGCGCAACTATGACGTTGGCATGGTTCCTCACCGTTTAGTCCTGGCTCTTTAATTCTGTTCTTTTTGCCCTCCACAGTCTAGGCCATCAGGCAGGATCCATGACCGTATCTACAGAAGCATCACGACATAGCATTTCCAGCGCATTGGGCATTGTCTATCACGCCCTGCCCGCGCACCGAAAGCCGCAGATCATTCGCCTGTTATTGCTCATGATTGCAGGGGGCTTCGCAGAGTTTGCTGTGCTTGCGTCATTGTTTCCATTTCTGGATGTCATAGCCAGACCAGAGACCAGTTCCGTTTCCGCCTGGTTGCGTCCGATAATGGATGCGTTTCCCGATTTTGGCGACAGCGTGATGTCGCGCCTTGTGGTTCTGGGGTTTCTGCTTGCCATATTTACCGGCGGTGCGGCCATGATCCGGGTTGGTCTGGCCAGAGCGATAAACGCCCTGGCCATAGGGCTTGGGCTCGATCTCACCGGGCGGTTGCTCGATGTTGCACTGCACCGGCGCTACCGCGACCATGTCGATCGCCACAGCAGCGAGCTTATCGGCGCTATCCAGAAGACTGACGAAATCGTCTATTATATTGTACTTGCGCTATTGCAGGGGATGAGCGCCGCCATTATCGGTGTAACCATCATCGCAGCATTGCTGTTTATCTCACCTGTGATAACCGCTGTCGCTGGCATCATCTTTGCCTCCGCCTATTGGCTATTGTCCAAGACAACACGCCCTTTGTTGCGCAAACATTCTGCTGTTGCAGCACAGATGCAGACCCAGCGCGTCAAAATCGTCCAAGAGGCCAGCGGCGGCATGCGCGATATCATTATCGGGCAAACCCAAAAGGTCTTTGCCGATGCTTATCGCTTTGCAGACCAGAAGTTCCGCCACGCCTTTGCTCTGTCACTCTTTCTTGCTCAGTTGGCGCGGCCGCTGATCGAGTATCTCGGTATCCTCCTGATCATTGGCCTGGCGATTTATTTTGCGATGCAGCCGGGCGGTCTGGTGGCGGCAATTCCAGTTCTGGGTTCGCTGGCGCTCGGTGCGCAGCGTCTGCTGCCCATGTTCCAGCAGGTCTTCAGTGCATGGGCTTCGGTTACCAGCCGGCAGGCTGCACTTTATGATATTGCGCAGTTACTTGGTGAAGCCGAGAGCAATGAACAGCCAATATTGGATGATGGAAAGCAGGAGTCTTTTGCTGGTTTTCGGGCGGTTAGGCTGGAAAGCGTTGCTTTCGCCTATGACGCAAAGCCTGTTCTTTGCGATGTCAACCTCACCATAAATCGCGGCGAGCGGATAGGGATATTGGGGGAAACCGGCAGCGGTAAGAGCACGCTTGTTGATATCATAACCGGACTGCTCGAGCCGGATAGCGGTAGGGTCACGGTTGATGGCCAAGTGCTCGATGCTGATAATCGCCAGTTTTGGCGCAAACAGATAGCCTATATGCCGCAATCGGTTTTCCTCGCCGATACAAGCGTTACTGAGAATATCGCCTTTGCACATGACAGCGTGGCTATCGATGCAGAGCGTGTGCGAGAGGTTATCAGCATTGCACAGCTGGCTGATGTTGTTGATGCCTTACCCGATAAGGCCTCCACGCTGATCGGTGAAAATGGCGTGCGCGTGTCCGGCGGCCAGCGCCAGCGTATCGGTCTTGCGCGTGCGCTCTATCGTCAGGCTGACCTGCTGGTGCTGGATGAGGCGACGAGCGCGCTCGACACCGCAACCGAGGACCGGATGATGCGCGCGTTAATCGCGGCGCGCCCCGATATGACGATGCTGATTGTCGCGCATCGTGAGAGCAATTTTGCGCATTGTGATCGCGTCATCAAAGTTGTTGATGGCAATATCGAGCAAGTGTCGCATTAGTCGACGGGATATCGGTGATACCCACACATCACGGAGTTTATTGAAGTCCAGTTTTCACAAATTACCGCGCGGTGTCTGCTGGGATGCAGGGCTGGGAAGCTTGGTCTGAAGCACCCCCGGCGACGAATATTTATAACACAGTGTGCATCTCGCTTTAGGTGAAACCTTTGCGTGAATTCTCTTATTACAATTCTCTATCGACGACGCGCTCCATTCAATGTCATATGCTCGAAAAAGCATTGAAGATGTTATCAAAAGATGCACGCATAACTAATGTCTGAATCCTTATTTTTCGTCACTCTAAGCGATATGGCAAACCATAAATGCGGGTGCCTCACACTCATGCAGAATGGCACCTGAAATATGTGCAAATCATCCTTTCTGAAAACCGCGGTAATTTGTGTAACTGCTTTTATCATCCTTTCAGTGGTAGTTGTTTTTGCCTGGTCAAGTACAGGCGTATCGGTTGACCGTGATACCAGCGACCCTGGGGTGCTACTGGCAAATCGTGATGTCGATAGGGCCTCGCAATATCGCGAAGGCTATTTCGCCTTTGCAGGCACTACTCTGCACTATGTCGAGGCAGGTAAAGGGGACATGGTGTTGTTCTTGCACGGCTTCCCATCTTACTGGCCATCATTCCAGCGGCAGATGGAAGCATTGAAGGCAGATTATCATGTCGTCGCGATAGATGGCCTGGGGGCGGGTAAGTCGGATGCACCACAGGATGTTGAAGCCTATAAGCTGGAGGCAATGGCCGATCATGTTTTTGCGCTGATCGACCATTTGGGAGCCGATCAAGTTCATCTTGTTGGTCACGACTGGGGTTCGGCTTTTGCTATAGGATTGGCCCAGCGTTATCCGAAGAGAGTGAAATCCGTAATAGCGTTCAGCGCACCACCGCAGAATGTGATATTGGATATTCTCGCAAATGTGCCCGAAGAACGCGCGACATTTGCCTATGTTGAGCAGTTTAAGCGGGCACATCCCGCTATCCTGCTGGCCATGGGCATTGAGCAAAGCATCTGGGATGGCGCTTATGGTCCGCTGGTGGAAGCCGGCCATTTGAGCGAAGAGGAGGGCGCTCTCTTTCGTCAAGCAACAAGCGATCCGAAGCGTATTGATGCGCATATCAACTGGTACCGTGCGAATATCCCGTCGCCCGATGCGGTAAGCGAAAGCGACTATTGGCCCGCCAGACAGGCTCGGGTTGTCGCTCCAGCCCTTTATATCTGGGGTAGTGATGACCCGATTTTCAGCCAGTTGGCGATTGATAAAATGGAAGCATTATCGGATCAGAGCGAACTGATGATCCTTGAGGATGTTGGCCATTGGCCCCATGTCGAACGGGCAAAGGAAGTCAATGCCGCTCTTAGAGCGCATATTGCTGCAGCTTCTGATACGACAGCAGAGTAAATCCTTAGTCCTCATCCTCCAATGCATAGGCAATAACATAACCGCCCTTGCCATCGCGGACATCTTGGGAATCGACATATTCATTGGTCGCCGGATCACGCGGATAGCGCCAGGTCGGGTTTGGTACGGTGACGATCAGATATTGCTTACCGTCCTTTTGTGAACGGTAGGACATGGGTGTAGACTGACCGTTGCCGGGCAGATCGGCTTCCCATTTTTCCTCACCGGTGCGCACGTCGTAGGCGCGGACCTTTTTGTCCATGGTTGAGCTGAGAAAGGTCAGGCCACCGCGCGTTGTCAGCGTTCCGGCGCGGATCGCGGTGCCGACATCATAGGGAATGCCCGAGCGCAGGTTGAATGGGCCCGAGCTGCTCATATCGCCTGCGGGGCGGCTCCAAAGCAATTCCTTGGTATTGAGATCAATCACCGCGATGCGCGACCATGGTGGTTCAAAGCACGGTACCTGTGTGCCCAGTCGCGACATGAACGGCATCGGCAGGCCATAATATTTGATCCGCCTGTGATCGAACGGGTCATTAGCATCAGGCTCACCCGTTTTCGGCTTTGGTCCATCGGGATCGAGTTGGACCGCAGGGTGGTTCTTGCCGAGCAGCAGCGCTGCGCGTGGCCCGGCTTCAGCAACTTGCTCGGGCGTTACCAGGATTAAGCGGTGCGCCAGCATCATCGGTGCGGCGACAAGCAGGCCATTATCGGCGTCGACCGAGACGCTGCCCCAGTTGAAGCCGCCAAAATTGCCGGGGTAAAGCATGGTGCCGGTGTTGGTGAGGCCAGTGGGTACAGTGGGCGGGGTGTACATGCCCTCATAGCGCATTGTGCGATATTCGATCCGGCAGACAAGTTGGTCGATCGGCGTCAGGCCCCACATATCCTTCTCATAGCGATAGGGGTGGAAATTGGGCAAAGGTGAGAAGGGCTGTGTCTCTGACAGCTTTTCCTTCGGCTCCGCGCCCTGAGGCGCCGGGCGTTCTTCAATCGGATAAACAGGCGTGCCATCGCGGCGATCGAGCAGGAAAATGTCGCCCATCTTGGTGGGGACAGCAACAGAAGGCACTGTCTCGCCATCGCGGGTCACGTCGACGAGTACCGGCTGGGCAGGCACATCATAGTCCCAGATGTCATGATGCACCGTCTGATACTTCCAGCGTGGTTCCCCGGTTGCCGCATCAATGGCGACAACAGCGGACGACCATTCCTCATCGAAATCGCGGCGCGCGCCGCCAAAATAGTCTGGGGAGGCATTGCCGGTCGGCGCATAGATCAGGTCAAGCTCGGGATCATAGCTCATGATCGACCAGGCATTGGGTGTGCCCAGCGTATAGGTCTCGCCCTCGGCTGGTTCACTGTGAACGCCGGGATTGCCGAGATCCCAGGCCCAGGCAAATTCGCCCGTCATCGCGTCAAAGGCGCGGACAACACCCGGCGGCAGGCCGAGGTCTTGCGAGTCCAGCACTTGCCCGCCAACGACCAGATTGTCACCCGCAACCAGAGGGGAGGAGGTGACGTAGTACTCCTGCGGTTCATGCACACCCATACCCTTACGCAGATCTACCATGCCATTATCGCCGAAATCGGTGCACAGTTCGCCGGTCAGCGCATCTACGGCAATAATGCTCGCGCCGACAGTGGAGGTGACGATGCGCTTGGGGCACTGGCCGGCATAGCCTTCAGGCGCTTCATGATAGCCGAGACCGCGACAGGTGCGTGCATATTGGTGATCTGCCGGTGGTTCAATCCCCGGTTCATAACGCCAGATTTCTTCGCCCGTGCTGTCATCAATCGCGATCACGACATTCAGCGCGGCGCAGATATAGAGCATGCCGTTGACGTTGAGCGGGGTTGCCTTGAAATCTTCCTCGACTCCGGTGCGATAGCGCCAGACTTCTTTCAGCCCGCCAACCGTTTCGGTGTTGATATCGGTCAGTCGGGCAAATCGGGTGCCGCCTTCATCATTGCCATAGTTGCGCCAGTCAGTAACGGCGTTGGCGGTAGCGAGATCGCGGACTGTCCCGGTGCCGTTTTGTGTGTAGTCTTGCATAAAGGCCAGCAAAAGCAGCGCGACAGTGGCCAGGCTGGACGCGCCGACCCACCATTTTGACGGCTGTGGCGTAGGATCAGTGCTACCGTGATTGTCTGCTTTATCGGCACCCGTTTTTTGATCAGGTGCTTTGCGGGACCATGGTGTCAAGAACCAGAGGCCCAAGCCCAGCCATGCTGCGAGCCGTGGCAGCAGGGCGAGGAAATCGAGCTCCGCCTCATAGAGCGACCAGATCAGCGTTGCCGCCAATATCACCGCATAGAGCTTTATTGCCTTGCTGCTGCGCCGCTTGACAAATATGCCGACCATGAAGGTCGCAACCCCGGCAATGGCGTAATAGGGGCTGCCGCCGAGATAGATCAGAAACCCGCCAAGAAGAGTGAGAACAAGCCCAATCACCCAGAACAGGACAATGAAAATCCATCGGACAATATTGGACATGGTCATAATCGGTTTCCGGTCAAATCTCGGTCATATCCATAGTTGGTATCATAGAGGAAAAATCGTATTTCCGCCGTCCAGAACAACTGTCTGTCCTGTCATAAAATCGCTTTCGCGCGATGCCAGGAATACGGCTATGCCTTCCATATCCTCCAGTTCGCCTATGCGGCCAATGGCTGAACGGCGGCGTGCTGAGTCCTGAAACGCCTTGCTGGTATCCATGGACATTTCGGTTTCGATAAAGCCGGGCAGGATCGCGTTTACGCGAATACCCTGATTGCCCAGTTCCATCGCCAGCGCCTGCACCAGACCAATAACCGCAGCTTTTGTGGTCGAATAACCAGCCGCACCGCCCGTGCCGCATAATGCCGCGATGGAGGATGTCACCACCAGCCGACCGGGTGTCTGGTTGGCCAGCATATGCTCGGTCACCGGTTTCCAGGTCTGAACCACGCTCATCAGGTTGAGGTCTATGGTGTCGAGCCATGTCTGACGATCGGTCATATGCGACATGCCGCGAAAGCCGCCGCCGCCGGCATTGGCGAAGCAACTGTCCACGCGGCCATAGGTTTCAACAGTTTTGGCAAAAGCCTCATCAATCTGGCTTTCATCGGTGACATCACAGGCATAGGCCTCTGCTTCACCGCCCATGGCCCGCAATTCTTCAACCGCTGCGGCGTTCTTTTCGCTATTCCGTCCCCAGACCGCGACCTTGGAACCGCGTTTCACCAGGCCGCGGCAAAAGGCAAGGCCAAGGCCGCCATTGCCGCCGGTGACAATGGATACGTGATTGGAAAGGTCGAACATGCGTGCTCCCTAAATGCCGTTATCTGCGAAATTGCTGGATGAAAACACCGAGGCCTTGTCGAGCTTCTGCAGCCCGAGAAGATTGCCATCGGGGTCGCGGCCGAACATTATCTGGCCACCATCCATTGGCCCTGGCTCGGTAACGACAGTACCGCCCGCATCCACCAGCCTTTTGCGGGCAGCCTGCATGTCGGAAACATCGAAGACGATCATGTTATAGCCGAGGGCATCAACGGGCCTCGGGGTTTCCACATCTTCGGTGGGGTGGCTGTGATATTGAAATATCTCCAGCTCGAGATTGCGTATCTGGAACCACGCCATTTCCAGCTCGCTGCCCGGAAGGCCGGAGACCTTGTCTACCTTTTCGCCAGAAACCGAGAACCATTGTCCAACCCGTCGCGGTTCATGCTGATTGAGAAAAGCAGCATAAAAATCGACCAGTCGGTCAATGTTGGGCGTTGCAAGGGATACTTGGCGAATGCGGTAGGAATTTTTGGGTGGTTCGGGCAGCTCAAGCTTGGCGACATCGACATGCTCAACCTCGGCCACCAGGCCGTCGCGATCACGGGCATAAGCATAATAGACCGGATTCTTTGGATTCAAGTGCACCATCTCCTTGTCACCGATATAGTCGGCACCACCGGCAAGAAGTTTCTGATAGGCTTGGGTTTTGCTGTTCACCTGATAGCAGACATGGGCAATGCCCGGGCCTTGAACATCCATGGGGGCAGTGGATTGAGCGGCGAGTGAAGGGGCAACAAATTGCATGAACCGTATTTGCGCGTTGGTGCTGCGCAGCGTCATGGTCTGCACCTCAACGCCTTCCCTGCCAGCGATCGCGTCTAATTGGGTGCTGCCGGAAATCGGGCTTTGATCAACCGATTTCAGATCAACCGCGTCGCCATAGAGCTTTGCGGTCTGCTCAAGATCGGCAACGGTTGCGCCAACATAGTTCACCCCGATTATAACCGAGTCTGTTGGCACTTCGGTCGGTGTCGAACCACCACATGCCGCCAGCAGAAGCGTGGCACCAATAGCCGCAATATAGTTCTTCATTTTCTTACCCTGCCTAACTGCGTGAGGCCGGATGACCCCTCCCGGTAACCAGCGATCATATCTGATCTTCTTGTGAGATCACTGGCTTTGAATGGCGATCACCCTAAAGCTTTAGTATACCAAAAGTCAACTAATGCTTCCATTGAGGTGAAAAATATGTATATGGAGAAGCCTATATAGACAAAAAATATACATAAGGTCATCCGATAGGAGGGGTGGAATGATGAACGGTCCAAGGGCCATGAGCCGCGGGATTCTGCTGGCTGGGGTTGCTTTTTCCATATTGCCCGGCGCGGCAATGGCGCAGACAGGGGGCGAGCCGGAAGAGAGCACGCAAGGGGTATCCGACTCGGCAGACACCGATGAGAATGTGATCATCGTCACCGCGTCGAAGCGCGAAGCCACTTTGCAGGATACCCCGATTGCGGTGTCCGTAACCACGGCAGAGCAGATCGAAGACGCCCAGATACGCGATATCCTCGATATCCAGACGCTGGTACCATCACTTCGCGTAGGGCAGGGCGGTATTTCTGCGAATACGACGTTGAGCATTCGCGGCTTTGGCAACGGATCGAATAATATCGGTATCGAACCTTCGGTCGGGGTTTTTGTCGACGGGGTTTATCGTTCGCGTGCTTTGGCGCAAATTGGCGATCTTCCCAATGTGCAGCGGGTGGAAGTCCTGCGCGGGCCGCAATCGACATTGTTCGGCAAAAATGCTTCTGCCGGCGTTGTCAGCATTGTCACCCGCAAGCCGCAATTTGAATTTGGTGGTTTTGGCGAGATTTCCTACGGCAATTTTGATGCGCTAATTGTTCGCGGTGATGTCACCGGGCCGATCACCGATACCCTGGCGTTCAGCATTGGCGGCAATCTTAACCAGCGCGATGGCTATATCCGGGACACAAATCTCAATCAGGATCTGAACGAGCGCGACCGCTGGAGCACCCGTGGCCAGCTCCTGTTTGAGCCCAGCGAGGATCTGAGTTTTCGTCTGATCGCCGACTATGAGAATATCGATGAAGTCTGCTGCGGTGGCGTCAATGTCGTCGATGGGCCTACGGGTGCAGTCTCGCGTGCTCTGGGATCTACCGTGATCCCCAATAACCCGCTCGGCCTGACCAGTTCCCTGACCTTCGCGCCGTTTAACGAAATCGATAATTTCGGCGTGTCGCTGCAGACCGATTGGTCGCTTGGCGCGATCGACTTCACGGCTATCAGCGCCTATCGCGGTGTCAGGGTTGATCTGAATCAGGACAGTGATTTCAGCAATCTCAATTCACTGGCCAGAAGCGCCATCGATACGGATATCGATACCTACACGCTCGAATTGCGCGCTGCGTCAAATTTTGATGGGCCGCTCAACTTCCTTGTCGGCGGGTTCTTCTTCCAGGAGAATATCGATCAGGTGCAGGACTTTCAGTTCGGTGAGGATTTTGCAAATTTTGCCAATGCTGTAACCGGTGGTGCCTTTAGCGCTCTTGAACCGACAATCAGGGCGTTGGTACCGGGTATTGCGCCCGGTAACTTTGGCGGTGTCGGGCAGGGGCGTTTGCTCAACTTTGACTATGCCAACACCGCTTTTTCGATTTTCGGTGAGGTGAATTACGCCATAACCGACCGGCTGACAGCGACTGTTGGGGCCAATTTTACCAATGACCGCAAGCAGGTTGTGCAAGACAATATCAGCACTGATGTGTTTGCCAGTGTTGACCTGATCCAGGCTGGCTTCAATGCTGCACTGCTGCAAGGAGCAACGCCGGAACAGGCTGGCGTACTGGCTTCAAGTCCAGGCACGAACCCGTTTTTGGGGCTGCGTGCTTTTCAAATTGTTCCTCCGTTTCTCAACTTCCCCAATGAAATCGAGGATGGCCGCACAAATGACAGCGATCTGGCCTATACCCTTCGTCTGACCTATGAAGCGAGCGACAATCTCACAGTGTACGCAACCCATGCCACGGGCTTCAAAGCATCATCGTTCAACCTCTCGACGGACAGCCGGCCATTTGGCACAGACTTCATACCCGGCTCGCCTTTTCAGGTTCCGCCACCTGCATCATCGCCCATTCGTGATGCCGGTCTGGCGCTTCCAAATCTGACTGCAGGCACGCGCTTTGCCGGGCCTGAAGAAGCGACAGTCTATGAGCTTGGGGTCAAGGGACAGTGGCAGGGCTTTGCCTTTAATCTGGCGATATTCGACCAGACGCTGGAAGGTTTCCAGGCCAATCTGTTCACCGGTGACGGTTTTGTTCTCGGCAATGCCGAAGAACAGTCGGTGCGCGGATTTGAATTTGATACTTCGGTCTCTCCCATTCCTCAGCTGACATTCACTGCTGCCATAACTTATCTCGACGCAACCTTTGACAGCTTTACCGGCGGGGTTGCGTTTAACCCGGCGACATTTTCAGCCGTGCCGACCGATCTTTCGGGGGAAACGCCAGCGGGTATCCCTGAATGGTCTGGAAGTTTCAGCGCTGCCTATGTCCATGAATTTGGTGATGGGACCACATTGCGATTCTATGCCGACTATCTGCTGGAGAGCAATGTCGAGATTGCCCAGGGATTGTCGCAGTTCAAACGATCGGTCGAACAGCTCAATGGTACAATCAGCCTTGGACTGACCAATGGCATCGAGCTGACCGCATGGGCTCGTAACCTGACCAACGCGGCTTATCTGCAAGGCGTATTTCCATCTCCTGGCCAACCAGGTTCCCTGAATGGTTTTCGTAATCAGCCAAGGACATATGGCGGCTCGATACGGTTCAAATTCTGATCCGCATTTCTCCCGAAGGATCAACTGGGTGGGCGGCTTAAGCCGTCCACCTTATTTTTGGATGGGACTTCACCGTTTATCGTTTGAGCTTTTGTGACCTTATGGAAATGTCGTATTTCATGCCCGTAAGGCTGCCTATGATCATCGCAACCGTTATGTCCTCAACCCTTTGCCTGCTCATGCCGCTGCGTAGCAGATATTCCCCTGCTGACGCCGGAAGGCCAAAGGAAATATCTGTATAGGCCGCCGCATCCTCAATCGGCAGATCAAAACTTTTGGCCACAAGATTGGCAAAATATTCTACCGCCTGCCCACGCCGGAAATAGGTAGGATCAGGCGCATTGGATATGTTCGGATAGGCTTGAAGCCGCTCAATGACCATGCCGCGCTCCTCAATATTCAGCAGATAGACACGGGTGACATTCCGCACCAGTTCTTCAAATGTTGTCGCCTTTTCGGCCACCTCAAACTGCTGACGCCTCAGCGCCTTCAACTCGCGGTCGAGCAATTCTCTCAACAAGTCTATCAAACTGTCAAAATACCGATACATCAGCGCTTTGCTGACCTCGGCTTTCTGGCCGATTGCTTCCATCGAAAGCCCCGATGTTCCGTCCGTTGCAATCATGTCGGCAGCGCTGTCAAGAATCATCGATCGCCGAACCTTGCGGCTGAATCTCTGTTTTGGCTGTGATTGCTTCTTCGCCATCTGCTTTTTGCTCAATTGTTGATGGTTCGGTGATTAACGCAGTTCATCAAGCAAGCTGGATAATCTGGCTCGCACCAATCTAGGTAGACTCATCGTCTAAATAGATACAACTATCGGGAGCTTTTTGGCTAGACTGCGAATAGCCCATTGAAAATATGGTGAGCCCTGCTGGGGTCGAACCAGCGACCTACTGATTAAAAGTCAGTTGCTCTACCGACTGAGCTAAGGGCCCGTAACCATGTTTGCGTGCCCGTATTGGGCGGCACGGTTTGCGTTGCGAGGGCATCCCCTAACGGCGTCACCGGCTGTGGTCAAGCGGCTTTGACCGATTCCGCGCTTTGGTGTCGGCGCGACGCTGCCGCGCGGCGAGCTGTGCGATGCTGAGGCCGCTGACCGGGTCGCGCCAGCCACCGGCGATATGCGCCGCGGGGTGCAGCACAAAGCCGCGCTCCCTGAATGCCGGGTGCGGCACGGTCAGGCTGTCGTCGAGCCATATCCCGCCGCGCCACAGGATAATATCGAGATCGAGGACCCGCGATGACCATCGCCGCCTGTGACGGGCGCCGAAGCGGTTTTCCAGCGCCTTGAGATGCGTCAGCAGGGCCGAGGGCGCGAGCATGGTCTCGATGATCGCGGCGCTGTTGGCGTAGAAGCGCTGTGACGGCCCGAGCGGGGCACTATGGATGATGGGTGCGGCATCAATCAGTCGGAGCGGCGCAGCATCGAGCAGTTGCATCGCCGCGCCGAGCACCGCCTGTGGCAGGCCATGGTGCCTGTGCCGCCGGTTGGAGCCGAGCGCGACCAGATAGCAATGCGCTGCCGTTGGAGAGCTTGTATCATCCATCACTGCGCCCTATCGCAGCGGCCATGCCCGATGCCAGTGCTTTCTCGATACCGTTGCAGGGCGGTGCCCCGCCGGGTTGCCGCCGGTGTTCGCGGCTGGTGGCGCTGCGACGGGAAACGCGCAAACACCATCCCGGATGGTGGAACCGTCCGGTCCCGGCCTGGGGCGACCCGGATGCATGGCTGGTGTTGGTCGGGCTGGCCCCTGGAATGCATGGCGCGCACCGCACCGGCCGGGCCTTTACCGGCGATGCCTCGGGTACGGTGCTACATGCGGCACTGGCACGCCATGGGCTGAGCAATGGCCTTTACGAGGCACAGGCCGATGACGGATTGGAGTTGCATGGCGTCGCCATCACCAATGTCATTCAGTGCCTGCCGCCAGAGAACAAGCCGAGCGGCGCCGAAATTGCCGAATGCCGCCGCTATTTCAGCCGGACATTGCGTCACCTGCCGCAAGCGCGGGTGGTGCTGGCCCTGGGCCGCGTAGCGCATCAGGCGCTGGTGCGCCATGCCGGGCTGGCGCAGAAAGATGTGCGCTTCGCCCATGGCGCGCAGCATCAGCTTCCCGATGGCCGCTGGCTGGTGAGCAGCTATCACTGCTCGCGCTACAATATGAACACCGGGCGGCTGACCGAGGCAATGCTGGATGGTGTTTTTGTGCAGGCAAAAGCACTCGGTCAGGCCAGCGAGTGATTTGGGCGTTGCGTCGTTTCGGAGCGCCGCATAGGGTCCGGCGCGCAACAACATAAGGATAGCCCATCTATGTCGATCATCCTTCACCATCTCGAATATTCCCGCTCAACCCGGATCATCTGGCTGCTTGAGGAAATGAAGACCGATTATGAGATGGTGCGCCATGCGCGCAATCCGCAAACCTTCCGCTCGCCCGAGGAACTGGCCGCAGTGCATCCGCTGGCCAAGGCGCCGACGGTGATTGTCGATGGCGTGACCATGGTCGAATCGGGGGCGATCATCGAATATCTGATCGAACGTTTCGGCAATGGCCAATTCGCCCCGGCACCCGGCAGCGAAGGGCGCGCACGCTATCTCGAATGGATGCACTTTGCCGAGGGCACGATGAGCATGCCGGTGATATTGACCGCGCTGGCGCCACGCTTTGGCGGCTTGGGCGAGACGTTGACGCCCTTTATCACGACCGAGGTGGTCAAGCTGCTTGGCTATGCCAATGATGCGGTCGATGGCCGCGATTTCCTGATCGGCGATGATCTGACCGGCGCCGATATCAACCTTTGCTACCTGCTTGAGGTAGCAACGGCGGCGAAGCTGATGCCCGCTTATCCCGAATTGCAGCGCTATCTCGCCGCGATGCGGGCGCGCCCTGCCTATGGAAAATCGCTCGAACTTGGCGGGCCGATTGTGTTTTCGCCTGCCTGACCCGCAGGCGGCGCAATGCGCATTTTCACCCTTTTGCTCCTGGCGTTGATCGCCTTTGCAGGCAATTCGCTGCTAAACCGCGCGGCGCTGGCCGATGGGGCTATAGGCTGGGCTGATTTTACCATCATCCGGCTGTTCTCCGGTGCACTGTTCCTTGTCGTTCTGGTCGCCATCCGCAATGGCGCCATCGCCTTTCCGAAGCAGTTCAGCCTTGCGGCATGGATGATGCCGGCCATGCTGTTTGCCTATGCCGCGCTGTTTTCCTGGGCCTATCTCGGCCTGACAGCGGCCACCGGCGCGCTGATCCTGTTCGGCTGTGTGCAGATGACGATGCAGGGCATCGGCCTTGCCCGGGGCAGCTATCCCAGCGCCTTGCAGCTCATGGGGACGGCGCTGGCCTTTGCCGGACTGGTGTGGCTATTGCTGCCCGGCGTTGCGGCGCCGCCACTTCTGCCAGGGCTGGCCATGGCCGGGGCGGGCATTGCATGGGGCATTTATAGCTGGCTCGGGCGCGGTGTGGCCGATCCAGTACAGACAACCGCCGCGAATTTTTCCGGTTCGCTGGTCTTCTGCCTCTTGCTGGTAGCACTGGCCGGCCTTTCCGGGCCGGTGACGCTGCCCGGCATCATGCTGGCAGTAGCTTCCGGAGCGATTACCTCGGGTCTGGGCTATGTACTATGGTATGCCGTGCTGCCGCGGCTCAGCGTGACAAATGCTGCCGTGGCGCAGCTCTCGGTCCCTGCCATCGCCGCAATGGGTGGCATTGTCCTGCTCGGTGAAGCGCTGACCGCGCGTGTGGCCATTGGCGGCGCGATCATATTGGCCGGGATCGGCCTGACGATCATGCGCAGGCCATAGAGGTTGTGACTGGCTATGCTGCAATTGTGTATTGCTCAAATACCACACCCTTGCTATAGTCTTACTCGGAGTGCAGCGCGGTGCCAATGATGCAGCGTGCGGGGAATGGGAGAAAGATAATGGCCGAAAAAGAAAAAAGTGCTGATGGTTTCAAGTTCAACCAGCCGACAATTGTCGCGCTGCTCTATCTCGGATCATTTCTGACCGGAGTGTCGGGTCTGGTCGGCGTGGTACTGGCCTTTGTCTGGCGCGGTGAGGGCGGCAGCGGCTGGGAGACCAGTCATTATACCTTCCACATCTACACCTTCGTCATCGGGCTTGTAGCGAGCCTTATCGCCTTTGTGCTGCTGTTCGTGTTTATCGGTGCGCTTCTTTACCCGCTGATCGCAATATGGGTCATCGTCCGCACCGTAGTGGCGATGCTGGCGGCGCAGAAGGAAGAGCCGATCAAAAACCCGAAGACGATGTTTCTCTGATAATTCAGAATATTACACGCCCTGCAATATAGGCAGGCCATAGAAAATTGCTGACTCCGTATCCTTGGCTGGGTACGGAGTTTTTCTTGTTTCAGGAGTTGCTATGCGTTTGTCCCTGTCCCTTTTTGCGCCTGTTCTGGCTGTGAGCATCGGCTGTTCCACGGTCTCTACAGCTGAACAGAAGCCGGCTGTCGCGCCGATATTGACCAGTGAACAGGCCCGTGATGAACTTACCTTTGCCAGGCCGCTGGAAGCGCGTGTCACCCATGTTGACCTTGACCTGACGCTGGATTTTGATGCCAGGCGTGTCGAGGGCAGTGCTACGCTGGACATTGTCGCTGCACCCGAAGCCAGTGAGATCATCCTCGATTCCAAAGGCCTGCTGGTCGAAAGCGTAACCGATCCGCAAGGCAATGCGCTTGATTATACCATCGGCGAGGACATGGGGACGATCGGCGCGCCTTTTACCATCCGTTTTAATCGGGATAGCGGCGCAGCGCCGCAGAAAATCACTATCACCTATGCCAGCGGCCCCGATGCGGTGGCGCTGCAGTGGTTGTCGCCGGAACAGACTGCCGGTGGTGAAAAGCCGTTCATGTTCAGCCAGGGGCAGGCGATCCTCAACCGCAGCTGGATCCCGACACAGGACAGCCCAGGCATCCGCCAGAGCTGGGAAGCGACGATCACCGCGCCTGAGGACCTCAACGTCGTGATGAGCGGAATCCTGCAGGGCGAGGCGGAACCGGCGGGTGAGGGGATACACCGCTTTGCCTTCACCATGGACAAGACCGTGCCGCCTTATCTTATCGCCATTGCGGCGGGCGATATTGCTTTTGCCGAACTGGGGCCACGCTCGGGCGTTTGGGCCGAGCCGTCAATGCTGGAAACCGCCAAGGCAGAGCTGGTTGATACCGAGGCAATGATCGACGCGGCCGAGGCGATTTATGGCCCCTATCGCTGGGGCCGTTATGACATGATCGTACTGCCGCCCAGCTTCCCCTATGGCGGCATGGAAAACCCGGTGATGACTTTTTTGACGCCGACCTTTATCGCCGGGGACCGCAGCAATACCGGGCTGGTCGCGCATGAGCTGGCGCATAGCTGGTCGGGCAATCTGGTGACCTATGCCAGCTGGAGCGATGGCTGGCTGAATGAAGGCGTGACCTCCTATTTTGAGAGCCGCATCAGCGAGTCCGTGTTCGGCAAAAAGCGCGCCGAACAGGAATATGCGTTGAGCTATGGCTCGCTGGTGGCAATGGTCGAGGAGCGCGGCGCGGACAACCCTGCCACCGCCATGCGCACGCCCGATAATATCACGCCGTTCGAAACCGCTGGTGAAGCGATTTATGACAAGGGCACGGTGTTCCTGCGTACAGTGGAACAGATTGTCGGGCGCGAGAAGTTCGATGCATGGATGCGCGGCTGGTTTGATCGCCATGCGTTTCAGCCTGCGACGTCGGAGATGTGGCTGGCAGAAATCCGCGAGGGCCTGATCAAGGGCGATGCCGAGCTGGAAGCAAAGCTGATGCTCGATGAATGGGTTTACGGCACCGGCATCCCCGGCAATGCCGTCAAGCCCGATCCGGCCGCCTTTGCCGCCGTTGATAGCGCGGCCAGGATCTATGTCGAGAGCCGCACATTGCCGGTTGAAACATGGACCGGCTGGAGCGGTGCCGAACAGATGCGCTTTATGCGCAAACTGCCTGCAAAACTGAGCGCTGCTGAACTGACCATGCTGGATGATGCGCTGCGCGTCTCAAGGACCGGCAATAACGAAGTGCTGTTCCTGTGGCTGGAGGCGGCGCTGCGCAACCAGTATCAGCCAGCCGTGCCGCAGGCCGAAGCCTTCCTCACCCGCATAGGCCGCAACAAATTTGTTGCGCCGCTATACAAGGCGCTGAGCCAACAGGGCGAATGGGGCATGGCCATTGCCAAACCGCTATACGCACGAACACGCGCGGGCTATCATTCCTATACACGCAGTCAGGTTGACCCGCTTGTGGGTTGGGAGGGGTAAAGAACAGCTATGAAAAATCTGAAGACTATTTTGAAATCGCTTCCAGTCTGGGGTTTCGCTTCGTTCGCAGCTGCGACTGCTATGGCCTCCGAACCGATAATGGTCAATTCAACCGAAGAAGCCGCATTGTTGGACGGTCGCTGTGGTGGTGATGAATGGGATGCTGCGACAGAAATTTCTCTGTCTAGCGACGTGTCTCTTCTTCTGATGCATGACCAAAATTCATTATATATCTGCGGCAAAGCAAAAGATGGCGAGCCCACGGCCATGGATTTGTATGTTGAGAATACAGATACTGGCAAACTCCACCGCATTCACCTCTCCGCGCAGATGGGAGAGAGTATTTATGACGGCAGCGAGTGGATTGACTTGGGAGCGTGGGAACTTGAAGATTATGCTGGGTTCTGGACACCCTTTTTCGGCTTTCAGGAAAATGAGAATGGCGGGCGTCCAAGATTCTATCGTGGCTCGCACAAACAGGTCCAAATCTTGCACAAGAAGTTTCCCGGTAATAGCTGGAGAATGAAGTACAATCTTGCAGTAGGGAGAGAAGGCCGCTGGGTGGAACACCACTTTCCAGAAGATTCAGTAGATAGCGATACGTCAACTTGGACGGATTTTGTATTTTCAAAGTGAGATTAAAGCCCCTCTCCTTTAGGGGAGGGGAGATAACTTAAATCTCCGCGCGAGATCATCGACGGCTTGGTCCTACTGATCCTTACACATTGCATCCCCATCCGCCATCGCCGCGCGCAGCCGGGAGGCCTTTTCTTCATAACCAGCGCGGGTGAATGTGCCGGTCTGGGTGGTTGAAGCCTTGGCGGCGCTTTCATAGGCGGTGATGGCGGATTCGCACCGGCCCGCTGCCTCATAAGCCTGCGCCAGCAAATTAAGGTTGGCGTGATAGCCAGGATAGCCTTGGACGAGATATTCAAACACGGTTGCCGCCTCATCCGCACGTTCCGCCTGAAGTAGCGCTATTCCATAATTCTGATAAATCGCTTCGCGCTGTCGGGCAGCCGTGCCATAGCGCGCGCGGATATTGACCTCATGGGCGATAAAGTCATCTATGTCGAAGCCGGTGTCTGCCATGGTGAATTGCAAATCTTCAAAAACATAGCGCAGACCCTGATAATGGCCGGGCAGGCGGATAGACATATGATCCTCGCCTGCAATTTCTTCATGGCGCCACACAAGGCCTTCTGGCTTTGCAGTTTCCAGCGTTTCGACAAAACGCCCCAATTCCTGACGCATGCCATCGCCGTCTTGCTCGCCTATACCGAAATAGATTTTTGCCGCTGGCTGCGGGTTGGCGGAGAAATATACCTTGGCCCGGGCATTCATCTCTTCGCCACCCCACCAAAGGGCGGGTGATAGAATGATATAGGCGTCAAAAAGGCCCGGGCGTTCCATTAAGGCATAGGCGCCGAACAGGCCGCCAAAGGAATGGCCTTCCAATATGCGGTGGTCGCTGGTTTGGTATTCTTGTTCAATCGACGGAATCAGCTCTGTCTCAAGAAAGGCCAGAAAACTGGCAGCGCCGCCGCTATTGGCATCGCCTTCTACAGCGGAAGGCGTGTAATCGCGCGCGCGATTGGTACTGACTATGCCGACAAAGATCATTTTCGGCACGAAGCCCAGCGAGCTGAGCGTGTCGATTGTCGCTATGGCGTGCGTCATATTTTGACGGCCATCGAGCATGTACAAGACAGGATAATCGGCATCGCTGTCTTCGTAACCATCGGGCAATGAAACGATAACGGGTCGATCCTCATTGAGGATATCAGAACGCACTGCGATCTCGCTTGCTGATACAACCGGCTCTTGTGCCGACAGATTTGGCGCAAGCATAAGCGTCAGAACGGAGGCGACGAAAGCAACGACTCCAGGTGCAATCTTCATGCGAATTTCCTTTGCCGGCTTCCAACAAAATGATCGTTAGAGCAGTACCGACTACAAGTGTAGTCGGTACTGCTCTCTAGTCAGCTGTTCCAGTGGTGTAAAGGGGTTTTGCGAACCAGGGAGAGATGCTTTTATCTCTGTGCCTTCGTGTTCCTGCGCGAGATTATGAGAGGCTCAAACCTGTCAATCGGCCACAGCGTCCGGTTCAAGCTGCGCCGATGGCCGTACTTTCGCCGTACCTTCCTCACGTTGGCGCTTGAGTTCCTTTTTGAGCTTGGCCGGATCTTCGGCGAAAACGAAACCAAAGCTGACACCGCCTTCCTTGCCGATGGTGGCGTGGTGCAGCTTGTGCGCCTGAACCAGCCGCTTGGCATAGCCACGCTTGGGCACCCAGCGGAAATAGCGCTGGTGCACCAGCCCGTCATGGATCAGCGTGTAGATGCCGCCATAAATAGTGACGCCCACGGCAATCCACCAGAATATCTCGGCGACAAAAACCCCCATGGCAAACAGGCTCATCGCCGTAACCGAGCCGACCACGGCGAACAGGTCGTTCTTCTCGAGGATATTGTCATGCGGCTCATGATGGTCGCGGTGCCAGGCCCAGCCCCAGCCATGCATGATATATTTGTGGCTCCACCAGGCGACAAACTCCATGAAGATGACGGTGGCTATGACTATCGCAAGGATGACCCAGATATTCATAATCGCTTTGCTGTCCTCTGTCGCTGAACTGTAGCGGTTAGCCTTCGCTTCCTACATAATGATTTGCTGGACAATATCCATATCACACTTTGCCTTGGCGTATGAACTATCTAAGACGTGGCTATGGACGAGAACAGGCAACCAAAAACGCTGTATGAAAAGATCTGGGATGCGCATGTCGTGTCGACACGCGATGACGGCACCGCGCTGATCTATATCGACCGGCATCTGGTGCACGAGGTGACCAGCCCGCAGGCATTTGAGGCGCTGCGCCAGGCTGGCCGACCGGTACGCCGCCCCGATCTGACATTGGCTGTGCCCGATCACAACCTGCCGACCACGGCGCGGCTGGCGGCCGATGGTTCGCGCCTGCCGATCGCCGATCCTCAGAGCGCAGCCCAGCTGGCAGCGCTGGAGAATAATGTTGCTGCGTTCGGCATTCCCTATTTCGGTGCGACCCATCGCAATCAGGGGATTGTCCATGTCGTCGGACCGGAACAGGGCTTCACCCTGCCAGGCACAACGCTGGTCTGCGGTGACAGCCATACTTCGGCGCATGGTGCATTGGGGGCGCTGGCTTTCGGCATTGGCACCAGCGAGGTCGAGCATGTGTTGGCGACGCAGACGCTATTGCTGCGCAAATCGCTGGCGATGGAGGTGCGGGTCGAGGGCGAGGTGCCGCTGGGCGTCACGCCCAAGGACCTGATCCTGCATATCATCGGCACCATCGGCACCAGCGGCGCTACCGGTCATGTCATTGAATATCGTGGGTCTGCGGTGGAGCGCATGTCGATTGAGGGTCGGCTGACCATGGCCAATATGTCGATCGAGGCGGGCGCGCGCGCTGGTCTGATCGCGCCCGATCAGACCACCTTCGCCTATCTCAAGGGACGGCCCATGGCACCCGGGAGCGAGCAATGGGACGCGGCCTGTGGCTATTGGCGGACCCTGAGAAGCGATGACGGTGCGCTATTCGACAAGAGTATCACCATTAATGCTGCTGTGGTCGAGCCCAGCGTCACCTGGGGGACCAGCCCTGAAGATGTGGTCGGCATTTCCGGTCATGTCCCCGATCCGGCGAGTTTTGGTGATGCCGGCAAGCGCGCTGCTGCGGCCAAGTCGCTCGCCTATATGGGGCTGGAGCCGGGCACGGCGATGACCGATATCGCCATCGACCATGTGTTTATCGGCAGCTGTACCAACAGCCGGATCGAAGATCTGCGTGCCGCCGCTGCGGTGATCGGTGACAGGAAGAAATCGGATCAGGTCAAAACTGCGCTGATCGTGCCGGGGTCGGGTCTGGTCAAGCACCAGGCCGAGGCAGAAGGTCTCGACATGGTGTTCAAAAATGCCGGTTTCGAATGGCGTGAGCCGGGCTGCTCGGCCTGTCTCGGCATGAACCCCGACAAGGTGCCCGCAGGCGAACGCTGCGCCTCGACCAGCAACCGTAATTTCGAGGGAAGGCAGGGACCGGGCGCGCGGACACATCTGCTGTCTCCGGCCATGGCAGCCGCAGCGGCGATAACCGGCAGATTGATCGATGTCAGGCGACTTGCCTAATGCTGCGGGGGCAATGCATTTGCGGTGCTGTCACCATAGAGCTGAAAGCAAGGCCGACACATATCAACAATTGTAACTGTTCGCTGTGTTTACGCAGCGGTGCGCTTTGGGGTTATTTTGCGCCGCAAGATGTCATCATCACCGGAGAAACACGCGAATTCATCCGCAATGACATCGGCGTTCCCGCGCTCATATCGCATTTTTGTGGCCATTGTGGCAATGTTACCCACTGGACGTCACTCAAGGGGTTCCCGCAGGACCGGATGGGTGTAAATATGCGTTTGATGGAAGCAGCTGCATCAGCGGGTGTTACGATCAAATACCCTGATGGCGCGAGTTGGGATGACGTCTCTGAATTGGGATATCGCAGACCTGACGTGATTGTTCCAGAAACCGGGTTGGCTGGACTGTGCTGCTGCTGATTACAGATTATGTTGAAGAGTGATGACCATGACTGACAATGACAATGAAAAGGGCCCTGATAACAAGGAAGGCTGGTCCACCGGTGCCATGGTAGGCGCTGCGGTTGGATCGGCGGCGCTGATGGCGGCTTTGCTCTATGCCGGCAACAGCGCCTTGCGGCGCAAGGCCGGGGCCAAGGCCGATGCGAAAAAGGGTGATGAGATGCCGCCACCGCCCGAGGGCGAACAATATGAGAGCGACTGAGCGGTGACGCCGGTCAAGCGCGTATCGGGCCGCGCCTATCCCTGGGGCGCGGTCAATATCGATACCGACATCATCATTCCGGCCAAATGGCTCAAAACCATCAGCCGCGATGGGCTGGGGCAAGGTGCGTTCGAGAGCGTACGGGCACATTCGGGCAATGTCTTTGACGATCCGGCAAATCAGGGCGCTTCGATATTGATCGCGGGTGACAATTTCGGCTGTGGCTCGAGCCGTGAACATGCCGTTTGGGCGATGCGTGACATGGGAATCACAGCGGTAATCGCCCCAGGATTTTCCGATATTTTCTCGGGCAATGCGTTCAAGAACGGACTGGTCACGGTGGTTCTGCCACAGGATCAGATCGACCGGCTGCTCGAGGTTGCCCAGACCAATGAAATTACCATCGATCTCGAAACCGAGACGGTTACCACGCCGTTTCAGGACCGCTTTGCCTTCAGCCTCGATCCGTTCCGCAAGCACTGCCTGATCAACGGTCTCGACGAAGTCGCGTTGACGCTGGCCGATGCCGATGCAATCGATGCGCATGAACGCCGCCAAGCCGAGTCCACGCCCTGGCTTGTGCCGCAATAACCCAATTCCTACAGAACTTTATTCAGAACCATTCAGGAGAAGATGATGCGCGCGCTTTTGTCGAAACAGGTTGGAGGTCCCGATACGCTGGAGATGACCGAGGTCGATGATCCGACACCCGGTGCCGGCGAGTTGCTGGTTTCGGTCAAGGCCTGTTCGATCAACTTTCCCGATGCGCTGATTATCCAGGATCTTTATCAGCTGCGCCCGCCGCGGCCATTCGCGCCGGGCAGCGAGATTGCCGGTGTGGTCGAGGCGGTGGGCGAGGGCGTCACCGATTTTGCTGTCGGTGATAGGGTGATTGCCGGCACCGGCTTTGGCGGACTGGTGGAAAAAATCACCGTCGCCGCTGCGGGCGTTTATCGCCTGCCTGATGCTTTCTCCTTTGAACAGGGTGCGTCGCTGCTGATGACCTATGGCACATCGATCCATGCACTCAAGGATCGTGGCCATATCAAACAGGGTGATACGCTGCTGGTGCTTGGCGCCGCCGGGGGTGTTGGCCTCGCCGCAGTGGAGCTGGGCAAGGCCTATGGCGCCCGCGTCGTCGCTGCGGTCTCGAGCGAGGCCAAGGCTGAAGCCGCCAAGACAAGCGGTGCCGATGAAGCGGTAATCTACGACCGCCAGCCATTCGATAAGGCGCAGTCCAAGGAACTTAGCCAGAAATTCAAGGAAGCGGTTGGTCCCAATGGCGCCGACGTCATCTATGATGCGGTGGGCGGTGACTATAGCGAGCCGGCGCTGCGTTCGATCGGCTGGGAAGGGCGTTTCCTTGTTGTCGGCTTCCCTGCCGGCATTGCCAAATTGCCGCTCAATCTGACGCTGCTCAAAAGCTGTGATGTCTGTGGCGTGTTCTGGGGCGCCTTTGCCGCACGCGAGCCGCAGCGCAACGGCGCCAATATCGCGGAGCTGTTCGATCTGTGGGGCGCAGGCAAGATTAGTCCGAAGATATCCGAGACCTTTGGCTTCGAGGATGCGCCCAAGGCGATTGCCAAGCTGGCCAATCGTGAAGCCATCGGCAAGCTGGTCGTGACAATGTAAGCAGCGCTTGCGTGACTCGCCGGTGCGGCTTAGTGCTGGTGAGAAATATTCGCCACAGGATTGTCAGGACGGAACATATGACCACTTTCAAGGATCGCGAAAAGGCATTTGAAAACAAGATGGCGCACGACGAGGATGTGGAATTCCGCATCACCGCACGGCGCAACCGGCTGCTCGGCCAATGGGCTGCGGCGAAAATGTCGCTGACGCCGGAAGAAACCGATGCCTATGCCAAATCGGTGGTCCAGGCCGATTTCGAGGAGGCCGGCGATGAGGATGTAATCCGCAAGCTGCTTGGCGACCTGACTTCGGCCGGTGTCGATATCGATGATGCCGGTGTCCGTGCGGCACTCGATGAACAGATGATCGAGGCTCGGCGCCAGTTCACCGAAGAGAATAGCTGAGGATTAGCCAGCCATGCCGATGCAGGCCGAGGATATAGAGAAAATGATCCGCGAGGCGATCCCCGATGCCGAGGTGACGATCACCGACCTTGCCGGCGATGGCGACCATTATGCGGCGCATGTAGTGTCGGAGAGCTTTCGCGGAATCAGCCGGGTCAACCAGCACAAGGCGGTCTATGCCGCACTGGGCGGGCGCATGGGCGGCGTGCTTCATGCCTTGCAACTGACGACTGCGGTACCCACTTCCTGACCATAACCCCCAATGCAAGGAACAATCCCATGACCGATGCCACCCAAGAAAAAATCGGGAAAACGGTTTCCGAAAATGATGTCGTCCTGTTCATGAAGGGCACTCCGCTTTTCCCGCAATGCGGCTTCTCCAGCCGCGCGGTCGCCATTCTCGACCGCCTTGGTGTTGCCTATGAGAGCGTCGATGTGTTGCAGGACATGGAAGTGCGCCAGGGGATCAAGACCTATTCCGACTGGCCGACCATCCCCCAGCTCTACGTCAAGGGCGAGTTTGTCGGCGGTTCGGACATTATGATGGAGATGTTCGAGGCTGGCGAGCTGGAAACCATGATGGAAGAAAAGCAGGTCGCCAAGGCGGAGTCCTGA
Source organism: Pseudomonadota bacterium (assembly GCA_039818985.1). NCBI lineage: Bacteria > Pseudomonadati > Pseudomonadota > Pseudomonadota bacterium. The sequence goes on along the minus strand of JBCBSU010000001.1, from coordinate 1,971,257 downwards.
CCACAGACCTCATCCGAGGATAGAAGACACAGAAAAGCCGCACCTTTTTGTCGGGAAAGGTGCGGCTTTTCTTTTTGCGGGTCCAGGCCTGACGGGTGGTGGCCTGTCCCTTGGGAAAGGGTCGGGGAGGCGGTCTGCTAGAGACCAGAAAAGCAGACCGCCCTCCAAGTGAACCAGTAGGAACGCTGTAAACTATGCAGGGGCCGTGCCAGTTTCGGCGGGCACATAAGAAACAGCGATTTAGATGGTTATCGCGCCGGTAACACTTTCCGGCATGTAAAAAATGCTGACATGAGCGGCAAATCAGGTCGGCAAAGCGGCAAAAAATCCTGCCGGATTTTGCCGATTGCCGGTTTTACTTGCATGGCGACTATGGCTCCGCCATCTCATCGGCCATGGATGACATGCCCAGTACCGATCCACTGACCGGCAAGCCGCTGATAGCCGCAACGCCCGCTGCCACCATCATTGTTGCTGCCGACCAGCCAGAGGGGCCGCCCAAATTGCTGATGGTTGAACGTTCGGGCAAAATGGCCTTTGCCGCAGGCGCGGTGGTGTTCCCTGGTGGCCGCGTCGACAGTGGCGATTATGTGCTGGCGCGCCGGTTTCTCGGTCGCTCCGCTGATAATGCGAATGAAGACGAGGCGCTGGCGGATATGGCCGGGCGCATTGCCGCGATCCGCGAAACCATCGAGGAGGCGCGCTATCCAGTGGCAATAGCGACAGTGCCTCAAGCGGAGGCAATTGCCGCGATCCGTGCTGAGGCTTCGGGAGACAGCCATTTCGATGCTGTGGTCGACCGCTTCGGGTTGCAGCTCGAGCCGCAGAGCCTGACCTATTTTGCCCGCTGGCGACCGCCTTTTAACGAGAAGCGCGTATTCGACACGCGCTTCTATATCGCGCGGGCGACATTGCCCGAGGAACAGGCGGTGGTTGACGATACCGAGAACCGCAAATTGTTCTGGGCGACGGCGCAGCAGGTGCTCGACCGCGCCGAACAGGGCGAAATCAAGCTGATCTTCCCGACGCGGCGCAATCTGGAAAAGCTGGCCCTGTGTAACAGCCATGCCGCGCTGGTGGCGCATGCCGAAGCGTATCCGCCGCAGCTTGTCACTCCATTTATTGAAGAGCGAACCGGCGAACCGCATCTGTGCGTGCCCGATGGTCTGGGCTATCCGGTGACTTCGGAACCGATCAGCGGCGCAATGCGGGGTTAGACCATATCAGGCCGAACAGCTCGCGCCACCCAGGACGCAGAAGCGGGCGCAATGCGGATGGTTGAGCTTTACCGAGCGTGACGCCTGTTTCAGCGTCTGGCCCATGTCGAAGGCTGCATCATAGGGCAGCAGCGTGCAGGCGGCGACGGTTGGTTTCTCGTTACCCTTGTGTTTCACCACCATGCGGCTGGTGGCGCACATGATCGAGGCAGGGTCGACGCTGAGAATATCCCAGCATCGGGTGGTGATCTCGGCGATATCAGCGCCCGCATCCATCTCGGGAAACTGCACAAACTGGTTGGGGTCATCGAGGTCGACAGGCAGCGCTTCAGTGACGAACAGCCCGGCAAAGCCGGCGCGCCCCTGTTCTTCGTTCTCGCTGGCCAGTCGCCGTCCGGCAATAGCGATTCGAAAGCCATTTTGCGCCAGCCATTTGAGGCCATCCATGGCCTTGTGCCAGCTATTGGCGCCACGCTCTGCCTCATGCACTGCCTGGCTGTAATGGTCGAGGCTTATGCGCAGCGTCAACCGGTTGCCATAGCGTGCTTTCAGCTCGAGCAGTGCCGTTTCGTGCCGCCGCATCGGCCGCATTGCATTGGTCAGTACCAGCACGTGAAAGCCACGCTCAAGGCAACTGGTCAGGATCGGCATGATGTCTGGGTTCATGAACGGCTCGCCTCCGGTAAAGGCGATTTCGCGCGTCGGCAGCGCCTCATCACGGATCTCGTCAAGATAGACGAGCACCTCGTCATGGCGGATATAGACCAGCGCGTCGTTGGTCGGGCTGCTCTCTATATAGCAGGAGGCACAGGCAAGGTTGCACAGCGTCCCGGTATTGATCCACAGCGTTTCCAGCGCCCGCATATCGACCGAGGCGCGTTTCTCGCCCCCGGCGGTGACATCAGGGTTCTGGAACTTGGCTGGATCAAGTGGCTGCTTTTCGGGCAGCGCAAACGGGCTGTCTTCTGGTTTTGGCTGGCTGGCGATAGGTCTGTGCCCCGATACTGCGGCGAGAGGAATTTACAATCTAGCCGCACATTCCGGGACTGTCATCAGCGTAATTGCCTTTGCCCTATGGGCAGTCTGAGCAGCGGATTGTTCGGATCGGGGCGCTCGCCGGTCCATGCGATTTCCGGATCAGCCAGATAATAGCTGCCCTTGAGTTCATAGACATTGCGATAGCCATAGCCATAAAGGTTGATAAAGGTCGGGATATTGAGCGCCAGAGTTGCTTTCTTACCAACAACCGGGAAGGCATTGTCGCGAAAATTATTGTTGCAGTAGATCAGGATCTGGCGATCCTGGTCATCGCCGATTACTTTGCGCAGTTTCTCATCGGTAAAGTCGGAAAAAGGCAGGTTGACAGCGCCTTTTACGTGCCCGGCAGCAAAGGCTGCGGCAGAACGGGTGTCGAGGATCAGTACATCTTCCGTCGCAGCCCGCCGGTTGAATTCTTCCAGACTCACAAGACGCTGCTGGCGATAGGCAAAGACTTTATCGGTAAGCTCAGCAAAGCCCTGATAATCCACCTGAGCTTCGGTTTGGGGCGCAGCTGGCGTCTCCTGTGCAGCAAGGGTGCTCGGTATGGCAAGGGCAACTACGGCAATGGTGATAACAGCGCGCATGATATTCTCCTGCAAGCGAAGACAGACAGTGCGCTGTTGCGACTGAACTATCTGTGAATTGTCCACCACCTGGGCTTCGCAAGGAACCGCGCCAGCCTCTGGCGTATCTGTTCAATGCCCCGGCCTCGGTACGCGTTGTCCTGCTCTATGCTACAGTCTAAAACCTTTCCCGTGCGAAAAAATTCAGGAGTGCCCAGTTGATGAAGCTCAGGAAATCGATCAGCAGGTTTCGGATGATATCGGGTATATTATTCGTGCTGGTCGTAATCATCTATTTGCTGAACGCATCATGGCTGGCCCCGCGACCCCTTGGTCAGGCCACTCTCATGGCCCATCGCGGTATCCACCAGCTTTATGATCGTGCAGGTATCGACAATGATACCTGCACGGCGACGAGAATGCTTCCTTCTACCAATCCCTATCTGGAAAACACGATACCCTCCATTGAGGCCAGCTTTGCCGCAGGTGCCGACATATTGGAGATCGACATCCACCCGACAACGGATGGCGATTTTGCGGTATTTCACGACTGGGAAGTCGATTGCCGTACCGAAGGACGCGGCGTTACACGCGAGCAGTCAATGGCTTATCTGAAAACTCTCGATATCGGCTGGGGATACACTGCAGACGCCGGTAACACCTATCCTTTTCGCGGCAAGGGGAAGGGCATGATGCCATCTCTGGCCGAAGTTCTCGAGGCATTCCCGGAGAGGAGATTTCTCATCAACTTCAAGAGCCGCTGGATAAAGGAAGCGGACCATTTGCTTGCCTATCTGCAGCGCCATGAAATCGATATTGATGACCGGATTGCCGTATATGGAGGGGACCGGCCGGTCGAGCGCTGGAAAGAGATACATCCTTCCGGTTTTGCCTTCACCAAGGCTGACATGAAGCGCTGCACCTTTGCCTATGCAAAATTTGGATGGAGCACGATCGTTCCGGAAGCCTGCAAGAATAGCGTTATCGGTGTGCCGATACATTTCCGACACCTCGTCTGGGGTTGGCCCAACCGGTTTCTGCTGCGCATGCAAGAGGCTGGAACAACCGTAATCATTCTTGGTGAGGTGGAGAATGAAAACGGGGCGCCGGGTATTACAAATCCGGAGGATTTGACGGGAATCCCGAATGGATTTGACGGCTGGATCTGGACTGACGCGATAGAGACTATCGGTCCGGCCTGGCAAGCGCGCTAAGGTCTCACCGCCGCAGTTTTGCGAGGAACCGCGCCCAGCCTTTGGTCCATTTGTTGAACACCTTGGCCTCGTCCGAAGCAAAGGCCGCTGCCTTGCTGTGCTCGGCGCGGTTGGGATAGGGCACGATCAAACTGGCCATGCCGAAGGTGTTGGACTTGCCGGTGATCGCCATCGACCAGGGCAGCAGCATGTCGCCGGCATGAGCCCCGACGATGGTGGCACCAAGCACCTTGCCGCCCTTTTTGACGATTTTGACAAAGCCGGTGGTTTCAAGCTCGGTGACGGCACGGTCATTATGCGAGAAATCCTCGCGCCACACGGTGATTGTGTCGCCATGTTGCTCGCGCGCCTGTTTCTCGGTCATGCCGACCTGTGCCAGTTCCGGGTCGACATAAGTGACCCAGGGCAGGGCCTTGTAATCGGCCTTGCTCGGCAGCCCGAAGCCGACTTCGAGCACGACATTGGAGCCTTCATAGCCGGAAACATGAGTGAAATGCGGCCCCGGACGGCAGTCGCCAATGGCATAGATATGCTTCTGGCTGGAGCGGCGACGGGCATCGACAGTGATACCCGCCCTGTCATAGGCAACCCCGGCGACTTCGAGGTTGAGACCATCGAAATTGACTTCACGGCCGGTGGCGATCAGCAAATGGCTGCCGCTGAGCTCCTCGCCGCTATCGGTGGTGAGGATGATGGTATCGCCTTCCATCCGCACCTCGTTGGCGCGGGCATTTTCGTTGATGACAATGCCTTCCTCGCGCAGCCGGGCGATGACGATTTCGGCGGCCTCGTCATCATCTTTGGGGAAGGGGCGTCCGACAGTAGCGACGGTGACTTCACTGCCGAGGCGGCGGAAGCTCTGCGCCATCTCCATACCGATAGGTCCGCCACCGAGCACGATCAGATGCCTGGGCAGTTCGGTGAGACCCCAGATATTCTCATTGGTCATGAACGGCACATCATTGATGCCGTCAATCGGCGGCACAAAGGCGCGGCTGCCGGTGGCGATGACGATGCGCGGTGCGCTGATCTCGCGCGTCCCGCCGGCATTAAGCGCCACGGTCAGCGATTTTGGCCCGGTAAAGCTGGCATTGCCGCGAATAACATCGACGCCCATTTCCTCGAACCGTTCCTGGCTGTCTTCCGGCGCGATGGTGGCGATGGCGGCATGGATATGGTCATGCACCGCCTGGAAATCGACCCTGGGCTCGACATTGTCGATGCCGAATTTCTTCGCCGTGCGCATATCCTGTGCCCGGTGCGCGGCAGCGATAATGGCTTTGGACGGTACGCAGCCGGTGTTGAGGCAGTCGCCGCCCATCTCGCTGCGCTCGACCAGTGCTGCATTGAGCCCCAGCATGGCGCAGCCACCCGCAGCGGTGAGCCCGGCCGAGCCTGCGCCCAGCACGATGATGTCATGTGTGTATGTCATGGCAGTTGTTTCGCCTTGGGAATGAGAGAGGTTACAGTCACTTGGCGCGGGCCAATAAAAATAATCCGGTTGCCCGATGCCGATGGAGACGGGCATGTAGCATTGTCGAGGGCCAGGGGCGAATCACAAAGGGCACATCATGAATATCGAAAACAGCCGAGAATATTATGGCCAGGTGCTGGGCGGGTCGGATGATCTCAAAACCGATGCCTGTGTTACCGCCGAACGTCCGCCCCGGGCGGTGATCGAGGCACTGGCCAATGTCCATGATGATGTCAAAGCGCGCTATTATGGTTGCGGCCTGATCGCGCCGCAGGCGGTCGAGGGCGCGCGCATTCTCGATCTTGGCTCGGGATCTGGACAGGACGCCTATATTCTGGCCCAGCTTGTCGGCGAGCAGGGCGCGGTGGTCGGCGTCGATACCACACCGGAACAGCTTGCCGTCGCCGATGCGCACATTGACTGGCATGCCGAGCGTTTCGGCTATGCCCGGCCCAATACCCGCTTTATCGAAGGCGATATCGAGAGGCTGGATCGGCTCGATCTGGAACCGGGCAGCTTCGATGTCATCGTTTCCAACTGCGTCATCAATCTGGTCGCCGACAAGGGCAAGGTGTTCCGCGATGCCTTTGAGCTGCTCAAGCCCGGCGGCGAGATGTATTTCTCCGATGTCTATTCGGAACGGCGGGTGCCGCAGCACCTGCTCGATGATCCGGTGCTGCACGGCGAATGCCTGTCGGGCGCGCTCTACTGGGGTGATTTCCTCGATCTGGCCCGGAAAGCCGGCTTTGCCGATCCAAGGCTGGTCAAGGACCGGCCGCTGGGCATTGGCGATCCTGCAGTGGCTGCGAAGCTCGACGGCATCAACTTCTACTCGGCCACCTATCGTCTGTTTCGGCTCGACGGGCTGGAGCCGGAATGCGAGGATTATGGCCAGGCGGTGATCTATAAGGGCAGTGTTGCCGGCGAGGAGCGGCTATTTGCGCTCGACAAGCACCATATGATTGAGCGCGGCCGCGTTTTTCCGGTGTGCGGCAATAGTTGGAAGATGCTGGCCGATACGCGCTTTGCGCCGCATTTCGACTTTATCGGCGATTTCTCGACCCATTATGGCGTGTTTGAAGGATGCGGCACCGGGCTGCCTTTCGCCATGCCCAGCGGTGATGGCGAGCTGGTAGCCGCGGCCTGCTGCTAGAGCTTTTGCCGGGCATGACGATGCGCATTCTTCTTACCGGTGCAACAGGCCTGGTCGGCGGCGCAATGGCGGGAGCGCTGCTCGACAGCAGCCATGCTGTCTGCGCGGTGATCAGGGGTGAGGGCCGTCATGTGCTCGATATGGATGGTCGCAACCGTATTGCCGAAGTCGAGACGGTGCAGGGCGACATTGCGGCCACGCATTTCGGCCTTGCAAAGCTTCCGGCGGATGTCGACCTGATCGTGCATTGTGCCGCGACCACTGATTTCACCGCCAGCGACGCGGTTTATGATGCGGTCAATGTGGGTGGGGCAAAAAATGCGGTGACGCTGGCGCGGCATCTCGGCGTTCCCTTACTGCATGTCTCCACCGCCTATGTCTGCGGCCGCGCCGACGGTGCGGTACCCGAAGAACCGGCCGATCCGTCACGCATATTCACCAATGGCTATGAGCGTTCCAAAGCAGTCGCCGAGAGCTATGTCATGACTGGGCGTGCAGCCGGGCTTGTCGCCGCCATTGCCCGGCCGAGCATCATTGTCGGGCGGCTCTCCGATGGCGCTATTCCGCGCCAGGATGATTTTTATCACCTGTTTCGACTGTTCGGCTCGCCACTGCTGGCTCGGGTCCCGGCAATTGATGGCGCGGCCTTTGCCATTGTGCCGATCGACCATGTCATTGCCGGCTTGATGGCGATGGTGCACGACATGGCGGCCTTTGATGGCGATGCAGTGCATCTGGTCGCCGATCATGCCTTTCCGCTGGCTGACATGCTGGAGATTGTCGGCGAATATCCGCGCGCCCGTCCGGCCGAGATTGTCCATCCCGAAAGCTATGATCCTGCCAAGCTCGACCGGCGCAGTCTTATGGTGCATCGCAAGGTCGGGGCGCAGTTTTTCGATTATTTTGCCCGGGTGCCACGCTTTGAAAGCCGCATCATGGCCCAGAGAGCGGGACTCGCCGCGCCGCATATCGACAAGCCCGCTCTGCGTCGCATGGTCGAACATTGCCATGAAACCGGGTTTCTCGACTGGAAATAGGGATCGTTCAGGTTACCGGATATCAGGATAGAGATCGTCCAGCTTCTTGCGCACGCCAAAGCTCCACATGATCCCGATTTTGAGATAGCGGTAATTGGCCTTGAGCGGCCCCCAATGGGCGATGCGCCGGTCCGATGTGATGACCGGCTTGCGTGTCATCTTCAGCTTTCCACGTGTCGCCATGCCGATGCACAGATCCGCCTCTTCCATGATGGTGGCGTCGCTGGGTACGCCGCCAATGGCAAGAAAGTCATCGCGGCGGAAGAACATGGCATGATCACCGAAGAGCAGCCGCACTCCGCGCACAAACAGATGCGGATGGGTGACGATGGGATACCAGGTCTTGATCCAGTTGTGCAGCGTTGTGCCCCATCGGGTCTTCCTGCCACGAATAATCGGCAGGAAGGTGGCGAGCGCGATTTTCGGGTCGCCAAGGGTCTGGCGCACATGGGCGATGGCATCGACGGGCAAGATACTGTCGGCATGGAGGATCAGGATGATCGGGCTCTCTGCCTCGGTAACGCCATGATTGATCTGCGGCCCGCGCCCCTTTTGCGGCGCGATAATGGCGCGGAAACCGGCCTGTTTTGCCAGTTCCATGGTTGCATCACTGCTGCCGCCATCGACCAGCAGCACCTCATCGGGCGCGGGGTCGAGCGTGGCGATATTGGCGATGGTCGCGGGCAGCGACTGTTCCTCCTGCCAGGTCGGGATCAGCAGCGTGACATGTTGCTGGGTGTCGGCGGTCATTGCGCGATGCTTCCTGTCAGTTCAGGCCAGCGTTCCAGATCCTCGGGGCGGTCGCAATCGGCGAGCATCGGCAGCAATAGCGGCTCTATGCCCATGGCTTTGAGCCGCGCCAATGTCGTCGGCAGTACCTGATCGGTACTCCACGGCATATTGGTGAAAAGTTCGGGCAGCGGGCGCGTCATGCCGATGAGATAATAGCCGCCATCCTCGGCCGGGCCGATGACTACCTCATGGCTGTGCAGCGCGGCGACCGCCTGCTGCACAATCTCGCCGGTGAGATCGGGTGTATCGGCGCCGAAAAAAATCTGCGGACCATAGCCCAGTGCGGCGAGCAGCCGGTCGGTGAGATCACCTTCGGGCTGTGCGGCATGTTCGGGCGCATCGCCGAGCCATTGGCGGAAAGCGGCCTCGTCATTTCCTGCATAATGCACAGTCACCGGCTGGCCGCTGCCAATCAGCGTCGCGCAGGTCCGATGCGCCAGCTGTCGGTGCAGCGCCGCTGCCCCTGCTTCACCCAGCGCCGGGATCAGGCGTGTCTTGGCATAGCCGGGTACCGGATATTTGGCGAACAGCCGCAGCATGACGGAAGCACTATCGGGCATGGCATCAAGCCATAGGCTGGATTGCCGAGGAAACAAGGCCAATCAAACAAAGGTTGCATTCATGTCATGTGCTGATCATGGTGCCCGCCCTGTTCGCCGCTAAGGGACACCGCCATGTCAGAGATCATCCTCTATGATTATTTCCGTTCGACCGCCGCCTATCGGGTGCGGCTGGCGCTCAATCTGAAAGGCGTCGACTATCACACCGAGTGGGTCAATCTGGTCGATGGCGATCAGCGCGGCGCGGCTTATACTGGGCGTAACCCTCAGGGGCTGGTGCCGATGCTGCATATCGATGGTCATGACCTGGCCCAGTCGCTGGCGATTATCGATTATCTCGATGCGCGTTTCCCCCAGCCGCGCCTATTGCCCCAAGACCCGGTGGCGCGGGCCAGGGTGCTGTCCGATGCGATGGTGATCATCGCCGATATCCACCCGATCAACAATCTGCGTGTCTGGCAGTATTTGAAACACCCGTTCGGGCACAGTCAGGATGATGTCGTGCAGTGGATGCATCACTGGATGACGCTGGGCTTCACCGCGCTGGAAAAAGCCGCACCGGAGCAAGGCATTTTCGGCGGTGAAACGCCCAACCTCACCGATATCTGTCTGACAGCGCAAATGTACAATGCAGAGCGCTTTGGCCTGCCGATGGATGATTTCCCGAAACTGACGCATATTCATGCTGCATTAGGCGAACACGCGGCATTCAGGGCCGCCCATCCCGACAGGATTGCCGCCGAAACATGATTTTGAAAACCGTCTGTCTTTCCGGCTCGGCCATGGCCTGTGCCATCGCCCTGTTGCCTTCCGCCGCCTTGGCACAGGAGCAGCCGGACCCATGCCTGTTGATTGATTGCACGCCTGATCGCGAGCCCGGTAACGATCCACCACAAAGCGTCGAGCCGTATATTATCGCGCGCGACGACATTGTCGTATTGGGAGATAATCTGGGCGATCCGCTGGGCGACAAGGCCTATGCTGTCAGCGAAATAGGACCGGCATCGCTGGCGAATGAGGCCAGTGGACGCATCGAAAATGCGCTGCGCAATATTCCCGGTCTGCAGCAGTTTCGCCGTTCCGATTCACGCTCGGCCAATCCCACCAGCCAGGGCGTGACGTTGCGTGGGCTGGGAGGAAATGCCGCCAGCCGGGCGCTGCTGACGCTCGATGGCGTGCCGCAGGCAGACCCCTTTGGCGGCTGGGTCAGCTTCCCCGGCTTTGATGCGCTAGCAATCGAAATGGTGCGGGTGCGTCGCGGCGGTGGCAGCGGCAGCGATGGTGCGGGGGCGTTGGCGGGCACGATTGCGCTCTCCAGCGTCGGGGTGGGTGAGAGCAGCCGTTATGGTGGCGCGCTGCGCTATGGCAGCCGCGACAGCCTCGAGGCCAATGCCGAGGTGCAGCAAAAGCTGGGCGCGGGTGGGCTGACATTCTCGGCGCAATATGCCCGGGGCGATGGCTTTATCCCGGTGATCGAGGAACAGCGCGGTGCGGTCGACCGCCCGGCGGAATATCAGCAATATGGCTTTGGTGCGCGTTTTGTCGCGCCGTTGAGCGGCGATACCGAGCTTCAGGCCAATATCCGCGCCTTTAGTGATTCGCGTGAGCGCGGTTTTGCATTCAGCGACAACCGCAATGACGGCGCCGATGCCTCGCTGCGGCTGGTGTCGCGCGGGCGCTGGCAATGGGAGGCGCTGGCCTATCTCCAACTGCGCACATTCGAGACCAGCTTTGGCAGCGTGGCCGCCGACCGCAATTCGGTGCGCCAGGTGCTCGACCAGTTCAATGTGCCCAGCACCGGCATCGGCGCGAAATTCGAGTTGCGTCCGCCAATAGACGACACCGCCGAGCTGCGTATAGGCGGCGACTGGCGCCGCACCATTGGCGAGACCAATGAGCGCTTCTTCTTCCAGAATGCGGAACCTCTGCGTGGACGCAATGCCGGCGGGCGCACCGACACGCTGGGCGGCTATGTCGAGGCGAGCTGGCAGACGACGCCCGAATTGCTACTCACCGGCGGAGGGCGGGTCGATTACTGGTCGATCAGCAATGGCTTCCGCCGCGAGTTCGAGCTTGCTCCAGCTATTGCCGGACAGATCCGCAGTGATGATCGCTTTGCCGATCGCGATGGCGTCGAGGGCACCGGGCGGATCGGCTTTGCCTATGATGCCGCCAGCCTGTTGACGCTGCGCGGCGCCGCCTATCTCGGTTGGCGCCTGCCGACCCTGAATGAGCTGTATCGTCCGTTTCGCGTCGGTGCCGATGCAACGGCGGCGAACGAAAATCTCGCGCCAGAGCGGTTGCGCGGAGTGGAGTTTGGATTGGACTGGGAGATTTACACGCTGCGCTTCAGTGGAACGGTTTTCTACAACCAGCTCGACAACGCCATCGCCAATGTTACGCTCGACAGCGGCCCGGGGCTGTTCCCCGGGGTTGGTTTTGTCTCGGGTGCAGGGGTGTTTCGCCAGCGGCAGAATCTTGATGCTGTCGAAGCGCTGGGCGTCGAAATCGACGCCGCCATCGATATCGGAGCCTTCACCCTGGCGGTGGGCTATGCCTGGGTCGACAGCGAGGTGGCGGGCAATGCCGGGGCACAGGCCGGGATTGACGGACTGCGCCCGGCCCAGGTGCCACAGCATTTCGCCAATGCCTCGCTCGATTGGCTGCCGCGGGACAGTGCTGCCAGCGCTGGCGTGACATTGCGCTATATCGGCAGCCAGTTCGAGGATGACGGCAATACGCGTTTGCTCGACGACGCCTTTACTCTTGATGCGCGCGCCGGTTACCGGCTGAGCGATACACTGATGCTCGAGGGTTGGGTGGAAAATCTTTTCGATGCCGAGATACAGGCCGGGATCAGCGGTGCCGGTGTCATCGAACGCGCCCGGCCCCAGACATTCTGGCTCGGCGTCAATGTGGTGCTGTGATGGCGAATCGGGATCCTGTAGCAAAAAATGCTGTCGAGGCTGACCGCAAAAGGCTGGCGGATTTCCTGCCCTATCAACTGTCAATTACCACCAACACCGTCAGCAACCTGATTGCCGAGGAATATCGCAGCCGCTTCGGCCTCAAGATCACCGAATGGCGGATTATGGCGGTGCTCGGCGATCTGGAACAGGCGACGCAGAGCGAATTGGTGGCGGCGACGCGGATGGACAAGGTTGCGGTCAACCGTGCCTGCAAGGCGCTGGTCGAACGCAAGCTGATTGCCCGTGCGCCGCACGCCAGCGATGGCCGATCGCACCAGCTGGTGCTGACTGCTACCGGTAAGGATCTTTACACTGAGATCATGCCGTTGGCCGAGGATATGGAACGGCGGATATTCGCGGTGCTGTCGTCAGAGGAAGCGGCGCAGCTCGGTGACATGCTGACCCGGTTGCGCCAGTCCAGCGACAATCTGCGCGACGGCGACTGAGGTTTACGCTGCCTCGGCGCGCATCACGCTGCCCGAAAGCTTCACTGCCATGTCACGATTGATCCGGGCACGTAGTGCATTGTCGATATCGGGGGACTTGTCGCACAACCGACGCAGCGCGGCGCTGTCCCAGACGAGTATCTCGCTGTCGGCAGTGCTGGTCACTTTGGCGCTGGCCGGGCCGTTGAGCAACCAGGCAACCTCACCGATGAAATTATTGGTGGACAGGGTGAAGCTGTCGTGCCCCTTGGCGACCTGGACCGTACCGCCGGTGATGAAATAGAGCCGGTCGGGGGGCTCTCCCTCTGTGGTGAGCGGGGCATCCTGCTCTCCGGCAAGGCGTGTCGCCAGCTTGGCCAGGCGGCGAAACTGGCCCGGATTGAAATTGTCGAACTGGCTGTAGAGCGCCTTGTCCGCCTCGGTCATACCCCAGGTAGTCCGCTCCAGCGCAATGCGGGCCATGACAAAGACATTGGCGATGGTCATCAGCACGGTCGACCCGATGGCGATCCACAGCGTGACCTCCGGCACCAGCAGATAATAGGCGATGTAGAAACCATTGCCGACCAGTGTCAGCAGCCGCAATGTCAGCTCACCGCGCACCGCAAAGGCGATGATGTAGATGATGGCGCCGATATTGATCAGGATAGTGCCATCAGACCAGCCCATAATTCGCCCCTCTTCTGCGAGAATTTGCGTAGAGAAATTATGCGACCTTTTTGGGACGACCATAACCGCTATGAGGTCTTGGTGAAAGCCGCAGATGACAGCATGGAAAGGCATTGCAGAATCATCCTGAAATGAATATAGTTACAACTGATACTAAATTGGATTTTCCCGGAACCCCTCAGGAGATATCTGCCATGAACGCCCCGACAACCGCAAACTCCAGTGATGTTGCCAATCCCGCCGGCCTGGACGGCTTTGAATTCATTGAATTCTGTTCCCCCGAGAAAGGTCAGCTCGAGCCGGTTTTTACTGCCATGGGCTTTACCCATATCGCCATCCATCGCAGCAAGGATGTGCATCTCTGGCGCCAGGGCGGTATTAACCTGATCATCAATTACGAGCCGCGCAGCGCTGCCTGGTATTTCGCCCGCGAACACGGCCCCTCCGCCTGTGGCATGGCGTTCCGGGTGCATGATGCGGCCAAGGCCTATGACCATCTGATCGAGGCCGGAGCAGAACCGGTGCAGGTCGAGACCGGGCCGATGGAACTGCGCCTGCCCGCCATTCGCGGCATTGGCGGTGCGATCCTCTATCTGGTGGATCGCTATGACGGCAAGACGGGTCAGGATGATCTGACCATTTACGATATCGATTTCGAATATCTGCCCGGTGTTGATCGTCGCCCCGAAGGCGCTGGTTTCCAGCTGATCGATCACCTGACGCATAATGTCTATACCGGTCGCATGGCCTATTGGGCCGATTATTACGAGAAGCTGTTCAACTTCCGCGAAATCCGCTTTTTCGACATCAAGGGCGAATATACCGGTCTGACCTCCAAGGCACTGACTGCACCCGATGGCAAGATCAAAATCCCGCTCAATGAAGAAGGCGAGGGCGGCAAGGGTCAGATCGAGGAATTTCTGCGCGCGTTTAACGGAGAGGGTATCCAGCATATCGCGCTGATTTGTGACGATCTGGTCAGCTGCTGGGATAAGCTCAAGGCACTCGGGGTACCGTTCATGACCGCGCCGCCAGCGACCTATTATGAGATGCTCGATGAGCGTCTGCCCGGCCATGGTGAGAACCCGGATGAGCTGAAAATGCGCGGTATCTTGCTCGATGGCACCACCGAGGGTGGTCAGCCCCGGTTGCTGCTGCAGATTTTCGCCGAACCGCAAATCGGTCCGGTTTTCTTCGAGTTCATCCAGCGCAAGGGCGATGACGGCTTTGGCGAGGGCAATTTCAAGGCGCTGTTCGAGAGTATCGAACGCGACCAGATTGCCCGCGGTGTGCTGGATGCAGATCAGGCTCCGGCTGAGTAATCTTAAAGTTGAGCAAGCGGACGGCGCCCTCTCCCAACCCTCTCCCCTGAAGGGGAGAGGGCTATGTCTCCCTCCCCTTCAGGGGAGGGATTAAGGGAAGGGGATACGACCAAATCTGCAGGTCAAAAGGAGACCCTCAATGACCACCACAGCACCAACAATCTCGCGCATCCATCATGTCGCCTATCGCTGCAAGGATGCGAAGGAGACGGTTCAATGGTATGAGCGCGTGCTCGGCATGGAATATACCAATGCCTTTGCCGAAGATTATGTACCATCCACCGGGGCCCATGATCCCTATATGCACATCTTCCTCGATTGCGGCGGCGGCAATGTGGTCGCGTTTTTTGAGCTGCCCAACCAGCCGGAAATGGGCAAGGATCCCAATACTCCGGCCTGGGTGCAGCATATCGCCTTTGAAGTGGAAGATCTCGACGCGTTGCTGGCTGCGAAAGCGCATATCGAGGCGCAGGGCATTGACGTGCTGGGACCGACCTATCACGGCATTTTCCGCTCCATCTATTTCTTTGATCCCAATGGCCACAGGCTGGAACTGGCGTGCAATATCGGCACGGAAGAGCAATATGCCGAGCTGCGCCAGGTCGCTCCGGAGATGCTGGAAGAATGGAGCAGGACCAAAACCGCGCCGAAACATGCGCAATGGTTACATATCGACCCGGATGCCGAGTAAAGGCATCAAAAAACCGTTCGGGCTGAGCCTGTCGGAGTCGAAGACGGTGCAAAGCACCAACCCCTGTACTTTCTTGACCAAAAATGAAGAACAGCCCTTCGGCAAGCTCAGGGCGAACGCTAGTGTGGAAATGAAAAGATAAGGAACCCTGAATGAAACTCGCCTCACTCGAATCCGGTCGCGACGGTCGTCTGGTCGTCGTGTCCAATGATCTGGCCTGGTATGCCGATGCGACGCATATCTGCCCGACTCTGCAGGCAGCGCTGGATGACTGGGGCACCATTTCGCCGCAGCTTGAAGTGCTGGCCCGCGATCTGGAACATGAGGTCATCCCGCGCGAGCGTTTTCACGAGCATGAGGCCGCCGCACCGCTGCCCCGCGCCTATCAATGGGCCGATGGCAGCGCCTATGTGAATCACGTCGAACTGGTGCGCAAGGCGCGTGGTGCCGAAATGCCCGAGACTTTCTGGACCGACCCGCTCATGTATCAGGGCGGATCGGACGATATGCGCGGCGCGCGCTCGCCGATCCTTCTCGCCGATGAGGCGTGGGGCTGCGATCTGGAAGCGGAGATTGTCGTCGTTACAGGCGATGTACCGCAGGGCGTGACGCCGGAAGAAGCGCGTGACTATATCCGCCTGGTTGGGCTGGTGAACGATGTCTCCCTGCGCAACCTTATCCCCGGCGAACTCGCCAAGGGCTTTGGCTTTGTCCAGTCCAAGCCGGCCAGCGCTTTCTCGCCGGTGTTCGTCACCCCCGATGCGCTGGGCGACTATTGGCAGGATGGCAAGCTGCACCGCACCTTGCTGGTGGACTTGAATGGTGAGCCTTTTGGCCGTGCTGTGGCGTCGGATGACTGCACCTTTGATTTCGGCGTCCTGATCGCGCATCTGGCCAAAACCCGCAATATCGGTGCCGGTTCGATCATCGGCTCGGGCACTGTTTCCAACCGCGACAGCGATGGCGGCCCGGGCAAGCCGGTGAGCGAGGGTGGCCTTGGCTATAGCTGCATCGCCGAGGTGCGGATGGTGGAGAAAATCCTGACCGGCGAATTCAAGACCGGCTTTCTGAAACATGGCGACACCGTTCGCATCGACGTTCATGACGATAGGGAGCACACGATCTTCGGCGCGATCGAACAGACAGTAAAGCCGCTCGGCTGAGCTGAAATTGCCGGTTGCATGAAAAAGGGCGGCACAATGGCCGCCCTTTTGTGTCTGTGATGTGCCTGATCAGCCCAGCGCGTCGTTGATCGAGCAGGCAGCAGGCCCAAGGATCACGATAAACAGCACCGGCAGGATGAACAGGATCAGCGGCACCGTCATGATGGCGGGCAGGCGTGCGGCCTTTTCTTCGGCGCGCATCATCCGTTCATTACGGAATTCAGCCGACAATACCCGCAATGCCGAAGCCAGCGGCGTACCGTATTTCTCGGTCTGGATCATCGTCGTGACCACGCCTTTGACCGCCTCCAGATCGACACGATAGGCAAGGTTCTCGAACGCCTGTCGCCGCTCGGTGAGGAAGCTCAGCTCGATCGCGGTCAGGGCAAATTCATCGCCCAGTTCAGGATAGGCTCGACCCAGTTCCTTGGCGACACGGTTGAATGCGGCATCGACAGTCAGGCCCGCTTCGGCACAGATCACCAGCAGGTCGAGCGCATCCGGCAAACCCTTGCGGATGGCGTCGGTACGCTTGGAAATATTGTTCTGGACATAGAGGTCAGGGCCTTTGTAGCTCAACACCAGAATGACCGCGAACGCGCCGAATTTCTTCAGCGGTGACCAGTCAGCCAGCATATCGAAAGCATAGATATAAAGCGCCGCCGCGCCGCCCAGCACCAGCGGCAGGATCAGGCGCCCGAAAATCACAGCAACGGCGGCGTCCTTGGAACGGATACCCGCCTGGGCCAGCTTTTGCTGCGCCGCCTTGAGCTGTTCGTCCTGCAACACGCTGAGCGATGTCAGCAGGTTGCGCATCCTGTCGGTGGTCTCATTATGCTGAACCAGCTTGGCGCGCTTCTTGGTGGATGCGGTGATGCCGGCCTTGAGCTGCTCACGCCGCTCGTTGAGCGATTTGACGCGCTTGGCCATCGGGTCACGCACTGTAGTGGCGGCATAGATCGCCACCAGCACCGAGAAGGTTGCTACGGCGGCGAGTATCGTGGCAAACCAGATGACATCAACGCCGAGCAGGGTCGGGCCTGTCGCGTCTGGGACACTGGTAAAGCTGGCATTGGCGAGGGTGTAAAGGTTCATCATTCCCGCCATCAGATCTCGAAGCTGACCATCTTGGCCATGATGAAAACGCCGATGCCCATCCACACCAGACCGCCAAGGCCGGTGACCATCAGGCGCTCATCGACAAAGAAGTCGCCGATATAACCGGGGTTGATCCACCAGATCATGCCGAAGACGATGAATGGCAGCGCGCCGACAATATAGGCGGATGCCTTTGATTCCGACGACATCGCCCTGATCTTGAGTTTCATCTGCGCTCGCTTGCGCAGCACATCGGCGAGATTGGCAAGCGTTTCGGCAAGATTACCGCCGGTCTCGCGCTGGATGGCCAGGGTGATGCAGAAGAAGTTGAACTCCGGCGTGTTGAGCTTTTTCGCGCTTTCCTGAAGCGAGTCTTCCATGGTGCGACCGATCTTTATGCGCTCGGTCACCTCACGAAACTCGATGCCGACCGGACCGGGAATCTCATTGGCCACAACGCCCAGTGTTTCGGTGACCGGAAGGCCCGAGCGCAGACCGCGCACCAGCAACTCAATGGCATCGGGGAAGTTCGTTGTGAACTGACCGATACGCCGCTTGATCAGGAAGCCGATGACCATATGCGGCAGGCCAAAGCCGACGGTCAGCCCGATCAGTGCCGACAGCAACAGATTGTCGGTGCGGAAAAACAGCAGCAGCGTGATGATCGCGGTGACCGCGACACAGACATAAAGATATTGCCGCAGCGTCCATTCCCTGCCGGTCTGTGCCAGCCGGTTTTCCAGCATGGCGATTTTCGACATCTCGCCCTGGGCATTGGTCCTCGGCTTGCGCGCGGCAATCGCCTTGCGCATCTGGGCCTCGACCTGGGCGTTGGCATTGTCGCTGTGGCGCAGCTTGACGTTGCTGAGACGCCGTGCCGCCTCTTTCTGTACCGATGGTCCGGAAAAGGCGAAGATGATCATGACGAGGATAGCCAGAACCCCGACCACCAACAGCGCCATCTGCATCCAATCCGTCATGTCCGTCCCCTGATCTCAGGCACTGTCGGCCGCCGTGTTTTTGCGACCGCAGCCCTTATTCCGGTTTCTTGGGTTTTGCCGGCAACAGCGACTTGAAGTCGCCGAACTTGCCGAGCAGGGATTTCTTGGCGCCGGTCTCATCCTCGGCCTCGTCATCCTCTTCGGCCGATCCCAGCACGCGCTCGCCAAGCGCCGAGATGACGCCTGCGGCCTTGCTGTTCTTGTTGGCAGCGACGAAGGGCTGACCCAGCTTGGCGGCGGCAGCCGCGCCCTTGAAATCGGCAGGGATGATGAAATCAATCTTGCGTTCGACCGAGGCCTCGAAGTCGGATTTGCTGATTTCCAGGTTGCTCGGTTGCACCTTGTTGGCGACCAGCAATACCTGTGCCTGCGGTGCGTTGCTCTTGAACCAGGACAGGATGCGGATGGCATCGCGGGCAGAGGCAAGGGTCAGTTCGGTGACCAGCACCGCGACATTCACATCACCCAGAAGATGCGGGAAATTGACCAGCATGTTGCGTGGCAGGTCGATCACCGTTCCCTCGAACGAGGCACGGAATTCCTCCTGAAGCTGGAAGAACGCAGCACCATCGGTCATCAGCGGCGAGCTGATCGGGGCCTCTGCCGACAATATTGCCAGCTTCTCATTGGCTTTGATCATCGCACGTTCGATGAACAGTCCGTCGATACGGCTGGGATTGTCGATGGCATCGGTCAGCCCACGGCCCGGCTCGAGGTCCATGACCAGTGCGTCGGTACCGAAATGCACGTCGAGATCGAGCAGCGCGGTATAGCGGTCGCCCTGCTGGCTGAAATACCAGGCCAGCGAGGTGGCGATGGTGCTGGCACCGACACCGCCACGGGTGCCGATTACGGCGGTGGTGATATGCGGGCGCTCATTGCCGGTTTCCTGCTGCTTCGGCGCATTGAAAATAGCCTGGGCCTGGACCAGTGAATCGCGCAGCTGGTCGGGACTGACCGGCTTGAGCAGATAATCCTGCAGGCCGCTGACGATCAGGTCGCGATACAGCCGCACGTCATTGACCTGACCCATGGCGACAACCACGGTGCCGGGTTCGCAGACTTCAGCCAGCGCATTGATATCGTTCAGCGGATCGCCGGATTCCGAAAGGTCGACAAGCAGGATGTTCGGACTGGCGGCAATGGAGAGGGATTGCACCGCATTGCGCAGGCCGCCCTGATTGCATTTTTCCGACTGCCAGCCCATTTCGATGCAGACATTGCGGACGATATCCAGCGTTTCATCATCGCAGATATAGGCGGCAAAGGCATCGCGTGTGCCAGCGCCTGCGGGATTGAAAGGTGCGTTCATCTTACTGTGCTCCTCCACCGCCGGCGCCACCCCCGGCACCGCCGCCACCGCCGCCTCCGGCACCGCCGCCAAAGCCGCCACCGCGCAGGCCGCCGGCCCCGGTCGGTGCTGCCTGGCGCAGCGTATCAATGGCCTTGGTACCGGTCGCGGTATCCGACGAACCGTCACCCTGACCACGAACCAGATCTTCCGGATCGGCGACCATGGAAGCGAGGTTGCTGTTGGAGGCACAGCCGAAATTGCTGCTGGTGGCATTGTTGAAATTGGTTTCGCTGACCGAAGACCAGTCGGGACAGCCATCGACGCGTGCTGCCGAACGGCTGACCACGATACGGACATCACCCGGTGCGATGGTACCGCCGGTAATTGGCGCGCCTTCGGAGACCAGCAGGCCATATTTGGCTGCCGCCGTCTCGACGACCGAACGCACGGCACGGTTGCCTGACGGGTTGTCGATGGCAATGCGGTCGCCATAGCCCAGCCCCATGGTTTCGAACCACTGGGCCAGCTTTGCCTGTTCCGACACCGGCAGCGAGCCGCCGCGGGTGTTGAGGTCGAGCGCATAATTGTCACGCGATACGATCGGCTGGTGCACACTGTTGAGCGAGCGATTGCTCGCCATGTTGCTGGTACAGGCGCTGGCCGCGAGAGCCAGGCCGATAACAAGGGCCGATGTCAACGATTTACGTTTGCTATGTGCCATTTATCCGGTCCTTCTCAATCAAAACTGAAGCCTGGGGTGGCGTCGTTATCTGCCCGCTTCTCGTCCTTGCGCCTGTCGCGTGCCGGACGTGCCGACTGTTCCGGCACAAGACTGCCCATATCCGGGCCACGCTGGCCGGTGGGCTGCTCGACGCTCGGTTTCGGGCGTTCACCGCCGGATATGCCGTCGGTTTCCTGGTTCAGGATCAGACGCTGTGCGTCATTGGAAATCTGGAAGGCATCGGTCGGCAGCTTGATGTCATTGGTGTTGACCGGCTTGACCAGATAGGGCGTCACCACGATCACCAGCTCGGTTTCACCGCGTTGGAACGAGTTCGACTTGAACAGATTGCCAAGGATCGGGACATCGCCAAGGCCCGGGGCCTTGTTGACCGAATTCTGGACATTGTTGCTGAGCAGGCCGGCAATCATGAAGCTCTGGCCCGAGCCCAGCTCCACTGTGGTTTCGGCGCTGCGGATCGTCAGGCCGGGAATGGTAAAGCCGTTGAGCGTGACAGCGCCGGAAGCCGAAAGCTCGGATACCTCGGGACGAACCCGCAGCGATATCCGGCCATTCTCCAGCACTGTCGGCGTATAGGCGAGGCTGACGCCGAAGCTGCGGAACTGCACCGCGACATTGCCCAGGCCCTGGGCAATCGGGATCGGGAATTCGCCACCGGCGAGAAACTCTGCGGTCTCACCCGACAGTGCTGTCAGATTGGGCTGCGACAATGTGGTCACCAGACCGACGGTCTCGGCAAGGTCAAGGGCACTGGCCACGTCGACGCCGAACAAACGGCCAAGACCGGCCAGCGTAGTACCGCCGCCGCCGATGCTGGTCACCTGCGATGTGCCCTCGGTAGCCTGTGTGGTGCCAGTAAAGGTGCCCAGGCCGCCAATGGTGAACTGGGTCGCCGCGCCACGGCCATTGGTGATACCGAACTGGAAGCCGCTGGTGCCG
The DNA here is from genome assembly GCA_039818985.1 of Pseudomonadota bacterium. Taxonomy (NCBI): domain Bacteria; kingdom Pseudomonadati; phylum Pseudomonadota; species Pseudomonadota bacterium. The sequence continues at coordinate 1,949,872 of JBCBSU010000001.1, read as the reverse complement.
TCAAAGGTCTGGATGTTGGCACCGATATTCTTGACGAGCGAACGGCTGACTTCGGCAATTTTGACCTGAAGGTTGACCTGCAGCGGCGTCGCGGTTTTCAGTCGGCTGATAACCTGTGTGTCCTCGCCGACAAAGGCCTGGACCAGGCGTTCGGCTTCGGCTGCATCATCGGGTGCGGCAATGGTGCCGGTGAGCAATACCAGGCCGTTCATGGTGGCGACGTTGATCTTTGCCTCGGGCATGGCCAGTGTCAGCATCTGGTCGATCGTGTCGATATTGGAACCGACGCGGATGGTGGCTGAATAGACAACCTTGCCAGCGGCGTTGCTGGCGTAAAGCGTGGTTTCACCTCCGGCCTTGCCGAAAACATAAAGCTGACGCGAACTCTTGACCTGGACATCGGCGATCTGGTCATTGGCAATGAACAGATCGGTGATGTTGCCAGGCAGCGTTACCAGCTGGCCGCGGCCGATTGACAGCACGATTTCACGCGAAGGCTGCGGGTTGGTCTGGGCTGCCGCCGGTGCACCGCTCAGGCCGGCCATAGCCGAGACGCCAACGGCTCCGGCCAGGGCAGAGCCCATCAGGGCTTTGCTGAAACTCTTGAAAAGGCTCATCTTATTTACCTCCAACCGGAACGGTGGTGACATTTTTGCCGCGGGATACGCGCACAGTGGGTACGGCAGGCCTTGCAGGGATGCCGGTAGCGGTCACTACAGGCCCACCGCTTTTCTTGGCTGCCGGAACGCTGCGGCGTTGAAAGCGCGAGACATCGCCGCCGGTAACGAAAGTGGTGTCGGTATCGATCGGGCGGGTAGCGATGGAGCGCAGGAATTTCTCTTCCGCGTCCGGATCATCATTCTCCGGCACGTCGATCTCGCCAGCAGCAATGGCACGCTCGAGCTCGGCTTCATTGTCGGCGATCGAGCGCAGCGACAGGCTGATCACACCAATGGTCTGGGCCACAGCGATTTTCTCGGCGATTTGCGGTGTTACCTCGACAGTGACGGTATTGAACTTGGTAACGATCTGGTTGCCATTGGCGTCCTGCGATGAAGCACGCTGGTCGGTAGCAAGAACGCGCAGGTTGCGGATGATGGTCTCCGATGCCTTGAGCGAGGGGCCATCCTCACCCTTGACCGACTGGGTCAGGACCAGATCGATACGGTCGCCGGGGAACACAAAGCCGGCAACACCAGTGCGTTCGGATACCGGTACCGTGACGGCGCGCATGCCCGGGCCGAGTGCCGCAGCGAGGAAGCCGCGGTCGCCCGGCTTGACCAGTGAACCCTGGGTAACCGGCTGGCCGGCAGTGATCGGGTTACGCACGACAGTGCCGAGCAGCGCCGAGCCGTCGGTTGCTTCTTCGAGGAAATAGGCTTTTTCCAGCAGCTCTTCGGGCCAGGGCTGGAAGCTGAACGCATCGGGGGTGACGATGGTACCCACCGGCAAGGCGCGATTGGCCACCAGCACCTTCGGTCCGGTCTGGACCGGAACTTCGGCGGCGACAGTCTGCGGCGCTGAAGCGCCGGCGAACATGCTGCGGGCCAGAAACGCGGTTCCCAGCGCTATGACCAGCGCACCAACCAGCAATACCAGCTTCTTCTTATCCATGATCTGACTGCCTCCACGCAGCTATAATGATTGCGTTGTCCGTCTCTATTCAGGTAAATTGGTTAAAATATCGTTCGCCAACCATCCAAAGCCCGGCAAAGGCGATGGCGATACCGTAGGGAATTTCCAGCTTGTCCTCGGAGCGGCGGATCTTGTGGATCATTGCCATGAAGATCGTCAGCACGCCGCCTGCTATGGACATGATGATCACCAGTTTGAGCATTTCCGGCCATGGAAACCACAGGGCCAGTGCAGCGAGCAGCTTGACATCACCGCCGCCCATGGCGCCGATGGCGAACAACGCAGTGAAGATGGTGAATACGCCAAGCGCGAGGGCGATCTGGGTGGCGATGTCGGGCCATAGTGCCAGACCGCTCGACCACCAGAAAATCGGGGCCGCCAGAGCGATACCGGCATTGAGCCAGTCTTCGATCTCGCGACGGCGCGCATCGGTATAGGCGGCATGGACAAGCGAGATTGCCAATGCGCCCAGCATTCCGTAAATGAGCTGTGCCCCCATCATGAAAGGCGTTTTTAAGCCCCATGGCTTACCAAAAAGTAACCATCGACCGATTTTTCGATAATGCGCCCGGACTTTGGAGTGCACATGGCCGAATTTGATCGCCGCAGCCTGCCCGAAGCCGCCGCAGAGAGCCGCTGGACCACGCGTGACGGCTGGAATATCCGCCGCATGGACTGGCCGACCGCCAATGGCGGCACATCCGGGAGTGCATCCGAGCGCAAGGGCGCGATGCTGTTCATGCCGGGGCGCGGCGATATTTACGAAAAATATCTCGAAACGCTACACCATTTCAATGTGCAGGGCTGGGATATCACAGCCTCGGACTGGCGTGGTCAGGGCGCCTCGGGCCGGATGACAGACAACCAATATGTCGGCCATATCGATGATTTCGCCACCTGGATTGCCGATTTCGAGGAATTCTGGCCGCGATGGAAGGCCGAGCGCGAGGGGCCGCATGTGGTGCTGGCGCATTCCATGGGCGGCCATCTGGTGGCGCGGGCGTTGATCGACGAGGCCATCGACCCCGATGCGGTGGTGCTGAGCGCGCCGATGCTGGGGATGCAGGGGCCGGGAGGGCTGCCGATATCGTGGAGCCACAATCTGGCAAAGGTGATGCGCGCGCTGGGCAAGCCCGACCGGCCAGCCTGGAAGGTCAGCGAAAAACCGGCCTCTCCGGTTGCCAAGCGCATGTCGCTGCTGACTCATGATCCCGAGCGCTATGGCGATGAGGCCGCGTGGTGGACCAAGCGCCCCGAGCTGGTGATGGGGCCCCCAAGCTGGCACTGGGTCGAGCGCGCCTATGCTTCGGTGCGCCATATCCATGCGCCGGGCCAGTGGGAAAAGGTGACGACCCCGGTGCTGCTGCTGGCAACATCGGCGGACCAGCTGGTGAGCTATGCCGCTATCGCGGAGGCGGCACACCGCCTGCCACATGCGCGACTGATCACCTATGGTGAGGAATGCGCGCATGAACTGCTGCGCGAGGTCGATGCGGTGCGCGACAAGGCGATCGCCGAAATCGACAGCTTTCTGCAGGAGACGCTGGGGGTGGCTGTCAGCGAAGCAGCGGAATGACACCAGGCTCCAATCATTATGATGCAGTCATTGTCGGTGCGGGCATGGCCGGTGCCAGTCTCGGCTATGAACTGGCCGAGACCATGACAGTGGCGATTGTCGAGGCGGAAGATGTCGCCGGTTATCATGCCACCGGCCGCTCGGCTGCTTTCTGGACCGAAAGCTATGGCGGCCCGGACATCCAGCCATTGACCACGGCATCGGGGCCGTGGCTGGGTACGCCGTCACCGGATTTTGCCGAAACCGGCTTTTTGCGCCGACGCGGCGCGCTGACCATCGGGCTGGCCGCGAACCGCGATGCGCTTGATGCCGAGGCGGCATTGTTTGCCAAACGCGGTGTCTCCATGAAGCGGCTCGGCGCAGCTGATATTGCCGCGATTGTCCCCGGTATCCACGCCGCCTGGTCCGAAGCGATCTCGGAGCCCGATTGCTGCGATATCGATGTTGGCGGCCTCCACCAGGCCTATCTCGCCGGTGCCAGACGGCGCGGTGCGACGGTGCTGCTGGCGCATCGGGTCGGTTCGGCCCGTTTCGCGAATGGGCAATGGACCATCGCCACGGCGCAAGGAGCATTGACGACGCCGCTGCTGGTCAACGCCGCCGGCGCCTGGGCCGATGAGCTGGCGCAAATCGCAGGCGTGGAACCGGTCGGTATCAGCCCGTTGCGGCGTACCATCGTACAGTTGCGCATCGCGCCTGCGGCTCCCGATGACATGCCGCTGGTAATCGACCATGGCGGTGAATTCTATTTCAAACCTGAGCATGGCTCGCTCTGGCTCAGCCCGCATGACGAGACCCCAAGTGCCCCCTGCGATGCCGCGCCCGAGGAATGGGATGTGGCGCTGGCTATCGACCGGCTCAGACAGGTTGTCGACTGGCAGATCGAGGCGGTCGAACATCGCTGGGCAGGACTGCGCAGCTTCGCTCCGGACCGGGTTCCGGTCTATGGTCATGATCCCGATTACCCGGCATTCTTCTGGTTTGCTGGGCAGGGCGGTTATGGCATCCAGACGGCACCGGCGGCGGCCCGGCTGGCGGCGACAATGGTCACCGGTAACAGCCCTGATCCGCTCGATCGGGCAATTGATCGTGGCCGTTACGATGCGGCGCGTTTTGCCAACAGGCGACATATGCGAGCGGCGTCGATGTAAAATCTTGGCGCTCCCACGTATCGCCGTCCAAATCTCTTTGCCGTCAGGACCTTCTGTCTCTGGTCAAGCGGGGTGGCACGGATTATTGTCATGCCGAATCCGGTGGCCTGCCCACGGGATTTACCGCCGATTCCCGGCGTCACCATCAGACAGGAGAGCAAGGCCATGGCGCACAAGTTCGAGATCTACAAAGACAAGGCAGGCGAGTTCCGCGTCCGCTTTAAATATAACAGCGAAGTAATGTTCTCGACCGAGGGCTATAGCTCGAAAAGCTCGGCGCAGAATGCCATCGACTCGATCAAGACAAACGGTCCGGACGCCCCTGTCGAAGACAATAGCTGATCGCGCCGCCTGAACAGCGCTAGAGCCCCCTTTGCGCCTCGGCAGCATCGCTGGCGAGGCGGTCCGCGCGCTCATTATAGGTATCGCCGGCATGGCCTTTGACCCAGTGCCATGAGATATCATGGCGCTGGACTGCCTCTACCAGCCGCTGCCACAGATCGGCATTTTTCACCGGCTTCTTCGCCGCAGTGCGCCATCCATTGCGCTGCCAGCCATGGATCCATTTGGTGATCCCGTCGCGGACATAGACGCTGTCGGTGGTTAGCTCGACCGCACATGACCGGGTCAGCGCGTTGAGCGCCTCGATCGCCGCAAGCAGTTCCATGCGGTTATTAGTGGTGTCCGGTTCGCCTCCGGACAATTCCTTTTCCTTGTCCTGGAACCGGATCACTGCGCCCCAGCCACCGGGGCCGGGATTGCCCTTGCACGCGCCATCGGTGGCGATGCGCACAATATTGTCCTGCTCGCTCACTGCGTCGCTCCATTGCTGAAAATGCCGATCTGCCCGGAGTCGGCGTAAAATGCCAGACGCCGGGCAAAGGCCATCGGATCCTTGCGTGTCACCAGCGCATCGGCGGGAGTGTGAATCCAGTCATAGGCGCGGCTGAGCAGGAAACGCAGCGATGCTCCGCGTGCCAGCAGTGCCATGCGTTCTGGCGCGAATTCGGCATTCTCACGCGGCACCACAGCATGATAGCCATTCAGCAATGCGCCGGAGACAGCCCGATCGAAGCGCTTGCCGTCATCGGAAAAGCACCATGCCGCATGGGTTACCGCCAGATCATAGGCACGGATGTCGGTGCAGCTGAAATAAAAGTCGATCAACCCGGTAACATTGTCGCCGAGCATCAGCACATTGTCGGGAAAGAGGTCGGCATGAATCGGCGATTGCGGTGCATCATCGGGCCAGTGCGCGTCGATATCCGCCAGAGCCGATTGCACCACAGCTGCAAGACCGGGAGCAATGCTATTCAGCGCATCATCGCCGATATCGCCCGCCAGCTGGTGCCAGTTGACCGGTCCCATGCTGTTATACCTTTGCAGCGGGAAATCCTGTGCCCCAAGATGCATCTGGCCGAGGGCATGGCCGGTCGCCAATGCCTGGGCCGCTGTGGGTCGGCTGACCGAGACACCCGGCAGAAAGCGGATCAGGCAAGCAGTGCGCCCGGCAAGTGTCTGGATTTTCGTACCATCCCGGTCGGCGATCATTGGCGGCACAGCCAGGCCGTGCCCGGCAAGGTGATCAAGCAGCGCGATGAAAAAGGGCAGGTCCGCCGGATCGACCCGCTTTTCATAAAGCGTCAGGATGTAGCGGTCGCGATCTGTCTCGAGCAGATAGTTGCTGTTCTCCACGCCTTCGGCAATGCCTTTCGCAGAGCGCAGTGTACCGACGTCATAGCGGGTGAGAAAATCCGCAATGTCCTCTGCCGCGACGCGGGTATAAACGGCCATGAATGCGCCGCCTCAGGCGGCCTGGTCTTCAAGGCCGCGCGGCAGTTTGAAGGTGATGCGCTCGTCGGCGGTTTTCACCATGCGCTCGGTGATGGTGAAATGCTCACCCAGCGCATCGACAACTTCGCGCACCAGCGCTTCGGGTGCCGAAGCACCGGCGGTAAGGCCCAGGGTTGTCACACCTTCGAGCCAGCGCGGATCGATATCATAGGCGCGCTGGATCAGCATTGCTCTGGTGCCTTCACGCTCCGATACCTCGACCAGCCGGACCGAGTTGGAGCTGTTGGGTGCGCCGATGACGAACATCACGTCGCAATCGGCAGCAATGGCCTTGACCGCCGCCTGGCGGTTGGAGGTGGCGTAGCAGATATCCTCTGCCTTGGGCCCGACGATATTGGGGAAGCGTGCTTTAAGCGCATCGACAATTTCGGCGGTGTCATCGACCGAGAGTGTGGTCTGGGTCAGAAAGGCGAGATTATTCTCGTCTTCGGGCTTGAGCCGGGCAACATCTTCCAGTGTCTCCACCAGCGTCATCGCGCCTTCGGGCACCTGGCCAAAAGTGCCAATCACTTCGGGATGGCCTTCATGGCCGATAAACAGGATGTGGCGACCATGCTCGACCTGGCGTTCGGCCTGGCGGTGTACTTTGGATACAAGCGGACAGGTGGCATCGAGATAGTTGAGGCCGCGTTCCGCTGCCTTTTGCGGCACCACCTTGGGTACACCATGGGCGGAAAAAACCACCGGAACCCCATCGGGAACTTCTTCCAGCTCCTCGACAAAGACTGCGCCCTTGGCTTTGAGGCTGTCGACGACATAGCGGTTATGCACGATTTCATGGCGGACATAGACCGGCGCGCCATATTTATCGATCGCCAGCTCGACAATATCGATGGCGCGGTCGACCCCGGCGCAAAAGCCGCGTGGTGCGGCAATCACGATTTCCAGCGGTGGCCTGGATTTGCTTTCGGTATCGGTCGGCATATTGGGGATCGCCGCCGAGCCCGAGGTGGAAGTCATAGTCATGCGTACGGTTTCTTTCGTATTTGCATCAGTCATTGCCAGCAACCCAACCCTCAGTTTCTGGTTTACGGCATATTGTCGCCGCACGGCGACAGCGCCCTTCATTCATCCTCCAGCATAGTATGTAGAGATAAAGCGGGAATGTGCAAAGCCCGATGCTGCGGATTCTGTGCCGCACAGGCCGGATCGTCCCCGAGACGGCGGGATAATCCGGCGATAGGGCTTTGAATGTCGGCACGGAGCGGATAAGGCACGACAAAACCAGTCAGGAACAAGAGGGCAAGATGGCAGTATATGGCAGGATGATCGGGGCAGCGCTTATCGGCAGCATGATGCTCGCGGGCTGTGCCGGCGATGACCAGCTGGTGGTTGATCAGGGCGTCGGCATCACCACCACTCTGTCGACCTGTCCAGAGGTTGCCATTCCAGTCTATACTGGCGATGTTACGTTGTTCAATCCACAGGACAGCCGTGATGCCAGCGCCATCGATATTGTGGCGCAGGTGACCAATTTGCGTTCAACCTGCAATGAGGGAACCGACAGGCTGTACACCGAAGCGACATTCGATGTGATCGCACGGCGGCAGAATCCGAACGGTGCCCGCACGCTGAGATTGCCCTATTTCTCGACCGTGGTGCGTGGCGGCACTGCGGTTATTTCGAAGCGGATCGGCTCGGTCACGCTGCAATTTGCTGATGGGGACTATCGCGCCAGTGGCAGTGGCAAGGCCGGTGCCTTTGTCGACCGCGCCTCGGCGACGCTGCCGCCCGATATCCAGGAGCGCATCACCGCACGGCGCCGCAGCGGCGAGCAATCCGCCGCCATCGACCCGCTGTCGCTGCCCGAAGTGCAGTCGGCGATCCAGCGTGCTACATTTGAGGTTTTGATCGGCTTCCAGCTGACCCCTGACCAGCTGCAATATAATGCTACCCGCTAGACACTGTCTCTGACCACAGATCTGATACCCCAAAACAGGTTTCCGTAGAATTTACGTTACGGAAATAAGGGGATTATGCTACACTCCTGAGTCCCAAAAGGAGAATAGCATGTCCAGATCCTCACCCTTCACCACCCGGAATTTCGTGACGACCGCTCTGGCGGGAACCCTGTTGCTGATGCCCTTTGCCGCCGGAGCACAGCTGGTGCAGGAAGAGGAGGAGTACGAATATGACCAGGCGATTGTGGTCACTGCCACACGTCAGGGCGGGGCGCAGGATATTCGCCATTTCCGTTCGGTTGCGCTGACCAGCGATACCCTGCCGCGTCCGGAATCGCTGACGCTTGAGGGCCTGCTCGGTGAGCATGATCTGCCGCTGGCTGGTGGCAGAATCTGTGACCAGGCGCTGTGTGTCACCGGCGAGGCCATGCCCTGGGCGACGCCGATCCGCCCCGATGACCGGTATCTTGCGGGGATCGGCTTTGTCACCGGTGCCGACAGCGCATCGCTTCAGGCGCAGCCGCTCAATCTGGTCGCAGTGGTCGACAAATCCGGATCAATGGCTGGCCAGCCTCTGTCCATCGTGCGCGAAAGCCTCAAAATTGCACTCGGCCATATGCGCGACGGCGACCAGATTTCGATCATTCTTTATGGTGATCGCTCGCATGTCTATCTGGATCCGACACCGGTTGGCGGCAATCGCGGCAAGATCGAGGCGATGATCGATGCGATCCAGAGCGCCGGTTCGACCAATATGGAAGAGGGACTTTCTGTCGGTTATGAGACCGCATTCGCCACGGCGAAGGATTTTTCGGGCAACAGCCGGGTGATGCTGTTTACCGATGAGCAGCCCAATGTTGGTCGTACCGATGCCCAGAGCTTTATGGGCATGGCGCGCGCCGCTTCGCTCAGGGGCGTCGGGCTGACGACCATCGGTGTAGGAGTGCAATTTAACGGTGCGCTGGCGCAGAAAGTGTCGAGCACTCGTGGCGGCAATCTGTTCTTCTTCGCCAATCGCGACGAGGCTCAAATCCAGTTCGCCAAGGATTTCCATAATATGGTCAATGCCCTGGCCTATGATCTTGTGCTGACGCTGACGCCGCCGGCAGGGCATCGGATCACCGGCGTCTATGGTGTGCCGGCAGACATATTGGAGGATGGCGGCAATGGCGCGGTCAGTGTGACCATTGGCAGCACATTTCTGTCGAGCAACAGCGGCGGGATTTTTGTCGGCCTTGGCAGGGACGGTGCCAGCGAATATCTCCCTTCATCCCTGGCGGCAGACAGACCGGTGCTCGATGCCCGGCTGCGCTATGTCGATGCCGCGACCGGTGCCGAAGCTGTTGACAGCGTCAGCATCGGCGGACTGGCCGAAGAACCGAGCGCCGGTTTGCGGCTTGCAGGCAATCTGGTCGATGAATTTTTCACTGTGCGAGCCGCGACCCGGGCCTTTCACCGCGAGGGCAAACCGCGTGAGGCCTATGCCTATCTGCGCGGCCTCGATCAGCGGCTTGCAACCAGCGATATCGAAGCCTTGCAGCCCGAGCGCGAGCTGGTCTCGTCATTGCTCGGCCAGGCAGCGCTCTATGCCGGCTATGCCGGAGAGGGCGGCAAGCCGGTGCCGCGTGCCTATCGCGTACTGGGTGACTGGGAGGTGCTGTCGGTCGATGGCATGAAGGATCTCGCTCGTGGCGACAGCCTCATCTTCAACAATGATGAGGAGATGATTACCGAGTTTCGGCGGCAGCGCGCGGATGGAAGCGACGATCTGGTCCAGTATTTCGCGATCAACGACCGGGAAATCTATGTCGCTTCCGAAGACCTGCTGATGCGCTATGCGCTTTATGGCAACAAATTGCGTCTGACGACGCGCGACGGTTTCGGACGAATTGTGCTGCGCCGGGCAACCGATAGCGGCGACTGACGCAAAAGGACTGTTGCCCGCTACGCATTGTCGTGTCGGGCGAGCCTTGCCACAGAAGCTTTCCGACAGTCTTGTCTGCACCGTGTGATATGCGCTAGGGCGGCGCAGCCTTTGCCGCTGACGTGCGGGGGGCGCATCACCCAGCCTTATCAGAAAGCCGTCCCGACATGCCGCTTTACGCCGATTTCGCCGACCATATGAACGCCGCGCTCGATGCGCTGGTGGCGGGTGGTGCCCTGCCGGAGGATGCCAATCGTGCGCCGGTAACAGTCGAGCCGCCGCGCGATGCGGCGCATGGCGATCTTTCGACCAATGCGGCGATGGTGCTGGCCAAGCAGGCAGGGATGAAGCCGCGTGACTTTGCCGAAAAACTGGCAGGGGAGCTGAAGATGCTCGACGATGTTGCCAGCGTCGAGATTGCCGGACCGGGTTTTATCAATATGCGGTTGAACGCCAGTGTCTGGTATCGTGAGCTGCATGCCATTGCCGCTGCCGGAAGTGATTATGGCCGCCCGGTGACCCCGGCAACAGGTACGGTCAATGTCGAATATGTCTCGGCCAATCCGACGGGTCCGATGCATATGGGGCATTGCCGCGGTGCCGTGGTCGGCGATGCGCTGGCCAGCCTGCTTGCATATGCGGGGCATAAGGTGATCCGCGAATATTATGTCAATGATGCCGGAGGGCAGGTTGATGTCCTCGCCCGCTCGGTGCATCTGCGCTATCTGGAAGCACTGGGTCGCGATATTGGCGATATCCCCGAGGGGCTTTATCCGGGTGATTATCTGATGCCGGTCGGTGAGCGACTGGTGAAAGAGCATGGCGATGCCTATGCCGACGCCGCCGAGGAGCAATGGCTGGCGCTGTTCCGGCGCGAGGCGGTGGCCGACATGCTCGCCATGATCCGCAAAGATCTGGCGCTGCTCGGAATCAATCATGATATTTTCGCCTCGGAGGCCGAATTGCAGGCGGAAGGCAAGCCTGAAGCGGCCGAGGCCTATCTGCGCCAGCGCGACCTGGTTTATGATGGTCTGCTCGAGGCCCCCAAGGGCAAGACCCCGGAAGACTGGGAGCCGGTTGAGCTGCCGCTTTTCCGCTCGACGAAATTTGGCGATGACCAGGACCGGCCGATCCGTAAGTCGGACGGCAAATGGACCTATTTTGGTGCCGATATGGCCTATCATTTCCAGAAGGCGCAGCAGGCCGATGCGCTGATCAATATCTGGGGTGCCGATCATGCCGGCACGGTGAAACGGATCAAGGCCGCAGTGCAGGCGCTGACCGAAGGCAAGACCCGCTTCGATATCAAGTTGGTGCAGATGGTGCGGCTGCTGCGTGATGGTGAGCCGGTGAAAATGTCCAAGCGCTCGGGCAAGTTCGTCACCCTGGCCGATGTCGTCCAGGAGGTCGGCAAGGATGTGGTGCGTTTCACCATGCTCACCCGCAAGGCCGATGCCCAGATGGATTTCGACTTTGCCAAGGTGGTCGAAGCGTCGAAGGACAATCCGGTCTTTTATGTGCAATATGCCCATGCGCGGATCTGCTCGACCTTTCGCAAAGCGGAGGCGGAAGGCATTGCGCCGTCATCCGATCATCTCGGCCGGCTGGTCGATGAGGACCTGGCTCTGGTCAAGATGCTGGCACAATGGCCGCGTATCATCGAATCCGCTGCGGCGGCGCGCGAACCACACCGTATCGCCTTCTACCTGCATGACCTTGCTGCCGCCTATCACGCCTTCTGGAATCTCGGCCATGACCAGACCGACAAGCGTGTCCTGATATTGGACGATCCGGAAATCAGCGCCGCGAGACTTTTCTTGAGCGCCAATATCGGGCAGGTATTGCGTAACGGTCTGGCGCTGATGGGCGTCGAGGCCGCCGAGAAAATGTAACGATAATCGCGGTGCGCAGGGCGTCGGGCCCGGTATCGGGGAGACAGGTTCATCATGACCGATGACGACAATAAGGACGAAGAGCTGGAGGAACGGCTCGATCTGGACGATGATGCCGATCGACTGCCCTGGCTTGAATCTGCCGAGGATTATGATGGCGATACCGTGTCGCCGACACGGGTGGTCTGGCTGCTGTTTATGGGGCTGGTGGCGATTGGCGTGGTTGTCGGCCTTGTCTATCTCTATCAGCAGCGCCAGCAGCAACTGGCTGTCTCGGGGCAGGGCGGTCTGATCGAAGCCCCCGAGGGCGATTACAAGGTCGCGCCCGAAGATGCCGAAGGCAAGACCTTTGACGGCACCGGTGATGCCAGCCCGGCTGCTGCCGAAGGGCAGGAGCGGGTTGCCGCGCTCGGCGGCGATGACAAGAAAGCGGCCAATGGTGTGCTGGTGCAGCTGGGCGCCTATAGCAGCGAGGCCAAGGCCAATAGCGGCTGGGTTACGCTGTCGGGCCGCTATGACTATATCAAGGCTCTGCCGAAGCGCATTGCCTCAGCCCAGGTTGAAGGCACAACAGTCTATCGGCTGAGCGCCGTGGCACCTGACGCCGCGACCGCGCAATCGGTATGCAACAAGTTGAAAACTGCCGGGCAAAGCTGTCTGGTCGTACGCTGAACGTGTATAGCCTGTCGTCATGACGATGGAGACAGTGCGGTGAAACCTGTTGTTTTCGGCATGTCCGGGCTCGCGCTGACGGCAGATGAGCGTGCATTTTTTACTGATGCCGACCCGGCGGGCTATATTGTTTTTGCACGCAATATAGAAAGCCCGGCGCAGTTGCGCGTGCTCACTGATGAGCTGAGAAGCCTGCATGGTCGCGACCGGTTGATGATCCTGATCGATCAGGAAGGCGGACGCGTGCAGCGGATGAAACCCCCGGTCTGGCCGGCCTATCCGGCACCAGGGGCGTTTTCTGCGCTCTACCATGCCGCGCCGATCAGCGCGCTCGAAGCCGCGCGCGTCAATGCCATGGCGCTGGCGCTCGACCTTGCCGAAGCGGGGATAACCGTCAATTGCGCTCCGATGATCGATGTTCGCCAACCGGGCAGCAATGATACGGTTATCGGCGATCGCGCCTTTGGCGATGATCCGATGATGGTGGCGGCGCTGGGCCGCGCGACGCTGGACGGACTGCGACAGGGCGGTGTGCTGGGCATTGTCAAACATATGCCGGGTCATGGCCGGGCGCTGGTCGACAGCCATGAGAAGCTGCCGGTGGTCGAAGAAAATGCCGAGACGCTGGTCGAGAGCGATCTGGCGCCTTTTGTCGCACTGAACGATACGTTGATGGGCATGACGGGCCATATCATCTTCCCGGCATGGGATCCGGATCGTCCGGCAACGCTGTCGCCGCTGGTCATCGAACAGGTCATTCGTGACCAGATTGGCTTTGACGGATTGCTGTTCAGCGATGATCTTGACATGAAGGCGCTCGCGGGCAGCGTTCCCGACAGCGCAGTGGCCTGTATCGGGGCAGGGTGCGACATTGCGCTCAATTGCTGGGGCAATATGGCGCATATGACCGAGATTGCCGACCGTCTGCCCGATCTTGCTGGCGCGGCACAGGCGCGGTTCGACCGGGTGGTGGCAGCGATGCCGCCGCTCAACCATATCACTGACGAGCGTGAGGCACTGATCGCCAAGCGCGACAGTCTTTTGGCGCTGGCATCATGACCGAAACCGACCAGCCCCTTGCCGATGACGCGTTATGGGAGGCGGATGCGCCGCCGCGCCGTGTTGCTAAACCGGAGCAGCTCGAGATCGCGCTCGATGGCTGGGAGGGGCCGCTCGACCTCTTGCTCAGCCTGGCGCGGACGCAGAAGGTCGACCTGATGGAGATTTCGATCCTCGATCTGGTGCGGCAATATCTCGATTTCATCAACAATGCCGAGGCGCTCAAGCTGGAACTGGCGGCCGATTATCTGGTGATGGCGGCGTGGCTGACCTATCTCAAATCGGCACTGCTGCTGCCAAAAGACCCCGAAGTCGAGCCATCGCCCGAGGAGCTGGCGCTGCAGTTGCAGCTACGGTTGCAGCGGTTACAGGCGATGCGCGAAGCGGGGGCACGATTAATGGCGCGCGACCGGCTGGGGCGCGATGTTTTTGCACGCGGTGCGCCCGAGGGGCTGAAACAACTTACCGAGACACGCTGGACCGCCTCGCTTTATGACCTGATGCAGGGCTATGCAGCGGTGAAGATGCGCAGCGCACCGGCAGTGCATATCGTGCGTTCGCGGCCGGTGATGTCGCTGGAGGAGGCATTGGAACGGGTCTCGGCGATGATCGGTGTCGCGCTTGACTGGACCGCGCTGTCGGCTTTCTTGCCGCCACAGGCGCATGGCGAGCTAAGGCGCTCGGCGCTGGCGTCAAGCTTCGCCGCCGCGCTGGAACTGGCGCGCAACGGCCGGATCGAACTGAAACAGGATGAGACCTTCGGACCCTTGCAGCTGCGGGTGCGTGACGGGGAAGGACAATGAGCATGGATGAGCGGTTGCGCGCGGTGGAAGCGATTATATTTGCGGCAGAGACGCCGATACTGGCTACCGATATTGCCCGGCATGTCGGTGATGATGAGGATATTGCGCCGCTGCTCGAAGAGCTGAGTCGGCATTATGCCGATCGCGGCATCCGGCTGGTGCGCAATGGCGAGCTGTGGCACTTTCAGACCGCGTCCGATCTGGCGCATCTGCTGCGGCATGAGCGTGAGGCGGTACGCAAATTGTCGCGCGCGGCGACCGAGACGCTGGCGATCATCGCCTATCATGAGCCGGTCAGCCGCGCCGAGATCGAATCGATTCGCGGGGTGCAGACGAGCAAGGGCACGCTCGATGTGCTGATGGAGCTGGAATGGATCCGTCCGGCGGGGCGGCGCGAGACGCCAGGGCGGCCGCTCACCTATGCAACGACACCGGAATTTCTGGTCCATTTCGGCCTGTCCGGACGGCGCGACCTTCCCGGTATCGCTGATCTGCGTGCCGCTGGCCTGCTCGACCCCGTGGATGTCGCGATGGAGCAGGCGATGAACGAAATGGCCGAGGATGTCGAGAGTGAGGCGGAGGTCGCTGATGTCGGTGAAACCAATACCGGCTATGATGCGCCTTTGGACGAATATATCGGCCAATATGAAGATTCAGTAGCGGAAACACCGGAAAATCCCTAATATAAGGGCATATCGGACCAGAGACATGGAAATGCATATGCTATTGTCCGGTCCGCCAAGGAGAATGAAATGGGTTTCAGTAATATTGGTCTGCCCGGCCTGCTGGTCATCGCTGCGCTGATCCTGCTGCTCTTCGGACGCGGCAAGATTTCCGAGGTGATGGGTGAATTCGGTAAAGGCATTAGCAGCTTCAAGAAAGGTCTCTCCGATGAGGAAAAGGCCAAGGCTGCCGCCGAGCCGCGCCGTATCGACAACCATGACAGCGTCGGTGCCGACACGACTGCCGCCGAAACCAAGGCAGGCGACTAGGGTTCCGGCCCTGGCCGTGCTGCCCGAACAGGCCATGGTGAATGTTTGATATCGGTTGGACAGAGCTTCTGGCCATCGTCATCGTTGCGATTGTGGTGATCGGCCCGAAGGACTTGCCGCTGGCGATCCGCACCGCCGGGCGCTGGGTTGCGCGTGGCCGTCGTCTGGTCGGCCAGTTTCGCGCCAGTATCGACACGCTGGCGCATGAGGCGGAGATGGAGGAGATGGAGAAGCGCTGGGCTGAGCAGAATGCCCGGATCATGCGCGAACATGGCGATGCCGCGCCAATGCTTCCGGGCGTTGCCGGTTATGCCGAGAGTGCCGCCCCTGCCTCCGACAGCTCTGTGGATGGTGCCGATAAGGGTGAGGCTGCTGCCGCTTCCGATACTGCCGATACACCCGATGCTACCGCCGACAAGGACGGTCTGTCCAAGGACGTGATGCCATGAGCGACATCCCGGCTCAGGATATGCCTGCGGCTGCCGAGCCCAGCGACAATGCAGAGCCTGCACCGGATGACAAATCGGCGGAGTTTGATGGCGGCAAGATGCCGCTGCTCGATCACCTGATCGAGCTGCGCCAGCGGCTGTTATGGAGCCTGGTCGCCTTTGCTATCGCCTTTATCGCGTGTTTCGTCTTTTCCGAGCAGATTTTTGCGATCCTCGCCCAGCCGCTGATTACCGCTTTTGGCGGCGATGAAGGCAAGCTGATCTATACCAAGCTTTATGAGGCGCTGTTCGTCGAGCTCAAAGTTGCCTTGTTTGCGGCGTTCTTCGTGTCTTTCCCGGTGATTGCCAATCAGTTTTGGCAATTTGTTGCGCCGGGCCTCTACAGCAATGAGAAGAAGGCGTTCCTGCCCTTCCTGCTGGCGACGCCGATATTGTTCAGCGCCGGGGCTGCGCTGGCCTATTTCGTGGTGATGCCGCTAATGTTTGGCTTTTTGCTGGAATATGAAGGTGATCGCGGTGGCCTTGAGCTCGAGGCGCTGCCCAATATTGGCGATTATCTGTCCTTCGTCATGCAGATCATCCTGGCCTTTGGCATCGCCTTTTTACTGCCGGTCCTGCTGTTGCTGCTCAACCGGGCCGGACTGGTCAGCCGGGATCAGCTGGCGAAGCTGCGGCGTTATATGATCGTCGGCTCCTTTGCCGTAGCGGCGATATTGACGCCACCCGATGTGGTTTCGATGCTGTTCCTCGGCTTACCGCTGATCGCGCTTTACGAAGGCTCGATGCTGATCATGCGTTTCACTGAGAAACAGGACGCGGCCAAGGCCGACTGACGATAAATTTCGTGGCTATTTTGCCGCGTCCGCGGCATCGGCCACGGCATCGCCGGCCGATTCTATATCCCTGCCGATACCCGACACGGTGTTGCAGGCAGTGACCAGCAGCGCTGCGGCGGTGACAGTCAGGATCAGGGCGGACTTGCGCATCTATTCTCTCCCGGGGGCTATTGGATTACCGGACTCTATAGGTCAGAACCGCATGAATGACGGATGAAGCCTCGTTGCACGTAGAGAAAATAGCGTTCGGGCATGCTGAGAAGGGGGGAGGATCACATGCCCGAACGCATATCACTGAGACAGGAAGAGGGGGGTAATATCGCTGTCTCAATCACACAAACGATAGCGGGTGGATTATGTTCCCGCCTCCGTTGGCAAAAGCGGAAAAATTTCACGCATTGACCAAATGATGCGCTGACCAGTGCAGTGGTTCAC
This sequence comes from Pseudomonadota bacterium, assembly GCA_039818985.1. Classification (NCBI taxonomy): domain Bacteria; kingdom Pseudomonadati; phylum Pseudomonadota; species Pseudomonadota bacterium. The sequence goes on along the minus strand of JBCBSU010000001.1, from coordinate 1,932,693 downwards.
CAGCTCCGGAGATTGTGGTTGTTGACTGGGCAATAAAAAACGGGGCCGAAGCCCCGTTTTTCGAAAGTCACATATTTGCCGTCAGACCATTACGGGCTGGTCGGCGCATCGTCGTCGTCATTGTCAGCGGCAATGATGATACCACCGATGATACCTGCAGCAGCGATGATGGCGACGATGATACCTGTGCCACCTTCAAGTTCGCTTTTGCTGTTAGCTTTTTCGACCGAACGCGATACTTCGGCTGATTCGGCCTGATTGGCCTGTGCCAGCACCGGCGTGGTGGTCAATGCGAGTGCCGCAGCGGTGGCGGTAATAGCGCGAAGTTTCATTACATACTCCTGTGATCTCTCAATTCACCTGTTAACTAATCCAATCGGTCCAGTGAACGCAAGCCCAAAATTTCACGGCCACGGAATTTTTTGCCAAGGAAAACCAAATGTTGGGCATATTTGTCACACCCGCATTGTGCAAAGCAGCATTTGGTTAAGTTTTCATTACATCCGTTACACGTTTCACAGCGTCCAGCGTTCCGTTTGTCGCACATATTCAGAAAAGGGTTGGGGTTGCTGAACGGAGTCCAAAATAGTGCTTATCTGACAGTCTATTGTGGAAAAAATCACAGACTTAAGAGTTTGACGGCACAGCATAGCGTTGTGCTGGTGTATCAGTTTGAATCGGCTGCACTCCAGGTCTTGCGACCGCCAATCCAGGTCTCTCGCGGACGAATCGTCCGGATCACCGATGGCGAGGCGAGCATGATGTCGTCATCAATCAGCAGGAAATCGGCACGATGTCCCGGCATGAGCGATCCCAGCCGCCCTTCGGCATAGCCTGCCCAGGCGGCGTCGATGGTGAACGCCGCCAGTGCCGCTTCGCGGCCAAGGCGCTCCTGCGGCTGCCAGCCGCCAAAAGGCTCACCATCTTCGTCTTCCCGGGTCATCGCCACGGCAAGGCCGACAAAAGGATTGGCCGATTCGACCGGAGCATCCGAGCCGAATACCAGCCTGGCCCCGCTGTCGCGCAATGAGCGCCAGGCATAGGCACCGCTGAGCCGTGCCACCCCGAGCCGCTTTTCGGCCATGATTCGGTCGGATGTCTGGTGCACCGGTTGCATCGAGGCGATGGCGCCGAGTTCGCGGAAACGCAGCAGGTCGACCGTATCGAGTATCTGTGCATGCTCGATGCGCCAGCGTCGGTCGGTGCCGAATGTGTCGGAGAGCTCCTCCATTGCGTCGAGCGCCTGCTGGTTGGCGCGATCACCAATGGCGTGCAGCGCCAGCTGGAATCCATCCATGCTTGCGCGGCTCATCAGGTTGAGCAGCTGGGTATCGTCAAGAAACTGCAGCCCGGTCTCGCCCGGTGCATCGCTATAGGGCTGCTTCAGCCAAGCCCCGCGTGAGCCCAGCGCACCATCGAGATAGAGCTTCACGCCGTTCAGGCGAAGCCGGTCATCATAGAGCCAGGGTGTAGGACCGGGGCCGCCAATGGCAACCATCGCATCGATACCGGCGGCATAGGCCATGATTCGCAATTTCAGCGCGCCGCGATCACCGGCGCGGCGATAGCTCTGCCACGCTTCCATGCTGGTGCCCATATCCGCCATGGCGGTGATGCCCTGCGCCAACAGGATATTCTGTGCCTCTTCCAGCGCGAGATCGCGGTCGGCAGGGCGGGGGGGCGGCACGAACTTCCCGACCAGATCTTCGGCAGCATCAACGAAAATGCCGCTGGGTCGGCCATTGACTTTCTCGATCCGCCCGCCAGCGGGATCGGGGGTGCCGGCAGTGATACCGGCGATTTCCATCGCCTTGCTGTTGGCCCAGCCGGCATGGCCGTCGACGCGACCAAGAAAGACTGGGCGGTCAGCGACCACCGAATCAATCTCTGCCGCAGTCGGAAACCGGCCAAGGCCCCATTTTTCCTGATTCCAGCCGCGACCGATAATCCAGGGGCGATTGGGGTAGCGCGCCGCATATTCGGCAATGGCCGCCTGCGCCTCGGTCAGCGAACGGGTGCCGCTGAGATCGAGTGTCAGCGCCTGAAAGCCGGTATTCATGATATGGCCATGGGCGTCGATCAGGCCGGGGATCAGCGTCTTGCCCTTGCCATCGAGTTTATAGTCGACCCGTTCGGGGCGCTCGTCGCGGCGTTTGAGCAATTGCGCGACGCGGCCGTCATCATCGATTACCATCCCCGTAAAGCGAACAACTTCTCCATCGCGATCAAGCGTGATGCCGTTGACATTATCGATCAGCGTATCGGCATATGCGGCGTTACTCGCCAGCGCCACTATCAGCGCGGCAGCGGCAAAGATAATATGCCGCGCCATCGCAACCGGTGTTTCATATCCCGTCATCATGGTTTTTCTATCCGCCGCACCAGCGCGCTGGTATCCTGTCGGCCCGCCCCCATTTTCTGCAGTTCGGCATAAAACTGGTCGACCAGCGCTGCGACCGGCAAGGTAGCCCCATTGCTGCGCGCCTCTTCCAGCGCCAGCCCGAGATCCTTGCGCATCCAGTCAATCGCAAAGCCGAAATCGAAGCTGTCCTGGTCCATGGTCTTCCAGCGATTGTCCATCTGCCAGCTTTGCGCCGCGCCGCCGGAAATCGCCTCGAACACCAGGTCTCTATCAAGCCCGCTGGCCTGTGCGAAACGCAGGCCCTCGGACAATCCGCCCAATATTCCGGCAATGCAGATCTGATTGACCATCTTGGTGGTCTGTCCGGCACCGGCGCTGCCGACATGGACAATACGCGCGGCATAGGCCTGCATCACCGGCTCGGCTCGCGCCATGGCGGCGTCGCTGCCGCCACACATGATCGCCAGCATGCCGTTTTCCGCGCCTGCCTGACCGCCCGAAACCGGGGCGTCGATACAGTGAATCTCGCGCGACTTGCCCTCGACCGACAGCTGGCGCGACAGCCGTGCCGAAACCGTGGTGTGATCGATGAAAAGGCTGTCCGCCGATATGGTCTCGAAAAAGCCGCCACGCCCCAGTGTCACAGCAGCGACATCATCGTCATTGCCGACACAGGCCATGGCAATGTCGCATTTGCTGGCGGCCTCTGCCGGACTGTCATGCACCGAAACACGGCCGGCACAATCGGGATCGGCATCGCTGAGCGCAGTGGCCAGCGCCTCGGCCCTGGTCCTGGTGCGGTTGAACAGGCGGAGGTTATGCCCGGCGCTGACCAGATGGCGCACCATCGGTCCGCCCATAACCCCAGTTCCGGCAAAGGCTATATTGGCCATGGTTTAGCGGTCCCTTTCGATGATGGCGCTCCCGGTCTGCCAGCGCGCGGTGCTGTCTCATGGCGCTCGCTGCGGCATATGGTCAAGCCCGATCAGCACTTTTCAGAATTTTGCCCCTTTGATTCGGATCGCCAAGGGTTTAGGCGATGGCACCATGACCGATACCGCGATACAGCTTCCCGATCCGGCGACAGCCAGCCTGACCATTGGCGACATCCATGCCGCCCATAAGCGCATTGCAGGATCGGTGGTCCGCACCCCGACTCTGCTCAGCCGCACCCTGTCCGAGATCACCGGGGCCAATGTCTTTCTGAAGTTCGAGAATCTTCAGTTTACCGCTGCCTATAAGGAACGTGGTGCGCTCAACTTCCTGATGCAGATGCCCGAAGAGCTGCGCGCCAAAGGCGTGATCGCCGCTTCGGCGGGCAACCATGCCCAGGCGCTGGCCTATCACGGCACCCGGCTGGGCGTTCCGGTGACCATCGTGATGCCGCAACCGACACCGACGGTGAAGGTACAGCAGACCGAAGCCAATGGCGGTACGGTGATATTGCACGGCGAGAAGTTCGACGATGCCTATGCCCATGCGCGCGAGCTCGAGCAGGAGCGTAACCTGACCTTTGTCCACCCATTCGACCATCCGTGGATCGCGGCGGGGCAGGGCACGGTGGCACTGGAGATGCTCGAGGATCATCCCGGGATCGATCATCTGGTGATCCCGATTGGCGGCGGCGGGCTGTTCTCCGGCATGGCCACAGCAGCGCGGGCGGTAAAGGAGAATATCCGCCTCACCGGGGTCGAGGCCGAGCTCTATCCATCGATGTACGCCAGGGTGAACGGCTTTGAGATGGCGTGCGAGGGCGACACGCTGGCCGAGGGCATTGCGGTCAAGGAACCGGGCAAATTCACCGCCAAGATCGTCGAAAAATATGCCGACTCACTGGTTCTGGTGAATGAGGCGGCGCTGGAAAAGGCGGTCAGCCTGCTGTTGCAGATCGAGAAATCGGTGGTCGAGGGCGCCGGTGCCGCCGGACTGGCGGCGATGCTGGCGCATCCGGAAAAATTTGCCGGACACAATGTCGGCGTGGTGCTGTGCGGCGGCAATATCGATACGCGGTTGCTGGCCAATGTGCTGCTGCGCGATCTGGCGCGCTCGGGCCGCCTGGCGCGGCTGCGCATCAACCTGCAGGACCGCCCCGGCGCGCTGTTCCGTGTGATGCGGATGTTTCACGAGCACCAGGTGAATATCATCGAGATTTATCACCAGCGGGTCTTCACCAACCTGCCGGCCAAGGGGCTAATCACCGACATCGAATGCGAGGCGCGCGATGCCGAACAGCTCAACCGCCTGATCAACGATCTGCGCGGGCAGAAATATCAGGTGGCCCGGGTGGAACTGGCTTAGGGGTCAGCCCGGCACTTGCAAAACCGGCTATATTTTGCTTGCGACCACTGCAAATTCGGTGTGCTGCTGTGAAAAGGGCTGGCCGGAAACGTCCTTATACAGTTGCTGCACCGCAAACCCACCGGCGCGCAACTCTTCCTCCAGCCCCTCGGGGCTAAAATATTGCAGCCAGTTATAGACGGTTTCCGCACCGCCGCTTTCGGGGAAGATGCTGTATTTATCCAGCACCACAGCCTCGTCCACATAGGTGTGCGTATTGACGAAGCAATAATAATCCTCGGCACACCAGAAGTGATTGAGCTGGTTCTTCTCATAAAAGCTGGCGTCTTCGCGGGCAGAAAAAGCGGCCATGGAATAGGCATCCAGAAGGATGGTGCCGTCGTCCTTGAGGCATTTGTGGAATATGCCGAGCAGCTTCGCCCTCTGCTCCGGGCTGAGGGCACAGAAATCGCACATGATCATGGAGATCAGGTCAAATTGATCTTCAGGATCATATTCAAGATAATCGGTATGAACATAGCTGATTTGCAGACCGGCTTTCTCCGCCTCTTCCCGGGCATGGCGAATAGAGTTTTCCGAGAAGTCGAGACCGGTAACAGCAGCGCCCGATCGGGCAAGTCTGGATGTATATAGGCCAGGGCCACAGCCAAAATCGCATACCGATTTGCCCGGCCCCAGATCGAACTGGTCGATCATCCACGCAGAGGAGGCCTGGATAAAGGCGATGTTCCTTGATGCCATATCCAGGCTCTCATTGAGGTGGAAAGCCAGCATTTGCTCTGCACGATATGCATCTGCCCATAGCGATTCCGCTGTATACACCGAAAACGCTTCCGGCTTGCTGTCGATTTCCTTGAGTTTCTCAAACACCGATATGTTCCGATCAGAAAAGCGATAACTGTCGTCTTACACACAGAAGGAATTTGCGCCAAAACCATAAAAATGGTGGATACGTGGTTAAGGCATTTGAGCCTGAGCCGCAGTTACGGCATAGTCGCATCTTGCATGACGATATATGATTGCTTCAATCCGGCATTATTGCAGAACAGAGGGGGTCTGAAAGAACCGTGAGCGCACCTACCCGTTTTCCGCGTTTCTTTGTGACTCATCCGTCACCCTGTCCCTATCTGCCCGGTCGCACCGAGCGCAAGGTGTTCACCGAGCTTTCGGGCGACCATGCCAGCGAACTCAATGACGCGCTGTCGCGCATCGGTTTTCGCCGCAGCCAGAATGTCGCCTATCGGCCCAGCTGCACCGACTGCAAGGCGTGCGTTTCGGTGCGCGTTGTTGCTGATGAATTCGCGCCCAGCCGGACCCAGCGCCGCATCGCCCGCGCCAATGGCGATCTGGTCTCACGCATCTGCCGGCCATGGGCGACCGAGGAACAATATGCGCTGCTCAAACGCTATCTCGCCGCACGCCACCCCGATGGTGGCATGGTCGATATGGATGAGTCGGACTATGCCGACATGGTCGAACAGTCGCCGGTGCGCAGCCATGTTATCGAATATCGCGAACCGCCCGAACCGGATGGCAGTGAAGGGCGACTGGTCGGCGCCTGTCTGACCGATGTTCAGGGCGATGGCCTGTCGATGGTGTACAGCTTTTTCGACCCCGACCATCCGTCGCGCCAGGGGCTGGGCAACTATATTATCCTCGACCATATCGACAGGGCGCGGCGCGAGCGGCTGCCCTATGTCTATCTCGGCTATTGGGTCAATGGATCGCCGCGCATGGCCTATAAGACCCGTTATAAACCGCTCGAACGGCTTGGTCCCAATGGTTGGTATCGCGCCGACCTGTCCACGCCGAACGGTGCGTAAAATCTGCTGCACTCCGGTGATCGTCATTGCCCCGGCATGAGGCCGCATGATAGGCGGCGTTACTTTTGCCACTCTGCCGCAGCATTTTCCTGACAAAAGGCGCTTTGCCAACGATGCCTGCGTTGATGCGTAACGCTGAAAGACCATGGTGTATCGTGTAACCCGGAACCCGGCCCTGTCGCCTATATCCCGACCGGGGGCATGGTGTGCGTCTGGCATGGCTCTCATGGTCTGGCTGCTGCTGGCCCCGGTGGAGGCACTGGCCGTTCCATCGCAGCAGGCCGATAGTCCGTTGCCACAGACCGCGCCCGCCGCGCCACCAGAGCAAGACGATGATGCGCTGCTGCAACCGCTGGTCAGCGATGATGATTTCGGTGTCGACTGGCCCGATTTTGAAGCGCCGGTGCTGAACGATCAGGAGCAGGCTACCAATGCCGGGGCGGAAGAGCCGTCCGAGGCTGCAGCATCGGGTACCGTCGCTGCCGATGCCGAAGGCGGTGCTGAAGACGACGCTGCCATAGCGGCAGAAATCGCTTCCGACGCGGATATCACCCGGGACAGCGGCGCTATCGCCAGCGAGATTGCCGAGAGCATATCGGATGATTTAGCCGATGCCGAAGACAGCGCCGAAGCGTTGCGCGATGCCGGCCGCAGCTTCGGCAATTTCCGGCTGGTGCTGCGCTACGCCGATGACACGCTACCGCCGCGCGACCGCGAGGCGCTGGCTGAGAAGTTCGACATGCTCTCGGCGCTTGAGCAGACCGCTTCGGATGATGACAACATCGCCCAGATTCGGCGCCGGGCTGACAAGGACAGGGACATTTTGGAGCAGCTGCTTCGCGTCTATGGCCATTATGACGGTGTTGTCAGCCAGAGCTTCGAGGCAGATCCCGAGCGTGATCTGGCCATCATCTTCACCATTCAGGCCGGGCCGCAATATAATCTTGCCAATATCGATCTTGGTAATCTCACCGATACCGGTGCCGACTATCCGTTTTTTATTCAGCGTTTTGGCCTGGAAATCGGCGATGCGATCAATTCCTATACGATAGTCGCGGCGCGCAATACGCTGGCCGAAGCGCTGGCGGAAAATGGTTATGCCTTCGCCACTCTCAAAGAGCCCGAGCTGCTGATCGACCATGCCGGTTCTATTGGCGACCTGTCGCTGCCGGTCGAACCGGGCAGGAAATTCGTCTTTGGCGATATTGTCGTTGGGGATGATCCGCTGCTCGATGCCGATCATATCGCGCTGATTGCCCGCTTCGAGAGCGGTGATATTTATCGCCAGTCGCGTATTCAGGATCTGCGCCGCGCCATCCTGGCGACCGGACTGGTCTCTGCAGTGACCATAGAACCGGTAGAGACCGAAGCCCCGCCCGAGATTGACAGCGATGACTATAGCGGTCCGACCCCGGAGCCCGCAGAAGCCACGGTCGATCTGGCGGTGGATATCGAACCGGCACCGCTGCGGACGATTGCGGGTGAGGTCGGCTTCGGTACCGGCGAGGGCTTTCGCGTCGCTGCCAGCTGGGAGCATCGCAATCTGTTCCCGCCCGAGGGCTTGTTCCGGGTGCGCGGCATTGCCGGTACCCAGGAGCAACTTCTCGGCGCGACATTCCGGCGCAATAATTTCCGCGAGCGCGATCAGATCCTGCTGGTCAATGCGCTGGTACAGAATGTCCAGCGTGATGCCTTTGATGCGCGCACATTGCTGCTTTCGGGTGCATTGCAGCGCCAGACCAACCTGATCTTCCAGAAGAAATGGACCTGGTCCGTCGGAGCTGAGCTGGTGCTTACCGATGAGAGCGATGTTGTCGGGGCGCTCAACCCGACCGGGCGGCGAACCTTTGCCATTGCCGCGCTGCCGCTGACACTGGCCTATGACGGCACCGATGACCTGCTCGATCCGCTTTCGGGTTTCCGGCTCAGCGGCTTTCTTTCCCCGGAGATATCCTTTCAATCGGGCACCTTCGGCTATGAGCGGACCCAGATCGATGGCAGCTTCTACCTGCCGGTGCGTGACCAGGTGACGCTGGCGGGCAGGGTGCGGCTCGGCTCGATTGCCGGGGCGAATGCGCTCGATATTGCACCCTCTCGCCGCTTCTATGCCGGTGGTGGCGGCTCGGTACGCGGCTATGGTTTTCAGGATGTCGGGCCGCTCGATGCCAATGGCGATCCGATAGGCGGGCGTAGCCTCGCCGAGTTTTCGCTCGAGGCGCGTATCCGCTTCGGCAATTTCGGGGTGGTGCCGTTTATCGATGCCGGCAATGTCTATAATGACGCGCTGCCGACCTTTGGCGGACTGCGCTACGGTGCCGGTCTGGGGTTTCGCTATTATAGCAGTTTCGGCCCGTTGCGGCTGGATATCGGCACGCCGCTCAATCCGCGTCCGGGCGATGCCGCGATCGGCGTCTATGTCTCGCTGGGGCAGGCATTCTGATGACCGGCGATAACGAAACCATGATGCCGCCAGACGGCTCTGAGGGAAGCGCCGAGAGTTTTGAGCATGTGGTGCTCGGCGAAGATGAAGCGATCCGCAAATCGCCCTGGCGCTGGCCGCGGCGCATCGCGCTAGCGCTGGTTGTGGCGCTGGCGACGCTGATCATGCTGGCGCTGGCACTCGATACCGCGCCCGGCCGCCGCTTCCTTGCCGACCGGATCGCAGCGCTTGAATTCGACAATGGCCTGAAGATCGAAATCGGTCGTATCGACGGCTCGATCTACAATGAGGCGCTGATCCATGATCTGGCGCTGCGCGATCCGGAAGGACGCTTTTTGAGCGTTGACCGGACAACACTCGACTGGCGGCCTTTGGGCTGGCTCTCCAACCGGCTCGATATCAGGGCGCTGCTGCTCGAACAGGCGCGGCTGGAGAAGGTGCCAGCGCTGCGCGAGACCGACAGCGACGCGCCGATTCTGCCCGGTTTCGATATTCGCGTCGACCGGTTCGAGGCGCGCGACCTGATCATTGCCGAGGGGATTGCCGGAGAGGCACGCACCGGCGACATTACCGGCGCGGCGGATATTCGCGACGGCCTCGCCAAGGTCAATCTCGATGCGCGATTGCGCAATGGCGATGATCGTATATTGGCCGATATCGACATTGCCCCCGATGCGAACCGCTTCGATGCGGCGCTCGATATTGCCGCGCCTGCCAATGGCGTTATCGCCGCGCTGATTGGCTGGGACCGGAGCCTCACCGCTGTTCTTCAGGGCGCGGGCAGCTATCAGCGCTGGGCGGGCACGCTGGTTGCCGAGACCAATAAGCAGCCGCTCATCCGTCTCGACCTGACCGAGAGCAGTGGCGAATATGGTGCAACGGGCGAACTGTTTCCGGGCGATTTCGTCTCGGGGCAGACAGCCCAACTGCTGGGTGATGCCATTGCGGTCGACTGGGCCGGCCGGCTCGAGGACAGGGTGTTGAGCAACCGCCTCGATCTCGAAGCTGCGGCCTTTACCCTGCGGGCCAATGGTGATGCCGATCTCGGCAATAACCGTTTCGACGCATTGGCTGTTGTGGCACGGTCCCGCCAGCCTGAACTGAGTCTGGCGGGCATTGCCTTGCGCGACTTGCGCATGGAGGCTGTTTTCAATGGCCCTTTCGCGGCTCTGGAGACGCCCTATACGCTGCGCGCCGACAATCTCGTTTATGGCGATTATGCGCTTGCCGCACCGCGGCTCGAGGGGCAGCTGATGCGCGAGCAGGGCGCATGGGTGGCGCGCTTTGCCCTTGGCGGCAACGAGATTACCACGCCCAATCCGTTGCTCGACCGGCTTGTCGTAGAGGCGGGCCTGTCGGGGGAGCTGCGGCTCGAAAAGGGGCGTCTGTCCTCGCAGGAACTGGCCCTGCGCGGCCCCAATATTCGCGGTGATCTTGCGCTTGCGGGTGCGCTGGCTGAGCAGGATTACCGGTTCACCGGCACAGTTGCCGCGCCCGGCTTTGCTTTTGACAATCTCCTGACGCTTGATGCCCGTGCCAATGTAGATGCTCGCTTCGGCCGGAGTTGGGCGGTAAGCAGCGACCTTAGCGGTGAGATTACCGAAGTCAGCAATCAGAGTTTTGCCCGCTATGTTGGCGAGACCGGACGGTTCAGCGCCGCTATCGAGGCGGCACAGGGCCAGCCGCTCTTTGTGCGCGATGCCGATGTCGCGGTGACACAATTGGCGTTTATCGGTGGCGGTCGCATCGAGCCTGATGGACGGATCGTGCTGAGCGCGGCGGGCAGCCATGTGCGCTATGGCGGTTTTGATATCGATATTGATGGCCAGCGCGATTCCGCTGCTGCCAATATCGCGCTGGCCAGCCCTTATCCGGCACTCGACATTCGTGACGTGACAATCGCCATATTGCCGACCGAGACCGGGTTCAACGTGACGGCTGACGGCCAGTCGGTGCTCGGCGCCTTTACCGGCAATGCCGATATTGCCGCGCTCGACAATGGTCTGACCCGCATTGCCATCAATCCGTTGCGGCTGTCCGACACGGTTGTGACCGGGGTGTTGACTGCAGGCGATGCCGGGCTGCGCGGCGATTTGCAGGCGCGTGGCGGCGGAGTCTCAGGCACCGTCGCTGTGCAGCCCGATGGCGGACGCAGCCGGCTCACCGCCGATCTGACGTTAAACAATGCCGTGTTTGTCGGTGCGACGCCGATCCGCATCCGCCAGGGATCGGTTGATGCTACCGCATTACTCGGCGATGGTCCTTTGGCGGTCGATGCCACGATCAGTGCCCAGGGGTTGTCGCGCGGCAATCTGTTTATCGGTCGGCTCGCCGCCAATGCCGATCTTGTCGGGCGCAATGGCCGCATAAGAGGATCGATTGCCGGGCGGCGCGGCAGCCGCTTCGCGCTGCAGGGCGAGGCGCTGGTCCGGCCGGAACGGATATCCTTTGATCTCGACGGTGCCTATGCTGATCGCCGTATCACCATGCCCGAAGCGGGTACGATGATCCGTACCGATGCCGGCTGGCAGCTGAAAAAGACCCGGCTCAATATCGGCAATGGCTATATGCTTGCTTCCGGGCGTGTTGGTCGTACCACGCGCATCGATTTCGGCCTCAGCCGCATGCCGCTGGCGGTTCTTGATATTGCCTATGAGAATCTCGGGCTTGGCGGCACCGCCTCAGGCCAGCTCGATCTCAAGTTCAACCGGCGCGGCCTGCCCACCGGCACCGCCAAGCTACAGCTCAACCGGCTGACTCGCTCGAGCGTGGCACTGACCTCGCGTCCGGTCGATCTGGCGGTCAACGCCAGCCTGACCACCGACCGGCTGGCACTGCGCAGCATTATCCGTGACGGTGACAGGGAGTTGGGGCGGGCACAGCTCAAGCTCAGCAACATGCCACAAAACCCTGATCTCGTTCGCCGATTCACCCGTGCCGACCTGCTCGGCCAGATCCGCTATGACGGTCCCGCCGATGCGCTGTGGCGGCTGGTGGGCCTGAGCATTTTCGATATTACCGGCAATGTCCAGCTCAGCGCCGATGCCACTGGCAGCTTGAATCAACCGCGCGTTCGCGGGCAGGTCGAAAGCCGTAATGCGCGGCTGGAAAGCAGTGTCTCGGGCACGGTGGTCAAGGATATCGTGGCTGAGGGCCGTTTCTCAGGTGCCCGGCTGAACCTTGCCCGGTTCAGTGGCACCGCACCCAATGGCGGCAGTGTAACCGGCTCCGGCATTATCGATCTCGGTGGACCGAGGGGCGTGATGCTCGACATCACGGCGCAGGCGGACAATGCGGAGCTGCTCGACCGCGATGATTTCGGTGCCGTTGTCACTGGCCCGATCACCATCAAGTCCGATGGTATTGGCGGCACATTGGGCGGTGACCTGGTGATCAACCGCGGCCGGTTCGTGCTGGGCCAGACCAGTGCACTCACTGAATTGCCCAATATCGCCTATCGCGAGATCAACCGCCGTGCCGATGAGGCGCCGCCGCGCGCCCGGGCAACCCCATGGCGCTATGCCATCAAGGCGCGGGCGGACAACCGTATCGCCGTGCGTGGCCTGGGTCTCGACAGCGAATGGCGCGCCGACATATCGCTCGCCGGACCGGTCAACCAGCCACAGATTAGCGGTCTCGCCGAGCTGATACGCGGCGATTATGAATTTGCCGGACGTGACTTTGATCTTCAGCGCGGCGCCATCCGGTTCCGGCAGAATTCACCGCCTGATCCAACGCTTGATATCGAAGCCAATGCCAATCTCCAGGGGCTCAACGCCACAATCAATGTTCGCGGTACCGGGCTGCGTCCCGAAATCACCTTTGCCAGCATTCCGGCACTGCCCGAGGATGAGCTGCTGGCAAGACTGATTTTCGGGTCTTCGGTGACCGATATTTCCGCTGCCGAGGCGGTACAGCTTGCCGCTGCGCTGGCATCGCTGCGGGGCGGTGGCGGTCTCGATCCGATCAACGCGCTGCGCGGTGCGGTGGGGCTCGACCGGCTGCGCATAATCGCCGCCGATCCGTCAATCGATGCCGGTACCAGCATTGCAGCGGGCAAATATATCACCCGGCGTGTCTATGTCGAAGTGATTACCGATGGCGCTGGCTATTCGGCAACTCAGGCCGAGTTCCAGATTACCCGTTGGCTGTCGATCCTGTCGACCATCTCGACCATTGGTCGCCAAGGCGTTAATGCCCGTATATCGCGCGATTACTGACGCGATGTTACAGGCTAATTGTGCAACGCGGCAATTTTCCGCTTTCATTCGGGCATTACTGACATTACTGTCAGCATATGTCGCGCCAGCATCACCATCCCATCAGCGTCTCCGCCTCTGAAATTGATTTCATGGGGCATGTCAATAATGCGCATTATCTCAACTGGGTACAGGATGCTGTGATCGCTCATTGGGAGAAGATCGCGCCGCCGACGGCCGTGGCCGAACATCTCTGGGTCGCGCTCAAACATGAGATCACCTATCGCAAGCCGGCTTTTCTCGATGACGAGGTGATTGCCACCGTGATCCTTGAGAAAGTGCATGGCGCGCGCGCCTTTTACGACACCGTCATCAGCCGTGGCGAGGAAGTGCTGGCCGAAGTCAAATCGAGCTGGTGCTGCATCGATGCCGAGACGCTGCGTCCGGCGCGGCTGACCAAGGATGTCGTGCGCCGCTTCCTTCCCTTAACCGAAGACTGATCACCCGGTCATCTCTCAACCGTAACAGTGCTTGCGCATCGCCTGTGACTGTTTCACAGCATAGCGCGCTGGCGACTGAGAGGAAAGACACCGCATGACCGATATTCTCTACGCCGCGCCGCTGTCGCTCTATTCGGGCAAGGCGCGCGCCTATATGGACTGGAAGGGCGTGGATTATCGCGAAGCGCTGTCGCGGCCCGAAGTCTATCGCGACATCATCATTCCTGCGGTCGGCCGTCCGGTGATCCCGGTGCTGCAGCTCGCCAATGGCGAAATCATCCAGGACACAACAAAGATTATCGATCATTATGAGGGTGTTGCCGAGGGTCCTTCGGTCTATCCCGAAACGCCCGTACAGCATCTGGTGGCGCTGCTGTTCGAAAGCTATGGCGATGAATGGCTGACCATCCCGGCAATGCATTATCGTTGGAACTATAATGAGGAATGGGCCTATTCCGAATTTGGCAAGGTAGCCCATCCCGATGGTACGCCGGAAGAACAATATGCTGTCGGCAAGGAGCGCGGCACCGCGTTCAAGGGCTTCTGTCCGGTCCTCGGCATCAACGAAGCGACGATCCCGGCAATTGAAGCGAGCTATGAGGCGTTACTCGCTGATCTGGATACACATTTTGCCGCCCAGGACTATCTGCTCGGGTCACAGCCCAGTATAGGTGATTATGGCCTGATCGGCCCGCTTTATGCGCATCTTTATCGCGATCCGGCCTCGGGCGAGATCATGCAGCGACTGGCGCCCAATGTCGCACTCTGGGTCGAACGCATGGTGCAGGTCGAAACGCCGCTATCGGGCAGTTTTCTTGATGACGATGCGATTCCCGAAACGCTCTATCCGGTGCTGCGGCGGATGATGGCGGAGCATATTCCCTGGCTGCAGATCAGCGCCGATATGCTGGCGGGATGGGCAACAGAAAATGCGGGCGAGGAACTGCCGCGCGCGGTTGGCTTTGCGCCGTTCACGATCGAAGGCACCAGTGGCGCGCGGGCAGCGACGCTGTTCAGCCTGTGGATGCACCAGCGCCCGCTTGACGCCTATCGGGCGCTGCAGGGCGATGCACGGGTGCGTGCCGATGCGCTGCTCGATGCAGTGGACGGCAGCGCGTTTCGCGATTTCCGCCTGCCGCAGCGGCTTGATTTTGTTGACCACCGGCTCGTTCTGGCCGATTGATCCGGCACCAGCACAATGTGCTGTCAGGCAACATTGGGAAGTGACAGACAGGGCCATGTTCGGCCATCTCCAAGCCATAACTGTATATCGCGCAATGCGCCAAGATAGAGCTTTGTAAGCTCTTAATTGGTGCAGGTGCCGATAAGATGGCCTTTGCAGGTTTCTGCGCCAGCAATTAGGGATGCCCGCATGTCCAATGAATTCATGATCATCACTTTTGCGCTGTTCCTTGCCGGGATTATCGCTGTGCCATTGGCGAAGCGGTCCGGATTGGGATCGGTATTGGGATATTTGCTCGCCGGGATCGCACTGGGGCCTGTGCTGAGCTTTGTTGGCGCAGATGTGACCGGGATGCAGCATTTCTCCGAATTTGGTGTTGTGATGATGCTGTTTATCATCGGGCTGGAAATGAGCCCCAGAGCGCTGTGGGACATGCGTGCGCGAATTTTCGCGTTGGGCGGCCTGCAGGTCGGGATCACGGCTCTGATCGTATGCGCTATTGCGCTGCTGTTCAGTCAGCCCTGGACCGTGGGGATTGCGATCGGAATGATCCTGGCCTTGTCCTCGACAGCCATTGTCAACCAGACCCTGAATGAGAAAGGGCTGTTAAAAAGCGATGGCGGACAGGCCAGTTTTGCGGTGCTGCTGTTTCAGGACATCGCAGTTATCCCGATGCTGGTCGTCATTCCCCTGCTGGCTCTTCCGGAACTGGCCGGGAGTGGCACGGCAGCAGTCGATAGCCATGCAGCCGGCGAGGGCGCGCTTCATCTCAACCTGGTGGAGAATCTGCCTGCCTGGCAAACGGCTATTGTTACGGTTGCAGCCATTGGCGCAGTGATCTTTGCTGGCCGCTATCTGACTGACCCAGTCTTCCGCTTTGTCTCGCGTGCCCGGCTGCGTGAGCTCTTTGTGATGACGGCACTGATGATCGTTCTGGCCATCACGATCCTGATGACGATGGTGGGCCTGTCAGCAGCGCTCGGCACATTCCTGGCCGGCGTCGTGATGGCCAACAGCGAATTTCGCCATGAGCTGGAAAGCGATATCAACCCGTTCAAGGGGATATTTCTGGGCATCTTTTTCATGACGGTCGGTGCGGGGATAGATTTTGCTTTTCTGTTTGCAAATGTCTCGCTGGTTATCGGCCTGACCCTGGGGCTCATCATTCTCAAGATCGCGGTACTGTCCGTTCTGGCGCGTGTTTTCAAAATTGCGGGCGGCGACAAATGGCTGTTTAGCCTGGGATTGGCGCAGGCAGGTGAATTCGGCTTTGTGCTGCTGTCATTCTCTGTCGCCAGTGCCGCCTTGCCAACGGACATTGCTGACATATTGCTATTGGTCGTTGCCCTGTCGATGCTGGTGACGCCGGCGCTCTTCATTCTCTATGATCGTGTCATTGCCCCTCGCTATTCGGTCGAGCAGGAGCGCGAAGCGGATGAGATAGACTCCGACGCCAAGATCATCATTGCCGGGCATGGCCGTTTTGGCGGTATCGTCAATCGCGCATTGTCGGGCGCAGGTTATGACACAGTCGTTGTCGATTACAGCTCTGATCAGCTGGAAATGCTGCGGAGCTTCGGCATGCGCGTGCATTACGGGGATGCGACCCGACATGATCTGCTGGAAGCGGCAGGGTTGGAGAATGCGCATATCCTGGTCATTGCGATTGATGACAAACAGGCCATTACCCAGCTTGCGCGATA
Source organism: Pseudomonadota bacterium (assembly GCA_039818985.1). Taxonomy (NCBI): domain Bacteria; kingdom Pseudomonadati; phylum Pseudomonadota; species Pseudomonadota bacterium. The sequence goes on along the minus strand of JBCBSU010000001.1, from coordinate 1,916,185 downwards.
TGTCTGCAAAGCCTTTCCGCATGTGCATGTGGTGGCTCGCGCCATTGACCGTACCCATGTCTATGATCTTTGGTCGGTTGGTTGCCGGGACATTATTCGCGAGACCTATGACAGCTCACTTCGCGCTGCGCGTTCCGCACTGGAAGCGCTTGGGATAGAGCGTCCGGAAGCAGAACGCATGATGGCGGTATTTGAGCAAGTCGATCGTAGCTCCATGGTGGAGCTTGCCGGTCTGTATGATATAGACATTCCGGTGCAGGACAATGACGCTTACATGCAAAAAGCGCGCGAGATGCGTGCTGAATGGGAACAGCAACTGAAAGGCAAGATGCGTCCTTCAGCCGATTGAAGCATCAGATGTGCGGTAAGATCAGCCGAGCAGCCCGAGTGCGATCAGGATCATCAGAAACAGCACGCTGATGATGTTGATAAAGGCGAACAGCACGATGAAACGGAACACCGTGCCTATGCGCGAAAAGCCATAGGCATGGCGCAGCTGGCGGTAGAGATGGAATGGCGCGTAAAGCACTGCCAGCGGAATCACCAGTCCGGGAAGAATGTTGAACTTTACCGATAGCGCACAGGCAATGAACAGCAGCGACATGAAGGCCAGCGAATAGGTGGTGAACACCGCATGATCGTAAAAGCGGTGGCCGCGCTTGCCGATGGTGACCAGCCAGACAAAGGGTATGGATAGCGGGATCAGCAGCCAGGCGAACTTATAGCCGTTGGATTTGAGCTTGTAGAGCAGCAGCTCCGGGTTGCTATTGGCTTTTTTGGCGGCGTTGGTCACCCATTTGTTGAGCCAGGGTACGCCGGTATCGACATTGCCTTCGGAGTCCAGCCCGGCAATGTCGCCATCATCATCTACAAGCTCGGGATATCGGACAGAGCCGGTAGTGGCGAAGGATAGCGCATTGGCTTTGCCCTTTTCGGCGTTGATTTCTCCCTGTAATTTGTCGCGTTCCGCTTCGGAGAGAGCTTCCTGCTCCAGCTTTGCCTGTTTTTCGGCAATCAGGGCTTCTACCTCGGCCAGGTTTTGCTGGTCCGTTTGCCAGCTCCAGTCGATCGGCGTTACCTCGCCGTCACTGTCTGTACTGGCGTTCGACAAGCCGGGAGAGCCGACAAAGGAGAAGATGGCAAACATCATGAATATGGCGAACAGGAACAGCGCCATGGGTGAGATGAATTTGGCGCGCTCGCCATGGACATAGCGCCGGGTCAGTTCGCCCGGCTTCCATGCCAGAAGCGGCAAAGTGTTCCAGAACTTGCCGTCAAAATGCAGCACCCCGTGCAAGATGTCGTGCCAGAAGGCGCTTATCGAGCGGTGAATATGTGCGGGCTGGCCGCAGACATGGCAATGCGAGCCGATCAGCGTTGTACCGCAATTGAGACAGGCTTCGCCATGCGCGGCGTCGGCGCTGGTCTCGCCGTCGCGCTTTTCAAACACCCGGCCTGCCATGGCACCTTCTGCCATGGTTCCGATCGCTTCAAATTCCTGAGACATGAGGGTCGGCCCCAATCCTTGTGATCCGGCGCAGTCCCCTTGCGCAGAACCAGTTTAGCCAAAATCCGGTGGTCTTGCAAAGCACGGAATTGCAAAGACCGTCGCGGCACCCCATAAACCCGGCATGAACAGTTTCGATCCCCGCACATTTCGCGATGCACTGGGCCAGTTTGCCACCGGCGTCACCATCGTTACCGCGCGCAGCGCTGATGGCACGCCGGTAGGTGTTACCGCCAACAGCTTCAACTCGGTCTCGCTCGACCCGCCGCTGATACTATGGTCGCTCGCCAGAACCTCACGCTGCATGTCGGTGTTCGAGGCAGCAGAGGAATTTGCGGTGCATATCCTCGCCAGTGATCAGGATGACCTGTCGAACCGTTTCGCCTCGCGCATGGACGACAAATTCGCCGGACTTGATATCGCCGGTAGCGGGCTACCCCTGCTCGAAGGCTGCACCGCGCGCTTCCGCTGCCGCACCCGCCATGCCTATGAGGGCGGCGATCATGTCATCTTTGTCGGTGAAGTGGTGGGGTTCGAGCATGATGCCAAGCCGCCGCTGTTGTTCCATGGCGGCGACTATGCCGACAAGAAAAAGCGGGTGCGCCCTGTCGGTGACGCAACCGAATATGGAAGCGATGTTGCCGATGCCGAGATTGTCGGTCCGCCGGTGCTCTATGAAGTCGATGGCCGCATCGCCACCATCACTCTCAACCGGCCCGGCGCGCGCAATGCGCTGTCCGAAGAGGTGATTGCGGCACTTGTCGATGCGCTTGATGCCGCCGAGGCCGACAGTAACGTCAGCTGCGCCATATTGACCGGGGCAGGAGACAGTTTCTGCTCCGGCGGCAATATCAAGCAGATCAGGGCGCTCACTGCCGAGCAGCAGATGAGCCCGCTCGAGCTCGAGCAATGGTATCGCGATCATATCCAGCGTATCCCGCGGACCATGGATGCGATGTCGGTCCCGGTAATTGCCGCTATCAACGGCCATGCCATTGGTGCCGGGTGCGACCTGGCCTGTATGTGCGATATCCGTATCGCCGCCGACAAGGCGGTGTTTGCCGAGAGCTTTCTGCGCGTCGGGATCATACCGGGCGATGGCGGGGCCTGGTTGCTGCCGCGCACCATCGGTATGGCGCGGGCGAGCCAGATGCTGCTCACCGGTGAGTTTATCGATGCCGCCAGGGCGCTTGACTATGGTCTGGTCAGTGAGGTGTTGCCCGCCGGTGATCTGCTGTCCCGGGCCGGAGAGCTGGCCGAAATGGTAGTGCAATATCCTCCGGCCGCGGTGCGCAAGTCGAAGCGGCTGCTGAAGGATGCGCGCGACATGTCGCTCAGCGAGCATCTCGATGAGGCGGCGATCTGGCAGGGCGTGCTGCAGCAGATGGACGACCATCGCGAGGCGATCGACGCCATTCTGGAGAAACGCAAGCCACGCTTCAGCGGGCGTTGATGCGCGTTTGATACCAGTTGCGATGTCCTGACCTGCCGGCGGCGACCAATATGATACATCTTTTTACGCGGCACAGCCTTTTTACAAGCCGTTAGCCGTCGTTGCACATATGTTACGTCTCAGGACGGGACAGTATCTGATAATTTCAGAAGCAACTAAATAAAATACGGTGAACTGAAAAGAATTTGTCGTTTTCTATGGTTAATGGTTTGCAAAGGATCCACTTCCGACGCTATTCATAAGACACAAGAAAAGTCGCAAACGGCATGGAGCGTGGCAATGGGGATAGCGCATGATAAAAACGCTACTGATACCAGTGCGTTAAACGTTCGCGCCGATGTCAACGGCCTTTTGCGCCAGCGCGAAGCAGAAACCCGCAATCGCCTGGCCGTCGATCCCGATCTCTATCGACTTGGCGAACTGGACTGTCTTTATGAACAGGATCAGGCGACGCTCTGGACCTATATGAACCCGATTGGGCGACCCAGCTTCAACCCATCAATGCTCGATGATTTCCGCCGCTGGCAGAATGCCATCCGCACCAGTTTCGGGCCGGACAAGCTGCCGCTCAGCTTTCTCGTATTGGGGTCGCGCTGCCCCGGCGTGTTCTGCTATGGTGGCGATCTCGATCTGTTTGTGTCGCATATACGTGCCGGCAATCGCGAGGCACTGGTCGATTATGGCCGCAAATGTGTCGGGATCCTGCACCGCAATATGCATGCGCTGGATCTGCCGATGGTCACTATCGGCCTGGTCGAGGGTGACGCACTGGGCGGCGGTTTCGAGGCGTTGCTCTCCTTCGACCTGATCATCGCCGAAAAAGGCAGTAAATTCGGGCTGCCGGAGACGATGTTCGGTCTGTTCCCGGGAATGGGGGCGCATTGCATCTTGTCGCGCAAGCTGGGCACCGCCATGGCTGAACGCATGATCATGGGCGGCAAGACCTATATCGCCGAAGAGCTGTACGATATGGGACTGGTGCACGAACTGGTCGAACCCGGCGAAGGCGTGGCTGCGGTGCGCAAGTTCATCAGACGCGAAAAACGCCGTCTCAGCGGGCGCCTCGGCTCGAACCGCGCGATGAATCTGGTCGCTGATATCCGCCTCGAGGAATTGCAGGCCGTTGTTGAGCTATGGGCGGATTCAGCACTCAAGCTGCGTGAACAGGATCTCAAGCTCATGCTGAAACTGGTTTCGGCACAGACCCGGGTGCGCAAACAGGCAATGGATGATGTGACGCATATCGGTCAGCCGCGCAATCTGGCGGATGGTGCCGAATAGCATAGCCAGTATCAGCTCCTGGCCGGCAAAGGATAAGCTGTCGTTTCCCAATCGATATCGAGCGCTGCAGTGCGGCCCAGACTGGCAAGCTTGAGCGCTTGCGTTTCGGGCACCGGTCGGCTGTAATAATAGCCTTGGCCCTGGGTGCAGCCTGCCTGTTGGACCGAACGGGCATGATCGGGATTTTCAATACCTTCGGCGACAATCGTCATGTCGAGCGTGCTTGCCAGTTCGGCAACGGCACGGATAATGGCATTGGACTTCGCACCGGCATTGGGGCCACTGACGAACGAACGGTCGACCTTGATCTTGCTGAAATTATAGCTGTGCAGATAGGATAGAGAGGAATATCCCGTGCCGAAATCGTCCAGCGCGATGCGGATACCTTCGAGCGACAGCGTATCCATAAAGTCGGAAATGGCGGCATCCTCGTCGATGAACACCGTCTCGGTGATCTCCAGTTCCAGACGTTGTGGCGCGATCCCGGCATCGCGGATGGCGCGCAAGATGCCCAGTGCCGCGCCCGGGGCGGTCATCTGCACCGGGCTGACATTGACACAGACGGCGATATCTTCGGGCCATTGGGTTGCCGCCTCACAGGCACGCGCGGTGATCCAGTTGCCGAGAGTGATGATCAGCCCGGTATCTTCTGCAACCGGGATGAACTCGGTCGGTTCAAGCTCGCCCTTTTCCGGATGGAACCAGCGTACCAATGCCTCGAACGCCTTGATGCGTCCGGTCTTGAGATCGACGATCGGCTGGTAATAGAGGCTGAGTTCGTTCTTCTGGATTGCGGCACGCAATTCCGTCTCGATTTCGCGGCGGCGCACCAGGTCACGGTTCATCGACTTGGCGAAGAAGCTGTACTGGTTCCGGCCATTGACCTTGCTGTGATAGAGGGCAAGGTCGGCGCATTGCATCACACCGTCAAGATCGGTGCCGTTTTCCGGCATTTGCGCAATGCCGATCGACACACCGATTTCCAGCCGGTGGCCGTCGAGCCGCAATGGCCGGGTCAGCTCGGTCAATATGTCCTCGGCCATCGCTTCGATGGTGCTGCGTTCGGTTTTGGAGCTGACGACAACAAATTCATCACCGCCAAAGCGCGCGACAATGTCTTCCGGGCAGATCCGCCGCAGCCTTTTTGCGGTTTCGGCGAGCAGTCTGTCGCCAACGGGATGGCCCAGCGTGTCATTGACCTCCTTGAACCGGTCAAGATCGAGCCAGAAGACGCTGATTGCAGCATCATTCTCGTTTTTCGCCAGCAGTTTCACCAGCTGACCGTTCAGGCCGGCACGGTTGAGCAGCCCGGTGACAATATCGGTGCGGGCATAGCTGCGCATTTTCTCGGCCAGCTCGGCATTCTGCTCGGCAGCGTCGAAGGAATCGCGGACAATGGCAAAGGTGTTAATGGTGATGCCAATCATCGCGGTATCGAACAGTACGATGGTGATCGCCAATATCTTGTAGGAGACGATGCCGCTGAACCACAGCGCCAGTGCTGGCGGCAGGGTGGTGAGAATAATCTGGCCAATAGCAATGACCGGGCGCCCGGCATTGCGCCCCGATATGCCGGCAGCGTAACCGATGGCGTTGGTCGAGGCCAGCACATGCAGCGTCGGATCGTCGGCAAAAGCCACCGCGAGAGCCGTGACCATGCCCAGCGACAGCGCATAGGCCCAGGCGCCGGCTTCATAAAGTGTTTCAAAGGCTTCGGCATCGCCGCGGCGGCTGCGATCCTCGAACATATAGGCAATGGTGACGCGGAAGGTCGAGACGATGGTGATGACCACAGCGGCGATGTAAAGTGCTTGGCTCTCCGCCTGCCAGGCGATGAAGACGGCCGCCAACACTCCGCACAGCGCACCGAGCAGCAGCGAGATGGGCGAGGTATACAGGGTAGAGACGAGCGCTCGCTTAACCCGATCGTTCAGCGGGTCCGAGCCAAAGATACCGTCCAGTCGAGATGGCCGAAATTTTATGGTCCGCTCCGTTTCTTCGCGCCACTAATATGGTTTCCCACATAACTCCCTTGGCAGAGAGTTCTGATTTTTTGGTTAATGCCGCATATACAAATTGACCGTGGCAGCGCTGGAGCGAGGGTCTGTGCGGGAGGTTTCAGAGCCATTAGCGGCGCATGGAAAACTGTATCAGACAAGGGCTTTGTAGCCGCCATCTGTCGGGTTTCAGCCATCCGCGGGCATATCCCACTGCGTCATCAGCTTGCGATCGAGAATGCGCGCCAATTCGGTCCACCAGCGTTGTCCGTCGCTATTGCCTTGCCAGAAACAACGCTCGGCCTGGTGCGCAGCATAGGCGGCACTGCCAAAACCGTAACGGGCAAACAGCCGCAAAGCGGCGCGCAACTGCGGTGTGTCTATCGCCGGCTCGCCGTGTGATGGCTGGTTGTCATTAGCCGTTTTGGGGGCAGCTTTTGGCGCTATTGCAGGCGTTCGCTCCTGCGGTCCGCGCCGATGGCCAGGCGCATCCGTGTCGCTGGCGGTTTCAGGCAGGGTGCGGGATGGCGTTTTCATGACATTTCCCATTTGGCCAGAGCGCCCCGATGGCGCATCTGTGGTCATGGGAAAATAGAAGCAGCGGGCTAATCCGCGGTTGCCTCAAATGGTTAAGCCAAGGCGCGGAAATATTAACCATGATATGGCGTAGCCCGGCTCCGCGGTAATATACTGGTGTTTCTATCGCTTGCCGGGTTCGGCAATCCAGCGGCCGCTGTCACGATATTCGGGCCGGATCGTGCTGGCACCGGGCAGGTTCTGCGCCCGGTAATTGGCATCACCGCCCTTGGCCCGGGCAGCCTCGGAATAACGCGGCGGTGCAGACTGAGCGGATGCCGCTGGTGCTTTTTGGCTGGTGTTCTTGTCCGCAGCATTGGCAGCGGCTACCTGCTGGCTCTGGGCAATAGCTGCCTCATAGGCGCGCGCCAGTGCTACCGGATCTGTCGTTGCCGATGCCCGGGTAATCGCCTGTTTCGGTTTGGGGCCGGGGCTTGGTTCATTACCGGCATAGATGCCGGAAAATGCCGCTGGCAGCCCGGCGCTGCCTTTCCAGCTGTAAAAACGGTGCGCACCAATGGTGCCGAGAAAGTTGAGGCTGGGTGCCCAATAGGGGCTGACCTCGGTGGTGTGATAATGAGTGGCAAGGCCCGCCGGGGCAAACACCGCGCCGTCGAGCATGTCGCTGGCGACCAGGCGCGCACGCTTCCAGTGATAGGGATCGGGACGCCGCGCCATTGAACCATCGCAGCTGAAGGTGAACTGGCAGCCAGTGGCGCGTTCCGAACCCTGATAGACGACGCCGCAGATATTGGCGGGATAGCTCGGATGGCGCACCCGGTTGAGAACAACCTGGGCCACGGCACGCTGTCCGGCATCGGGCTCGAGCGCCGCTTCATAATAGATTGCCGTGGTGAGGCATTGCAGCGCACGATAGCGGTCGCGGGTGCTGCCGCCGAGACGGAAGGCGCTCGCTGCAAATGGACCGATCGCGGCGCTGGCGGTGATATTGCCGGCACCGGGTATCAGCGTTGTGCCAGCGTTGCCGGCGGCATTGGTAGCCAGCCAGTCGCCATCTTCTGCGAGATAATAAAAGGCTGAGCCGGGGAAATTGTCCGCCGCGCGTTCCGACCAGAGCTGGCGGGCATCGCTATAGGCAGGCACTGCGGAGTCGCTGTTCTCGCCCTGTGCCGTGCCCATCTGCACCAGCGCGAAGCTGGAGAAGACAAACAGCGATAGCGACAGCAGCTTTTCGCGCAGCGACAGCCTCAGGCTCTGGCGTACGCGACTCGCCTTGCGCCGCTTGCGGGCGCGCCGTTTCACTCGATTGTCGCTATTGTGCCCCATAATCCGGCGAATCTGTGTCCCTCTGCACCTGTTCCGGTGCCTATGTTGGCCTGAGCTATACCATCAGCAACGGCCTTGCGGCTATGCGGTTGAGCAGTTTTTACGGGTGCCGTCCCGCTGCGGGACAGTGGGGCGGGTCAGGATTAAGACAGCGTCAACTGTCAGACCTGGGCTGCCCGGGCTTTTTCCTCATGGCTGTTCACCAGTCGTAGCGCCAGGACATAGCCCAATATGCCGAAGATCACACCTCCGATTGCCGGGCCTGCGATCAGCCCTGCTGCGCCTGCCAGCCAGTCACCGATCACCAGAAACGGCACAATGCCGATGGTGTTGCGGCCCCAGTTGAGCCAGGTTGACCAGCGTGGTCGCTCGAGATTGTTGAACGTCGCGTTGGAGATATAGAGGATGCCGTTGAACAGGAAGAGCGGTGCGACAATGCCGCCAAATACCTGCAACAGCATCACTCCTTCGCCATCCAGATCGAACAGGTCGGCGATCAGCGGCGCGGCAAAGAACAGCACCGGCCAGATCAGCAGGGTATAGCCGGTGGCGAACAGCACGGCATTGCGGATGCTATCGCGCACCCGGTCATAGGACTGGGCACCGTAATTCTGGCCAACAATCGGTCCGATCGCACCCGACAGCGAGAATAGCAGACAGAAGGCGACCGGCACGATGCGTCCGATCACCGCATAGGTGGCGATCACCGTCTCATTATATTCGGCGAGGAAACGGAAAGTGATAAACCCGCCCACCGGTGTCGCCAGATTGGTCAGGACTGCCGGTCCCATAATCCCCCATATCGGTGGCAGGTCGGCGGTAAAATGCTCCCATTTCAGCGGCGCAAAACCGCCATAGAGCCGCAGCACCGGCCAGAAGCCGGCGACGGCCATGGCGAAGATCGACAGTACCGTCGCATAGGCAGCCCCGGCAAAACCCAAATCCAGCCCGAAGATCAGCAGCGGGTCGAATATCGCATTGGTCGTCGCCATGGCCAGTGTTGTGTTCATCGCCCGCCGGGCGTCACCATGGGCGCGCAGAAATCCCGAGCAGATCATGCCGGTTACGGTGATCGGGCTGAACGGTGCGACGATGCGGATATATTGCACCGCCGCTTCGCGCGCGGTGCCGGTGGCACCGATCAGATCCATGAAACCGGGGGCGAATATCCAGAAGGCCAGCGCCAGCGGTAGAGAAAGGACGATGCCGAGCAGCATGACATGGGTGAAAAGCACATTGGCCTTTTCGCCACGCCCCATGCCAATGCTTTTGGCAGCGAGCGCGCTGATGGTAATCATCAGGCCGATATTAAGCGCCGAGTTGAAGAACAGCAGCGTCGCGGCAAAGCCCATGGCTGCGGTCAGTGCCGGATCGCCGAGTTGGGCAATGAAAAACAGGTCGAGAAAATCGACCAGGAACATCGCCACCAGCCCGAAAGATGAGGTCAATGTCATCACCGCGACATGGCGCATCAGGCTGCCGCTGAGGAACTTGCCCGGCCTGGTACTGAGCGAGCCGCGCTCTGCCGTCTCTCCGGCGCGTGCCGGTGGCGCGCTGTCGCCTGCGATGGTCTGGCCGTTCTGGGTGGCGCGCTTGAAGATGGAGATTCTCGCTGGCGGGAGGAATGGTATCAGACGATATAGGCAGCACCCGGGCAAAGGCAAAGAAGCATTTCTTGGCCGGACCGGGCGCGTGGCTACTGTCTTGCCAAGGCACAGCAACGCCGATAGACGTCTGCCCACGGTACAGGTCGCCCGGAGACGGGCGTGAATTGGGAATCCGGAACAGGGTGGAGCGCCATGCTTCATCACGCCGGAGCTGCCCCCGCAACTGTGACCGGCGAGTCTGTGCGCCATATGCCACTGGAGAGCCCTTGATCAGGCTGGCCGGGAAGGCGGTGCCCCAGATGACGACCCGGGAGCCAGGAGACCAGCCTGTCGCCGGTCGTCGTATCCAACGGACGGGGTGTGCCGGAGGAACGAGGAAAGGCTGCTTTCCGCGTGACGACACTTGCATGTGAACGTCATGGGAAGGGAGTAAACACCATGCGAATACAATCGATCAAGACAGTGCTGCTCTGCAGCGCGGGTGCATATTGCTTGCTGGCAAATCCGGCGCTGGCGCAGGAAGATTCGACGCAGAATGATACGGAAAGCGGTATCTTCTCGGACCCGGATTTCGATGAAGGCATCACTGTATTGGCCAGTGGCTGGAAAGATGCGGCGAGCGACACAGGTCGTGCCATCACGGTGATCGGCGATGAAGAAATCGAGAGTATCCAGACCTTTGATATTGTCCAGATATTGGAGCGCGCACCCGGCGTGACCACCAGCCGCAATGGCACTTTGGGTTCGGTGACCTCGGTTCGTTTGCGCGGTAGCACCTCGGATCAGGTGCTGTTCCTGGTTGATGGCGTGCGGCTGAACGACCCGTCCTCGCCGGGCAACAGCTTTGATTTCGGTAATATCCTGCCGCAGAACATCAACAAGGTCGAGGTGCTGCGCGGCGCCAATTCGATTATCTGGGGCAGCAACGCCATTGGCGGCATTATTGCGGTAGAAACCGGCGGCGATGGTGAAAATGCATCTTTTGTTGCAGAGGCCGGTTCGTTCGGTACCTATTCGCTGACCGGTAGTGTGAATCCCGATCTTGGCGATGCCCTCAATATCAGCGTCTCGGGCGGCTATCTCGAAAGCGACGGTTTTTCCAGCTTTGCCGGCGGCACCGAGGATGACGGCTATAACCAGCTCTTCATCAATGGCCGTATTGCCTATGCGATTACCAGCGAGATCTCGGTTTTCGCACAGGCACGTTTTGCCGATAGCGAGCTGGATATTGACGGCTTTCAGTTCGTCCCGCCCTTTGCCCAGATCGACACGGCAGAGTTTCAGGAAACCTCGCAGGTCTCCGGTTCGGCAGGCATCGAATATAGTGGCGAACGGCTGAAACTTCGCGCGCTCTACTCGATTGCCGATATCAACCGCGACAATTTCAACCCGGCCTTTGGTACCGATCCGGTTTTCTTTGGCGAAGGCCGCAATGAGCGGCTTGAGCTGCGCGGCGAATATGCTGTCACCGATACCGTCAATTTTTACTTTGGTCTCGAAAATGAAGAAACCAGCTTCGACACCGGAACCATTGGCGATAGCGGCCTCGACAGCATTTACGGCCTGGTGCGGCTCAACAATGACCGGGTGAATATTTCTGCCGGTGTCCGCGTCGACGATCATGAGCAATATGGCACCGAGGTCACCTTTGGCGCCGATGGCAGCATTGCCATTGGCGATGATGGCTGGCGGGTGCGCGCTGCCTATCAGGAGGGCTTCCGTGCGCCGAGCCTGTTCCAGTTGCTCTCGGCATTCGGCAACCCCGGTCTCGATCCGGAAACCAGCCAGGGCTATGAGGTCGGCATCGAATATCAGGACCGCAATGCCGGTGGCACCTTCGCCGGGTCGCTGACGCTGTTCCAGAGGGACACCGACAACCAGATCGATTTCTTTTCCTGTTTTGGAGCAGATGTAACGGAATTCCCCTTATGCGGGGATGGGCGCTTTGGCTTTTTCGACAATATTCTCGAAACCCGTGCCCGGGGCGTCGAGGCGGAGCTGGTGGTGCGCCCGTCACGCCGCCTGACGGCGCGCGCGGTCTATAGCTATATAGACACCGAAAACCGCAGCCCGGCGAGCTTCAACTTCGGCAATCAACTGGCACGCCAGCCCGATCATGCGCTGACGCTGGCGGCGGACTGGTTTGCCGAGGAGATTGGCAACGGCTTGCGGCTTGGTGCCGATTTGCGGCTTGTTTCAGACAGTTTCGACAATGTCGGCAACACTGTTGCGCTCGATGGCTTTTCCACTGTGCGCTTCCGCGCGGCATTTAATGTGACCGGGAATATAGAGGTCTTCGGCCGTCTCGAAAACGCCTTTGATGTCGACTACCAGACCGCCGCCGGTTTCGCTACAGCCGGCCAGTCGGCCTTTGGCGGGATACGGGTGCGTCTGTAATGCGGCCACTGGCTCTTGCGGCTCTGGCCCTGCTGGCGGCATGCCAGCAGGGCACAGCTGGTGAGTCAGAGGCGTCCGATACCAACCTCCCGCGCATCGTCTCGATCAACCCCTGCACCGATGCGATTGTTGCCGAGCTGGCGGCACCAGGCCAGATTCTTGCGATCAGCCATTACAGCCATGATCCCGAAGCAACATCGATGTCGCTCGAAGAGGCGCGGCTTTATCCCGCGACGGATGGCACAGTGGAAGAGATATTAGCGCTCAATCCCGATCTGGTGATCGCCGGCGGCCATGTCGGTCCGGCAACGGTGGCGGCGCTGGAACAGCTGGGCGTTGCGCTGGTGCAGATGCCGGTCGCCATGAGTGTCGATGACAGTCATTCCGGCATCCGCATCATTGCTGCGGCGCTGGATCGCGAACCACAGGGCGAGGCGCTGGTGGCACGGATCGACGCCGCGCTGTCGGCGGCCCGGCCCGAAAACGATGCCCCACCCATTGCCGCATTGGTGTGGCAGGGCGGGGGGCTTGTCCCCGGAGAGAATACGCTGATCGATGCGTTGCTCGCCGCTACCGGCTTCCGTAATGTCAGTAGCGATCATGGTCTTGCAAGCTGGGACATATTGCCGCTCGAGCCGCTGCTGGCCGATCCGCCTGAAGTGCTGCTGACCACCGCGTCGGACATGGTGCAACAGGACCGGATGCTGGGACATCCCGCGCTGCAGCGGATGCGCGGGCAGATGGTGATAACCGATTTTGATAACAGGCTGCTCTTTTGCGCCGGTCCGACCATTGAGCGCGCAGCAAAAAGGCTGTCTGAGGTACGGCGGGAGGTGCTGCGGTGACTGCTACCAAGGATCCTTCCCGCTTGCGGGGAGAAGGACCGCCGAAGGTGGTGGAAGGGGACCTGCCGTTTTTGCATAGCAAGTGGAAATCCCCCTCCGTCAGCGCTACGCGCTGCCACCTCCCCGTTTACGGGGAGGGTTTATGACCGCCGCCCGCCTCAACCTTGGCCTGATTCTCGCGCTGGTCACCGCGACATTATTATCGCTGATTGCCGGCAAGGTGTGGGTCGCACCCTTTGGCAACGACCTGAACGCCCATATCATCATCGCCGAGCTGCGACTGCCACGCGCGGTGCTGGCCATGATTATCGGTGCCGGGCTCGGTATGGCCGGGGCGGCGATGCAGGGTTTTTTGCGCAATCCCCTCGCTGATCCGGGGCTGTTTGGCATTGCTCCCATGGCAGCGCTGGGTGCGGTGCTGTCGCTTTATTTCGGCTTTGCGGTGTCGGCCTGGCTACTGCCGCTATTTGCGCTGATCGGCGCGGCGCTTGCCATGGCGCTGCTGTCGCTGATTGCCGGGCGCTCTGCCAGTCTGGTGCTGTTTACCCTGGCGGGGATGATGATCGCCAGCCTGGCCGGAGCGTTTACCGCGCTGGCGATCAGCCTGGCGCCGACGCCCTTTGCGATGACCGAGATCGTCACCTGGCTGATGGGGGCTCTGACCGATCGCAGCTGGCGCGATGTGTGGATTGCCGGGCCATTGGTTCTGCTCGGCTGTGGCGTGCTGATACTGACCGCGCGCAGTCTCGATGCGCTGTCGCTGGGTGAGGCGGCGGCGCGCTCCATGGGGGTTTCGATGCAGCAATTACAGGCTCTGCTGATCATCGGCATCGGTCTGACCGTTGGTGCCTCGGTCGCGGTGGCGGGGATTATCGGCTTTGTCGGTCTGGTGGTGCCGCATCTGATGCGGCCGCTGACCGATGGCCGCCCGTCGCAATTGCTGCTGCCCTCGGCGCTGGCCGGGGCGTTGCTGCTGGTGGTTGCCGACAGCCTGGTGCGGCTGATGCCAATGGCGGGCGAATTGCGCCTCGGTATCGCGTTGTCGTTGATTGGCGGGCCGTTTTTCCTGTGGCTGCTGCTTGATATGCGGCGGAAACTGGCATGACATTGCACGCGGAACATATCAGCCTGACACTGGGCGGCGCGACCATATTGCGCGATGTCAGCATCGCCTGCGCGCCGGGGCAGATCACCGCGCTGGTCGGCCCCAATGGTGCCGGCAAGACCAGTCTGCTCACCTGCCTGGCCGGATTGCGGCGGTCTGATAGCGGCATGGCACTGCTCGATGACACGCCGATCCTGTCGCTACCCGACCGCACACGGGCGCGGCGTATTGGTTATCTGCCACAGGGCCAGTCGGTGCACTGGGACATTACCGCGCGCGCGCTGGTGGCGCTGGGCCGTTTTCCGCATCGCGGGCGATTTGCCGCCGAGGATGATGGCGACCGCGCCGCAATCGAGGCGGCGATGACGGCGATGCAGGTGACCGATTTTGCCGAACGAGCGGTGGCAACGCTTTCAGGCGGCGAACGCGCACGGGTGCTGCTGGCGCGGGTATTGGCGGGCCAGCCGCAATGGCTGCTTGCCGATGAGCCGCTGGCCAATCTCGATATCGGCCATCAGCAACAGGTGCTGCGCGCGCTGCGCAGCATTGCAGACAGCGGCACCGGGGTGGTGATCGTGCTGCACGATCTCAACCATGCACTGGCGGTGGCGGATGCGGCGATATTGCTCGATGCCGGGCAGGTCGCCGCTACCGGGCCGTGCGCCGAAGTGCTGAACGCGGAGCATGTCGGCAAGGTCTATGGCTTGCCAATACGCAGCATTGATAGCGGACAGGGCCGCTTGCTGCTGCCCGATGCTCTATAGCGGCAGCGCCTATTGCGGCGTTGCAGCCACGGGCTCGCCACAGCGGCTATGGTCACCGGCTTCACAGGCGGCGACATCAGCCTGCCATTTTGCCACCGCAGCGGCATGCTCCTCGCGGGCCTTTTCATAGGCGGCGACCGCTTCGTCATATTTGCGCAGTGCTGAGGCGCGATCGAGCAACTCTTCGCTCTGCTCTTCAATCTCTTCCTCATATTCGGCCTCAGCGACAGCATTTTCCTCGAGCTGTTCGCGCGCCAGTTCGGCCTGTGTTTCATTGGCCTCGCGGCGTTCTTCTGCCTCTGCTTCGCTTGTCTGGTCGGGTTGCTCCTGCGCTGCCAGCGGTGTGCAGAGAAGAGCGGCCATGGTCATGGTGCTGAAGGCATATATGCGAATCGTCATGATGCGTCCCTTTATCCTGTGCCGGGCAATACTATCCGGCTTTTGCCATGAACCCAATATTGCACCGACGAAATGATCTGCCATAAATCCGTCACCTGGCTGTAAATCCTGTGGCAAGGGCCACGCTGCTAGGCATGGGCAAAGGGGTAACTCTATGAACAGGTTTGCGGGGCTGTGCCTGGCTGTGTTGCTCGGCGCGACCATGGCCGAGGCCAAAGAGGAAGCCGCCAGCGAGATTGTGCTGCGCGGTGATCGCAGCGTTGCCGCCATGGTGGTGCGCGGCGACAGGGAATATCCGGTGCGGCTGGTGGTTGATGGCGCCAGTCCCGGCCGCCCGATCCTCAACCCCAAGCTGGTTCAGCGTGCCGGTATCGGCAAGAGCCTGATCGGTGGCGGCTTTCTCATCGGCCCGGTCAAGCTCAGTGCCGATACCAGGGTGGTGAAATATCGCTTTGGCGATTATGTCTGGAAGCGCCGCTCGCTATGGACCGACCGCGCCTATGAGCCGGATCATGATGGCGGGGTTGGGCCGCTGGGCATACCCTATGACATTGTCCGCATCGAGTGGCGCGAGCCGCAGCCGGAAGAGCGGATATGCAGCATGAAGCTGCACAATAATGGCCATGCCGTTGCGCGGATCGAGCGCGGCGGCAAGACCATCGATATCAGCTTCACCGCCAAGCGCGGCCCGTCGCTTTCCACCGCCGCTGCCGGTGCAGTCATCGCCGAGAGTAATGGCGGCAAGTTCAGTGGCGAGCTCGGGCGTGTCCCCATCGCCTATGGCATCACCCGGCCGATCCGCAGGCTGGCGCTGGCCGATCCGCTCACCCTGTGCGGCGTGTCGCTGGAAAGCTTTTATGTGCGGACCCGCGATTTCGGTGATTCATCGGGGATTGCCGATGGCGACCTGGAACGCGCCAATAGCGACAGCAGCGAAATCGTGGTGGTCGGCAAGCGCGGTAAAAAGGACCGCAACAGCTATTTCCTGGCGATTGGGCAGGATGATTTACGGCATTGTTCGTCGATCACCTATGACAAGCCGGCAGGGGAGATCCGGTTGTCATGCGGGGTGGGGTGAGTGCGGGATATTATTGCGGCGTGGCTTGCGGCACATAGCGACCGTCGAACACCACGCTCCATGTCTTCTCGCCATCGCGCGACTGTTCCCAGAGCTGCCGCACCGAGCCGTCTGCATTGGGGGTCCAGGTAACGCGGTTGACCGGCGTGCCATCGGCATAGCCGGGCCAGTTTTTGTTGCTCAGCACCATCGCGCCATCGCTGTTGACGCCGCCCTCGATATAGAGCGCACTGCCATCGGCGCCCATCCATGTCTGGTGCCAGCGTTTGCGCGCGGCATCGTAAAAGCTCATGCTCATGCCGCTATAGCCACCCTTGGTCGAATAGCTTTCGCGGATAACACAGCCGCCATGCAGCCGCTCGATCCGGTTGACCCCGGTCGGTGCCTGCTGCCCTGCAGGAGTGACATCCCAGGTGCCGAGCCAGAAATCGAAACCGCGATGCGCTTCGCTGGAGCAGGGCGGGGGTGGCGGTGTGGGTGTCGCCTGCTGCGCAGCGACCGGCCCGGTGAGCAGGGTTGTGAGACAGGCCGAGGCGTTGAGGATTGGGATGAGTGCTCTGCTTTTACAGCCGTCCCGCTTATGCGAACGCTGCGATGAAATGTCGATCCTGCCCATAAAAACACCCTCCTGCTATATTTGAGCCGGAGGGTGCTTGATTGGTGACGGCTACGCAATATCGCTTCGACGCAGTTGCCATCTTATGCGACTAACCTGCCTTGCGGATAATAATATGGATTTCGCTTATTGCCTGCAGGCTTAGAGCGAACAGGTCGCTCCAGAATTTTTCCCCTTGGCGCCATAGCGTGCGATATTGTGCAGCGTTCTGCGCGGGGTTCTGCAAACTATGTTTCCTGCGAGGAGAATTGTACCTTCATTCGGATCGACCAGTCGATAGGTCACCACCAAACCGCCGCCCATGGTCACAGCTGGTGCTCCAAGTCGCGTGAATATGTTGTTTGTGGTTAGCAGGGTTCCGCCTGCCTTTTCGACCTTGATGCGCAATATCAACAGATTTGCGATATCATCGGCCAAGTTTTCTTGCAGCAGGGCGCGGGCAAATAATGAAGGCGCACCCTTGTCGCTTGGCTTGGTAATGGCTGTAAGGGCGGCGCTGAGAGAATCTGCGATCGCCTTTTCGCGCTTGGCAATGTCATCATTGGCGCACCCTGCCTTATAAAAGGCACTGACTATCTGCCGCGCATCAAGCAGGCTTTTGTAAATACCTTTGGTAGAATCGATTTCAGTTTTCACCATTTCAGATGGCAATCGCCACCCGTTGGAGTCATGTGCCCCGCTGAGTATTTGCTTGCTGAGTATTGCATTGATAACCATTTGTTCGCTTTGAGTTATATTCACCCCTTTGACTTCTGTGTCACTTCGCAAAAGTGCCACGAGATCGGCAGCGGTCAGCTTTGGACCGGGGGTGGCAGTTGCTGCAATTCCGGGCTGACCTTTGGAACCAGACTTGCCTGCACAGAAGCTTGTCTTGTGGATTTCGCTAAGAAAGGGCTCAAGAGATTCAAGCTGTGCTTCGACCAGCAGATAGTCATTGATATCCAGCGATTGCTCGGCACCAAGTGGCACAACACTCTTATTGCTTTTCTTGGTTTTTACCCTCGTAGCCAGAGACTCTGCAAGTTTATCCAGCAGCGATGCCGACAGGATAAAACCCTCAAGTTCTCCTGCGCCGTCACCGGTTGTTGCCTTCCCATCTGGCGCTGTAAGTCCGAGAAAACTTAAAAGCGCAATATTCTCCACTGTGTCATCATCGTCGCCACCGTCACCATTGTCCTGAGCAGATACTGGCTGTGTGAGGAGCAGAGCAGAGGCGGCAACACTTGCAAGTATTTTTCTCATATCTTTTCTCTCAAGCTGTTTTGGGGCTCGCATATTCTTCGATAACGTCAGTTAATCAGCCACGCCCGTGATGCTCATCACGCTCTGCATATGGCTGTCGGGAAGTGTCATTCTTGGCAAAAAAGAACATCGCAGCGTCGTGCACAGCCGTGAGCCAGGATCTGGCGGAAGCACAACGCGCCGACTATGCCAAGGAGCAGCGGTGCATTAATGGTCGTACCCAACGTCTTTCTATTGGCGACCCGCCTGACGGTGTTGCAGAGTCATCACAGGGAAAGAGGAGACAGGTTTTGATGCGGCTGTGGCTGGGTCTTGTTTTGACGTTGATTCTTACCGGAAACGCTGCAGCGCGTGATCGTAACCCGAGCGAAATCACCCTGTCCGGCGAACACAGATTTACGGCATATATTGTCAATGAGGAAGCGGAGGATGTTCCGGTCACACTCTTGGTCAATGCCACCGAATCCGGGCATATCAAGCTGAATTACAGTTTCGTTCAGGCCGCCGGTATCGACCCGGGGTACGATGCCGGCTATTTCACTGTCGGCCCGATCCGGTTTCCGTCCTTTTACCAAAAGCTGCGGCTTCGCGCCGATACGCTGAACTGGAAGGGCAAGGCCTATTGGAGCGAGGGCGAATATGTGGACGACGAAGATGGCGCTATCGGCCCCTATGGCCTGCCGCATGATATAGTCCGCTTTCAATGGCGTGAAGAGCAGCCGGGTGAAGAAATCTGCACCATGCGACTGCACAGAATTGGCTGGACCAGGACCGCAGGGACCAGGATCAAGGTCGGCAAACGGACCATCAATGTGTTTTTCAGCAGCCTGAACCTCGAGAGCATTGCCACCGCCGCCGCTGGAGCCGCACTTGCCGAGGCCTTTGACGGCGAACTGGTGGGCAAGACAGAAAGTGCGACATATCCCGGTGATATTGACCGCCCTATCCGCAAGGTGGTGCTTTCAGAGCCGCTGCGGCTATGTGCAATAACCCTGAATGATTTTCATGTTCGGCTGCAGGATTATGGTGACAGTTCCGGCATAGTGGACGGCGATCTGCGCCGGGCCAACAAGGATAGCGACGAGTTGACCATCATCGGGGCGATCCCCAATCCGGGCACGGTCCTTTATGATCTGGATATCCGCCAGGAAGACATGCAGCACTGTTCTTCCGTCACTTTCGACAAGCGCAAGAAGCAGATCCGCCTGTCCTGTTTGCCGCAGGCGAAGACGCAATAGCAGGCCGCATAATCCCTTTATCCGGCATTGCATTTGCACCCCCCAATTGCCATCTCTTCCTCTCACAGGGGATCAGCGCGTGCCTGCGCTTGCCATCGGAACATTTATGGAACATAAGGCCGGATGCCGCCCAGATTATGGGGGTTGAATGTCAGACTGCCGGAAAGAGCTGCCATGTCTCTCACGAAAATTGCAAAGCATAGGTTTACCATATGCTGACCAAAATAAGCGTTCGCGGGGCGCGCGAGCATAACCTTCAGGGCGTGGATATTGATCTGCCGCGCGACAAGCTGATCGTCATCACCGGCCTGTCGGGCAGCGGCAAATCTTCGCTCGCCTTCGACACCATCTATGCCGAGGGGCAGCGGCGCTATGTCGAGAGCCTTTCCGCCTATGCGCGGCAGTTTCTCGAGATGATGCAGAAGCCCGATGTCGAGCATATTGAGGGGCTGTCCCCGGCGATCTCGATCGAGCAGAAGACCACCAGCCGCAATCCGCGGTCCACTGTCGCCACCGTCACCGAGATTTATGATTATATGCGGCTGTTATGGGCGCGGGTCGGCGTGCCCTATTCGCCCGCCACCGGCGAGCCGATCACCGCGCAGACGGTCAGCCAGATGGTCGACCGGGTCAAGCAACTGCCGGAAAAGACGCGGCTCTATCTGCTCGCCCCGGTGGTGCGCGGCCGCAAGGGCGAATATCGCAAGGAGCTGAAAGAGTGGCAGAAAGCGGGCTTTACCCGCGTCCGCGTTGATGGCGAATTTTACGATATCGAGGAAGCGCCTGCGCTCGACAAGAAATACAAGCATGACATTGAGGTGGTGGTCGACCGGCTGGTGGTGCGCGATGATGACAGCATGGACACGCGGCTGGCCGACAGCTTTGAGACGGCTTTGAAGCTGGCGGATGGGTTGGCTTATGTTGACCTGGCTGAGGGTACGGTGGCGGAGGCTATGCAAAAGTCTCCCTCTCCTTCAGGGGAGGGATTAAGGGAGGGGGAGTTACAATCCCCTCTCCCAACCCTCTCCCCTGAAGGGGAGAGGGCTAGTGGGAAGATGAAAGGCACCGGCGTCCCCGATAATCGCATCATCTTCTCCGAACGCTTTGCCTGCCCGGTCTCGGGCTTCACCATCGAGGAAATCGAACCGCGGCTATTCTCGTTCAACGCCCCGCAGGGCGCGTGCCCGGCCTGTGACGGCATTGGCGAGAAGCAATATTTTGACCCCGATCTTGTCGTCCCCAATCCGGAGCTGACACTGAAGCAGGGGGCCATCGCGCCCTGGGCCAAGTCCAACCCGCCATCGCCCTATTATATGCAGGTGCTGACCAGCCTGGCCGATCATTTCGGCTTTGATCTCACCACGCCGTGGAAGGATATGGAGGCGCAGGACAAGGACGTGATCCTGACCGGCACGGGCGGCCTGCCGGTGACGCTGACCTTCAAGGATGGCAAAAAGAGCTATCAGGTGAAAAAGCCGTTTGAGGGCGTGATCGGCAATCTCAATCGCCGCCTGTTGCAGACCGACAGCGCCTGGATGCGCGAGGAGCTGGCCAAGTTCCAGACGGCGCAGCCCTGCGAAGTCTGCCATGGCGCGCGGCTCAAGCCCGAGGCGCTGGCGGTCAAGATTGCCGGTGAGGATATCTCCATCTCCACCCGCCGCAGCGTCGGCGATGCGCTCGCCTGGTTTGAGGTGCTGGAGGACAAGCTCACCGACCAGCAGAAACAGATCGCCAAGCCGATCCTCAAGGAAATTATCGAGCGGCTTGGCTTCCTCAACAATGTCGGCCTCGACTATCTCAATCTCGACCGCAAATCGGGCACGCTTTCGGGCGGCGAGAGCCAGCGCATCCGCCTCGCCAGCCAGATCGGCAGCGGCCTGTCGGGCGTGCTCTATGTCCTCGACGAACCCTCTATCGGCCTGCACCAGCGCGATAATGACCGGCTGCTGGTCACTCTCAAACGCCTGCGCGATCTCGGCAATACCGTTATCGTCGTCGAGCATGATGAGGACGCCATTCGCCAGGCGGATTATATCGTCGATCTCGGCCCCGGCGCGGGCGTGCGCGGTGGCGCGGTTGTCGCCGAAGGCACGCTGAAACAGATCCTCAAATCGAAAAAATCGCTCACCGCCGATTATCTCACCGGCCGCAAGGAAATCGCTGTCCCCAAAACCCGCCGCAAGGGCAATGGCAAAAAGCTGACAGTGCATGGCGCGCGCGCCAACAATCTGCAGAATGTCACCGCCTCGGTGCCGCTAGGCACCTTTACCTGCGTTACCGGCGTGTCGGGCAGCGGCAAGTCCAGCTTCACCATCGACACGCTCTATGCCGGCGCGGCGCGGGTGCTCAATGGCGCGCGGATTATCGCGGGCAAGCATGACAGGATCACCGGGCTGGAGCATTGCGACAAGGTGATCGATATCGACCAGTCGCCGATCGGCCGCACCCCGCGCTCCAACCCCGCCACCTATACCGGCGCCTTCACCAATATCCGCGACTGGTTTGCGCAGCTACCCGAGGCGCAGGCGCGCGGCTACAAGCCGGGGCGGTTCAGCTTCAACGTCAAGGGCGGCCGCTGCGAGGCATGTCAGGGCGATGGCGTCATCAAGATCGAGATGCACTTCCTGCCCGATGTCTATGTTACTTGCGAGGAATGCGGTGGCAAACGCTATAATCGCGAGACGCTGGAGGTGAAGTTCAAGGGCAAGAGCATCGCCGATGTGCTCGACATGACGGTCGAGGATGCGGTCAGCTTCTTCAAGGCGGTGCCGCCGATCCGCGACAAGATGGCGATGCTGAACGAGGTGGGGCTGGGCTATGTCAAGGTCGGTCAGCAGGCGACCACGCTGTCGGGCGGCGAGGCGCAGCGGGTAAAACTCGCCAAGGAACTGAGCAAACGCTCGACCGGCAAGACGCTCTATATCCTCGACGAGCCCACCACCGGCCTGCACTTCGAGGATGTGCGCAAGCTATTGGAAGTGCTGCACCGACTGGTAGAACAGGGCAACAGCGTGGTGGTGATCGAACATAATCTCGACGTGATCAAGACGGCGGATCATATCATCGATCTCGGTCCCGAAGGCGGCGTCAAGGGCGGCGAAGTGGTCGCCGAGGGCACACCCGAAGAGGTGGCGCAGAATCCGCGATCCTTTACCGGCCAGTATCTCAAGACGATGCTGGCCAAATAGGAATCCTGTGTTTCTTTCAGAAATAATGCTGCCAAATCCGTAGCTTGGCCATTTTTTCCGGTCGATATTGCGGTCTGTGACTGCTGTCACAGCAATATTCGTCTCCTGATTCTAATTACTACAGCATAGCAACTGTGGAGTTAGAACAATGGCAGAGACAAACAACAGTAATAACACTGATACCAACCCCGCTGATGAAGCGAAGGACCACTTTTCGGCGATATCTACCAATCTCACCGAACTGGTGACCAAGGCGGACCAGATGCATGCGCAATGGATCCAGCAATGGTATCAGTCGGTCAACGCCATGATCTACATGCAGCCGATGCAGCCGCAGGCGGTGATGGCGTTCGAGATGCAGTCGCGCCATCAGATGGAGTTTCTGACCATGCTGCGACCGTCGGCCAAGGCGTTGCAGGAACAGGGGCTGAACGATCTCGACACGGCCATCGGCAAGGCCGAGGAGAACACCAAAAAGGCGCTGGATACCGTCATGCAGGGCTATAAGAGCATGACCGCCGACAACCAGCGGACCCAGCAGAACATCTGGAACACCAACCGCCAGACCAATAGCGACATCGCCAATATCTACAGCGATATCAATTCCATGCGCTCGGGCAGCATGGATCGCAGCCATAGCAGCTTCATGGACATGCTGCGCAGCTGATAGCCGGTTTTGAACAAGACATATTGAAATCCAGTCAGGAAGGGAAAGACCATGTTCGGAAATGAGGAAAGCCAGGAATGCACCAATGCCAAGGCCGAGCGCGATCGGGTAAAAAATGAATATGACAGCGCCGTCCGTGAAAAGGACAGCGCCGAGCGCGACGAGACAAATGCCGAACGGGAGCTGCAGAATGCGCGCAACGAGGTTGAGAATTGCAGCCGCATCTATGGCCAGGCCCAGCGCGCCCATCAGGCGGCGGTGGATGCGGAGAAGGCGGTAACCCCCGACAATGCTTTCAACACTGGAAATCTCGGTGGCGGCGCAGGCTATGGCCAGGACAACCAGTCGGCCCAGCTGCAGCAGGCAACGGCGAACGCCAAGACCGCCATGGACCAGGCCTTGACCAATCTGGAAAATGCGAAGACCACCTCCAACAACGCCCTGAGCACCTATGAGAGGGCAAAAAGCGTTGCCGATACCGCACGCTCGCGGGAGGAAAGATGGAAGAAGGAGGTCGACAACAAACAGACAATTGTCGACAATGTCTGCTGATCAGGCATATAATAGAGATGGTGGGAGGAAATAATCATGTACCATTATAAAGACCTTAAGGACCAGGCCGAGCATGATAACAAGACATCCGAAGCAAAGGATGTGAAAATGGGGACAGGCGGATGCAGCCTGTGCGGCTGTGGTGGCTTCTCACCCTATGGCGAGAATGACGAATATTGCTATTGCGGCCACCATTATAACGACCATTACTGACGCGCTCTGCCAGCGCCACAGTGCCGACTCACCGGGGAATGCGAAGGCGTTCTCCGGTGGATTGCGTTCAGTTATGAAAGCACCGCCTCCCTCCATGTCCCATACCCCCAATCCCTGATACTCTCGACACCGCTCTTTCCACCTGTTGATCCGGTGCTGCGATTTTTCCGCATTCAGGGGCAAAACTGTCACCCTGTGCTCTCATCGTGCGGTTTCGCATTTCTCCATTGCTTTCCCATGCGATCGCCCCGCCTTCTCGCGCAAAACCATGGGTGACGAGGTGTCACCCTGTGTCCCCTTTTGTTGGACCGGCCCGCGCCGCGCCCTTTCGCCTCGTGCCGTTGCCAGCCCGGCCTGTGCCCCGCATCACTTTACGTTATTTTTCTGGCTGTTAGGATCGGTGACACGAACCGGGGAGTCGCTTTGTTGATTTTGCATCCGTCACCGGCCCGGATGCGCTTTTTTCAGGGAGACTCCTTATGCGTACATTCTCTTTCTGCCTGTCCGCCGGTGTTGCGGCCATGGCTTTGTCGCTGGCGGCTGCGCCGGGGGCGATGGCCAAATCGCAGGCGCCCAAAGCCGATGGCGATGGCGACGGCATTGCCGACCGTTTCGACACCGACTGGGACAATGACGGCACCCCCAATGATGAGGACAAGATGCCCTATGACCATGACAATGACGGCATTCGCGACGAGGATGACAAGGACATTGATGGCGATGGCAAGCCCAATGAGAGCGACCGATACCCCTATGACAAGAACAATATGAAGGACCCCAAGGCGAAGGACCCGCGCAAAGACGAGAAATATGACCCGAAGAAATATGACTCCGACGGCGACGGCAAGGTCGATGCCGAGGACCCGGATGATGATGATGACGGCATCCCCGATAAAGAGGACAAGATGCCCTATGATCACGACAATGATGGCTGCCCAGACTGGCAGGACCTGGACGACGACAATAACGGCATTCCCGACAGCGATCCGCGTGACCGGCGATATGATCATGACAATGACGGTGTCGACGACAAGGATGACAAGGACGACGATAATGACGGGCTGATCGACAGCGAGGAGAAATATCCGCTGGATCATGACAATGACGGCATTCTCGACCGGTTTGACCAGGATGATGACAATGACGGGCTGAGCGATGAGGCTGAGCGGCGCGCGAATGGCAATGAGAGTAGCACCCGCAACCATGACAATGACGAATATGAGGATAATGACAAGATGGAGACCGACAAGGACGGTGACGGGATACCGGACGCCAAAGACAAATATCCCTATGACAGGGACAATAATGGCGTCGACGATTATAATGAACCGGATTTCAAGCCGGGCGGCTGAACCGCGCAGCGCCGGCCGGGCGGCCTGATGGCCGCCTCCGGCTGCTGTCAGACAAAGCGGCCGAAGCCGGGTCTTTTGGCGGGCTGCCTGACCGCGCGGTAGCGGGTGAAGACATGGCCTTCATCGAGCGGCTTGATCACCGTGCGTTCCCAGGTTTTGTCGTCGCAATTGTTGGAGAACTGCTCGAGGTTGAGCGGTTCGCGGCAGCGCAGGCCGAAGGCGATGCGGTCCTTTTGCGGGCGGGTCCAGCGGATTTCCGCCTTGATATGCCGGCCATCGGTCAGGTGTAGCTCGACAATATCACCGGGCCTGATCGCAGCGCTGGTGATGCCGCCCATGCCATGGGCGGAGACATTGCGGATGGTGGTGTCGATCGTCCCGATTTCGGGGTGGACGATGTGCATGCGGATCAGCCGCGCCGTGCGCGGCTCGGCTTGGTTGCGGGTCAGCTCGGGTGGTCGCTGGCGCGGTGCATCGACGTCCGGCTGTGCGGTTGCGGGTGGTGGCTGGGGCGCCGATGAATCCTGGGCCTGGGGCGTGGGGGATGCAGGCCCGGCAGCCGGGGCCGCGGGGGCTGGCGCAGGATTTTCAGCGGCGGCAGGAGCAGCTGCCGGATCATCCGGGGCAATGCTGGCGGCGCAGGGTGCAGGTGCCGGGGGCGGTGCCAGAGGCGGTGCTTGCGTCGGGACAGGGGGCGGCGCGACCGAATGGTGTGCCTCGCCGCCAACGGCAATGGCGTCGGGTTGCTGCTGCTCCGGCGGCAGGTCATTGGCTACCGTCGGCACACCCTGCTGCATACGAAAATGCGACCGGGCATGCGACATGCTGTCGGAGAGCGAGGCATCCTGCCCTGTATCGGTCGCAGCATCGGGCGCAGGTCGGCCAGGCGCCTTGTCGTCAGACATGCGCGACCTCCATCCGATATGTATTTCGACGTAACATTGCCTACGTAATAACGGTCGCGTCGGGACGTGGTTAAATTGGCGTCAACCACTATGTCCTGATGCACCGCGCGGCGTGTTGCCGGGCGTCCGGTTTGACGGGATAGTGTCGGGCGGATAACAGCGTCGCGAACGCAGCAGAGGAACCGGCATGAGCGACAGCAACATGATCTATGTCTTGAACGGACCCAATCTCAACCGGCTCGGCCTCAGAGAGCCGGAGATATATGGATCGGAGACACTCGACGATATCGCCGCCATGCTCGAGGACAGGGCGGGGGAGCTGGGGCTGGCAATTGACCTGCGCCAGTCCAATCATGAAGGCCATCTGATCGACTGGCTGCACGAGGCGCACGGCGCGGGGGCAAAGGCGGTGCTGCTCAATGCCGGCGCCTATACCCATACATCCATTGCGCTCTATGACGCGATCCGTTCGATCGACACACCGGTGATCGAAGTGCATCTTTCCAACCTGGCGGTGCGCGAACGCTTCCGCCACAGAAGCTGGGTCGGCCGTGCCGCCAGGGCCAGCATTTCCGGGCTCGGGGCGCAATCCTATCTGTCAGCGCTGGAAGCTGCGGCGCGGCTCTGACCGGGGCATCAGCCGTTACGGCGGGGCAACAACATTGCCTGTGATCAACGCTTTGGGCTTGTCAGCACGCCATCTCAGCGGGCATAGGCGGGAACGACATCAGAATATCGACGCATCGGACAAGATGCGCGCATCAGCCATGAAGGGACGACCATGGGGGAAAATCAACGCAAATCACGCGCCACTGACGGCATTCGCATCGACGCGGCGCTGGTCCGCGAGCTGGCGGAACTGCTGGGCGAGACCGATCTGAGCGAGATCGAGGTCGAGGATGGTGACCGCAAGATTCGCGTGGCGCGGACGCTGTCCGTCGCCCCGGCTGCCGCTGCTGTTGCGGTTCCAGCCCCGGCACCTGTTGCTGCACCGGCCGCCGCCCCGGCAGCTGCGGCTGCCGAGTCACCTGCTGCAGCCGCTGCCGATACCGCCAATGCGTTGAAATCACCAATGGTCGGCACCGCCTATCTGGCTCCGTCCCCCGAAGCCGCTCCGTTCGTCATTGTTGGTGATACAGTCAAGGAAGGCGACAATCTGCTGATTATCGAGGCGATGAAGGTTATGAACCCGATCACCGCCGATCGCGCCGGCACCGTCAAGGCGGTACTGGTCGAAGACGGCCAGCCGGTGGAATTCGAGCAACCGCTCGTCGTCATCGCATAGGGCGGACCGGACGCTATGAGCATCAAGAAGATCCTGATCGCCAATCGTGGCGAAATTGCGCTGCGCATCCACCGTGCGGCGCATGAAATGGGAATCAAGACGGTGGCGGTGCACTCGACCGCCGATGAAATGGCAATGCATGTACGTCTCGCCGATGAAGCGATCTGTATCGGCCCGCCGCCGACCCGCGAGAGCTATCTCAACATTCCGTCAATCATCTCGGCCGCCGAGATCAGCCATGCCGATGCCATCCATCCGGGCTATGGTTTCCTGTCGGAAAACGCCAAATTCGCAGAGATCGTCGAGGCGCATGACATCGCCTGGATCGGCCCCAAGCCCGAGCATATTCACACCATGGGTGACAAGGTCGCAGCGAAGAAGACCGCTGGCGCACTGGGCCTGCCGCTGGTGCCGGGGTCGGACGGTGCGCTGGAATCACCCGAAGAGGCGAGGAAGCTGGCTGCCGACATTGGCTATCCGGTGCTGATCAAGGCGGCATCGGGCGGCGGCGGCCGCGGCATGCAGGTGGTGGAGAGCGAAGACCAGCTTGAGGGCCTGATGCAGCAGGCATCGACCGAAGCGGCGGCAGCCTTTGGCGACCCGACCGTCTATATGGAGAAATATCTTGGTAATCCGCGGCATATCGAATTTCAGGTGTTCGGGGATGGCAAGGGCAATGCGGTGCATCTGGGCGAACGCGATTGTTCGCTGCAACGGCGGCACCAGAAGGTGCTGGAGGAAGCACCGTCGCCGGTCATTACCGAAAAGCAGCGCGCCGAAATGGGAGACATCATCGTCAAGGCGATGTCCGATATGGGCTATCGCGGCGCCGGTACGATCGAGTTCCTCTACGAAGACGGCCAGTTTTATTTTATCGAGATGAACACACGGCTGCAGGTCGAGCATCCGGTGACGGAGGCGATTACCGGGATCGATCTGGTGCGCGAACAGATATTGATCGCCGCCGGTGAACCGCTCAGCTTTACCCAGGATGAGGTGGAGCTGCACGGCCATGCGATTGAATGCCGTATCAATGCCGAAGACCCGAGGACCTTTGCGCCATCACCCGGCAAGGTCACCGGCTATCATCCGCCCGGCGGCATGCATGTGCGGGTCGATAGCGGTTTGTATCACGGCTATTCGGTGCCGCCCTATTATGACAGCATGATCTCCAAGCTGATCGTCTATGGCAAGACCCGCGAGAAATGTATGATGCGGTTGCGCCGGTCACTGGAAGAATATGTCATCGAGGGGATGAAGACCACTATTCCGCTGCACCAGGCGCTGCTCGACGATCCCGAATTCCAGGCGGGCGAGTACAGCATCAAATGGCTCGAGCAATGGCTTGAGAAAAACAAGGACTGATTAAGCCAGGTGAGAGCCGGCGTTTTGTAATTATCCCGACAACCATTGAGACGGTATCGGGACGAATTATGGCGACCGGTGTAATAACAGTGTAATAACTAATTACTCCAAAGCGACCGCAAAATATTTTTGCTGTAATCTCGCTCTAAATCGGCACTATTCTGCCATCTCTCAAAAGATATAATGTTACATTGTGTCGAAATCACTCTGTAATCACATAAGTTCATTTGTCGACTCATGTAAAATCATGTATATGATTCGCATAATAAAGAGTACTGACAATAGTATAGCAGTAAATCACCCTGATTTACTGAAACGGGAGGATATTGCCTTATGACCCTGTTTTCATCCTTTGAAATTCTCGCAGAAAACCTCGTTCCCAATGGAGTTCTTCCGCCTACTGCCGCCAACCCTTTTGCGCTGCAGGGTTATTTTGTGCAGATTTCGCTCGTTCCCGGTGCATCGGCCACGCAGTTCAACATTGTTTTCGACGAGACGACGCAATTCAATTCAGGCATGGGGCGCAACGGAGTATTTGCACAATATATCGATGCCAATGGTAATGTGAACATTGTGCCCGGCTCGACATTTTTCGGCTCGACCAGCATCGGTTTTCTGTACCAGACAATCAATGCCGGTGAGACGCTTATTTATGGCGTCCAGGCCATTTCGCCACCGACAGCCACAGAGCAGGATGTTGCGATTCCGCAGGGCGGGACCGGCTGGCGTGGCACGGTGCAAATCGCGCCAACCAATCCCGGTTCGCTGATCGCCACGCCGACCCACCGTCTGGTCTATTATAATGGCGATGACATCACCACTGACTCGGTCATCGATGCCGTGGTCTATTCGGTGCCGACCTTTACGGGCGCGACCAAGGTCTGAGCTATGACCAGCCAGACATTCACCGCCTTCTGGCTCGGCTATGTACCGTCCGGGCCAGGGGCTGCACCGGCGCTGTCGGCAACGCCGGACTATATCGATACGCTGGTCCTGGCCTTTGCCAATCTGTTCCCCGATAACACCACCTGTACCGGCTATTTGCAGAAGTCGCACAGCGAGGATTATTTGCGGGCAGGTATTGCCTCGATCCGGGAGTCATCTCCGGACACCAGGATATTGTTGTCGCTGATTGGCACGCCCATACCGCCGGTCGGATGGAATACCGGGATTACCGACCCGGCGGCCTTCGGGTCATGGTGCGCCAATCTGGCCCATGACTGGGATCTGGACGGGTTCGATATCGATAATGAGGACGATAACAGTTTCCCGGGGCAGCAATTTTGCGATGCGGTGATCGGCATGCGCACAGCCATGCCGGACAAGATATTGACGCTCGATACTTATATCTTCGATCGCGACAAGGAAGTAATCAAGCAGCTCGCGCCCCACCTCACCAGCATCAACACCATGGCCTACTTCAAGGACTTGGAGGACATGCAGACACTGGTAAACCAATATGCGTCAGTCATAGAGCCGGGCAAGATCTCCATCGGTGTCAAGGCGGACAAGGTGGGGCCGATTACCCAGGGCACCTCGGTGGAGGAGACCAAGGCGCTATGCACCTGGGAACCCGATGCCGGTACGAAGAAGGGTATGATGCTGTGGAATCTCAGCAGCGATATCGAAAGCGTGACCGGCAAGCCCGATGGTACCTGGACCCGCACCATCCATGAGAATCTGCCATGAGCGGCGCGGTGGTCAGTGATGCGGTGCTGATGACGCTCGCGGGTATCGCCTATGGCGCGCCCGATGATATTGCCGACTATATTGCGAGGGCCGAACCGACATCAGATGGATGGTCGGTGGCCTGGCTGGCAGTGCCTGCCGATCCCCCGGTCAACTTCGCCTATATGGCGGTCAATGGGGATGGCAGCGCGGCGGTCATCGCCATTCGCGGCACCTATCCCAATCCCTTTTCCCCGGCCTATTGGGATGATGGCGATCAGGACAGTCCGTTTGGCGACATGGTGAACTGGCCCGGGGCGTCAGGTGCGAAAATTGCCGGTGGTACCAATACCGGTTTCACCAACATCATGGCGTTGCAGGATAGTGGCGGCAATGATCTGGCCCAGGCAGTGGCGGCGCTGCCCGAGACGACGCAGGTCATCGTCACCGGGCACAGCCTGGGTGGCACATTGGCTCCAGTGGTGGCGCTCAAACTGGCTGAGCTTATGCCACAGCGCTCCATTGCGTCCACCAGCTTTGCCGGGATGACGCCGGGCAATCGGCAATTCGCCGCCCTGTTCAGCAGCGATAGTGCCGCCGGTGTCGTTGCCCGGCGGGTGTATAACACGCTCGACACGGTGTCCTATGGCTGGAACAAGGTCTGGGCGACGCATGATTTCTACCAGCCCGAACCGCAGGGCGGGCTGGTGGTCAAGGGCCTGTTGCTGGCGACCGAGGCGCGGCTAAAGGCAGGAAAATATGGCTATGCTGCGATTGGCGACCCGGTTCCGCTCAAAGGGGCGGTGAAACCGCCGACCATTGGCTGCGATCTGGTCGCCTATGTCATAGAGAATCTGCACCAGCACATGCCCGACACCTATCTTGCGCTGCTTGGCGCGCCGCCTTTGCCCTTCTCGATCCTGTTCGGTACCATAGTGGCATCGCGTGAGCCGGACACTGCGGCGGTGTCTCCCGATCACCACCTGCCGGTGGTGCATATTGCGGGTGCGTCCTAGCGACCGGATTATTGTGACGGGGTCATAGCTGACCGAGCAGTTTCTGTGCCCGCAGGCGCCAGGCATCTGCGAGCTTCGGATGATGGGCCAGCGCTTCGATCGCATCGGGTTCCTGCTTGTGGTCACCGGCGATAAGCAGCGCAAAAACCCGCCGGATACTCCAGGCAATATCGCCACGTTCGACCCGCATCAGCGCGTCATCGGGGGCGACATGTCCTTCCTCGATCACCCGGGCATAGAGACCGCAACGGCCGCTGTTGACAATCGCCGCCATGATACTGTCCCTGCCTTTGCGCTGGAAGCGATGATCGAGTTTCCAGCAGGGCTGGCGCCCATGGCTGATCTCGATCAGCGCCTCGCCGATGCGGAATCGGTCGCCAATATGGGTGACGTCCTCGGTCAGCCCCTGTGTTGCAATATTTTCGCCAAAGGCATTGGGCTGCTGTAGCAGCGGATGATCCCCCAGCCGTTCGCGCCACCATGGGTAATGATCCTGGTCATAGAGATGCACTGCCTTGTCCACGCCGCCATGATGCAGCGGGTCTGCGACCTCGTCATCGGCAAAGCCCATGGCGGTCAGCATTTGCGGTTCGCTGACCGGCGCCTTGGCGATGGCGCTCAGCGTGCCATCGGCACGGAACGGAACAGCTTTACCGATATTGAGACTGATGATTGTAAAATTCGTAGTCATTCCACCCATGATCATAGAAATAGGCTATCAGTGGGGAAGGAGCAATGCATCTCGAATCATTCATTTTAGATGCTATGAACATGAACAGATAGCAACGTTACGGTTCAGCAAAAGGTCACCGCCCGGATGCTAGCACACCGTTAACAGTCGGCGCTAACCCGCCGCTCCGCAACGGGAGACTGATGATGAAACATCTTCGCATTGCTGCGCTACTGGCGGCAACATTTCTTTCACCGCTGATGGCCGGACAGGCCGTGGCAGCGAGTAACGGCAGTACGACCCAGGCGGCACAGGTGCCCACATCGGCGCTTGCCGCGCCATCGCCCATAGGCATGGTGATGCTCGATAATCAGGACCGGCGCGAGTTGCAGCGCCGCGGTCGCGGTGGTGGTGCAAGGTCACGCGGTGGTCGTGGCGGGCGGGCCAGTGCCCGTGGTGGGCGAGGCGGCCGGGCGACGGCACGCGGCGGTCGTGGCGGCCGCGCAACCAGCCGTGCACGCGGCGGCAACCGGCAATTCCGTCAGTCGCGCCGCGATTTTCGCGGAGCACAGCGCGACTTCCGCGGTTCTCGCCGCGATTTCAACCGGACACGCCGTGCAGAGGGAGCCGGGTCACCGGGCACGCGCGCGGCACGACGTGATGTGCGCCGCTCTGCGCGCGATGTTCGCCGTGCCGGGCGTGACGTCCGGCGTGAAGGCAGGCGTGCGGATGGTGCGGTAGGTCGTACACGCGATTTCCGTCGCGGTGGACGACAGGATCGCCGCGGCGCCGGTGTACCGCGTCGCTTCCGTGACGGGGTCGATATCGGTGATTTCCGGGCTGATCGCCGCGGTCGTGGCTTCCGCGATGGCCGCAGGGGCTTTCGCGGTGATCGCGGCGCGCGCGGCAATGGCCGGGCATTTAATCGCGGTCGCAACTTCCAGCGTGGCAGGGACTTTCAGCGTCGGCGCGATTTTCGCGCGGGCCGCCAGTTCCAGCGTGGTCGCAATTTCGGTCGCGGCGGTCGTGCCTGGAATCGCCGCGGATGGCGGGCCAATCCGCGCTTCAACTGGCGCGCGCATCGACGGCTGAACCGCGGTCTTTTCCGCGCCGGCTTCTATCGGCCACCGATCTTCGGCTTTGGCTATCGCCGCGTTGGCATCGGCTTCTTCCTGGGGGCACCATTCTTCGCCCAGCAATTCTGGATCAACGACCCTTGGGCGTTCCGCCTGCCACCGCCGCTCTTCGGTCAGCGCTGGGTGCGCTATTTCGACGATATGCTGCTCGTCGATATTCGCACCGGTCAGGTCATCGATGTGATACCCAATTTCTACTTCTAGATCTTCATACCGTTAGATTGCCAACCCCTTCTGGCATTCTCACTCGCCCTCCAGCTCAAGGCTGGGGGGTGCTTTGTGTTTCCCCGTCAGAGATACTCTCTTCGCCTGTCTCCGATGATGCGGCGGGCTGCTCCTGCTGGCGTGCGCGTTCCAGACGTGCTGCCTCGCGTGCCTGTGCAGCATATTCGGGGTCATAATCGGGCAGCTTGGAAAAATCGACCATCGGCGGCATAGCCCTGGGGCAGGGCGGAATAAGGCACATTCCGCCGACAGTGGCCTTGCCCTTGAAGATACCGGCTCCAGCGACATCGGGCGCCGGTGGCGGGCCGCCCAGCGCTGCGCGGCTGGTGGTTGAGGGCGGCACCCGATAGGCGGCGCCATCATCGAGCTGGGCGCAGACGGTCACCACATCGCCATCATCCGATGACACGCATCGGGGTGCTGGTTTCACTGCCCTTGTCCGTAATCGTCCGCGTTCGAGAACCTGTTCCACCGACAGTAGCGGTTTGTCCTGGCTTTTGATCGGAACGGTAGCTTCCGACTCTGCTTCATCGTCTTCCGGCCCGACCGACTGTGCATAAGTTGGAGGTGCAACAGATGCAGCCAGAAATACTATGAGCTCTGCAGAGAAAGCATAAGGTAATAAATGCCTTATCATCGACAGGGGCGATGCTTTGGCAATGGATATCCTGTGTCATCCACCGCAGAAAATGGCATTGGTTACCCTCGCTTCTCGACAAGCGTGACAAGCTTACCTATGGGGCGATGACGGCAGCATTAAGGCGCTGCAAAAGCCGCTGCAAAGGCGGTGTCCAAGTGGGAGGGATCAGGCATGACGGACATTGTGGCACAGGCCGAATCAGAGCATCTGAGCCGGGTGCTGGTGCTGGAGATGGTGCGTGTCACCGAGGCAGCGGCGGTGGCCGCATCGAAGCTGATCGGACGTGGCGATGAGAAAGCTGCCGATGCCGCTGCGGTCGAGGCGATGCGCGCGGCGCTGAACAAGCTCTATATCGATGGCACGGTGGTGATTGGCGAGGGTGAACGCGATGAGGCGCCGATGCTCTATATCGGCGAGAAGGTTGGCCTGCAGACCAACAAGGCACCAAAGATCGACATTGCGCTCGATCCGCTCGAAGGCACCACCATCACCGCCAAGGCCGGGCCCAATGCACTCGCGGTGCTGGCCATTGCCGAGCATGGCAATCTGCTCAATGCCCCTGATGTTTATATGCAGAAGCTGGCCATAGGTCCGGGCTATTCGGAAGGCATTATCAATCTTGATGCCAGCCCCAGTGACAATGTCCGCGCGGTGGCGAAAGAAAAGGGCGTCGAGCCGGGTGATATCAATGTCTGCGTTCTCGACCGTCCGCGTCACAGCGCGCTGATATCCGAATTGCGGGCGCTGGGCTGCGGCATCATGCTGATCCCCGATGGCGATGTCGCCGGGGTGATCGCTACCACCAATGAAGACACCACCATCGACATGTATATGGGCGAGGGTGGCGCGCCGGAAGGCGTGCTGGCGGCGGCCGCGTTGCGCTGCGTCGGCGGCCAGTTTCAGGGTCGGCTGTTGTTCCGCAATGATGATGAACGCGCCCGTGCGCGCAAATGGGGCATTGAGGATCTCGACCGCGTCTATACGCTTGACGATCTTGCCAGCGGCGACTGTATCTTCGCAGCCACCGGCGTCACCGATGGTTCATTGCTCGACGGCGTCAAGCGGCTGCGTAGCGGCGTGATGACCACCGAGAGCGTAGTGATGCGCGCATCCAGCGGCACTGTCCGCTGGGTGAAGGGTGAGCATCGGGTATAAAGCATTCGCCCCTGGCGGTCAGAACACGCCCATGGCAAGGCCGTTGGCCAGCGCTGCGCCGATATCCCGAGCTGTGGCCAGCGTTTCGGGTGGCACCGTCTTGGGCGCGAGTATTTCCTCCGCCGTTTGCGCTCGGGTGTTGACGATCATGCTGTCGGTTACCCGTTTGAGGCGCCAGCCTGTGGCGATGCGTTCAAGCTGTTTCAGCGCATTCTCACCATCCGATCCGGCGGCGATCATCGCTGCATAGGGGCGCCCCTCGATCCTGCCGAGCAGCGGGTAATAATGGCTGTCGAAAAATTCCTTCATGCCACCGGCAATTGCGGCGAGGTTCTCCGGGCAGGCAAAGATATAGCCATCGGCGTTGCGCATCAGTTCGGCATTGGCCTGTCCTGCCTCGACCAGATGCGTGGTGACATCACCCGCGCCCAGGGCACCCTCATAAGCCGCTTTCGCCAGCGCCCGTGCGGTGCCGGTGCGGCTGAACCAGATGATTGCGAGAGAGTGAGGCAAGAGCGCTTTCCTGTGTTCATCTGCCGTTGTCTGACCCTAGGCTAAATCGCTTGTCGATGACAATGTTCAGAGGCATAAACCCTCCCATGCAAAGCGTTTTCCAGCTTCCCCGCTTCACTATCATTTCGATGCTCCTGGTGTTCATTCTATCGGGCTGCGTCGCCTTTTCCGCAGAGCGCTGGGAAAGCTATGCCGGTGGCGAACTGTGCGCGGTGCAGCCAACATTTTCCAATGCCGAGAAACAGGCGCTTCCGATATTTTTTGTCACTACCAGCCTGCCCGATTGCCGCCGTCAGCCCTATGCCATGACCATTCAGCGTGGCGATCGCATACGCTATGGCCGCGTGCATGGTAGTGGTACCAGCGAAAAGCCGCAGCCGCCGGAATTTCTGTTCCAGGCACATAATAGCTGGCAGCAGGATATTGCCGATGCCGCCACGCTCTCGAGCGGCAAGATTGTTGTCTATATCCACGGCTATAACAATGATTTTGCCGACACAGCGGTTCAGTCCGAGCAGATCCGCTATCATACAGGCTTTGCCGGCCCGGTTATCGGCTATAACTGGCCCAGCCATCACAAGTTTCTGCGCTACGCCGTCGATGAAGTGAACCGCGTGTGGGACCAGCCATATTTCACCGCCGCACTGTTGGAGCTGGCGGCTATGCCGCAGATCAGCGAGATTGTCCTGGTCGCTCATAGCATGGGTGCGCGCGGTGCCATCGCCGCGACCCATATGATCGATCGCGGGCATCCGCATTATGCGCATAAGCTCAGGAATATCATTCTTGCATCACCCGATGTCGATCGCCAAATTTTCGAGCGTGAGGCCCGTGATCTGCTACTGACCGAGGCAAAAGTTGCGCAAGGACGGCGTATCACTGTCTTTGCCTCTGACAATGACCGTGCCGTGGCTGCGTCACGCTTTCTGCATGGCTATGACCGGCTGGGCGTGACCCGCTGTATCGACCCTCTGGCGACACCCCCCTGCTATGCCCGACCGCTGCGCAATGGCAAACCGATAGCCGGGCTGACCATTATCGATACCAGCGCCGTCAGTGGCGGCTTTATCGGCCATATGGATTTTCTCGACAGCAAGGCAGGACGCGAGTTTTTCTGCGCGGCCTTGCTTTCCGACGCGACGATGATGCCGCGCGCCTATACTATCATCGAGGCGACTGAGGCTAACGCGCCAGGGACTTGCGCCGAAACCGCTATGATGCAGCTATGAGTGATTTCGAGACATTATTGGACGACGTTCGCGCCTGCCGGATATGCCCTGACCTGCCGCTTGGGCCGCAACCGCTGCTCCAGGCGTCGCCAAAGGCGCGAATTCTGATTGCCGGGCAGGCACCGGGGCGCAAAACACATATCGCCGCCAAGCCCTTTGACGATGCCAGCGGCAGGCGGCTGCGTGACTGGCTCGGCGTCAGCAACGCGCAATTCTATGATCCCGGGCTGTTTGCCATTCTGCCCATGGCATTTTGTTTCCCCGGTTCAGGAAAATCGGGCGATGCACCACCGCCGCCCATCTGTTCCGAGACATGGCGCGCCCCGTTGCTCGGCGGTCTGCCCGATATCCGTTTGACCATCATCCTCGGACGTTATGCCATAGGCTATCATTTGCCCGATGACAGCAAGGCACCGATCGACCAACTGTCGAAGCGCTGGCTTGACCGGGGTGGTGATTGCCTGATGCTGCCGCATCCCAGCCCGCGCAACAATATCTGGCTGGCGCGCCATCCCTGGTTTGATGCGGAACTGTTGCCCCGCCTGCGAGAGCAGGTCGCAAAGCTGATCGATTGTGGATGAGTCACGCTTTTCGCTTCGCCTGCGCCAATGTTGATGGCACTGTACCCATATGAGTGAAGCTCTGGACGACAGAATAGAGGATTATGCCCTCGGCATCCGCCAGTCCTGCTCCGGCCAGCCCTGGCGCTGGCGCGGCGCACAGGCCGATTATCGTGAAGGGCTGAAACCCGATGATCTGGTGACGCAGTTGCTACTTACCCGGGGCGTGACGCGCGATGAGGTGGCGCGTCATCGCCAGCCGACATTGCGCAGCTTCATGCCCGACCCGTCGATCTTTCGCGATATGGATCGTGCCGCCGAACGACTGGCCGAAGCGGTGATCGCCGGTGAGACGGTCACCATCTTTGGAGACTATGATGTCGATGGCGCGACCAGTTCGGCGCTGCTCATCCTGCTGTTGCGCGAATTGGGACTGGAAGCGGGCGCCTATATCCCGGACCGGTTGATGGAGGGCTATGGCCCTTCGGGCGAGGCGCTGGTCAAGCTGGCAGGACAGGGCTCGACGCTGATCGTCACTGTCGATTGTGGTGCTATGGCGTTTGACGCGCTGAGCATGGCGCATCAGGCCGGGGTGGATGTGATGGTCGTCGATCATCATAAATGCGCGCCCGAGCTGCCGCACTGTTTCGCGCTGGTGAATCCCAATCGTCAGGATGAGGATGATGAGGCAGCATCACACGGCCATCTGGCGGCTGTGGGCATGGCATTTCTGCTTGGTGCTGCGCTGGTGCGGACATTGCGCGAGCGCGGTTATTTCGAGGGGCGCGATGAGCCCGAGCTGATGGCACTGCTCGATCTGGTGGCGCTCGGCACCGTCGCCGATGTGGCGCAGCTTAAGGGGCTTAACCGCGCCTTTGTTGCCCAGGGCCTCAAGGTCATGGCGCGGCGGCGCAATATCGGCATGGACGCCCTGATCCGCGCCAGCCGGTTGACCCGCGATCCCGCCTGTTCCGATCTAGGCTTTGCCCTGGGCCCGCGCATCAACGCTGGCGGCAGGGTGGGGCGCTCTGATCTTGGCGTACGCTTGCTGACAACATGTGATGTGCACGAAGCCGAGACTATTGCCGCCGAACTCAACCAGCTCAATGAGGAACGCCGCGCCATCGAGGCAGCGGTGCAGGAAGAGGCCGAGGCACAGCTCGAGGTGCAGGCGGACAGGGCCTTGGTGGTTGTTTCCGGGCGGGGCTGGCATCCGGGTGTCATCGGCATTGTTGCCGGGCGGTTGAAAGAACGCACCGGGCGGCCAACCATCGTCATCGCGCTGGATGAAGACGGTATCGGCAAGGGTTCGGGGCGGTCGATCAGCGGTGTCGATCTCGGCGCGGCGATTATCGCAGCACGCGATCAGGATCTGCTGGTTGCCGGTGGCGGCCATGCCATGGCGGCTGGGCTGACCATCAATGCGGACGCTATAGACGCTTTCCGCGATTTTCTCTGCGATCGACTGGAACGCGATGTCGGGCAATCCCGCGCCGACCGGGCCTTGCTGGTCGATGGGGTGTTCGCGCCGGGCGGGCTGACGACCGATCTGGTCGAGCAGATGGACGGGGCTGGGCCCTATGGCATGGGCTGGCCGGGGCCACGCGTTGTTATCGGTCCGGCGCGGCTGATCAAGGTGGATATTGTCGGCACTGACCATGTCCGTGCCATTGTCGCCGGCGATGACGGAAAGTCGGTCAAGGCGATTGCGTTCAGAAGCGCCGATACGCCGCTGGGGCAGGTGCTGCTGAGCACGCGCCGGGACCAGCGGATATGGCTGGCGGGGCGGGCCAAGATCGACGAATGGAATGGCCGAAGCAGCGCTGAACTGATTATCGATGATGCGGCGCTGAAATAGCACAGCTGGGAGGAGCGACCATGTTCAGCCATGTCACATTGGGCACGAACGACTTTGCCAGGGCCGAACCCTTTTACGATGCGATCATGGAGGTGTTGGGGCATAGCGAATTGATGCGCAGCGATTCCGGCAAGGCCTATGGCGAGCCGACCGGAGCCAAGATCTTTATCGGCCCGGCCTTTGACGGCCAGCCTGCGACGCATGGTAATGGCACGCATATCGCTTTCATCGTTCCGTCCCGGGATCAGGTTGATCGTTTTCATGCCGCAGCATTGGCGTATGGCGGTAGCGATGAAGGCGCACCGGGCCTGCGCGCCTATTATCACCCCAACTATTATGGCGCCTATGTGCGTGATCCTGATGGCAACAAGCTGCAGGCGGTGTGCCACAGCAGCAAGGGGTAGAAGCGGCACTGAATATTTTTGCACCGTGCCAAATCCGCACTTGACCGCATCGCATCAAATCCCTAATTGCGGCAACTCGCTGCCACGGCATGCATGTGGCCCCTTCGTCTAGCGGTTAGGACGCGGCCCTTTCACGGCTGAAACACGGGTTCGATTCCCGTAGGGGTCACCACCTTTTCTGCGATTTCAATCCCATATGAATGCAGATGAGCTCTTATGATATAGCCACAGCGATCCGGCTCTTATCGAACAGCAATCAAGCGCTAGTCCCTTATATTGTGTGATCCCGCTCTCTATTCGATGGTAAATAGAGAGAGCAGACCTGCTGTACAGACCGCGAGCAGGCTCAACGGGATTGAGGGTTCCCCAGCTGCTGCAAGAAACAACGCTACAAGTCCGGCAACACCGAAAACAAGAGGGCGGCGAGCTGCCAGAAAAGTCTCAAGGATCCAGCTTGTGTTTCGAAGTTTACGCGACGGCCTGCCGGGAGCGGCGCTGTCAACGTCTTTTCCGTCTAAGACATTGGCAGAGACGAAGCCTTTCAATTCGCGGGTCAGCAGGTTGTCGTCATCAGCTGGCATTATTCTCTCCCTCGACAAGCAGGTTTTTCGCACGTATGCGCGCACGGCGGATATGACTTTTGATTGTTCCAACAGGTCTACCGGTTATCTTTGCAGCCTCACCATGGGAAAACCCATAGGCATCGCAAAGGATAAGAGCGGCGCGTTCTTCTTCAGATAGCATGGATATCGCCCGTGCTATGTCGATATGCTCTTCATTCATATTCGGGTTTAAGTCGGATTCATCATGTTGATTATCCACTAAGGTCTTTATGGCCCGTTGCCGTATTTCAGCGCGGCGGAGTGCTTGCAAATGCTCGCGATAACCAATTGTGAATAGCCAGGTACGGAATGACGCTTCTCCTCTGAACTGACCAATTTTCAGAAGCGCGGTGAGAAAGCTCTGCTGCATGATGTCATTAACGCGCGCGCCATCTGCGCCGAGAGAGAGCAAATACCCCTGCATGGTCCCGTGGTGGCGACGGAACAACTCGCCAAAGGCATCACGGTCACCGGTTGCCTTGAGCAACGCTACCAGCGCCTTGTCATCAAGTTTGCGCACCAGCGGTGCCCTGTCATGCCCGGTCGTGCAGACGCAGGACCATCAGAACGGAATAGGCATTGCCCAGCGCACCGGCGATTATCGCAGCTGCCAGCATTGCCGAACGTATTTCGACGGGCAGGACGAGAGTGCCGAGCAGTAAGCCAGCGCAGGTCGACCCCCAAAGTATCGCCTTGCGAAGGTCCGATTGTGCTGTGGGTCTCTGGCCCAGCAAGGCAGTGATACTGTCCGGATCGAGGTCCGTGCGCGATAGCAGCGCCTCTCGCATGGCCTCGATCCGGGCGCGCTTCAACCTGTAGATAAGCCATTGGGCAGAAATGACAATCGCTCCGATGACGAGCGCGAAGACGATCGGAATCACTTCATCCAGGGGACTCACATCCAGATTTGCTGCTTCCACGTTTCGTCACTCCCGATGCTCTTCACAGAATAGCCGTCGCTTCTTTGATGCGTGACCGCGGTCATTTGGATGAGGGGGCAAAAAAATAAATGGAAATCATCATCCAATGCACCCTGCGGAAGCATCAGAGGCGTGTAATGCAGAGGAGAAAGATGTGATGAAAGCCTTTATGATGCTGAGCGTCTTGTTGCTTGCGCCAGTGCCGGTGCAGCAGGAAAGAGATATCCGGGACGCGGCCGTGCCAGCAGAAGAGTTTGCGGCCCTGGACACCCTGATTGCGGAGCAGATGCGAAAGCTGGAAATACCGGGCCTGTCGCTGGCAATCATTCGCAACGGGCGAGTAGCGTATGTCCGGAGCTATGGTGTGGCTGACCGTGAAGCAGGCAGGCCCGTTCAAAATGACACGCTGTTTGAAGCAGCCTCGCTCAGCAAGGTCGCCTTTGCCTATTTCGCGCTGCGTGAGGTTGAAAGGGGCAACATCGCGCTCGATGCACCAATTGCCGAAATCTTCAAGCACCCCGATATAGATGATCCACGCAGTCTGCGTATCACCCCGCGAATGGTGTTGTCACACCGCACCGGCTTTCCGAACTGGCGATGGGAGAATGAAGATAACGCGCTTGATATCCGCTTCGAACCAGGCACCGAATTTGGCTATTCGGGTGAGGGTTTCGAATATCTGGCGCACGCAATCGCGCGAAAACGTGGTACCGACATTGCTGGTCTTGAAGCGATCATGCGGGCAGACCTCAAAGCCGGACTCGGCTGCGACACAGGGCCGTGGACTGTCTCCGATGCCAACCGTGCCGACATCGCGGCCGGATATATTGGCAAGGAACGGCAAGATGATTGGGCAGTCGCGAAACCTGTTGTCTCAGCAAGCCTTTTCAGTACGGCAGAGCGCTATGGGTGCCTTCTGGCAGGTGTTCTCAACGGGGCTGGCCTTTCGCGAGATCTGTATCGCGACATGGTATCTTCTCAGGGGGAACTGGGTGCGGATGATGATTTCCGCATGGATTTCGGGCTTGATGCCTGGGGTCTTGGTGTCGCGATCAAGCAGACCAGCCATGGAACCGCCATATCGCATGGCGGCGTGAATGAAGGCTTCACGGCGTGGTTTACTGCTCTCAGAGATCAGCGCAGCGGCTATATATTCTTCACCAATTCGCAAAAAGCCCCCGAACTCAATGCGGCGATCGAGGAGCGATTGCTCGCCATTTCGACCGGTGTTGAGTAAGGGGCATGGCACCGCAGCCTCGCGCTTTGTGCGCTTCCGCTGGTCAACCCACATCCTCTGCCGAGCGCATAGTCGAACTCGACATTGTGCGCGGCTTTGCCCTGTTCGGTGTACTGATCGCCAATTTGGTCCTTTTTTCCATAAGTGCGAATATTGCGACCGGTGCTCAACAGCAAAGCTTCTTTGCAGCTCCAGACAATCAGTTGACGCTGTTCCTTGTCATCTGGCTGGTCGATGACAAAGCCAGTACGCTCTTCGCGATCCTTTTCGGCATGGGCTTCTGGTTGCAATGGGCACGGCTGCAAAGGCGCGGCAGCAATGCCGGTCTTGTCTATTCAAAGCGTTTACTCATCCTGTTAGCCATCGGCGCGCTGAACCTGTTTCTGGTCTGGCCATGGGATATTCTTCAGCAATATGCGCTTGTGGGCTTCTTGCTGTTGATATTGCGACGATTGCCGAGCCGCTGGATGCTTGTATCGGGTATCGCCCTGAGCATAGCCGGCAAGCCCCTTGCCGAATGGTGGCTTGAGCAGGCTGGAGTGACTGCGGTCAGCGACAGAACGGTCTTTTCCAGTGCAGCCATTCTTCAAAGACAGGCAGCCTATGTCGAGGGGACATATTCCGAATGGCTGCAAGCAACATCACAGCTTGTTCTCAATGATTATCTGGCAAGCGGTGCGATCCTGGCCTGGGTCCTCTACGTTCTGGGACGTTTTTTGCTGGGAGCCTATATCATGCGAGAGGACTGGCTGGATCGGGCCATGTGTTCGCCGCGTGCGACAGGGCGTTTCGCTTTCGCCATGATCATATGCGGACTGGCCCTTGAGGCTGCCCAGACTTCTATGCTGCTCGGCTTCGTCACAGCGCCAGAGGCTTTGCACATAGCTGCGCATGCCCTAGGTGCGCCCATACTTGCATTCGGTTACGCAGCTGCGGTGATCAAGGGGTTGCAGTCTGGCCCTTCTGGATGGATTTTGCGATTATTCCAGCCTGTCGGTCAGATGGCACTTACCAATTATCTGGTCCAGGGTATCTTCA
The DNA here is from genome assembly GCA_039818985.1 of Pseudomonadota bacterium. Taxonomy (NCBI): domain Bacteria; kingdom Pseudomonadati; phylum Pseudomonadota; species Pseudomonadota bacterium. Next base: position 1,872,395 of record JBCBSU010000001.1, on the reverse strand, counting down.
TCGGGGTGTTGCTCTATGGCTTTCATGGAGGCTTCGCGCTTGCAGGTACCCTGCAGCCTGTACTGGCTGCCCAGCTGTCTATCGGCTTCTTTGCAATGCAAATTATCGCCAGTCACCTGTGGTTCTGGAGATTTACACGCGGTCCGGTCGAAGCCTTGTGGCGAAAGGGAACCTATGGGAGTGGCGGACGTGTTGATGTCCGGCCTTCAAAGCAAAACCGGTCGGTATCTTGCGATACCGACCGGCCCCACTAATGCCTTTGATTCAATCAAAAGGCATAACGCAAACGCAGTATACCGGCATGGCTGTTATAGCCTGATGCTATCTCGCCCTGATAATCAAGGCTGACGCTGAAACCGGTTTCCTGACCGTAGTTCAGGCCTGCGCCGAATTCGAAGCGAGACTGCTCGCCATCGGTGCTGCTGACACGGAAAGGCGTACCTGCACCGGCAAAGCCGAGGTCAAACACCCGGGCATCACCGATAAAGTCATAGGCATAGGCGACATTACCACGTAACGAGAAACCGCTGTCGCTTTGCGTTGCCAGACGTGCCCCGACACGGCCTTCGAGGAAATCAACATCACCGGCATCCACATCGAGATTAAGGCCACCGGTTTCGGTGTAGCTATCCGATGAGAGGCTGGCATAGTTGAGCCCGACAAAGGGAATGATGCTGACCGTTTCGGTGCCCAGTTCATAGCCGGCATTCACCTGTGCCCGGACACCATCGACATCAAAGCTGCCCGATACCGGACCGCTAAGAACGCTGGTCCGTGATGTATCGACATCACTGAAGGAATAACCGACCACGCCGTTCACGAACAGCTTGTCCTGGTTATAACCGAGATAGGCCGAAATCTGCGATGCATTGATGTCGCTCTGCTCGCCGGCACCGCCATTCTGGTCGATGTCGATATCGGCATAGCTATAGGCCAGACCGACCCGCAAGCTGTCGCTGGCTGCAAAGTCAACGCCGATGGTCAGACCAAAGGCATCCGCGTCATAGCCGGTCACACTGGTGCTTTCGGCATCGCGGTCCGCCGTGCGGCCCAGAAACTGACCCCAAAGACCTGTTGCATTGCCGCTGGCCAGGCGATTGGTAACGAAAGCATCGGCAGTGTTTTGCGTTTCGAAGATTTCGCGGGTTACGCCTTCGTTCAATGCCGGAAGCAGTGTCAGTGCCGCTGCCTCGAACCCGGCTGCATCGGTGATGCTGTTCAGACCATTAAACACATTGGCAGGGAGTTGATTGGCAGTCACCGCGTTGGTCAGTGCACCGCCAAAGCTGCTGATATTGGCATCGGTCGAAACAGCAGCCAGATCGGTCGCGGATGTGGTTACGGCGATGGAGCCGATGTCGACCTCATAATCGATGAGGAAGTCATCATCATTCACATTGACCGTGACCCCATTGTCAACGAAATCGCCTGCTTCATCAAGGACGACGATGGTGCTGCCAATATCGGCCTGCCCGATATCTGTCGTCGCAATGTTGACAACGCTGCCTGCGTTTAGGGTGGTATCGCCCTCAACGAACAGCGAGTCACCGCCAAGCTCGAAACTGAGCGTTCCGTCAACCGTCAGATCACCGTCTATGACATTCTCGCCATCGATCGCGACCGTGGCAGGGGCGTCGACGACAACATTGACATCATTGGAGACATTGCCAGCCAATGTGCTGGTGCCGCCAGCGAATGTCAGTGTATCGGTAAATGCCGAACCGAGGAAATCGCCTTCAAGGCTGCCACCGGTCTGAACAAAGTTTAGCGCGGCAAGGGCCGTTGACGCGTCCACGGCGTCGGCACCGGAAAGCGTGCCACTATTGGTGAACGTGCCGGTAAAGGCGATGTTCTCGATCAACACGGCCGCTGCAGTTTCCGATGTGATGGTGCCATTGTTGACGATATCATCGGCAACGGTAACGGTTGTACCTTCACCCGCGCCGTTGAACAGGCGCAGACCGGCAGATGCACCGGAAGCCAGCGCCTCGCCGCGGCCGGCAATGGTACCATCATTGACCAGGGTGAAGCTGCGAACATCACCGTCATTGACGCCAAGCTGCAGCGAGACACCCGAACCGGCAACTACCGGGTCAATCACGCCGATATTGTTCAGGGTGAAGTTGTTGGCCGTGGCATCCGAATAGACGGTGCCGTTGCGTTGTGCACCGGTGCCGAGGATCGAACCGCTGTTGTTCACGGTCAGGCCGGTGCCATCGATATTCAGCGCACGGCTGCCCGAAGAGATGGTACCGGCATTGTTGACGACAGCACCGGTGAAATCGCCGCCACCGCCTGGTGTCGCATTGCCGAAATACAGGCCGTTCTGTTCACCGAAGATGGTGCCTCCAGCCTGGTTTTCGATAGTGCCGCTGAACGACGTACCGTTGACGAAACGGATACCGGCAGCGGTACCCTGGGTCGACTCACTGGTGATGGTGCCAGAGTTGGTGATGGTTCCGGTGAACAGGCCGGTTGACGGGTTCATCAGTGATCCATCGACACGCCCGCGTTCAAAACGCAGACCGTCACCAGCAGTTGCCGCTCCGGCTGCAGCCTGACCACGGCCCTGAATGGTACCGGAGTTGATGATAGCAAAATCATTGCCACCAGCGGACAACTCTGCAGAGAAACCTGCACCTTCATTGCCTTCACCTGCGTCGATCAGGCCGGCATTGTTGAGGGTGAAATCCTGTGCGGTGCTGTCGGCATAGACGGTGCCATTGCGCTGATTGCCGGTGCCGATGATCTGGCCACCAGCCAGATTGTTGACCACCAGGCCCGTGCCATCAATGTTCAATGCCCGGCTGGCCGAGCTGATCGTACCGCTGTTGTTGACGACAGCACCGGTAAAATCGCCGCCGCCTGCAGGCGTTGCATTACCGAAATACAGGCCGTTCTGAACGCCGGAGATGGTGCCGCTATTGTCGATGGTGCCATTGAAGGACACGCCATTGACGAAACGGATACCGGCGACCGTACCATTGGCGCCTTCACTGTCGATCAGACCCGAATTGGTTATCGTGCCGGTGAAAAGGCCATTGGTGGTGCCATCGAGCATGCCACTAACGCGTGTGCGCTCAAAGCGCAGGCCATCACCTGCTGTTGCTGCACCTGCGCCTGCATTACCACGACCCTGAATCGTACCAGAGTTGACGATGTCAAAATTGGTGCCACCATCTTCTACGGATGCCAGCTCTACGGAGAAACCTGCACCTTCATTGCCTTCACCTGCATCGATCAGACCATCATTGTTGAGGGTGAAATCCTGTGCGGTGCTGTCGGCATAGACAGTGCCGTTGCGCTGATTGCCGGTGCCGATGATCGAACCCGAATTGTTCAACGTCAGGCCTGTGCCGTCAATGTTGAAGGCCCGGCTATCCGAGGAGATTACACCGGTAGCGAGGTTGTTGAATACACCATTGGTGTGATCACCGCCGCCTGCCGGTGTCGGGTTACCGAAATAGACACCGTTCTGGACTCCGGTGATCGTGCCGGCATTGTCAAATGTGCCCTGGAAGGAGACGCCGTTGACGAAACGGACACCAGCAACTGTGCCATTCGCACCTTCGGAGGCAATCAGGCCGCCCTGTGCATTGGTAACAGTGCCGGTGAACAGGCCAGTGGTCGTTCCGTCGAGCATGCCGTTGACACGCGCACGTTCAAAGCGCAGGCCATCACCTGCAGTTGCTGCGCCAGCAGCAGCATCGCCACGGCCCTGAATGGTACCCGAGTTGATGATGGTGAAATCATTGCCCTCAGCCGAAAGCTCGACCGAGAAGCCGGCACCTTCATTGCCTTCGCCCGCATCGATCAAGCCTTCATTGTTCAGGGTGAAGGCTTCCGCCGTACTGTCGGCATAGACCGTGCCATTGCGCTGATTGCCGGTGCCAATAATTTCGCCACCCGCGCGGTTGTTGATGGTCAGTCCGTTCCCGTCAATATTGAGGGCGCGGCTGTCAGAGGAGATGGTGCCGAGATTTTCAACCACAGCACCGGTAAAATCGCCACCGCCTGCGGGGATGGCATTGCCGAAATAGAGACCATTTTGCGTGCCGGAGATAACACCATCGGCCTCATTGGTGATGGTGCCGGCGAAGGATACGCCGTTGACGAAACGGATGCCGGCAACGGTGCCATTTGCACCATCCGAGGAAATGGTGCCCGAGTTGGTGATATTGCCTGTCAGCAGACCGCTGGTTGATCCGTCGAGCATGCCATTTACCCGGGTGCGCTCGAAGCGAATGCCGTCACCGGCTGCTGCCGCGCCCGCGCCCGCATTGCCGCGACCGGCAATCACACCGCTGTTGTTGATGGTGATGGTCGTGCCTTCAGCTGCCAGTTCAGCCGAAAAACCGGCACCGCCGACAACAGCATCTATCGTGCCTTCATTGTTAAGTGTGAAATCATCAGCGGTGATGTTGGTATATACGGTACCGTTGCGCTGAATATCGGTGCCCAGAATTGCGCCCAGATTGTTGAGCGTCGCGCCATTGCCATCAATCTGTACCGCGCGCGAATCTGCTTCGATAATGCCGGTCAGACCGTTGTTGATGATCGCGCCGCTGGTGCCATCAGACACCTGGACGGTCTGGGTTGCACCGGTGGTTGCCAGTGTGCCGTCATTGTTGAGCGTCACATCATCATTGACGATTACGACAGCAGGTGCGCCATCGACGCTGGTTGTATTGCCGACCGGATTTACGATGATTTCGTTATCGGCAATGCTGGTTATTGTCGTCATGTTGGCATCGGGGATAATGGTCTGCGCCTGTGCATTGGCAGATGTCATTATTGCCAGCGCGGAAGAGGTCAGCAGCAAGCTGTGCGACGCAGCTTTTGCTCTGCTTGTGTTCGAGGTTTTCATCAGTGAGCCTTTCAGATTCCTAGTGGGGACAGTGAAGGCTGATCCAGCTAAGAGCGGCCTTCCGACAGCGAGGCTTAGGGCCGGAAAACCGAGTCGTATAATATATGTTTCTGATGGTGATTATAAGCGCTGCTTATAAGGCAAAGTATTGATAAATATAGATATAATTGCAGCATGACTAATCGCAGTCCCTGCTTTCGGGAACTGTATAAAGAGGCGATTATGAGGGTGCGTTTATGCCTGTTTGGTCAGTGCAAGGCCTGGGTATTATCTGGTGGATGGCGGCGAATCTGATCGCATAATGCGTGCAGGATATGTTCGCGTGGACACCCTTTGCGCGAGAGAAAACCGATATTTCTAACATAGCTCTCATCATTGATTTCGATGAAGCGGATATGCGGATTCGCACGGGCGATAAAAGGCACTCCCAGTTCCGGCATCAATGTGCAGCCGAAATCATTGGCAATATAATGGGAGGCGGTCAGCAGACTGGTCGCAGACATATCTTCCGGTACATCCAGACCGACACGATTATCCTGACACAAGGCTATGGCTTCATTGCGCAGGCAGTGTTCTTCATCGAGCAACAGCATTTCTTCGCGTGGAACCTCTCTGGCGGAGATGGTGTGGCGATTGCTCAGCCTGTGCTTGTCTGAAACGATCAGATACAGCTTCTCGCGGAATACCGGGGTGAAATTGCAGCCAGCCGCATCAAAGGGTCCGCTGACAAGCGCGACATCGATGGTACGGCGACGCAATTCCTGTACCAGTTCCGCCGTCGGTTTCTCGCGATAAATAAGCTTTAGCGAGTCCGCGATATCTTTCACCGAACGGCTGATATAGGGAACGATAAATGGTGCCAATGTCGGGAAAATTCCCAGCTTCAGTGGAACCGATAGCGGGTCACGATATTCTGCCGCCATATCATTAATCTGGCGTGCAGAACGCTGCATGTCCTTGGCCGTGGCGATAATCCGGTAACCTGCCTCGGTCGGACAAACGCTCTGATTGGTACGGACGAATAACTCTACGCCGAGGCGCTCTTCCAGTTTTTTTACCTGAGACGAGAGCGCCGGCTGCGAGACATGGCATGCCTGCGCCGCTTTGCCGAAGTTACGATAGCGCTCAATAGCGACAATATATTCGAGATCGCGAAGATTCATGCCCTGCCTCTTTTCGTTGATCATTCGAACCAATTAGGGGCGAGGTTACAACGCATCCGGAAAACCCTGGCCACAAGCCCTCATAGGCTTCCCGCGATGACAGGCGCCATTAATGATGTCTTGTGCATCCGCTCTGGCCCTAAACCTCTACATTCTGATCTCTGGCGACGTTCCAGTCCGGGCATATGCACCCAGAATCGAGAATTTCGGGTCACCTTTGTAAAATGCCTTATACTGTCTGCAGCCGTCGTGATGCGTGACTGTCAGACTCGGACCTGTCGGCGCGAGGCGGTTGCCTGATTGAGCAAAGGGAGGTTGCTATCATGAAAAGGATTTATCACACTACAACCGCGCTGACACTGGGCCTTGCTGCAGCAATTCTGCTGCCTGCCGAGGAAGCGCGCGCCGATGACTGTATTCTCGACCGCAACGATAACGGCACACCCGATGCTGGTGATGACGATGGTGGTGCGGATTCAAACGATGATGATACGAGCCTGGCCTGTGGGGTTGGCGCTACCGCAACCGGCGCATCTTCGACGGCCCTTGGCGGCAATGCCAATGCCGCCGGTGCACAATCGATCGCGCTTGGCTTCAATTCCAATGCCACCAATGCTTCGAGTATATCAATTGGTGCGCAGAGCGATGCGACCGGCGAAAACTCTGTAGCGATTGGCGGCGATGGCGGCGATGGCGGCACCCAGGGTTCGCTCGCATCCGGCAACAACTCTGTCGCAGTCGGGGGCGATGCCCAAGCCGTTGGTGAAGACGCAACAGCAATAGGGGCGGGGGCCCAGGCCGGTGCGTTTGGCACGGCCTTTGGTCGGCTCGCCATCTCCAGTGCCAGCGAAGCCCTGGCCATCGGTCAGAACAGTGACGCCACAGCTACTGCTGCTGTTGCCGTCGGCACCGATGCACAGGCGACGGGCATAGGGGCTGTCTCGCTCGGCCGCCAGGCCAATGCCGCACAGGGTGATGCCGTGGCTATTGGACGTTCGGCAAACGCCAACGCAGGAAATGGTCTGGCCATAGGCGCGTTTGCATCAACCACTGCCAGTAACAGCGTCGCTTTGGGCGACAATTCGGTCGCCAATCAAAGCAATACCGTCTCGGTCGGCGCAGCCGGCAGTGAACGCAGGATCGTCAATGTCGCGACAGGTACGGGTGATACCGATGCGGTCAATCTCGGTCAGCTCAACGCGGCGGTTGCAGGCGCGGCCTTTGCCAGCTCGGACTATTTCGTCGCCAACAGCACCGGAACCGCCGCCAGCGCAGCCGGCGATGATGCCATCGCCGCGGGCGAAGAGACCAATGCCAGTGGTGACGAGGCGGTCGCGATCGGCGAGCTCGCACAGGGTTCGGGCGAAGGCGCGATTGCCATCGGGCGCGATTCCGATTTCGACGTGCTGCTTGATCCTGACGATCCCGCCAATGGCGACCTCGATCCCTTTGGGGCGATTGCATCGGGACGGGATTCGGTTGCCATCGGCACTGATGCGAAGGCGTTCGACTTTGGCGCGGTCGCGATCGGCGATGAAGCTCGGGCGGATACTGAGAGCAGCATAGCCATCGGTCAGTTTGCGCTCGCCGATACCGGCTTTGACTCGATTGCGGTCGGCTTTGCCGCCACCGCCAGCGGCGAACAGGCGATTGCGATCGGTGCGGGCGCTCGGGCGCTTAACGACGATACCATTGCAATTGGCGATTCTGCCTTTGTCGCAGGCGATAACGGTATCGCGCTGGGGGACGATTCGGCGGTAGTGGAGGCTGACGGCATCGCGCTGGGTGAAAGCGCGGTGGTCACTGCGATCGAGGGCGTTGCTCTGGGCAAGGAAAGCGCGGTGATCGGCAATCACGGCGTCGCGATCGGTCGTTCGGCCGGTGCCGACGGGTTCGGCTCTGTTGCGCTTGGCGGTGACGGCACGGATGTTGATGACGACATCGATCCGACGGTTGAAATCGGTGCGCTGGCGCTGGGCGCCGACAGCACCGCGGTGGGCGCGGACGCCTTTGCCGATGCGACCGGCGCGACCGCGCTCGGCTCGCGCGCGGCGGCACAGGCGCAGGGCGCAATTGCCATCGGCTATGACAGCGACAATGATGATGCGGCGGGTAGCGGCATCGCCACCGGTGCGGAGGCACTGGCACAGGACAGTATTGCCATCGGCACTGACGCTCTTGCGTCGGCCACGGGCGCGGTTGCTCTGGGCGCCAATTCTATCGCCGATGAGGCCGATACTGTTTCGGTCGGCTCCAGCGGCAATGAACGGCGCGTCGTTAATGTCGCGGCGGGCACCCAGGATACCGATGCGGTGAATGTCGCGCAGCTCAATGCAGCGACCGCGAGCACGCCCTATGTGCAGGTCAACTCGACGACAGGCGGAGCAATAGCCTCAGGCAATGGCGCGATTGCGATTGGCGGGGATACCGGTGACGGCATTGACGGTGATGACGATGGTGCACAGGCCAGTGGCAATTTCTCCATGGCGATCGGTGCCGATGCCAATGCGCAGGGGCTGTTGTCATTTGCCATCGGTCCGGCTGCGAGCGCCACCGGCAACAGTTCCATGGCGATCGGTACACAGTCCCGGGCCGAGGGTGTGGGCTCGATAGCCATGGGCTTCCAGGCGTCGGCGACAGCAAATTTTGCCGCTGCCTTCGGGCCGCGAGCTTCATCCGCCTTTGCCAATTCGATTGCCATCGGGTTCGACGCGGCGACCACCCGGACCAACCAGGTGTTGCTGGGTACCACGACGCAGACAGTAACGCTGCCTGGTCTGCCCCAGGCGATATCCAACAATGCCCAGTCGGGTACGCTGTTTTATGTCACAGTCGATGCGGCCGGGAATCTGGGCTTTTCCTCGACACCGTTGGGAATCAGCAGCACGACTCTGGTTGCACAGCCCGTACAAACCGCAGGAGCGGCTCCGGTGCCAGCTATTACACCGATGCCGGCTACAACAGCACCGCCTGCATCTGCTGCGGAGGTTCCAGCAACCAATATTGCTGCTGCGCCGCAACCACCTGCATCGCCGGGCCTTGCCCAGACGGGGGGTAACAGTAGCCCTGGCCATGCGCCGGTTCAGGCAGCAGCAAACACCGCTGCACTGGGTGGGCACGAATGGGATCCTGCCGAGGCACCGATGGGCGCATCAGGCATGGCACCTGGAGATCGTGGTGGTCCGGCGCGTGTGGAGCTGGCCAGTGCTCCCGAAACAGTAGTTCCTGACCAGCCAACGCCTGCCGGTTCTTCTGATGAGCCGCCCATTGGCGTTGTGCTTGGCGAGGAGAGCCAGAATGTCCCTGAGCCACCACCAGCCAGCCATAACAGCAATGCCAGCCCGCGCCGGGTTGCGTCCGCATCGAACAGCAATGCAGCCACGCTTGCAGCCAATACTCTCTCGGTTGCGAACCAGGTGACACAAGCCCAATTTGGTGCCCTGACAGACAGGGTAACCACGCTGGAAGGCCGGGTGGATGCATTTTTTGATCTGGCGACGACAATTGATCGGGACGCCCAGCGGGGCATAGCCGCGATTGCTGCACAGGCCAATCCGCACTTCCCGAGTGAGGCGGGCAAGACCAGCTATGCCAGCAACGTAGCCGTCTATCGCGGTCAGGTGGGTGTATCGGCAGGGATGATGCACCGGTTTGAAGGCGACTTTGCCATTACCGCCGGTGTCACCTATGCTGGTGGCAATTCGACCAGTGTCCGCGCCGGTATTGCGGGCGAATTCTGATCCATTTCTGCCGATCCCCAGAGGAGATGAGCCATGACACACACAGACAAGGGAACAGACGAGGCTATCCATGATATTATGGTTGAACCCAGAAAATCCTGGACCAGACCGGTGCTGCGGGCCCTGTACCAGGATATGGAGGATATTGAGGGTCTGACGGGAACCAATGTAGAGGTGATCACCGGTCCAACCTCGTAACGACCGTGCGGGGGCTGGGCAGGGCATCAGTGGCTATGCCCGCCAGCGCCGGTCGCTTTCGCGGTTAAAATATGATATTGGTTGTCTCGGCACATCATTCCGGGCGCTGTAATTCACATAAAATGGCGCACAGCTGGTGTCTGCAAACCGCAATATGACGCCGATTATTCACAACTGTCCATTTTAGTTGACACATCGAGTGTTAATTTAATTTGACTCTCCCTGAAAAAACTGAAATAGTTGACGGGCATAGAGCTACTATTGGTCGGCCCGATGCAGAATATTGCGCTGCCCGCGTCTCGGCGCGGGGAAAGGGGTTGCACGCTATTCCTTGGCGCTTGCCTGGCGGACAATGCAGGTATGAAGCCCGCATTTGTTGATTGCCATAATCGGAAGAGAGGAAACTCTATAATGACTGACGATACGAAGGTTTACCCAACAGGCCTTACCGAAGCAGAGGCCATCGAGATTAATGAGGGCCTGAAATGGGGCACGCGTATCTTCGCTGCCATTTCCGTTTTCGCCCATGTCCTGGCGTTCGCACTGTCGCCGTGGATGCAATAAGGGAGAATGACCCATGAATGAAGGCCGTCTATTTCTTTACGTAAGCCCGAATGTGGTCTTGCCCATTCTGTTCATCACTCTGGTGCTGACTTCGCTTACAGTCCATTTCTCGATCCTCAACAACACCACCTGGTTTGCTGACTTCATGCAGGGCAGTGCCGCTGCTGAAGCACCTGCTGCACCTGCTGCTGCAGAGTAAACAAGAGGACCATTCCCGGATCTGGAGTCCAGGCGCCAGATCGGAATAGTCAGGTTGTCAGTAAGAAGAGGGTCCGGTCTCATGACCGGACCCTCTTCTATTGTCAGGCTGGTGTTCGCCGTTGGTCTGTGACGGTCAAGGCAATCTAGGCCGTCCTCTATCTCCGTGCAGGTTCGGTCTTGGCTTCGGGACGACGCAACAGCGGTATCATGACCAGCAGCGTCGCCAGAAGTAGCGCAATTTCGAGTAGATAGACCAGTATATAACCATTGGTTACCGGTGGCCAGGCGTCTGAAAGAATGATGTTGCGGCCGATATCGCGCATGACCCCGCCCAGAGCAGCGCCGACACCGGCAGCCGTCGCCTGCACTGCACCCCATGCTCCGAGCGCGATCCCGACCTGGCCGACGGGAGCATGGCGCATAGTTGCCGTCAGCGTGCCATGGCCGAACAGCCCGGCACCGCAGCCGATCAGCAGAACACCGACAGAAAATAGCTGCGGCGAAAGGGCCGGAGCGGCAGTTATTACCATGATGAAGCCGGGCAACCCGACCAGCGCGCCCGAACCGGACATCATCATGGGATCGCTGCCCCGGCTGAGAATTTGCGAGGCCATGGCAAAACCGACGAGACTGCCACCAGCGAAAATGGCGGTGAGCTTGGTGGTGGTGCCTACGTCCAGACCGAGGACCTGCCCGCCATAGGGTTCAAGCAGCACGTCCGACATGGTGAAGGCCAATGTGCCCAGGCCGATAATGACCAGCCGCCGCATCGCATGACCCTGTTTGATGAAGCTTTCCCAGCTTTCCCTGAAAGTCGGCGGTGGTGGCGGCTCTTCGGTCATCAGATGTGCTGGAGTGCGCGCTTCCTGCTTCCAGGTCGCGATAAAGTTGAGCACTATGGTGACTATCGCGCAGATCGATATCACCTGGATCAGACGAAAGGGTGTGAAATTGGTCAGGAACGTACCAAAGGCGAGAGCGGCTATGATCGAACCGACCAGCAGGCTGACATACATCAGGCCGACTACATTGGCCTGCTGGTCTTCGCGCGCCAGATCGGTAGCCAGTGCCAGACCCACGGTCTGGGTGATGTGAACGCCTGCGCCGACGAGCAGAATTGCAATTGCCGCACTCATCTGACCGAACCATGGCGGCCAGTCGGCCGACTGCAAAGCACCGGCGAGCACCAGCAGCGCAAAGGGCATGATCGCCAGGCCACCAAACTGGATCATGGTGCCGCGATAGATAAACGGCACACGGCGCCAGCCCAGGGCCGAACGATGGGTGTCTGAGCGAAAGCCGATCAGCGCGCGGAACGGCGCTACCAGAAGTGGTATCGCCAGCATCACGCCGACAATGGTCGAGGCAACCTTCAGCTCGACAATCATCACCCGGTTGAGCGTGCCGACCAGAAGCGTCAGGGAAATGCCGACCGAGAACTGGATCAGTGACAGGCGCAGCAAGCGCGACAATGGCAGATCGTCGCTGGCGGCGTCGGCAAAGGGCAGCAGTTTCTTGCCCCAGCGTACCCACAGAGCCATCAATTTCTTGTCGAACTGATTCACACTGGCGGCCTCTGCTGATCGTCTTGGCGACTATCCTGAATTGTCTATAGAAACAGACGGTTGTCGACAAGTCCAGCAGATGTTCCCGCCTGTGCCACCGCAAGACTTTGGCGATGGTCCAAAAGGCGATAAAGACGAGGCGCTCATCCGGTAGAGATCAAACAGAAATCGACCTCTGCACGGGGTTATGACGCGGTCACGGCGATCACATTGTCATCGCTGTTGCGGTCGATATATTTATTATAGGGGTCGATGCCGACATATTCCGGTTTTTGCGATGTCCGGATAGTGATCTGCTGGCGTCCCGACCTGACCGGCTGGCGCTGCATCGAAAGCACGTCCGCCTTGCCAAAGGCACCGAGCCCGGGACGGGCGGTAAACAGACCGACATCGATGCTGTCATCGAGACGGGCTTTTGTTTCCTTGCCCTGGCCATCGGCGTAAAACTTCTCGGCAACAATGGTGAGTGTCGTTTCGAAGCTGCCATCATCCATCTCACGCACGTCGACACTGTCGGCCTTGAGGTCGTAAATAGTGATCTTCTCCAGCATATCGGTCACAAGCTGGTGCTCGAGCTGGTTGCGTGCCAGCGATTTGAAGCCATCGACCAGATCGTAGGAATTGGCATAGGGCTGGCTTTTGAAGCGGTACTGATCGAGCAGCCCGGCGAGCATGGCATTGACCCGGTCCTCGCCCAGACGGTCCTGCAGCAGATACATCACCACCGCGCCTTTGCGATAATGGATATAGCCCTGATTCTCGACGCGGTTGAGCGGAAGTTCCTCGATCACCTCGCTGCCGCGCGCCGACAGATAGCGATCAAGCTCATATTTCAGGAAGCGACGGATCTGGTCCTCGCCGTACATGTCTTTCATCACCATCAGCGCCGAATATTGCGCCAGCGTCTCGATCAGCAACGTACCGCCCTGCTGGTCGGCGCTGATCAGCTGATGGGCCCAATATTGATGGCCGAATTCATGCGCGGTGACATAGGTGACATAGTCGATCGCGTTCGGGTCACTGTTATCGGCGATAAAGCCAAGCCGCTCGGAATAGGGCACCGTGCCGGCAAAGGCCTGGGCGAAGGTGTCATAACCGGGAAACTCGATGATCCGGGCATAATCGAACTGATAGGGACCGAAATTGGCCTTGTAATAGGCCAGCGACGCCTCGATCGCATTGAGCATGATGTCGACATTATAATCATGTTTGGGGTGATAATAGACCGCAATATCGACACCATCGGCCTCGCGTTCCTTAACCGCATATTCCGCTGACTGGACCGAGAAGAAGGCCAGTATCGGCTGCTCGGAAACAAAGCGTGCAACCCGCCGGTCACCGCGGATTTCATCCGATACCTTGCTGCCCGGAGCAATCGGCGTCTGGTCCTTATGGGTCGATACGGTAATGTCGGATGTCACCCAGTCGGCATTGGCGACATAGTTTTTCTCGCGGGCACTCTCATCTTCCAGCTTGGCCTGGCGCAGTTCCGGTGCAAGGCCATATTCGCGCCGCGTCTGGCGGTCCTGCAACAGACCATTGCGATCCATGCCGAGCTGCGGTGCAAATTCACTGTTGTTGAGGAAGGTACCGTTGCGCACCAGCCGGGTGTCATTGCCGCTGGCGCGGAAACCGCGCTGCTCACGCGATGTTTCAAAACTGACGGTACGGGTCTCGCCCTCTGCCATCGGCGTATCGAGGGCGTAGATCCAGTATTTCATCGCCGGATCGTCGAGTGTGATGCTGCTATCGGCGATGGTTATCGACTCGACCTTAACCTGCGTATCGGGGAAGCGCACATGCAGCGCTTCCACCGGCGCACCGGTATCGTTGACAATCACCATGGTGCCCGAGGCGGTCATGCGCTTTTGTTCGGGATAGATATCGACCTTCAGCGTGATATCGGTCGTCGATGGTTGTCTGATATCCTCATATTTGAGATATTTCTTCTCATAGTCAGCCAGCCGCTGCTCGCGGTCGGACTGGGTGAGGAAATCGTTCATGACATTGGTGTTGTTGTAGATGAACGCACCGCTGCTGGCAGCGGTGAGGCCGGCACCGAGGATCAGTGCGCCGGTGGCGCTGACCAGACGCCGTGGCAGTTGGCGCAGTCGTGGCAGCAGGTTGACCTCGGTCCCCCGGCGCCACAGCAGATGCGCCAGTGCCGCGAGGATAACGGCGATGGCACCCCAATAGAGGCGCAACCACCAGCCGACCATGCCGTTGACATTATTGCCGTTGAGATCGGAGAATAGAGGGCTGGGGGCGGCATTGCCGTAGAGGTAGAGCGGGTGTTCAAGACCGATTGCGGAGAATGTGATGGTTGCAACGAGATAGAGCACCATGATCGCCCAGCCGACATATTTGTTCGGGCTCAACGCCTGGACGAACACCGCCAGCACCGCGAGGATGATCATGTCGACGCCCCAGGGCAGCAGATACCACATGACATACTGGTCCAGCGCGACGTCGGTAAAGCCACGCGCCAGCTGGATCAGCACCGCTGCGATCATCGATATAAGAATAGTAGCAAACAGAACGCCGGACACGGCAATCGTCTTGGGAACCATATAGGCCCAGTTGGGGAGCGGCGTGGAATCGATAATCTCGTGCATTTTGCGGTCGCGGTCACGCCACACCAGCTCGCCGGCATAATAGATGGCGATGATCAACGGGATGATGCCGAAGGCGCCGATCAGGTCGATCAGCAGCACAAAGGTGAGCGGTCGCGAGGGCGTGCCGTAAATCTCATTAGTGAACATCAGCGCGGCGCTGGCGTTGAACAGTCCGATGATCAGTAAAACGACAAAGGCCGGGCTTTTGAACACCTGAACCATTTCGAAACGGGTGCGCGACACCAGATGCGCCCAGGCGGCGGCGTTGACATTGCCATCAGGCAGATGCTCGACCAGCAGGGGTTTAACGGTGGCAAGCTTCGCCGCCTTTTTGGCCTGTCGCTTGGCTTTGCGGGCGGAAACGCCGCGTTCGGCAAAACTGAACCAGCGATAGGCGAACGCCAGACAAAGCAGTGAAAAGCCAATCCAGATCAGCCTGTTCCACAGGATGACACCGCCCATGGGCGGCACCAGGCTGTTGGACTCGCTGGCTGTCCAGTACCGGATGACATTGTTGAAAGCGGCGATACCGAAAGGATCGGCATAGCCGGTGAGGTCGCGCAGCTCGGGCATGTTGTCGGTGCTGACGTTGAACACGATATAGAGCACAAGCAGCACCACCACGCCGAGATAGCTGTACATCATCGAGCGGGTCAGTGTCGCTACGGCGAAGAAAATGCATGATGTCAGGAAGATGCCCGGCAAAGCCATGACAATATAGGCAAAGGCATAGTGGCTGAACCGGTTGGGGCCGAGTGTTTCCGGGTCAAGCCATGGCATTAGCGACCCGAGCCAGATGGCGATTGGGACTGTCAGAAACGCAATCGAAGCCGCCAGAAAGGCTCCGGCGAAACGACCGATGAGATAATCGAACTTTCTGACGCGCGTGGATCGCACCATTGGTCCGAAACCGCTCTCATCATCGCGGACAATGACATTGGCGACAAAGGCGGTGGTCACAAACATAAAGAAAAGCGTCTGGATCAGGTGAATCCGGATGATGGCAACGGGGCTGTTGGCATTGACATTGCCGCCGCTGCCAATCTGTATACCATCGACCGTCATCGCGCCGAATGTCAGCAGAAAGAACAGGATGGAGACTACCCAGAAGACCGGGTTTTTCAGCTGGTAACGCAGCTCGAAAGTAGCAATTTTTGCGAACATCACTTCTCTCCGCTTCAGGCCGCTGCCGCGCTGTCGCTGCGGGTTCTGGCCAGGGTCGAGAAATAGACATCTTCGAGGCCGCCATTGACCGAGGCGAAGCCATTGCCCGGATCCTCGGCAGAGAGGATGTTAATGATCGTCGCCCCGGCAAATAGCCGCGTCGATATCACCTGATATCTGGCGCGATAGTCCTCCAGCTCGTCGCGTTTGATGGTTTTCGACCAGACGCTGCCCTGTGTCTGTGCGATCAGATCGAGCGGTGCGCCTTGCAGCTGGATGCGACCATTGGCGATGACGGCCATATTGGGACAGAGATCCGCGACATCCTCGACAATATGAGTCGACAGGATGATGACCACATTTTCGCCAATTTCCGCCAGCAGGTTGAGGAAGCGGTTGCGTTCCTCCGGGTCGAGCCCGGCAGTGGGTTCATCGACAATGATCAACTCGGGATTGCCGATCAGCGCCTGGGCGATGCCGAAACGCTGGCGCATGCCGCCGGAAAAACCGGCAATCGCTTTTTTGCGCACGCCCCACAAATTGGTCTGGTTGAGCAATGTCTCGACCGTCGCCTTGCGGTCGGCGCGTGAGGCAATCCCCTTGAGAACCGCCATATGGTCGAGCATGTCATAAGCCGAAACGCGCGGATAAACGCCAAAATCCTGCGGCAGATAGCCGAGCCGCTCGCGCAGTGCTTCGGGCTGTTGCAAAATGTCGATATTGCCGAACTGGATAGAGCCCTGTGTTGGTGTCTGCAGTGTCGCCACGGTCCGCATCAGTGTCGATTTTCCCGCGCCATTGGGGCCCAGCAGTCCGTACATGCCCTTGGGTATGGACAGGGTGACATTGTCCAGCGCCCGGGTGCCATTGGGGTAGATATGGGTGACATTCTGCAGTTCGAGCATGATCATTCTCTCATTGGGAAACCGAGAGCGTTATGCATAGGTAATACACCTAGAGCAAGGCACTGGCGTGCGCCTTCGTCAAAGACAGAATGTCATTCGTCTAAATTCGACCCGGACAAAAAGTGGCGCCAATGTCCGATATCGTCCATAGCTGGCGGTCATTGTGCAGCTTGGTCCGGCCAGCAGAAAGCCTTTCAATGTCAAAACCATTGCGCCTTTTCTGGTTTATGATCGGTGCCTTTGCACTGTCGCTGGGCGCGATTGGTGTTTTTCTACCGCTGCTACCGACGACACCCTTCGTCCTGTTGGCGGCTTTTGCCTTTGCCCGCTCATCGCAGCGTTTCCATGAATGGCTGCTGCAACACCGTATATTCGGGCCGCTTATTGCCGACTGGCGCGACCATGGCGCGATCAGCCGCAAGGCAAAGACACTCAGTATCATATCGATGATCACGGTGCTGGCTGTATCGCTCGCCCTGGCGGTGCCGCAAACGGTGATTATCATCCAGTTGGTCGTACTGTCTGCCGCCGCACTGTTTATTCTGACCCGACCGAGCGTTGTGGCGGACAAGGCGGAAATCTCATCGAAGGATGAAGCTCAGGACTGAAACACCGCATGGTCGCCGAGATCGCTTTCCGCTTCCCCGGCGACCATACGGGCGTAAAAGTCGAACAGCGTTTCCTCGCCATATTCGGGCGTTGCATCAGCGTCATATTCTCCGGTCTCGGGGTTTAGCACCAGCATCGATTCGGTGGCATAATAGCGACCGATCCGTGCTAGCTCGGCCTTTTCTGCCGCTGCGGGGATCAGCCATCCGGCTATTCTCAGTAGCACGATAATGGTGCTGAGCATCGCCACCGGAACCTGTTTGTAATTTGGTGCCTTGCCGAGCAGTTCGAACAGCTTTTCGCCTTGTTGCCGCGGCGTGATGGCCGGTCCGGGGCCGCCAATGGGCAATATCCGGTTATGCAATGCCGGATCGTCCAGACAGTCGGCGATGAAATGCGCCAGATCATCATCGCTGATCGGCTTGCAGGCGGTCAGCGTGCCATCACCGAACAGCAGGAACGGCTTGCCCCGCCGCACGCGCTCAATCTGTCCCGACAGCGATTTGAAAAAGGCGGTTGGACGCACGATCGACCATGTGATCCCCGACTCCATCAGCGTCTTTTCAAAAGCCAGTTTGGCATGCTGAAACGCCAATTCGGGCTTTTGCACACAGATCGCCGAGAGCAGCACCATATGCGGCACGCCGACTCTTTTGGCCGTCGCCAGCGCGTCAATATGCGCCTGATAGTCGATAGCCCAAGCATCCTTTGGCGCCCCGGTGCGCGAGGCGAGGCAGGAGACCAGCGCGTCGAAATGCTCGCTGCAAAAGCCCTCATCGCCGAGCGATTGCGCGTCTGTCGGATCGCCGAAGCGCAGAATCGCACCCGATAATTCCGACGGTGCAGGCTGGTCAGCGACATCGGGTTTTCTGCGCAGAAAACACACCACCTGATGTCCACGTTCGAGCAGCGCGCGCACAGTGGCGCGGCCAATCGTCCCGGTGCTGCCAAGCACGAATATGCGTTTTCCGGAACCGGAAGGCGTTTCGGCGGTTATGCTATCAACCATGGCGGTGATCCTGACTCTGAACCGGTGATAGCAGATAACCTCCGCTATCGTCACGGGATCGGCTATAACCGGACGGACATGATGCCGACAGGGGAAAGCATATGAAGGGGGATGGCCAGATGGCCAGGAATGACCATCCATTGCGGCAATGGGCCGTGGACGAGATGAACCTGCGCCGCTTTGCGCCGGTGTCCGATAATTGCGAGATTTATCAATGGGTCGTGCTGATCGACCAGCAACAGCGCCATGATGAGGACCAGCATCTGGTCAATGGCCGGCCGGATTTCAAAGACTGGCATCTCAGCCCGCGCAGCGCCACCGGCGATAATGGCAATGGACTGTATGTTCTCTGGGAACGTCATACCGAAGCGAGCACCCTGACGCTGATCCTTCCCGGCAATATGCCGACGAAGCTTTCCGATCCCTATCTCCATTGGCTCGAACAATGGCCCGGTGCCATATTGCGCGCGACGCGGATCAAGGTGGTGCCCGGAGGCAAAGAACTGGAAACCCATCTGGAGACGATGGGTCTGAATGATCGTGATATTGTGTGCTGCGATGTCAATCGCGGCATGCGCATCTGGTCTGATTTCGGCATCCACAGGGACGGCTTTGGCAGGCTGCTGGTATCGGGCGGTACTGTTTCGGACAATGAGCGTGGCCGCATCATCCAGCGGGTGCAGGAGCTGGGCAATTATCGCAATATGGCGCTGATGGGTTTTCCCACGGTGCAGAAATACGGGCCGCAGGTCGACGAGCTGGAGCAGCAGCTGTCGCAACATGCCGAGCGTGTGGCCCGTGCGGCTGACGATGACGACGATGATATGCTGCTGCAGCAGCTTGCCGATATCTCGTCACGCCTCGAACTGATCCGGTCGGCCAGCGGCTTCCGGCTCAGCGCGACCGCAGCTTATGCCGAGGTCGCGTCGGACCGTTTGCAGGCGCTCGATATCGTGGCGGTTGAGGGTTATCAGACGCTGGCGGAATTTACCGAACGGCGGCTGGTCCCGGCGGCGCGGACCTGTGCCACATTCCAGTCACGCCTGGCGCGTATTGCCGAGCGTATATCGCGGGTGATGCACACGCTCGACGTGCGTATCGATACCCGGATCAAGGCCCAGAATCTCAGCCTTACAAAGTCTATGGAACGATCGACCAATTTGCAGCTGCGGTTGCAGACGCTGGTCGAGGGGCTGTCGGTGATCGCCGCGGCCTATTATCTCGTCGGGCTCGTCGGTTATATGGTCAAAGGTGTCTATGCGCTGGAAAAAGGCTATCTGCCCGAGATCGTCATGGGCGCGGTGACGATCCCGGTTATCCTTGTAATCTGGCTCTTTGTGCACCATTTACGGGACAAGGTCCTGCAAGAGACTGAGAGTAAAAACGATAGTTAATCAGATGGTTAGATATTTCTGACCAATCTGGTCTTTTATTGTATCGGAAACTCGGCTAATTTTTTAAGTGGTTGATTATTTTATCAATAAGAATCGATGGGAGAAAACATGGTCAAGTCGACAGGATTAGTGAGTGTGGTCGCACTGTCAGCTCTGCTGGCGGCATGCGGCGGTGGTACCGAAGGTGGCGAAGCACCGGCCGAAGCGCCTGCGGAAACCGAAGCTCCTGCAGAAGAAGCCCCTGCTGAAGAAGCCCCTGCTGAAGAAGCGGCTGAAGAAGGCGCCGAAGCGGAAGCCGAAGGCGGTGCCGATCTGGCCGGTCTGACCGGTGATGCGGCTGCCGGCAAGGTTGTATTCAGCCAGTGCCGCACCTGCCATGAAGTCAAGGAAGGCGTGAACAAGGTTGGCCCGTCGCTCGCCGGTATCGTCGGTCGCCAGGCCGGTTCGGTTGAGGGCTTCAGCTATTCCACTGCCAACGCCAATAGCGGCATTACCTGGACCGAAGATGTTCTGTTTGAATATCTGAAAGATCCGCGCGGCTATCTGCCCGGCACCAAAATGATCTTCAACGGTCTGCCAAATGATCAGGACCGTGCCAATGTCATTGCCTATCTGAAAGATCCCAGCTGATCCGACGATATATCCAGACAAAGAAAAGGGCCGGAGTTTCTCCGGCCCTTTTTGTTTCTGTGGAGCGCGGCTTTGCGCCGCAGAGCGCTTTGACGCTAGGCGGCGACATCGCGCCTCGCCAATTCGCAATGCGACCAGATTTCGCTCAGCGCGTTTAGCAACCGGTCGATATCGCCATCACTGTGCACTGGTGACGGCGTCACGCGCAGCCGCTCGGTACCACGCGGTACAGTGGGATAGTTGATCGGCTGCACATAGATGCCGTGATTGTCCATCAGCCAGTCGCTAATGAACTTGCACTTATGCGCATCGCCTACCATCACCGGGATGATGTGGCTGGGATTGTCGATATGTGGAATGCCGAGACGGTCCAGCGCGCCGCGCACCTTGGCAACCCGCTCCTGATGACGTTCACGCTCAACATTGCTGGTCTTCAGATGCCTGATGCTGGCACAGGCACCGGCGGCAATGGCCGGGGGCAGGGCGGTAGTGAAGATGAAGCCGCTGGCAAAGGTGCGGACATAGTCGCACAGATTGCGTGACGCGGCGATATAACCGCCCATCACGCCAAAGGCTTTGCCCAGCGTGCCTTCGATCACGGTGATCCGGTCCATCAGGCCTTCGCGTTCGGCAACACCACCGCCGCGTGGGCCGTAAAGGCCGACAGCATGGACTTCATCGATATAGCTCATCGCATTGTGCTTCTCGCAAACGTCGAGAATCTCTGCGATCGGTGCGATATCGCCGTCCATCGAATAGACGCTCTCAAACGCCACCAGCTTGGGCCGGTCGGGGTCAAGTGTGGCCAGCTTCCTGTCGAGATCCTCGGGTGAATTATGTTCGAAGATCATGCGTTCGGCACGGCTGTGGCGGATGCCCTCGATCATCGAGGCATGGTTGAGGGCGTCGGACAGTACAACGCAACCGGGAATACGGGCTGCCAATGTGCCGAGCGCGGCCCAGTTGGAGACATAGCCCGAGGTGAAGAGCAGCGCGTCTTCCTTGTTGTGCAGGTCGGCCAATTCTTTTTCGAGCAACACATGATGATGGTTGGTACCGGAGATGTTGCGTGTGCCCCCTGCACCTGCACCACATTGGTCAATCACATCGTGCATCGCCGCAGTAACCTTGGGATGCTGCCCCATGCCGAGATAATCATTGGAGCACCAGACCGTTACTTCGGTGGTGCCGTCATCGACATAGCGTGTGGCATGGGGGAAGGCCCCGGCCTTGCGCTCGATCTCGGTGAAGATGCGATAGCGTCCTTCGTCGCGGACGGCTTGCAACTCGCCACCGAAATAGCTCTCATAATCCATGCCCACACTCCTTATTATCATTTATAGTCATAGCGTTGTTTGTCGCGCGCATCCAGTGCCCATTGCCACAAAGCGGAATCCCGAAACGGGATGGTGAAGAAGAAATGCTCCAGTGCCGCCAACAGGCACAGACAGCAGAGCAGCGCCGACTGAATTGTGTCGCCAATCACGTTGGCAGTGAAGGCGGCATAGCCGAAATAGCCAGCCAGACCGAGTATCGCCAAAATGGTGACGATCAGCATCGGGCGAAGTCGTTTCGGGCCGAAATAGCTCTTGAGATATTCCAGATGCCGCGGCAGCAGCTCGGTGCTCATATTCGGTACGCCGCGATAGATGTTGAACTTTGACGACAGGCGGAAGATCAGCAGTAACGAGAATGTCAGCGCACCGGTCGAATTCTCGCTGAACCAAGCCAGCGATAGCAGCATGCCGGCGGTCATCGCCAGAGCTACCTCATGGTGGATCAGTGCCATGGTCGCGAGCGAGAAGCGCTCCCACCCCTTTGCGTCTTCGGGGCAGGGGTCACGATGCGACCCTGCGACTGCGCCGGTGAGGAAGCTGATCTCGTGCCAGCTCCAGATCAGCAGGCCACCGACAAAGCTGGTGTAAATCGCCCAGGGCGCGGTTGAATGACTGCTCAGCACCAGCAGCAACAGGCCACCAATGGCGCAGACACCGGCAATGACCAGCGAGCGCCCAAAAGACTGGCGATGCCGGTGGTTAAGCGTCGCCACAAGCCCGGTGCTGACAAACCACAGCGCCGTGACTACGAGAAACGCGATGCCGAGATCGGTAAGGCTCACCATGCAGGGTAAAGCCTGATCGATTGCGGCAGTTCATTGGCTTTGGGCTTCATGAAATACATGCGGGCAAAAGCCATGCCGGCCTTGGCGATATGCTTTGCCTGACCCAGCTTGCCGGAGATGCCGCCGCGCGCCTTGGCATCCTCTATGCCATTGGAGGCGATGCGCAGGTCCTCCATCGCCTTGCGGAAGCGCGGATCATTGGTGTCCAGCTTCACCGGGAAAACCTGTTCGGAAATCTTGGTGCAGATGTCGAACACCTCATAGCCATAATCTGCCGGATCAACGCCCAGTGCCTCATGGAAGACCGGGCGATTGTGATCGCGGACATACATGGTGGCGTAGACCGACAGCAGGAAGAAGCGGATCCACAGCTTGTTATGGCCCTTTAGCAGCTTGGGGTCTGAGCGCAGCAGCATGGCAAAAGCCTCGCCATGGCGGAACTCGTCATTGCACCAGTCCTCGAACCAGTCGAAAATCGGGTGGAATTTGTTGTCCGGATTGCGTGCCAGATGCCGGAAGATGGTGATATAGCGCGCATAACCGATCTTCTCTGACAGATAGACCGCGTAGAAGATGAATTTCGGCCGGAAATAGGTGTATTTCTTGGTCTTGGTCAGAAAGCTCAAATCCACACCGATGCCAGCGCCTTTCAGCGTCTCGTTGATAAATCCGGCATGACGGCTTTCATCGCGCGCCAGCAGCTTCATCAGCCGCTTGACGTCCTTGTTCTTGGTGCGGCGAGCAATCTCTGCATAGAGTATGCAGCCCGAAAATTCGGAAGTCAGCGAGCTGGCAAGGAAATCGATGAATTCCTTTTGCAACCCGGGCTCAAGCTGCTCGATAACGCCGTCAAAGGCATCCGTCTTGCGGAAATGTTTCTTGTTACGGTCGTCTTCCATCTCCTCCATCAGCGCTTCCCATTCGTCGCGCACCGGGGAGACGTCGATCCTGTCCATCGCATCGAAATCCGTGGTGTAGAAGCGCGGTGCCAGCACCGTATCCTGCTGCGCTATGGCCATGGTATCGGGTGAACCATGGAGGGCGGGTTCGAGTTTTTTCGTCGGTGCGTTCATCACAGCCTCCCTGGATTGAAACTGACTTCATAGAGTTCGGCCATCTCGAAATGGCCGGCAATTTTGGTCCATAGTCGTTTTAGCGGACCGGCGCGTTCCACCGTTGCCTGACGCTCGAACGCGATTTTCTCGCCGAAGGCCACGGTGACTGGAGCGCCATGAACTCTGACCTTGTCGCCGGGATAGATGGGAATATCGCCATCGAGCCTGACATGGGCGTGGAAATGGTCAGGGCTTTGCTCGATCTCGATACGGCAACCGGTATCGAATTTTTCCGAGGTGAGAAGAGACATCAGCTATCGGCTCCTTTGAGCATGGCGGCAAACATGGCGGTATGGTCGGGGCCGAAGCCATAGATTTCGACCGTTTCGCCGGTGCTGGGATCTTCAAGCGACAGGGCGCCATTTTCCCAGCGGATCAGGGTGAAGGGCGGTTCGGCACCGATACCGCGTTCCCGGCGTGTTTTGATAAGGCGGCGCAGGCTGGCGCGCATAAAGCCGCCTTCGCCATAGCCGATTTCCGATACGGTCTCACCGGTATCGGCATCGCTGACCGTGACGCCGCCTTCGGCCGTATCGGTGAAATACAGATTGCGCGTTTCCTGCGGTGCCACCTCGGCGCGCGACAATTCCGGGCTGCCCGATTTGGGCAGGAACCCGCTGGTGACCGCACCGGTCATTGCCATGGCAAACAGTAACAACGCCGCGGCGCCATAAAGCGCGCCGGGCGGAACAGTGGTGTCATGGTCGTGCGAATGGCTCATGCAGGCAGGCCTTTCAGCGGGACATTGTCCGTCTTGCCGGAGGAGGCGGCTTCGGGAGTAATATCCTGCAATTTGCTGGTGGCTTCAAACAGCATCCGGGCCACATTTGCGGCTTGTGGAATGGCCCGGATCAGCGGTTTTGGCCGTATTATGCTGAGCGAAGTGGCATGCGGCCACAGCATGAAATAACCGATGCGCGGTGCGCCCTCCATTTGCAGCGCGATGCTGCCATAATCATCGCCCAGCGTCTTGAGATCGGCCGACTCAATGCATGTCAGTGGCAGGTTGATGCAGTAGTTAAGGGCAACGCCGGAGCGCAGCACAACCCGCTTGTTGGTCAGCGTGTAGAGTGTGGTGCGTTCAACCAGAAACAGATAACCGGCGAAGGAGGCGATGCTGAGGCAACCGACCAGCAACAGGATGATGCCGGTGGTAATGCTGGTCTGCGCAGCGGTGATGGCCGAAAACAGGATCACAAACCCTGCCGCCAGCCGCATGTGCAGCGCGGATTTCGCCATCACCTTCCAGTCCGGGGTGCCCTGCCAGATGATGTGCTCATCATCCGGCAGTTCTTCGGGCAATCCCGGGACCGGTTCATAGTCGTATTCGCTCATACTTTTGACTCCTGGCGCTCCTCATTGGCGTAGAGATAGCCGCCTCCGAAATAGGCCACGACGCGCTCCTCTTCGTAGAAGGTGATCTCACCCGGCTTCTTGGGTGTCGGTGCGGCATCAAATTGGTCCGCGTTGATTGCATCGATGATCACCTCGCCCCAGCGGCCCTTGACCAGCGACATCGCCATGGGTGCCAGCACCTTCTTCTTGCCGGTATCGATTTCCAGATAGCGGATCTGATGCTCGGCGCGGTCGACCCAGATATCGCTTATGGTGCCGGCAATCTCGCCATCGGCACCGATCACCTTCATGCCGCGCGGATCGGGGTCACGAGGGTGCACGCTGATATGCGGGACGGTATCGATTGGCACGATGCGGGGGCGACCCTCACCGTCGAGATCAGGATGGTCCGAACGATCGGCCCAGGCTGCCGGGCCGAGGCCGTCTTCCAGCGGATTGCCGGTGGGGGCATAGGGCGCGCCGATGCTGGCAAAGGTCCGTTTGGCGGGGATATCCACTCGCTCCTTGCCGATAGTTGGCGTGGTCATGTCGGGACGGTCGAACGGCATTTTGAAGGTCTTGGGTTTATCGTGCAGCAGCGGACCACCCATGGTGTCGCTGCGACCGGTGAGTTCATGCTCGAGCGGATAGCCTTCGCGCCGGTCTTCGCGGCGCAGATACATAACCAGCCCAAAGAAAAACCCGAAAAAGGCGATAAGGGCGACAAAGGCCACGTCGTAGACGCCAACAAAAACAGTATCCATCTCTCTTCTCCTCAGTATTTCCGTTTTGATCAGGTCGGAAATTCGCTCAAGCCAAAGCGTTCACCTGCATTATCCGCGCGTTCGTCTTCGGCGTCGGGCATTCCAATCACCGGCCCCAAAGCGACGAGCGTCACGAGTAATAGAAGAATTTCAATGCAATAGACGGCACCATAGCCGCTGGCGCGGACTGCCAGTGTCGCTCCCAGGCCATCGGCCAGCGCATAATAGGCGATGCCATCGCGAATAAGGCCACCGAGCACGATACCGATACCGGCGGCGCTCGCCTGCACCGCGCCCCAGGCGCCGAGCGCCAGGCCGGCAGAAGTGCCCTGGCGAGCAAGGCCCATGGCGGCGATCATAGTGCCGACCGAGAACATGCCGGTGCCGAAACCAATGGCGATGGCGCCGGCATAGAGCAGCGGCACCGATTCCGAAGGTGCGGCAAAAAGCGTCATCAAAAAGGCCACCACACCGGCGACCGCACCGCCGCCTGCCAGGCGCAGTGCATCGGCGCCGTCGTTGAGCCGCTTGGCGCTATAGACAAAGGCGATCAGCGCACCCAGCGCCCATGCCCCGGTCAGCGCCGTGGTTGAACCGACCGACAGGCCGAGAATCTCGCCGCCATAGGGTTCGAGCAGAGCATCCTGCATGGCAAAGGCCATGGCGCCAAGACCAATGGCAAGAAGCAACCGCTTGGTGTTGGGACGCGCAGCGAACGCTGCCCAGATTTCGCTGAATGCCGGAGCCGGTGGATCTGATTTCCTGAGTGCCGTTCCGCGTGCTTCCTGTTTCCAAAGCGCAATGATATTGAGCACTGCGGTGATCACTGCAGCGCCGGAAATCACCTCTACCAGCCGGGTGTTGCTGAAATCGGCGAGCAGGTTGCCGATGGTGAGTGCGGCCATCATCATGCCGACCAGCAGCATCAGATAGAGCAGGGCGACGACACGCGGGCGCTTTTCGGCAGGGGCAATATCGGTAGCGAGCGCCAGCCCGGCGGTCTGGGTTACATGCATGCCGGCCCCGGTGAGGAGAAAGGAGAGGCAGGCGCCTGCAACGCCGGCGAGGAAGGTATCCTCGCGGGTAAGGAGGACCAGGGCAAAGGGCATGATGGCCAAGCCACCAAATTGGCCCAGCGTACCGAACCAGATATAGGGCACCCGGCGCCAACCGAGCAGCGAGCGATGGGTGTCCGATTTATAGCCGATCAGTGCGCGAAATGGCGCGACGACCAGCGGGATACCGATCATCAGCGCGATAATCCATGTCGGCAGGCCGAGCTCGACGATCAGCACCCGGTTCAGCGTGCCATTGAGCAGCACCACGGCGATGCCGACACTGACCTGGAACAGTGCCAGCCGCAACAGACGCCCCAGCGGCAGCTCGGCACTGGCGG
The DNA here is from genome assembly GCA_039818985.1 of Pseudomonadota bacterium. Classification (NCBI taxonomy): domain Bacteria; kingdom Pseudomonadati; phylum Pseudomonadota; species Pseudomonadota bacterium. Next base: position 1,845,039 of record JBCBSU010000001.1, on the reverse strand, counting down.
CATCGGCAAAAGGCAGCAGCCTGATACCAATGCCCTGCCAAAAGCTGACCGAAGAGGGCTGCTGCTTCACCGTCGGCTCATCCCCATGGCTTCGGATTTGTAGAATCCGCTGGAGACGCGCTCGGTGAAATTGATCTGCCATTCGGGCAGGGCCGCTTCGACCGCCTTGGACAGCCGCGCTTCCGACAATGGCTTGATTGCCGGGGACCGGTCGCTGCGCGGGAACGCCTTGCCGACCATGTGCATCGTGCGCAACAATGCCGTGCCCGGCGCAAAGGTGAAGGCAATTTCATTGGCTCTGTCAGACCATGCCCGCAGCACCGCCAGCACATCATTCTGGCTGTAATGAATCAGCGAGTCCATCGCGATAACATGGTCGAAAATGCCGAGATCGCGATGCCGCATATCGCCGACCTTCCAGTCGATCGACAGGCCTTCGGGCGCGCGCTTCTGCGCCACATCGATCAGCCCCTGCGATACATCGACCGCGACGACATGCGCGCCGCGTGCTGCCGCTGCAATGGCCAGCGCCCCGGTGCCACAACCGGCATCGAGCAGGCGCATGCCGTGCATGTCGGTGGGCAGGGTATCGAGCAGAATGTTGCGCATCCGGTCGCGTCCGGCGCGCACAGTGGCACGGATGCCGCTGACCGGCGCATCGGAGGTCAGATCGACCCATGCCTTGCGCGCGGTCTGGTCGAAATACTGCTCCAGCCGGCGGCGGCTCTGATGATAGCTGGTCGAGGCGAGGCCCTGAGGCATGATCAAATACCTTCCATCATTCAAATCCCAGAAAGTCGAAGATATCGCGGTCCTTCATCGGGGTGGTTTTGAGCGGCTCGGCGCCGTCCCACAGCTTTTTCGCCAGCGCGATATATTCCTGGCGTGCCGCCTCGACTTCGGGGGAATCTTCCATCTCGAACAGCGTGCATTTTTTCAGCCGTGACCGGCGAATGGCGTCGAGATCCTTGAAATGCGCCAGCCGCTTCATGCCGATGGCATCGGAGAAGCGGTCGATCTCGTCGGTTTCGGCCGAGCGGTTGGCGACGACGCCGGCAAGCCGGACATTATAGTTTTTCGACTTGGCGTTGATCGCCGCAACGATGCGGTTCATGGCGAAGATGCTGTCGAAATCATTGGCGGCAACGACAATCGCATTGTCGGCATGCTGCAGCGGCGCGGCAAAGCCGCCGCACACCACATCGCCCAGCACGTCGAAAATAACCACATCGGTATCTTCGAGCAGATGGTGCTGCTTCAGCAGTTTCACCGTCTGGCCGACGACATAGCCGCCACAGCCTGTGCCGGCGGGCGGGCCACCGGCCTCGACGCACATCACACCATTATAGCCCTCGAACATATAGTCATCAGGACGCAACTCCTCGCTGTGGAAGTCGACTGTTTCCAAGACGTCGATCACCGTCGGCATCATCTTCTTGGTCAGCGTGAAGGTCGAGTCATGCTTGGGGTCACAGCCAATTTGCAGCACCCGGTGGCCGAGCTTGGTAAAAGCCGCCGACAGGTTGGACGATGTCGTCGATTTGCCGATACCGCCCTTGCCGTAAACCGCGAAAACCTTTGCCGATTTGATCTCGTCTTTCGGGTCCATATGGACCTGGACACTGCCTTCGCCATCGGGTGGAGCATCGCTTCCGTCTAAAAGGGTCATTGGGGGGTTCCTCTCTCCAGGGATGGGTTGTGATGGGGGGTCATTCTGCCGGCACCAGGCCTTCCAGCCGGTCCTCCAGATCGTCACTGGCCGCCTGCAGGGCTGCCAATGTGGCTTCATCGGGTGACCATAATTCGCGGTCACAGGCTTCGAGCAGGCGTTCGGCCATGCGCGACGATGATTTCGGGTTCAGCTCGGCAAGACGCGCGCGCATCTCGTCATCGAGCACAAAGGTCTCGCTGATCTTCTGATAGACCCAAGGCGATACCGTCTCGCTGGTGGTGGCCGACCAGCCCAGCGTGTTGGTGACATGCGCCTCGATATTGCGTACGCCCTCAAAGCCGTGCTTGAGCAGGCCCTCATACCATTTCGGGTTGAGCATGCGGGTGCGGGTTTCCAGGTCGATCTGCTCGCCCAGCGTGCGCACCTTGGTATCGCCCTGGGTGGCATCGACGACATAGACCGGGGTGGTCTGGCCGCGCGCTTTTTCCACCGCTTTGGTCATGCCGCCCAGTCCATCGACATAATGGTCGATATCGGTGACGCCGAGTTCGACCGATTCGAGATTCTGATAGGTCAGCTCGACATTGGCGAGTTCGCTCTCAAGCAGTTCGCGCTGCTGTACCGGCTCGCCGCTGCGGCCATAGGCAAAGCCCTTCTTGGCCTCGAACATATTGGCCAGCTCGTCCTCGTCATCCCAGGTGGCGCCGTCGATCATCTGGTTGACATTGGCGCCATAGGCCCCTTGCGCGTTGGAGAAGACACGCAGGCTCGCGGTCTCCAGATCGCAGCCATGTTTTTCCTGATGTGCGAGGCTATGCTTGCGCACGAAATTCTGCTCCAGCGGTTCATCGGCGCTGGTCGCAAGCCAGCTTGCCTCAGCCAGCATCCGCGTCTGCAGCGGCAGCAGATCACGGAAAATGCCCGACAGGGTGATGACGACATCGATACGCGGCCGGCCAAGCTCCTCGAGCGGGATCAGTTCCGCGCCAGCAAGACGGCCATAATCATCGAACCGCGGTCGTGCGCCGATAAACGCCATCGCCTGGGCGATTTGCGAGCCTTCGCTTTTGAGATTGTCGGTACCCCACAGCACCATGGCGATGCTTTCGGGCAGGCTGGCACCCTCGGCCTGGTGCCGTTCGAGCAGTTGCGCCGCCTGCGTTTCGCCCAGCTTGCAGGCATAGCTGCTCGGCAGGCGGAACGGATCGAAGCCATGGATATTGCGACCCGTGGGCAACACCTCGGGATTGTTGAGCACATCGCCGCCCGGAGCAGGTGGCACATAATGCCCGTCCAGCGCCTGCATCAGCGAGCCAAGCTCGTCGGACGATTCCAGCCGCGCGGCAATCTCTTCGTGACCAAGATCGGGACTGGCCTTGGCCATCGCCTCGATCAGATCTTCGCGTTCCTGACCCTCCAGCTTGCCGCCCAGGACATGCAGGCCTTGCGGGATCAGTTCTTTTTCAAGCTCATAGAGGCGGCCCGAAAGGCTTTCCAGATCACCCGCCTCGATATCAAGCTCGCGGCACTGGTCGTGAATCATCTCTTCGAGATCGGCACGCTCGGGGTCGTCGGGCTGGGCCGTGCGCCACCTTTCGAGCATCGACTTGAGCTCGACAAAGCCCTTGTAGAGACCGGCTTCGGCAAGCGGTGGTGTAAGATAGCTGATCAGCGTCGCGCCCGAGCGGCGCTTGGCGATAATGCCTTCGGACGGGTTATTCGAGGCGTAGAGATAGAAATTGGGCAGCGTGCCGATCAGCCGTTCAGGCCAGCACTGGCCGCTCATGCCGGTCTGCTTGCCGGGCATGAATTCCAGCGCACCATGGGTGCCGAAATGCAGCGCAGCATGAGCGCCGAAATCCTCGCGGATATAGCGGTAAAAGGCCGAGAAAGCGTGGGTCGGGGTGAAGGTACCCTCGAACAACAGCCGCATCGGATCGCCCTCATAGCCGAAGGTTGGCTGAACCCCGACAAAGATGTTGCCGAAATGCGCCCCGAGTATCTGGATATTCTGTCCATCGCTCAGCTGCTTGCCGGGAGCAGGCCCCCATTGCGCCTCGATCTCCTTGAGATAGGGCTCGCGGCGGACATAATCATCGGCCGGGATTTGCACCGCGACATTGGCGTCAGCGCCATAGCGCTCGGCATTGCCTTTTAGGACAATAGCCTGCAGTTCGGCGACCGTATCCGGTAGCTCGACGCTATAGCCTTCATCCTTGAGCCGGTGCAGTGTCGCATGCAGCGATTCAAATACCGACAGGAACGCGGCTGTACCGGTCGCGCCCGAATTGGGCGGGAAGTTGAACAAGACCAGTGCGAGTTTGCGTTCGGCCTTGGCGGTGCGGCGCATCGCGATCATTTGCGATACCTTGGCTGCCAGCGCCGCAGCACGCTCGGGGCAGCTGTTCATTGCCCGGACATTGTGCTCATTGTTGAAATGGCAGTTGCGGCTGCAACCGCAACAGCCTTCAGGCGAGCCATCGGAACGGCCACCGAATACCGTCGGGGTGATCGCGCCATCGAGCTCGGGAATGGCGAGCATGATCGTGGTTTCGAGCGGCAACAGGCCCATATGCCCGGCGCTCCAGTTTTCCAGCGACTGGAACTCGATCGGGTGCGCCGCGACATAGGGCACATCGAGATCGCGCAGCGTTTCGACTGCGGCATCGACATCATTATAGGCCGGACCGCCGACCAGCGAGAAGCCGGTGAGGTTGATGATCGCATCAACGCTGGGCTTGTGATCCTTGTCGACGAAATATTTGTCGATAGCCGGGCGGGCATCCAGGCCATTGGCAAAAGCGGGAATGACCTTGAGGCCCTGCGCCTCCAGCATCTCGATCATGCCGTCATAATGGCCAGCATCCTTGCCCAGCAGATAGGAGCGCAGCATTAGCACCCCGACCGTGCCGCTGGGCTGTTTCGGCGCGGGCAGCAGGCTGGCATCCTCGGTCAGCCGCTCGGGCAGATCGGGGTGATAGACACCGACTTCCGGATAGGCGCGTGGCGGCTGAACGCTGAACGAGTCCTTCAGGCTCTCGCGCTCGCCGCTGGCATAGCGGTTGACCAGGCCCCGCACCATGTCGACGACATTGTCGTCCGAACCGGCAAGCCAATATTGCAGCGTCAGAAAATATTGCCGCACATCCTGCGCCGTGCCGGGGATGAAGCGCAGGATTTTGGGCAGACGGCGCAGCATCTTCATCTGGCTGGCGCCGGCACCACCACCCGTCTTTTTCGATCCACGCAGCTTTTTCAGCAGCGCCATCGGGCCTTTGGCCGGTTTGTCCATGCTGTAACTACCGAGCCGGGTCAGCTTGACGATTTCCGCCGTCGACATCAGCCCGACAATTGCGTCACAGTCATCGCGCCGTGCCTCGAGTGCCGAATAGATGGCGCGGACATGGTCCTCGATAAACAGCATGGTGACGATGATGATATCGGCCTGCGCAATGTCCTGTCTCGCGGCTTCGAGCAGCGAAGGATCGCGGTCCCAGTCCGAAGCGGCATAGAGCGCGATGGAGATATTGTCCTCGGCCAACTGCTGGTTGGCGCGCTCGACCGCAGCGGTCAGATGGTTGTCCAGCGTGATGATAACCGTGCGGACCGAGGGAGATGCGTTACTTGGCATAATGCGCCTTCGCGTCGTAAAGGGTGTCCAGTTCGATTGTGGTTATCCCTTGCTCTGCGGCGAAGGTTTCGGTGTTACGACGTGCCTTTCCACGCACGAAGAAGGGTATTTTCTTGAGCTCCTTCATGGCCTCATCGGTCCATATGGCCTCGCCGACTGCTGCCGGAGCTTCGGCGACTGCGACATCGCCCAGAGTGTCGGCCATTGGCGGTTCTGGCTGCGGCGCGGCTTGGGTCTGTGGCGCGCCATGGCCCGCACCCAGATGTGAAGGGCCGGCCTCGTCGCTAAACTCGAAATCGTCGCGGAACATGGTGAGCAGATGCTCTTCCAGACCCATGACCAGTGGATGCACCCAATCGTCGAAAATGACATTGGCGCCTTCAAAGCCCATTTGAGGCGAGAAGCGGGCCGGGAAATCCTGTACATGCACCGGCGCCGAAATCACCGCGCAGGGCAGCGAGAAGCGCTTGGCGATATGGCGCTCCATCTGGGTGCCGAGGATCAGCTCGGGCTGGGCCTCCTCAATGGCTTTTTCCACCGCCAGATGGTCATCGGTGATCAGCGGCTCGACATCATATTTCTTGGCCGCGGCGCGGACATCGCGGGCAAATTCGCGATTATAGCAACCCAGGCCGCAGACCTTGTAGCCCAGCTCGTCATTGGCAATGCGCGCGGCAGCGACGGCGTGTGTGGCATCGCCAAAGATGAAGACACGCTTGCCGGTGAGATAGTTGGAGTCGATCGAGCGGCTCCACCAGGACATGCGCGACAGGTTGCGCTCAAGCATTGGCTCAGGATCTACCCCGGCTATCTCTGCGACTTCACGGACAAAATCCTGCGTCGCGCCAATGCCGATGGGCACGGTGCGGACCATGGGCTGGCGGAAAGTACGTTTCAGATACTCTGCCGCCATTTCGCCGATTTCGGGATACATGACGATGTTGAAATCGGCCTCGCCGAGACGCGCAATATCGGCAGCGGTGGCGCCCATTGGTGCGGTGACATTGACGTCGACGCCCAAGCCATCGAGCAGGCGGGTGACTTCGACAATATCGTCACGGTGACGGAAACCGAGCGCGGTCGGGCCGAGAAGATTGGCGAGCGGACGACGGCCCGTAGCTTCGCGGTCGCTGGGCGTGCGCTCCTTGTCGGCGAGCGAGCGGACAATTTGATAGAAGGTCTCCGCTGCGCCCCAATTTTCCTTGCGCTGATAGCTGGGCAGTTCGAGCGGAATAACCGGGATGGGCAGGCCCATTTTCTCGATCAGGCCAGCGGGATCATCCTGGATCAGTTCGGCGGTGCAGGAAGCACCGACCAGCATCGCATCGGGCTTGAAGCGTTCGAGCGAGTCCAGCGCCGCATCCTGAAACAATTGCGAAGTATCCTTGCCCAGGTCACGCGCCTGGAAGGTGGTATAAGTGACGGGTGGGCGATGGTCGCGCCGTTCGATCATGGTGAACAACAGATCGGCATAGGTGTCGCCCTGCGGCGAGTGCAGCAGATAGTGCACGCCTTTCATGCCGGTGGCGACGCGCATCGCCCCTACATGGGGCGGGCCTTCATATGTCCAGACGGCTAGCTGCATCGCTTATACCTTCAACACATCACGGCGGCGCATCGGCCGGGCGAACAATTCGGCGAGATCCCCTGCCTGATCGAAGCCATGGATGGGCGAGAACACCAGCTCGATCGCCCATTTGGTGGAAAGGCCTTCATTCTCGAGCGGATTGGCGAGACCGAGGCCGCATACGGTGAGGTCAGGCCTGGTGGCACGCACCCGCTCAAGTTGTTTGTCGACATGCTGGCCTTCGCTGAGCTGGACCCCCGGCGGCATGTGCTCCAGTTCCTTCACCAGATGATTGCGGTGGAGATAGGGTGTGCCGACCTCGGTCAGTACCATGCCCATCTCATTGGCGAGGAAGCGTGCCAGCGGAATTTCCAGCTGCGAGTCCGGCATGAAGAAGATGGTGCGGCCCTCCAGCCGCTCGCGCTGATGCTGCAGGCCGCGGCGGGCGCGCTCCTGATAGGGCAGCAGCACTTCGGCGACATGGCCGGTATCGATGCCGAAGGTCTTTGCTGCCGCCATCAGCCAGTCGGTGGTGCCCTCGACACCGAAGGGGAACAGGGCATCGATCCGCTTTGCCCCGCGCTCCAGCAGCCTTTGGCCGGTATCACCGAGAAAGGGTTGCGCCAGCAGGAAATGGGTATTGGGGCCGATACCCGGCAGCTTGTCGACCGAGCGTTCGGGCAGGCTTGCGACATTGTCGATGCCGATCTTGGCGAACAGCCGCATGAACTGATCCTCGACAATATCAGGCAGCGAGCCGACAAGGATCAGGTTTCTCGGTGCATCCTCGGGCAGTGTCGGCATTTCCGGCACCAGCGAGGCAAGGCAGGCATCTTCGCCCTCGGTAAAGGTGGTCTCAATGCCGCTGCCCGAATAGTTGAGCACGCGCACATTGGGTGCATGCTGCGCGCCGAGGCGCTGCGCGGCTTTGGCGAGGTCGAGCTTGATCACTTCGGAAGGGCAGCTGCCGACGAGGAACAGTGTCTTGATCTCGGGCCGCCGCTCCAGAAGTTGGTTGACGATGCGGTCAAGCTCCTCATTGGCATCGGCGAGGCCGGCAAGGTCCCGCTCCTCCATGATCGCGGTGCCGAAGCGTGGCTCGGCAAAGATCATCACGCCGGCGGCCGATTGCATCAGATGGGCGCAGGTGCGTGAACCGACGATCAGGAAAAACGCGTCCTGAATCTTGCGATGCAGCCAGATAATGCCCGTCAGGCCGCAGAAAACCTCCCTCTGACCCTTTTCCTTGAGGACGGGTGCGCAGTCTTCGCCATTGGCAGGCGGTTTTTCCATCATCAGGGGAGCGGTATCGTTCATGCGGTCACCGGGTTTTGGGGGCTGGGGGAAGTGGTGGACAGATCGGCCTGTCGCTGGCGGTCATCCGCATCGGTTGTTTGCAGACGCTCGCCTTCGAGCCGCGCCATGCGCAACTTCCACAGGAACTGACCGGCATTGACGACATAGGTGGCATAGGCAGCGAGCGCGACATACATGCGCTCCTCGCTCGAACCCCAGCCATAGAACAGCATCAACAGATAGGCGGTGTGCAGCGCCAGCACCGCCATGGAGAAGACATCTTCCCAGAAGAACGGTTTGGCAAACAGCCATTCGTCAAACACCACCTTCTCCCAGATCGAGCCGGTGACCATGATGGTGTACAGGATAAGCGTCTTGATCAGGATCGAGATTTCGGCGGCGCTCTCACCCTCGCCGGTGACGAGATAGCGGATCACCAGAAACAGACTTATCCCGAAGACGAGAAACTGCAGCGGTGCCAAAATGCCCTGGACCAAGGTCCAGCGCGACTCGTCACGACGTTTGCGCTGTTCCGGAGTGTAGAGAATATGTGCAGCTTGAGTCGGCTCGGAAACGTCAGATTTCCGGGGGTTTTTCCCAGTGTCGATGTGAGCGATACCCGACAGCTTTCCTACTCCATTTGTTGGTAACGGAGATTAGGAAGGTTTGCGGCAAAGTGTCAAGTTTTTTTGACGTTATGCAAAATTGACACTTTTTACCTCGCCGCATTGCGTATTTCCCCACCTTATAGTAGGTTGCGAGTCACGTGAGGCGTATTCGCCCGCGCGGCCGACGTATGGCACGCCGACCAGACTTGACGCAGGAGAGTCTGAAACATGGCATCATTTGGGATCGCAGATTTACGCTCCAAGCTGGATGGCTGGAGATCTGGCAAGAAGCATCACAACCCATCGTCGGAGGATCGATTATCTGAAAACGGTGATGCACAGCATGTGGACCTGCTCTCCGGAGCCGATGCCGATGAGGACCTTTCGGTGGTGCTGGAAAATCTGGTTATTCCGAAGCTGATCGCCGACGGCCAGGGCGGCGGCAGCATGATGCAGCCTCGCTCGCCTTTCAATAGCGACAAGCGCACCATTTCCGGCAGCGATGTATCCTTTTTCACCGCGCTTGCGCTTGAAGGGGACGCCCGCAAGCTTCTCGATTTTGTCGATCACTGTCTTGCCACGGGTAGTTCGATCGAAACCATCTATGTCGATCTGCTCGCACCCAGCGCCCGACGGCTCGGGCAATATTGGGACGAGGATCGAGCCGATTTCGTCGATATCACCATGGGGCTTTGGCGGGTGCAGGAAATTCTGCGCGAGATGACATTGCGTATTCCGCCGGCGATGGACGCAGGCCATGGCCAGCGCTCCGCATTGTTTTCCACCATGCCCGGCGAGCAGCACAGCCTCGGCACGCTGATGGTCGCAGAGTGTTTTCAGCGCGCCGGATGGGACGCAGATGTGCTGATGGAGCCGACGCGTTCGGAACTGACCGGCAAATTCGCGAATCGTCATTATGATCTGATAGGATTGACCGTAAGCGTCGATTGCCCTACCGCGACAATTTCAAGCCTTATCAAGGCAATCCGGACAGTTTCCACCAACCCTGATATCTGCATCCTTTTGGGAGGGCGTGTGATAAACGAACAGCCAGATCTGGTCGAGATTTGCGGTGCCGATGGCACTGCTGTCGATGCGCCGGGCGCTGTGGCATTGGCCAATGAGCTGACGCCGCTCAAATCTGACATGTTCGAGAAGCTGGCCTGACAGAGGCCCCGAGAATTGGCTGTGTCCGATGAACTATGAATCCACAGGCGATCAGCGCATACCGTTCAGCGATCCGGACGCCATGTTCGACGGATTCACCAAGCAGGACGTTATCGAACTGGCCTATTGCGCCGGCGATTTCATTCTCGCCATCGATGAGAATGAGATTATTCGCGATGTCGCGGTAAACAGCCGCGATCACAGCCTGGCCCAGAAATGGGTTGGTCGCAAATGGTCCGATACGGTCAGTCAGGAGAGCAAGGCGAAGATCGCCCAGATGCTGCAGACCGAGAATATCGCAGACCAGCTGTGGCGCCAGGTCAATCATGTCGATGATGGCGACGACATTCCGGTCAGCTACAAGATACTCAAGCCCTCGAGCAGCGCTTGGCACATTGCCATTGGCCGCGACATCCGGTCGATTGCTCTGCTGCAGCAACGGCTGCTCAAAACCCAGCAGTCGATGGAGCGCGACTATCTGCACCTGCGCCAGACCGAGACGCGCTATCGCCTGCTGTTCGACAACATCTCCTATCCGGTGCTGATCGTCGATACCGAAAATTACGAGATCCAGCAGGCCAACCGCGCCAGCCATGCGTTGATCAATGCGGCGCCGGGTGCGCTGGAGAAGCGCAATCTGCTCGATCTGGTCGAGACCGAATTTCGCGACGATATCATTGCCTATATGGGTGCGATCTCGGTCAGCGGCAAAGTTGACCCGGTGAGCATCCGCATGATTGGACGCACCGGTTTCGTCAAATTGTCGGCCTCGACATTCCGCCAGTCGGGGCGGCAATATTGGCTGATCAACATCGATGACGGCCAGCATGAGGTGCCGAGCAAGCGTTCGGACCGCTATGTTCTCGATGCAGTCGAGAAAATGCCCGATGCCTTTGTCCTTGCCGATGAAAATCAGGACATTATTGTCGCCAATCGCGCCTTTGTTGAACTGGTGCAGGCCGGCTCGGTCGAACAGTTGCTCGGGGTATCGCTCAACCGCTTTATCGGCCGTCCCGATGTCGATCTCAACCTGCTGAAGAAGCAGCTCAAGGACCATCAGAACGTCCGCAACTTCGGTTCGGTGGTCAACGATCTCAATGGCGGCGAGGAACCGGTGGAACTGTCGGCGATCATGATCGAGCGTGATCAGCCACTGTTCGGCTATTCGGTGCGCAGTGTCGGCCGGCGTGAGCGTGACCTTCCCGACGCCGCGCAACAATTGCCGCGTTCGGTGGACCAGCTCACCGAGCTGGTAGGGCGCAAGCCGCTCAAGGAAATTGTCCGCGAGAGCACTGATCTGATCGAGCGTATGTGCATCGAAGCCGCACTGGCGCATACCTCGGATAACCGGGCGTCAGCCGCGGAAATCCTTGGTCTAAGCCGTCAAAGCCTCTATTCCAAACTGCATCGTCACGGTCTTGGAAACCTCAGCGGCAAGGACTCGTAGCATCGCCTGACAACTGTCTATTTTTACGACAGTTTTTATTGTCCAAATAATTTGACACTGCCAGGTGATTGGCATAGCCTTCTCGCATGTCAGAACCGGCCACAGACTCGGCACTCTCCCGGACATTTGCGCAGCTCCCTGCGCCGCGGGATGTGCTGGAGCTGACAAAGCCGGTGACATGGTTCCCGCCCATGTGGGCGTTTATGTGTGGCGTCGTATCATCGGGTGCCTCGATCACCGAGAACTGGCTGTTTCTCGCGCTCGGCATCTTGCTGACCGGACCGATTGTCTGCGGCACCAGCCAGGTGATCAACGACTGGTGCGACCGCGAAGTCGATGCGATCAACGAGCCGGACCGCCCAATCCCGTCGGGGCGCATTCCCGGCTTGTGGGGTGTATGGATTGCGCTGATCGGCTCGGCGGTGTCACTGTTGCTGGCGGCATATCTCGGCTTCTGGGTCTTGATCGCCACCTGTGTCGCGCTGTTCTTCGGCTGGGCTTATAGCTCGCCGCCCTTCCGTTTCAAGCGCAGCGGCTGGATCGGGCCGCTGGTCTGCGCGCTGAGCTATGAAGGCCTGTCCTGGTTTACTGGTGCCAGCGTCATGCTCGGCGGCCTGCCCTCGGAAACCGTGCTGCTGGTCATCCTGCTCTACAGCCTGGGTGCCCATGGCATCATGACCCTCAATGATTTCAAGGCAGTGGAAGGCGATACCGCCATGGGTCTCAAATCGCTGCCGGTGGTGATGGGTGTGCGCAATGCAGCGCTGTTCGCCTGCGCCGTGATGGCAGTACCGCAGATCGTGGTGATAGCGGTGCTGGTCGCCGAGGGCCTGACCCTTTCGGCCGGCATCGTCAGCCTGTTCCTGGTGATCCAGATCGGCCTGATGGTACGGCTGGTAGGGAGCCCGCGCAAATTGGCCCCCTGGTATAATGCAACGGGTGTTTCGCTCTATGTCTTCGGCATGCTCGCCGCGGCACTGGGGCTGGGAGGATATATCTGATGGCACAATCACTAAAGGGACGGGCACTGGACACTAAAGGCGTCCAAGCCACCGGACTGAGCTGGTTCGGCATTATCCGCCTGGGCGCGGTGCAGGCATCGATCGGTGCAATCGTGATGCTGGCAACATCGCTGCTCAACCGGGTAATGGTGGTCGAATATTCGGTGGCGGCGGCGATCCCGGCAGCATTGGTGGCATGGCATTATGCGGTGCAGCTCACCCGCCCGGTCTGGGGTCATCAATCGGACCATAGCGCACGGCGCACGCCATGGATCATCGGCGGCATGTGCGTGCTCTCTCTCGGCGCGATCATGGCGGTCAATGCGACGATCATGATGTCTTCGCCCGGCTTTTTCGGTGCGGTTCTGGCGATTGTCGGTTTTACCCTGATCGGCTTCGGTGTCGGCATAGCAGGTACCGCGCTGCTGGCGCTGCTGGCGTCGCGGGTGTCGATGGAACGCAAGCCGGCCTCGGCAGCGATTACCTGGACGATGATGATTGCCGGTATTGTTGTGGCGGCGGCGGTTGCTGGCGCCAATCTTGACCCCTTTAGCGCACAGCGTCTGGCGATTGTCGCCAGCTTGGTCGTGCTCGCTGCCTTCTGCCTGACCCAGGTTGCGCTATACCGGCTCGAGGACAGTACGCCGATAGTCGAGCGTCCCAATGCCAATGCCCAGGCAGACAGCTTTATCGAGGTGGTGCGTGAAATCTGGCAGGAAAATCAGGCGCGCCGTTTTACCTATTTCGTATTCCTGTCGATGCTGGCTTACAGTATGCAGGACCTGATTATGGAGCCTTTTGCGGGCTTTCTGTTCGAGATGACCCCGGGTCAATCGACAACACTGTCGAGTGTGCAGCATAGTGGCATCCTGCTTGGTATGCTGGTCGCCGGCTTGGGCGGCAGCCTGTTTGCACGGCACTATGGTGCCAATTTGAAGATCTGGATCGTCATCGGTTGCGCCGGTTCGGCGGTAATGCTTGCCGGGCTGTCCATGGCGGCGACAGTGGGCATTGCCTGGCCCTTACGCATGAATGTGTTCGGTCTTGGATTTGCCAATGGCATGTTTGCCGTCGGCGCGGTGAGCGCGATGCTTGGCCTTGCCAGCAAGGGCGTGGCTTCGGGCGAGGGCGCGCGCATGGGCGTCTGGGGCGCGGCACAGGCGATAGCCTTTGGCTTGGGCGGGTTGCTGGGTGCGGTGATCGTTGACCAGCTGCGCAGCCTGACCGGTGAAGACGTCACTGCCTTTCAGATGGTGTTCGCCATCGAAGCGCTGCTGTTTATCGCCGCAGCGCTGATGGCGACGACGATGCAGATGCCGCGCAAGCAGCGCCAGATGCCCGATAGCGGGCAGGATGTCGGAAAGGTGATGGGAATATGAGCAGCAGTAACCAGCAGGTAGACTTTGACGTTGTCGTAGTCGGCGGTGGCCCTTCCGGTGCCACTGCGGCGCATGACTTGGCCGTACAGGGTCACAAGGTGATGCTGCTCGACCGTGATGGACGGATCAAACCCTGTGGTGGGGCGGTGCCGCCGCGGCTGCTCAAGGATTTCGACATTCCGCAATCGTTGCTCAAGGCGCATGCCCATTCGGCGCGGATCATTTCGCCCAAGGACAACCGCGTCGACATGCCGGTGGGTGAGGGCGGCTATGTCGGCATGGTTGATCGCGATGAATTCGACGAATGGCTGCGCAACCGTGCTGCCGAGGCTGGCGCGGTGCGCATGACCGGAACCTATGAAGGCATAGAGCAGGGGCCGGACAATATTGCCACCATCATGTTCCGCAAGGATCGCCAGTCGGAACCGCAAAGAATCTCCACCCGGATGGTCATCGGTGCCGATGGCGCGCGCTCCAAAGTGGCGCGCGATTCCATCAAGAATGCTGACCGCGTACCTTGCGTCTTTGCCTATCACGAAATCGTCAAGGTGCCCGAAGAGCATCAGCAAGACTATCGCGACGATCGCTGCGACGTCTATTATCAGGGCCATTTATCGCCCGATTTCTATGCCTGGATTTTCCCTCACGGCAAAACCGCCAGCATCGGGCTGGGCAGTGCCAATAAAGGCTTTCCGTTGCGCGAAACGACCAAGCTGATGCGTGAACAGACCGGTCTTGACGGCTGGGAGACGATCCGGAAGGAAGGCGCTCCGATTCCGCTCAAGCCGCTCAGGAAATGGGACAATGGCAAGAATGTTCTGGTCGTCGGTGATGCCGCAGGCGTGGTCGCACCGGCTTCCGGCGAGGGCATTTATTATGCCATGGCCGCCGGTCGCATGGGGGCCAATGCGGCGATGCAGTTCCTCCAGACCGGACAGGCCAAGGCGCTGGCCGGCGCGCGCAAGGCCTTCATGAAACAGCATGGCCGGGTGTTCTGGATCCTCGGGATCATGCAATATTTCTGGTATTCCAGCGACAAGCGCCGCGAGCGCTTTGTCAAAATGTGCGATGATCCCGATGTGCAGCGCTTGACTTGGGAAGCCTATATGCACAAAGAATTGGTCAAGCGTGACCCGCTGGCGCATGTCAAAATCTTCCTGAAGGACACGGCGCATCTTCTGGGGATCAAATCCATGGAAGAAGGGCAGGTCGCCAAGGGAGGATAAGCCAGGGATATGAATAAAGCGGCGCTACTCCCGATCAGCATCGCCGCTTTCCTGGCCTTGATGACGGCCCTGATCGGCAGTACGATCACGGTTCTTGATGAGTGGTATTATTCGCTGGCACAGCCTGAATGGGCACCGCCGGACTGGCTGTTCGGTATTGCCTGGACCGTTATTTTCGCACTGATTGCGCTGGCGGGCTATCTCGCCTGGTTCAAGGCACAAACACGGCGCGATATCGATTTCGCGCTGATGCTGTTCGCACTGAACGGTTTTCTCAACCTGATGTGGAGCTTCCTGTTCTTCCGCTTCCAGCGACCCGACTGGGCGTTTTATGAACTCATCATGCTATGGGTGTCTATCCTCGTCCTGATCATCTTCTGCGGTCGTTTCTCGCGCGGTACCTCGCTTCTGCTGCTGCCCTATCTCGCCTGGGTCAGCTTTGCCGGGGCGCTGAATTACGAGATTGTCCGCCTTAACGGACCCTTTGGCTGAAGCCGGTTGATGGAAGCCTTCTTCTCTTCCGGCCGGGCAGTGGATGTTGTCCTGCTGGTACTGCTGGCTGAAGCGCTCTGGCTGAAATATCGTGGTGGCGACTGGATCGCCATATTGGGTGCTCTGATGCCGGCGGTGCTGATGATGTTGGCATTGCGCGCTGCACTGACCGGCGCCTCCTGGCCGATGATTGCGCTGCCACTTGCTCTGTCTTTCCCAATCCATCTCTACGATATGCGGAGGCGCAGGGTCGCGGCCCGGGACTGATCTGCAAAGCGGGTTTTGGACCCGGCATTTGAGCGCGTCCTTTTACCGAAAATGCAAAAAGAATGCCCGGCACCTAAGGTGCCGGGCCAGGTGGGTGCCTGTGGTGTTGCCACCCCAGGGGAAAGATCGTTCCGGTCAGTATTCCGGGGCGTATTTGTGTTCGATTGCCCAGAGATACCAGTTATCGACTACGGTGCCGGTGAGCAGAATGCCGATGCCGCCGGTCAGCGTCGTCAGCACCGCAAACCACCAGGCCCAGCGGTGGATCGACTCCATGGTGGCGTTGAAGCCCATGGTCCAGCGCCAGAACAGCGCCGCACGCTCCGTCGCGGTACCGCGATCTGTGATCTGTTCGAGTTCGCGCTCACCGCCATAACGGCCGACCGCCAGGATCGTCGCGCCGTGCATGGCGAACAGCAGCGCCGAGCCATAGAGAAAGACGATGGAGAGCGCGTGGAACGGATTGTAGAACAGATTGCCATATTGCAGCGAGAAATTGTTGGTCCATTCCAGATGCGAGAAGATGCCATAAGGCACTGCTTCGGCCCAGCTGCCCATAAACCATGGGCGAATGAAGCCGAGCACCAGGAACAGCCAGATCGCCGACAAAAACGCCCAGGCGACATGCGTACCCATGCCCAGGGCAATCGCCCGGCGATAGGTTCTTAGCCACCATAGCAGCACCGATGCGGTAAGCAGGAAGCCGGTAATGATGAACCACCCGCCTTCATTCAGCGGTACAAAGGGCGAGAAGCCATATTCCGGCCCCGGCGGATCGAGCGTCAGCCAGAAAAACTCGCGCATGAACGCTTGCGGACTCCAGTCCACCGACGCCAGGAAGTTGAAGCCGATGATCGTGATGGCCAGACCACCGCTGACCAACGACATCAGCCCGAGCCAGCCAAGATAGAGCGGGCCGATCTGCGCCTGGCCGAATGTCCCCATCCAATAATTGAAACTCGTGCCCTTCAGTCGCGGTTCACTGGTTCCGGCCTTGTGCGGCATCCCCATTTCCGGAGTATGCTGCAGCTGCACCTGGGTGAAGATATTCTGATAACGTGTACGTGCCATGTGCCTATACCCCTTCCTTACTCAGCCCAGACCGGAATGCTCTTCCACCAGTCCCACCATTCGGGCCAGCCTTCGGCCCAGATTGGTCCGGAGATGAAGATGCAGACCGCGCTCCAGAAACCGGCATTCAGTGCCAGGAACAGGCCGACGCGGTGGATGCCGATGGTGCCGACCGAATAGCCGATGAAATCGCGGAAGAAGGTATCTTCATATTCGGGCGTCTTGACCGGCTCTCCCTTTTGCGGATTGACCGCCGACAGGATCAGCGCACCATGCAACGCCAACGCAAGGTTGGTCGTGAAGAAGAAGGTGATGGCGATCATATGGGCTGGATTATAGTGGAAATTGACATATTGGTATCCGGTGTTGGAGACCCAGTCGAGATGACTGAAAATGCCATAGGGAAAGCCATAACCCCATGCGCCCATGAAGAAGGGCCGGAAAACGACCAGTGTGACATAGGCAAAAATCGCGAAGCTGAAGGCGATCGGCACATGATAGCCGATACCCAGTTTACGGCATATCTCCACCTCTCGTAGCGCCCAGGAACAGAATGCCCCGACCGCACATATGGTGATGACCTGCCAGAGGCCGCCCTCTCGAAGCGGCGCAAATTCCAGACCGTAGCTGATGTCAGGCGGATTGATCGAAATCAGCCATGGGTTCCATGTCGGTCCTATGGCGGCGCCATAAAATATCAATGCTGTCCCAAGGGATGCGAATATCGCCGTGGTGACGCCAAAAAATCCGACGTAAAACGGGCCGATCCAGAAATCGAACAGATCGCCGCCGATCAACGTGCCCCCCCGGACACGATATTTTCTCTCATAGCTTAAAAGCGCCATCGCAACTTCCTTCAGACATTTTCCTCTGGCACCGGGAATACGGTGCGCACGTCTCTGCCCAAACCACGCAAGAGCCTGCCCCTATGGGAGGCGCGACAGTCGCCTGTCGCGGCCTCCTTGGGAGCTTGGGTTCAGGTTAGCTGTTCAGACTGTTCCAGCGTGACTGAAGCAGAGTCAGCCGACGGCTTTTCGAGCCAGTTGTAGCGGTCCGTGCTCAGCAGGATGAAATGAATCAGCACTGCCAGAGTGAACAGGAACACCGCGAGAGCGACCAACGTCCTCCGCGGATCGAATGTAATCCACATTCTCCACATAATATTGTCTCCTTAAGCCAGGAACGCGGTGAGCGTTGCTTGCGCAACCTGCACACCGTCATTCAGCATTGCGTAGCCGGGGGTATCCGGGAACCATGGTTTCCACATCCACACCAGAACATGCGCAACGACTGCGACAGCGGTGAAGAAGCCCATGCTTGCGACAAAGAGTTTGTGAAACTCTTTCGCCTCCTCGGGGGTCAGATAGGCCTCGGGGCCCAATCGTTCTTCGTTACTCATACTTCCTTCTCCATTCTAGCCCCCTGACAGCCGCCCAAGGCGCCTCCCACGGGTATTGCCCTGGCGGCACCCATTGCCGACAAGGTTGCGGACGCGAAAAAGCCGCGGCTTTTCGCGAATAGGTGGAGCGGATCATGCGCAATCATGCGTTCGCCCCTTCGAGTAAGGCCGCCGCGAGACGGTCGGCTGAAACATGCTTCTCCCCTGCACGCCGCGCCTGTCGTTCGGCGGCGTCACGCAGATTCTTGGCAGCGGAGATGCGGACCAGAACGGGTTGGGCTTCGACAATGGCGTCGAGCTTTTTCTTGGCTTCGTGATCCCATTCGAGCGGTGCCTCGGCGCGCGCCGGGGTGGCCTCGCCCTTGTCCATCTGGGTCGATAGCGGAAGGATATGGAACAGCGCATCGAACAGCGCGTTGCATACCTCCTGCACCAGATAGGTGGCACCGGCATAGCCCATATAGGGGGTACCCGTGTGGCGGCGGATGGCGGCGCCGGGGAAGGAGGCGGGAATAAATATGCCACGTCCCCCGGCCTCGGCCATATACATGCGCTCATTATAGCTGCCGAACACCATCATCGGCGGTGTCTCATGGATTGCCGTGCGCACGGCTTCATTATCGGGTTTGACCCCGGCGGTGCGACCGAAGGAGAAGGCGCAGGGCATGCCCATGTCATTCTCGAGGAAATTGCGGATGCCGCGGGCATAGGTCTCATTGGCGACGATGCCGAAATTGGCGGTGCCGAAGAAATCCTGGGTTACCGAGCGCCACAAATCCCAAAGCGGCTTGATGGTGGTGTGCTTTTCCTTCTCGATGAACGGCTCTGGATCGAGTCCGGTCATCTCACCGAGCTGGCGCAGGAATTTGGTGGTGGAATCCAGACCAATCGGCGCCTGCAAATAGGGCCGTTCGAGCAGTTCACAGAGGTTACGGCCAAATTCGCGATACATGCACACATTGACCGAGGCATTGGCGAGCTGGCGGATGTCCGCCAGATGGCTGCCGAGCGGGAACACCATATTGACCTCGGCGCCAATGCCTTCGATCAGCCTGCGGATTTCAGCCAGATCAGACGGCATATTGAACATGCCATAACTCGGCCCGATGATATTGACCTTGGGCTTGTCGCCTTCCTTCAGCACCTTGGGTTTGGGCATTTTCTTCGGCCCGAACTCGGTCCATAGCCAGGAAAGGGCGCGGTCTTCCGACTGCCATTGATCCTCATCAATGGTGCGTGGCAGGAAGCGCTTGATATTGGTGCCCTCAGGCGTCACGCCGCCGCCGATCATCTCGGCGATCGAGCCGGTGACCACCACAGCGGGCAGATCCGGGTCGAGCGACTTCCAGGCGCGTTTCATCGCGCCTTCGGTGCCGGTCTTGCCAAGCTCTTCCTCGGCAAGGCCGGTGACCACAATCGGCAGCTCATGCGGTGGCAGACCATCGGTATAGTGCAGCACCGATGTTACCGGCAGGTTTTCACACCCTACCGGGCCGTCAATGATGACTTGCAGGCCCTTGATCGCGGTGAACGCGTAAACCGAACCCCAATAGCCACCGGCGCGGTCATGATCGAGTATCAGTGTCATGTTCCAATCGCCTCCGCTGCCTTGGCGGCTGCCGCATTTTGCGCCGCATATTTCTTCTTGAACTTGGGCCTGTCGGTCGGCGTGTCTTCCCAGATTCCGGCGGTATGGCCTTCACCAACCCCTTCGAAAAAGGCGGTCATCCGGTCGAAGCGCTCCTTGTTGCCGAGCGCACCATTGATCACCTGCGCCAGACTGCCGGCACCTGCCGGTCCCATTAGCGGGCGCGCTGAGATCAGATTGGTGAAATAGAGCCCCGGCGTACCCTTTGACTTGGCATGCTGGACAACCGGCGTAGTGCCGATGGCAAGATCGGGCTCATACTCGTCGACCGCAGCATTGTCCTCTTCCAGGCTGGCGCGATAATTGACCTTGCAGCCATGCGCCTCAAGCCATTCGCGATCCGGATCGGACCATTTGGTCTTGGGGCAGGCAGAACCGACATAAGGCACTTCCGCGCCGCTTTCGATCAGCAGGCGGGCAACCAGCAGCTCGGAGCCTTCATAGCCGGCAACCGTGATCCGGCCCTTGATCGGCATCGCCGATAGCGCGCCATCGATGGCGGGCAGCATCGCATTTTGCGCCGCCGCAATCTGGTCGGCGCTGCAGCCATGGGTCTCGCCAATCGCCTTGAGCCAAGCAGCGGTGCCATCACGACCGACAGGGGCGGAGCCGACAACCGGACGACCAGCAGCCTCGAACTCGCGGATGCTGGCGGTGTAGAAGGGATGGATGGCCGCGATAACCGAGCCATCGAGCGCACTGTAGAGCTCGCGCCATTCGCGCGTTGGTACGACGGCACCAGCCGCCAGCCCGAGCGGGGCCAGCATATGGCCAATGCCCACCGGATCAGCCGGGAACATTTCGCCCAGCAGCGTCACCGTAGGCTTGTCAGAACGCTCACGCGGTGCCGCAACCGGGCCTTGCTCGGCCTCTTCACGAGCATATTTCAGCATTGCCCCGGCGAGCACGTCCTTGGCCTCGGCATGGGTCGGGACACCAAAGCCCGGTACATCGATGCCAATAATCCGCACACCATTAATCTGGTCGGGCAACAGCCGCAGCGGCACGCCGCTGGCAGTCGGGACGCAGAGATTGGTGATGACGATGGTGTCATACTTCTCGGGATCGGCCATCTGTTCGACAGCTTCCTTGATGTCCTCGAACAGCTTGCCGGTGACTAGGGTCTCGGAACTGAAGGGGACATAGCCGACGGTGCGCCGGGCGCCATAAAAGTGCGAGGTGAAGGTCAGGCCGTAGACGCAGCAGGCGGAGCCGGAGAGGATCGTCGCGGTGCGGCGCATGCGCAAGCCGACACGCAGCGAACCAAAGGCCGGGCACATGCTCTGTGGCTGGTCATGCGGTCCTACCGGATAGTCCTTCTCATATTGGTCGAGAATATCGCTCTTGCCCGCCTTTTTGGCGGCCTCGCGCATGGTGTCGGCGCCGGCGTGGCAACCGCCGCCTTCAGGCACAGGAGGAGCGTCAGGCTGAGCAACGTCCAGCCGGTCGGGAGAGCGATCCGTTTCGCGATCTGTTTGGGGGGTATGGAGATCAGTCACGGCTCATACCTCGTCGTAAATCACTTCGAGAGAGGCTTTTTCTTCATATACGCCGCCGCGCATATCCGCCTGAGTGGCGGGGACGAGCTCAATTTCGCCGCCCACTTCTTCTGGCGTGAAGAGGTCGAGCAAGCCTTCCTGGGTCAGCGGCACCGGATGTTGCGGCGGCGCTTCGGCGACATTGGTGGCGAGTTCCTCGAACAGACCGCTCCATTGCCCGCCGGGCTTGCCGATAATCTGGTAATTGGCCGATTTGCGGCGAATATCTTCATCTGCCGGGATCGCGGTCAGCACCGGAATATCGACCGCCTTGGCGAAATTATGTGCCTCGCCGGTGCCGTCATCCTTGTTGATAATCATGCCGGCGACGCCAACATTGCCGCCCATTTTGCGGAAATATTCGACCGCCTTGCAGACATTATTGGCAACATAGAGTGATTGCAGGTCGTTCGAGCCGACAACAATCACCTTCTGGCACATATCGCGGGCGATCGGCAGGCCGAAGCCGCCACAGACCACGTCGCCGAGGAAATCGAGCAGCACATAGTCAAAGCCCCAGTCATGGAAGCCCAGCTTCTCCATCAGCTCGAAGCCGTGGATGATACCACGTCCGCCGCAGCCGCGCCCGACTTCGGGACCGCCCAGTTCCATGGCGAACACGCCGTCACGCTGGAAGCAGACATCCTCGATGGTGACTTCCTCACCCGCCAGCTTCTTGGCCGATGAGGTTTCGATAATGGTCGGGCAGCTCTTGCCGCCGAACAGCAAGGATGTGGTATCCGATTTCGGGTCGCAACCGATGAGCAATACCCGCTTGCCCTGCTGCGCCATCATATAGCTGAGGTTTGACAGGGCAAAGCTCTTGCCCGATCCGCCCTTGCCGTAAATGGCGATAATCTGGGTTTCTTTCTTCACCTCGCCCGTGTGAACGGGATCGGGTTCAATGGCCGCTTCTTCGCGCAGGGCATCTACATCAAGCATGGTCATTCGGTCTCTCTCCAGTCGAGCACCATTTTCAGGCACTCAGGGTTTTCAAAGGCTTGGGGGTAAGCCTTTTCTGCATTGGTTGCGGGTTCAACGCTGGTAATAAGGCCGGACAGGTTGAGCGCCCCGGTGTCGATCAGCGCATTGACTGTCGCCAGATCTTCGGGTTGCCATTCTGCCGCGACCCGCAGCCGCGCTTCGCGTTGAAAAGCGGGCGGAAAAGCAAAGCTGATGGGTTGGTCGTAAAAGCCTGCCAGAACGATCTCGCCACCCTTGGCGAGCCGCTGGATCAGTGGTTCGATCACGCCGACACTGCCGCTGACCTCGCAGATCGCTGCATAGTCGCGGCGATCATCATCATCGGGATGGATCACCGAATAGCCCATGGCGCCATCATGGCGGTCGGGGTTGATCTCCCAGACTGTCGGTGCTGGTGCGCCGGTAGCGACCGTCAGCCGCGCAATCAGCCGGCCCAGCACACCATGGCCGACAATCAACTCTGGTGGCGCGTTGCGGTTGATGGCGTGCAGTCCGGTAGCAGCCAGTGCGTATAATATGCCTTCCTGGCCGAGTTTTTCGGAAACCGGCAACGCCCTGGCCGAGGCGAGTATTACCCGGCTCGCCGAGCCACCGAACAAGCCGCGGGCATCCTGATAACAATTGGCGCCGGGGACAAAGACCCACTCACCGATACGGTCCTTGGCATCGGTACCGGCATCGACGACACGGCCAACAGACTCATAACCCGGCACCAGCGGATAACCCATGCCGGGGAAGTTGGGCATCTTGCCTGTCCATAACAGTTTCTCGGTGCCGGTGCTGATTCCGCTCCAGTGAATATCGACCAGAAGATCCGCATCTCCCATGTCTGTCAGAGCGGTCTTGCGGACAGCCAATGTGCCAGGAGCGTCAATGACAATTGCGGACGTGTTCAACAGTTCGACCTCCGTGGATTATCGCCCGAAAATACGGGGACTCCATGAATGTCAACTTATAGCAACACTGATGAATGTCAAATAATTTGGACAGTTTTGCCGTTATTTGTCTGCGACCATTGCCCTGGTGATGATTGGCTGTGCTGTTTTGATCTCTGTAACACGCGAAAACCCGGCATTTTTAAGCATTTGGCGGTTTTCTGTGAACGACCTGGGACGCCCTGATCGCATGGCCCATAAATAGAGTCCAAAATAGCCATCCCCCATGCCTTCGGCGCCGCGAGTCTCCGCCATCGGCTCGACAATCAGGAGTCGTCCTCCGACCGGGAGCGCCGCATGTATCTTGGCCAGAAGTGGCGTGATCACCGTATCGTCATGGTCGTGCAGAATGCGCACCAGCGTGATGAGATCATAGCCGCTGGGCAGCGGGTCGGTCTTGAAGCTGCCAGGGTGCAGTTGCACACGGTCGCGCAAGCCCAGTTCGGCAAGTCGCGCCTCTGTGCTGGGCATGACATCGGGCAGATCGGCAATGCCCAGTTCCAGATCGGGCGCTACCTCGGCGACAGTCGCGGCGAACGCTCCGGAACCGCCACCAATATCGAGCATCCTGCCATGCCGGGAAAAGGCATAACGGTTGATAATCTGCTGCGCCACCATCGGCTGGGTGGCAGCCATGAGTTCGGAATATTCGGCCGCTGAGTGTGGCTTGCCATCCTCATTGGTCTCCTCTTTTGCAGCATAGGTCCAGAAGGCGGAAAGCCGTGTTTCCGACTTGCGGTCATCGCGCAAAAGCGCCAGCAGATCGGTGATATCCTCATAGAGCAGCTGGTGATGACGAGCCATTGCGAGGGCGCCCGGATTGGACGAGAGCGGTGCGCCGGCCACGCCCAAGGTCCAACCATTTGGGATCGGCGACTCGACAAGCTCTATTGTCCGTGCTGCCCGCATCAAACGATCGGCTGCTGCGCGACTCAGGCTGCAATGCGCGGCAATATCATCGAGCGGACGGATCGTATCGGCAAGATAATCGAACAGGCCTGTCTCGACGATCGCTCCTATCACCTGCGAATAGACAAAGCCGTTGATCAGATTGAACTGCTCTGCCGCACGGCGGCGGGCAAAGCCGCGCACAAGCGGGGTGTTAGAGGCCCAGCTCAGAAATTTCTCGCTGCTCAGAATTTGGTTCCGCCGCAGCACATAGCGGGCATACCATGTCAGTTTTTCGGAAGCGATGTCAGGACTCCTGTTCTTTCCCAAGTGTCAATAAGACTGGACATTTTGCAAATCTACGTCAAACTGAGCGTTTAGGGACCATCCCTAAAGATCAATGCCCTATCCTTTAGGAGAGAAGGTGAAGGAAGCGCCAGTCATCATTATCGGGGCAGGGATGGGTGGTCTGGTGAGCGCTGCCCTGCTCTCGGCACGCGGCGTGCCGGTGGTGGTAGTGGAAAAGGAGCAAAAGCCCGGCGGTAAGGCGCGCAAAGTGGATATAGAAGGACAGGGCGTGGATGCCGGCCCGACTGTTTTCACCATGCGGCCATCGCTGGAGGCGATTTTTGCCGATGCCGGTGCAGAGCTGGCCGACCATCTCGACCTGAAACCCGCTGACCGTATCGCCCGCCATGCCTGGGATGACCGTGATATACTCGATCTTTTCGCCGATGAGCAGCGCAGCATTGACGCGATTGGCGATTTCGCCGGCGCGCAAGAAGCCGAAGGTTTTCGACGCTTCAGCCGTGATGCGCAGAAGATGCTCGACATATTGAACGAGCCTTTCATGCATGGCAGCAAGACCAGCCCTTTGGGCCTGATGCGCAGGGTGGGCTGGAGCCGTGTCGGAAAGCTGCTGGCGATCAGGCCGTTCCAGACGATGTGGAGTGCGCTTGGCGGTTATTTCAAGGATGTACGCCTGCGCCAGCTTTTTGGCCGCTATAGCACCTATTGCGGCTCCTCGCCCTTTGAAACTCCGGCCACGCTGATGCTGATCGCCAGTGTCGAGGCACGCGGGGTCTGGCTGATCAGCGGTGGCATGAGTGCGTTAGCCAAGGCGTTGGAAACGGTGGCCGCCAAAAACGGTGCCGCTTTCCATTATGGCGATGCGGTGAAGGAAATCACCGTTGCCGGTGGCAAGGCCAAGGGCGTTACCCTGGCCAATGGCGAGCAGCTGGAAGCGCAGGTGGTTATCTGCAATGCCGACCCTTCGGCATTGGGCACAGGGCTGTTCGGTGCTGCGGCCAGCAAAGCAGTCGATGCCATCAGCAAGGACAAGCGTTCCTTGTCCGCCATGGTCTGGCTTGCCCATGCCGAAACCGGCGGCTTTGAACTCGACCATCACAATGTGTTCTTTTCCGATGATTATCCTCGCGAATTTGCCGAGATTGCATCGGGAAAGCCACCGGACAGGCCAACCGCCTATGTCTGCGCACTGGATCGCGGGGGCGGCGGATGGCGCAAAGGGGAACCAGAACGGCTTCAAGTCATTGTTAATGCACCAGCCAATGGCGATTCCCACGAATATACCGAGGAGGAGAAAGAGCGATGCACAGCAAACATGCTGCATCAACTGAGCCATTGCGGTCTGGATGTGAAGCAGCCCATGGCGCACCAGCTGGTGACGCCCAGCGCCTTCCACAGGCTCTTTCCGGCGACGGGTGGAGCCCTTTATGGACGGGCCTCGCACGGCTGGGCGGCGTCCTTCCTCCGGCCCGGCAGCAGGACACGGGTGTCTGGGCTTTATTGCACGGGCGGGGGGACCCATCCGGGGGCGGGAGTCCCGATGGCCGCCTTGTCCGGCAGGATAGTGAGCGAGACGGTGCTGGAAGACCATTTTTTGACGCGTATGTCCCGCCCACCGGTTATCACTGGTGGTACCTCGACGCGATCAGCGATGACGCGCGCTATGGACTGACCATCATCGGCTTTGTCGGCAGCGTCTTCTCGCCCTATTACAAGAAATCCGGTCGCAATATTCCGCTCGACCATTGCTCGATCAATGTCGCACTTTATGGCAAGCGCGGGGCCCGCTGGGTGATGACCGAACGCGATGCTGCGGCAAGCCGTCAGGAATGCGACATGCTGCAAGTTGGGCCGAGCGCGATGCGCTGGGACAAGGATCGGCTGATCATCGATATAGAGGAGCGCGACAGCCGCATTCTCAACCCCTTTCGCAGGCGGGTCAGGGGGCAGGTGATATTGCACCCGGAGATGATAAATGGGCATGCCTTCAAGCTCGATCCGCAAGGGCGCCATAGCTGGCGACCGATTTCGCCCCAGGCGCGCATAGAGGTGAAGATGGAGCAGCCCGATCTGTCGTGGAACGGTAACGCCTATCTCGACAGCAATCATGGCGATGAGCCGATTGAAGACGGCTTTCGCAGCTGGCACTGGTCACGCGCCCATATCGGCAAGGAAGTGGTGGTGATCTATGAAGGTTGTCGCCGTGACGAAAGCCATTTTGCCAGTGCGCTGCGTTTCGATGCTTCAGGTACACCGCATGAGGTGGAGATGCCTCTGGTCGCGCCTTTGCCGCGTACCTTTTGGGGCATGGAGCGCCAGACCCGTGCCGACAGGGGCTTTGCTACCGTGTCCAAGACCTGGGAGGACTCACCCTTTTATGCGCGCTCGGCGCTGTCGATGCGGCTTTTTGGTGAGCCGGTCATGGCGGTGCAGGAGAGCATCTCGCTCGATCGGCTGATCAACCCGGTGGTGCAGTTGATGCTGCCTTTCAGAATGCCGCGCGAACGCTCATGATGCGGCGCAATCTTCGGAGTTCTCCTCCGCAGCCTTTTGCGCCGCCTTCTCCTTGTCTTTGGCTATTTCGCGGCTGACCGACCAATATTGCCAGCCGACAAAGCCGAGCATCAGAGCACTGAAAATGGCCATTTCGATAAAGCCGAGACTATTCATGCAACCGGTCCATTTTCTGCCGCTATCTCTTATCTCTCCGACAATAGCCTAGCGCTTCAGATGTTCGGCGGCAAATGCACGGATAAGGTCTACCGCGCGTTCGGCATCCTCTTCATGCGCCAGATGACCAAGCGCTGCCATGTCCTGTGTCACCGCTCCTGGGATTCTTTCGGCTGCGGCGAGGACAGAGGCTCTAGGAATGGCGCTGTCGCGTTCGGCGGCAAGCAGCAGCACCGGGGCGCTGATCTCGCTCAGCCGGTCGCGCAGCGTATCGAGATCCCAGTTCGCCATCATGCGAATGGCGCCGTCGCAATGTCCCGAATGGCGGAACAGCTTCTGATATTGCGCGATACCGGCCTGGTCGATAGTCGAACCGGTGGAACGTTTGAGGAATTTTTCGGCCTCGCCTGGTCGGCTGGCCATCCGGGAAAAAATGATCGCGGTTAGCGGGTTGGTGAACAGCATTCTTGCCAGTGACGGGAAGATCCTGGCTGCGAGTCCCGGGAAAGGCATCAGTGCCGGGGTGAAACCAATTAGCGGCATATCCCATTGCCGGTCGAGCAGTATCTGCGTGCCGATGGCGGCGCCGGCGGAGTGACCGATGATCAGATCGGGCCGTATGCCGAGATGTTCAACCAAATCGCCTACTGACTGCGCCATGGCGGGCAGGGTGACGCGCCGCTGAAAAGTCGATCGGGTGAAGCCATGGCCGGGCAGATCGGGGGCGATGACGCTATAATGCTGCGCCAGCAGCGGCAGTAGATCGCGCCAGCTATGCGTTGCCGCTCCGGTGCCGTGCAACAAAAGGATGGCAGGGGCATCCGCACTTTCAGTTCCCATTTGCTGCACATGCCAGCGATAGCCCTGATGGCTGACAAATTGGCTGGCGCTGTGATTAGGCCAGTCGCGGCCTTCGCGTTCCCAGACCGGATAGCGCTGGGCCATCAGCTTTGGTCCTGGCCGACGCTCTCGATCGCCTCGACCATGGCGGCACTCTGCGCCCGGGGTAGCGGAAAATAGCGCCCGCGCAACGCCGCTGCCAGCGCTGCCGCTTCTGGCCGCGGACGCGGCGAAATATCCAGCACAATGGCGGGCAGGGCCTGTGCCGCGATCGCCCTGGCGGCATTTTCGGCTTCCTCCATCGCGCCCTTGCGGTCAGGCGTGCCGTCGCCCAGCACATTGGCCTTGCCATCGGTGAGCAGCGCGATGGTTGGAGTCTGGCCGCGCTTGACCGCGGCTTCGGCCAGTTGCTGTGCGGCAATCAGTCCCGCCGCCAGCGGTGTCCCGCCACCACCGGGTAGCGCGCTCAACGCTCGTCGCGCCCGTGTCAGTGAGCGGGTGGGCGGCAGCAATATCTCGGCGCCATTCTGCCGGAAGGCGATCAGCGCCACCTGCGAGCGTTTGATATAGGCCTCGGCCAGCATCAGTTCGACCGCACCCTTGGCCTCGGCCAGTCGAGCAAGTGCCGAAGACCCGGAGGCATCGACCGCGAAGATGGTCAGGCTCTCGCGTCGTTCCTCGAAATGGCGCACACGCAGATCGGACTTGCGGATATGGATTTTGTCCGGATCCGCATCCTGATCTGCTGCTTGGGTGCTGTTGCGACGGATGGTCTGCCATGGTGCTGCGGCGCGCAGGCTGTCGATCAGCGCCAGCCGCTTGCCATTGCCGGGGATACCGGGGCGGGTACCCAGCGGTCGCCCGCGCATGGTCGATTTGCTCTTCTGGCCCGATTTGCCGGCGCTCGATGGTCCCCCGCTACGGATATTGTCCTTGATCTGGTCGAGTATATCGGGTGGAATCGCGGCTACCGCCGCCTTGAGCAAAATATCCTCGAGCGGGATATCCTCAAGGCTCTGCTCCTCATCGCCATCACCCGGATCGTCTTCCGGCTCCTCTGGCGGCGGCTCGTCTTCCGGCGGGGGCTGTTCCTCCGGCGATGGTTCGGCGGGGGGCAATTGCGTCGCGCGTGGTGCAAGCACCAGCCGCACGGCAGCAGCGAGATCGGCATCATCGGCACTGCTTTCACCGAACAGCGCAGCATGGCGGCGGGCGACATTCTGGGCGAACAGCAAAGGGCGCACCGAATAGATGCCTAGCATTGCCGCAGTCACCGCCAGCGATTTCTGCTGTTTTTTGGTCAGTCGCGCATTTTTGCTTTCGGGCGGTGCCGGGGCCAGTTCTGCTATGTCGAGCGACCGGATACGACCGAGGTCGCAGCGAAAGGCAATGCGCTCGATCAGCGCGCGTGACGGGGCCTCATCGGTCTCGACGGAATCGTCGAGAAGAATCACCGCCATTTCGTGCGTGTCGAGTGCCTGGGCGATATGCGCGGCGACATCTTCGGCCATGCGCTCGGCCATCGGTATTAGCAATATCCCGCCACGCGCCTGCTCGATCAGCCCGGCGCGCTCGACTCGCCGCCCGCTGGCAAGCGTTGCGGTGAGGTCGACACCGCCGAGCAGGCGCTCATTATCGACATTGATCGGAATTTTGACCACCGGATGGTCAGCGCCCAGCCGTTCGACCATATTGATGACCAGCGCGTCACGCACCGGGCCGAAGCCGCGCAGGCAGATACCCCTGAAGCCGAGCGGATCGTTACAGAACAGCTGAACCGCCAGGCTATGGTCAAGAAGCGCCTGATCAGCATCATCCGGGTCAAGAAGCGGATCGTCTGTGACCGGGTCGTTCAATCGAACAGCTCTTCCAGTGCCCGTTCGATCCGCACTGTCGATCCGGTCTCATCGAGCACATCACGCCGCAGCCGGTGGCGCAGCGCCAGCGGTGCCATGGTCCTGAGATGCTCTCGGGTCACCGCCTTGTCGCCATTGAGCGCGGCCAGCGCCCGCGCCGCACGCATCAGCGTCAGTTCGCCACGCAGGCCATCGGCGCCCACCGCCTTGCAGATTTCGGCGGTGTCCTTGAGCATATTGGCCGAAGTCTTGATGCCTGGAAGCGCCTTCTTCGCTCTGGCAATCTTGCGTAGCACCTTGGCATCTTCCGGCTTCCATTTCTCGGCGAATTTCTTGCCATTGCGTTCCTGCTCGTCGCAACGGCGCATGATCTCGACCCGCTCGTCTATCGATTCCGGTGTGCGTACCTCGACAGACAGGCCGAAACGGTCGAGCAGTTGCGGTCGCAATTCGCCTTCCTCCGGGTTGCCGCTGCCGATCAGCACGAATTTCGCCGGATGGCGGATGCTCATGCCATCACGTTCGACCAGATTTTCGCCCGATGCCGCGACATCGAGCAGCAGATCGACGACATGGTCCTCGAGCAGGTTGATCTCGTCAATATAGAGGAAACCGCGATGCGCCTTGGCCAGCAATCCGGGTTCAAACTGCTTCTCGCCATGTGCCAGCGCCCGCTCAAGGTCGAGTGTGCCCAGCACCCGATCTTCGGTGGAGCCCAAGGGTAAATCGACAAAAGGCACAGGCACCTTGCGCACCCGTCTGGTGGCCTGCGGATCGACAAAGCCATCGGGATTATCCGGATCGCAATTATAGCGACTGCCTTGCAGAACGCGGATGGGGGGCAGGGTTGCGGCGAGTGCCCTTGCGGCGGTGGATTTTCCGGTGCCGCGATCGCCGAAGATCATGACACCGCCGATACGGCCATCGACCGCGGACGCCAGGAGGGCGAGTTTCATCTCGTCCTGGCCGACAATTGCGCTAAAGGGGAATGCACTCATAGAGGCAGGTCTAACATGCAGTCAGATGTATGAAAAGATAAACAACTCAAGGTGTAAGGCTGATTATACCTAGAGCTTTGACTAATCACCGGAAAGGATGCGCAGTTCCCCCCTGGTGCTGTCGCCGGACGGCTCGAGGGTGATAGTATAATCCTCTCCATCATTGGTTTTGCCGATGATTCTGTTGCCGTTGCGCCGGGCCGTGGCACCATCCTCAGACATTTTGCTGACAAACCAGTCGGCGACGCTGTCAGCATCAGCAGGTGCGGTGAAACGGATCGACACAACCGACTGCGACGCGCCATTATTGCTGTTGCTGTCGATATTGATGCCGTTGACGCGTGATCCGGGATAGAGTCCTTCGGCACGGCCATTGGCATCATCGGTGGTGATCTCGTCGATTGGCAGGTCAATGTCCATCGAGAAACCGTCAGTGTCGATAGAGAAGGACAAGCTTTCCTCTTTGCCGTCCTTGCTGCTTGCGGACGCACTGGCTGCGCTGGTGCCGTGTGACCGGCCGCTGCTGCTGTCGGCGGCGACAGTCTCGCCTCTATCGACCGGCTGATCGGCGCTTTGGCTGCAGCCCGCGCATATCAGGGCCATTGTCGCCATCAGGGCAAAGGTTCGCATGTCGGTTCCTCATCTATCTGTGTTATTTGCATAATACAGTATAGCGACCAAGCGACAAGGTCAACAGCGCCCTGGTGCACCAGAGAACAAGGGTCAGAAAGGGAACAGAGGTGCTACCCGGACGCGCAAACGGGGGCCGACCTTTCGGTCGGTCCCCACTGCGCCAGTCTATCGGGTGACCGCATTGGAAATCGCTTTCCATCGCAATTCCGACGCAGGGATACGGGATCCCGCCTCTGAAACTGCTGCGGGCCTTGCGGTCCAGCGATGCATGTCGCCCTACCGTCCGGCGTCCGATGCTTCCAAGCGGCGGGCTGATCCGAAAATCACACTCGCCGCTTGTCCGCATCCGATAATGCCTTCAACTCTCCTGTACCGCCTGCTGCTGCGCCCATTTGCATAGCCGCTGCTACCGGCTGGTCCATTCGATCCAGCATCATCCATCAGTCAAACGATGACAGCGAGGCCATCAACGCCTTTTCCGATGATCGAAAGTCTTTCGTCATGCCACCGTTTCCACCTCACGGCTTCAACACACAGCCCTTCCGCTCCTGTTTCGGCGTCCACCGTTGCCAGCGTCTTCCGTCTCTTTCGCTTCAGGCCCGTACTCTAAAATCTCCTGCATTTTCATGCACTTGACTTTATTTCCTGTCATGTCGTCATCGTTTCGACAATTCAAAGCTGTCATGGCTGAGCCGGGTTCGCAACACAAAATGGATGAAGTTATCCACAGAGGGTGACGCTTTCCGGTGGATAAATATGTGGACAGTAACTTACACTCTCCACTGCGACATCTTCTCCCGTAGTCACGCAATAATATGACTCCGGTCCAGACGATTCCCGACTGCCGACTCAGCGATTCCGGCGACCGAGCAATCTGAGTCGCAAGGCGTTCAGTTTGATAAAGCCCTCGGCATCGCGCTGGTCATAACTCCCGGCATCATCCTCGAAGGTGACCACGTCCTCGCTGTAGAGGTTAAAGGCGACATCGGCCTTGCGCCCGACCACCTGCGCCAGCCCCTTGTAAAGCTTCAGCCGCACTGTGCCGGTGACATTGCGCTGGCTGTGGTCGATCGCCGCCTGCAGCATCTCGCGCTCGGGCGAGAACCAGAAGCCGTTATAGATCAGCTCGGCATAGCGCGGGGCCAGTTCGTCCTTGAGGTGCGCCGCGCCGCGATCGAGCGTCAGCTGTTCGATGCCGCGATGCGCAATGTGATAGATGGTGCCGCCTGGCGTCTCATACATGCCGCGTGATTTCATGCCGACAAAGCGGTTCTCGACCAGATCGAGCCGACCGATGCCGTGCGTTTTGCCGAGTTCGTTCAGCTTTGCCAGCAATGTCGCCGGGCTCATCGCCTGACCATTGATCGCCACGGCATCGCCATGCTCGAAATCGATGGTGATATATTCGGGTGTATCGGGCGCGTCTTCGGGATTGTCGGTGCGCGAATAGACATAGTCCGGGGTTTCTTCCCAGGGGTCTTCGAGCACTTTGCCTTCCGATGAGGTGTGTAGCAAATTGGCATCGGTGGAAAAGGGCGCTTCGCCACGCTTGTCCTTGGGCACGGCAATCTGGTGCTGTTCGGCAAATTCGATCAGCCTTGTGCGGCTGGTCAGATCCCATTCACGCCATGGTGCGATGACGGTGATGTCTGGATCGAGTGCATAATAGCCGAGCTCGAAACGCACTTGGTCATTGCCCTTGCCGGTAGCACCATGGCTGACTGCATCGGCACCGACCTGGTGGGCAATTTCGATCTGGCGCTTCGAGATGAGCGGCCGCGCGATTGAGGTACCAAGCAGATACAGCCCCTCATAAAGGGCATTGGCGCGCATCATCGGGAAGACATAATCGGCGACAAATTCCTCGCGCAGATCTTCGATGAAGATATGTTTGTCGGGAATGCCCATGGCCTCAGCCTTGCGCCGTGCCGGTTCCAGTTCCTCACCCTGACCCAGATCGGCGGTGAAGGTGATAACCTCGCAGCCATATTCGGTCTGCAGCCATTTCAGGATGACGCTGGTGTCGAGCCCACCCGAATAGGCGAGGACGACCTTATTGACGCTGTTCTTGTCTGGGGCTTGGCTCATGCTGGGGTTCCTGCTGGCGACGATGCTGTGAACGCAAAATGATTGTGGCGCGTAACAGGCTGCCGGAAAGGGTGCAATATGCTACTGTCGGCTGAGGGAGGACAGGATCATGGCACAGGCAGAACTCAAGACACGCGAAAATGATAGCGATGTGAACGCCTTTGTTGATACCGTCGAGCATGAGGGACGGCGCGAGGATGCCAAGGTGCTGATGCAGCTATTCCACAAGGTCACAGGCGAACAGCCGAAAATGTGGGGCGGTTCGATCATCGGCTATGGCCGTTACCATTATAAATATGACAGTGGGCGTGAGGGCGATATGTGCCGCAGCGGATTTTCCCCGCGCAAGGCCAATCTGAGCCTCTATATCATGGGGCCTTATTGTGACGATGAGACGCGGGTAAAGCGCGATGCGCTGCTGGAAAAGCTCGGCAAACACAAAATGAGCAAGGCCTGCCTCTACATCACGCGACTGAAAAATGTTGACCTCGACGTGCTGGAGCAACTCATCCACGAAAATTGGGATTATATGAACCGCGCCTATCCGGAGTAACACTGTCTACCATAGCGGCGTCGTCGCTGCCTTTGACAAGACAAGGCTGGTAACCAGGCCCAATGTTATCAGCGCGAAAAAGGCTGTGAGCAATTTCTGTTTTCTGGCCTGACCCGTAAGGAGCAGAATAGCGGTTGCGCCGCCATTGGATGCTATGCCCATCAGGATCACACCCCAGGGGAGCTGGCCTGCTCCCAGCGTTGCCAGGCCGCCGACTTGCATAACTCGCATGCCAATGCCGCCCGGCTGGGGCAGGCGCTGATGGCTCTGGCACCTGCAGCCGATCATCAGGCTGTAGAGGATAGTTGCCTGATCATTTGTCATTTATGGGGGCATATGATCCGGCTAGCGGTTCTTGCCGATGATAATGCGCGCGCTGAAAATCTGCTCGATCAGTAAGCATCATGATCGCCGGGCATTTGCACTCATTTTTCAGCTAACGGTCTTATTGCGATATTCGCGTTCCACCTCGGCAATATAGTCGCGTGTAAGGGGGAGGACATCGCGGCGGCGGGTGAGCTGGATTTGCGCGTTCATATGGCCGTCATGGAAAAACGCATTGGCGGCAGCGGCGAGATAGAACATCCACATGCGGTAAAAGCGCTCATCATATAGCTCTTCTATCTCCGCGCGCCTGGCCTCACAGCTTTTGTACCAGTACACCAGTGTATGGCCGTAATGGACCCGCAAAATCTCTATATCGGTAGCCCATAGCCACGCCTTTTCGACATGTGGGATGATCTCGCTCAGCGCCGGGGCATAGCCGCCGGGGAAGATATATTTCTGCGTCCAGGGGTCAGTGACGCCGGGGCCGTCGGCACGGGCAATGGTGTGGACCAGCGCGACGCCATCAGGCTTCAGCCGGTCGCGGATACTATCGAAATAGGCTTGGAAGTTGGGCCGACCGACATGCTCGAACATGCCGACCGAAACGATGCGGTCAAAACTCTCCTGGACATGGCGATAGTCGATCAGTTCGAATGTCACCCTGTCGGCTACGCCTGCTGCCGCAGCACGTTCGCGCGCGACCTTCAGCTGCTCTTCCGAGAGTGTAATGCCGGTCACGTGCGCGCCGGAGACCTTATGAATATAGAGCGACAATCCGCCCCAGCCACAGCCGATATCGAGCACATGATGATCGGGCTTCAGGTCCAGCTTGGCAGCGATATGCGCCATCTTGTCCTGCTGCGCCTGTTCCAGCGTGTTGCCTGTGTCGATGAAATAGGCACAGCTATATTGCCGGTCGGCATCGAGGAACAGGTCGTAGAGCCGGTCGTTGAGATCATAATGATGCGCCACATTCTTGCGGCTGCGCACCGAGTCATTGACCTGCTGGATGCGCGACAGGATGCGCTGTGATTTCCACAGCCCGACCCGGGTAGGATTGTCATAGTCCCAGCGCATATTGAACGCGATCAGGCCCAGCAGTGCAAAGATATCGTCATTCTCGATGGTCAGGCCGCCATCCATAAAGGCCTCACCCGCGCCGAGTGCCGGATTGCGTGCTATCCGGCTGGCCGTAGCCTTGTCGGCGATTTTCAGCCTTACCGGGCCATAATCGTCATGCGGTGTGCCATAGCTATAGGCTTCGCCATCCGGGCCCTCGACTTCGAGTACGCCCTGGGTGATGATCTTGTTCAGAAACCGGTCCAGCAACCACATTTTTCGCGACCCCAATCCTATTTTTCATCGTATCTCTGTCGAAATTTCCGCCGAGCGCAAGTCAAATCCCCGCATACCAGGCATAGTCGGCGACATCTTCCCAATAGCCGCCCTTGCCGCCATAGATTCCGGTCAGACTTTCCACCGCCTCTATCCGCACGACATATTTGGCGTGCTTGTATCCCAGTTGCTGCTCGACCCGCAGCCGCAGCGGTGCCCCATTGCCTACAGGCAAAGGTTGGTCATTGAGCGCCCAGGCAAGGATGGTCTGCGGATGCCAGGCATCGATCAGGTCGATACTCTCATAATAGGGAATGCCATAGAGTCGGTCGGCGCAATGGAACACCAGATAGCGCGCATTGTCCTTCAACCCGGCCTGTTGCAGCAGGTGCGACAGCCGCACCCCGGTCCATTTGCCGATAGCGCTCCAGCCCTCGACACAATCATGCCGGGTGATCTGGCTCTGCTCCGGCATTGCGCGGATTTCCTCCAACGACAGTTGCAGCGGTTTGTCGACTAGACCATCGACCACCAGCGGCCAGCCGGCAAAGTCGCGCGCTGCAAAACGGGCATAGACAGCGCTGTCCGGCTCGCTTGTGCCATTAGACGGGAAAATGCGCGAGATCGCGCTTTCGGGGAAGGTGGTGGCCAGCGCCTGGCGATCAGCAAGCGCGCGCTGCACGGTGAAATTGGCGCCCTCTGCGCCGCGCAAAACCTTGCGAAAAGATTTGCTGTCATTCAGCATATCGCAACCGCCGAGCAGTCCGCCGCCAAGCCCGAGTGCAGCGCCGCCGAGCAATTTGCGGCGCGAAAGGGTCCGTTTATCCGCCATCAATAGCACTTTCGGGCTGTAGCCGGATCGTTCCGAAAATGATGCCGCGCATCTGGTTTATCGGGCCACTCAGCAGCACCATCGCGATATGCACCAGGAAGAACGCCACCAGTGCAAAAGCGATGATGAAATGCCATGACCGCGCCGATTGCCGACCGCCGAACAATTCGGGCAGCCAGGGCAGGGCGACATTCATCTGCGGTGACATTGCCAGCCCGGTGGCGACCATCAGCGGCAGGGCGATGAAGATCACGCCGATATAGCTCAGTTTCTGCAGGCTGTTATAGCGCAGCGCTGCAGGGCCTCTGGGAAAGCGCAGCTTGAGATGATGCACCAATGCTGTTCCCAGATTACGTGGCGACCAGTCCTCGCGGCGCATATGCAGGCTATCGGCGATATGCCGGTTGAACAGGCTGACAGCCATGAACAGCAACAGTCCGAATGCGAAGACCCACGCAAAGAAGAAATGCCATTGCCGCCCGGCAGCAAGGTCATAGGTGGAGGGGATGGTGGCCCAATCGGGGAAGGCCCAGTTCTGCACCCGCCCCCGATCGTCGCGCCAATGGCCGATCACACCGGTTGAAGGAATATAGGTCCGGTTGATACGGACATAGCTGCTGGTCGGGCTGGAGCCGACAGCAAACCAGGCCGGATCATGCTTGTTGCCGGCATCGCCCCAATAGAGCCGGGGGTGAGCGTTGAAGATGGTCAGCCCGCTCATCAGTAAAACCAACAGCGTGACAGCATTGGTCCAGTGCCAGAGCCGCGTCACCAGCCCATGGCGGCGCACGGTCATGGCTCGCCCCCTGCTGCCTTGCTGGTCTTGCCTGTCTGTCATGCGGCATGGCGTATCTCGGCCATGCCCCTTTCTGCAAGCAACTTATCCTGTAGCGATGCGAAAAATATCGTGACAGACAGCGCGAGGATGACCGGCAGCACGCAAATGGTAAATCATTGCACTAACGTAATATAATGGAACGGTTTTTCATTTTCCGCCGCCTCATTCTTGCCACTTTCGGAAGAATATTATTTGCACGCTCGATTTGAGTCTGAAGGAGGGGATAATGCGCAAAACAGTTACATTACTTGCTGCCAGCCTTTGTCTGGTGATGCCACAAATAGCCGCGGCGCAGCAAATTGGTCCTGTCCCGACACAGCAATTGCCCAGCGATGTGCGCATTACCGCAGGCATTACCATTCCCCTGGGCGGTAATGGCCAGCGCGCTGATGAGGAGCCGCGCCTCGACTTGAACATTGCGCCGGAAACCAGTGCTTTTGCTTTAAGTGGTGGCACCCCGCTTCCTGTGTTTGAGCGCCATGACTTTCAACGCAGTTTCAAGCCCAAACCTCTGCTGAGCTTCAATCTGGGACCGTCGCAGCGTGTCAGTATTGCAGGGCAGACATTTTATCAGAGCCGTTTCTACCAGAATGAGGGCGATCCCGAGTCCGAAGAGAAAGACAAGGACAGCACGATAGAGAAAATCGGCAAGGGGGCGGCCATCGCCGCCCTTGCTGCCGGTGTGGTCGTTGCTGGCGGGTTGCTGGCCATCGTCATCGCCTGCAGCAGTGAAGATGGGTGTGGTGAATGATGGTATTTGGCATCATGAATCGTGAACCGACGGTGCAGCAAGAGCCCGGTAGTTTTCGGTATGCGGGCTTTCGCATTTCCCGCCATCATGGCGGCTAGCACTGCCTCCCGGATAAAGCCGGGAAGCAGTGCTCAGGCGGGCGCTTTCTCTGCCGCTTCCCGATCACGCTGCGCTCGGCTTTTCTTTTCCGCTGCGGTTTTCAACTGGCCGCAGGCGGCATCGATATCACGGCCGCGCGGTGTACGTACTGGCGCGCTGATGCCGCCTTCAAAAACGATATCCGAAAAGCGCCTGATGCGTTCGGGCGTCGAGCATTCATAGGGTGCGCCCGGCCAGGGGTTAAACGGGATCAGATTGACCTTGGCAGGGAGTTTATATTCCTTGAGCAGCCGCACCAGCTCATGCGCATCCTCATCGCTGTCATTCTTGTCCTTGAGCATGACATATTCAAAGGTGATGCGCCGCGCATTATTGGCGCCGGGATAGGCGGCGCAGGCGGCGAGCAGTTCTTCAATACCATATTTCTTGTTGATCGGCACAATCTCGTCGCGCAACGGCTTGGTGACCGCATGCAGCGATACCGCGAGGTTGACGCCGATTTCTTCGCCAACACGCGCCATGGTCGGCACGATGCCGCTGGTGGAGAGGGTAATGCGCCGCTTTGACAGTGCCAGCCCATCGCCATGCATAACGATCTGCATCGCATCGCGGACATTGTCGAAATTATAAAGCGGCTCACCCATGCCCATCAGCACGATATTGGTGAGCAGGCGGCCATCTGCGGTATAGCCGCTGCTATCGGCCTCATCATCCAGACCGTCCATTGCGCCTTTTGGCCATTCCCCCAGCGCATCGCGCGCCAACATAACCTGTCCGACAATCTCGCCCGGTGTCAGATTACGCACCAGCCGCATGGTGCCGGTGGCGCAGAAGGTGCAATTGAGGGTGCAGCCGACCTGGCTGGAGATGCATAATGTTCCACGATCGGCATCGGGAATGAACACCATCTCGAAGTCATGGCCGTCATCGGTCTTGAGCAGCCATTTGCGGGTGCCGTCCCCGGAAATCTGGTCCTCGACAATATTGGGGCGACCGATCACAAATCGTTCGGCCAGCCAGGGCCGCATCGTCTTGGCAATATCGGTCATTGCGGCAAAGTCGCTGGTGCCGCGATGATAGATCCAGTGGAACACCTGTTTGGCGCGCAGCTTGGCCTGTCGCGCATCCAGTCCGGCCTCGGCGAACAGGTCACGGATCTGCTCACGCGCAAGACCCATAAGGTCGATACGCCCATCGGCGCGCGCGGTAACGTTATCCGGGCGCGGTACGGGCACCGGATCGATATGGCCGGGTATCTGCATGGGCGGCGATATAGTGCAGCATTGGCTGAAAAGGAAGGGACCGTGTGAGAGTCTGGCCATGGACGTATTTTTGCGTCAAAGTACGGGCAATACAGCCAGCCATAATCAGGAGTCGCATCCCATGACAGAGCGCCCCCTCTCGCAAACCGCCATATTTCGAGGCGCAAGCGTATTTTTTCTTGTATCGTTGTTTTTGACCCTAATCATCGACAGCGTTCAGGCGCAGGTTCCCCGCCGGGCACCTAATCCGCCCAAGCCGCTTGCGCTGGAGAAGGTCGAAAAGCTGATCGAACGCCAGCATCGCGAGGCAGATCAGGATCGCAACGGCTATCTGACCGTCGAGGAAGTGCGCGGCCAGATAAATGCCATGGCAGAGGCGATTGTGCGTGAGCGTTTTGGCCGGATCGACACTGACGGTAATTCGGCCGTCTCCTATGCCGAGTTTGCTGCGTGGCAGCGCAGCATGGGGGCAAATGCGCTTGATGACAGGGCCGCGGCATCAGTCAGCCAGGCAATGGTTCCGAACAGCCTGCCCTTCAAGATCACCGATCGCAAATATCCGCGTGCATTGCGGCTTCTGGTCCCGCCGCTCAATGTGACGATGTTGTCTCAGGCCGACAGTAATTATGACGGACAGATCAGCGTCGAAGAACTGAAAGTCGTGCAGACAAAGCGTTTCCGGGAGCTCGACGAAAATTCGGATGGCTTCCTGATACTCACAGAATTGCCGACAAACACCAGCAGAAACCGTGGCGGCGGGCGACAGCGACCACCGTCCGATGCGCCGCCACCGCCGCGTGCCAATGGCGACAATCCACAATAAGGACCAATGTGACAGGCATTGCCGGGTCAGCCTGAGGCGCAGGCCAGAGCCGCTGCGTCCATGGCGGTAGCTGCACCGGGCAGGGCATAGCTGTCGACAATACGCCCGCCGCTCTTGCTGCGTGCGCGCAGCGTCATGCTGCGCGCCGACCGCATCGCGGCGATAATTGCGGCATCGCCGGTCTTGTCGCTGGCCCAGGCATCGCCATCGCCACCGGTCAGGGTGAATCGGCGGTTGCCGACACTGAGGCGGATCTCGGTATCTTCGGCAACCGGGCGACTGAGGCGGAAATGCACCTGACCGCGGACTTGGCGTTTTGGCCACCAGCCGATGCTGGCATAGGCGTTGTAGCGGGGGCGGCCGTTAATCTCCTCGGGCTTGGCGATGGCGTAGCAGCGGCTGATATCGGCATCGCGAAACGCACCCCAATTGTCGAACACGCCAAGGCTCTCCTTGGCCATTAACGGCATGGCGATGAAGCCGCTGACCAGCGCCGCTATCATCGGTGCGCGCCGCATCAGGCACGTTCTCCGCCGGT
The DNA here is from genome assembly GCA_039818985.1 of Pseudomonadota bacterium. Lineage (NCBI taxonomy): Bacteria > Pseudomonadati > Pseudomonadota > Pseudomonadota bacterium. The sequence goes on along the minus strand of JBCBSU010000001.1, from coordinate 1,804,071 downwards.
GCCGGTGACCACCATATGCTCTGCGCCACCGACAAAACAGGTGACCGAACCCTGTGGCAGACCCGGGGCAATTGGCGCACCGTTCTTCGGGTCGTCATCGAGTCCCAGCAACACGCCGCGCAGCACTCTGCTGGAAATGCCGTGCATGATGACCAGCTTGTCGCCCGGTTCACTGCCATATTCTTCGACCCAGGCTGTTACGCGCGCGGCGATCGCGGGATAATCCTCGCCATCGGGTGCCGGGGTCAGCAGCCGCGTTTGCATATCGACAATGGGGCCATATTCTTCGCTGACATCGGCATAATAGCGACCGCCCCAGCAACCCATGCCAATTTCCACCAGCCGTGCATCGCGCCGTGCCTGATGCCAGTCCAGCTGTAGATGCTCGGCAATCACCGCCAAGGTCTGCAAGGCGCGTCCGGTTTCCGAGGCCCAGAGGCTAAGGGGCGGTTTTGCGCCCAGTTCCTGCCGTAGCGCAGCGCCCATGCTATCGGCCTGGGCAAAGCCGGCGCGGGTCAGTGGCGTGTGCAGCGTATCGCCCTGCAGCCGTGCTGCGGCGTTGAACACGGTTTCGCCATGACGGGCGATATAGAGACGGCCATTGATGGCGGGGGTGCTGATCATGGGGTCAGCTTAGTGGCGCAGTTGCGCCGGACTGACAAGCCCGCAATGGCGCGTGACAAACCGCCCCGATCAGCGTATTGGCGCGGCGATCATGACACAGGAAACACCCACATTGCCGCGCCCCAGGCGTATCGATGCCCCGCCAAAGGTGGGCATGGTGTCGCTCGGCTGCCCTAAGGCGCTGGTCGATAGCGAGCGGATTCTGACGCGTCTGCGCGCCGATGGCTATGATATGTCGCCCGATTATGCCGGGGCCGATGTGGTGCTGGTCAACACCTGCGGTTTCCTCGACAGCGCCAAGGAAGAGAGCCTGGAGGCGATTGGCGAGGCGATGGCGGAAAATGGCCGGGTGATCGTCACCGGCTGTATGGGCAAAGAGGCGGAGACAATCCGTGCGCGCTTTCCCGATGTCCTCGCCATTACCGGCGCAGCGCAATATGAGGATGTGGTTGGCGCGGTGCATGAAGCAGCGCCACCGGCACGCGGCGAATATATCGACCTGATCCCGCAAGCAGACCCAGACGCGCAGACCAAACATGGCGGGTTGAAGCTGACGCCGCGCCATTATGGCTATCTCAAGATTTCCGAGGGCTGCAATCATCGCTGTTCCTTTTGCATCATCCCGCAATTGCGTGGTGATCTGGTCAGCCGCCGCGTTGATGCGGTGCTGCGCGAGGCGGAAAAGCTGGTTGCGGCAGGCACCAAAGAATTGCTGGTGATCAGTCAGGACACCTCGGCCTATGGTGTCGATACCCGGCATGAGAGCCGCATGTGGAAAGGCCGCGAGACGCGCGCCCACATGACCGATCTGGCACGCGAACTGGGCCAGCTGCGCACTTCCGAGGGCAGGGCGCCCTGGGTGCGGCTGCACTATGTCTATCCCTATCCGCATGTCGACAAGGTCATTCCGCTGATGGCCGAGGGTCTGTTGACGCCCTATCTCGACATTCCGTTCCAGCACGCCGCGCCAGCGGTGCTGAAGCGTATGAAGCGCCCGGCCAATGAGGCCAAGGTTCTGGAACGGGTCAAAAAATGGCGCGATATCTGTCCCGATCTCACCATCCGCTCGACCTTTGTCGTCGGCTTTCCCGGCGAGACCGAGGAGGATTTTCAATATCTGCTCGACTGGCTCGACGAAGCCCAGCTCGACCGCGTTGGCGGCTTCCGCTTTGAACCGGTCGAAGGCGCCGCGGCCAATGCGCTCGACAATCCGGTGCCGGAAGAGATGAAGGAAGAACGCTATCAACGGCTGATGGCAAAAACCGCCGCAATCAGCGCCGCCAAATTGCAGGCCAAAGTCGGTCGCACCCTGCCGGTGATCATCGATGAAGTCGGCGAGCCGGACGAGGATGGCGCGATTGGTGCAACTGGCCGCTCACAATCTGACGCGCCGGGCATTGATGGCGAAGTCTTCCTGCGCGATGTGTCAGCGGATCTTACCATTGGCGATATTATCGATGTGCAAATCGAGGACGCCGATGCGCATGACCTATATGGCGTGCCGGTTGTATGAATCACACTATCTGCTAGCATCGCCGCTTAATCGCCCGGTTAAACGATTGCATAGATGATCGCAGCAGGGTATATTGACATTAATGTTAATAAGTGCGGTCCGTGATGTGGCGGGTCGGATGATGCGGAGAGTGAGAATGGCCGAACAAATCGTCGATGTTCTGATCGCGGGGGCCGGGATTTCCGGCATCGGCATGGCGGTGCATCTCAAGCAGCAATGCCCGGGCCGCAGCTTTGCGATGATCGAGCAGCGCGAGGATCTGGGCGGCACCTGGAACCTGTTCCAGTACCCCGGCATCCGCTCGGACAGCGACATGCATACTCTGGGTTTCGAGTTTGAGCCGTGGCGCGAGCAGAAGGCGATTGCCGATGGTCCGTCGATCCTGAACTATCTGCACCGCATCACCGACAAGCACTCGCTGCGCCCGCACATGCATTTCGGCCACAAAATCCTCTCGGCCAGCTGGTCGAGTGAGGAAGCGCTGTGGACACTGACCATAGAAACATCGGATGGCGCGCAAAAGCGGATGCAGGGCCGGTTCCTGTTCATGGGCACCGGCTATTATGATTATGATCAGGGCTATGATCCGGTGTTCGAAGGACGTGAGGATTTCGAAGGCCAGATTGTCCACCCGCAATTCTGGCCCAAGGATCTGGACTATAGCGGCAAAAAGGTGGTGATCATCGGTTCTGGCGCCACCGCAGTGACTCTGGTTCCAAACATGGCCGATACCGCTGGCCATGTGACCATGCTGCAGCGCACGCCGACCTGGTATGCGGTGCGCCCGGCCAAGGATGCGATTGCCAATTTCCTGCGCGCCATCATGCCCGATCAATGGGCCTATAACATCATCCGCAAACGCAATGTCTGGTTGCAGAACTGGTTCTTCAACCGCGCCAAATCCAAACCCGATACGGTTGCCAAAAACCTGATGAAGAATGTGAAAAAGTCGCTGGGCCGTGAACCCGACGCGACGACATTCACGCCGCCCTATAATCCCTGGGACCAGCGCTTGTGTCTGGTGCCTGATGGCGACATGTTCGTCGCCATGCGTGAGGGCAGGGCAAGCATTGTCACCGATCATATTGAGCGCTTCACCAAGACTGGTATCCAGCTCAAATCGGGCGAGCATCTCGATGCCGATATCATCGTCACCGCCACCGGGCTGAAACTGGCTATGGCGGGCAAGGTGGCGTTCAACATCGATGGACAGGCCACCGATTTCACCGACCGCTTCTATTATAAGGGCTGCATGTTCTCCAATGTGCCCAATATGGCGATCGTGTTCGGTTATCTGAACGCATCATGGACGCTCAAGGTGGATATTGTCGCCAATTATGTCTGCCGTATCCTCAACAGAATGCAGCAACAGGGCGCAGCCATTGTTATGCCGCAGCTCGACAATCCGGATGCACTGCCCGAGGAACAGGAGCTGTTTGGCGGCTTCTCTTCGGGTTATGTCCAGCGCGCCAGCAGTATCCTGCCCAAACAGGGCGCGGACATGCCATGGCGACTGACTCAGGACTATCTGTTCGAGCGCAATGTGCTGCTCAATGATCCGCTTGAAGACGGGGTGCTGACCTTCAGCGCGGCCGGGGCTGTGGAACGCCCCGAGGCCGAGCCTATAGCCGAAGCAGCGGAATAGGGATTTACCGTCCTGCTTGCTTTGCAGCGGGCAGAAATGGAAATTACACTTTTGCGTCAGCGACAAAACGCACTATCTGTCAGACATGATAGATTTTTCCCATTTGATCGCCGCTGATACCGGCCAGTCAGCTACCCCGATAACCTGCCTTACCGCCAGTCAGTTCGATGGCTGGCTGCGGCAGCAATCGGATGCTGTCCGTGCTTTCGTCAAGGCGTCCGGTTTTGCCGCCAAACCCCATGAATATGTGCTGGCGCCCGACGGCAATGGTGAGACGCTGCGCGTGGTTGCCGGCGTTGCCGATAGCGAGGCGCTGGCGGTCTGGTCGCTGGCGAGACTGGCTGACATCCTGCCAGAGGGGTATTATCGCCTCGATGACGAGGTGACGCCGGGGCAGGCGGTGATCGGCTGGTGCCTCGCCCAGCATCGCTTCGATCGCTACCTTTCCAATGGCAGCGCCACTGACAAGGGGCCGCGCATTTTGTTGACCGACAAGCTGCCCGATTCCGAAGCCCGCCTTGCCGAGGCGGGTGCGACGGCACTGGTGCGTGATATGGTCAACACTCCGGCCGAGGATATGGGGCCGGCCGAGCTGGAGCGGCTCGCCGAAAAGGCCGCCAAGGCGTACGATGCCGAGCTGACCGTGACGCGCGGGGATGCGCTGGAGCAAGGTTATCCGATGATCCATGCGGTTGGCCGGGCCGCCAGTCGCCAGCATGCCCCCCGGCTGATCGAACTCCGCTGGGGCAGCGAGGATCATCCGCGCCTTGCCATTGTCGGCAAGGGCGTTTGCTTCGACAGCGGCGGGCTGGATATCAAGACCGCAATTGGCATGCGGCTGATGAAGAAGGATATGGGCGGCGCGGCGCATGCGTTGGCGCTGGCGCATCTGGTGATGGTGGCAAAACTGCCGGTGCGGATGCACATGCTGATCCCGGCGGTGGAGAATGGCATTGCTGCTGGCGCCTTTCGCCCGGGTGACATCCTCACCAGCCGCAAGGGCGACAGTGTCGAGATCGGCAATACCGATGCCGAGGGACGGCTGGTACTGGGCGATGCGCTGACAAAGGCGGGTGAAGACACGCCTGAGCTGGTCATCGACTTTGCCACACTTACGGGCGCGGCGCGGATTGCCCTCGGCCCCGATCTGCCGGCGATGTTCTGTGACAATGATGATGTTGCCGGGGCGCTGCACAAAGCCGGATGCGCTGTCGGCGATCCACTATGGCGGCTGCCGCTCTGGGATGATTATGGCGACATGCTCAAAAGCCCGGTGGCCGATGTCAACAATAGTGGCGGTGCTTTTGCCGGGTCGATTACGGCGGCGCTTTTTCTCAAGCGCTTTGCCCCGGACAATGTTGACTGGGTGCATTTCGACACCTTTGCCTGGCGGCCGACGGCGAGGCCGGGTCAGGCTGTGGGCGGAGAGGCATTGGGGCTGCGTGCCAGCTGGCACTATCTGCAACAGCGTTTTGGCTGACCTCCTTACTTTGCGGGCAGAATTTATTACTACCATGTAACCATTTCGTTCATCGCTCCGAACCCTGTTGTGAACGGCCATGGCTGGCCTTGAAGCAACTCAGTTTGGAATGATGATGACATTGACGATACAATGGATGCAGGGACTGATCAGCTATGTGCGGGCGTCCGAACCTGATCTTACCAATCGCCAACTCGCGGTACTGATGCTGGTGCATTACCAGCAGGGACCGCATACGGTCCGTGGCCTGGCCAAGCGGCTTAATGTTTCCAAGCCGGTGATCACGCGGGCACTGGACAAACTTGCCAATCTCGGCTTTCTGGCACGGCAGCCCGACGAGACTGATGGTCGGAATGTGTTTATTGTCGCCACCGATGCCGGAGCGCGTTTCCTTGAGAAGTTCGAAGACTATTTCGACAGGGACGATAGCGAGCGTCCCTCCCTTGTCACAGGCGACTGGGCTATTCGGCACTGAGTCTGGCGGCATCCGGCGGTTTCGCCTGAGCGGTCCGGCGCCGCGTCATGATATCCGCATCACCCCGGCCCGGGGTGATCTGGCCGATATCCGCCTCGCCGGAAAAGTATTCGCCTCCTCCTATGTCGCAGCTATACCCTATCATTGCGTAGCAGCTTTAACGACCTTGCACCGCGCGCCATCGGATATCGCCGAAGCGGTGTCGCAGTTGCGGCTGGGCGATGGTTTTGCAGTGCTCGAAATTGCCGGTGGCTGGTGCTGGGGTTATTGCCTTGACGATGGCTATTGCGGCTATGTCCGCGCGTCGTCGCTGGCGCGGGACACGATTGCGGCAACGCACCGGGTGACTGCGCGTTCGACCCTGATCTTTGCTGAAGCCGATTTCAAATCACCGATTGTCATGCGACCGGCCATGGGTACGAGCCTTGTCATTTCCGAAGAACAGGGCCATTTCAGCTGTTGCGGCCAGGGCTATGTACCGACCGGCCATATCGGTCGCATTGACGATTCCGCCAGAACCGGGGCAGAGGCCATTGCCGACATGGCCGAAAGGCTGATCGGGGCGCCTTATGTCTGGGGCGGACGCAGCGGTGACGGGCTCGACTGCTCGGGACTGGTGCAGCTGGTATTGGCGCTTGGCGGTATCGCTGCGCCGCGCGACAGCGACCAGCAGCAAGAAGCGCTGGGCATAGAGATCGACCCCGCCATGGCTCTGCAGCGCAATGATTTGGTATTTTTTCCGCATCATGTCGGTATCATGGTGGATGCGCATCTTCTGGTGCATGCCAATAGCGATGCCATGTGCGTGTCGGTAGAGCCGCTCGACAATGTGGTGGCGCGGCTCTCGTCACGGGGGCACGAACAAGCGATAACCGCAAGGAAACGATTGTAATGAGTTTGACGGTTTTCATCGACGGCGCTGCTGGTACTACTGGCCTGAAAATCCGCGAGCGGCTTGAGCAGCATGATGCCCTGTCGCTTCTCAGTCTCAGTGATCAGGACCGGCGCAACCCGGACCGACGGCGCGACATTCTCAACGCTGCCGATATTGCGATATTGTGCCTGCCGGATGATGCGGCGCGTGAGGCCGTGGCGATGGTCGAAGGCGGGACCACCAGGATCATCGATGCGTCCAGCGCGCATCGCACCGATAAGGATTGGGTCTATGGCTTTGCCGAGCTCGATCCGCAGCAGTTCGACGCCATATCCGGCGCGCGTTTCGTCTCCAATCCGGGCTGTTATCCGACCGGTTTCGTGGCGTTGGTCGCACCTCTTGTAGATGCCGGGCTGGTGCCTGCGGATTATCCGTTCACCGTACATGCGGTCTCCGGCTATTCGGGCGGCGGCAAGGCGCTGATCGGTCGCATGGAGGAAGATGAACCGGATATCGCCTGGCGCGGCTATGGGCTGGATATGATGCACAAGCATCTGCCCGAAATGACGCTGCATGCCGGCTTGGCGCATGCGCCGATTTTCTCGCCCGCCGTTGTCCATGCCTATCGCGGCATGGCGGTTGAGGTGCCGCTGCATATTGGTGGCACATCGGATGTCGCCGGGGCCGATGCCCTGCATGAACGGCTGGCAGAGCATTATGCGCACGCACCACTGGTTACGGTCCGTCCGCTGGTCAACGACGGCGCACCCGAAGAGTTGCTGATCCGCACCGGCACCCTTGGCGATGACAGACTGAAACTCTCTGTTTTCAGCCGTGCCGATGGCCGTCAGGCGCGCCTGTTCGCGATGCTCGACAATCTCGGCAAAGGCGCCAGCGGCGCAGCGGTTCAAAACCTCAACATCATGGCAGGCCTGGATCCGGTGACCGGTCTGCGGTTGTGAGTCACAGCAGCAATATCTGCCGATTCCGTTTTATGTAGCGGGCGCTACATTTTTCTGTTAGACGATTCTTCGATCAGGAGACCGTCATGACTCACGCTACCATCCCAACTGCCCCACGCCTTGCTGCCAGACAGCTTCTCATCTGCATTCTTATGGGCATTGCCCTGTGGTTTTTCGCAGCGCTGTTGCTGCGCATGCTGGGGCAGGCGGAACTGCTCAGTAAAGGCAATATGGCGCTGCTCTATGCGCTGGTAATTCCCGGGACCATACCCTTTGTCTATCTCATCCGCCTGGTTGCCCGGCTGCATCCGGGGCAGCTTGGCCCTGGTCTTGCCGTGGCGACCGCTGCGGCGGCTTTATGCGATGGCATGGCGCTGATCTGGTTTCCCGGCCTCTATGGGGCGACGACAGAGATTATCGCGTTTTCGGGTGCCAGTATATTATGGGGTGCAGGGGTTGCGATTGCGCTGGGCTTCTTGCTGGATCGGCCTCCTTCGGCCTGATAGCGATCAGCCGAGTGCGTCCTTCCCGACCTGTTCCAGTCCAAGCGCCTTGAGCAGCACCTGACCCTCGATCATCACCAGCAACCGACACGCTGCCTTGTGCCGTGTCTCTTCATCAGCCCCGGCCAGGCGTTCCTTGCCCCATAAAAGAAACTTCTCACCGAGCCTCTTGCCAACAATATGGGCATTGGCATCGCCATGGGCACCTTCGCTGGCGAGAGCGATCCAGATACGCATGAACGGCCATGCCAGATCGCTGGAAAGCAGCGGCATCAACGCCGCCAGCAGGGCATCCGGGGGCATCGGTTCGCTGTCGGCAATGGCGTCCAGCATCGCCACCATGCGATCAGCCACCCGCTCCAATATCGCTGCCATCAGGGCATCCTTGTCGGGGAAATAATAGAGCAGCATCCGGTCGCTGGTGCCTGCGGCCTTTGCCAGTGGTCTGAGACTGGCTGCGGTCAGGCCATTTTGCAGAACAAAGTCGGCCATGGCGTCGACCATGGCCTCGACTTTTGCGCTGCGCTTCGGCGATGCTGCTGATGCGTTTTCCTGTGTCACTCGCCCTTGCCTAGCAGAGACTGGCGCCTGCGCACAGCATCAGCAGCATCGCATCATCACTGCGCTGGCAAAACCTTGCTGTTGCGGAGCACGGCCGCAGAAACCAGCGCCACCAGCGCCGCAATCGGGAAGATTTCGGTAAAGCTGATCGGCATGCGATAGACCGGGTTGCTGTAAAGCTCCGATGCATCGCTCATCTCCTTTCGGAAGGCAGCGATTTCCTGAGCCGATGCGCCCGCAGATTCGCGCTTGGCAATCTCGCTCTGCATATAGTCACCGAAAAACGCATAATCGGTCTGCCACAGGAAGAACTCCCAGCCGATGACATAAACAAGGCCAGCGACCACAGCCATGCCAAGGCCGAGCTGAAACGCGGTCCAGAAGCGGATGACGCCGCCCTGCTCATTGTCGCGATAGCGTTTCACGCCGATAAAGATCAGGCTCAGCGCGACCAGCATGATGGTATAGCCGACAAGCTCGCTGCCGCCGCCTTCACCACCGAACACTATGCCCAGCGCAATGCTGGTAATTGTGAGCGCGCCTGCAATCGCGCCATAGATAAGGATGTTGCGTGTCATGATCGTGTCTCCCATGTGTTCACCCGTGTCTGGATGCTCCATGGCTAAGCAGGCTCGGTGCACCAATCCTATCGCCCAAAAGGGTGATTTGGCCAGAATCACCTGTCTTTATGGGAGAATTCGCAGCTCGCGCGCCTTGCTGATCGCCTGGGTGCGGCGGGTGACCTCCAGCTTTGTAAACAGGTTGGTGATGTGGGTTTTCACCGTGTTCGGAGAGATATCGAGGCAGCGCGCAATCTCTTTGTTGGTATACCCTTCGCCGAGAAGCGCAAGCACATCATATTCACGCGCGCTGATGCCCAATGCGGCCATCGCCTTGTCATTGCGGGCAAAGTCCTGTGCTTTGCTCCGGGTGAGTCGCAGGCCAACCCACAGCCCGACAAAGGCGAAAGCAAAGGCGATGATGACAATATAGGCCGATCCGGACAGTGCCTGCACGGTATAGCGATATTCCAGCCATTGCAGCGCCAATGCGCCCAAAGCCAGCACCAAACCATAAATGACTATGGATCGGAGCATCGGCCTTCGCATCGTCTGCTCCGTCAGAAGAACGCCTGTATCCCGGTCTGGGCCCGGCCGAGGATCAGCGCATGGACATCATGCGCGCCCTCATAGGTGTTGACCGTCTCCAGATTCACCATGTGGCGCATCACCTGATATTCTTCGGAGATACCGTTGCCGCCGTGCATATCGCGGGCCATACGCGCAATATCCAGTGCTTTGCCGCAATTATTGCGTTTGACGATGGAGATCATTTCCGGCGCGAACCGGCCCTCTTCCATCAGTCGCCCGACGCGCAGCGAACCCTGCAGGCCGAGTGCAATATCTGTCTGCATGTCGGCAAGCTTCTTCTGATAGAGCTGGGTTGCCGCCAGCGGCTTGCCGAACTGCTTGCGGTCGAGCCCATATTGCCGTGCTGCATGCCAGCAAAACTCCGCTGCACCCATCGCGCCCCAGCCAATGCCGTAACGGGCGCGGTTGAGGCATCCGAACGGGCCTTTCAGTCCAGAGACTTCGGGCAGCAGTGCATCTTCGCCGACTTCGACTTCATCCATCTGGATCATACCGGTGGTCGAGGCGCGCAGGCTCAGCTTACCCTTGATTTTGGGTGCGTTGAGGCCCTTCATGCCCTTTTCGAGAATGAAACCGCGAATGGCCCCGTCATGCGCGTCGGACTTGGCCCATATGACAAAGACATCGGCAAAGGGAGAATTGGAAATCCACGTCTTGGCACCGGAGATCACATAGCCATTGCCGGTTTTTTTTGCCCGGGTCTTCATTCCCGCCGGGTCTGATCCGGCATCGGGTTCGGTGAGGCCAAAGCAGCCGATCAGTTCGCCCGAAGTCAGGCCGGGGAGATATTTCTGCCGCTGTTCCTCGGAACCATAGGCATTGATCGGATGGATCACCAGCGACGACTGGACCGACATCATCGAGCGATAGCCGCTGTCGACGCGCTCGACTTCGCGCGCGATCAGACCATAGGCGACATAGGATGCACCGGCACCGCCATATTTCTCCGCCAGCGTCGCGCCGAGCAGGCCGGCCTTACCCATCATCGGGAAAAGTTCGGGTGCGTCGGTTTCTTCGCGATAAGCGTCGATCACGCGTGGTTGCAGGACATCCTGAGCAAAGCCGCGTGCCGTGTCGCGGATCATCCGCTCGTCTTCGGTCAGCTGGTCCTCGAGCAGGAACGGATCATCCCAGGAAAAGGATATGAAATTTTCGTGAGCCATGCGCTCCCCATATGGCGGATGGCGCGGTTACTCAACAGCGCGATTGTCGCTAAGTGGCAAATCCGTGCTTTCATCTATCTCCAAGACTGCCTGTTGCGGCTGTGTGCCATAACCATAGCCCATGCCGACCAGCGTGCTGAGAATGGCGAAGCTGGCAAAATGCAGCAGAAAGGGCGACCAGATTTTCAGAATTTCGCCATAGCCCATTTCGCGCTGTTCGCGCGGCAATGCGGGATCGCGCTGCAGCATGGTCTGCCCATAGACCATGGCCTGGCGTACGAAGAACAGGATAATCAGGCACCAGCTCCCGACCACACCGGCATAGAAAAGCCCGTCCTGTTGCCAATAGAGGCTAGCCACCAGAGCGCCCTGGAACAGGACCGACAGGATGATCAGTTTCACCAATGGCTGGGTCAGCGTCCAGCGACCGAAACGCAGAAGCAGGGCAGTCATGTCCATGGCCATGATCCTATAACGGGGAAGTGTTATCGGCAAATGCTTGCTGGCCATAGGGCTGATGTCTTGCGCGTATCGGCGCAGATGCTAAGCACGGAAGGCTTATTTGCCCCTGAAACCCTGAGGAGCCGCCAGATGCCGCTTCATGTCCATCAATTTCCTTGTCTCAGCGATAATTACGGTTTTTTGCTGCATGATGATATGAGCGGTGAGACCGCCGCCATCGATACGCCCGATGCCGATGAATATCTCAAACAGGCAGAGAATAAGGGCTGGCGCATCAGCCATATCTGGAACACCCATTGGCATCCTGACCATGCCGGTGGCAATCAGGCAATAAAGGATGCCACCGGCTGCACCATCATCGCGCCCAGAGGCGATGGTGCGCGCATTCCGGTCTATGATCATCAGGTTGATCCGGGCGACACAGTAAAGCTGGGCGATCATGAGGCGCATGTGATGGATGTGTCGGGCCATACGCTCGGCCATATCGCCTATCATCTGCCCGATAGCGAGATTGCCTTTGTCGGCGACAGCATCTTCGCGCTGGGTTGTGGACGGATGTTCGAGGGCACGCCCGAGATGATGTGGTCGACCATGTTGCGGCTGCGCGACCTGCCCGACAACACCACGCTCTATTGCGCGCATGAGTATAGCCAGGCCAATGCCCGCTTCGCGACGCATATCGACCCGGACAATACCGCACTTGAGGACTATTCTGCGCATATTGATGCCCTGCGTGCCGAGAATAAACCGACCGTGCCGACAACGGTGGCACGTGAACTGGATACCAATCCATTTCTGCGCGCCGATGTTGCGGCGATGCAGGCGCATATGGGGCATGAAGGCGATGCCGTCGCCACCTTTGCTGCGATCCGCAGCGCCAAGGACAATTTCTGATATCCATGGCTGCCCGGAATGATGATGGATTGCGGTTGCGGCAATTTACTGCCAGCCGCGAATGGGATTTTGTCGCCGAAGAGGATCGCTATCTCTCGCGAACAGAGGAACCGCGCTACCGCTTCGCGCTGATCGGCTGCGGCGCAATGGGGCTGGAGCATCTGCGAGTCACCGCGCTGGAAGGGCGCGCCCGTGTCATCGGGCTACATGACCCGCATGAGCCCAGCCTCGCCGCAGCGCAACGGCTGCATGACAGCCTTGGCGAAGAAACAGCGCTAGCCGTCTATGACAGCCCCGAGGCGGCAGCGAATGACCCCGCTGTCGATCTGGTGATCATCGCCACGCCCAATCACAGCCATTGGCCGGTGTTGCAGCAGGTGCTGCCTGCCGGCAAACCGGTGCTGTTGGAAAAGCCGATGGCGACGACACTCGACGATGCGCTGGCGATGCTGCGCGCGGCGGAATGCCATCAGGAACCGTTTCTGCTCGGGCTGCAATATCGCTACAAAGCGCTCTATGCTGAGGCTCTGGACCGGCTCGCTGACCCGATCACTATCGGCAATCTCAAAACGCTGCATATCGCCGAATATCGTCCACCCTTTCTCGACAAGGTGGGGCAGTGGAATAAATTCAACCACAGTTCGGGGGGGACACTGGTCGAGAAATGCTGCCATTATTTCGACCTGATGCATCGCATCACCGCAGCGCCGCCCGAGCGGGTCTTTGCCAGTGGATCGCAGGCGGTGAATTTCCGCGATTTCGCCCGCGATGGCCATGCCGGTGACATGATCGACAATGCCGATGTGCTGATCGACTATGCCAATGGGGTGCGCGGCGGCTTCACCCTCAATATGCTCACCGCCGATTTTCGCGAGGAGCTGGTGGTCACAGGCGATAGCGGCCAGTTACGCGGTGGTGAGCATGCCGATCCCAATGGTGATGACCGGTTTCGCAACCATATCACCATCGTCCAGGGCGATGCCGGGCGGCGGGTGGATATCCAGCCCGGCTATCCGCGCTGGATAGAACAAAGCGGCCATGGCGGTGCGAGCTGGCATCTGCACCGTCGGCTGATTGACGCACTCGATGGCAAGGCCACCAACCTGGCTACGGCGCGCGAGGGTTTCTGGGCGTTTTTGGTCGGTGCCGCGGCGCAACAGAGCATTGCCAGCGGAGAGCCGGTGGAAATTGCCGCGATGCTTGCTGCGGCAGGAGTGGCGATTGACGATGTCGCCTTCCCGGTCGCCCCATGACATCTGACAATCTCTGGACCCTGTTCGGTGCCGCGGCGATCATGGCGATGGTTGCATGGCTGTCCTGGCTCAAGACCCGTGGCACTGCCGGCGACCGCGATGGCTATTTCCTTGCCGGGCGGGGCCTCACCGGTATCTTTATCGGCGGCTCGATGCTGCTCACCAACCTGTCGGCGGAACAGCTGATCGGGCTCAACGGCTCAGCCTATGCCTTCAACATGTCGGCTATGGCATGGGAGGTCACCGCCGGCTTTGCGATCATCATCATGGCGCTGGTGTTCCTGCCGCGCTATCTTGCTGGCGGCTATACCACCCTGCCGGAGTTCCTCAGCAGCCGCTTTGATGAAGGGGTGCGGCGCTATACCGTGGTGTTGTTCCTCTTGGGCTATGGTCTGGTGACTATCCCCTCTGTGCTCTATTCGGGTGCGTTGGCCGTGCTGGGCCTGTTCGATGTCGAGACGATGACTGGCCTTGGGCAGACCGGCAGCCTGATCAGCGTCATCCTCGTCATTGGCATAGTCGGTGGTGCCTATGCTGTTTTTGGCGGACTGAAAGCGGTGGCGGTGTCGGATACGATAAACGGTATCGGGCTGCTGATCATCGGCTTTCTTGTGCCGCTATTCGGGCTGATCGCATTGGGCGAGGGCAGTATTGCCAGCGGCATGGAAACGGTTTTCACTACCGAGACGCAGAAACTCAACGCCATTGGCAGCAATGCCGATCCGACACCGTTTCTGACGCTGTTCACAGGCATGATCTTCGCCACTTTGTTCTACTGGGGCACCAACCAATATGTCATCCAGCGCACCCTGGGGGCCAAGTCGCTGGCGGAGGGGCAGAAGGGCGTGCTGTTCACCGGCTTTCTCAAATTGCTGGTACCGGCGATGATGCTGCTGCCGGGGATCATCGCCTTTCATCTTTATGGTCCGGATATTGGCGGGCTGGACAAGGCTTATCCGCGATTGGTGGCCGATGTGCTACCCGGCTGGCTGTCGGGTTTCTTCCTGGCGGTGTTGCTGGGCGCGGTGTTCAGTTCGTTCAATTCGCTCCTCAACAGCGCCGCGACGCTATTCGCGCTTGATATCTATGCCCCGATGCGCGGCGGGAAAGTTGATGATGCGACACTGGTCAGGACCGCGAAAATCGCCAGCCTGGTAATCGCGCTGGCCAGCTTTGTCGCTGCGCCGTTCCTGCAAAATGCGCAGGAAGGCCTTTGGCAGATCATCAGGATTTTCAGCGGTTTCTACAATATCCCAGTGATCGCTATCGTGCTGGCCGGGCTGTTCCTCCGCAACGTGCCGCCGTGGAGTGCAAAGGCTGTGATCCTGTTCCATGTCGCTGCCTATGGCGCGCTGCGGTTCATTCCGGCGCTCGATACCGGCCTCAATTTCGTGCATCTCTATGCGATACTGTTTGTCGTCGAGATCGGCTTTATGGCCGCATTGTCGGAAGGCCTGGGCAGTGGTGCGACAGGTGATGACGACAGGGTGCATCCGGTCGACCTGACCCCATGGCGCTATGCCGGTCCGGTCTCGATCATATTGGTGGCGGCGATCATCGCGATCTACTTGCTATTCTCACCCATAGGCCTGGTCGGTGGCCTGAGCGATATATTCTGGCCAGCATTGGCGGCGGTGACAGTCCTGGCGGGATTGGCCATTATGTTCGAACGCCGCCGCTGGGCGCGCAAATATCGCGGCCATTATCGGGAGAATATCGGCTAATGGACAACTTCCCTTCCATCATCACCGCCCATGGTCACGCTCCCGATACTGGTGATCCGCACGGCTTGTGGCAAGCCATCAGCGCCAATGTCGAACAGCAGCTGGCGCAGACCGGCGCGGTGCTGCTGCGTGGTTTCGGTTTTGCTGACGCCCATGATTTCGACGCCCTTATTGCAGCCACGGGCTGGCCCGGCTTCACCTATGCCGAGTCGCTTTCAAATGCGGTCCGCGTCAATGTCACCGAACGGGTGTTCACCGCCAATGAAGCACCGCCGCATGTCGAGATCCACCTGCACCATGAGATGGCGCAGACGCCGATCTATCCGTCGCGGCTTCTGTTCTTCTGCGAGACCGCACCCGATAAAGGCGGGGCGACACCGCTCTGCCGCTCGGACATGTTGTTTGCCCGGATAAGCGAAACGCTGCCCGGCTTCGCCGAAAAGTGCCAGCGGCTGGGTGTGCGCTATACCAATATCATGCCGGGGCGTGATGATGCCGCGAGCGGGCAGGGACGCAGCTGGGCCAGCACGCTGAGCGTTGCCAACCGCGAACAGGCCGAGGCCAAGCTGAGAGTGCTGGGCTATGACTGGCACTGGCGCGATGCGGACATCGGGTCAGAGCCTGCCTTGCGCGTAACCACATCGGCCATGCCGGCCATCCGCGTGCTTGATGATGGCAGTATCAGCTTTTTCAACCAGCTAATTGCTGCCTGGGCCGGATGGGCCGATACCCCCGGAGATGAACCCCCCAAGCTGAGCTTTGGTGATGGCAGTCCCCTTGATGATGAGGATATGGCAAAGGTCGCCGACATGGCCGAGACCGTCACCGCTGATTGCGCGTGGCAGCAGGGCGATATCGCGATTCTCGACAATTATCGGGTGATGCATGGTCGCCGGCCTTTTGCCGGCGAAAGGCGGGTGCTGGCCGCGCTGATCGGATCGGCCTGAAGCCGCCCCGGATTTATGCACAGGAAATGTTTTCATGGTATCCGCGCCAGCTGTGCCAAAGCGATACGAACCGGATGTTAACCATCTTGCGCACTGGCGCAGAGTGTGAAGAAAGTCTTAAACATGCAGCATGAGACAGCGCAGTGGCAATGCCGCACGATTCCCGACAGAACGCGTTGACAGCCGCGACAGGGGCCATCCCTTTCGGGCTGGATTGCCGCTGTCTGCACTGATCGTCGAGCCCGATCCCGAGGCTGCGGTGGCGAGCAGTCGGGCCGAGGATGCGCGGCTGTTCTTCCTCAGCTTTGCGACGTTTTTCCTCGCGATTTCCGCCTTTATCTGGTGATCGCCGAGGCCGCACCTTAACCCGCAGTCTTGTCCATCCGCTCGGCATCGTGAAACTCATCATCAGGTCCCAGCGGCTCATCACAGGCCTTATGCAACAGCCAGCCAAGCCAGGCGGCGACCAGACACATTGCGGCAACAAGCAGGAACTGGTCGAGCGTTGAAATCCCGAGGAAGCTGAGGCCTGCGGCCATCGCAGCGCCGGCGACCATGCAGCCGGAATTGACAACATTGTTGGCGGCGATGGTACGTGCGGTACGGCTGATGTCGACGGTGGTGGTCAGAAACGCATAGAGCGGCACCACAAACATCCCGCCGGTGATGGCTACCCCTGCCAGTATCGCCAGCAACAGCCAGGCGCCATCATGGTTGATAAAGGTGCCGAAGGTGTAGAGATCATCACCGTCAAGACCGTCCCAGCCGCCTGCAAAGATGTAGAGCAGGATGACAAAGCCCCCCATCAGGATCACACTCATCGGCGCATAACGGGCGGAGACCTCACTTTTGAGCAGCCGGTTGATCAGCACCGATCCCACTGCGATACCGATCGAGAATACACCGAGGAACAGGCTGGCGACTTCAGGCGCGGCAGTGAGCACATTTTTCACCAGCGGCGGGAACTGGATCACCAGCACCGCACCAATGGTCCAGAAAAAGCTGATCGCGACAATGGCGAGATACAGTCTGCGGATATGCAGCGTGTCGCTGATCAGCCGCCAGGATGAACGGAAGATGTTGAAATCGATCTTCTCACGCTCCTTTTGCGGCGGTGCATCGGGCACGAAACGGCTGGAGACCCAGCCGATAACGGCAACAATCAGCACCAGTATCGCCGCCAGTTCGACGCCATTGCCCGCACGGTCGATGATGATACCGCCCAAAATGGTACCCGCAAGAATGGCGATATAGGTGCCGGCCTCGACCAGCCCGGTCCCGGCGAGGACCTCATCCTTTTCCAGATGCTGGGGCAGGATGGCATATTTGATCGGCCCGAAAAATGTCGACTGCAGCCCCAGCAGGAACAGCGCGATATACATGATGCTGACGAGTCCGAAATAGAGGCCGACCGCGCCGGTAATCGCCAGCCCGATCTCGGCTGTTTTGACATGTCGGATGATCATCGCCTTGTCGAAATTGTCCGCCAGCTGCCCGGCCAGCGCGGAAAACAGGAAGAAGGGCAGGATGAACACCAGAGACGCAACGGCGTTGAACACGAACTCCTGCTGGGGATCCTTCAGCACCGCATAGGTCACCAGGATGACCATCGAGAATTTGAACAGATTATCGTTGAACGCACCCAGCAACTGGGTGATGAAAAGCGGGGAAAACCTTCTCTTGCCAAGAAGGGGAAGTGCTGATGACATGCTCTGGAGATGCCCGGTTGTTGGTCCCTGAACGCCTGCTGTAGCCAATCATGCCGCCGAGTCCAACCGGTGATTGACAACCGGTGCAGGACACAGCCTGCCAAGAGGTTTCCTTTTTCGCGAAACTGTGTCTATGGACGCAACACCATGCTGACCCTGCCCAACCTGTTGACGCTGTCGCGCATCGTCACCGTGCCGTTCCTCGTGGCGCTTTTATGGTGGCCGGACTGGCAGCTGGGCTATCTTCTCGGCTTTGGCCTCTACTGCCTGATGGGCATCACCGATTATTTCGATGGCTATCTGGCGCGGGCGCAAGGCGCGGTATCGAAGCTGGGCGTGTTTCTCGACCCGATTGCCGACAAGATCATGGTCGCGGCGGTGATCCTGATCCTGACGGCACAGGGTTTCCTGCGCGGGCCTTATGTTGGCGACCTGCATGTGGTCGCGGGGCTGGTGATCCTGATCCGCGAAATTACCGTATCGGGTTTGCGCGAATTTCTCGGCGGCATTCAGGTGTCGGTGCCGGTGACCAAATTGGCGAAGTGGAAAACGACGTTTCAGCTAATTGCACTGGGCGCGCTGATCCTGGGGGGCGCTGTTCATGGCCAGCCTTGCCAGACCCTGGGTCCAGAATGCGCAACGCTGACAGAAAGCTGGGTGCATGTTGTCGGCCTTGCGAGCTTGTGGGTCGCGGCGGTGCTGACCATGATCACCGGCTGGGACTATCTGCGCGTTGGTTTAAAGCATATGGATTAGGGCGCTGTCTGCCATCCGCGCCGCAAGATATCCGCAAGCATTTTGAATTCTTCTTCGCGCGGGCTGTTCTTGCGCCAGGCAAGGGTGATGTCGCGCGATGCCTGGGAGGATTTGAGCGGCCGGGTGACGATGCTGGTGCCGGTGAGTATCTCGCTGTGCAGCGCCATATCGGGCAGCAGCGTCAGGCCTAGGCCGTTATCGACCATCTGCACCAGTGTGTGCAGCGAGGTGCCGATCATGGTGGCGCTGGCGCTCAGCTCCGGGCGGTTGCAGGCGGCAAGCACATGGTCTTTGAGGCAATGGCCGTCCTCGAGCAGCAGCAGCCGGGTCTCGTCGAGCAGCGTAGGGTCGATGCTGGTCGGCGGGTCGCGCGGATCATCCTTGGGGAAGGCAACATGGAAACTGTCGCTGAACAGCGTTTCCATTGCCACTTCGCCACAGGCAAAGGGCATGGCGAACAATATGCAATCGACCTGGCCGTGATGCAGCGAGTCGCAGGCGGCGGTGCTGACCTCTTCGCGCAGATAGAGTTTGAGCTCGGGCTTTTCCTGGCGCAGGCGCGGCAACAGCTGCGGCAGCAGGAACGGCGCGATGGTGGGGATGACGCTCATCCGTAGCTCGCCTGTCAGCGGCTGGCCCGAGGATTTGGCCAGTTCGGCCAGCTCCTCCGCCTCACGCAGCAACCGGTGGGCCCGTTCAACCACCTGATTGCCCAGCGGCGTGAAGCGAACAACGCGGCGGGTGCGTTCGACCAGGGTGCAGCCTAGCAGCGATTCCAGCTCGCGCAGACCTGCCGATAGTGTCGACTGGGTGACGAAACAGCTCTCCGCCGCCTTGCCGAAATGGCCATGCTCCTTGAGCGCGACGAGATATTGCAGCTGTTTGAGCGTCGGCAGAAACCCGCTCATAGAGGTATATTCTCTACCGCTGGTTGCTTCACGGCGCTATTGGCTTCGGCGCTCTCCGGCGTCTCGGTGCGGGTCATCTTCAGCCGGTTGTCGACTATGGTGAAGGCGAGGCGGCCCTCGACCAGATCAAGCGCGTCATGGCCGAATTCCTCATAGCGCCAGCCGGTAAGTATCTCGAGCCCGTCGCGCTCGCCCGCAGCCAGCTTTTCAAGTTCGTCGGCCCGGGCGATCAGCCGCGCCGCGACGTTCATCTCGCGGGCGCGGATTTTGAGCAGCAGCTTCAGCAGGTCGGTGACCAGCGCGCCTTCCTTGCCGAGACCGGGCCCACGACGACCGCGCGGTGGCATTTCCTCGGCAGGCAGCGGTTCTGCCTGCTCCAGCACCGCCATAAGTCGCGCGCCAATATCATTGTTTTTCCAGCTTTTCGAAAGACCGCGTATCCGCGACAGATCATCCTGCTGCTTTGGCGGGTGCGCGGCAATATCGCCCAGTGTCTCATCCTTGACGATGCGACCGCGCGGCAGGTTCTTGTCCCGCGCTTCGGTCTCGCGCCATGCGGCCAGTGCCTTCAACCGGCCGAGCACATGCTTGTTGCGGCCCTGCGCCTTGACCCGCCGCCACATGGTGTCGACATCCAGATCATATTGCGCCGGGTCGCCGATCTTTTCCATCTCATGGTTGAGCCAGGCACCGCGCCCGGTATCGCGCAGCTTGTCCAGCATTTTCGGGAAGATGGCGGACAAATGGGTGACATCGCCAATGGCATAGTCGATCTGCCGCGCATCGAGAGGGCGGCGCGACCAGTCGGTGAAGCGCGCGCCCTTGTCGACCTTCACGCCGAGCCAGTTATCGACCAGATTGGCATAGCCGATCTGCTCTGCCTGCCCCAGGGCCATTGCCGCAATCTGGGTGTCGAACAGCGGTGCCGGGGTCTTGCCGGTCATGTTGAAAATGATCTCGATATCCTGACCGCCGGCATGGAACACCTTGAGGACGTCCATATTGTCGGTGATCAGGTCGAGCAGCGGCGACAGGTCGATATCATCAGCCATAGGGTCGATGGCGGCGGCTTCCTTGCCATCGGAGATCTGCACCAGGCACAGTTCGGGCCAATAGGTGTTTTCGCGCATGAATTCGGTATCGACGGCGACGAAATCCGCCTGTGCCAGCCGGGCGCACAGATCGGCGAGCGTGGCGCTGTCGTTAATCAATGGATGAATTTTCATGAAATTGCTCTTAAAGCTGCCGACGCGGCTTGACAAATGATTGTCTCATCTGTGTTAGGCGCTGCAAACATATTACGGCGCGATCTGCAGATGTCATCCCACAAGGCTGCCGCGTCCACTATATTTAGTCAGGATTTTACAATGCACAGCTATCGCACGCACCATTGTTCTGCGCTCCGCAAGGACCAGGTCGGGGAGAAGGTCCGTCTTTCAGGCTGGATTCATCGTACCCGCGATCATGGCGGTGTGCTGTTTGTCGATCTGCGTGACCATTATGGCATCACCCAGATTGTTGCGGATACCGACAATCCGTGCTTCGCGGCGCTTGACCGGCTGCGCAGCGAGAGCGTTGTCACCGTGACCGGCGAGGTGCTGGCGCGCTCCGATGAGACGGTAAACCCCAATCTGCCGACCGGCGAGATCGAGGTGGTGGCGCGCGAGGTCGTGGTGCAGTCGGCGGCAGAAGAGCTACCGATGCCGGTGGCGGGCGAGGCTGATTATCCCGAAGATATCCGCCTGCGCTATCGTTTTCTCGATCTGCGCCGCGAGCAGATGCATGCCAATATCATGCTGCGCTCGGCGGTTATCGCATCGTTGCGCCAACGCATGGTGGGGCAGGGCTTCACCGAGTTTCAGACGCCGATCCTGACCGCATCGTCGCCTGAGGGCGCGCGCGACTATCTGGTGCCCAGCCGGGTACATCCGGGCAAATTCTACGCGCTGCCCCAAGCCCCGCAAATGTTCAAGCAGCTGCTGATGGTCGCGGGTTTTGACCGCTATTTCCAGATCGCGCCCTGCTTTCGCGATGAGGATGCGCGCGCCGACCGTTCGCCGGGCGAGTTTTATCAGCTCGACCTGGAGATGAGCTTTGTTACCCAGAAAGATGTGTTCAATGCGCTCGAGCCGGTGCTGGCGGGCGTGTTCGAGGAATTTGCCAATGGCAAGTCGGTAACGCCTGCGGGCGAATTCCCGCGTATTCCGTACAAGGAAGCGATGTTGAAATATGGCTCGGACAAGCCCGATCTGAGAAATCCGATCGAGATTGTCGATGTCACCGAGCATTTCAAAGGCTCCGGTTTCGGCCTGTTCGACAAGATCACTGCTGGCGGCGGTGTCGTCCGCGCCATTCCGGCACCGGGCGCGGGCGCAAACAGCCGCAAATTCTTCGATGATATGAACAACTGGGCGCGGGGTGAAGGTTTTGCCGGGCTTGGCTATATCAATATCAAGGAAGGTGTACCGGGCGGGCCGATTGCCAAGAATCATGGCGAGGAAGGCACGGCCAGGCTGCTCGAGGAACTGGGTCTGGGCGGCAATGACGGTGTGTTCTTCGCCGCCGGTAAGGAAAGCGATGCCGCCAAGTTGGCCGGTGCGGCGCGCACCCGGATTGGCGAGCAGCTCGACCTGATCGAACAGGGCTGCTTCAAATTCTGCTGGATCGTCGATTTCCCGATGTTCGAATATGATGAGGACACGAAAACAATCGATTTCAGCCACAACCCTTTCTCGATGCCGCAGGGCGAGATGGAGGCGCTGGAAAATCAGGACCCGCTGGATGTTCTTGCCTGGCAATATGACATTGTCTGCAATGGGGTGGAGCTGTCCTCGGGGGCCATTCGTAACCACCGGCCCGATATCATGTACAAGGCGTTTGAAATTGCCGGCTACAGCAAGGATGATGTCGACCGTGAGTTTGCCGGCATGATCAACGCCTTCAAATATGGCGCGCCGCCCCATGGTGGTTCGGCACCGGGTGTCGACCGCATGGTGATGCTGCTCGCCGATGAAGCCAATTTGCGCGAAGTGGTGCTGTTCCCGATGAACCAGAAGGCCGAAGACCTCATGATGGGTGCGCCGGGTCATGTCGACCTGAAACAGCTGCGCGAGCTGCATATCCGCGTGGTCGAGCCGCCAAAGCAGGGCTGATGGTTCGCGGTCCGGCCTGCGATTATGTTGGCAATTGTCCATTAAAGCGCTGGCAAGAAGGCTGTGCTATGCCCTGTGACGAGATTTAGGGGACAGCATGACCATCAAATTCTCGGACTATGAGAAAGGCGCGTCATTTGACGGCGATTATTCCGATGCACTCAAGGCGGTGCAGCGGCGGCTGGCGCGTGCGCATTTCGCGCATATCGTCCATGGCCGACGCTCGATGATCGTGTTCGAGGGCTGGGATGCTGCCGGCAAGGGCGGGATTATCCGCCGCATGTCTGCCGAATGGGATCCGCGCTATTTTGAGGTTTATCCGGTTGGCGCGCCAAGCCGCGAGGAGAGGGAGCGCCATTTCCTCTGGCGCTTCTGGCGCAACCTGCCGGGTACGCGCAATATCTCGGTATTCGATCGCAGCTGGTATGGCCGGGTGTTGGTCGAACGTGTTGAGGGTTTCTGCAGCGAAGCCGAATGGCAGCGCGGCTATGATGAAATCAATGAGTTCGAGGCGCAGCAGATCGACAGCGACACCCATTTGACCAAGATATTCCTGCATGTGACGCAGGGAACACAGGACAAGCGGCTAAAGGCACGGCTCGACACACCGCATAAACGCTGGAAGGTGACCGCAGAGGACTTCCGCAACCGCGCCCGGCGTGAGGATTATCTTGCTGCCATGGCCGACATGTTCGCCCGTACCGACACCCGTTGGGCACCTTGGGCGGTATTCGACGCCAACAACAAGAAAGCGGCACGGATCGCGGTGATGACCCATATTGCCGAGCAACTGGAAACGGCAGTGCCGGACGGTTTTGATGCGCTTGATCCGGAGCTGGTGGCGATGGCGGAACTGGCTTTCGGTTATAAACCGGAAGATAAATAACCATTCACCCTCAATAGTCTATCGCGATTATCTCCCATTCTTTGGGGCCTGTCGGGAGTTGCACTATACGCAGGTCGCCGATCCTTGCGCCGCGCAGCGCCCGGGCCAGTGGCGCGTTCCAGCCGATACGTGCGGCCCCGGCATCGGCCTCGTCATCGCCGACCAGCGTTACCGTGCGGCGGTTATCGTCTTCATCTGCCAGTTCGACTGTGGCACCGAAATAGACCCGGCTCTTGTCGGGATGCGCTGTCGGATCGATAACCTCTGCCTGTTTGATCCGTCGCGACAGATAGCGCACTTCGCGATCGATCTCGCGCAGCCGCTTCTTGCCGTAAATATAATCGCCATTTTCCGAGCGGTCGCCATTGCCCGCCGCCCAGCTTACTGTCTCGACCACCTTCGGCCGTTCGCCATGAAACAGCGCGTTATAACGCGCCTGCAGGGCGGCCAGCCCCTTGGCGCTGATATAATTGGGTTTGTCCGGCATCGGGGCAGAGACGGGAGGTTCAGCCCGGTGTGCGCTTGCCGAGATAATGGCTCAGGCGATTGGGCCCGCTATAACCCGCCTTGTCTGGGTACATCACATCATAGACAACGGCATTTTCGAGTACCCGCTGGACATAGTTCTTGGTCTCGAAGATCGGAATCTCCTCGATCCACTGGATGATGTCGATCTCTCCGGTACGGGGATCGCCATTGCGGCGCAGCCATTTGTTCACATTGCCCGGTCCGGCATTATAGGCCGCAGCCGCCAGCGGATAGCTGCCGCCATAATAACGCCGCATGCGTTCGAAATAGCTCGACCCGAGACGAATATTATAGAGCGGATCCTCGGTCAGAGAGCCGAAATTATAGGCAAGGCCGATCTTGCCTGCCTGTTCGCGCGCGGTTGAGGGCAGAAGCTGCATCAGGCCGCGTGCCCGGGCGTGGCTGACGGCGCGCTGGCTGAACTGGCTTTCCTGCCGGGTAACGGCGTGGATAAAGGTCCAGCTATTCTGATAGCCTGAGGGCACCGGCATATCGGGAAAGGCGACCGCTTGCAGCCGGTCATAGCCATTGGCGCGGGCGCTGCGTCCGGCGATCACCGCGAGGTCGCGGCGACCGATCTGCTCCGACAGCTGCCCGAGCAGCAGATAGTCCTGCTCGCTCTCTGCATCGGCAGAAAGCGCACGGAAAAAGCTGTTCTGCACCCGCCAGTCGCCGGTGCGACGGGTAACCAGCTTCGCGGCTTGGACCAGCGGGTCGCTGTCGAACTTGCCGCGCGCGACAATGTCGATGCTGTCGGTGTCCACGGTCGCAAACGGACCGACATCGCGGCCCAGCCGCTCAACCGCGAGTTGGCCGTAAAAATGATCGTCATATTGCGCTGCCATGGTGAAATATTTTTCCGCCTGCGCAGTATCATTGGCCTCGGCGGCGGCGCGACCGGCCCAGTAAAAGCCTTTGGAGCGGGTCTGCGGCGTGCGCGCGGCATTGCCATAGCGGGCAAACATGGCAATGGCCTTGGCCGGCTGGCGCTGTTCCATTAGCGCGGTGGTGCCGGCAAGCCAGGTCAGGCTGGTATAATCGTCGCGAATGCCGAGGCTCTCACCGCTGATATCGGTGCCCTTGGGAAAGGCATCATCGACCTGTGAGGCGATATTATAGGCCAGCGTCCATTGCCGGTCATTGGCGGCGGCGCGGGCATTGACCAGCAGCACTTCATACCATTCTTCGGCATCGACCGGATAGCGGGTCAGCATTGGCCGGTTGGCGAGCAGATTGCGCGCGGTGATCGAATTGCCGCTGTTGCGCAACT
Organism: Pseudomonadota bacterium; assembly: GCA_039818985.1. NCBI lineage: Bacteria > Pseudomonadati > Pseudomonadota > Pseudomonadota bacterium. Next base: position 1,778,631 of record JBCBSU010000001.1, on the reverse strand, counting down.
GCATGGCATAGGCGGCGAGATAGCCGGGGTCGCTGCGCACATTCTGGGGCAGACTGCCATGATCCACGCCTCGTTTGCGCAGCATTGCCAGCCGCGCGGCAAAGCCGGGGCGGTTTTCCGGCGACACGAAGCTCAGCTGCGTCTCGGCGCTGTTCGCGGCCTTGGCCCAGAGCAGTGCATCCATCCGGGCATCATGATCGGCTATCGAGAAGTCACTTGAGAACAGGCCGATCAACCGGGTCTCGTCATCCTTGGTCATCGGGCCGTTGCGCCATGCCTCGCGTGCCACTTCACGGGCTTTTTCGAACTGTCCCGCGCTGTTCAGCACGACGGCATAACGGGCGCGTCCGCTATTGGTGACCGGTTCGAAACGGTCGAAATAGGCCAGCACCTGGGTCGGCGAATAGCTGTTGAGGTTGATTGCCTGTTCGGCATTGCGGCGAAACCGGCTTTCGCCGGGCCAACCGGGATAGGTGACGAGGAAGCTGGCATATTCCTCGAAAGCGTAATTGTCCGATCCGCGTAGCGTTTCCCAGCGGTCGATAGCGGCATTGATATTGCCCGATGTGCGATCCTTCAGCACCGCGCGAGCGCGCTCCCAGCCACTGTCTTCGGCGGTCGGCTGGGCGGCGCAGGCCATTGGTATGGCGAGTGCACCGGCAACGATCAGGGCGAATGCGGAGCGGGACAGATGGCGTGCCGGGTTTTTCTGTGCGGGGAAAAGTGATGTCATGCTGGACATTATGGTGCTTTGCTCCTTATCAGGCGCTGAACAATATGCCTGTGGCGCACAATCGTGCAGCGATCCGCCACGTAGCGCAATGCATTTCACGCCGGGTTCCTGACCCTGTGGCGGTTTTTGAGGAGCAAATCCATGTTTTCCGGCTCCATTCCGGCTCTGGCGACTCCCTTTTGCGACGGATCGTTTGACGAGGCGGCTTTCCGGGCACTGATCGACTGGCAGATCGATGCCGGCAGCCGTGCGCTGGTACCCTGTGGCACCACCGGCGAAGCAGCGACGATGACGATTGCCGAGCATAATCATGTGGTTGCGGTCTGTATCGAGCAGGCCGCGGGACGCGTGCCGGTGATTGCCGGTTGCGGCTCCAATGATACCAGAGTGGCGCTGGAGCATATGCTGGCGGCCAAAGCTGCCGGTGCCGATGCGGCACTGGTGGTCCCGCCTTATTATAACCGGCCTAACCAGGCGGGCATATTGGCGCATTTCGAAACACTGGTAACGGGCTGCGACCTGCCGATTGTCGCCTATAATGTCCCCTCGCGCACAGTCACAGATATCAGCTGCGCCACCATGGCGCATATGGCAAACAGTGGTTGGATCATCGGCGTCAAGGATGCCACCGGCGAACTCGACCGGGTCAGCGACCACCGGGCGCATTGCGGCGAGCCATTCTGTCAGCTTTCCGGCAATGACGATGTCGCACTTGGTCATCGTGCCATGGGTGGGGCGGGGTGCATCTCGGTGACCGCCAATGTCGCCCCGGCATTATGCGCCGAATTTCAGCAGGCACTCGACGACAGAGACATGAATCAGGCGCTGGCATTGCAGGACCGGCTATACCCGTTACACAGGGCGCTGTTCGCCGATGCCTCGCCGGGGCCGGTCAAATATGCGCTCAATTGCCTCAGGCCCGATTTTTCCGCCGATTTGCGACTGCCGATGACGCCGCCAAGCGCGGAAGCCAAGGCGGCGGTCGATGCCGCGCTGGCGCATGCGGGGCTGATACAGAAATAAGCGCCATGGCACGCCCCAAACCCAGTAGTTTCGACAAGGCCAAGACCGTCGCCGAGAACCGGCGCGCGCGCTTCGACTATGCCATCGATGACGTGTTCGAGGCCGGCATTGCGCTGACCGGCACCGAGGTAAAATCGCTGCGTTTTGGCGAGGGTTCGATTGCCGAGAGCTATGCCGAGATCAATGATGGCGAAGTATGGCTGGTCAATGCCAATATCCCCGAATTCAGCCACGGCAACCGCTTCAACCATGAGCCGAAGCGGCCGCGCAAATTGCTGCTCCATGGCCGCGAAATCCAGAAACTGCATGGCGCGGTGGCCCGCAAGGGCATGACGCTGGTGCCGCTGTCGATCTATTTCAACCAGAAGGGCCGGGCCAAGGTCGAGCTGGCGTTGGCAAAGGGCAAAAAGGCACCCGACAAACGCGCGACAATCAAGGAGCGCGATTGGAAACGCGAGCAGGGACGCCTACTTAAAGATAATGGGTAATATTTACCACGATGGTGGCCATTCACGATGAAGCGCATAATCGCCTGGATCGTGAACAAGATGCCGACACGCGAGGGTATGGAGCGCAACAAATATATGCGCCCCATAGCTGGACGGGTTTTGCGCTCCGAGCTGTGGCGTTTTACCCGCCGCTCGGTGCCGCGTGGTGTGGCGCTGGGCATGCTGGCGGCGTTTCTGATTCCGCTGGGCCAGATTTTCGTTGCGGCCTTTCTGGCACTGCCGCTGCGCGCCAATGTGCCGGTGGCGGCGCTGACCACCTTCATCACCAATCCCTTCACCTATCCATTCTGGATCGTCGCGGCCAACAAGGTCGGTGATTTCATCCTGCAGATCGACGCGATGACCTATGGTGAGCCGCTCAATACCCAGATGCGCAGCACCTTGGGCGAGTGGATCAACTGGCTGTTCCTCGAAGCCGGTGTGACGGCCTTTGGTTTTGCGGTGCTGGCGATTGTCTTCGCCTCGCTCGGCTATGTCGTCAGCTCCTTTGGCTGGCGCTACTGGATCGGCCGTAAAAGGCAGCGCTCGCAGATGGCGCTGCGCCGCGGCGCCTGACGCCAGCACTTTGTCAAAAGCGGCATTTCATGCACAGCCTTGTGTTTCGGCGCCAACGCGAATTGCCTTTGCCAGCCAAATCCGACTAAAGCGAAAACAGCATGAAGCAAGGGTTGAAACAGGCGCTGCCGGGCAATGGTCGGATGGAAGGACTGGTCGCCGCTGATGACGGCGTGACCGGCATGGCACCGCTCACTGCCGGGGCGATTATGGCCGGGCTGGTGGCAACGGTGGCGCTGGCCTATTTGCTGACCGACAATGTCATGATCGCGCTTCTGCTGGCGGCGGCAATGCTGTTCTTCGCTGCTTTGATATGGTTCTATGTCTCGATGGTGGCCGATGATCGGTCGGCAGAGGAATTTATCGCCGACTGGACCATCACCGCTGCCGTGGCCGATCAAAGCAACCAGCTTATTGCCATCACGGATCGCGCCGGACGGTTGGTCTGCGCCAACGGCCTGTACGCCGAGATATTTGGCGACTATCTGCCACCGACCGACCTCAAGCTCGACAGTGGCAGTGATACGATTGTCCAGCAGGCAGGGCGCGCCGCGTGGCGTGATGGCGATGCCCAGGCCGATTCGGTACGCCATCTCGGCAATGCCTATGAACTGGAGGTGCTGCGCATCGGCCGCGGCGATGACCATTTGCTCTGGCGTTTCCGCGCGGTGTTGCAGGCCAGTCTGGTCGAGGAGGCAAAGCGGCTGGTCGGCGGCTTTGCCGGTCGTGCTGCGGGCGAGGCCGGACTGATAACCGCTGTTGTCGGGCCCGAAGGGCGTATCCGCTCGGCCAACAGCGCCTTTGCCCTGCGCGCTGTCGGCGATGGCAACACCAACCTGATTGGTCGTGATTTTGCCAGCTTCCTGCGGGTCGATGATGCGCAGAACATCTTTTTCGAGCGCGAGGGGCAGACCGGACCGGCGCTGCAACTGGTGCATATCCCGCTCGCCGACCAGAATGGCTCGGCCGAACGCCGTGAAAGTGATCATCCGGCGCTGCTGCTGTTGCTCGATCGCCAGGAAGTTTCGGCGCGCAAGGGGGCGGAACTGATGCAGGTCGAGCTGATGTTCTCGCTGCTGCCCTTTGGCCTGGCCATGGTGAATCGCGATGGCCGCTTTCTGTTTGCCAATGGCGCCTTTACCCGTGCCAGCGGCCTCGATGATGAGGCGCTGCCTCCCTATCCGGGCGATCTGGTAATTGCCGAGGACAAGGCGGCGCTGGCTGACACCATTCGCCGCTTCGCTTCAGGGCCGCCCCAGGGAGGCGATCTGGCGGTGCGGCTCAAACATCAGCCCGATGAGCCGATCTCGCTCAATGTCGCCGGGGTACGCGGGCTTGGCGATGCGGCGGTGCTGTTGTCGTTGCGGGACAATAGCGAGGAGGCGACGCTCAAGCGTCAGGTGGCGCAGGCGACCAAGATGCAGGCAGTGGGCCAGCTGGCCGGTGGCGTCGCGCATGATTTCAACAATGTGCTGACCGCGATTCTCGGCCATTGCGATCTGATGCTGCTGCGCCACAGCCCGGGCGATGGCGATTATGACGATATCCAGCAGATCAAGAATAACTCCGCCCGTGCCGCCAGCCTGACCCGCCAGCTGCTCGCCTTTTCACGGCAGCAGACGCTACGACCACAAATCTTGCAATTACCGGATGTTATCGCCGAGACCTCGCACCTGCTCAACCGGCTGATAGGCGAGAAGGTGACGCTGGAAGTGCGGCACGACCGCAATCTCGGCGCCATCCGTGCCGACCCCGGCCAGCTCGAACAGGTGATCATGAACCTGGCCGTCAATGCCCGCGACGCGATGCCGGATGGCGGTATATTAGCCATCGAGACGCGCCGAGTCTCGTCCGGCGACGTGCGCGCGATGAACAGCGACATATTGCCGGTTGCCGACTATTCGGCGATTGTCGTGCGCGATGAGGGCTGCGGCATCAGCGCCGAGAATCAGGCCAAGATTTTCGAACCCTTCTTCACCACCAAGGATGTCGGCAAGGGCACCGGGCTCGGGCTGTCCACTGTCTATGGCATCGTCAAACAATCGGGCGGTTATATCTTCGTCGACTCTGCCATAGGCAGGGGCACCAGCTTCACGCTTTATTTTCCGGTGCATGACATACGCGGTGAGACCGCCGCCGAACCCGAGGGGAAAACGCTGTACGATCCCCCTGACGAGCCCAATGACTATCTGGGGGGCAGTGGCACCATCTTGCTGGTCGAGGATGAGGACATGGTGCGCGCCGTCGCCGAGCGCGCGCTGACCCGACAGGGCTATAGCGTGATCACCGCCGGTGACGGCGAGGACGGACTTGAACAGTTTGCCGCGCATGACAATGTCATCGATCTGGTGATCAGCGATGTGGTGATGCCGGTGATGGACGGCCCTGCCATGGCGCGGATCATCCGCGAGCGTGCACCCGATGTGCCGTTGATCTTCATGTCGGGCTATGCCGAGGAACAGCTGCGCAAGTCGATTGATGTCGACAATATGGGCTTTTTGCCCAAACCGTTCAGCGTGGCGCAGATTTGCGAGAGCGCCGGGCAGGCGCTGCGCCGCAGCAGGGAGAAGGCATAGTCATGGCTGACGCTGAATCGCGCAGGACTTTTCTGGTCGCCGAGGATGAGGCGATGATCGCCATGTTGCTTGAGGATATTCTTGATGCGGCGGGCCATGATGTTGCCGCAGTGGTCGACAGCAACGCTGATGCCATGGCGGCGCTTGAGCGCGGTGGCGTTGATGCAGCGATTCTCGACATCAACCTTTCCGACGGCGAAAGCTGGGCACTGGCGGCGCATCTGCAGCAACAAGGCATCCCCTTTCTCATCGCCAGCGGCGACAGCGCCGTCACCCCACCGGATGGTATGGCACCGGTAAAAATGCTCGCCAAGCCATTCAGCCTGGCCTCTCTGGAAGACGCCATCACCGGCCTTGATGGATAATTTTTGTTCTGCCCTTGTTCTACTGGAACAAATGCGGTACAGCCTGTGGACAGCTATTCATTGATTGATTCCATTTTGGCATCTAGGCAGGGAGCAGGCACATGGCCGGACAGTTGAAACTCGTTGACGCGGAAAAGCAGACAAAGACTATGGATCGGCAAAAAGCACTTGATGCGGCACTGGCACAGATAGACCGTGCCTTCGGCAAGGGATCGGCGATGAAGCTGGGCTCGCGCGAGGCGATGAATGTCGAGGCGATCTCGACCGGTTCGCTGGGTCTCGACATTGCGCTTGGCATTGGCGGCCTGCCGCGCGGCCGGGTGATCGAGATTTACGGACCGGAGAGCTCGGGCAAGACGACACTGGCGCTGCACACCGTCGCCGAGGCGCAGAAGACCGGTGGTACCGCTGCCTTTGTCGACGCCGAGCACGCGCTCGATCCGGTCTATGCCAAGAAGCTGGGTGTCGATATTGACGAGTTGATCGTGTCGCAGCCCGATACCGGTGAACAGGCGCTGGAGATTGCCGACACGCTGGTGCGTTCCAATGCCGTCGACATATTGGTCATCGATTCGGTCGCAGCACTGGTGCCGCGCGCCGAGATCGAAGGCGAGATGGGCGACAGCCATGTCGGCCTGCAGGCACGGCTGATGAGCCAGTCGCTGCGCAAGCTCACCGGTTCGATCAGTCGCTCGCGCTGCATGGTGATCTTCATCAACCAGCTGCGCATGAAGATCGGCGTCATGTACGGCAATCCGGAGACCACCACCGGTGGCAACGCGCTCAAATTCTATGCCTCGGTACGGCTCGACATTCGCCGCACCGGCCAAATCAAGGATCGCGATGAGATTATCGGCAACTCGACCCGGGTAAAGGTGGTCAAGAACAAGGTTGCGCCACCGTTCAAACAGGTCGAGTTCGACATCATGTATGGCGAGGGCATTTCCAAGATCGGCGAGATTCTCGATCTCGGCGTCAAGGCCGGTATTGTCGAGAAATCGGGCAGCTGGTTCTCATACGACTCGGTGCGCATCGGCCAGGGGCGCGAAAACGCCAAGACCTTCCTCAAGGAGAATCCAGAGCTGATGGAAAAGCTGGAAAATGCGATCCGCGGCAAGGAAGACGAAGTTGCCGAGGAAATGATGACCGGGCCCGACAGCGACGGCGAGAAATGATATTCCGGCGACAACAATGCGGCTTTTGCGCAACATCTGCAGGATAAACAGAAGGCGGCAAATGTTTACAATCCGGCGGGATTTACTTTTGTGAACCTCTGATGCATCCCTTAGTTTCCAATAGGGGGAGCATATCATGAAGTCAGTTTTTTCGGTTGCTGCTGTCGCAATGATGGCAGTAGGTCTCGGCGGTTGCGCAACTGTCCTTAACGGCACCAATCAGGATGTCGAGTTTCTGTCCGAGCCCGATGGTGCCGTGGTCGAGCTGGTGACGGGCCAGACATGCGAAACGCCGTGCGAATATGAGCTGAAGCGCGGCCATGATACCCGCGTCGATTTTACCAAAGAAGGCTATAAGCCGGAATTTGTCTATGTGCAGAGCCGTCTGGCCGGTTCAACCTTCGGCAATATCATCGCAGGCGGCGGTATTGGTGCGGTGGTTGATGGTTCTAACGGTTCGTCCAATCGGCTTTTCCCGAGGCCTGTCTATATCCGTCTGGTTCCTTTGGGATCGGATGAAGAGGCCGTGCTGCTCGACAAGGATGGTGAGGTGATTGCCACCGTAGCCGAGCATAATGCCGAAGTTGGCGAAGATGTCCGCAAAGGTCTCGAGGAGCAGGGCCTGTTTGAGCGCGGTGCAGCACAATAATTGCGGATTGCGATCGCAATGCAGGAGGGTGCACCGGACCGTATGTCTGGTGCACCCTTTATTGTTAGTATCAAGGCACTGACGCACTTGTGCTGACCGGTTGCTGCGGACAATTCATCATTGCCATACAGCAGGCCTTGTCAGTATAACCGACCTCGCTTAAGTCGCTGGCATGACTTCGACCAATGACATACGGCAATCGTTTCTCGATTTCTTCACCGCGCATGGCCACAGGGCCATTGCCTCGGCACCGCTGATCCCGCAGGCGGACCCGACATTAATGTTCGTCAATGCCGGCATGGTGCCGTTCAAAAATGTGTTTACCGGGCTGGAAAGCGCGCCCGCACCCTGTGCCACATCGTCGCAGAAATGCGTTCGCGCCGGCGGCAAACATAATGATCTCGACAATGTCGGCTATACCGCGCGTCACCACACCTTTTTCGAGATGCTGGGCAATTTCTCGTTCGGCGATTATTTCAAGCAGGATGCGATCAGCCATGCCTGGGAATTGTTGACCGGGGTTTGGGGCATTTCACCGGATAAGCTCACCGTCACCGTCTATCATGATGATGACGAAGCCTTTGCGCTGTGGAAAACCATTTCCGGCCTGCCCGAGGACCGCATCATCCGCATCGCCACCGACGACAATTTCTGGTCGATGGGCGATACCGGTCCATGCGGCCCGTGCAGCGAGATTTTCTACGATCATGGCGACCATATCCCCGGTGGCCCTCCCGGCAGTCCCGATGAAGATGGCGACCGCTTTGTCGAGATATGGAATCTCGTTTTCATGCAATATGACCGCGACAGCGAGGGCACACTCAACCCGCTGCCCAAGCCGAGCATCGACACCGGTATGGGGCTGGAGCGTATCGCCGCGGTATTGCAGAACACCCACGACAATTACCGTACCGACACATTTGAGGAACTGATCGGCGCTTCTGTGCGGCTCACCGGTTCGGATGATCCGGGCAATGCCGGCCATCGCATCATTGCCGATCATCTGCGCTCGACCAGCTTCCTGATCGCCGATGGCGTTCTCCCCGCCAATGAGGGGCGCGGTTATGTGCTGCGCCGGATCATGCGCCGCGCCATGCGCCATGCGCATCTGCTTGGTGCCGATGAACCACTAATGTACCGTCTGGTACCGACATTGGTGAGCCAGATGGGACAGGCCTATCCCGAACTGGTTCGGGCACAGCCGCTGATCGCCGAAACGCTGGAGCGTGAGGAAATCCGCTTCCGCAAGACGCTTGATAAAGGTCTCAAACTGCTCGACGAAGCGGTGATCGATCTCAAGGCTGGCGATACATTGCCCGGCGAAACCGCGTTCAGGCTCTATGATACCTATGGCTTCCCCTATGACCTGACCGAAGATGCGCTACGGGCGCAGGACATCGGCGTAGACCGTGCTGGTTTCGATACCGCCATGGCTGAACAGAAAGCTGCCGCGCGGGCCGCCTGGAAAGGCTCGGGTGAAACCGCTTCGGACGATATCTGGTTCGATATTGCCGAGCGCGAGGGCAGCACCGAATTTACCGGCTATACGGCGCTGCGCGGCGACGGCGCGGTGGTGGCACTGATATGTGATGGTGCTGAGGTCGATACGCTCAAGGTCGGTGAAACCGGAATATTGCTGACCAACCAGACGCCATTTTATGGCGAATCTGGCGGTCAGGAGGGCGATAGCGGTGTGGTGATGATGGGTGATACCCAGATTGCCACGGTCGAGACGGTGAGCAAGCCGCTGGGCCGGTTGCACGCGCACCACATCGCCATGACCGGCGGCATGCTGACCAGGGGCGATACCGTCACCCTGCTGGTCGATGGCGGTCGCCGTGACCGGCTGCGTGCCAACCACAGCGCGACGCACCTGCTCCATGCTGCACTGCGCCGCCATCTGGGCGAGCATGTGACGCAAAAAGGCAGCCTTGTTGCAGAGGACCGGCTGCGCTTCGATTTCTCGCATCCCAAGGCAGTCAGCGCGGAAGAAATCGCCACGATTCAGGCCGAGGTGAATGCCCAGATTCGCGGCAATCGCACGGTACACACGCGATTGATGACACCCGATGATGCGGTCGCTGCCGGCGCACTGGCGCTGTTCGGCGAGAAATATGGCGATGAGGTCCGGGTACTTTCCATGGGCGACTGGGAGGACAGCGATTATTCGGTCGAACTGTGCGGCGGCACCCATGTCAATGCACTGGGCGATATCGGCCTGTTGCATATCATCTCGGAAAGCGCCGTCTCGGGCGGTGTGCGACGTATCGAGGCGTTGACCGGAGAGGCGGCGCGCGACTGGCTGGTGCAGCGCGACCACGCCTTGCAGGAAGCTGCAAGCGCGCTCAAAACTTCGCCTGCCGAAGTTACTGAACGCGTCGCAACGCTGGTGCAGGAGCGCAAGAAGCTGGAACAGGAGCTGGCCGAAAGCCGCAAGAAACTGGCGCTTGCGGGCAATGGCGGTGGCGGCGAGAAACCCGCTGGCGATGAAACCATTGGCGATATCCGCTTTCGCGGCCAGCGTTTCGATGGCCTCAACCCCAAGGAGCTGCGTGGCCTGCTCGACAATGCCAAGGCCGATATGGGCAGCGGCGTTGTGGCGATGATCGCGGTCAATGATGGCCGCGCGGCCGCCGCGGTCGGTGTCACCGATGATCTCTCCGATATGCTGAGCGCGGTCGATCTGGTGCGTGTTGCCGTCGAAGCCCTTGGCGGCAAGGGCGGCGGCGGTCGCCCTGACATGGCGCAGGGCGGAGGCCCCAATGGCGATGCTGCGGACGAAGCGATTGCCGCGGTGCGCGCGGCGATTCGCGGATCATAAATCCTCCCCGTCCCGGGGAGGAACCCATGGCCTTTCGCGATCAGTCCGGCTAAGACGCTGGCCATGTCCGGTCTTTCCCTTGGCACTGCAACATTACTGGTCGCCCTGGGCGGTGGTCTTGGTGCTGCGGGGCGTTTCCATCTCGGTCGCGTGGCGTTGCAGTTTTTCGGGCCGGGCTGGCCTTGGGGCACGCTGATTGCCAATGTCAGTGGCGGCTTTCTGATGGGCTGTCTCGTTGGTGTACTGGCGCAGCAGGCCAGTGGTGGTGAGGGCTGGCGGCTGTTGATCGGTATCGGCTTGCTCGGCGGCTTTACCACCTTTTCCGCCTTCTCGCTGGAGACAGTCAATATGCTGATGCGCGGCGATATGGCGATAGCGCTTGGCTATATATTGCTGTCGGTCGTGGCCGCTGTCGCGGCGCTTTATGGCGGGCTGATGCTGGCGAGGCTATGGGCATGACCGCAGGCGAACAAGCCAGCGGCGAGCCGCGCGTGCGCGAATATCGCATCGCCAGGGATGATGATGATATCCGCATCGATCGGTGGTTTGCGCGGCATATGGGGCATATCGGATTTGGCACCATCTCCAAATGGGCGCGTACCGGGCAGATCCGCGTCAATGGCCGCCGGGTGTCGCCGGGCGACCGGCTGCGCACCGGGCAGTTGCTGCGCGTACCGCCCGAAGACCCCGGACACCGCCAGCGCCACACCAAACCAGTGCGCGAGCTGTCCGAAGAGGACAGGGCGCTGGCCGAGAGCCTGGTAATCGAAAATACCCGGTCGGCGATCATCCTCAACAAGCCGCCGGGGCTGGCTACGCAGGGCGGCAGCAAGACCTATCGCCATATTGATGGCCTGCTCGATGTCTATCGGGAGGGCGATGATCCGCGCCCGCGTCTGGTGCATCGGCTCGACAAGGATACCTCGGGAGTTTTGCTGGTGGCACGCACGCCTGGAAGCGCCGCGTTCTTCTCGAAACGGTTTTCCGGACGGACTGCGAAGAAAGTCTATTGGGCACTGGTCATGGGCCTGCCTGAGATACGCGAGGGCCAGATCGACCTGCCGCTGGCGAAACAGCCGGGCACAGGCGGCGAGAAAATCTATGTCGATCATGAACAGGGCCAGCCGAGCCGCAGCCGTTACCGGGTGATCGAGCATGCCGGCGGCAGGGTAAGCTGGGTCGAGCTGCACCCGCTGACCGGGCGTACGCACCAGCTGCGCGTGCATATGGCGGCGATCGGCCATCCGATTGTCGGTGATGCCAAATATGGTGGCAAGGAAGCCCATGTTACCGGCCCGGTCAGCCGCAAAATGCACCTCCATGCCAGGCGTCTGGTGATCGAGCAGCCCGATGGTGACCGCATCGATGTGCGGGCCGAACTGCCACCGCATTTCGCCGATACGATGGAGAGCATGGGTTTTGACCTCGCACTAGGCGATGTGTTCGATCCGGTGGATGGTGAGGCACTGCCCGACCGCGCCAACCAGAAGCGAAAGGCCAAGGCCCACGCCAAACAGGTTCGCAAGGCCCGGCGCGGCGAAAGACGGGGGCGCAATACCTCTGCCAAAACAGCGGCCAAAACCAAACCGGGTAAGACACCGGGGCGCAAACCGGTAACGCGTGGCAAAGTTGCTGCCAAAAAGAGGCCTGCACGCGGTGCGCCGAAGGGCAGGCGCGGCTGATGCACCCGGATCGCAGTTTCCATATCACTGATCGCGATGTGATGCGGCAATGGGTCGAGGAAATCGGTTTCGGCACGCTGTTCGCGCAAACGCCCAATGGCCCGCGTGTAGCGCATATTCCGGCGCTGTTCGATGGACCGGAGCGTCTGGAATTCCATCTCTCGCGCGGCAATGCGCTGACCCGCCATATTGCCGATGGCGATGTGCTGTTCGTGGTCAACGGACCCGATGCCTATATCAGTGCCAACTGGTATGATATTCCCGATCAGGTGCCGACCTGGAACTATCTCAGCATCGAACTGGAAGGCGATGTCAGACGCATGGAGCGCGACCGCATGCCTGACCTGATTGATCAGGTGACAGCGCATCATGAAATGCGTGCCGGCGAGGATCCACCCTGGACCCGCGACAAGATGGCATCGGGCAAATTTGAGGGGATGTTGCAGGGGATTGTTGGTTTTCGCATGGCGATCAAGGCATGGCGCGGCACCGCCAAGCTGAGTCAGAACAAGCCCGAGGCAACACGCCTTGCTGCTGCCGACAGGGTCGAAGCCAGCGGACGCCGGGCGATGGCGATGTTGATGCGAAATGTGGAGAGTGGCGAGTGACCCGACTGGCGATATTCGATTGCGATGGCACCATGGTCGACGGGCAGGCCAATATCTGCGCTGCCATGGAGCGCGCCTTTGCTGCCGAAGGCCTGGCCCCGCCTGATCATCACCAGACCCGACGCATTGTCGGCCTGTCACTGGCGGAGGCGATGCACGCGCTGGCACCCGATCTGGACGAAGCACAACGGGCGCGCCTGGCCGATCATTATCGCACCGCCTTTCAGACATTGCGCGCCCGGGGCGATCTGACCGAACCGCTTTATGACGGCTTGGTCGAACTGCTGCAGCGTCTGCGTGAAGCTGACTGGCTGTGCGCGGTGGCCACAGGCAAGTCGGATCGCGGTCTGCGCTTTGTACTTGAGCATCATCAATTGTCCGAACATTTTATCAGCCTGCAAACCGCCGACCGGCACCCGTCCAAGCCGCATCCGTCGATGATTTTGCAGGCGCTTGACGATGCCGGGGCAGAGCCCGCCCATGCAACGATGATCGGCGATACCAGCTTCGACATGGTGATGGCGATCAATGCCGGAGTCCGCCCGATTGGCGTTGACTGGGGCTATCATGATGCGCATGAGCTGCACGAGGCTGGCGCTGACCATGTGGTGACCAGCATGGAGGCGCTGTTTGCCGTGCTTATGGAAGAGGACACCCATGGACGATGAAACCCAGGCAAAGCAGCGCTTTGCGGTGATCAACATATTGCGGCTGGGCGGGGCCGTGCTGGTGGTACTGGCGCTGTTGATGATCAACGGGACTATTGGCGGGCTTCCCGATATTGTGGCCTATGTGCTGCTGGTTGTCGGGCTGTTCGATTTCTTTGTCGTTCCGTTGCTGTTGGCGCGGCGCTGGCGGAGTCCGGAGGAACCGGCGGACAGACAATGACGGCAACTTCTCCCGGATCGCAGGCGGAGACACCGCGCGCCAAGCGATTCTACAAACAGGTGACGGTGGATGCTTCCGGCGCGACACATGCGATACTGCTTGATGGCCGGGCAGTGAAGACGCCATTGCGCCGGGCGCTGGCGCTTCCCACGGCGCAACTGGCGGAAATGGTCGCCGGCGAATGGCGTGATCAGGATGCGTTTATCCGCCCCGAAACGATGGTGCTCACCGGCTTTTGCAACGCCGCTATCGACCGTATTGCCGATCATCGCGACGAGGTAGGCAAGGCGATTGCCGGTTTTGCCGAGACCGACACGCTGTCCTATCGCGATGGCCCGGACTCGCCCTTATTCACCCGGCAACAGGCGGTGTGGGAACCGATATTGCGCGATCTCGAGGCAGCACATGGCATTGTCTGGTTGCGTCTGTCGGGCGTGATGCCACGGCCGCAAACGCCCGAAGTGCGGGCACTGGCCATGGCGGTCATCGCTGATGATGATGCGTTCCGGTTGACCGCCTTCAGCCAGATAGTTGAACTGACCGGTTCCTTTGCACTGGCGCTGGCCCTGCGCGAGCAGCGCCACAGCCCTGATGCGATCTGGGATGCGGCGTTTCTCGAACAGACATGGCAGGCCGAGCAATGGGGCGAAGACGCGGAAGCCACGGCCCAGCTCGAGGCGCGCCGCGCCCGCTATGACGCGGCAGTGGCGATGTGGGGCGTGCTCAACTAGCCCTTCGCCTGTTCGGGCCGAGTCTCAATCCAGAGCCGCATAGAGCATGGTCTTGATCTCGCGGCGGATGGGATAGGCGGATGACGGCATCAACTGGGTCATGAACACCATGATCACATCCTCTACCGGATCGACGAAAAACGCGGTCGAGAACATGCCGCCCCAATAGAAATCGCCGGTGGAGCCGGGCATGCCGGTCGCGGCATTGTCGATGGTGGTGGCAAAACCAAGGCCGAAGCCGGCACCGGCATTCTGCGCTTCGGAGAATAGCGCAGTGCTGTGCCGGGTCAGGTCGCCGCCGCCCGGAAGATGATTGCTGGTCATCAGTTCCAGTGTCTTGCGCCCGATGATCCGCGCGCCGTCAAGCTGACCTTCATTAAGCAGCATCCGGCAGAACAGATGATAATCGTGCAGCGTCGACATCAGCCCGCCACCGCCGGAGAAATAGCCCGGCTTGGGTAACCACGCGGTTTTGGCACCGCGATCATAGGGCTTCATCTTTTCTTTGGGATCAAAAGAGTAGCTGTCGGTCACGCGGTCGACCTTTTCGGCGGGCAGCTGGAAATGCGTGTCCTCCATGCCCAGCGGATCGAAGATATTCTGCTGGAAATAGTCGGCGAGCGACTGGCCGGAAATCCGCTCGATTATCGCGCCGAGCACGTCGGTGGACACCGAGTAATTCCAGCTGGTCCCGGGGTCGAACTGCAACGGAATCTTCGCCAGCGAGGCGATGAAATGGTCGATATCGCCGCCGTCAAACCGTTCGAAACCAAGCTTGCGATAGGCGGCATCGACCGGAGTACGCTCCTGAAAGCTGTAGGTCAGGCCGCTGGTATGGCGCAGCAGGTCGATGATTTGCATTGGCTCGACAGGTGGGCGGGTGACAAAAGGCTGGTCACCGCCGCCGCTCACAAAGACGCCCATGCCCTTCCATTCAGGCAGGTAGCGATGCACCGGATCGGCCAGCGCCACCTTGCCCTGTTCGACCAGCTGCATAAAGGCAATCGAGGTGATTGGTTTGGTCATGCTGGCGATGCGGAAGATCGCGTCTTCGGTGAGCGGCTGCCCCGGTCTTGCCTCGCCTTGCAGCGAGACATGGGCAATTTCATCGCCACGCCCGATCAGCAACGCCGCATGCGGCAGCAACCCGGTATCGAGATATTTCGCCCTGATAAAGGCCGGGATGTGGTCGAGCAAGGGGCCATGAAAACCCAGTGATTCAGGGTCGGAAACGGTGAGGGTCATGGGCTTTATACCGCTGTCTTGCCAAAGGCCTGGCGGTTATAGGGATGAGAGGTGGAGAGACCGCCATCGACGACCAGCGCATGGCCGTTGACATAGCTGGCGCGGTCCGAGGCGAGGAACAGCGCGGCTTCCGCAATCTCGTCGGCCTCGCCGCCGCGTTGCATCGGGTTGAGCTGGCCGACCGTAATCTCGCGGCCCTTGGCGCGCGCGGTCTCATAGATGAAGCTGGTCATGCCGGTCTCGATCAGTCCGGGGCAGATAGCGTTGCAGCGCACATTGCTGCCGGTCAGCTGTTGCGCCGCGATCTTCACCAGATTGACGACCCCGGCCTTGGATGCAGTATAGGCCGGTCCGCCGGCGCCTGAACGCAATCCGGCGACCGAGGCAGTGGCGATGATCGAGCCGCCGCGATTGCCATTGGCCTGGGAGGTCTCGACAATCGCCTTGCCGCCATATTTGATTGCCAGGAAAACGCCGATCAGGTTGACCCGCAATATCTCTTCCCATTCTTTTGCGCTCTGGTCGAAGATGCCGTCAAAGCCGCCGGAAATGCCGGCATTGGCGAAGAAGATATCGAGGCCGCCATGATCGGTGACGGCACGGTTGACCAGGGCCTTGACCGCGGCTTCATCACCGGCATCGGCCTTGACTGCCGTGATATGATGTGGCGCCAGAGCCGCGGTTTCCTCGACCGCATCGGTGATATCGCTGGCGATGACATGCGCCCCTTCCTGCGCGAACAGCATTGCGGTGCGTCGGCCAATGCCACTGCCCGCACCGGTGATGATGGCGGTCATATTTTCGAGGTCTGCCATGTTTTCTGTCTCTTTCTTTTTGGTAGTCATCCCCGCGCAGGCGGGGATCCGGAGCAAATATACCCGGCGCTTGCCGCTGTGGATTGGGCTGGCGTCCGTCTTCGACTCCCCGCCTGCGCCGGAATGACAGTGTATTTATATGTGCCTAAAGCCCAGCCGCAATGGTCGTGCCGCCATCGACGATAATCGACTGACCGGTCATGAAGGTCGAGGCATCGGAGGCAAGGAAGACGGCTGCGCCGGCTATCTCATGCGGCTCGCCGATGCGGCCTAGTGGAGTCGCATTTTCGACATAGGCCATCAGCTTGGGATTCTCCCACAAAGCACGCGCAAAGTCGGTCTTGATAATCCCCGGTGCGATGCAGTTCACCCGCACACCCTGTTTGCCATATTCGGTCGCGAGGTTACGTGCCAGCTGGAAATCCGCTGCCTTGGAGATGTTATAGGCGCCGATGCTCGCGGTTCCGGTAAAGCCACCTATTGAAGAGATAATCACGATCGAGCCATTATTGCGGTCGAGCATTTCCGGCGCGACCATCTGGATCAGCCAGTGGTTGGAAACGATATTGTTCTGCAAAATCTTGTGGAATTGTTCGTCCTCAATTCCCGACATCGGCCCATAATAGGGGTTGGAAGCGGCATTGCAGACCAGGATGTCGATCTTGCCGAACGCCTTGCGCGTCTGGTCGACCAGATTCTGCAGATCGTCCTTGGAGGAGATATTCGCCGCCACCGCCAATGCAGTGCCTTCGCCATGCTCCGTATTGATGGCCTTGGCGACCTCGTCACAGGCATCCTGCTTGCGGCTGGAGATTACGACTTTCGCGCCCTGCACCGCCATCTGTTCGCCTGTCGCCTTGCCGATTCCGCGCGAGGAGCCGGTGATAATCGCGACCTTGCCGGTTAAGTCGAATTGGGACATCTTGCTTATCCTTATAATATTGTTGAATTATTCAATCCCGGCCTTGAGCGCGAATTGCCAGCCGGCCTCGACCAGCCCGGGTACCCGTTCGGCCATGCTCTTGGCATGCTTGCTCGACGCGGTCCCGTCGATAACCCGCTTCTTGATCCCTTGCAGGATCGCCGCCATGCGGAACAGATTATAGGCGAAATACCAGTCCATATCGGGAATGTCGGTAATTCCCGACTGCTCGCTGTAACGCGCAATTGTCTCCTCGATAGTGGGGATGCCCAGCTCCCTGAGATTCAGCCCGGCAATACCGTTGCGCCCTTCGGTCGGGGTGATCCAGCTCATCAGATAATAGGACAGGTCGGCAATCGGATCGCCCAGCGTCGACAATTCCCAGTCGAGCAGGGCAATGACGTGATTTTCACTCTTGTGGAAGATCATATTGTCGATGCGATAATCGCCATGGACAATGCCATAGCCGCGCTGCTCGGGAACGGTGGCGGCGAGCCATGCCATCATCCGGTCCATCTTCTCGATGGTCTCGGTTTCCGACAGACGATATTGCTTGGTCCAGCGCGAAATCTGGCGTTCGCAATAATTGCCCGGCTTGCCATGATCGCCCAGACCAATGGCTTCCGGGTCAAAGCGGTGCAGATGCGCCAGCGTATCGGTCATTGCAGTGTAGATATCGCCACGGTCCCTGGGTTGATAATCGGGCAGAGTCCCGTTCCACAGACTGCGGCCATCGGCCATGCCCATGATGAAGAACATCGACCCGATGACAGCGTCATCCTCGCACAGGCCATAGGGCCTGGGCACCGGAAACCCCTGGGGGTGCAGCGCCGCCATGGCGCGATATTCACGGTCGACCGCATGGGCGGAGGGCAGCAATTTGCCGAACGGCTTGCGCCGCAGCACATAGGACCGATCCGGCGTGTCGACGCGATAGGTCGGGTTGGACTGACCGCCCTTGAACTTGCGCAACGTTAACGGGCCTTGATAGCCTTCGACATTGGCTTCCATCCACTTGGTCAGTTGCGCTTCGTTAAGCTGATCAGCCTCGGGGACGTCCATTGTTCCCGTCATGGTCTGCTGGGCATCTTCGCTCATAGAGCCTCTCTCGGTAAAATGCTGGTTTTATCTGAATCTTTTCCCCTCTCCTTTAGGGGAGGGGTTAGGGGAGGGGAATATCAACTTGCTCTGTGCCGTTTGGATAGCCCCCTCTCCCAAGCCTCTCCCCTGAAGGGGAGAGGGCTATTAGCGCGCAACCCCCAAATCGCCCGACGAGATTTGCGCCGCCTCGGCGTCGCGGTCGCGATATTTGCCCATTTCCAGCCGCGCAATGGTGCGGGCATGGACTTCGTCCGGGCCATCGGCGAGCCGCAATGTACGCTGGCCCGAATAGGCTGAGGCGAGGCCGAAATCCTCGGACACACCGCCGCCGCCATGCGCCTGGATCGCATCGTCGATGATCTGCAGTGCCATGGTTGGCGCCTGCACCTTGATCATGGCGATTTCGGCCTTGGCCGCCTTGTTGCCGACCTTGTCCATCATGTCGGCGGCCTTTAGGCACAGCAGGCGGGTCATCTCGATATCGATGCGCGCCTTGGCGATGCGCTGTTCCCAGATGCTGTGCTCGGAAATGCGTTTACCAAAGGCGACGCGGGTGGTCAGGCGCTTGACCATCTTCTCCAGCGCTTCTTCGGCGGTACCGATGGTGCGCATGCAGTGATGGATACGACCGGGGCCAAGGCGGCCCTGGGCAATCTCGAAGCCGCGACCTTCACCAAGCAGCATGTTGCTTGCCGGGATGCGGACATTCTCCAACTCGATTTCCATATGGCCATGCGGCGCGTCATCATAGCCGAAGACCGGCAGGTGGCGCAGGATTTTCACGCCTGGCGCATCAAGCGGCATGATAACCATCGACTGTTGCTTGTGACGACTTTCCTCGAAATCGGTTTTGCCCATGACAATGGCAACTTTGCAGCGCGGATCGCCTGCGCCCGATGACCACCATTTGCGGCCGTTGATGACATATTCATCGCCTTCGCGCTTTATCGAGGTTTCGATATTGGTGGCATCGGAAGAGGCGACGCGCGGCTCGGTCATCAGAAAGGCTGAACGGATTTCGCCTTCCATCAGCGGTTTGAGCCACTCATCCTTCTGCTCGCGGGTGCCATAGCGGTGGAACACCTCCATATTGCCGGTGTCGGGCGCGGAGCAGTTGAACACTTCGGAAGACCAGGCGACGCGTCCCATTTCCTCGGCGCACAAAGCATATTCCAGATTGGTCAGACCCGGGCCGTCAAATTCGAAGCTGTCATCGACATGCGGCAGATTGGGATTGGAGGGCGGCATGAACAAATTCCATATGCCCTGCGCCTTGGCCCGTGCCTTTTCTTCCTCGATGGTCTGCAACACCTTCCAGCGGTCGCCGCTGGCCTGCTCATTCTTGTAATCATCCTCGCGCGGGCGGACATGCTTCTCGATATAATCGCGCACGCGATCACGCCAATATTGCTGCCGTTCTGTCAGGTCAAAATCCATTATCCGTCCTTTTCCTCTATCGGTCTATTCGATGAAAAACTGTCTTGTTGAAATCCGTTGTTGAAACTCTCAGCCGGCTATCCGCTCTCCGCCTCTCGCTGGCCGCGTGCTTTTGCCCTCAGCCTCGCCAAATGATCGGCATGGCTTATGGGGATCAGGCGATAGGCGAATCCTCCAGCAATGCCGAGACAGGTTATGAGCAGCGCGAAAATCAGGGTCAGATTGGACACGATTGCAGGATCGACAGTGCCCGGCTTCGCGCCTTCTGGCAAGCCGACACCGCTGATGATCAGACCCGACAGCAGGATACCGAGGCCGCCGACCATCTTCTGCATGAAGAACATGCCGGCGGAAAACAGCCCTTCGGTGCGCTTGCCGCTGCTCTCTTCATAGGCATCGGTGACATCGGCCATCATCGACATGGTCAGGATCATCGCGGCAATTCCCATGCCGGTGGATGTCGCCACCAATGTGAACAGCAGTGGTAACATCATGGGTGAGCCATTGGCGGGAAACAGCTCGAAATAGCGCAGCCAATAGGGTGCAGTGCCGAGGACGAGGCTGATAAAGGTAAACAGCGAAGCGCCGCCGGTTTTTTCCAGCCTTTTGGATATCGGTGTAACCACCAGAAATGCCAGCAGCACGCCGCAGAACAATATCAGCGGATAGATCAGAAACTGGTCTTCGGTCAGTTCCCAGACATGGGTGAAGAGATAGTTGGTCAGCGCAAAGATGAGTCCCTGAATGGTAAATGCGAAGACCCCGGCAAGCATCAGCAGCAGAAATGGCCGGAAGCTGAATGCACCGAGCATTTCTTGCAGTCCTTCGGCCGGAGCGTGGACTACGCCTTGGCGATGATAGGCACCAACGATCCTCCTATGGGTGCCGATTGCCGATACCAGCACCGCAATCACCATGATCACCGCGCCAAAGAACGCAAAGCCGGGATAGCCATCGGGGTTGAGCAGTCCGTTCTCATATTCCGGTGTTGCCTGAAGGAAATAGCCATAGGCCATGGCCAGCATCATCAGGCCGGCGGCCCAGCCAAAGATAAAGCGATAGCGCAACACCACTGTGCGTTCATGATAGTCCGGCGTCAGTTCGGGAATCATCGCCAGCGACGGCACCTCATAGGCGGAGAGGCTGAAACGCACCAGTGTTGCGATCACCACCAGATAGAGGAAGGTCAAGCCATCGCTCATTTCCGGCGGGTTCCAGAGCAGCAGCCACATGATGGCAATGGGAAGGGCGGAGGCGTAGAGCCAGGGATGGCGCTTGCCGAAGCGGGTGCGGGTATGGTCGGAGAGCTGGCCGATTAGCGGGTCGATAAAGGCATCGATGCACAGGGCAATGGCCAGCGCCAGAGAGACAAGCAGTGCATCGAGCCCGATGACCTGATTATAGTAGAACAGCAGGAAGACCGCGAAGCCATTGTCCTTGATGCCATAGGCAACAACACCGAATCCGAAGGTCAGCTTTATATGGAGTGGAACTTTCGCGTCGGCGGAAGCGTCCGGCGCATCAGCGGAAGTGTCCGGGGAGGAGGCAATCTCCGACGAGGGCGAGGCGGTGGCCATTAACGGCGCCAGCCTTTCATGCCTGACCAATAATGCCCATGGCCGGGGGCGCTGGCCATATCTGGACCCATATTTTCTCTCCTGCGGCCCGGTCTTGTCGCCGAGTCTTTCGGGTAACAGCATATGCACCCCTGACAGGGCGTCAACCAACGCTTTCCCGCCGTTACGGCAAGCTGGCTATGGGGCCAAGGGGTTGCCGCCCGGCCTTTGGCGCAGTACATGATATCGCAGAAAAGCGCCGGTGAAGCGGCGTTGTGACCCTCGCATATCACGCTCATAGGAGAAGCCCCCAATGTCCGACACCCAGATCGATCTTGAACAGTTTCGCAGCGACATACGCGCCTGGCTCGAAGAGAATTGCCCGCAGGAGATGCGCCAGCCGGTCAAGGGCGAGGACGATGTCTATTGGGGCGGACGCAATGCGAGCTTCAAGAATGACGCGCAAAAAGCATGGTTCGAGGCCTGTGTCGCCAAGGGTTATACTGTGGCGGACTGGCCAAAGGCCTATGGTGGTGCTGGCTTTACCCCGGCGCAGAACAAGATCTGGAAGCAGGAAATGGCGCGCATTGGTGCGCGTCCGCCGCTGTCCAGCTTCGGCATATGGATGCTCGGCCCGGCGCTTCTGCACTTTGGCACCGAAGAGCAGAAGGTACATTATCTGAACCAGATCGCGCGTGGCGAGATCCGCTGGTGCCAGGGCTATTCCGAGCCGGGTTCGGGTTCCGACCTCGTATCGCTGCAGACCTTTGGCGAGGACAAGGGCGATCACTGGGTGGTTAACGGCCAGAAGATCTGGACCAGCTATGCCGATAAATGTGACTGGATCTTCTGCCTTGTACGGACCAACAAGGAAGACAAATATCGCGGCATTTCCTTCCTGCTGTTCGATATGGAAACGCCGGGTGTCTCGACCAAGCCGATCAAGCTGATCTCGGGCAATTCGCCTTTCTGTGAAACTTTCTTCGACAATGTCGTCGTGCCAAAGGATCAGATTGTCGGTGAGCTTAACCGCGGCTGGGATGTTGCCAAATATCTGCTGGGTCATGAGCGCGAGATGATCTCGGGCGGTGGTCTGGGCGATGGTGCCCCGTCACTGGGCGCGAAAATTGCCAAGGTCATCGGTACCGACGATTCCGGCAATCTTGATGACCCGATGCTGCGCGCTCAGTTGGCGCAATTCGATGTCGATGCACTGGCATTCAAAGCGATGGCCGAGAAATTTGTCGATGAGATGAAGGCCAGAAAAGGCCATCCCGCCAAACCCAATATGATGAAATATGCTGGTACCGAACTTAATAAGCAACGCCATGAGCTGATCATGGCGTCGGGCGGATCGGACGCACTGGAATGGGAGAGCGAGACCTCAAATCATGGGGCCAAGCCGCGTACATGGTTGCGCACCAAGGCCAACAGCATAGAGGGCGGCACCAGCGAGGTAATGCTCAACGTTATCTCCAAGCGCATTCTCGACCTGCCAGGGGCCTGACAGGCTCTGCTCTTCATAATCCTTCTCGCGTCATCCCAGCGAAAGCTGGGATCGCTGGCGATAAAGCACAGGTTCAACCAGATCGCTTGAGATTCCAGGTTTCGCTGGAATGACGAAAAGATCAGAAAGACACCAAAATGCCCATGTATCTCAATGAAGACCAGGCGATGCTGCAGGACAGCGCGCGTGAATTTATCGCCGGTGAAGCCCCGGTTTCGCATCTGCGCGCGCTGCGTGACGAAAATTGCAAGGACGGCTTTCGTCATGCGCTATGGAAGCAGTTTGCCGAAATGGGGTTCACCGGGATCCTGATTTCCGAGGAAGATGACGGTTTGGGCCTCGGCCATGTTGAAGCTGGCATCGTGCTTGAGGAAATTGGTCGCAACCTGACGCCATCGCCGTTTCTGACCACTTCGGTTGCCGGTGTCTCGGCGCTTAACGCCGGTGGCAAGGCGCTGCGCGAGAAATATTTCCCCGGCATATTGAGCGGTGACACAGTGCTGGGCCTCGCCATTGAGGAACGCGCCAAGCACCGCCCCGACCAGATCGCCATGGCAGCGGAGCGCTCGGGCAATGGTTTTAAGCTCAACGGCAAGAAGACCTTCGTCATCCATGGCGCTTCGGCCGATGCCCTTATCGTGGCGGCACGCACCGCGGGCTCGGCCGGAGACAGTGAAGGATTGACCCTGTTCATGGTCGACAAGGATGCTGCAGGCCTCAGCACCGAGGCGACTCGGCTTGTCGACAGCTCGGTGGCCGCTGCGGTGACTTTTGACAATGTCGAGGTCGATGCCGATGCCGTGATCGGCGAAGTCGACCAGGGGCAGGACGTGCTCGATGCGCTGCTCCATGCCGGTCGCGCCGGATCGGCGGCAGAGCTGGTCGGTGTCGGTTCGGGCGCGATGGACATGACCGTCGATTATCTCAAACAGCGCAAGCAGTTCGGCAAGCTGATCGGGGAATTTCAGGCGCTGCAGCACCGGACCTCTCATCTCTATTCAGAAATGGAAATCGCCCGAGCAGCGGTGATGAAGGCGCAGCAATTGCTCGACCAGGGCAATGAAGGTGCGGATGTCATGGTCTCGGTTGCCAAGGCCAAGGCCGGGCGCACCACCGGTCTTGCAGTGCGTGAAGGCGTGCAGATGCATGGCGGCATCGGCATGACCGACGAATATGATATCGGCTTCTATATGAAGCGCGACCGGGCGCTGAATGAATTTATGGGTGATGCCAATTACCATGCCAACCGCGTCGCCCGGATGCACGGTTATTGATCTAAATATATAGAATAATTGTCATGCTGAGTTTGTTTCAGCATCTCAAGCAATCGCGCGTAAACGGCTGAGATCCTGACACAAGTTCAGGATGACGAATTTGGAAGGGAATTCCATTATGGACCTTACGAAACTCTTCTCGCTCGACGGCAAGATCGCCATCGTCACTGGCGGATCGCGCGGTATCGGCAAGATGATTGCCCAAGGCTATCTCGCCGCCGGAGCCAAAGTCTATATTACCGCGCGCAAGGCGAAAGTCTGCAATGCCACCGCTGATGAGCTGGGCGAAAACTGCGTCTCGCTGCCCGGTGACCTCAGCTCGATTGAAGGGGCACAGGCTTTCGCGGCGCAGATTGCTGAACGCGAGTCCAGGGTCGACATATTGGTCAACAATGCCGGTGCTGCCTGGGGTGCCGAGTTCGAGGAGTTTCCCGAAATCGGCTGGGACAAGGTGATGGACCTCAATGTCAAGTCACCCTTCTTCCTGACCCAGGCACTGCACCCGCAACTCAAGGCGGCAGCCACGGCGGAAGAACCGGGCAAGGTGATCAATATCTCCTCGATTGACGGCATCCGTATCAACCCGTGGGAGACCTATAGCTATCAGGCGAGCAAGGCGGCGCTGATCCAGCTGACCAAGCGTATGGCGGTACGCCTGCTCAAAGACAATATCATCGTCAGCGGTATCGCTCCGGGCGCATTTCCTTCCGAAATGAACAAGGCCGCGCGCGATGCCGAGGCGGTTGTCGCCAAGTTCATCCCGCTGAAGCGCGTCGGCACCGCCGAAGATATGGCGGCGGCTGCCATCTATCTCGCCAGCCGCGCCGGAGATTATGTTGTCGGCACCACCATCCCGGTCGATGGCGGTATCGTCAATGCATCGGCGCCCGGTGGTGGCACCGACCCGGAAGGCAATTAGCCGCAGCGGGCAGAGGGGCTCCGGGCCATTGGCTGTTATGGCTGCGTAACAAGCCACACAGCATCGCCAATGATGATAGAGTAGGATTTCGATCTCGGTTTCGGAGCCTTTCCCCATGCATTCAGCCTCTATCGCTGTCCTGTCTTCGCTTTTGCTTCTTTCTGCGCCGGCCTGTGCCCAGGATACAGGCGAGCAGCCACCACTCGATGATTTCTCCGATGTAGAGGCAGAGCGGCAGGCAGAAGCAGAGCCCGATATTGCGCCTCCCGAAGCTGGCGACGATACCGCACCGCAGCCTGATACCGTTCCGGGCGCGGACGAAGCGCTGGCGCGGTTAGCCACGATTGTCGATCAGGTCGATCCCGAGGCCAAGCGCACCAATAACAGCTGGGAATTGACGGTCGGTGAAACCACGCTGATCGTCGTTACCGACCCTGCCGCCGGGCGGATGCGTATCATCACCCCGATAGCGGCGGTGGAAGACCTGCCCGAAGGTGCATTGATGCGGTTGATGCAGGCCAATTTCGATACTGCGCTTGATGCGCGCTATGCCATCGCCAATAATCTGGTCTGGGGTACCTTCATCCACCCGCTGATATCGCTTACCGACCGCGATTTCGCTTCAGGCCTGCTGCAGACCAAATCGCTGGCGGATACTTTTGGCACGACATTCAGCAGCGGTGCGCTGAGCTATGGTGGTGGTGATAGCAGCGCGATTATCGAGGACCAGCTAGAGCAACTACTCGATGAGCTGGAAAAACAGGACACGATCTGAGCTGGTTGGACAGATAGCAGATTTTACCCGGGTGGGTGCGCTTGATGGCATCGTTCGCTGGCGGAATCGCGTGATTTGCGGCATGATATGGCAGTTAATTGCAAGGAGTCGTGTCATGTCTGCAGCGATGAGATCTGCATCGGGGAAAATCGCTTCTGCCTTGGCTCTGGCGGCGATGTTGCCCATGGCGTTCCCGGTTTCGGCTATTGCCGCGCCGCATATGACCATGGCCTATCAGGGATTCTCGCTCAAGGGTGCACTGGCCGATGCCAGTGACAGCGCACTCGACAAGCTGGCCCAGCCGGATGCCTTCTATAATGACAAGGATGTGCGGGTGCGCCTGCCGGGGCCGTTACGCAATGCCGGGAAAATATTGCGCTTTGTTGGCAAGTCGGGGCTGGCCAACGATCTGACCCGCAGTCTCAACGATGCTGCCGGCATGGCAGCGGAAGAGGCCAAACCGGTTTTTCGCGCCGCAATCGATGACCTGTCGCTCAGTGACGGTGTCGGCATTGTTACCGGTGGCGATATGGCAGGCACCGAATATCTGCGTAGCACTTCGGGTGAAGTGTTACGCGAAAAGGTGCGACCGCTGGTGGTCGATGCGCTGACCGAGGTCGGCGCTTTTCAGCAACTCGACAGGCTCCAGGATGTGCGCCAGATCGCAGCGCTGGCGGGTGCGGATATCAGCAATGACGGCCTGGCCGACAGTGTCACCGATCAGGCGATGGATGGCATTTTCAGCTATATCGGCCAGGAAGAGGCCGCGTTTCGCGCCAATCCGCTGGAAAAAGGCAAAGGCCTGCTCGATGGAATTTTCGGCGGGTAGCGACTGCGTCTAGCTGTCTTCCGGTGCCATCAGGTCGCGGACAAAATCAATCAGGCCTGTCTGGCGCGCGCGGCGCATGCGTTCGGCGTGCAATATCTCGCGCACCTTGGCGAAACAGCTGTTCACATCATCATTGATGACGACATAGTCATAGCCGTCCCAATGGCTGATCTCGCTCTGCGCTTCGGCCATCCGCCGGGCGATAACTTCATTGCTGTCGGTGCCGCGCTTGCGTAATCGGTCATGCAGCTGCTCGATCGATGGCGGCAGGATGAACACCCGCACAACATCACCCTCGGCGCGCTGGTAAAGCTGCTGCGTGCCCTGCCAGTCGATATCGAAGAGAAAGTCGACACCGTCCTTGAGACCCTGTTTCACCGCAGATTTGGGCGTACCATAGCGATGACCGAAGACATGTGCCCATTCGAGCAACTCACCGCCGTCAACCATTTCCTGGAAACGCGTGTCATCGATGAAATGATAATGCCTGCCATCCTCTTCGTCGGGGCGTGGTGGGCGAGTGGTGACCGATACCGACATTTTCAATGCATTATCGGCTTCCAGCAACATGCGCGCGATGGTCGATTTACCGGCGCCGGAAGGTGAGGAGAGAATGAACAAAAGGCCGCGCCTATGCAGCGCGCTTTGCTCTATTGGGTCATGGCTGTCGGATGGGCTCTGCATCGCGGCTCTGTGGCCGCAAAAGGGGCGCGTCGTCAAGCGTCACTGCCGTCAGCGTCGGTTTCTCCGGTCTCTTTTGCCGGTTCTGCATCATGACCGATGCGCTGTTGCTGCTGCTTTTGTTGCCGGGCTTTCTGCTTTTTGCGGTGGTCATAGATGGTCTTGGCGGCAAGACCGGCGCCGACGACCATGGCGCCGGGCAATGAGCGGGTGGCGATTCTGGTCGCGGCCAGGCCCAATATGGTATAGCCGATGCCGGGTTTTTTGAGCTGTTTGGCAGCCTCGCCGCTGACAAAGCCGGTCACTACAGACTGAACCATGGGGTCCTGCAATATCGTCGTCATGATCGCTTTGCCCGATTTCCATGCGCCGAATTTTTCCGGTTTCCCTGCGGCTTCCACGGTGAGCCCGTTCTTGGCTGCCGCGTTGGTATCAGCGCCATTATCGGCGGTATCCGCCTCGTCCTGATTGTCGCTTTGCGTATTGGCCATAGCTTGCATCCATCAACCATAAATGCATGCGGGCGGACAATTATCAAGCGGGGTGCGCCTATGGCGAATGGACAAGGCTATTTTTTCTTGCCGAAATCGACGGTCACAACATTGGAACCATCTTCGCTGTCCTCGGCATCATCGGGATGGTCGTTTTCTGCCTCTTCATGCGGTTCGGGTTCGCCCGAAGCCTCGTCATCGACCTGGAACTGCAGCCCGAAATCGACCGCTGGATCGACAAAAGCGGTGACGGCGGCATAGGGTATGGTGAGCTTGGCGGGAATCTGGTTGAAGCTCAGCCCGACCGAGAACAGCTCTTCCTCGATATGCAAGTCCCAGAACTTGTTCTGCAGCACGATCGTCATCTCTTCCGGAAAGCGCTCGATCAGATGCGAAGGGATGTCGACACCGGGTGCCCGGGTGCGGAAGGTGATGTAGAAATGATGCTCGCCGGGCAGGCCGCTATTCTCAATTGTGCGCAAAACCCGTCCGATGACGGCGCGCAGGGCATCCTGCACGATCTCGTCATAGGGAATCAGGCTATCTGGCGCATCATCACTCATGATCCTTTGGTGGCCTTTTGCTCGGTGAGCGTCAAGACGCTTGGACAGGCAATTTGTACACTGCCTGGTGTTTTGCCTTACAAAATATCAGGCAGCGGACACATTCCTACGCTTGGCTGCGATACTCTCGGCGCATTGCCCCTTGTTCATTGATATTTGCCGCGTATAGGAAGCTGCATGAGAAAAGCGTCGATCGTCCGAACCACCAAGGAAACCGATATTGCCGTCCATCTCAATCTGGATGGTACCGGGGTGTATGATATCTCGACCGGGATCGGCTTTCTCGACCATATGGTTGAACAATTCTCGCGCCACTCGCTGATTGATCTGGAGGTCAAGATCAAAGGGGATCTGCATGTCGATCAGCACCACACCACCGAGGATTGCGCGCTTTCCATCGGTCAGGCGATCAGCGAGGCGCTGGGCAACAAGGCGGGCATTGTCCGCTATGGCAGTGCCTATTCGCCAATGGATGAAACGCTGAGCCGGGTGGCGGTGGATATTAGCGGCCGGCCTTATTTTATCTGGAACGCAAGTTTTTCACAGCCGCGTCTGGGTGAAATGGATACCGAGCTGTTCGAGCACTGGTTCCATTCGGTGTCGCAGACAGCGGGTCTGACGCTCCACATAGACCTGCTGCGTGGCCAGAATAACCACCATATCATCGAGAGCATCTTCAAGGGTTTTGCCCGCGCGATGCGGCTGGCGGTGGAACGCGATCCGCGCAAGGGTGACGCTATCCCGTCGACCAAGGGCACGTTAAGTGGCTGAAACCATTGCGCTGATTGATTATGGCGCGGGCAATCTCCATTCGGTGCACAATGCGGTGCGCGCTGTCGGCGCTACAGTCGATGTGACTGCCGATCCGGAACTTGTCGCCAGAGCCGACCGTATCATATTGCCCGGGGTAGGGGCCTTTGCCGCCTGCGCCAATGCACTGCGCGCGATTGATGGCATGGTCGATGCGCTGGAGCAGCGGGTGCTGAACGATGCGGTGCCATTTCTCGGCATTTGTGTCGGAATGCAGCTCTTGGCGACGCGCGGGATTGAGCATGGCAGCCATGACGGTCTCGACTGGATCGGTGGTGAAGTTCGCGCCATCGAGCCGTCCGAAACTGTCAAGGTACCGCATATGGGCTGGAATGATGTGATCCCGACGGATGGTAATGCCGGGTTGCCAATACAAGGCGAGGCCTATTTTCTGCATGGCTATCATTTTGTCGCGGATGACCCGGCGCATGTCGCCGCGCATAGTGACCATGGCGGCCCGCTCGAAGCGGCGGTGCATCGCGACAATATTATCGGGGTGCAATTCCACCCGGAAAAGAGCCAGAAATATGGGCTGAATTTCCTGCGGACTTTTCTGGATTGGAACCCGAAGTGATTGTTTTTCCTGCCATTGACCTGAAAAACGGCGAAGTCGTCCGTCTCGCCGAGGGCGATATGGACCGCGCCACGGTCTATGGCGACAACCCCGCAGCGCAGGCCATGCTGTTCGCTGATGCCGGCGCACAGCATCTGCATGTGGTCGATCTCGATGGCAGTTTTGCCGGTGAGGGGCGCAATATCGATGCGGTGAAAGCAATCATCGAACGCTTTCCTGGCTATGTGCAGCTTGGTGGCGGCATTCGCGATGCAGCAGCGGTTGAAGGCTGGTTCAATCTGGGAGTGGCGCGGATTGTCATGGGGTCGGCGGCGCTCAAAGACCCGCAATTCGTCAAGGATATGGCGCGTGAATGGGAAGGCGGTATCGTCGTTGCGGTCGATGCGAAAGACGGCATGGTCGCAACCGAGGGCTGGGCCGATGTGTCCGATGTCCCGGTAGCCGATCTTGCACGGCGGTTTGAAGACGCGGGCGTTGCGAGCCTGTTGTTCACCGATATCGGTCGTGACGGCATGCTAAAGGGCGTCAATATTGAGGCCACCGTCGATCTCGCACGGCAGGTCGATATCCCGGTGATCGCCAGCGGCGGGGTAAAGGGCCTTGATGATATCCACATACTGGCGCTGCATGCCAATGAAGGGATAGAAGGCGTAATCACGGGCCGCGCACTTTACGAAGGCAGGCTTGATCTTGCAGCGGCGATTGCGATGGGCGCGCGTGTCTGAGCCATGGACTGGGGCATTGTCATCCTGCAAACAGGCCTGTTTTGTGCAATCGCATTCTGTGTCTGGAAGATCGTAACCAGCCTGCACTCGGGTCATTTCTGCGCGCGCACGGAGGTGGTTTCGCGTGAGGATGACCCGCTGCTATTCAACCTGATGGTGATTATCCTTGTTTCGGTCATCCCGTTCTTCATCGGCATATGGGGTGCAACGAGTATCGACCTGGAAAATACGCGAAATCTCGCCGTGTGCGTCGCACTTGTCTGTGGCGGTTTGGGAGGCCTTTTATGGATCGGCGTTATCATCGGGATTGCGCGTCGCCGCGTCTATGTTCGAGGGTATGTATTCTCGAGAGATTCTCAGCCAACAGCCTATTGGGTGTTTTTTATGGTCTATTTTTGCACTGCCAGTTTTGCGACACTGCTGACCATCGGCGCTGTGGGTAGGGCCCTGCCATGACCGTCCGCACCCGGGTTATTCCCTGTCTTGATGTCGCCAATGGCCGGGTGGTCAAGGGCGTGAACTTTGTCGACTTGCAGGATGCCGGCGATCCCGTGGAGCAGGCCCAGGCCTATGATGCGGCGGGCGCGGATGAGCTGTGCTTTCTCGATATCACCGCCAGCCATGAGAATCGCGATACCATAATCGATGTCGTCCGCCGCACAGCGAAGGTGTGCTTCATGCCGCTGACCGTCGGTGGCGGGGTACGCGGAGTCGAGGATGCGCGCGCCCTCCTGCTCGCGGGCGCAGACAAGGTGGCGATCAACAGCGCTGCTGTGGCAAGGCCCGAGGTGATTGCCGAGATCGCCGAGCGTTTCGGCAGCCAGTGCGTTGTCGCTTCGATTGATGCGCGCGCGAGAGAAGAGGGTGCCAATAGCGAGGGGGGCTGGGAAATCTATACCCATGGCGGCCGTCGCGCGACGGGCGTTGATGCGATGGAGCATGCGCGGCGGGTTGTCGAATTCGGCGCAGGCGAGTTGCTGGTGACCTCGATGGACCGCGACGGCACGCGGCTTGGCTATGATCTTGAGCTGATCCGGGCGATGGTGGACAATTTCGATGTGCCGGTGGTCGCCAGTGGTGGCGTTGGCAATCTGGAGCATCTGGTAGAGGGCGTGACCAAATGCGGCGCCAGCGCGGTGCTGGCGGCATCGATCTTCCATTTTGGCGAGGCCAGCATTGCCGACGCGCACAGGGCATTGGCAGAAGCGGGGTGCGCGGCGAGAGCGCACTGAATCCTCCCCTTCAGGGGAGGGGCCCATCCGTAGGATGGGGGAGGGGCATAGGCCGCTAATACAAAGTCTGCATTATATCGAACCTGCCCCTCCACCAGCTTCGCTGGTCCCCCTCCCCCAAGGGGGAGGATTGTGTTGACGTGGGCTAACATGGCAGGCAATTCTGTCGTCATGAATATCGATACCATCACCCATCTGGAGAGCATTATCGCCGAGCGCCGCAATGCTGATCCGTCGACCAGCTATGTCGCTTCGCTAAACGCCAAAGGTCGCGAGAAAATGGCCCAGAAAGTCGGCGAAGAGGCAGTCGAAGCGGTGATCGCCGCGATGGCCGATGATAGCGATGCGCTGATCGGCGAAAGCGCCGATCTGGTCTTTCACTTGCTGGTACTGCTCGCCGAAAAGGGGATCAGCTGGCAGCAGGTGATGGATGAACTGGCGAGCCGCGAAGGGGTGTCCGGGCTTGTGGAAAAGGCGGCACGCCCGAAAGAGTAAGGGGGAGACAGACCAATGGCTATCGATGCGACACAGCCTTATGATGATGACAATATCTTCGCCAAAATCCTGCGCGGGGAAATCTCCAACAAGACCGTTTATGAGGACGATTTCGCGCTGGCTTTCCACGACATCAACCCACAGGCGCCGACGCATGTGCTGGTGATCCCCAAGGGCCGCTATGTCAGTTGGGATGATTTCTCGGGCAACGCCGATGCCGAAGAGATTGCCGGCTTTGTCCGCGCTGTCGGTCATGTTGCGCGCAGCCTCGGGCTGGTCGAGCCGGGCTATCGCCTGCTTGCCAATATCGGCGGCCATGGCCATCAGGAAGTGCCGCATCTGCATGTCCATCTGTTCGGTGGACGACCATTGGGGCCGATGCTGGTGCGGCTGAGCTGAAAACCTTTTCAATAAGGCACATTGGGACAAGTCTGCGGCCGGTGGAACATCTTGCCCCGCTCGCACCACAGCACCAGCACAAAGGCAATGCCGCCCGCTGCCAGGAAACCCAGTGCCATTGGCATGGTGCTGCCATCGAAAAACTGGCCGATAGCGGCGCCGATAATCGCCCCCAATACGGTGCGGACGAAAGTCTGGAAGGATGAGGCAGCGCCTGCCACTTCGCCAAAAGGTTCCATCGCCAGCGAGCTGAAATTGGAGCCGGTGAAGCCGAGCATCGCCATATTGGCGGTCGCCAGCAACAGGAACAGTGGCATATTGTCGGGGGCATAGAGCGCGGCGGCGATCTGGCCGAGCGACAGTGCGATAAAGGCGATCAGCGCGCTGTGCGAAACCCGGCGCGCGCCGATCCGCTCGACCACCCGACTGTTGACGAAATTGGCCAGAGCCAGTCCGCCCGCGACGGCGGCAAAGGCATAGGGGAAGATGTCTGCGGCATCGAAGGTCACGGCGAAAATCTGCTGCGAGCTGTTGAGGAAACCGAACAGCGCGCCGAAGATGATACCGGCTCCGAGGACATAGCCCATAGCCATGCGGTTGGTCAGCACGATGCGCCAGGTATTGGCCAATATTGTCGGCTTGATACGCTTGATATTGCACGGGTCGAGCGTTTCGGGCAGCCGCAGCCAGACCCACAGCACCACAGCGCAACCGGCAATGGCATAGACCGCGAAAATCCAGCGCCAGCTGGCGACATAGAGGATCACCTGACCGATGGTCGGGGCGATGACCGGCACCGCCATGAAGACGATGAATATCATCGACATCAGCTTGGCCATGCTGTCGCCCGAATAGCGGTCGCGGATCACCGATGTTACCAGTACGCCGATGGCGGCGGCGCCAAAGCCCTGGGCAATGCGAAAGCCCAGCAGCGCGGTAAAGCTGCCAGCCAGGGCGCAGAGCAACGCGAACAGGATATAGATACCAATGCCGGCAAACAGCACCGGGCGACGGCCGAAACGGTCGGCCAGCGGACCATAGATCAGCGCGCCCGCGCCCATGGCGGCGATATAGACAGAGATGACATATTGCCGGTCATTGGGCGCCGTCACACCAAGCGCCTCGCCAATGGCCGGGAAAGCGGGAAGCATCGCGTCGATGGCGAGCGCGTTCAGCGCCATCATCGCCGCCATCATCGCGACAAATTCGCGCTGGCCGGGGAAACGGCGCTGCAGCTTGGAGGATAGCTGGTCAAGGGTGGGACTGGTCTGATCCATTGTTGTTCGAGATTTCGGAATCGTCCTTTAATCATATCGTCATTCCGGACTTGGCTTTGCCCGAAAAACGTCTGTTTTTCGCTGGCAATGCTTGATCCGGAATCCAGGACCACAAGCGCTACCTCTGCTTGTCCCAGATTCCGGATAGCTGGCTTTTCTTGCCAAATCGGAGATTTGGAGAAAGCCGGCTTCCGGAATGACGAATTATGCAAAGCGGAAAGCATCTTATGGCCATGCTTCGGGACAATTGCCAATGGTTTCTTGGCCGCCTATTTTGCCGGCATGAGTGGCGAGAGCAGCAAGCCTGACGTTGAAGACGGTGATGACAGCGCCGCCCCGCCGCGCAAGATCATCCATGTCGACATGGATGCGTTCTTCGCCAGTGTGGAGCAGCGCGATAATCCGGAACTGCGGGGCAAGCCTGTAGCGGTGGGGGGATCAGCGCGGCGCGGGGTGGTGGCAGCGGCCAGCTATGAGGCGCGTAAATATGGGGTGCGCTCGGCCATGCCGTCGGTGACGGCGGCGCGGCGCTGCCCCGATCTGATCTTCGTCAAGCACCGCTTCGATGTCTATCGCCAGGTGTCGCAGCAGATCCGTGCCATCTTTCACCAGCATACCGATCTGGTCGAGCCGCTGTCACTTGATGAGGCCTATCTCGATGTCACCAACGACAAGCAGGGGATCGGTTCGGCGACATTGATTGCCGAGGCCATTCGCGTCGCTATCCGTGAAGAAACCCGACTTACCGCCAGCGCCGGTGTCTCCTATAACAAGTTTATCGCCAAGATCGCCTCGGACCAGAACAAGCCCGATGGCCTGTGCGTTATCCGACCAGAGCAGGGGCCGGATTTTGTTGCCGCGCTGCCGGTGCGCCGGTTTCATGGCGTTGGTCCGCGCACGGCAGAGAAAATGGCGGCGCTGGGGATCGAGACCGGCGCCGATCTGCGTGCAAAGCCTCAGGAATGGATGCAGGAGCATTTCGGCAAGTTCGCGACATATCTCCATGGCGCGGCGCGCGGCATCGACCACCGTCCGGTTCAGCCCAACCGTATCCGCAAGTCGATCGGTGGCGAACGCACCTATGGCGAGGACATTCTGGCCGATGACGCACTGCGCCAGGCACTCGACCATATTGTCGATATTGTCTGGGAACGGATCGAGAAGAACGAGGCACAGGGCCGCACGGTGACGCTCAAGGTCAAATATGCCGATTTTCACCAGATTACCCGGGCCCATTCGCTCGACCGCTGGGTCGCCGACAAGGCCGAATTCTCCGAGATCGGCCATGCCCTGCTTGAAGCACTGCTTCCGGTGGAGCAGGGGATACGGCTGCTGGGCCTGACGCTGAGCGCGCTGGATCTCGCCGGGGAGGAAGCGGGAGATGATGATGTGCCGGTGAAACCGCAACAGCAGAGCTTCGGCTTTCTGTAAAGCGCTTGACGAATCAGGTCAAATGTTCTTACTTTGTTCCAATCATGCAAGGCGAAGCGATATCTCCATCCGCCACTGGCGGGGTCAGCGATGATGCGCGTCCATTGGTACCACTCCCCGACGGTGCCACGGGTGAAGGGCTGGCCTTTGCCGATAGTGAGTTTGGCGAGAATGCTGGCGGGCTGCGCTATATCTTTATCGACTTCAACGCCTATTTCGCCAGTGTCGAACAGCATGACGAGCCGGCGCTGATCGGCCGCCCGGTGATTGTCATTCCGCTGCAATCGGAGCATAGCGGCGCGATTGCCGCCAGCTATGAGGCCAAGGCGCTGGGCATATCGCGTGGCACCACGGTGCGCGAGGCGCGCGAAATCTGTCCTGATGTCGCGGTGCGCCCGGCGCGGCATGACCGCTATGTTGTGATGCACCACAAATTGCTCGAGGAGATTGAGCGGCATATCCCGATCCAGCGTGTCTGTTCGATCGATGAATGTGTCTGCCGGCTCAACCCCGAAGAGGCCGAGCCAAAGGCGGCACGGGCGCTGGCGCGGCGGATCAAGGCGGGATTGCATGCCCGCTTCGGTGCGGCGATCCGCTGCTCCATCGGCCTGTCCTCCAGCACCCTGCTGGCGAAGCTTGCCAGCGGCCTGCAAAAGCCCGACGGCCTGACCGTGATCCTGCCCGAAAACCTGCCCGGCGCGCTGGCGACTTTGCCGCTGGAAGCGATCCCCGGCATTGGCCGCGGCGTATCGCAGCGGCTGATCCGCGCCGGCATTGCCGATTTTATCAGCCTGTGGAACCTGGCCCCGAAACAGGCGCGCGCGATCTGGGGTTCGGTGACCGGTGAGCGATTCATCTATGGCCTGAAGGGGCATGACGTGCCCGATGGCGCGGCGCCGAAAAAGGCGATGATCGGGCACAGCCGGGTGCTTTCCGGCGCGCATCGCCGCCCCGAAGGCGCACGGATTGTTGCCCGGGCGCTGCTGCTCAAGGCGGCGAGCCGATTACGCCATTACGGGCTGCATGCCTCGGGGTTACACCTGTCGCTGCGTTTCTATCCCGAGGGTAGTCTGGCGCAGGATATTCGCTTTCGTGCCAGCCAGAATAGCTGGCGCTTTCTCACCCAGCTGGACGAGATGTGGTGGCCGATGATGGATTGGCTCGCCGATCCGGGCCACCATCGTGATGGGCGCCGGCGTTCGATCAAGCTCGCCGCAGTGCATCTGTTCGGCCTGCAGAACGGCGCGCCCGAGCGCGACCTGTTCATCAGTGTTGAGAGCGATCATCGCGATGCGCTGCAGGCGGGGCTGTGGCGGCGCATCGACGATGCCAATCGCAAATATGGCATGGAGACGCTGATGCCCGCCTCGCAACAGGGCATGGACCTCAATTATCTCGGCGTGAAGATTGCCTTTAGCCGGGTGCCCGAAGCGGCGGAATTTTCCGACCGCAGCCTCGAGGACCAGAAGCATCTGACCGGCATGGCGCATCATCACCGGCTGCGGCAGAATGCCAGCCGTTCGCTCTATTGAGGCGCGCCCGGATTCTGCGCTGCCACCGGATGCCACCGCCCGTCGGGCTGCGCCTCGCCGAGCATCTCAAGAATACGCTGGCGTGAAGCGCTGGAGGCAGAGGCGGGCAGGGCGGTGACCGGGAAAAAGCGCGCCTCGATAATTTCGCGCCCGTCGATTTTTGGCTGGTCACTGGTGGTCGCGGTGAACACGCTAACATGGTTGCGCGCGCCCTTGCTGTCGTCGAAATATTCGCCGAGCAACGCCAGACCTTCGGCGCGGCAGCCCACCTCCTCCATCAGCTCGCGTTGCGCTGCATCGACCGCCGCCTCACCGCGCCTGATGCCGCCACCGGGCAGCATGTAGAGATCGCTGCGGCCATAGCTGTGCCGGATCAGCAGCACCTCGCCCGCCGCATTGCGCACCACCAGCTTGGCGCCAAAGACTTTGGGCCGGAACACCCGCCAGTAAAGCGCCCGCCCGGTCTGGGCGAAGCGGTAGAGAAGGTGGATGGGGTTCATGTCTCGGCTAGAGTGCCGGCCTGTCACACATCCAGATTCGCCACATTCAGCGCATTGTCCTGGATAAATTCGCGCCGTGGTTCGACGATATCGCCCATCAGCCGGGTGAAAATCTCGTCGGTGACATCGGCGTCCTCGACATGCACCTGGAGCAGCGAGCGGTTGTCCGGGTCGAGCGTGGTTTCCCAGAGCTGCTCGGCATTCATCTCGCCCAGTCCCTTGTAGCGCTGCACCGACAGGCCCTTGCGCCCGGCACCGAGCACCGCGTCGAGCAAGGTGCTGGGGCGGGTGATGGTGACGCCCCGGGCGGCGGCATTGGGGTTGTCCGTATCACCGATTTTCACCAGCGTGCTGCCATCCCGATATTGCTCGGCGCGCTCCATGGCGAGGCTGTGCAGCCGTCGTGCCTCGGTGCTGTTCAGGAATTTGGCGTCGATGACATGATGATCGGTAACGCCGCGCCACAGCCGTTCGAAATGATAGCCGCCTTCTTCTGACACCCGGCCCGACCAGCGTGCCTCCTCGTCTGCGGCATCGAGCCAGGCTGCGGTGGCTTTGGCTGCCGCCGCGCGCGCCGCTGTGTCGCCATCGGGTGCCAGCGCGCCGGTGAGCGCCATCGCTTCGACAATATCGGGATCATAGCGGCGCGGGGCATAGGCCATCAGCGCGCGCATACGGCGGGCATGTTCAACCAGATCCTTGAGGTCATTCGCCCCGATCTGGCCGCCACCAGCGGTGTTGAGCACCCGGTCCTGCAGCCCGGCCTCGATCAGATAGGCATCGAGCGCCGCATCGTCCTTGAGATAGACCTCGCTCTTGCCCTTGGCGACCTTATAGAGCGGCGGCTGGGCGATATAGAGATGGCCGCGGCGGATGATCTCGCCCATCTGCCGGTGGAAAAAGGTGAGCAGCAGCGTGCGGATATGCGCGCCGTCGACATCGGCGTCGGTCATGATGATGATCTTGTGATAGCGCAGCTTGTCGATATCGAAATCATCGCGAATACCGGTGCCCATCGCCTGGATCAGCGTGCCGACTTCCTTGGACGAGATGATCCGGTCAAAGCGCGCGCGCTCGACATTGAGGATCTTGCCCTTCAATGGCAAAATCGCCTGATACTGGCTGTTGCGGCCCTGTTTGGCTGAGCCGCCAGCGGAGTCACCCTCGACCAGGAACAGTTCGGACTTGGCCGGGTCGCGCTCGCGACAGTCGGAAAGCTTGCCGGGCAGCGAGGCGATATCCATCGCGCCCTTGCGCCGGGTCAGTTCGCGCGCCTTTTTCGCGGCTTCGCGGGCGGCGGCGGCCTCGACAATCTTGCGGATGATCATGCTGGCGCTTTGCGGGTTTTCTTCCAGCCACTCATCCATCTTGTCGGCCATCAGGCTTTCCAGCGGCTGGCGCACCTCGGAGCTGACCAGCTTGTCCTTGGTCTGCGACGAGAATTTGGGGTCAGGCAGCTTGACCGAGACGATAGCGGTCAGGCCCTCGCGCATGTCATCGCCGGTGAGCTTGACCTTCTCCTTCTTCATCAGCCCCGAACGCTCGGCGTAATTGTTGATCGTGCGGGTCAGCGCCGCACGGAAGGCGGCCAGATGGGTGCCGCCATCGCGCTGCGGGATGTTGTTGGTGAAGGTGAGGACATTCTCATAATAGCTGTCATTCCATTCCAGTGCGACATCGATGGTGATGTCGTCACGGGTACCGGAAATCGCGATTGGATCCTCGACCAGCGGTGTCTTGTTGCGGTCGAGCCAGCTGACAAAGGCGGCGATCCCGCCTTCGTAAAACAGGTCATGCTGCAGATGCTCCTCATGCCGCTCATC
Organism: Pseudomonadota bacterium; assembly: GCA_039818985.1. Classification (NCBI taxonomy): domain Bacteria; kingdom Pseudomonadati; phylum Pseudomonadota; species Pseudomonadota bacterium. The sequence continues at coordinate 1,739,403 of JBCBSU010000001.1, read as the reverse complement.
GCGTAATATGATCCGCACCCCCGAATTGAGGAAGGCAAGCTCGCGATAGCGATGCTCCAGCTTTTCAAAATCAAACTCGGTGATCTTGAAGGTCTCGGGCGAGGGCAGGAAAGTCACCTTGGTACCGGTTTCCGGGCTGCCATCGTCCTTGATCGGTGCATCACCAATGACTTTCAGCGGGGCCTCGGCTTCACCATGGCGGAAGCGCATATAATGCTCCTTGCCATCACGATAGATGTTGAGGTCGAGCCATTCGGATAGCGCGTTGACCACCGACACGCCGACGCCGTGCAGACCGCCGGACACCTTATAGGCATTGTCGTCCGAGGTATTCTCGAACTTGCCGCCGGCATGCAGCTGGGTCATGATGACCTCGGCCGCCGACACGCCTTCTTCCTTGTGCATGTCGACCGGGATGCCGCGGCCATTGTCCGAGACAGAGACCGAACCATCGGGGTTGAGTGTGATCAGCACATGGTCGCAATGCCCTGCCAGCGCCTCGTCAATCGCATTGTCGGAAACCTCGAAGACCATGTGATGCAGGCCTGAACCATCATCGGTATCGCCAATATACATGCCCGGGCGTTTGCGCACGGCATCAAGGCCTTTGAGGACCTTGATCGAGTCCGCGCCATAATCGCTCTGATTGGGGTTATCGGCAGAATCGCCAATGCCATTTTCAGGCGTTCCGGATGAGGTGTTTTCATCTGTATCTGTCATAGAAAATATATAGGGCTTTCAAAGGCGATTACCCAATAAAAAGCGCATTTTTTCCACATTTTTCACCGCCCGCAGAGCCAATGCGAAAGGTGCTGATTCGGACGCTGCCATGGGCTGCGTCGCTGCCCGTGCCGTAGCGCGTTTGGCGGCAGGCATCGGGTCTTGGTAAAGTTGCCGAAACAGCCAGCAGTCAGGGAGAAAATGCCATGCCCAATCCCGCTCATATCGTGCCTTTTGCCAAGCATGTCGGCATCGATATCCGCACGCTCGAAAAGGAGCGTGTCATCGGCACGCTCACGGTGCGATCGGAAATCTGCAACATTGCCAGCGGCCCGAACGCCAGCATCCATGGCGGCGCGATAATGACCTTTGCCGATGTGCTGGGCGCATTTGGCGCTTATCAGAACCTGCCCGAGGGGTGCGAAGCGTCGACGACATCAGAGAGCAAAACCAATTTTCTGAGCCATGCGCCGATCGGCACGGTGCTCACCGGCGAGGCGACACCGCTCAAGATCGGCAAGCGGCTCTCGGTCTGGCAGACGCGGATAACCCGTGATGATGACACGCTGGTGGCGGTGGTGACGCAGAGCCAGATTTATCTCTGAATCTCAGTCCCGTCCGGAATTTTCGGCGGCGGGCGCAAAGGCCGGGCGGAAATGCACTGCGCCCTGCCATATGGTCTGGTGAAACAGGTCGGCGCCCTGGATCAGCAGCGTATTGACATATTGGCTCTTGTGACAGGGAAAGGCGGCGCGGCTGGCGGCCAGGTCAGTCTCATCATAGGCAATGCTGATCGTCAGCAGCGCAGGGTCGGTGGTGATCCACGGAATGACCTTTGCTTCGGGAATATCGGGAATTGAGCCGTTTGCGATGCCCGGATAGAGCAGTTGAGGACGATCATTACCCATGCTCTGCACGACTTCGGTGACCACGGCGCTGATCAGGCGATGATCGGGATGGCCATAGCCACCTTCCGGCCCCCAGCTGATTACCAGATCAGGATGAAAATCATCGATCTGGGCGCGGATCTGGTCTGCAAGGCTCCCCAGAATACGGTTATTGGGCCGTGTTCGCTGCCCCAGCGTTCCATCGCCGAAATCAAGCAGCATTGCATCGGATAGCCCCAGCGCCTGTGAGGCACATCGCGCTTCATCGCTGCGCAGCGCCGCGATCTCTTCGCCAGGCGGCAAATCGGTCTGGGGCGCGGAAAGGTCGCCCCTGGTGGCATAGAGGATGTGAACCTCTGCGCCTTGCCGGGCAAGGCGTGCCAAAGCGGGGGCAACGATGAGTTCATCATCAGGATGCGCGAAAATGGCGAGCACAGTGTCGGCTTCGGTAATGGATTTGCTATCGGCATCAGCCTTGGCCGATGCGCTGATGTTGCAGAGCAGAGCAAGAGCCGTCGATGCCGGCAGCCATCGCGATATTCGTGTCATTTCACTGGCCTCTCCGGACAATCTGACTGTGCCTTACCGGTTATCCTATCGCAGCAAGGCAGGAGTGAAAATGCAAAACAGGCCGGCAGCAGGTTGCCCGGCCCCAATCCGGGCTTTACCTTTGGGCAAAGGCGTGAAGATTTCGACCGGCCTGTTGATGTCCGGACCGCCTGATAAAGAAAAGACAGAGGAGAGCCAAGGCCATGACCGACACCCCCGTGTCCTATCTCGAGCAGCCCTTTGGTCATCTGCATGACCTTATTGCCATGCATGGCCAGCAGCGCCCGGAGCGGATGGCGTTTGATGATGGCGAGGAACGGCTGACATGGGGCGAGACCGTGCCGCTGGTCTATCGCATCGCGGCACAGTTGCAGGCGGAGGGCATGCAAAAAGGCCAGGCGGTTTCGATCCTCGGTACAACAACGGCACGCTATGCGCTTGTCTATATCGCCACCATCATCGCCGGGGGTTGTGCCGCACCGTTGACGACTTCGGCGACGCCGAAACAGCTCGCTGCGATGATGGCCGATAGCGGCGCGGATATGCTGTTTGTCGACACCGCCAAGCGCGCGGAACTGCTTGAAAGCGGTGTTGATCTGCCCGATCTGAAGCACATCATGCTCGATGCCGCCATGGATGGCTGCCCGGCGCTGTTCGACTGGATGGCAGCGGAAGGCGCGCAGCCCACAACCCCCGATATCGGTCCCGATGATCCCTATAATATCATCTATTCCAGCGGCACCACCGGCACCCCCAAGGGGATTGTCCATTCGCGGCTGATGCGCTGGCGGCAATCGGCGGTGGGCGAGCGCTCGGGCTATGGTGCGCCGGGGCAGGTAACATTGCTGTCGACGCCGCTCTATTCCAACACCACGCTCGGCCTGTTCAACCCGACCGTGCATTATGGCGGCACGGTGCTGCTGATGCGCAAATTCGATGTCGCACGCTATCTGGAGCTGGCGCAGCAGCACCGCGTCACCCACACCATGCTGGTGCCGGTGCAATATCAGCGGTTGATGGATTATCCGCAGTTTGACGATTTCGACCTGTCGTCGTTCCAGCTCAAATATTGTACCAGCGCGCCCTTTTCGGCTGAGCTGAAGGCTGAGGTACTGCGCCGCTGGCCGGGCGGACTGGTGGAGATATATTCGATGACCGAAGGCGGGGTGGTGTGCCTGTTGATGGCGCATGAGCATCCCGACAAGCTGGATACGGTCGGTATAGCCTGGGGCGGCAGCGAGGTGATCACCATCGACGAGGCGGGCAATCAGTTGCCGCCGGGCGAAATGGGCGAGTTGGTCGGACGGTCATCGACGATGATGAGCGGCTATCAGAACCAGCCGGAAAAGACCCAGGAAGCCAGCTGGTATGATGCGGAAGGCAATCGCTGGCAGCGCATGGGCGATATTGGCCGGGTCGATGAGGATGGTTTCATCACGCTGATGGGTCGGTCCAAGGATATGATCATCTCCGGCGGTTTCAATATCTATCCGCGCGATCTCGAGGAAGCGCTTATGGCACAGCCCGGCGTGGCCGATGCCGCGGTGGTGGGCGTCGCATCCGAGCGCTGGGGCGAAACCCCGGTCGGTTTTGTCGTTGCCGAAACGGGCGAAGCGCTTGATCCGGATGCGCTGCTGGCGGCAACCAATGCTGAACTGGGCAAGACCCAGAGGTTGTCGGCACTGCATGTGATTGATGAACTGCCGCGCAGCCATATCGGCAAGGTACTCAAAACCGAACTGCGTGCGCGGCTGAAATAACAGGATCGGAATCAGCATATTGTCGAAAATTCTGACAATGGTTAATGGCCGGGTAACCATGTAAACCACAGTAACATAATAATTTCATTCATTTAGCCCGGCTGGCGCGCTTTGTGCTGCGTGTAGACATGAAGTCATTCTTCAGGGACAATGTAATGCGCACAAGAAGAAAGTGGCTGGCATATTTAGGACAATATACACTCTTCGTGTTGGCGCTGTTTGGCATGCCGCAAATGGTGCAGGCCAATATCATCGAATATGAGGTTAGCAGTCCTGCTACAGGCGGCGATGCTATCCTGCTTCTCGCGCCTCCCTTTAATGACGACAGTGCCTTCAGTTCTCCAGATGGTGCGTTGTTTGTTGTTGATACCGCCGCGCAAACCGCCACTTTCACAGGGGCGCTGACCAATCGGCTTGGTGATGTGGCCTCTGTGGAATTATCTTTCGGAAATTTCCTGGAAGAGTTTAATCGCTTCAGTGATGTGCCTGATATTGATTTTTTTGGCTCTGTAGATGGTCGCATTACCGTAAATGGGAGCGAGACTTTCACCGTTACGAGTTTCGATAGCGTTTTTGCCCCAAACCGCATTCTGGAATTTGGCGAGGGTGCCATTCCGTTTAGCCCCGGATTTGGGATATTTGGCGGGTTCGATCTCACAGACGCAACCGGACAATATGCAGGTCTCGCGCAAATAAGTGGTTCATTGCGCGAACGCGGCGCAACCGACGTCCCGGCCCCGGGCGGGCTTGGACTGATGGGGTTGGGTCTGATCGCCATGGGGCTTGCAGGCTATCGTCGGCGGAAAAGAACAGGAAGGTAAGCTAATGGCCAGACCCTCCGCAATATTGTTGACTTTGGCAGCGCTGCTCGGGCCGACGGCTGCAGTGGCAAACATCATTAAATTTGATGTCAGCAGCAGGGAAGACTTCATTGCGGCTGATGGCCAGAGATGTTCATCGCTGGTCCTCGTCGCGGTTGTTGGTTTCGATTGTAATGATCAGTTTTTCCCGGATGGCGATGTTATATTTTCCGTCGACAGAGAGGCGGGAACAGGTTCATTTGCCGGGTCGCTGATCAATCGCAGGGGTTTTACGGCTGAAATTGATCTTGAATTTAGCGGATTTCTCGACACGGTTCTGGGAACGGACATCCTGGTCGATCCGACAGGCCCTTTTTTCTATGATCCGGTGAATGACGTTCCCGCCATAGACTTTTTTACCGAAGTCAATGGTGGGATTCGCATAGCCACGGCACGGCCATTGACGATAAACCGCTTCCTCGATCCCGAAGCAAGCGGTGTCCTGCAATTTGGCGTAAACGCCAATGATGCATTTCCAGGACTGGGTATCTTTGGCCGCCTTACCACATTGGATAATCCGCAGCCCAGATTTGAGGATCCCGTAATCATAAGCGGCAGGCTGACACCGCGCAACAGCACCAGCGTGCCTGCCCCCGCAGGCATGGGCCTGATGGCTCTGGGCCTTACCACACTTGGCCTGATGGGCTGGCGACGCCGAAAGGCGGCCGCGCGCCAGCGATAAGGCGAAAAATGGTACCGGCGAGTAGAAACGTCGGATTTTTTGACAAATCACCGATTTGGCGACGTAGCGTTAACCTTTGAAATCACGCAAAACAGGCGTTTTCAGCATTTTGGCACACCCCCTGCTTAACTTTATGGCAAGAATTTGAGAAGGGCGGGATCGGCTTTGCCTGATCCGGCCACAGGGAGACAGAAAATGTTCAAGAAGTTTATCAGGGGCGCAGTAGTTATTGCCGCTATGGCGATGACCGTGCCGCAAATGGCATCGGCCAACGTCATTCAGTTTGACGCCAAGGATTATAACAATGCCGGGCAGTGTTCGCACGGCCTGTGGACCGGCGGCCTGGGTTCGGGTTGCGGTCGCCGCTATTCGCTGCAGGATGGCGCGCTGTTCACCATTGATGAGCAGAACCAGACGGCCACCTTCACCGGCAGCGCCATCAACAATCAGGGCAATGTCGCCCAGATCGATCTCAGCTTTGGCGGTTTCCTCGAAACCATTTTCGGCACCAATTTCGATTACAAGGCCGGCGGCGGCCCGTTCAATGCGGCCACCGATACGCCTGACATCGACTTTTTCACCACCGGATCGGGCACCATCACTATCGATGGTCGGGTGTTTACCCTGAACTCCGCCGACCCGTTTGCCGGAAACACCACAGTCCAGGTCGGACCGGGTGCCAATGACAAGAACGACAAATTTGGCGCTTCGGCATGGATCAATGTGCTCGACCCATATGGCAACCCACTGCGTCAGCACTGGGATTTCAACCTCAACCTGCATGAGAGGCCGGGTGGTTCGACCGGTGGTACTCCGGTTCCGGCACCGGCAGGTCTGGGCCTGATGGCCATGGGACTGATCGGGCTCGGTTTCGGCCTGCGCCGTCGCAAGCGGGTATATAGCTGAGCCGTAACCCGATACTGTCTGTCACCCTCGAAAAGGGCGCCGGAGACTGTTCCGGCGCCTTTTTTCGTGTCCATTGACAGGATAAGATGATGCATGGGGTGGCTGATAGTATCTCCCTATAATTGCAAATGTTTCAGGGTATTTTCAGTCTTTGCTGCTATAGCCATTGACCATGTCACGATCGAATATATCGCCGAACAGACGCAACCGCTCCATGTTCGTTGCGCTTGCCGCCGCAATGACGCTGGCAGGATGCGGCATTGGCGCACCCGAAGACCCCTGGGCTGCCGGCAAGCAGGCCTTTGCCGAGAACAGCTTTGCCGATGCCCGCATTCACCTGATGAATGCGCTCAGGGCGGATCCATCATCACCCGAGGTAAATCTGCTCTTTGCCCGCACCATGCTGGAGCTTGGCGACGGGCTGTCGGCGGAAAACGCGCTGTCCAAGGTCAAGCCCGGTGACGGCATATCGGGTGATGCGCTGGTACGGCTGCGTGCCCGGGCCAATATTCTGCAGGGCAAATATCGCGAGGCGCTGGAGATGCTCGATGCCGCTCCGGCAAGTGATGAACCGGAATGGCATCGGCTGGGCGCGCGGGCATTGCTCCAAAGCGGTGATTTCGCAGCCGCCAATGCGCGTATCGAAAACGGTCTGGCGCTGCATCCCGACAGCGCCGACCTGTTGGCACTGGCCGCCGCGCTCGCCATCGAGGAAGGCCGGATCAGCGAGGCGCGCAGCCGCATTGACGCCGCGCTCAAAGCCGAACCGGACAATCTTGACGCGCTGCTCATCTCGGGCAAGCTGGCCTTGTTCCTCGATGATCTGGACGCGGCGGAAAAGGCATTCGACACCGCGCTGGAAAACTATCCGGACTCGGTCACACCGCTGATCAGCCTCGCCGCGATCAAGGCCGACACTGCCGATTATGACGCGGCTTTGGGCTATCTCGACCGCGCTGACTCAATGGCGGCGATCCAGCCGGTCTCGGTCTATCTGCGGGCACGCATAGCCTTTGCCCGCGAGGACCTGGCAACCGCCTATCGGTTGATGCAGGAGGCTGGCGCAGCATTGAATGACCATCCGCCCTCGGTCTTGCTAAGCGGCGAAATCGCCATGGCACAGGGCAATTACAATCAGGCGGAAGAGCGATTGTCGCGCTTCGTGTCGCTGTTCCCCGGCCATGTCAAAGGTTCCTTCCTGCTGGCTGAGGCCCGGGAGAAGCAGGGAGACACACGCGGTGCGATGAAGGCAGTACGCCCGGTGATTGACCGCGCCGATATCGATCCGGTGCTGCTTGGCTATGCTGCCGATATTGCCCGCAAGACCGGCGATACCGGACTTGCCGAACGGCTGGAACGACGCTCGGCAGCGCCCAAGCTCGATACCGTCGGCGACGATCTGGTGCGAGCGCAGGAGGCGCTGCAGCAGGACCGCCCCGCCGAAGCGTTGAACATCTATGAAGCATTGATAGGCAAGGGCCTGCAGGACAATGCGCTGGTGCGCAACAATGCGGCGCAGGCGGCGCTGATGGCGGGCAATGCAAGCCGGGCGATGCGGCATGCGCGCGCCGCGATGGACCTCGCGCCCGAGGATCCGTCGGTGCAGGATACGCTGGGCTGGGTGCTGCTCAATAGTGATGGCGACAAGGTCGAGGCGTTGCAGTTGCTGCGGTCGGCGTCGCTGGCGAAACCGGCGGATATGGAGATACGCTGGCATCTGGCCCAGGCGCTGATTGCCAATGGTGAGAAGGCTGCGGCGAAGCAGGAGATCGAAATCATCCTGCCCTTTGTCCGCCCCGAACAGCGCCAGCGGTTGCAGCAGGTCGCGGCGGCGCTTTAAAGGCTTAATGGCGCTAGCGCTGCCAAGGCTACTGGACTCGGTGCCTGCACGAAACTATCGCTGGCGCCATGACCATATCTCCCGGCGAATCCATCCTTATCATCGATTTTGGCAGTCAGGTGACCCAGCTGATTGCGCGGCGTGTGCGCGAGGCGGGGGTCTATAGCGAGATCGCCCCGTTCAACAGCGCTGCCGAGGCGTTTGAGCGGTTGCAGCCAAAGGGTGTGATTCTGTCGGGAGGCCCGGCCTCGGTCACCGATGCGGATGCGCCGGATATTCCCGATACGGTTCTGGAGAGCGGCGTGCCGCTGTTCGGTATCTGCTATGGCCAGCAGGTGCTGACCCAAAAGCTGGGCGGCAGTGTCGAGGGCGGCGAGACCGGTGAGTTTGGCCGTGCTTTCCTCGATGTCGATGCCGATTGTGACCTGTTTTCCGGCCTGTGGAAGCCGGGGGAAAAGCATCAGGTGTGGATGAGCCATGGCGACAAGGTGACGGCGCTGGCTCCCGGCTTTTCGGTTGTCGCCACGTCGCAGGGTGCGCCCTATGCGGTGATCGCCAATGAGGACAAGCGCTATTATGGCATGCAATTCCACCCGGAAGTGGTGCACACCCCGGATGGCGCGCGGCTGATCGCCAATTTTGTGCGCCATGTCTGTGGCTGTGCCGGCGACTGGACCATGGCCGAGTTCAAAAAGACCAAGATCGCCGAGATTCGCGAACAGGTGGGTGACGGCAAGGTGATTTGTGGTCTGTCCGGTGGCGTCGACAGCGCGGTGGCGGCGGTGCTGATTCATGAGGCGATTGGTGACCAGCTCACCTGTGTCTTTGTTGATCATGGCCTGATGCGGATGGGCGAGGCGGATCAGGTCGTTAGCCTGTTCCGTGGCAGCTATAATATCCCGTTGGTACATGTCGAGGCGGAGACGTTGTTCCTCGGTGGCCTGAAAGGTGAGACCGACCCGGAAAAGAAGCGCAAATTCATCGGCAAGACCTTTATCGATGTGTTCGAGGATGAGGCGAAGAAGATCGGCGGCGCGGCGTTTCTGGCGCAGGGGACGCTTTACCCGGATGTCATCGAGAGCGTGTCGTTCACCGGCGGGCCGAGCGTCACCATCAAGAGCCATCACAATGTCGGCGGCCTGCCCGAGCGGATGAATATGGCGCTGGTCGAACCGCTGCGCGAACTGTTCAAGGACGAGGTGCGCGACCTGGGCCGCGAACTGGGCTTGCCCGATGTGTTTGTCGGTCGCCATCCTTTCCCGGGGCCGGGCCTCGCCATCCGTATCCCCGGCGAAGTGACGCGCGAACGCTGCGAGATATTGCGCAAGGCCGATGCGATCTATCTCGAGGAAATCCGCAATGCCGGATTATATGATGCGATCTGGCAGGCATTTGCCGTGTTGCTCCCGGTCAAGACCGTCGGCGTGATGGGCGATGGCCGCACCTATGACAGCGTCTGCGGCCTGCGCGCCGTAACCAGCACCGACGGTATGACCGCTGATGTCTACCCCTTTGACGCTGCCTTCCTCACCCGCGTCGCAACGCGGATCGTCAATGAGGTGAAGGGGATTAACCGGGTGGTCTATGACTATACCAGCAAGCCGCCGGGGACGATTGAGTGGGAGTAACCACTTGGCCAAGCAGCTTGGCCATGTTATATGTAATAATATTATGACCATCCACGTAAATATCGGCGAAGCCAAAACGCGCCTATCGGAATTGATTGCAGCGGCGCTGCGTGGGGAAGAGGTTGTCCTGAATAAAGCCGGGCGTCCGGTGGCGCGTATCGTGCCCGACGCGGATGCAAGCGCAATAGAACGCGAAGCGATTGCTGCAAAGCGGCTTTCGGCCATAGGATCTCTTGCCGATAAATATGCGCATTTGCCTGATGAGGCTTTCGATATTCCGCCTTCTATGACCGATGAGGAATATGAAGAGCGCGTGAAGCGCAAATTTGGCTGACCATTTTGTTGCTGCTTGATACGCATATTTTGGTGTGGCTGGTCGCACGCGACAAGCGGCTGCAGCAAGAGCAAATAGATGCCATTATCAACCCGGACAATCGGTTGTTTGTGAACGCAGTCATTGCGTATGAATATACGCATTTGCAAAGCAGTGGCCGCTTGCCGATTGAAGAAACGCTATCTGATTTGCGAGAGATTCTGGGCTTGGAGATTGTAAACCTGCCGGCAAATAGCTGGCAGGCTATCGATACTATGCCGATGATCCATCGCGACCCTATTGACCGGATGCTGATCGCGCATGCACTGGCTGAAGATATGACTGTCATCACTGCCGATCACCATATTCAAAGATATCCAGTCAAAACCATCTGATGCAACTCGATCTCGGCCCCGATCCGCGCACGGCGCAAATTGAGGAACTGCACGACCTGCTGATCGCGCATTTTGGCCGGGTGGTGCGTCCGCCGGACAAGCGGCGTGATCCGGTATGGACATTGGTGCAGGGCGTCATAGGCGCGCGGACCAAGACGCAATATTCCAATGTTTCGACCGATACCATGCTGGAACGCTATGGCTCTTGGGAGGCGGTGGCGTCGCTTGATCTTGAAGAGCTGACCGAGCTGCTCTCCACCGCGACTTATCCGTCGCTAATGGCCGAGCGGCTCAAGGCGTGCCTGCAGGCGATTATCGCCGAGCGCGGGAGGGTGACGCTCAATCATCTGCACAATCTGCCGACCGATGCGGCGATGGCCTGGCTGGAGACGCTGCCCGGCGTGGCGCGCAAGGTGAGTGCCGGGGTGATGAACGCCAGCAGCTTCAACCGCAGCGCGTTGGTGATCGACACCAATCACCGCCGCGTCATCCAGCGTATGGGGCTGGTGCCGCCCAAGGCCGACAGCCGCCGTGCCTATGACCAGCTGATGCCGATATTGCCGCAGGAATGGGGCCCGGCGGATGTTGACGAGCACCATCTTCTGGTCAAGCGCGTCGGCCAGCAATTTTGCCGCCCCAGCCATATGGCCTGTCCGTCTTGCCCGGCACGGCCGCTGTGCCGTACAGCGAACCCATGAATATTCGCCGCCTGACCCCGGAAGATCTGCCTTTGTTTCGTGCGGTCAACCAACTGTTCGCCAATGTCTTCGAAATGCCGGAGGAATATGGCGGTTCCCCGCCCGATGACGTCTATGTCCACCGCCTGCTCGGCAAGCCGCATGTCATCATATTGGCGGCAATGGAAGGCGAGGAGGTGATCGGCGCGCTGACCGCCTATGAGCTGGAGAAATTCGAGCAGGCGCGCTCGGAAATCTATATTTACGATCTCGCAGTGCTGGAAGCGCATCGCTGCAGGGGCGTTGCCAGTGCCCTAATCGAGCAAACCCGCACAATTGCCCGGCAATGCGGCGCATGGACGGTGTTTGTCCAGGCCGATTGGGACGATACGGCGCCGGTCACGCTCTACACTAAACTCGGGCATCGCGAGGATGTCCATCATTTCGACATAAAGCCGTAATTTCGTTTTTCCCCCTATGGTTTAACCAATTTTTACCCCGTTCGTGCATGGCATGGCCTATGAAGATCAGCCATGACTTTGATAAGGGCAGGAGCCGCGCAGAGCCGATGAGCAATGTCACCAGCCTTGCCCGCGATGCCCGGCGCGCCATCGGCAATATGCTGCATGCACGGCTGACGCAGCCAGGGCATCGCCAATTCTATCTGGCACAGATTGCCGATCATGGCCGCAACGCGGCGCTGGGCTATCACGATGAGGACCATTTGCGCGCGGCGGCGGGCTGGCTGAAAGCGGCACAGGACAGTCAGGATGATGGCGGCTTTTCGGGGCGTTACAAACTGGATAAGGGCTGGACCTCTTCTTACCCGGAGACCACCGGTTATTTGGTTCCCACCTGCCTTGCACTGGCCGAGAGGCTGGACGAGCCGGAATGGGAAGCGCGCGGCACACGGGCGCTGGATTTCCTGCTGCGGCTACAACTGGAAAATGGTGCCTTTCCCGGTGGCGAGGTGGCGGAAAATACCGACAAACCGTCTCCGTTCAATACCGCCCAGATATTGAACGGCTTGAATATCTGGGCCGCTGAAAAGCAGGATGTCGATGCGCGACAGGCGGCGGATCGCGCTGCCGCCTGGCTGGTTTCGGTGCAGGATGATGATGGTGCGTTTCGCCAGCATTTCTATCTCAACCAGCCCTCGGCCTATGCGGCGCATCTTTCCTGTTGGCTCGCCGAATATGGCGTGATGTTCGATGACAAGGCGGCGCGAAAAGCGGCAGAAAAGCATCTCGACTGGGTGTTGGCGCTGCAGGATGTAGAGACCGGCTTTTTCGCGCGCTCGGGCTTTTACGGTGCCGATCATGACAGGGGCACCGCCGTGACCCACACCATTGCCTATACAATCTGGGGGGTATTGCTGAACGGCCTGCTGCTCGGGCGCGAGGACGCCATCGATGCGGCGCAGCATGCGGCGGAACGGATCATGGAGCGTATGGAAGTGCTCAAATTCCTGCCCGGCCGGTTCAACAGCCGCTGGCGCATCGACGAGCGCGCGCAGTGCCTCACCGGCAACGCGCAAATGGCGCTGATCTGGCTGCGGCTCTATGATGAACGCGGCGACTTGCGCTTCGTCAACGCCGCCTGCCGCGCCATCGATCTGGTCAAGCAGGCGCAGCCGATGGACAATCCCAACCCCGGCCTGCAGGGCGGGATTGCCGGATCCTTCCCGGTCTGGGGCGGCTATATTTTCCATGCGGTGCCCAATTGGGCGGCGAAATTCTTTATCGATGCGCTGCTGCACAAGGAGCGGGTGCTGACCGCTCTGGAAAGCGACTGAGTGGGTTATGCGGATATTCCTGCTTAGCCATGATCGCGCCAAGCGCGGCAGCACCGTTGCCGAGGCTTTGAAACGGCATGGGGTTACTCCGACCGGATTCGTCTTCGAGGGCTGGCGCCCGCCGAAATTGCGCCGCCGGATCGAGAAGCGGCTGGCCGATCAGGGGATACCCGTGCTGGCACCGAAGACACCGGCAAACCGAGGGCAGGGCGGGGCACCCGACCCCTATCCCGATCTGCCGCCCGCCGGCGACTATGCCGCGTGCGAGGCGATTGCCACCACCAATGTTGCCGACCTGGTGTCAGTGGAGAGCCTTGATGCGTTGCGCGCGCTTGAACCCGATCTGTTTGTCCATGCCGGCGCAGGGATATTGCGCGCTCCGCTGCTGGCGATACCGCGGCTCGGTACGATCAACGCGCATATGGGGCTGTTACCGCGCTATCGCGGTATGAATGTTGCCGAATGGAGTGTGCTCGAAGGGCGGGAGGTAGGGTGTACCGTGCATCTGCTCGATCCGGGGATCGATACCGGCGATATTATCGCGACCCGCAATGTCGGTGTTTCTGATTGTGATTCCATTGCTGCACTGCGTGCCAAAATGGACCGGGCCCAGCTCGATTTCCTGGGCGAGACGGTGAAGCAGATTGCCGATACCGGTGAATTGCCGCCGCATCATCCGCAGCTGGAAGCCGATGGCCGGCAATATTTCACCATGCACCCCGATCTGAAAGCGGTGCTGGATAAACGGTTGGCTGCGCAGACAGGCTGAGTTTGCCGAATATCCGAATGCTATTGCGGATGACTTGCCGACCGCAATCTCCTATCCTTTCTGGTGAAATCAAAACGTTTCCGGAAAGGACAGCCCCTTATGAAAGCCATGCGACTGCATGCCCCGGCCTCGCTCGATAATCTCAGGCTGGCCGACCTGCCTGAACCAGCGCCTCCGGGACTGGGAGAAATCACCGTCAGGTTGCGCGCCAGCAGTCTGAATTACCATGACTATGCCGTTGTCAAAGGCATGTTGCCGACAGCCGACAAGCGCATCCCGATGTCTGATGGCGCCGGTGAAGTTACCGCCATTGGCGAAGGCGTGACCGACTATGCCGTGGGCGAGGCCGTTGTCTCCACCTTCTTCCCTGACTGGCTCGACGGCATACCGCCGACCAATGGCTTTCAGCGCGTGCCGGGTGACGGCATTGACGGCTATGCTTGCGAACTGGTGACCGCCCCGACCACCGCCTTTACCCATGTCCCGGCGGGGTATAGCGCAGCTGAAGCGGCGACGCTGACCTGTGCCGGCTTGACCGCCTGGCGGGCATTGTTTGTCGACAATGCCATCAAGCCGGGCGACAAGGTGCTTGTGCAGGGATCGGGCGGAGTCTCGGTTTTCGCGCTGCAATTCGCCAAGATGGCGGGGGCCGAGGTGATCGCCACCTCCTCGTCCGATGCCAAGCTGGAGCGGCTCGGCGAACTGGGCGCCGACCATCTCATCAACTATCGCGACACCGAGGCCTGGGGCGCGAAGGTGATCGAGCTCACTGCGGGTAGCGGTGTCGATTGCGTCGTCGAGATTGGTGGGCCGGGAACGCTCGACCAGTCGATTATGGCGACCCGCATTGGCGGGCATATCGCGCTTATCGGCGTGCTTACCGGCTTTGCCGGGCCAGTGCAGACGGCGCTTCTGATGGCCAAGAACATTCGCCTGCAGGGGCTCACCGTAGGGTCGCGCCAGCACCAGCTCGACATGATCGCCGCGATCGATGCCAATGGCATCCGCCCGGTGATCGACAAACACTTCCCGCTGGCAGATCTGGCCGATGCCTTTCGTCATCAGGAATCGGGCACGCATTTCGGCAAAATCGCCGTCGATATCTGAGGCGCGCAAAATGACTCCGACTGCCAGAATCCTGCTCCTCGGTTCGGGTGAACTGGGCCGTGAATTCGTCATCTCGGCCAAGCGACTGGGGTGCCATGTCATTGCCTGTGACAGCTATGCCGCCGCGCCGGCGATGCAGGTGGCCGATGCGCATGAGGTGTTCTCGATGCTTGATGGTGATCGACTGCGCGCGACCATCGAAAAGCACCGGCCCGATTTCATCGTGCCCGAGATCGAGGCGATCCGCACCGAGATACTGGCCGAAGTCGAAGCCGATGGCTTCAACGTCGTCCCCTCGGCGCGCGCGGCGCAGCTGACCATGAACCGCGATGCCATTCGCGATCTGGCGGCGCGTGAACTGGGGCTGGTGACATCGCGCTATGCCTATGCCGAGAGTCGTGAGGAGTTACGCGCCATCGCGGCAGAGATCGGTGCACCTCTGGTGGTAAAGCCGGTTATGTCCTCCTCGGGCAAGGGCCAGAGTACGGTGCGCGACCTCACCGGTATCGATGCCGCCTGGGACTATGCCGCGCAGGGGATGCGTGGTGACCGGGTGCGGGTGATTGCCGAGCAGTTCATTGATTTCGACTATGAGATTACCCTGCTCACCATATCGGCGCGAGACAGGGTGCATTTCTGCCCACCTATTGGCCATCGCCAGGAGCGCGGCGATTATCGCGAAAGCTGGCAGCCCGCCGCTATGTCGCCCGCCGCACTCGAACAGGCGCAGGCTATGGCGGCGAAGATTGTCGGTGCGCTGGCGGGTGAAGGCGCGGGATGGGGCCTGTTCGGCGTCGAGTTCTTCGTGAAAGGTGACAGAGTGATCTTCTCCGAGCTGTCACCGCGACCGCATGACACTGGCATGGTGACCCTGGTGTCGCAGAGCCTCAACGAATTCGACCTGCATGGGCGCGCCATTCTCGGCCTGCCAATCCCACCCATCGTGGTTAAGGGAGCGGCTGCCAGCGCAGTGATATTGGCGGATCGCGATGCCGAGGATTTCCATTTCACCGGGCTGGAACAGGCACTGTCATTACCGGACGATGCGCCGGATGCACATGTCGATATCCGGCTCTTCGGCAAACCGGTGACACGGCCCTCGCGCCGCATGGGCGTCGCGCTGGCGCGGCTGGCGGATTCGGGTGATACCCGGGCTGCCCGTATACTGGCCGTGAATGCCGCCAAGGCGGTACATATTCACTATGACGATGACGGTGCCATGACCGACTGAGGCCCGACAATGGGAACATTTTGCGTGTGTTGCGGGTGCAATGCGAAAAACGCCTGTCACCAGCCTTTTCCTCTGCTATGCGGTGCGCCAAATCAGCACAGCCGAACAGGATAGACAGGGATTCGCATATGACACCGACACTTTATGGCATCGCCAATTGCGATACGATCAAAAAGGCGCGCAAATGGCTTGAGCGCAATGACGTCAACTATGTGTTTCACGATTACAAGAAATCCGGTGTCACAACCGACATGCTGACTGACTGGGCGCTGGAACTGGGTGACTGGGAGCCATTGCTCAACCGTCGTGGCACGACGTTCAAGAACCTGCCGGATGTCGCGAAGGAAAATATCAATGAGAATATTGCCCTGGCGCTGATGGTTGAGAACCCGTCGATGATCAAGCGCCCGGTGCTGGCTTGGGATGGCGGCGTCATGGTTGGCTTCAAGAGCACCGATTATGAGGCAGCTCTGCTGTGAGCGGCTTCGACGACATTCGCATCAGGGCAGAACATGCCGGAGCATTTGAAACGTCGATTATCTATTCCAGCTTCAAGGATTGCGATGCGCTGTGCACGGCGCTCAAGGCCAGCATCGCTGAGCGCCGGGCCGGTGGTGAGAATATGCCCCGCTCCAATGTCGGCGGCTGGCATTCCGATACCAGGATGCTCGACTGGGGGGGCGAGGCAGCGAACTTCGTTGCCGACAAGGCGCTCGCGCTGGCGAAGCGGATCACCGGGCTGGACCAGGGCGATCCGGCTGCCCTGGACTGGAAAATCTACATGTGGGCCAATGTGCTGCCTGCCGGTGGCCTCAACACAGCGCATGTTCATCCCGGAGAATTATGGGCCGCTGTTTTCTACGTTGATCAGGGTAATGCCGGCGACGATATTGGCGGTGAACTGGTTCTCGAAGATCCGCGTTTCCCGATGACCCATATGCGGATGAACAGCCTGCGCGTGCTCGGTAGCGATGGCCAACCGCAACAGGGTGAATTGCGGCTGCGGCCGAATAGCGGCGACATGATATTGTTTCCGGCCTGGCTGCGTCACTGGGTACGGCCCTATCATGGTCAGCGCGAACGGATATCGCTGGCGATGAATATCGATGCCCGGCCTCCCGGCGGTAAATAAGCAGCGACAGGAGAGACAAATGGCGAAAGCATTATGGAATGGCGTGGTGATTGCCGAAAGCGATGATATCGTGACGATCGAAAACAACGCCTATTTCCCGCGTTCGGCGGTGAATGATGCCTATCTCAAGAACAGCACCACTACCAGTGTCTGCCCGTGGAAGGGCACTGCATCCTATTATACGCTGGTAGTCGACGGCACCGAGAATCCCGATGCCGCCTGGTATTATCCGGAACCCAAAGATGCAGCCGTAGAGATACGCGACCGGGTTGCATTCTGGCGCGGGGTTGAGGTCAGCGGTTAACCAGCGAGCCGGCGCCGGGATCATCGGCACTAAACAAAAATGTCATAAAGCCGCTTGGCCTGCGCCGCGATTTCGGCTTTAAGCAGCAAAAATTCGTCAGAGATATGGGGAGAGGCGCATGGCGGGCGCAGCTGGCGTTGCACAAACGGAAAACTGGTCATCGCGCTTTGCCTTTGTGATGGCGGCTGTCGGCTCTGCTGTCGGTCTGGGCAATCTGGTGCGCTTTCCTGCCGAGGCGGGCAGCAATGGCGGTGGCGCCTTTGTTATTTTCTATATCTTCTGCGTTGTGATGATTGGCTTGCCGGTGCTGCTGGCGGAGACACTGATCGGTCGTCACGGCAAATCCTCTGCAGTGGAGAGCGTCAAGAAGCTGGCGCGGGAATCGGGCAAATCGCCATGGTGGTCGCTGGCCGCTTTTGTCGGCATGCTCGGTGCCTATCTCATCCTCACCTATTATTCGGTCATTGGCGGCTGGGTCGTCTATTTCACCGGTGTATTTCTACAGGATGCCGCCGGCGCTGTGACGGGCGGCACTGTGGCGCAGGGCGCATTTGCCGGTCAGGATATCGCTGTGGTTGGTGGCATGCTCGATGTGCTGCACGGAAATGCTCAGATGATGATCGCGATGCACGCCCTGTTCATGGCGATCACCATTTTCGTGGTGGCGCGAGGCGTTTCGGGCGGCATCGAAAAGGTGGCGATCTGGCTGATGCCCACCTTCTTCGTCCTGTTTCTGGCGATCACCATCTACAGCATCTTCACCGGAGCCTTTAGCGAGACACTGAACTTTCTCTTCGCTTTTGAGCCAGCGCGGCTGCTTGACCCCAATGTCATGCTCTCGGCGCTGGGGCAGGCGCTGTTCTCCTTGTCGCTGGGCTCGGCGCTGATGATCACCTATGGTGCCTATGCGACGCCCGAAACCGATCTTGCCAGGACATCGGGCATGATCGGCGCTGCCGATACCTCGGTGGCGATTATCGCCGGGCTGGCAATTTTCCCGATTGTCTTTGCCGCGATGACACCCGAATTGCTGGCACAGGTCCTGGCCGGAGAACAGCCGGTGCCGCAAGGGCTGGGGCTGATGTTCGGTACCTTGCCGGTGTCGTTCCAGACCATGCCCGGTGGTTCGATAATCGGGCTGCTGTTCTTCATCATGGTATTTTTCGCTGCGCTGACCAGCTCTGTAGCTCTGCTCGAAGCGTCGGTAAGCTGGGCCTCGCGTCAGTTCAATGTCAGCCGCAGCATGACTGCGGTAGTGCTTGGGTTGATCGCCTTTGCCATCGGTGCGGTGGCCAGCTTCTCGTTCAATGATCTGACCGATTTCCAGCCACTGTCCTTTGGCATATTTGAAGGGCAGACATTGTTCGGTCTTCTCGATACCGTGACCGGCAAGATCATGCTGCCGGTATCGGCACTGTTGGTGGCGCTGTTCGTCGGCTGGATCGCCGATAAACACACCATCAATTCACAAAATGGCCTGAGCGGTATCGCTCAGGCGCTGTGGCGTTTCCTGATCGCCTGGCTATGCCCGCTGGTTATTGCCGCGATCCTGTTTTTTGGGCTGTTCCCCGGCATATTAGCGGCATAGAATAGTTGCTCCTCAGAGTCGCAAATATCCAGCAGGCGGACTATGGTCATGAAACGCTTTTCCCTGTCCGTCCTGTTACTGGCATTGGTACTGTTTCACGGCGGCCCTGGTCTTTCCGCCAGCGCAAGGGAGAGCATCGCCATGCCCAAGGCCGACAATGTCATCATCATTGCGCATCGCGGTTCCAGCGGTGAACGACCCGAGCATACGCTGGCGAGCTATGAGCGGGCGATCGATCAGGGCGCGGACTATATCGAACCCGATCTGGTGCTGACCAGTGACGGCGTGCTGGTGGCGCGGCACGAAAATGATATCTCCGACACCACCGATGTCGCCAATCATCCCGAATTTGCCGGTCGGCGCACCACGAAGACCATTGACGGTCAGCAGATCACCGGCTGGTTCACCGAGGACTTTACCCTGGCTGAATTGCGCACCCTGCGAACCCGCGAACGGCTGGAGCTACTGCGCCTGGCCAATAGCCGGTTCAACGGGCTTTACCAGATCCCGACCCTGGCCGAGATCATCGCGCTGGTGCGAGCCAAGGAGGCAGAGACCGGGCGCACTATCGGTATTTATCCCGAGACAAAGCATCCCAGCCATTTCGCTTCTATCGGTCTGCCATTCGAAGAAAAGCTGGTGCAGCAATTGCATCGTGCCGGCTATCGCGGGGCAGACGCGCCGATATTCATCCAGAGCTTCGAGGTCGGCAATTTGCAGAAGCTCAGCCGCATGACCGACTTGCCGCTGGTGCAGCTGATTTCAGGCGAAGGCACATTTCCTCCTGACCGTCCTGACATGCCCTATAGCCAAATGATGACGCCCAAAGGGCTGGCGGCGATTGCCGAATATGCCGATGCTATCGGCCCGGCCAAGAGTTGGGTCATTCCGCGCGATGACCAGGGCGCTTTGGGCCAGCCGACCGGACTGGTCGAAGCAGTGCATGCCGCTGGCATGAAGATCCATATCTGGACAATCAGACGTGAAAATTTCTTCCTGCCACAAGAGTATAAACAGGGCGACAAACCGGGTGCCATTGGTGATGTATCTGGTGAGATTCGCGCCTATCTGGATACCGGGATAGACGGCCTGTTCAGTGACAATGTCACCGAAGCAGTGGCCGCACGCAATGGTCAGGACGATTAGGGTTTGGGGCTGTAATAGCGTCTGACGGTCGCCAGATAGATGCTGATCGCACCGATGCCGAGCAGCGTCGACAGGATGAAGGGCGCGCCCGGAAAATACAGACCGTTGCTATCGGCATAGGCCGCGAATGCGCTTGTCATCATCACCGGACCGATGATCGAGGTGAGGCTGATTGTGCTGGCAATCGCACCCTGCAATTCTCCTTGTGCATCATCGTCGATGCGATCGGTCATCATCTGCTGCATGGCCGGGAAGGCAAAGCCGCTGACTGCGCCGACGATGACCCCGGCAATCATCATCCAGCCATCATAGGCAAACGCGAAGATCAGATAGGCCGGGACGCTGATCATCATGCTGATTATGGGCAGCCTCTTTTCGCCGAAGCGTGCGATTGCCCGGCCGGTCAGCGCTCCTTGCACAATGGCCAGCAAGATACCAAACAGGGCAACACTCAGACCTATATCAAGCTTGCTCCAGGCAAATTTCTCGATGGTGTAATAGGACCATATCGACAGTTGTGCCTGTGCAGCCAGCTGCAGCAGGAAAATGACGCTCAGAAAGCCGAGCACAAGCGGTGTACGGCTCATCTGCATGATGCTGCCAAAGGGGTTGGCACGGCTGGCCGAGAAATGGCGGCGGCGCTCTGGCGTCAATGTCTCGTGCAGCATGAAGGTGCCCGCAACAGCACCGGCGAGCGCCAATATCGCGGCAACGATGAAGGGAAGCCGGGTGCCATATTCACCGACAATGCCACCAATGGCCGGACCGACAACAAAACCCAGTGCGCCTGCACCACCCAATATGCCGAAATATTTTCCGCGCTCCTTGCGGTCGATAATGTCGGCGATGCAGCTATTGGCCGCGGCCCAGCTGGCGCCCATGATGCCAGAGAGAATACGACCCAGGAACAGCCATGCCAGTGTCGGTGCCCAGGCCATGATGGCATAGTCGAGGCCCAGCAGGGTCAATGTGATCAGCAGCACCGGGCGGCGCCCGAAACGGTCACTCAGACCGCCGATCACCGGTGCAAAGAGAAACTGCATCAGTGCATAGGCAAAGAGGAGCTGGCCGCCAATCTCTGCCGATTGCGCGACGGAGAGGCCGGTGAGTGAGACCAGCAATTCGGGCATCACAGGGATGATAAGTCCTATCCCCATCATGTCGATGAAGATGATAAGGGCAAGAACCGTTATTATGGATCGCGGCTTGATCGCAGACACGCTGGATGCCGCAGGTCGTGAGACCTCAGACATGGAGAATTCCATTGCTTTGATGTTCAGGGCGAGTCGTGAGCTGCCCAGAAAAGCTGCACCAGTTATGATTTTGGTGCAATAGGCTTCGAACAGAGTCCCGCCCAATTGCCATTATCGTCGATTGAACGCATAGAGCGTCAAGATACATATTGCCGCTTTTGGGAAAGACCGTTTCATGTCCACAACCTATACCCTCGACACCTCGACCAGCCGCGCCAACCCGACACCACAGCCGATGAAGCGGCTGACCGTGCCGGCGATCCGGCGGCGCAAGCAAGGCGGCGTGACCGAGAAGCCGATCGTCATGTTGACTGCCTATACCGCACGCATGGCACAGATACTCGACCCGCATTGCGACATGCTGCTCGTCGGTGATTCGCTGGGTCAGGTGATTTATGGCCTGCCATCGACGGTGCCGGTGACGCTGGACATGATGTGCGCACATGGTGCGGCGGTAGTGCGCGGCAGCTATCACAGCGTCGTGGTCATCGACATGCCCTTTGGCAGCTATGAGGCATCGCCGGAGCAGGCCTTTGCCAGTGCTTCACGCATTATGAAGGAGACCGGGGCCGCAGCGGTCAAGCTGGAAGGTGGTGAGGCGATGGCGGAAACCGTCGCCTTTCTCAGCGCGCGGGGCATTCCGGTGGTCGGCCATGTCGGGCTGACGCCGCAGGCGGTGAATGCACTGGGCGGCTATGCTGCGCGGGGCCGCTCCGATGCGGAAGCAGAAAAAATTGCCGGAGATGCCAAAGCACTGGATCAGGCCGGTGCCTTTGCCATCGTTATCGAAGGGGTAGTCGAGCCGATTGCCATTGCCGCAACCGGGGCGGTGGGCGTGCCGACCATTGGCATCGGCGCATCGGCGCAATGCGACGGGCAGGTGCTGGTGACCGAAGACATGCTTGGCCTGTTCGAGCGAACGCCGCGTTTCGTCAAGCGCTATGGCAATCTTGCGGAAACGGTAGAGGAAACGGTGAAGGCCTATGCCGCCGAAGTCAGCGACCGCAGTTTCCCGACTGAAGCACAGACCTATCAGCCGAAAAGCTGAGCCGCATCGCTGTTTACGCCATGGCGCTCAGCCCATTGCCCTGGCCTTGCGATACAGGCGCCGCCAGTGTTTGCGGTCGCGCAATGACAGGCTGTCATCTGCCGCGCGCGTCGCCAGTTCGTCGATAAAGTCATCACCGAAACGTGATTGCAGTCCCTGGATCTCGGTCATGTCACGCTGTTTGCGCTCATTGGGTTCAAATAGATAAAACATCATACGCCTCTACGATACAGGACCCTTTGCACCCACAGCTGCAGGCACTGCATGAAACAGAAATGCGCTTGTTTTTATTATCTATGCAGAAATGAACTGCATCAGCCTCTCACGAGACATTTTGTTACACGATGACAGCAGGGAAATCCAGAGGTGTTAACCACAACAAATCGCTTGTCTGCGACTGCCTGGCGATTAGTCTGCTTCGCACTCCCGGATTACAGAGAATGATGGAACCGAAATATGAATATCATGGGTAACACCGCCACAGGTGATGACGCTGCAAAGCGGGAAGGAGGCGGTCCGTTGGCCGGGGTACGGATCATCGATATGTCGTCGGTGGTGATGGGGCCTTTTGCCACCATGATCATGGCCGATATGGGCGCCGAGGTTATCAAGGTCGAATTTGATCGCGGCAAGGTGCCGGGCGATATGATGCGCTATGCCGGTTATTCGCCTGACGGCAAGCGGGGGCCGATCTTCATGGCGCTGAATCGTGGCAAGAAAGCGGTGACCATCGATGCTGGAAGCGACGAAGGCAAGGCCAAGCTTACCGCGCTGCTTGAAGGTGCGGATGTCTTCTTTCACAATGTGCGCCTTGCCGGGATGCAGCGGCTGGGTCTGGATTATGACGGCGTTCGCGCGATCAAACCGGATATCATCTATACCCATTGCGCCGGCTATGGCTCTGGCGGCCCCTATTCCAAGCGCCAGGCCTATGATGATCTGGTGCAGGCGGCTTCGGGCTTTGCCGCGCTGGAGGCTGAGCGGTCGGGCGGCGATCCTGCTTATGCACCCTCGCTGATCGCCGACAAGACGGTTGGGCTGTTCGCTACCTATGCGACACTGGCGGCGCTATACCATCGCGAGCGCACCGGTGAGGGGCAATTTGTCTCCGTGCCCATGTTCGAGAGCTTCACCTTCTTCAACATGGTGGAGAATCTCTATGGTGCGACTTTCGAGAGCGGTAATGGCAAGCTTGCCTATACCCGCTCGGTCAATCCGAGACGACGACCCTATCCCACCCGTGACGGCTATATCGCCATTGTTCCCTATATCGATGCCCAGTGGGAACGATTCTTCGAAATTGGCGGTCGCCCGGGTGTATTCGATGATCCGCGTTTTTCGACTTATGAGGCGCGGACGCAGAATACCGGCGCGCTCTATGCGATTATCGAGGAAGTGGCGGCGACCAAGACCACCGATGAATGGGTAAAGATATTGGCGGAAGAACAGATACCGGCGATGCGCTATAACAGCATGGAGGATGTGCTGCACGATCCGCATCTGCAGGCGGTGGATTTTTTCGAGGCACGCCAAGACCCGATACTCGGTACCTATCGGTCAATGCGCCATCCGGTTGATTTTCACGCCAGTCCGGCACGGGCAGGGGCGACGCCACCGGCAATGGGGCATGACAATGACTTGCTGAAGGATCTTTAGACGAATACTTGGAACAGGTTATTGCCAGAACGGGTTCAGATGCGGCGTACACGTCCTGGCGGTTGCTTGGCGAGTCTGCCGCCGCGATGCATGTTGCTGGGGCTGTATTTGTTATCGCCGCCTTTTTTGCTGCGTGCCTCTTGCGGATCAATTGGCTGATCAAAGGCAACACCGAAACGACCGCTGGCATGCCATGACACGCGACCGTCAATATCTTCGAGATTGGCGATTTTGACGACGACGCGATCACCGCGTTCGCAATAGATATTGCTCTCCGCCATCATGCCGCCAGCCGACAGGTTCCGGACACGCACGTCAACGACCTTGGCAGATTTTGAAAAATGGATTTTCGCCAGCAGGAAGAGTGAGTCACGGTGTTCGGTGCGATTGTCACGATCATCGCCCGAGGCACCCTTTCCGCCATCCGAAAAATTATCCCAAAAACCCATAGTCTCTGTCCTGTCCACCCTTTCGAGCATCCTATGCGTTGTAAATAGCCTTAAAGTGTCGATGCTTCGTTAATGGAGAAGGTAAATTTGTTCATAGCCTGTATCCGCGCCGCGACATGTTGCAGCGGCGTTTGCTTGGCCTATGCCAGACAAGGGTGAAGATTTCGTCAGCACGGCTGCAGGAATGTGCAGCGACGAAAGCAGATAGTACAGCGCGGACCAGTGGCCGCGCCGCGATTGCGTGACGTACTTCGAGGCGTTAGCGTTTAGCTGTCGCGGGAAATTTTCTCGCGCCGCTCATGTGCTTCCTGGGCATCGACTGTCATGGTGGCGATCGGCCGCGCGATCAGCCGGCCAAGGCCGATAGGCTCGCCGGTGACTTCGCAATAGCCATATTCGCCCGCATCGATGCGGCGCAGCGCGGCATCAATCTTGGAGATCAGTTTGCGCTGGCGATCACGGGTGCGCAACTCAATGCCCCAATCGGTCTCGCTGGAGGCACGATCATTGAGGTCCGATTCGCGGATAGGACCGCTTTGCAGCTGCTGCAAAGTGCCTTCTGCTGCCTCGATAATCGTTTTCTTCCATGCGTTTAACAGATCACGAAAATATTCGAGCTGCGGTGGGCCCATATATTCTTCGCTTTGGTCGGGGGTGTAATCCTGGCTGAGAGAACGTCGTGCTTTTGCCAGGACATCTATGTCGTCCATGCTTGTGGTGGTGACCATCAGATGCTCCCGTTAAGGCTTGTTTGCGCGGCCTATAACCATGGTCCGGGCCAACGACAAGCCCCATCCATCGGTGATTTATGCATTCTATCGAATAAAGTGTATGACCACTTTCGAAACTATGATTGCCGGAACTGATTGGCGCGGGAATGCTCTCCTTGGACTGTATCCTGCCAGGCTACAATGTTCCGAGCGGTATCATTATGCCCTGGTGCGGAGGCCTGGCGGAAGATGTTTTAACCTTTGCCGCTGACCAGTCTCATAACGGGACAAGGCGCAGGATTTGCCACAAAAATCCGCGAAATTTGTCATATTAGTAACGGTAGCAAGGTTAACGGGATTGTGATGACGCCCGTTTTCTGCCTTTGTGATTGTATCGGAAATGCAAGATTTGCGGTCATTATCCTTTTTCGGGTAATATGATTATCCGCGGTCCGTTAACGAGAGAGCAGAGATTATGTCTGTAAAGATGGCCCTGGCAAAACTATGCGCCTGCACCTGTGGTGGTGCAATTATTGGCGGCGGCGCGGTGCATGTCGCGGACACGCCTGCCACAGCGCAGACCCAGACGCTGCAGCTTGCCGGCGCGAAGAGCGTCGAACGCGCTACGCCGCGCAAGGCTTCGCGTGCCCGGGTTTATCGCAAGGGACCACTCAAGCGGGTGAAGCGGCGAGTGCGCCGTGTTGTCAGGACGGAAAAATCCTGTGCCGCACCGACTGTGGTGACCGTGGCGACACAGACTGCACCCATTCCGCTGCCCCCTCCGATTCTGCCCCCGCCACCTTTGCCACCCCAGCCCCCTGTCGGCAGCACTGGCGGTAATATTCCGGTGGTCATCGGCGGTGGTATTGGCGGTTTCGGCGGCGGCTTTGGCGGTTTCGGCGGCGGCTTCTTCGGCGGCTTCTTCGGCGGTGGCGGAGGAGGCGGCGGTGGCGGCGGCGGTGGCGGTGGCGGCGGCTCCACCGGCGGCGACGGCGACATCAATATCGACATCGACATCGACAATGACAACACCAGCTCGGGCAATGTCAGTACCAGCACCGGCGGTGTTTCCACTTCGACCGGCGGTGTATCGACATCTACGGGCGGTGTCTCGACCTCAACCGGTGGCGTATCGACATCGACATCTACGGGCGGCGTCTCGACCTCGACCGGTGGTGTCTCAACCTCAACGGGCGGCGTCTCGACATCGACTTCCACCGGCGGCGTCTCGACCTCGACCGGTGGTGTTTCAACCTCGACCTCGACCGGTGGTGTCTCCACCTCGACCTCGACCGGTGGGGTCTCCACCTCCACCTCTACCTCGACTGGCGGCGTCTCGACCTCAACCTCGACTGGTGGCAGCAGTTCATCCTCGTCGAGTTCGTCTTCGTCGAGCTCATCGTCTTCCAGCTCATCCTCAGGTGGTGGTTCGACTGGTGGCGGCACCTCGACTGGCGGTGACACGTCAACAGGTGGCGGCACTTCGTCCGGCGGCAGCAGTTCATCCTCGTCGAGCTCGTCTTCGTCGAGTTCATCGTCTTCCAGCTCATCCTCAGGTGGTGGTTCGACTGGCGGTGACACTTCGACTGGCGGCGGCTCGTCCTCGTCGAGCAGTTCGTCTTCCTCGTCGAGCTCGTCAAGCACCTCCTCGGGCGCGACCTCCTCGGGCGCAACCGGTGGTTCATCGAGCTTTGGCGCGACATCCTCCTCGTCGAGCAGTTCGTCCTCGTCTTCGAGCTCGAGCAGCTCTTCCAGCGGTGGCACCAGCGGCTCGACCGGTTCGACCAGTTCATCGTCGAGCAGCTCGTCTTCCTCGTCGAGCTCGAGCAGTTCTTCAGGCGGTACCAGCGGCGGTTCCAATGGTGGCACCCCGGTTCCGGCACCGCCGATGCTGTTGCTCTTCGGTGGCGCAGCCGCAGCCCTGGTGGCGCGGCGTCGTTATCTGGCGGCAAAGCAAGCGCCCACGGTCGAGGTGTCTCACAGCCTTTAAGAATATTCCTGTTACGGAGGGGGAATGGGCGGCGCCTGCCATGGCACCGCCCTTTTCCTATGGACCGGCAGCAAGGGCCTTGCACCGTGCACAGCCTCGTTGCATAGCGCTGGCCATGCATGACATTCGCACCATAAGAGAGAATCCTGCGGCCTTTGATAACGCGCTGACATTGCGCGGTATGGAGCCGCAATCCTCCACGCTATTGGAGCTCGATGAGGAGCAGCGGCGGCTTACCACCGAATTGCAGGTGATGCAGTCGCGGCGCAACGAGGCCAGCAAGGCGATCGGTGCGGCCATGGGCAAAGGCGACAAGGAAACCGCCGAGGCGCTCAAGGCTGAAGTGGCACAGATCAAGACCAGCATGCCGCAGGTCGAGGAGAAGCAGCGCGAAGTTGCCATGGCACTGCACAGGGCGATGGCGGCTCTGCCCAATCTTCCTGCGCCCGATACGCCGGAAGGTGCCGGTGAAGAGGACAATGTCGAGATATCCTCCTGGGGAACGCAGCGTGTATTCGATTTCACCCCGAAGGATCATAGCGAGCTTGGTCCTGCCTTGGGGATGGAGTTTGAAACCGGCGCAAAAATGTCGGGATCGCGGTTCACCTTTTTGCGCGGCCAGATGGCGCGTCTGCAGCGGGCCATAGGGCAGTTCATGCTCGACAAGCAGACACTTGAAAACGGCTATACGGAATGTGCCCCACCGCTGCTGGTGCGTGATCATGCGTTGTTTGGCACGGGTCAGCTGCCCAAATTTGCCGAAGACCTGTTCCGCACCACCGATGATCGCTGGATGATCCCGACGGCAGAGACCAGTCTGGTGAACTCGGTACGGGAAGAAATTCTCGATGCCGAGCAGCTACCGATCAGGATTACCGCCCTGACGCCATGCTTTCGCTCCGAAGCCGGCGCAGCGGGGCGCGATACCAAGGGTCTGATTCGCCAACACCAGTTCGAGAAGGTCGAGATGATTACCGTCGCCCGACCCGATCAGGACGAAGCCGAATTTGCCCATATGCTGGCCTCTGCCGAATCCATATTGCAGGCATTGGATTTGCCCTATCGCAACCTTTTGCTGTGTACCGGTGATCTTGGTGCAACGGTGCGCAAGACCATCGATCTGGAAGTCTGGCTGCCGGGGCAGGGCGCCTATCGCGAGATTTCGAGCGTTTCCACATGCGGTCAGTATCAGGCTCGTCGCATGAATAGCCGCTACCGCATCGAAGCCGAGAAAAAGGGCACGGATTTCGTGCATACGCTCAACGGCTCGGGCCTTGCGGTGGGCAGAACATTGGTAGCGATTGTCGAAAATTATCAGGAAGAGGATGGCAGCGTACGCATTCCCGACGCATTGCAACCCTATATGGGCAGCATCACCCGGCTGACGCCGCAATAGGAAAGACCTGGCCATGCGTATCCTGCTCACCAATGACGATGGCGTTCACGCGCCGGGACTGGCGGTGCTGCTCAATATTGCCCGCCAGCTGTCGGACGATATCTGGATTGTTGCTCCGTCGGAGGAAAATTCGGGTGCCGGCCATTCGCTGACGCTGTCGCGGCCGTTGCGGGTGCGTCGCCATGGCGACCGGCATTATTCGGTCGATGGCACGCCTACTGACAGTGTGTTGATGGCGGTGGCCAAGCTGATGAAGGACAGCCCACCCGACCTCATCCTCTCGGGTGTCAATCGCGGCGGCAATCTGGCCGAGGATGTTTCCTATTCGGGTACCGTTTCTGCTGCTGTAGAAGGCGCGCTGGCAGGCATTCCGTCAATCGCGCTCAGCCAATGCTATTCACGCGAGGGCGCGGGCAACAGCGTCTCGTTCGAAACCGCTGAAAATTGGGGTGTGAGGGTATTGCAGCCCCTGATTGCGCTGTTGTCAGACGATGCAGCGATGCCGGCACGCACACTTCTCAACGTCAATTTTCCTGCCTGTGCTGCCGGTGATGTCGCCGGGATCCGCTCGGTGGCGCTGGGCCGCCATGATTATGGCCGGGTGCGGATTATCACCAATCAGGACCCGCGCGGATTTGATTATCATTGGTTCGGTCTTGCCCCGACAGAGAAGACACCGGAGCATAGCAGCGACCTTGAAGCGGTGTCGGAAAACCACATCAGCGTGACGCCGCTGCATCTCGACATGACGCATTATGCATCGCTGGAATTGCTCGAATCGCGGCTCGCCGCTGCGACGGGTAACCAGGGCGATATGTAAACATGCTTGTGCTCGCTTGTAAAAACAGTGGCACATTGCCGACATTTTGTTAGACAGTCGCGATGGCCCGGGCACAAGCTTTGCGACGGATAGCGTTAGCGCGATGGCAGCAGGCTTCGCTGCGTAACTGCCTGCTGGCGCTGTGTCCCGCTCTCATACTCAGCGGCTGTATCCCCCAGGCAGCGGGCGACTATGGCCGTCCCACAACAACGGCTCCGACACCCGCGCCACGGCTCGAGAGTGACCCCTCTGTCGGCACAGTGGCCGATACACGCCCGTTATGGGAGGCGCGACCCGTCAGTCGCAATGCCGTGTCGGTCAGCGGCGGCAGCTATATCGTACAACCCGGTGATACGTTGCGCGGCATCGGCAACAAGACCGGTGCCGGTTCGGAAGCGCTGGCCGCGATCAATGGCCTGGAACCACCTTTCACCATCTATGCCGGTCAGCGGCTGACAATACCCTCCGGTCTGTTCCACAATGTCAGTAGCGGCGAGACCGGCATCGCCATTGCCCGCGCCTATAATGTCCGCTGGGCCGATATTGTCGTGCTCAATGATCTGGAAGAGCCGTTTATCCTGCGTATCGGCCAGCGGCTCAAACTGCCCGATGGCGCAATGATGCAGCCGGCAAGCCCGCCGGAGAATATATCTTTGGAGCAGCGCGCTGCCGCTTTCTCTCTCGATATAGATGATATTGTCACCGGCGGCCAACCGGCGGCGCGCGAGGGCGTGGCGGTGTCTGCGGGGAATGCCGCTCCGGCGCGCGCATCGACAGCGGCGATCGTTGCCCCCAGCGGCTTTGACGGCCGTTTCCAATGGCCTGCCAGCGGTGCCGTCCTTTCGCGTTTTGGCAATAAGGGCGGCGGCAAGGTCAATGACGGTATCGAACTGGCGATGCAGCAGGACGCGCGGTTCAGTGCTGCAGCCGGTGGTGTTGTCGCCTATACCGGCGATGATGTGCCGACGCTCGGCAACCTTATCCTGATCGATCATGGTTCTGGCTGGGTCACCGCCTATGGCAATGCCAGCCGCATATTGGTGAAGCGCGGGCAACAGGTCAAAGCCGGTGATGTGTTGGGCCTTGCCGGCGATACCGGGCTTGCCACCCGACCGCAGTTGCATTTCGAACTACGGCGCGACCGCAAGCCGGTGGACCCGCTGACACGGCTGCCGGAGCGCTGATTCCATGCGCTTGCGGCCCTATGAAACGCTGTCGCGCCGGTCGAGTATGCCGGTCTGGCTTGCGATTACCTGGCGCGTGGCATTTGTTGTCGGTCTGATCGCGGCGGCGATAGCGGTACACTGGTTCGATCGCGCTGGCCTGCGCGACGATTATGACGGCGATGTCAGTTTTATCGACGTCATCTATTTTACCATGATCTCGATCACCACCACAGGCTATGGCGATATCGCGCCGGTGACCGACAGGGCGCGGCTGTTCGATGCCATGCTGGTCACGCCGATCCGGATTTTTGTGGTACTGATTTTTGTCGGCACGGCGTATAACTTTGTTTTCAAGCGTACTTGGGATGTCTGGCGTATGAGAATCATTCAGGCCAATTTGCACGACCACATCATTGTTGCAGGCTTCGGCACAAGCGGGCGCGAGGCGGTGGAGGAACTGATTGCGCGCGGCACATCGGTCGAGGATATCGTGGTCGTCGACGCTGATGCGGAGGCACTGACGGTTGCCGAGCAGATGGGCTGTTCGGTGCTGTGCGGCGATGCGACCCGCGACAAGACGCTGCTCGATGTCAAGATATCGCGAGCGAAATCTATGGTGGTGTCTGCCGGGCGCGACGATACCAGCATATTGATCGTGCTGACCGCGCGCCATTTGGCGCATCATGTACCGATCAGCGTGTCGGTTCGCGCCGCTGATAACGAGTTGCTGGCGCGTCAGGCCGGGGCCTCGACAGTGATCAATCCGGTCAGCTTTGCCGGCCTGTTGCTTGCGGGTTCATGCGATGGTGCCAATATCTCCGATTATCTCAGCGATCTGGCCTCGGTGCATGGCCGGGTCAAGCTGAGTCAGCGTGATGTTGCCGATGAAGAACTGGGTCGGTCGCTGTCGGATATCACCTCGGGTGGTCTTGGCGTACGCATTTATCGCGATGGTCAGGCCTATGGTTTCTGGGAACCGCAGGCGGCCAAGCTCGAATCCGGCGACATGATTGTTGAAATCATGCCCGGCAATGGCGCCAAGGTCGAAGCCAAACAGGCTTGAGTTGCCTTTCGCGGCCTCAGCCCGCACCAAAGGCAGCGTGAACCAGCCCCATCGCCAGATAGAATAAAGTCCAGTATCCGGCATCGATAAAGAACAGTTCACGGCTTTTCTGTGAAAACAGGTAATTGGTGCCGATGGCAGGTACGACAAAACCAAGCCCGATACCCAGCGAGAGCAGAACCACGGTGACAAAGCCCAGGTCGCGCTCATAGCTGGCTATGGTATGCGCGAGAACAAACGAAGCCAGCAGGCTGAACAGAAAGGCCGTGCCGTAAATCTTGCCCATGTTGCCGCTTTGAATCTCTTCCTCCGTAAGCCCCACCGCGCCCATCCAGCGCTTGCCCATGATTGGCCCGTACCAGATGCCCCCGACAACAAAACCGCTGAGCGCGGCCACGAAGATTGCCAGCCAGTTCGGCGCAAATATATCCATGATAATCCTCCCCTTAGTGACCGGAACTTCTAACCCCTTGATGCCGAATTGGCAAAATTGCGCCGATCATCGTCCAAACAGCTATTTTTCCACAAATTACGCTGTATCAACAGTGCACAACGCCCCCAGTCTCTTGCCCCATACGGTCATGCTGTTAAGGATGATGTGCCGGATTCTCCTAGGGAGTTTCGGAACGATATTATGCAACTGTGGCAATGCGCCCGTAAGGGGGAAGAAAAGCGATGAAAGCGACACTGGAACGCGGCACCTTGCTGAAAAGTCTCAGCCATGTGCAATCGGTGGTGGAGCGTCGCAACACGATCCCGATCCTCTCCAATGTGCTGATCGAGGCGGCGGCCGATGGCAGCGTCCGCTTCATGGCCACCGATCTCGACCTTCAGGTGGTGGAAACGGCGCAGGCCAGCGAGGTCGAAACGCCTGGCGCGATCACCGTGTCAGCGCACACACTGTTCGAGATTGTCCGCAAACTCCCCGATGGCAGCCAGATTTCGCTTGACGCTGCCGATGGCAAGCTGGCGGTCAAATCCTCGCGCAGTCGCTTCAATCTGCCGACACTGCCGCGCGATGATTTCCCGATCATTGCCGAGGGCGAATTGCCGACCAGCTTTGAGCTGCCTGCAGCCGAGTTGATCGCGCTGATCGACAAGACCAGCTTTGCCATCTCGACCGAAGAGACCCGCTATTATCTCAATGGCATCTTCCTGCATGTCGCCGATGAGGATGCGCCGGTTCTCAAGGCTGCCGCTACCGATGGCCACAGACTGGCGCGCTACACGTTGACGCGTCCCGATGGCGCCGAGAAAATGCCCGATGTCATCATTCCGCGCAAATGCGTTGCAGAACTGAAAAAGCTGCTCGACGAGAATAGCGATAGCAATGTGATGGTTGACCTGTCCGCCAGCAAGGTGCGCTTCACGCTGAAATCGACCATCCTGACGTCCAAGCTTATCGACGGCACCTTTCCGGACTATAACCGCGTCATCCCGACAGGGAATGACAAGCTGCTC
The DNA here is from genome assembly GCA_039818985.1 of Pseudomonadota bacterium. Classification (NCBI taxonomy): domain Bacteria; kingdom Pseudomonadati; phylum Pseudomonadota; species Pseudomonadota bacterium. The sequence continues at coordinate 1,706,102 of JBCBSU010000001.1, read as the reverse complement.
AAGCTTGACCCGCAGAGCTTCCGCGAAAGCGTAGATCGTGTTGCCACTATCGCCCAGGAAAAGACCCGCGCGGTCAAGATGGCTCTGGACAGCGACAAGGTGACGCTGTCGGTGACGTCGCCGGACAATGGCACCGCAGCGGAAGAACTCTCGGCTTCCTATGGCAGCGAGACGGTCGAGATCGGCTTCAATGCCAAATATCTCACCGATATTCTCAGCCAGATCGAAGGCGACAGCGTTGACCTGCATCTGGCCGATGCCAGCGCACCCACGCTGATCAAGGAGCATGACAAGGCACCGGCGCTTTATGTGCTGATGCCGATGCGGGTCTAAAACCGCCTTAGCCTGTTGCGCGAGTCACGAGCGAGCGTTAGAGCCCGCGCGACGCATATGGCAATGGTCCACATCTTCCTCGCGCGTCTTGCGCTTCTTGCCACGCTGCTGTCGGTGCTGGTTCCGGTCGGTTTCATGCCGGACTGGGGTGAGCAGGGCTTTGTCATCAGCATCTGTTCGCCGCGCGATGCCCAGATCGCAACCATCATGCCCGAAGATCCGATCTTTGCCAGGCTGGCCGAGGTGCAGCGGCGGATGCAGGATGACGCGCCGCTGGACAAGGATAACAGGCATGACGATACCATGCCCGATTGTACCTTTTCCGGTGCTGCCGCGCTGGCGGTGCTGGGCGATGGTTTCGCACCGCTGACAATCCCCTTGCCGGACCGCCAACCGCTGCCGGGCCGCAAGAATCTTGGCGGCTTTCTCTCCGAAACGCTGTTACCGCCGGCTACCGGGCCACCCCTTTTCTCGACGCTTTACTGAGACACCGCCGCTCCGTTCATCCGGGCGGCAACTGTTATGCGCGGTATCTGCCGATAGGTGGGTGCCGTGAAGAGTTGAGAGAATTCCGATGAAAAATATCCTGAAACTGGCGCTGCTTTGCGGCGCCGCGATCCATGCTGCACCCACGCTGGCGCATGATGTTTACGCCGATGACCATGCGCCGATCGGTGTCATGGCCGACCATGCGCACAAGAAAGGTGAGGTAATGTTTTCGGCCCGTTATATGCGGATGGAGATGAGCGAGAATCAGATCGGAACCGATCTGGTATCGAATGAGACCATCGTTACCACCATTCCCAATCGCTTTTTCGGCCTTCCCGGCCAGCCGCCGACGCTGCGCGTAGTACCCGAGTCGATGAGTACCGACATGTATATGGTCGGTGCGATGTATGCGCCCGAGGACTGGATCACACTGGTCGCCATGAGCAGCTATATCGAGAAGGAGATGCTGCATACCGTGTTTGCCGGTCCCGTCGGCACCGATGTGCGTGGCCAGTTCACCACCAATCCCAAGGATATTGGCGACCTCACCGTTGGTGCGATCTTCCCGGTTCTGGGTGTCAGCGATCACAAGCAGAGCAACCGCCATGAGCTCAATGTCCGTGCTGCGGTCAGCCTGCCGCTGGGGCCGACTGACGAAACCGATACCATTCTCACGCCCATGGGTACCACGCCTACAGTGCGTATTCCCTATCCGATGCAGATCGGCTCTGGCACTTTCGATCTCAAGCCCGCGGTGACCTATAAGCGCTGGAGCGGCGGCTTCGGTTTTGGTGCGCAATATAGCGGCATTATCCGCACCGGTGAGAATGAGCAGGGTTATCGTTTCGGCGATGTCCACCAGTTCACTGCCTGGGCCAGTTATCGCCCGGCGCAATGGGTCAGCCTGTCGGGCCGGGTGCAGGGCAGAACCACCGGTCAGATCGAGGGGATTGACCCGATCGTCGTTGCCCCGATCCAGACCGCTAATCCCGATTTTCAGGGCGGTGAGCGGGTCGACCTGATTGCCGGGGTCAATTTTGTCTCGACCCATGGCGCACTGGCCGGGCACCGCCTCGGGATCGAATTCGGCGCACCGGTCTATCAGGACCTGAACGGTCCACAGCTCGCTGGCGACTGGATGCTGACCATCGGCTGGCAAAAGGCGTTCTGAGCATCGGTGATGAGAGACTGTGCGCCATCATCGTACAGTCTCTCAGGCCTCTATTGCAGCATCTCGAGGCAGCCTGTTCCTGACAGAATGTCGTCAACCTTGTCATGCGCCTTGCCTTGCAGGGCGCCATAGCGCTGCCGCAGATCGGCGAGGCATTTGGCCTGATATTTGAACGTGCCCTGGGTGTACTCCATGCCGTCCACGCTGATGCTGAATGCCCTGTTGCCTTGTTGCAGTGCGGCAGCATTGGCAAGCAGGAAGGGGGCATAGACCCGGCCTGCCTGATGCAATAACGCATGAACAACAGGCTGCAGGGCGGCATCGGGATCATCCCATTCGCCTTCAATGCCCGACATATCGTCAATGTGCAGCAACCAGCGCAGGCTATAGGGGTAGTCGGTGCGCATCATCGCCTGTGCCGTAGGGTCAACGCCGAGTTGCGAGAGTTGCCCGTAAAGGCCAAATTCGGCGAGTGAGGGGCGTGTTCCGAACAGGCAATGCTGATCGGTAACATGGGCTTCCAGCGCATCCAGTACGGCGTGTGTTGTTGCCTTGATCAGGGGAAAATTTCCCTCGGTGCAGCCGACAATCGCCATGCGTTCAACTTGCCGTTTGCGAAACTGCTCGGCATAGACCTCGCTGGTTTCGCGTCCGCCGCCTTTCATCGCGTCAAAGGCGAGCCAGCGGCTCATCTGGATCTGATCCACCTCACGCAGCCAGCGATAGCCGAACATCGCCTTGGTCAGCCACTCATCGGCAAAATCCTCTATAAAATGGGCGAGAAAGGCGCGTGCCGGATCGGGCGGGATGATTGAGCGCCCCTGTTTGCGAGCTTCGAGGTCATAGAGTACCGGCGTACTGTCATTATGATAGCTGCCATCCGGATAGCGGATCACCGGGATGACCGGCGCTTTGACCTTGGTGCCGGCCAGTTGCATCGATTCCGCGCCATGGCGCCAGATATGCCCTATCCGGCGATAGCGCATGATGGCGCGCAGCTTCATCGAATATGGCGAGCCGAGCGCACCATGAAGCGTGTACATTGTCGCTATTCCGCTGCAATCCGTTGTGCTACCGATTGCGGGCCGCGGATCAGGCCGCCGGGACGGGCATCGGTCACCGTGCCTTTGTGGAAGGTCACCTGTCCCGATTTGATGGTGCAGTCATAGCCCTGTGCCTTTTGCAACAGACGTTTTCCGCCTGCTGGCAGATCAAAGGCCAACCACGGTTTCTCCAGCTTGATCGCATCGAGGTCGATGACATTCACGTCGGCGAGATAGCCCGGTTTCAACACGCCGCGATCCTCCAGTCCATAAAGACGCGCGGTGTCTGCTGTCTGGCGCTTGATTGCGTGCTCCAAATCTACCTTGTCGCCATCGCGGTTTTTCACCCAATGCTCAAGGAAGAAGGTGGTCGAGGCCGCATCGCAAATGGTACCGCAATGCGCGCCGCCATCGGACAGCGAGTTCACCGTATCGTCCCGGTGGAACAGCGGGTGGAGGAAGTTGAGATTGCCATCGGCATAGTTGAGAATCGGGTAATAGATCATGCCCGCGCCGTCATTCTGCATCAGCAGGTCATAGGCATATTCCGGGCCAGTCACCCCAGTGGTTTCTGCGCGCGCCGCGAGAGACTCCTCTGCGGTCGGTTCGTAGTTGAACGTATCGTCCATCTCATATTGCACCATCCAGCCATTGGCGATGATCATCATCAGCGGCAACAGGTCGCCTGCATCATCGGGATAGATGGATTCCTCGGTGATCAGTTTCGCCTTGAATTCGGGGTCCTGCAGGCGGGCATATTGTTCATCCCATGACAGTTCCTCGATTTCCTTCCAGCTCGGCTTGAACAGGAACGGATGCACCGTACCGCGCCAGCACATGATAATTCCATTGCCGCGTAGGGCTATCTGGGCGACGATATTGGCGCCCTTGGCATTTTCCTCGGCGGTGCGCTGGATCTGCTCGTCGAGCGGCATTTCCTTGGCGATGGACTGCAGCGCAGCAAAGGTGACGGGCAGGCCGGTTTCGCGGCTGAGATCGCCCATCCAGCCGAACTCATCCCATTCATAGCGCAGGTCCGATGCCATTTCGAACACGCCATGGCCAACGCGGCCCATGGCGCGACCAATGCCGATCAGCTCTTCCTTGGTCGCGGTTGTACCGGGCACCAGCTCGCCATCAACCGAGCGGTGCAAAACCGTGCGCGATGTTGAGAACCCGAGAGCACCGGCGCGCAGGCCGTCCTCGACGATCTTCGACATTTTCTGAATATCATCCCCGGTCGGCACCGCGCCAGGCTTTTCCCGGTCGCCCAGCACATAGGCGCGCACCGCGCCATGCGGCACATGGGTGGCGACATCGACGGTGCGCGGCATCGCCTCCAGCGCGTCCATATATTCGGGGAAAGTCTCCCAGTTCCAGGTCATGCCCTCGGCCAGCGCAGTACCGGGAATATCCTCGACGCCTTCCATCAGGCCGATCAGCCATTCATGCCGGTCGGGCTGCGCCGGAGCAAAACCGACGCCGCAATTGCCCATGACAACAGTGGTCACGCCGTGCCAACTCGACGGCGCCATTTCGCTGTCCCATGTCGCCTGACCATCATAATGGGTATGGATGTCGACAAAGCCGGGGGTAACGATACGGCCTGTGGCGTCAATTTCTTCGCGCGCTTCGCCGGAAATGTCGCCAATGGCGGTGATGGTATCGCCGTCTATGGCGATATCGGCGGTATAGGCGGCCTCTCCGGTGCCATCGACAATGGTTCCGCCGCGAATGATCAGATCATGCATTGACTCTCTCCTGCGTTTTCTTTTGTGATTATCAGAATTAACCGTGTGATTAAAGACGGGGATGCGATGGACCACGGACAGGATTATAGCTGGAACCCTGATCCCGATAGCGGGATCACCACCCGTTTTATCGAGACCAATGGCCTGCGCTTTGAACTGGCCGAAACCGGACCGGCGAACAGCGACAGACTGATGCTGTGCCTGCATGGTTTCCCCGAGCTCAATTTCAGCTGGCGACACCAGATGCCGATGCTGGCCAAAATGGGTTATCGCGTGTGGGCACCGAATATGCGCGGCTATGGCGCTTCGTCCAAGCCAGAAGGGGTAAGGGCCTATCGACTTGACGCGCTGGTGCAGGATGTCGCGGCGCTGATCGATGCCAGCGGTGCCAAACAGGTGACGCTGATGGCGCATGACTGGGGTGCGATTGTTGCCTGGCATTTCGCGATCAAGCGGATACGTCCGCTCGAACGGCTGATCATCATGAATGTGCCGCACCCGCTGGCGTCTCGGCGCGAGCTTCGTCATTGGCACCAGCTCAGGAAAAGCTGGTATATCTTTTTCTTCCAGATATCGGGTCTTCCCGAATGGGGATTGCGCCGCAATGGCGCGGAACGCGTACGCGACGTGTTTTACAATATGGCGGTCGACAAGACACATTTCACCGATGATGTGCTCGATATCTATGCCCGCGCTGCCGCAAAGCCGGGAGCGTTGACGCCAATGATAAACTATTACCGCGCACTGATGCGCTATCGCGATTTTCGCAAAATTGGCGATGGCCGGGTGGATATCCCGACGCTGATGGTCTGGGGTGAGGAGGATGCCGCTATCGATATACGCTGCACCGACGACACCGATCAGTGGGTGCCCGGCCTGACGTTGCACCGGCTGCCCAATGTATCGCATTGGGTACAGCAGGAAGCACCGGACAAGGTTAATGCGATCATTCGGGACTGGCTTGCCCGGCAGGTTTAGGCAGCCGTCATAGCGATGCAATATGCTGCGCCTAAGCGCGCGATCTGCTCAAGGAGAATTGTCCATGTCCGGTTACCGCAAAACTGCCCTATGGCTGTCCTGTATCACCTTGCCACTGGCACCAATTGGTGCCACGCAAGCGGCTGAGGAGCATTGGGCCGTGTCCTCCAGTGGCGATTTATCGGCCTTTCTCGACTGCCTGGAGCGCGAGCAACTGACCCTGATCTCGGCGCATCGCGGCGGGCCGTCTCCGGGGCTGCCGGAAAATGGCATAGAGGCTATGGACGCGCTTCTGGCCGCTGCTCCTGCTATCATGGAAGTCGATGTCGCCGCCAGTCGCGACGGGGTTTTGTTCCTGATGCATGATGATACGCTCGATCGCACCACCACCGGCAGCGGCGAGGCGGCAGCACAGGACTGGGCGAGCATAGCCGCGCTCAGGCTGAAAGACGCTGATGGCTGGGTGACGCCTTATACCGTGCCTACTCTGGAAGCGGCTCTGCGCTGGGCAAAAGACCGCACCATCATGCAGATCGATTTCAAACGCTCGGCGAAATATGAGGATGTGATTGCGCTGATCCGCGCCGAAGATATGGCGCAGGACGTCATATTGATCGCTTATTCGGTCGCGGCGGCGGCGAGACTCCACGAACTGGCACCCGAAATGCTTATCTCGCTTTCTATTGATCGTCCAGGCGCGCTGGCAGAGGCTGAAGCCGCCGGAGTCCCACGCCAGAATATCGTTGCCTTTACCGGCACCCGGTTACCGCGCCCCAATCTTTATGCAGAGCTGGACAAGGCCGATGTCGAAGTGATTTTCGGTACGCTTGGCGGTTCACGCTCGATCGACAAGGTGCTCGAGCGCTATGGTTTCGATGCCCGTTATGCGGAATTGGGCAGGAACGGTGTCGATATCATTGCCACGGACCGCCCCCGTGCCGCCGCCAGAGCCCTGGCAGAACGCGACCGCCTGCCGCAGGCGGGGCAGTGTGGAATAGAGCGTAAAGCAAAAGCAGAGTAAATCCGGTCAGGCCGCTTCCTCGGTTGGTTGTTTTTCATGCCGCGCCGGGCCATCGAGATGCTGGCGAATGGCCGTCAGGCATTCCTCGCTATGGCTGAGCAGGAACAGATGACCGCCATCTTCTATAAGGTGCATCTTGCTGTTGGGGATCAGCGTTTCGAGAATGGTGCCGTTGATCGGGCGGACAATATTGTCCTCGCCACCCATCATGATCAGCGTTTCCTTGTTCATCAGCGGCAGGAAAGGCGCGCTGGTCCAGCCGGCAAAGGCCAGTAGCTGATAGAAATAACCGAGCCTGGTCGGCGGCGTGAGGCGGCTGCTATGGTGCTGCTTGCCATCGGTCGAGCCGCCATAAAGGGTGGCGAAATTCTCGTTCATATAATCCGGGTCGATATAGCGCCGCGGATTGGCCATTTTGCTCAGCGCTGACATCTTGCCCGGCACCATGAACATGCCTGCCGTCGTTGCGGCGAGGATCAGCTTGCGCACGCGGTTGGGGTGCTGCAGCGTGAAATGCTGCGCCATGGCACCACCCCAGCTGACGCCCATGACATCGGCTTCCTCGACCTCGAAATTGTCCATGATGACATCGACAATACGCGACATCCAGACGGCGTTATAGGGGATCATGGTATCGGGTGAGCCACCCACGCCGGGCATGTCGAGTGTGATAAACGGCCGTTCGGTCAGCATCTCGGCAAAGGGCGCGACCGCTTCCATATTGGCGCCGATACCGTTGAAAAACAGCAATGGCGGCTTGTCGAGGCGGTCATTCATGCGCCAGCGCGCGACCCGCAACTCCTTGCCATCCACGGTTTCCATGGAGATTTCAGCGTTGCCGGTCAGTGTGTCTGCCTTGGCCATGTTTATCCTTTTGTGGCGCCAATCGCTGGCTGGGAAATGTGTTCTATCGCCATCGGGTTCGTTGGCAAAGCCGTTTTGGTTGCGTTCCAACAGGCAGTACGCCCCGATCAGTCGAGAACATAGAGCCCCGGTGCCGGCTCCAGCGGCGGGTGTTTCTTGCTGCCCAGCATATCGGGCGCGGGCATCTTGTCGCCCGACCGGGCCTGTACCCATTCCATCCAATAAGGCCACCAGCTGCCTTTCACCTCTTCGGTACCGGCGAGCCATTTGTCGACATCGACGGGTGGTTTCTTGTGCTTGGTCGGGCTGTTGCCCTTCAGCTTGAAATATTTCGCCTTGGGGTTGGTTGGCGGGTTGAGGATCGCCTGCATATGCCCCGATTGCGACAGCACGAACTCGATATTCTTCGAGCCGAAAAGCTGGGTCGAGCGGTAACAGGCGCGCCATGGGGTAATGTGGTCGGTTACGCCGCCGAGGATGAACAGGTCATTCTTGACCTTGCTGAGATCGACCTTGTGATCGATCATCTCCACCTGACCGTGATTGACGAAGGCGAGGGTTTCGTAAATGTGCAGGAAATCGCCCATCAGGCTGGCCGAGAGATTGGTCGCGTCAGCGTTCCAGAACAGTACGTCAAATGCCGGCGGGTCCTCGCCCATCAGATAGTTGTTGATGACATAATTCCAGATCAGGTCATTGGGGCGCAGCCAGGCAAAGCCCCGTGCCAGTGAATTGCCCTCGATCACGCCCTGCCGCGCCGCGCGCTGCTTGGCGAGCTCTAGGCTGTTTTCGCTCATCAGCGACCCGGCCTCGATATCATTCTGCTTGGGATGGAGCACACAGACCATCAGCGTCACCGCACCGATGCGGGTATCCTTTTCCGATGCCAGTTTGGACAGCAGCATCGCCAGTGTCTGGCCGCCCGAACAGCCGCCTGAGACATTGACGGTATCGGAACCGGTAATCTCGCAAATCGCATCAATCGCTTCTTTGCACGAGGCAATATAATCGGCCATGTCCCAGACGCCGTGTTCCTTCTCCGGATTGCGCCAGCTGATGACAAAGGTCTGGATGCCATTGTCGACCTGCCATTTGACCACCGATTTTTCGGGGCTGAGGTCGTTGATATACATTTTATTGATTTGCGGCGGGATGGTGAGTTGCGGCACCGCATAGACCTCATCGGTGGTCGGCGCATAATGAATCAGCTCCATCATCTCGTTGCGATAAACGACATTGCCCTTGGAGGTGGCGACATTCTTGCCCAGTTCGAACGGCTTCTTGTCGACCTGGCTGACCATGCCCTCATTATAGACCATGTCGTTATAGGCGTTCTTCAGCCCCTTGATCAGCGACAGGCCGCCACTGTCTATGGCGCGTTTCTGCGCCATGGGGTTGCCGATAAAGGTGTTGGTCGGCGCCAGCGAGTCGATGATAATGTTGCTGATGAAATTGGCGCGGTCTTTTTCCAGCGCATCGAGCTCAAGGTCCTGGATCCAGCGCTGCATGCCCTTTTGAACCGCAAGATAATATTGCGCACCGGCTTTGAAAAACGGGTTGAACTGCCAGGCCGGGTCCATGAATCGCTTGTCCTTGGGGTGAGGCGAAAGCTCCGACTGGCCGGTCATGATCTTGACCACATCCTCGGAAAACGCCTGGGCATGGCGCATGGTGCGCGCCGGATCGGTGGCAGTTTCGCGCAGCAAAAGGCTGATCGCGCCAACAAAATCCTCGCGCGCCAGCCCCATGAGCGGCCCCAGTGCGGTGGTGGATTGCGCTGCCTCGTCGATCAGTGTGCGTGGCCCCGAACCGGATGTTCCCTGTTCGCTCATATATCTCTCTCCCATGGGTCGCGCTGTTGCGCTGACAGTTGCTGTTGCCGTGTTAGTCCGTTTCCGGCGGAAATGCCATCATCGACATTATGTAGGAATTCTATTCGGCTATTGTTACCGGGCTGATGCCCAGGCCATCGCCCTGGCGGCCGACATCAAAGCGGCGCAGCACTTCGCCGCTTTCAAAATCGACTTCGGCAACTGTGTCCTGACCTGTCTCGGCGAGATAGAGCCGGTTGCCATCGGGCGAAAAAATCACCGTCACCTGCGCCGCCTCGCGCTCGCCACTGACGGTAATGCTGCGTACAACCTCCTTCTTGGCCGTATCGATCACGCTGACGCCGCCATCGACCAGATTGGAGGTCACGGCATATTTGCCGTCCGGGCTGATGGCGAGGCGCAATGGGAAGCGGCCTGATGCAATCTTGGCCTTTTGCTCAAAAGTCTCAGTGTCAAAAACAAAAACCTCATCACTGCCCCGGGCCGATACCCAAAGCTCTCTGCCATCGGGGGTGAGGGCAATCCCTTCCGGCTCGTTTCCGGCGGAAAGATTTCGCACGGCCTTGCCTGCGACGGTGTTGATCACGGTGACATTCTTCGATTGCAGATTGGCGACATAGGCGCGTCCGCCATCGGCGGTGACGGCCAGCATATGGCTGCCGTCATTCTCTGTAGGTATATCGCTGGTAACAAAAACCGATTCATTACAATTTTCATTGAAAGCACATTCATCAGGGGTGACGATGGTAAGCGTATCCGAACCCTCGGTTGTGGCCATGACGCGACCATCTTCAAGCCATATTATGCCATGCGGCCGTTTATTGGAAAACAGCTCTAGCCGAGTAACCTTGCTGCCGCTGCCAATCGAGAAAACATCTATTGTATTACCGCCATAAGCTGCCACTGCCACCATGCTGCCATCTGGCGATATCGCCACCTCATGCGGCTGGGGACCGGTGTCGGCGCGCTTTACCTCCCTGCCGCTGGCAAGATCGATAAAACTCACCGTATCCTCACCCTTGTTGCCAACCACCAGCGTGCCCGACAGTGCCGCTTTCTGCGTCGCATCTGGGTCGCCGGATTCCGCCTGCGCACCGCATGCTGCGAGTAGCAGAGTCAGTAACGGAAAAATGATCGACCGGCACATATTGGACTGATTCATGCGACTATCCTCTCCAAACCCCGTCTGCTGCGGGATATTGTTCGGAGACTAGCGCGCTATCGTTGTGGCGACAATATAGTGCAGTGCTTGTCGCCTGGCAGCTTTGGTCTAGCCGAAAATCCGCTTTCCATGTGTTACCCGGTCGGCCATGGCCATGGTGGTCAGTTGCGCATTGACACGCATGCAGCTGGGCATCACGCTGGCATCGGTGACGAAGACATTGGTGGTGCCGTGCACCTTCTGATCAAGATCAACCACGCCCTTGTCGGGATCGGTGTTGATGGCGTTGCCGCCATGCGGATGGCTGGAAGACAGCACGACATCGTCGGCCTCCCGAATAGCCTTGGCGAAGAAGGCATCGATGTCCGGTCCGTCCATGCCTTCCCATAATGTCTGGCCGCGCAGCAGCGCCGGATAGACTTCGCGTGCACCCGCGGCGAAATGCACTTTCGACAGCGTTGCCAGCGCCCGGCGCAGTGTCTCGAGGGTTGCTTGGTCGAGCTTGAAGTCGAGGGTGCGCTTTTTCATACGTCCCAGCCGGTCGGCGGGGAACAATATCCCGGCAGAAGCAAGGTGGCTGTAATTGCGCATGCGCTGGAAATGCTCCTCGAACCAGCCGGGGACCAGAGTCGACATGCTCATCGGCGGCTGGAAATGGCTCTCGATCAGGAAATCACCGCGGTCGACATAGGTCGCCATCTGGTCCTCGTCCCAGGCATTTTGCACATTATCCATGAGCGCCGGCACAGGACAGGCGATATTGAGCGAGATATTCTCGCCCGTCCCGTCAATGCCGCTGGCGTCGAGAATGTTCGAGGAGGCAATGGTGCCAGCCGCGACCACAACGCCCCTGCTGGCGTGGATCGTCTTGCGCGTACCGTCGCGAAACGTCACCGCAACCGCTTTGGCGATGCGCTCACCGGAGCCATTGCGACCACCCCACAGAATTTCAGTCACTTCGGCAGCAGTGACGATACGCGCTGGTACGGCCGCGCTGGTGGCATCGGCAAGCCAGGTTTCGGGCGGGGCATTTTTGCGGCCATAGGGGCAGCCAGTGTTACAATAACCTGCCGAGACGCAGGCGCGATCCGTGGCATAAGCACCCCAGTTCTTGCTGAACCATGCGAGTGGCGCATTGGCGTCGAGCGGATCGGTCGATGTCGCCTTGAAGGCATTCCAACCGCGGATCAGATGGTTGCCATTATTGCGCCCCAGCCGCTCGACGATCGGGGCGATATCCAACCGGTTTTCGATCCTTGCATAGCTGGTAGTCAGATCGGCCTCGCTCACCGGGGCGCCGAGGCTGCTCCAGGTGGCGAGCACGTCATTGGCTTGCGGGTGGATCAGCCCGTCCTGCTTCACGCGCAGCGAAATGCCATTGTTGATTACCGGCGAACCGCCGACCACCTGTCCCTGGAACACGATGATGTCACGGTTGCGCGTCGTCTGGATCGCACCGTCGCGATAAAGATTGGACGACATGATCTTTTCATGCGTGGTGATGCGGCTGGCAGGGAAATGCTCACCGGCCTCGACAATCAGCACCTGATAGCCACTGGCGGCAAGATTGGCGGCCGCCACAGCGCCACCGGCACCTGAGCCGATGACAATCACTTCGGCGCTGTCGGGCGCGGTGCTGCTGTCGAGGAATACCGAGGCAGGAAGATCGTCGCTGGAATTTTCGTCAACATCGGGATCTTCCGGAGGTCCGGCACGATGGCGCGCCGAGGGCAGGGTGAAGTTCAGCGTTTCGAGAACTGGATTATCGGCATTATCAGCCTCGCTGCCATGCTCGCCACCGAGCCAATGGCCATAATAGCCGGCATAGATAATCCCGCGAATCCGGGCAAAATCCTGAAACAGGTCAACACGGCGGTTCTGCAGCTTTTTCTCGAAGGCGCGTTTGCGTCCGGTAGGGCTGGCAAAATGAAAAAAGGGCCCGCCGAGGAACAGCCATATGACATAGAGCGACAAGCCTGTTTCGCGCGCCTTGCCGCCATGCATTGCGGCGAACATCACCTGCAGGTTCTTGACCACCTCATCGGCGGTGATCACCATATCGGTGCCATGGAACAGCGTTTGCGTGAACTTCTTCCAGATCGCGGCCTGAAAGCTGTTGAACGGCTTTGACATTACTATCCCTCCCCAGTGGCGACCCGAAGAGATAGCTGACCTTATGCCGACTATTCACTGGCTGCAACCATAGAAAAACAAAGAAAAATGCATTCATATTTTCGGCAGGTATTCTTTGCGGGGAAAACCATATCGTCGGCACGCGTGTTTCCTGCTGACAGGCAGGGTGCGGGCTGCTAACCGCTGCTGCACATGGCTATGGTGCCTTTACCGAGTTTTCCCGAAGCTGCATGACCGACCTCAACAAAATCCGCAATTTCTCCATCATCGCCCATATCGACCATGGCAAGTCGACGCTCGCCGACCGGCTGATCCAATATACCGGCGGCCTGACCGAGCGCGAGATGAGCGAGCAGGTTCTCGACAATATGGATATCGAGAAGGAGCGCGGCATCACCATCAAGGCGCAGACGGTGCGGCTGAATTACACCGCGCGCGATGGCGAGACCTATGCATTGTCGTTGATGGACACACCGGGCCATGTCGACTTTGCCTATGAGGTGTCGCGCTCGCTGGCGGCCTGTGAAGGCGCGCTGCTGGTAGTCGATGCCGCGCAGGGCGTTGAGGCGCAGACACTGGCCAATGTCTATCAGTCGATCGAGCATGATCATGAGATCCTTCCCGTCATCAACAAGATCGACCTGCCCGCCGCCGACCCCGACCGGGTCAAGGCCGAGATCGAGGATATCATCGGCCTGCCGGCGGACGAGGCGGTGCATGCCAGCGCCAAATCGGGTATCGGCATTCAGGATATTCTTGAGCAGATCGTCACCAAAATCCCACCGCCTGGGGGCGACCGTGATGCCCCGCTGAAAGCGATGCTGGTCGATAGCTGGTATGATCCCTATCTCGGCGTTGTCATCCTCGTCCGGGTGATGGACGGCGTGCTCAAAAAGGGTGAGCGCATCAAATTCATGCAGGCGGGCAGCGAGCATCTGGTCGACCGTGTCGGCTGTATGCGGCCCAAGATCGAGCATCTGGATGCGCTGGGACCGGGTGAAATCGGCTTTATCACCGCGCAGATCAAGGAAGTCAGCCAGACCGCGGTGGGTGACACCATCACCACGGTGAAAAACGGTGCCGAAGCGCCGCTGCCGGGGTTCAAGGAAGTCCAGTCCGTCGTATTTTGCGGCCTGTTCCCGGTCGATGCCGCTGATTTCGAGAAGCTGCGCGAGAGCATCTCCAAGCTGCGGCTGAATGATGCCAGCTTCACCTTTGAGATGGAAACCAGCGCGGCTTTGGGGCAGGGCTTCCGTTGCGGCTTTCTCGGGCTGCTGCATCTGGAGATTATCCAGGAGCGGCTAACCCGCGAATATGATCTCGACCTGATCACCACCGCGCCCTCGGTGGTTTATAAAATCACCATGACCGATGGCGAGGAGCTCTATCTGCACAACCCCGCCGACATGCCCGATGTGGTCAAGATCGCCGAGGTCGAGGAGCCGTGGATCGAGGCGGTGATCTATTGCCCCGATGAATATCTCGGCAGCATTTTGAAACTGTGTCAGGACCGGCGCGGGGTGCAGAAGAACCTGACCTATGTCGGCGACCGCGCCCAGGTGACCTATGAGCTGCCGCTCAACGAGGTGGTGTTCGACTTTTACGACCGGCTCAAATCGATCAGCCGCGGCTATGCCAGCTTCGACTATGAGCAGATCGGCCTGCGCCCTGGCAATCTGGTCAAGATGAACATCTTGGTCAACTCGGAGCCGGTCGATGCGCTGAGCATGATCGTCCATCGCGACGCCGCCGAGGCGCGCGGCCGGCATATGTGCGAGCGGCTCAAAGACCTGATCCCGCGCCACCTGTTCAAAATCCCGGTCCAGGCCGCGATTGGCGGCAAGGTCATCGCCCGCGAAACCATCAGCGCGATGCGCAAGGACGTCACCGCCAAATGCTATGGCGGCGATATCAGCCGCAAGAAAAAGCTGCTGGAAAAGCAGAAAAAGGGCAAGGCCAAGATGCGCGAGTACGGCAACGTGGCCATCCCGCAGGAGGCGTTTATTGCGGCGTTGAAGATGGGGGAGGAGTGAGGTGGCGCACTGCTTAACTCTCAGGCAAAGAGTGCTGAAAGCTAATAATCTAGCTGAAAGCAGCATGTGAGCTTTGAATAGAGCTTTACAAAGGTTTTTATCAAGCTGACGCTATGCACCTACTAGGCCAGCTTAGGTCCATATTAGTTGTGGATTATCGGGGCATTGGCACTTGCATGACAAGAGTGCCAATGCGATTTATTAATCCGACAAAGTTGGGGGCCGAGCAGCAACTCGACCCCCGGTTTACCACCGACTACTGGTTGGTCGCGGTGGAACTGTCCCATGTTGGGGACGTCGTGCCTATGGCAACGACGCCTACAGTCAGTCAAGCGGCCAATGTTTATACACAAGGTTATACACATGGCTGACTACAGGATTACGCACAGTCGTAAAGATGGAAATGACTCTGACCGCCGATTGGATGGTTTTCTGATCGGTGGTGAATATTTCACGATTGATCAGGTGATTTCCTGGATTATCAACGATCACCATCGTTTTTGGGTTTCTGTTAATGGGCGCTCAGTTTGGGTTGAAGTCCGGCAGCATTCACAATCTCGTCGGTATTTCCTAACGACCGAAGACGACGGATTCCCTCCTAACAACCTTTTGAGCTTGCCTGACTGCTAACTGGAAAATCTCTACATGCGCTTTTGAAGAAGCAAAACCAAACAGGCTCGGAAATCAATATGAATGAGAATAAAAATCTAAGTGATTTACGCAATAGTATTGATGAATTGATTAAAAAAGAAGTACGGTTAAGGCAAGATGCTAGCTTTTCAACTGATGAAATACTGGAAAAAATAAAATCACAGCTTCATACAGAAATAGGTAATTCTAAGAAGGGACTGATCGATATAGCCTTGAAAAGGCTTATAGATGAAGTCAGTAGACGCAAAGCGGGTAAGCGCAAATCCACAGATCAGTTGAGTCTATTTGCTGAATATAAAAATATCCCACAGACCGTAGCGATTGGAGGAAGGACTAGAAAACGCACTGCTAAACTCTCGATTTCTGAAGCATCAGCCTATTTAGAATCCATATCCCCCAAGGCGGTAAGCGATCAATATGAGGCTTTCAAAAAGTTAGTAGAAGATTGCCTTATGGTTAGTGTTTCAGGTGAAGAAACACTTGAAGTATTGATACAAAGAAAGCGAAACGAAGGCAGTAAGTGAACCTGTGCTAGACACCCTTTCGGAGTGCTAACAAACCTCCTCCATTCCGGACCAAGTTTCCGAAATTCTCCCTTATTCTGCGCTAGTTATGCGGCTGCTGACCATTTTGGAGGAAAGCATGGAGCCGCTTGCGGGGGCTGGCGGGGCGGGGTGTGCTGCTGCCGGTTCCGGGGATGATTATCGCGATGCGCCGCATTGCGTGCGGCAGATGTTGTCCCTGTCGCGCGCGGTGGGTGAGGCATCCGATGACGCATATGAGGCGGTGCCCTCCTGCCTCTGGGATTATGGCCAGTTGCGCTTCGATCTGTCGGCGCGGCGGGTGGCGCGGGCGGGGCGCGATATTCCGGTTACCGCGCGCGAATTTGCGATATTGCTGCATCTTGCCTGGGCCGGGGGGCGGCCGGTGGCAAAGACCAGCCTGTATCGCGCCATTTTCGGCCTTGGATTTGTGCCCGAGACCAATGCGCTGGCGGTGCATATCTACCGGTTGCGGCGCAAGCTCGATCATGGCTTTGCGGTGCCGCTGCTGCGGACCGTGGAGGGCCGCGGCTATGCGCTGATCCCCGAGGGATAGGCATATGTCGAAGCGGGCACGGGCCATTGTTTCACAAAAAGAGGCGAAGACGCGAAGAGCTTCCACCAGCAAGAACCTTCTTTGCGCCTTTGCGTCTTTGCGTGAGCCTTTTTAGAATATATTGAATCGTCATTGCGAGGAGGCCGAACTTGTTTCGGGCGACGCGGCAATCCAGAGCAGCACGAGACGCCCTGGATTGCTTCGCTACGCTCGCAATGACGTGCTTCAACGTAAAATGACAACGCTCTAGGAAACCTCGACCCGTCTCGGCTATGCTGATGAAAGCTGACGTCGAGATTTGACAGTCTCCCACTCCTCGCAATGACGGTTATGGGAAAGCGATTATGCTGCTAGGGTCGGGCCATGACCGATACCGATCATGCCCCGCTCGACCTTTACTTCGCGCCGACGCCCAATGGCTGGAAAATCTCGGTGATGCTCGAGGAGTGCGGGCTGGGCTATAATGTGAAGTGGGTCAATATCGGCGCCGGTGAGCAATTTGCCCCGGACTTCCTGAAGATCAGCCCGAACAACCGTATCCCGGCGCTGGTCGATCATGCGCCTGATGATGCTAAGGGACCGCTTTCAATCTTCGAGACCGGGGCGATCCTGCTCTATCTGGCCGAGAAGACCGGACAGTTCCTGCCCGGTGATCCGGCAGGTCGTTATGGCGTGATCCAGTGGCTGATGTGGCAGATGGGCGGGTTGGGACCGATGCTCGGCCAGCATGGCCATTTCGCGCTCTATGCACCGGAGAAAATCTCCTATGCCATTGACCGCTACCGTCGCGAGACCGAACGGCTTTATGGCGTGTTGGATCGGCAATTGACGGAGCATGAGCATGTTGCGGGTGCGGATTATTCGATTGCGGATATGGCGTGCTTCCCCTGGGTGCAGACCTATAAGCGGCAGGGGATTGATCTCGCTGAGGATTTCCCGAATGTGCGGCGCTGGTATGATGCGTTGAAACAGCGCCCGGCGCTGCGCCGCGGCATGGCGCTGGGGCGGGAGGCGCTGAACCGTAATCCGCAGCAGGATGCCGAGGCGCGCAAGCATCTATTTGGCCTCAAGGACTAAGCGCAGGAGCACAATGCATGACCGTGAAAGTCGAGTTTTTCTTTGATCTCTCCAGTCCATGGACCCGTCTGGCGTTCCATAATGTCCAGCCGATCATCGAAGTCACCGGGGCAGAGATCATCTGGCGGCCAATCCTTGTTGGCGGGGTGTTCAACGCGGTTAATCAGGCGGTCTATGCCAGTCGCGAGGACATGACCGGGCCCAAGGCGCGGCATTATGCCAAATCGCTGAAGGACTGGGCTGCGGCGGCGGGAGTGTCGATGCATTTTCCCTCGCCCTGGCATCCGGTGCGCTCGGTGCATGCGATGCGCGCTTGCACTGCATTGGCCGATGACCAGCCAGCGCTGCAACGCTTTGCCAAAGCCTGTTTCGATGCTTATTTCGGACCGGACCAGCGCAATCTGGATGATCCCAATGTGTTGAGCGCCATTGCCAGCGGGTTGGGCATGGATGGCCCGACGCTGATTAGCGAGACCCGGGACCAGGCGGTCAAGGACCGGCTGTGCGCTACTACGGAGGAGGTGATTGCGCGCGGCGGCTATGGCTCGCCGACCATCTTTGTCGACACCGACGACATGTATTTCGGCAATGACCAGTTGCCGCTGGTCGAACGGGCGATTAGGCTGAAAAGCGAATAGCAAAAAGGGATTCCCGCATGTCCGAACGCGTCACCATTTCCGTTACCGATCATATTGCCGATGTCCGCTTCAACCGGCCGGAAAAGCTCAATGCGCTCGACAAGGCGCAGCTTGAGGCGATTGCCGAAGTCGGCGATACACTGACGGCGATGGATGGCATCCGCGCGGTGGTGCTGTCGGGTGAGGGCAAGGGCTTTTGCGCGGGGCTGGATATGGCCAGCTTTACCGAACCGGCAACGACATCGAGCTTGACCGACCGTACCCATGGCAATGCCAATCTCTATCAGCATGTTGTGCTGCAATTCCGCCAGATCGCTGCGCCGGTGATCGCGGCAGTGCATGGTGCGTGTATCGGCGGCGGGCTGCAATTTGCCAGTGCGGCGGATATCCGCATCGTCGCGCCGGATGCGAAAATGTCAATCATGGAGATGCGCTGGGGCCTGATCCCCGATATGGGCAGCTTCACCACCTGGCGCAGCTTTGTCCGCGATGATGTGCTGCGCGAACTGACCTATACCAACCGGATTTTCTCCGGCGAAGAGGGCAAAGAGCTGGGCTTTGTCACCCATTTGTCCGAGAATCCGCGCGAGGATGCGATGGCGCTGGCCAGGGAAATCGCCAGCCGTAACCCGGATGCCGTGCAGGCCAGCAAACGCCTGATCAACCGCCTGCCCGATATGACCGCGGATGAAATCCTGATGATGGAGTCAGAGGAGCAGGACAAGATCGGGCGGACGCCAAACCAGATCGAAGCGGTTATGGCGTTTATGCAGAAACGCGCAGCAAATTTTGTCGACTGATATCATGGCTACCAATCCTTCCGCCGCAACCGACGACAAAATCTACATCTCTGCCGATCAGCTACTCAGCGATTCCTATCGGCTGGGGATGCAGATATTGGAGAGCGGTTTTGCGCCGACGCATCTGGTCGGCATCTGGCGCGGCGGCGCGCCGGTGGGGATTGCGGTGCAGGAACTGCTGGAGTTTCATGGGCAGGAGAGCGACCATATCGCCATCCGCACCTCCTCCTATATGGGCATTGACAAGCGCCGCGCGGGAGTACGCGTTTTCGCGCTGGGCTATCTGATCGACACGCTAGGCCCCGATGACCGGCTGCTGCTGATCGATGATGTGTTCGATACCGGGCGCAGCATCGAGGCGCTGATTACCGAACTGGCCAAGCGCTGCCGCTATAATATGCCCAGGGAAACGCGAGTGGCGACGGTCTATTACAAGCCGTCGCGCAATGAGACCGGGTTGGTGCCCGATTTCTATGTGCATGAGACCGAGGAATGGCTGATCTTCCCGCATGAGCTTATCGGTCTCACATCTGCCGAAATCGCGGCACACAAGGCCGATGCCGATATCATCCTGAAGGACACATAATGACCGGATTTGCTTCCGCTGAAGAACGCGACGCTTTCATCGCTGGCCTGCCCAAGGCCGAATTGCACCTGCATATTGAGGGTTCGCTGGAGCCCGAAATGATGTTCGCGCTGGCGCAGCGCAACACCGTCGATATTCCCTTTGCCTCGGTTGAAGAGGTGCGCGCTGCCTATGATTTCTCCAATTTGCAGGATTTTCTCGATATCTATTATCAGGGCATGGGCGTACTGATCGAGGAACAGGATTTTTACGACCTCACCATGGCGTATCTGCAGCGCGCACAGGCGGACAATGTACGCCATGTCGAGATTTTCTTTGACCCCCAGGGCCATACCGAGCGAGGCGTATCGTTTGAGACGGTGATCAACGGCATTACCCGCGCGCTGGCTGATGGCGAGCGTGATCTCGGCATTAGCTACCGTCTGATCATGTGCTTCTTGCGGCATCTGTCCGAAGAAGACGCCTTTGCAACCTTGGAAGAGGCGAAACCGCATCTCGATAAAATCCATGGCGTCGGGTTGGACTCATCCGAGGTCGGCCACCCGCCCAGCAAATTTGAGCGTGTCTTTGCCAAATGTCGCGAATTGGGCCTGAAGGTCGTCGCTCATGCCGGCGAAGAGGGGCCGCCTGAATATGTGCATGAGGCGCTGGACCTGCTGAAAGTCGACCGCATCGACCATGGCAATCGTGCGCTGGAGGATGACGCGCTGGTGAAGCAGTTGGCGGATGAAGGCATGTGCCTGACCGTCTGTCCTCTTTCCAATCTCAAGCTATGTGTCATCGACGACATCCATGAACATCCGATCCGGATCATGCTCGACCATGGTCTCAAGGCGACGGTCAATGCCGATGATCCGAGCTATTTTGGCGGCTATGTCAACGATAATTTCCGCGTGGTGACTAAGGCGCTGGACCTTGATCGTGATCACCTGCTGACGCTCGCGCGCAACAGCTTTACCGGATCATTTCTGGAAGATGCCGATAAGCAGCACCATCTGGCGGCGATCGCGGCCTTCGCCGGATAAGCCTATCCGGGCTGAATTGCCAAGCGCGCAAGGCTGCTGTGGTGCGAGTCATGCTGTCAATACGGTTCGCTGAAATATTCTATATAGCGAAACAATTATACGGCTAATAGAGTTAGTATAGTTCGATCCATATTGAATAAATATTACTTCATTTAGGCGTGAAAAGCTTTCTTGCCGCCGTATTCCATAGTCCGACCAGATTGAGGAAAATAATAAACGGTGCATGATGCAGTTGCGCTGTCCGATTCGCAGCGTAAAAGCAAGAAAAGGAGTTCCCCGATGAAGAATATTGCATTGAAAATGGCTGCATTCGCTATGGCGGTTGCCCTCCCCGGAGCCTATGCACAGGCACAGTTCCCCAGTGACGGCGCTTTCCTGCAATGCATGCAGGACTGTCAGGATTTCATGCCCGATGTGCAGACTGTGAGGCTGTGCGAAAACTGGTGCTATATTGAATTCGACCCTGGCTGATTGACGACTGACTGACAGCCATGCCGGGCTGATCTTCGTTCATCTATACGGTATAAGGCCGACAAAGGTGGGCGTGGAGAAGCCCGGTTTCGGCGCTTTACTCTTTCCGATCTAACTCCCCTCCACCATCAGCCTTTCATATTCGCGGCGCAGTTCCTCGGGAATGGGCACCGGGCCGTTTTTGTCCGTCAGCACAATGGTGGTGATGCAGGTTGCGACACAGCCATGGGCCTGAAACGCACCCGAGGCAATATCCCAACTTGAAGAGCCAATGCGGCTGATCCCGCTGGTGATTGTGATATGCTCGGGAAAAAACGCCTCGGCGACATAGTTTATCGCAACTGCCGCGATCAGCCAACGCTGCCCGGATTTGCGCCGTTCCGATTTCAGCGAATGGTTGAACAGCCCGCGGCCATGCTCGAACAGCCCAGCCATTTTCACATTGTTGATATGCCCGAGCACGTCGAGATCGGCAAAGCGAGTCTCGGTGGAGTGTGAAAAGGGATAGTTGGCGCTGTCTAGCTGCCAGCTTTCGGCTTTGGGCATTTCATTCTCCTCCTTCTCCCTTGAGTGGAGAAGGATATGGAGCCTTTCGCCTTCAGGCGTTAGGCGGAATTGGATGAGGGTGAGGAAGGGCATACGGGATGCACACCCTCTCTCAACTGCGACTAACCGCCTTCGCTAAAGCTACGGCGCTAAGTCTTCGTATCTCTCTCCCTTCAAGGGAGAGAGCAATCTTAAAGCGACCGTCCAATCAGCTCTTTCATAATCTCATTGGTGCCGCCGAAGATGCGAGTGACGCGGGCACCGCGCCAGGCGCGGGCTATGGGATATTCGTTCATATAACCGGCGCCGCCATGCAGTTGCAGGCATTTGTCCATCATTTCCCATTGCAACTCGGTGTGCCACAGCTTGGCCGCAGCACCTTCTTCCGGGGTCAGCTCTTTCTTGTTGTGCCGCGCCAATGCCCAGTCGAGATGCGCCCAGCCGACCTGCAGCTTGGTCTTGAGGTCCGCCAGCACGAAACGGGTGTTCTGGAAATTGAACACCGGCTTGCCAAAGGCCTTGCGATCTTTGACGAAGGCGACAGTATCATCATAGGCTTTTTGCGCCGATGCCTGCGCCGAAACCGCGATCGACAGACGCTCCTGCGGCAGTTCGCTCATCAGATAGATAAAGCCTTTGCCCTCTTCGCCGAGACAGTTGGTCATCGGCACACGAACATCATTGAAGAACAGCTCCGAGGTATCGGCGGCATCCTGACCGATCTTGTCGAGATTGCGGCCACGCTCAAAGCCCTCGCGGTCACTTTCGACCAGAATGATCGATACGCCCTGCCATGCCGGATCGGCATCGGGGTCGGTCTTGGCGCAGACCAGCACCAGATCGGCATTCTGGCCATTGGTAATATAGGTCTTGCTGCCGTTGACGACATAATGATTGCCGTCCTTCTTGGCGGTGGTGCGGATGCCCTGCAGGTCGGAGCCGGTGCCCGGCTCGGTCATGGCGATGGCGGTGATGGTCTCGCCCGAGACCAGACGCGGCAGCCATTTCTGCTTCTGCTCCTCGCTGCCATATTGCACGATATAATTGACCACAATGTCCGACTGGAGCGAGAAACCCAGCGGTGAGCCGCCATGATAGGCGGCTTCCTCATTGACGATGGCATTATAGCCAAAGTCGAGACCGAGGCCGCCATATTCTTCGGGCACGGTGGGGCACAGCATGCCAAGCTCGCCCGCCTTGGGCCAGATTGCCTTCGGTACCAGCTTGTCCTCGTCCCATTTCACCGCATTGGGCGCGACCTCTTCCTGCATGAAGCGCCGCACGGTCGAGCGGAAGGCTTCATGGTCTTCATTATAGGCGGTGCGGGGAAGGGCATCGAGAGACATATCGGGCATCCTTTAAATGGTTATCCGTTGGCAGGCATGGATGATGCCGCCTTCATCTGCCTTCTATGTCCACCTTTCCGTTTCCGTCAACCGGGAATTTAATTGAGCGATTAAAACCGCGTAAGCAGATAATCCCTATTCCCTCTCCTTGCTCCTGCCACAAGCTGGAGGGCAGAAAGATCGCGCGCCACAATCTCCTCCGGCCTGCGGCAAGGCTGGGGGAGGGGTTGGAAAAAATCAGTTGGAGGCTAGCTTCAATAACGCGCCGTCACTTGCACTCCGTAAAAAGCCGGTTCGCCGGGAATAAAGGTCGGGATGCCGAATGCACCCCCGGTATTGCCGCCATCGATGAGATATTGCTCGTCGAACAGGTTGCGCGCAAAGCCGGCGATTTCATAGCGGCCTTCCTCAAAGCTGATGCCGCCGCGGATATTGACCAGCGCATAGCCGTCTTCGGCGATGTTCGGATTATTGGGCAGCTCGAAGAACAGGTCGCTCTGATAGGTCACGCTGGGGGTCAGAAAGAAGCGGGTGCTGTCATTGATCGGATAGTCGATGGTAAAGCCGCCTGAAAGCTGCCATTCGGACTGGAGCCGGAAGCGATCGCCGACAAAAATGCCGTTCTCCGGCTCATTGTCGATCGAGGAATCGATATAGGCGCCATTGCCGAAGATGGTCAGCCAGTCGGCGGGACTGATGCTCAGCTCTGCCTCAACTCCGGTGCTGCTGGCATTTCCGGCATTGACGGTGATGAAATCTCCGGCGTCATTCTGGATGGTGACCTGGAAATTCTCATATTCCTGATAGAAAACACCGACACTTGCCTGCACCAGCGAGTCCGCATATTTGAGGCCCGCTTCATAGTTCCAGACAAATTCGGCCGGGATATTGTCGATCGCGGCGATTGGGCCATTGGGGCCGGTGGCCGATGTGACATCGATAACCGGCGAACGACGGCCGCGCGAGACAGTGGCGTAGCCGTTGAACCGGTCGTTGAAGCGGACCAGTGCGTTGAAGCGCGGCAAGACCGAGAAGAACTCGTCGGTTGCACCGAATTCCTGACCGGCTGTGTCGACCGTAGGCAATAATGGCGCGCCGGTGATGACCGAATTGGGCTGATCGGCCGAGAAGAAGCTCTGGCGGTCCTCGAACAGAAAGCGCACGCCCGCGGTCAGCTCAAGCGCCGGTGTCGGAATCACCGTGCCGTCGAAAAAGACCGAAAAGGCATCGTTGATGCCGCGATTTCCGAACAGCGAGGCATAGGGAATGAAGGTCGCCGCCCCCTGGGTCAGAAGTGCGGTAGCCTGCTCGGCGGTTACGGTGCCATCGGGAGCGACACAGGGCAGGCCGGGGATCAGTCCGGCGGCGCATTGCAGATAGGTGCCTTCTTCGGTCGAGAAAGGTACGGCCTGGCTGCCATTTTCATAGAAATAGTTGATGCCTACGAAGCCGCGGAAGCGGTCACCGGTGTAGCTCAGCCGGCTTTCATGGTTGATCTGATAGCCCTCGGCGTCTTCGGCAAACTCCAGATAGAACGCCGGTGAACCGTCGGCGTCGAACACCTCGAGCGAGTCAAAGTCACGATAAGCGGTGATCTGGGTATAGGTGAGGCTGTCGCTGATCTCGTAATTCACCGTCAGGCTGACATCATAGACATCACGTTCCAGGCCGAGTTCGCTCAACCCCAATATTTCGCGCGAAAAGGGCGAACCGGACAGCTCGACCGGATCAAAGGGCGAGGTGCTGCCGCCGGTGGCGGGCAGGGTACCTGAAACGAACGGTGTGCCCGAATTGCGCTGGCGGTCATAGGTGCCGACCAGATCGACGGTGAGTGGAATGGCGATGGGCGTCCAGCGCAGCGAGGCGCGCACGCCAAGCTGGTTCTGGGCATAAAGGTCGGGCTGATCGATCCCGGCGGTGTTCTGGTTGGGTATATTGGGGTCGCCGGCGATATTGCGCACCCAGCCATCGCGGCGGCGAAAGGCGCTGGCGACGCGCAGGGCGATTTCATCATTGCCGATATTGATATGTCCCTGCGCCTGGAACCAGTCGAAATTTCCGTAGCCGAGTTGCAGTTCGGCCGATGTTCCCGGTTCCGGCTTGGCCGAAACGAAGCTTACCGCGCCGATGGTGGAGGCAGTGCCGAACAGTGTTGCCTGTGGCCCCTTGATAACCTCGACTCGCTCAAGATCGTAGAGATCCTGATAGACACCGCGCGAGCGGCTGATATCAACGCCGTTATAATAGACGGTGACGCGCGGACCCTGTTGCGCGCTGCCGCTGTCCGATGTGATGCCGCGGATGACAAAGCCAGGGTTGTTGGCACTCTGTTCCTGGATAAACAGGCCAGGCACATAAAGCGAAATCTCATCCAGTTCATTGGCGTTGAGCCGCCGCAAGTCATCACCTGAAAGCGCGGTGATTGTCAGTGGCACATCAGTAATGCGCTCCTCGCGCTTCTGCGCCGAGACGACGATGACATCGGTAACGAAATCCGGCTCGCCATATTCTCCGTTATCCGCTTGCTGGTCGCTGCTCTGCTGTTCACTGGCGGGCTGGGCATCGGCCTGCAGCGCATCCGGGGCATTTACCGCATTGACCGAAGCGGTAGAGGCAAGCGCAACAGTCAGTGCGCCATGGGACAGCAATGCCATAATGGGATTTCCTTATGAAACGTTGGGACATGGGCGCTGTAACGCCGTGTCACGCGCTCTGGCGCCGATATATGACCCGGCTATGCGATTGCTGCGGCGGTTCGGTAAAAGATTTCTGACAAAAATGCTGCGCCGCAGCATGGGCTGCCCCTGATCTGGACAACCGCAATATTCTTGACCTCATCCCGAATCCCGTCTAAGGGCCGCGCTTCTCCGAAAGGTGCCTTTTTTACGCACCGGGAGAAAACCCGAAATGGGCACACAATGATATGTGGTGCGGGCAGGGCAAAGGCGGAGCCTCCTGCCGGAGCTGGTAACGGCTCGGCGTATCACATGGTCAGAGTAACCGTTTGAACTACAAGGTGAAGCATTTATGCCAACGATCAATCAGCTGGTCCGCAAGGGCCGGACGCCGCAAAAGGCGAAATCAAAAGTGCCGGCCATGGACCAGAACCCGCAAAAGCGCGGTGTCTGTACCCGTGTCTACACCACCACTCCGAAAAAGCCGAACTCGGCTCTGCGTAAGGTTGCGAAGGTTCGCCTGACCAACAGCCGCGAAGTCATCAGCTATATTCCGGGCGAAGGCCATAATCTGCAGGAGCACAGCGTTGTGCTGATCCGCGGCGGCCGTGTTCGTGACCTTCCGGGCGTGCGCTATCATGTGCTGCGCGGGGTTCTCGACACCCAGGGCGTCAAGGACCGCAAGCAGTCGCGTTCCAAATATGGCGCCAAGCGGCCCAAATAATAGTTAGCGGCTCCGGCCCGCTCCTCCTCCCAGCCACCCGATATGGTGTCGGACAGGCTATCGGGTGGCTGGGAGGAGGAGCGGGCCGAAACCGAGTTTTCACTCCGAAGGAGTTATAAAAATGTCACGTCGTCGTCGCCCCGAGAAGCGGGTAATCCTGCCTGATCCGAAGTTCGGTGATCAGGTCCTTTCGAAATTCATGAACAACCTGATGCTGGATGGCAAGAAGTCGGTCGCAGAGCGCATTGTCTATGGCGCGCTGGATTCGGTGGAAGCCAAGGCCAAGACCGATCCGCTGCAGCTGTTCCATGATGCCCTGAACAATGTAAAGCCGGGCATCGAGGTGCGCTCACGCCGTGTTGGTGGTGCCACTTACCAGGTGCCGGTTGAGGTTCGTCCCGAGCGTGCCCAGGCGCTGGCCATTCGCTGGCTGATCGCAGCCGCACGCGGCCGGAGTGAAACCACCATGGCGGCCCGGCTTTCGGGCGAGCTTCTCGATGCGTCCAACAACCGCGGTAACGCGGTGAAGAAACGCGAAGATACGCACCGTATGGCCGAAGCCAACCGTGCCTTCTCGCACTATCGCTGGTAACACCCCGGACAGGCGATTTTATACCGGATAAAGGGGCTGGCCAAAACCGGCCCCTTTGCCTATATCGCCCCCGATTTTGACACGCCTTAATTTTTGAGGCCACTCTTCTACGGAGTAACGATAATGGCCCGCAGCCATCCTTTGGAAAAATACCGCAATATCGGCATCATGGCACACATCGACGCCGGCAAGACCACCACGACCGAACGGATTCTCTATTATACCGGCAAGTCGTACAAGATCGGTGAGGTCCATGATGGCGCGGCCACCATGGACTGGATGGAGCAGGAGCAGGAGCGTGGTATCACCATCACCTCCGCGGCGACTACCACCTTCTGGCGTGCAGAAGATGGCGAGGGTCCCGAGCACCGCATCAACATTATCGATACTCCTGGTCACGTTGACTTCACCATTGAAGTTGAGCGTTCGCTGCGTGTGCTCGACGGCGCGGTTGCCGTGTTCGACGGCGTTGCCGGCGTTGAGCCGCAGTCCGAGACTGTGTGGCGTCAGGCCGACAAATATGGTGTGCCGCGCATGTGTTTCATCAACAAGCTCGACCGTACAGGTGCCGACTTTTACTATTGCGTTGACTCGATCGTCGATCGCCTCGGCGCGACGCCGCTGGTACTGTATCTCCCGATCGGCGCCGAGAGCGACCTCAAGGGCGTTGTCGATCTGGTCAACAATCGCGGCATTGTCTGGCAGGATGAAGCGCTGGGTGCCAAGTTCGACTATGTCGATATCCCGGCCGATCTTGCCGACAAGGCCGCCGAATATCGCGAACAGCTGATCGAAACTGCCGTTGAGCAGGACGATGATGTGATGGAAGCCTATCTCGAAGGCGAAATGCCCGATGCGACAACGCTGAAGCGCCTGATCCGCAAAGGCACGCTGGAGCGCGCCTTTGTGCCGGTGCTGTGCGGCAGCGCGTTCAAGAACAAGGGGGTCCAGCCGCTGCTCGACGCTGTGGTCGACTATATGCCGAGCCCGCTCGACGTTCCCGCGATCAAGGGCGTTCTGCCCGATAGCGACGAAGAAGTAGAGCGCCCCTCTGACGACGAAGCGCCTTTCGCTGCGCTGGCGTTCAAGATCATGAACGACCCGTTTGTTGGTTCGCTGACCTTTGCCCGTATCTATTCGGGCAAGCTGAGCAAGGGTTCGGTGCTGAACTCGGTCAAGGACAAGCGTGAGAAGATCGGCCGTATGCTGCTGATGCACTCGAACAACCGGGAAGACATTGATGAAGCCTATGCCGGTGACATCGTTGCCATTGCCGGCCTGAAAGAAACCACCACCGGTGACACGCTGTGTGCGCCGAGCGACCCGGTGATCCTGGAGCGCATGGAATTTCCCGAGCCGGTCATCGAGCTTTCGGTTGAGCCCAAGACAAAGGCTGACCAGGAGAAGATGGGCATCGCGCTCAACCGCCTGGCCGCCGAAGATCCGTCCTTCCGTGTTTCGACCGACCATGAATCGGGTCAGACGATCATCAAGGGTATGGGCGAGCTTCACCTCGACATTCTGGTTGACCGCATGAAGCGCGAATTCAAGGTGGAAGCGAATGTTGGCGCACCGCAAGTGGCCTATCGTGAATCGCTGACCAATCCGGCCGATATTGACTATACCCACAAGAAGCAGTCGGGTGGTTCGGGTCAGTTCGCCCGGGTCAAGTTCGAGGTTACGCCGGGTGAACGTGGCAGTGGCATCACCTTTAACGATGAGATCAAGGGTGGTAATATTCCGAAAGAATATATCCCTGCGGTTGAAAAGGGTATGCGCGAGACCGCCGAGACCGGTGCTCTGATCGGTTTCCCGATCATCGACTTCGATATTCGCCTCTATGACGGCGCCTATCACGATGTCGACTCCTCGGCTCTGGCCTTTGAGATCGCCGGTCGCGCAGCGATGCGCGAAGCGGCGCAGAAATCGAAGATCAAGCTGCTCGAGCCGGTGATGAAGGTTGAGATCACCACCCCGGAAGACTATCTGGGTGATGTAATTGGTGACCTCAACTCACGGCGTGGCCAGATCCAGGGCACCGACACGCGCGGTAATGCACAGATTGTCGATGCCATGGTCCCGCTGGCCAACATGTTTGGCTATGTGAACGAGTTGCGTTCGTTCACCCAGGGCCGGGCGCAATATTCGATGCAGTTCTCGCATTATGACGAAGTGCCGAATAATGTTGCCGAGGAGCTGACGGCGAAACTGGCCTAATCGGCTGATTTTTATACAGGCGCTCTCTATATGGATTGCCGGTTTGCCGTTTTTGTTCGGCATCAGCATTTCATTGGGTGTTGACAGATTGGGATAGTCTCGCCAAAGCGCCGCGCAGACTATCCGGTGATAGTAAATTGTGAAGGTAGGAAAAAATGGCAAAAGCAAAGTTTGAGCGGACGAAACCGCACGTGAACGTTGGCACCATCGGTCACGTTGACCATGGCAAGACCACATTGACTGCAGCAATCACCAAGGTGTTGTCAGAAGTAGGTGGCGGTGAAGCCGTTGACTTCGCTAACATCGACAAGGCACCGGAAGAGCGTGAGCGCGGCATCACCATCTCGACTGCACATGTTGAGTATGAAACCGACAATCGTCACTATGCGCATGTCGACTGCCCGGGTCACGCTGACTATGTCAAGAACATGATCACCGGCGCGGCGCAGATGGACGGCGCTATCCTGGTGGTTAACGCTGCTGACGGCCCGATGCCGCAGACCAAAGAGCACATCCTGCTCGCGCGTCAGGTTGGCGTTCCGGCCATGGTTGTCTTCCTCAACAAGGTTGACCAGGTTGACGATGAAGAGCTGCTTGAGCTGGTTGAGCTCGAAGTGCGTGAACTGCTCAGCGAATATGACTTCCCGGGTGATGATATTCCGATCATCGCCGGCTCGGCTCTGGCCGCTCTGGAAGGCCGCGACGACAATATCGGCAAGGAAAAAATTCTTGAGCTGATGGCTGCTGTCGACGACTTCATCCCGCAGCCGGATCGTCCGGTTGATCAGGACTTCCTGATGCCGGTTGAGGATGTGTTCTCGATCTCTGGCCGTGGTACGGTTGTTACCGGTCGTGTCGAAACCGGCGTTATCAATGTTGGCGACGAAGTTGAAATCGTTGGCATCAAGGATACCCAGAAGACCACCGTTACCGGTGTTGAAATGTTCCGCAAGCTGCTTGATCGCGGTGAAGCTGGCGACAATATCGGTGCTCTGATCCGCGGCATCGGCCGTGAGGAAGTTGAGCGTGGTCAGGTTCTGTGCAAGCCGGGTTCTGTTACCCCGCACACAGAATTCGACGCAGAAGTTTACGTGCTGTCGAAAGACGAAGGTGGCCGTCACACGCCGTTCTTCGCCAACTATCGTCCGCAGTTCTACTTCCGCACCACGGACGTTACCGGTGAAGTTATCCTTCCCGATGGCACCGAGATGGTCATGCCCGGTGACAATGTCACCATCGGCGTGAAGCTGATCGCGCCGATCGCTATGGACCAGGGTCTGCGCTTCGCTATCCGCGAAGGTGGCCGGACTGTTGGTTCCGGGGTTGTCAGCACCATCAAAGCGTAATATAGGCGCTGCACCGCTGCGGAGTTTGATTCGCGGCAAACAAATCTAGACAGGCCGCCCTGTTCTCCCATCGGGTTTTACAGGGCGGTTTGTTTTTTCCTCCTTCGCTCCTTCGGAGCTTCGGCGGATAAAGATAGTTTTTAGTTTAGTGTCTTTTGAGAGGCTGCGGTGGGCCTGCCCGCCGAAGTTTCAACGAAGGCGGGCTCTTTCAAATTCGCTCTTTGGCGACATCGGTAGTTGGAAACATGGAAACACAGAATATTCGTATTCGCCTCAAGGCTTTTGATCACCGCGTTCTCGATCAGGCGACTGGCGATATTGCGGATACCGCACGCCGCACCGGCGCGCTCATCCGTGGCCCTATTCCGCTGCCGACGCGTATTGAGAAATTTACCGTGAACCGCGGTCCGCACATCGACAAAAAGTCGCGTGAGCAATTCGAGGTTCGCACATATAAAAGGCTGCTCGACATCGTGCAGCCGACACCGCAGACAGTCGACGCGCTGATGAAGCTCGATCTGGCCGCCGGTGTAAATGTTGAGATCAAACTGGCCTAAAGCCAATTGACCTCATGATCCCCGTCAAGGCGGGGTCTGGTTCAGCCAGTCTGAGCCCTGAGAAATAGGGATACCGCCGGACGCTTCCAAAGGAAGCCATGCCGGGTCCGAGTCCCCCGTCTCGCTTCGCGAATATTCGCGAGGCACTTGGCCCGGACGGGGCACTCTTGAACATACAGGGTCATATCGCCGCCTGTGCCGCGTTGGTGCAGGTAAATTTGTCACGCCCTCCGGCGGGAAAGCGGGAGGGCCTCTGTAAGGAGACTGATCATGCGCACCGGTGTGATCGCAAAAAAAGTCGGAATGACACGGCTTTTCCAGGATGATGGACGTCACGTCCCCGTGACTGTATTGTCGCTGGAAGATTGTCAGGTAATTTCCGCCCGTACCAAAGACACCGACGGCTATTTCGCGGTGCAGCTTGGTGCTGGCGCAGCAAAAGCGAAGAACGTCAACAAGCCGCAGCGCGAGCATTTTGCCAAGGCCAAGGTTGAGCCGAAAATGCGCGTTGCCGAGTTCCGCGTCAGCGGTGAGGATGCCCTGCTCCCGGTTGGTGCACGCGTCGCTGCAGACCACTTCATTGCCGGTCAGCTGGTCGATATCCAGGGGCGCACCCAGGGTAAGGGCTTTGCCGGTGCGATGAAGCGTTGGGGCTTCGGTGGTCTTCGCGCAACCCATGGTGTTTCGCTGTCGCACCGTTCGCATGGTTCGACCGGTAACCGCCAGGACCCGGGCAAGGTCTTCAAGAACAAGAAGATGGCCGGCCATATGGGTGACCGCAATCGTACCCAGCAGAATCTGGAAGTTGTCCGCACCGATGCGGCTCGTGGCCTGATTTTCGTCAAGGGCTCGGTTCCGGGTTCCAAGGGTGGCTGGCTGATGGTCACCGATGCGATCAAGCATCCGATGCCCGAGGATGCGCCGTTCCCCGGTGCGCTGCACGACGCTACTGACGAGGCTCCTGCCGAGGAAACCCCGGCTGTAGAACAGGAAACAACGGAAACACCGGCGTCCGCCGAGGCCGAAGCGCCTGCCACAGAAGCGCCCGCCGCTGAAGCTGAAAAGGCTGATGCCGATACAGGCAGCGAAGAGAAGGAGGGCTAAGCCGTGAAACTCAAAGTCAAAGCCCTTGAAGGCAAGGCGCCCACCGGTGCCAAAGCCAATATTGAACTGAATGATGATGTCTTCGGTGTCGAGCCGCGCGCAGACATTTTGCACCGCGTCGTCACCTGGCAGCTGGAAAACCGTCGTGGCACGGCACGTCCGACGCGTGAGCGTTCCGATGTTGCCCGCACCGGCAAGAAATATGGCCGCCAAAAAGGTGGTGGTACCGCCCGTCATGGCGACCGCCGCGCTCCGATCTTCATCGGTGGTGGCAAGGCCCATGGTGCCCGGCGTCGCGATTTCGAGCAGTCGCTGAACAAGAAGATTCGTGCCCTGGGCCTGAAAATGGCGCTCTCGGACAAGGCCAAGAACGACAACCTTATCGTTGTCGACACGCTTGAGCTGAAAGACCCCAAGACCAAGGCGCTCAAGGGCAATCTGGACAAGCTGGGCCTCGGCAAGACAGCTCTGGTTATCGATGGCGATACGGTTTCGGAGGGCTTCAAGAAAGCGTCCTCCAACCTGATCGGTCTCAACAGTCTGCCAGCCGTTGGTGCCAATGTCTATGACATCATGAAACATGATACGCTGGTGCTGACGCGCGAAGCGGTCGAAAAGCTGGAGGCGCGTTTTGCCCTCCCGGGAGGGGCCAAGTAATGGCTAAGAAAACCAATATTGACGCCCGTCATTATGACGTGATTGTTGCGCCGCACATCACCGAAAAGTCGACGCTGCTGAGCGAGAACAACGCCGTGGTCTTCAAGGTTGCCAACAGCGCGACCAAGCCGGAGATCAAGGCTGCGGTCGAGGCGCTGTTCGACGTCAAGGTAACCGGCGTGAACACCATTGTGCAAAAGGGCAAGGCCAAACGCTGGCGCGGTCGTCCCTATCGCCGCTCCGACATCAAAAAAGCCATCGTCACACTGGCCGAAGGCCAGTCCATCGACGTGACCACCGGCGTATAAGACAGGACGGACAGGAACATGGCACTCAAGACATATAATCCGACCAGCCCGGCCCGTCGTGGCCTGGTGCTTGTCGACAAGAGCGACCTCTGGAAGGGCAAGCCGGTCAAATCGCTGGTCGAGGGCAAGCGCAAGACCGGTGGTCGCAACAATAAAGGTCATGTGACCTCGCGCGGTATTGCCGGCGGTCACAAGCAGAAGTACCGCAAGGTGGATTTCAAGCGTCGCAAGTTCGATGTTGCCGGAACCGTTGAGCGTCTGGAATATGACCCCAACCGTTCGGCGTTCATCGCGCTGATCAAATATGAGGATGGTGAGCTTGCTTACATTCTCGCGCCACAGCGTCTGGCTGTTGGTGATACGGTCATCGCCGGTGAGAAAGTGGATGTGAAGCCTGGTAATGCGATGAAGCTGAGCCAGATGCCGGTTGGCACAATCATCCACAATATCGAGATGAAGCCGGGCAAGGGCGGCCAGATCGCCCGCGCCGCCGGCACTTATGCCCAGCTGGTCGGTCGTGACCGCGGCATGGTCATCGTTCGCCTCAACTCGGGCGAGCAGCGCTATATTCGTGGCGAGTGCATGGGCACGGTCGGCGCGGTGTCCAATCCGGATAACGCCAACCAGACCTTTGCCAAGGCTGGCCGCACCCGCTGGAAGGGCCGTCGCCCGCTGACCCGCGGTGTTGCAAAGAACCCGGTCGATCACCCGCATGGTGGTGGTGAGGGCCGTACCTCGGGTGGCCGCCATCCGGTGACCCCATGGGGCAAGCCGACCAAGGGCGCGCGCACCCGCAACAACAAACAGACCGACAAGATGATCATCCGGTCGCGTCACGCGAAGAAGAAGAGGTAAGTCATGGCACGTTCCGTCTGGAAAGGCCCGTTTGTTGAGCTCAGCCTGCTGAAGAAAGCGGAAGAGGCTCAGGAAGCTGGCGGCCGCGCTCCGATCAAGACCTGGTCGCGCCGGTCAACCGTATTGCCGCAGTTCGTTGGCCTGACATTCAATGTCTATAATGGCCATAAATTCATCCCCGTCTCGGTGAATGAGGACATGGTCGGTCACAAGCTGGGTGAATTCGCTCCGACGCGCACCTATCACGGCCATGCCGCAGACAAGAAGGGCAAGAAATAATGGGCAAGCAATCTGCACCCCGCCGGGTTGGCGAGCGTGAAGCGCTGGCCGTTGGCACCACTATCCGCGGCTCGGCGCAGAAGCTGAACCTGGTGGCGCAGCTGATCCGTGGCAAAAAGGTTGAGGACGCGATGAACATTCTCGCTTTCTCGAAAAAGGCCATGGCGGTCGATGCTCGCAAGGTTCTGGCTTCGGCCATTGCCAATGCGGAAAACAACCACAATCTCGACGTCGACGCGTTGGTCGTTGCCGAGGCCAGTGTTGGCAAGGCGATCACCATGAAGCGCTTCACCACCCGGGCGCGTGGTCGTTCGAGCCGCATTTTGAAGCCGTTCAGCCGCTTGCGCATCGTTGTGCGCGAGCATGATGAAGAGGAGGCGTAAGCCATGGGTCAGAAAAGCAATCCAATAGGCCTGCGTCTGCAGATCAACCGCACCTGGGACAGCCGCTGGTATGCCGAAGGCGCCGATTATGCGCAGCTGCTCAAGGAAGATATCGAGATCCGCAAATACATCATGGACAATCTGCCCCAGGCAGCAATTTCCAAGGTGGTGATCGAGCGCCCGGCCAAGTTGTGCCGCGTTTCGATCTACGCCGCCCGTCCCGGTGTTATCATCGGCAAGAAGGGTGCGGATATCGAAAAGCTGACCAGGAAACTCGGCACCATGACCGACAGCGAAGTGAAGCTGAACATCGTCGAAATCCGCAAGCCGGAAGTCGATGCAAAGCTCGTCGCCCAGGGCATCGGCGATCAGCTGATCCGCCGTGTCGCTTTCCGTCGCGCGATGAAGCGTGCGGTGCAGTCGGCGCTGCGTCTGGGTGCTGAAGGTATCAAAATCACCTGTGGCGGTCGTCTCGGTGGTGCCGAAATCGCCCGCGTCGAATGGTATCGTGAAGGCCGTGTGCCGCTGCATACGCTGCGTGCCAATGTCGACTATGCCGAGTCCGAAGCGCTGACCGCTTACGGCATCATCGGCATCAAGGTGTGG
The DNA here is from genome assembly GCA_039818985.1 of Pseudomonadota bacterium. Lineage (NCBI taxonomy): Bacteria > Pseudomonadati > Pseudomonadota > Pseudomonadota bacterium. The sequence continues at coordinate 1,670,751 of JBCBSU010000001.1, read as the reverse complement.
ATCTTCAAGGGCGAGATTATGGGCCATGACCCCATGGCACAGGACCGTCTGATGATGGAGGCACAGACCTCCGGTGTACGTCCGGCGCGCTGAGCGACGGCTGACAGATTTTTGTAGGATAAGGCATCATGCTGCAACCGAAGAAGACAAAATACCGCAAGGCCTTCAAGGGCAAGATCAAAGGTGACGCCCCGGGTGGCACCACCCTGAACTTTGGCTCCTACGGCCTGAAGGCGCTCGAGCCGGAGCGGATCACCGCACGCCAGATCGAGGCTGCGCGTCGTGCGATTACGCGTCACATCAAGCGCCAGGGGCGTTTGTGGATCCGCGTATTCCCCGATGTGCCGGTATCGAAAAAGCCTGCCGAAGTCCGTCAGGGCAAGGGCAAGGGTTCAGTCGAATATTGGGCCGCCCGGGTCAAGCCAGGCCGCATCCTGTTCGAGCTGGATGGCGTTCCGGGCCCGATCGCTGCTGTCGCTTTCGAGCGCGCGGCAATGAAACTGCCGATCAAGACCAAGGTTGTGGCGCGTCTCGGCGACACGTCGCATCTGGAAGGATAAGTCATGAGCAAGCAACTCGAAGACCTGCGCACAAAGACCAACGACCAGCTTGCCGAAGAGCTGACGGCGCTGAAAAAGGAAGCGTTCAATCTGCGTTTCCAGGCCGCAACCAACCAGCTGGAAAAGCCGTCGCGTATGCGTGAAGTGCGTCGCACCATCGCGCAGATCAAGACGCTTCAGGGCGAACGCGCACGCAGCGCGGCGCAGGCATAAGGGAGACACGCAATGCCAAAACGGGTTCTGACAGGAACGGTGGTCTCCGACAAGACCGACAAGACCGTCGTGGTAAAGGTCGAGCGCAAGGTGAAGCACCCGCTTTACGGGAAAATCATCCGGCTTTCGAAGAAATATCACGCGCATGACGAGGATAACAGCTTCAAGGCAGGCGAGGTGGTTCGCATCGAAGAGACCCGGCCGATCTCCAAGCTGAAGACCTGGCGCGTGCTCGATCGCGTTGGCGGTACGCCCGACATTGCGGTGCAGGATAACGCCTGAGGACAGGCAGACAGTTTTTAGGAACTGCCAGACAGGTTCTGGCAAGCCAGACAAGAAGGAACCGGATCAATGATCCAGATGCAGTCAAATCTTGAGGTCGCGGATAACAGCGGCGCCAAGCGTGTGCAGTGCATTAAGGTGCTCGGCGGCTCGAAGCGCCGCTTCGCCAGCGTCGGCGATATCATCGTCGTATCGGTGAAGGAAGCAGCACCGCGCGGCAAGGTAAAAAAGGGTGACGTGCACCGTGCCGTTATCGTGCGCACCGCCAAGGATGTGCGCCGTGCCGATGGCACCGTCATCCGCTTCGACAGCAACGCCGCAGTGCTGGTCAACAAGAGTGACGAGCCGATCGGCACGCGTATCTTCGGCCCTGTGGTGCGCGAACTGCGTGCCAAGAAGCACATGAAGATCATTTCACTCGCACCGGAGGTGCTCTGACAATGGCTATGGCAAAGATCAAAAAGGGCGATGACGTCGTCATCCTGTCCGGCAAGGACAAGGGCAAGACCGGCAATGTCACCCAGGTGATGCCGAAAGAAGGCAAGGTCGTCGTTGCTGGCGTGAACATGGTGTCGCGCCACCGCAAGCCGACCCAGCAAAACCCGCAGGGTGGCATTGACCGCTTTGAAGCACCGATGGCGATCTCCAAGGTCGCGGTTGCCGATCCCAAGACCGGCAAGCCGACCCGGGTTCGCATCGAAGACAAGGACGGCAAGAAGGTCCGCGTGGCCGTGAAGTCCGGGGAGACAATCGATGGCTGATAAATATGTCGCCCGCATGCGCCAGCGCTATGACGAAGTTGTCGTCAAGGGCATGCAGGAAAAGTTCAACTATGCCAATCCGATGGAAGTGCCACGTATCGAGAAGGTCGTGATCAACATGGGTGTCGGCGAAGCCAGCCAGGACAAGAAAAAGGTCCAGACGGCGGCTACGGAAATGGAACTGATCGCCGGCCAGAAGCCGGTCATCACCCGGGCCAAGAAATCGATCGCCGGCTTCAAGCTGCGCGAAGGCATGCCAATTGGCTGCAAGGTAACCTTGCGCAAGGAACGCATGTATGAATTTCTCGACCGCTTCGTGACCATCGCAATGCCGCGCATTCGCGACTTTCGCGGACTGAACCCGAAAAGTTTTGACGGCCGTGGCAACTATGCCTGTGGCCTGAAGGAGCAGATCGTGTTCCCGGAAATCAGCTATGATGCCATTGATGCCGTTCGCGGCATGGACATCATCATAACCACAACCGCGAAAACGGATGAAGAAGCGCGCGAGATGCTGCGTCTGTTCGGATTTCCGTTCCCGCAGGAAGAGGAACAGCAGGCGGCCTGACAGGGCAGCGGCTGTTTCACCAGAGATTTTCTCAAGAAAGGTGAACTTAAGTCATGGCGAAACTGAGTTCGATTAACAAAAACGAAAAGCGCAAGCGGCTGGTGAAGAAATATGCCGGTCAATATGCCAAACTGAAGGCGATTGCGGCCGACACCTCGCTCGATGAAACCGAGCGTCTGATGGCCCGCCTGAAGATGGCGGAAATTCCGCGCAATGGTAACCCCACACGCGTTCGCAACCGGTGCAACACCACCGGTCGCCCGCGCGGTTATTATCGCAAGTTCGGCCTTTGCCGTATCGAGCTGCGCGATCTGGCCAATAAGGGCCTGATCCCCGGCGTCACGAAGTCCAGCTGGTAAGGATTTGCATCATGGCATTTACCGACCCCTTGGGTGATATGCTCACCCGCATTCGCAACGGTCAGCAGGCCAAGAAGGACAGCGTCGTATCGCCGTCTTCCAAGCTGCGTGCCCGTGTTCTCGATGTGCTGCAGCGCGAAGGCTATATTCGCGGTTATTCCGAAGAAGAGCTGGGCCGCCATAAGGGCCTGCGCATCGAGCTGAAATATTTCGAAGGCGAACCGGCGATCAAATCGCTGGCTCGCGTGTCCAAGCCGGGCCGCCGCGTCTATAGCGGTTCGCAGGAACTGCCACGCATCCGCAACGGCCTGGGCATCACCATCGTATCCACGCCCAAGGGTGTTCTGTCCGATGCGGAAGCACGTGACCAGAATGTCGGCGGCGAGGTTCTGGCGGAGGTATTCTGATCATGAGCCGTATTGGTAAAAAGGCAGTGGCCATCCCGGCAGGCGTCAGCGCCAATATCGCTGACGGCATCCTGTCGGTCAAAGGCCCCAAGGGCGAGCTTACTCTGCCGCTCTCGGATGACATTGAGTACAGCATCGGCGACGAAGGCGTCGCGGTGAAGCCGGCCAATGACACTAAACGCGCGCGTGCCTATTGGGGCATGCAGCGCACGCTGGTGCAGAACCTGGTCACCGGTGTGACCGAAGGCTTTTCCAAGACGCTGGAAATCAATGGCGTTGGTTATCGCGCCAAGGTGCAGGGCAAGACGCTCAACATGCAGCTCGGTTTCAGCCATGACGTCGATTTCCCGATCCCCGAGGGTATTGAGATCAAGACGCCGGACCAGACCACGGTCGAAATCTCCGGCATGGACAAGCAAAAGGTCGGCCAGGTGGCCGCAGAAATCCGTCGCTGGCGCAAGCCTGAACCCTATAAGGGCAAGGGCATCAAATATCGCGGCGAATATATTTTCCGCAAGGAAGGAAAGAAGAAGTAAGCCATGGCGAAACTTTCTCTGTTCGAAAAGCGGCGCCAGCGTGTGCGTTCCGCTCTGCGCAAGCAGGCCGGTGGCCGGGCGCGTCTTTCGGTGCATCGCACCGGACGGCATATCTATGCCCAGATCATCGATGACGCCGCCGGCAAGACCGTTGCCGCTGCCTCGACCCTCAACAAGGGTGACAAGCAAGCGGGTGCGACCTGCGAAGCCGCAGCCAAAGTCGGCAAGGATATTGCTGCCGCTGCCAAAAAGGCAGGCGTCACCACCGTTGTGTTTGATCGCGGCGGTTTTCTCTATCATGGCCGGGTGAAGGCGCTTGCAGACGCCGCCCGCGAAGGCGGACTGGAGTTTTAAGCGATGGCTGACGAAGCAAACACAACCCAAGCAGCCGAAAACCAGAGCGCTGAAGGCGCTGCGGCAACCCCGGAAAACGCACCACGCGGTGGCCGCAATGCCCGTGGTGATCGTGGCGGACGCGGTGGCAATCGCGGCGGTGGCCGTGGCCGTCGCAATGATCGTCGCAATCGCGATGAGGACAAGGGCGATGATCTGATCGAAAAGCTGGTCCACATCAATCGCGTTTCCAAGACCGTAAAAGGCGGTAAGCGTTTCGGTTTCGCCGCTCTGGTGGTTGTCGGCGACGGTTCGGGCCGGGTCGGTTTCGGTCATGGCAAGGCACGTGAAGTGCCCGAGGCGATCTCCAAGGCGACCGCTGCTGCCAAGAAGAAGATGATCCGCGTGGCCCTCAAGGAAGGCCGCACGCTGCACCATGACGGCAAGGGCCGTTTCGGCGCTGGCAAGGTTACTGTGCGCACCGCACCTCCGGGTACCGGCATCATCGCCGGTGGTCCGATGCGTGCCGTGTTCGAGAGTCTGGGCGTATCCGATGTGGTGACCAAATCGGTCGGTACCTCAAACCCCTATAACATGATCCGCGCCACCTTTGAGGCTCTGGGCGACCAGACCAGCCCCAAATCGGTAGCACAGCGTCGCGGCAAGAAGGTCGCCGACCTGCTCGGCCGCGGTGGTGCCAGCGCAGCCGAAGCCAAGGTTGACGCGGAAGCAATTACGGAGTGATGAGCAATGGCTGCTAAGAAAACCATCAAGGTACGCCAGATCGGTTCGCCGATCCGCCGTCCCGAAGTCCAGCGCAAGACGCTGATCGGCCTGGGCCTGAACAAGATGCACAAGACAGTCGAACTGGAAGACACCCCTTCTGTGCGCGGCATGATCGACAGCGTCAGCCATATGGTTGAGATCGTCGAATAAGAAAAACAGCTCCTCTCCCATTTAGGGAGAGGATAGCGGCGCTTGTCGCGAAGCGACTAGCAAAGCTTGGAGAGGGCACAGGCCCTCTCAACTACGACTAAGCAGCAAGCTGCCAAGTCTCCGTATCTCTCCCTTGAAGGGAGAGAGATATTAGCGCGTAACCCCCGATAATCGGGCCAAGCATGAAGCGAGTGCAAAAATGAAACTGAATGAAATCAAGGATAATGAAGGCGCCCGCAAGGGCCGCATCCGCATCGGGCGTGGTATTGGCTCGGGCAAGGGCAAGACCGGTGGTCGTGGCCAGAAGGGCCAGAAGAGCCGTTCGGGTGTTGCCATCAAGGGCTTTGAAGGCGGCCAGATGCCGCTGCATATGCGCCTGCCAAAGCGTGGCTTCAACAATCCGTTCGGCAAGGATTATGCCGAGGTCAATCTGGGCATGGTTCAGAAGATGATCGACGCCAAGAAGCTCGATGCCAAGGGCACCATCGACCATGCCGCGCTCAAGGCTGCTGGCCTGGCGCGTGGCGGCAAGGATGGCGTCCGTCTGCTGGCCAAGGGTGAGCTGAAAACCAAGGCCAGTTTTGCCGTGGCCGGTGCCTCCAAGGCAGCGGTTGCTGCGGTCGAAAAGGCCGGTGGCAAGGTCGAAATCCTCGCTGCCAAACCCGAAGCCAAGGCAGAATAAGTCAGGGCACCTTGCGAAGCAGACCCCGCATGCCGATATGGTGCTGCGGGGTTTTGCTTTTGAGGCCACCTGCCTGTCTGATCGGCATCTCGCAATCTGCGGGAACTCGACAGGTCAGGGCAGGGCGGCTAGGGTAAAACGGAATGACGATGAGCGGCGCAAAACGGCTCTGACGAGCGCGCTGTGATCATGGGGTGTTTGGAAATATGGCAACACGTGCCGACAATATCGCCAGCAGTTTCAGCCTGGCAAAATTCTCCGAAGCGACCGAATTGCGGCGCCGCATCTGGTTTACCATCGGTGCGCTGGTTATCTTCCGTCTGCTGAGTTATGTGCCGCTGCCCGGCGTCAATCCGACGGCACTGGCCAATCTGGCAGAGCGTACCCAGGGCGGTGTTCTCGATATCTTCAACACCTTTTCCGGCGGTTCACTCGAACGCATGAGCCTGATCGCTCTGGGCGTCATGCCCTATATCACTGCCTCTATCGTGGTGCAGCTGGCAGCGGCACTGTCGCCGACCCTGGCCGCGATCAAGAAAGAGGGCGAGAGCGGGCGCAAGAAACTGAACCAATATACCCGTTACGGCACGGTCGGCCTGTGTATGGTGCAGGGCTATTTTATCGCGGCAGGGCTTGAGACCTTTGCTTCGGCCAGCGGTGTGCAGGCGGTTATCGACCCCGGTCTGACCTTCCGCATCGGTGCCGTGATCTCGCTGGTCGGTGGCACCATGTTCCTGATGTGGCTGGGCGAGCAAATCACCAGCCGCGGTATCGGCAACGGTATCTCGTTGATCATCATGGCCGGTATCGTCGCGCAAATGCCGACTTTCGTGTCGCAAATGTTCCAGCAGGGCCGCGAGGGTACTATCTCTGCCGGACTGATCGTCGGTATCATCGTGATGATCATCGGCCTGATCGTATTTATCTGTTTCATGGAGCGCGCCCAGCGTCGGGTGCTGATTCAATATCCCAAGCGGGCGCAACAGCGCGGCGGCATGCAGGCTGATCGCTCGCACTTGCCGCTCAAGGTCAACACCGCCGGTGTTATCCCGCCGATCTTCGCCTCGTCGCTGCTGCTGCTGCCGCTGACAATCAGCCAGTTTGCCGGTAACAATATCGATACCACCACCACCTGGGGTTCGGTGCTGCAGACACTGAACACGACGCTGTCGCATGGCGAGCCGGTCTATATGACGCTCTATGCCGTCGGCATCATCTTCTTCTGTTTCTTCTACACCGCGGTGGTGTTCAACCCGGAAGAAACCGCCGACAATCTGAAGCGCAATGGTGGCTTTATCCCCGGCATCCGTCCGGGCAAAAACACCGCAACCTATCTCGACTATGTGCTGACCCGCATCACTGTCGTCGGTGCAGCCTATCTCGCCTTTGTCTGCGTGCTGCCCGAATATGTCATCAAGCAGACCGGCATTCCGCTCTTCTTCCTTGGCGGTACCAGCCTGCTCATCGTCGTCAATGTGACTGTCGATACGGTGACCCAGATACAGAGCCATTTGCTGGCGCACCAATATGGCGATCTTATCAAAAAGGCTAAGTTGAAGGGTCGGCTGCGCTAGGCCATAGTCCTGAAAAATTAGGCATTCGCCGACAATTAGGGGAGTCGTCGCTTGAATATCATCCTTTTGGGCCCGCCCGGGGCAGGCAAGGGCACACAGGCGCACAAGCTGGTTGAGCAGCGCGGCATGGTGCAGCTTTCCACCGGCGATATGCTCCGCGCTGCGGTCAAGGCTGCAACCCCGGTGGGTCTCAAGGCCAAGGCGGTGATGGATGCAGGCCAGCTCGTCTCCGATGAAATCGTCTCCGACCTGATCGGTGATGCTTTGGACAGCCTCTCCTCCGAAACAGGGGTTATCTTTGACGGCTATCCGCGCACGGCAGCGCAGGCGGCTTCGCTCGATGACATTCTGGAATCGCGTCACCGCAGCCTCGACCATGTCATCGAACTGGCGGTCGATGTCGATGCACTGGTCGATCGGATCACCGGTCGCTTCACCTGTGCCAATTGCGGTGCCGGCTATCACGACCGGCACAAGTTGCCCGCCAAAGAGGGCATATGTGATCGCTGCGGCAGCACCGAGTTCAAGCGCCGCCCTGATGACAATGAAGAAACCGTGCGCAAGCGGATGGAAGAATATCGCGCCAAGACCGCCCCGATTCTGCCTATCTATGAGCAGCGCGACATTGTCACCCGGGTCGACGGCATGGGTTCGATGGATGAAGTTGCGAGCGATATCGCGGCGATACTTGATAGCTGAGTGCGAAGCCCATAGGCTTGGTCGCCTGAAATGAGGGAGAGGCCATGCGATATCCGATAGTTCTGGCTGCCATTCTGGTTCTCGGTGCGGTTCCGGCCCATGCCGAGATTACCGCGAGCAGCGATAACGGCTTTGTCACCACCCATGATGTCGAGGTCAGTACCGACCCTGATGCCACCTTCGCAATGTTGCGCGCTCCGGCGAAATGGTGGTCAGCCGAGCATAGCTGGACGGGTGATGCCGACAATTTCTACATGGATGCCCAGGCGACGGGCTGCTTTTGCGAGCTGATCCCAGCATCTACTCCCGATGGTTCGCGCGGCAGCGTTGAGCACATGCACATCGTCTATAGCGAGCCGGGCAAGATGCTGCGCATGGTCGGTGCGCTGGGGCCGCTGCAATCCGAGGCGGTTACCGGCAGCCTGACGATCACGCTGACCCCCAGCGACGCCGGCACCAAAATCCGTTTCGAATATGTCGTTGGCGGCTATATGCGCTTCCCGATGGAAACGATCGCTGCCGCCGTGGATGGCGTCATCGGCGAACAGGCGTCGCGCCTGTCGATGGTGCTGGGCCCGGTGGTTGCCGGACCCGATGCGGGTAATGGCGTGCCTGAGGATGACGCGGATGAAACCGCGGACAGTGAAGCCGTTGACGATGGCGTGGGCGAAGATAGCGATGCAGCCGAACGCCCGTCCGATAATGCGGGCTGAGTTCGTTCACGGGTGACAGTTCTGCTCTTTGTCGCCACTGGCTCTTGCCGTGATTTCGGCTGGAAGCTGTCGCGCATATTCGACCGAAGAAACTCAACTATAGGCATTTTCCGAAAAGCTGCTACTCTGTTGCGGCGCAGTGCACCGAGTCACAGAAGCCCGGAAAGCAATCGCGCATAACAGCCAGGGTCGCTCGCAAGTTTTTGGCATTTTGCAGAGAGGGGCAGACCATGGCAGTATCCGATCACGTAGATCTCGACACCTTTATGGCGGGCGTGAAAAAGCGCAATCCCGGCCAGACCGAATTCATCCAGGCGGTGCAGGAAGTCGCGCAGGATATTTACGACTTCATCGCCGACAAGGAAGAATATCATTCAGCCCAGATCTTGCGCCGCATCGCCGAGCCGGACCGGGTGGTTTCCTTCCGTGTTTGCTGGGAAGACGACAATCACAATATCCGGGTGCAGCGTGGCTGGCGGGTACAGAACAACAATGCCATCGGCCCCTATAAAGGCGGCATCCGTTTTCACCCCACCGTCACTGAGAGCGTGCTGAAATTTCTCGCTTTCGAACAAACGTTCAAAAATTCGCTGACCGGTCTCCCCATGGGTGGTGGCAAGGGCGGCGCCAATTTCAATCCGCGTGAAAAGTCGGATGGAGAAGTGATGCGCTTCTGCCAGGCGTTCATGACCGAGCTCTATCGCCATATCGGTCCCGATACCGATGTGCCTGCTGGCGATATCGGTGTTGGCGGGCGCGAGATTGGCTATATGTTCGGCCAGTATAAACGGATCACCAATCGCTGGGAGGGGGTATTGACCGGCAAGGCGCTGGAATATGGCGGATCGCAAATGCGGCCCGAAGCCACCGGCTATGGCGCGGTCTATTTCCTCGAGAATATGCTCAAACACAAGGGTGAGGACATCGCTGGCAAGACAGCGGTAATCTCGGGATCGGGCAATGTTGCTACCCATGCCGCCGAACAGATTACACTCAAGGGCGGCAAGGTACTGACTCTGTCGGACAGTGGCGGCTTCATCCATGATCCCGATGGTATCGACCAGGAGAAGATCGACTGGATCAAGAATCTCAAGACCGTCAAACGCGGCCGCATCAGCGAATATGCCGACGAATTTACCGGTGCGAGCTTCCATGAAGGCGAACGGCCCTGGGGCGTGACCTGTGATCTCGCGCTGCCTTGCGCCACTCAGAATGAGCTTAACGAGGATGAGGCAAAAACGCTGGTTGCCAATGGTGTCCAGGGTGTTTCCGAAGGCGCCAACATGCCCACTACGCTCGAAGGTGTCCATGTCTTCCATGATGCGAAGATCATGTATGGCCCGGGCAAAGCCGCCAATGCCGGCGGTGTGGCGGTTTCGGGGTTGGAAATGAGCCAGAATGCCGAGCGCATCAGCTGGACCAATGAACGTCTTGGGGAGATGCTCAACGACCTGATGGCGGGCATCCATGAAAAATGTGTCGAATATGGCGATGAAGGCGACGGTTATGTCAATTACGTCAAGGGCGCCAATATCGCCGGTTTCAAGAAAGTCGCCGATGCGATGCTCGCCTATGGCGTAGTGTAAGCCTTCTCCGCGACGTTTCGAGCACTGGCCGCAATTGTTTTGCGCGGCATTGCGGCCGGTGCTAGCGCTTGGCGATGGATTTGCCGAAACTACGCAAAAAGCTGAAAAAACAGCAGGAAATCGGCTGGTGTGAGTGCATTGATCTGCCCGGTCTGGGGTTGCGCCGGATCAAGGCCAAGATCGACAGCGGCGCAGCGACATCTTCCATCCATGCCACCCGCATTCGACCACTTGATATTGACGGTGTCCCGCATGTCGAATTCTGGTTCCGGGCGCATAAGGGCGAGCGTGCGGCACGCTATCGCGCACCGGTGGTCGAACAGCGCAGCGTTACAAGCTCCAATGGCGAGCGCCAGCTACGCTATGTCATAGAAACGACCATGCGGCTTGGTAAGCTGCATTGGCGGGGCCATCTCACATTGGCGAATCGCGGCCGGATGACCTTCCCGATCCTGATCGGGCGAAGGGCATTGCGCCGCGGCTTTCTGGTCAATTGCAGGCACCGTTACATGCTGGGCAAGCCCGAGGAGAGCGACCGATGAAAATCGCCATGCTGGCGCGCAACCCTAAGCTCTATTCGCACCAGCGGCTGGTCGAAGCGGCGGAGCAGCGTGGCCATACACTTGATATCATCAACACTTTGCGCTGCACGATGAACATCACCTCGCATCGACCGAGCATCCTTTATGAAGGTCAGACGCTGAGCGGTTATGATGCGGTTATCCCACGGATCGGCGCGTCGGTGACCCAATATGGCCTCGCAGTGCTGCGCCAGTTCGAGATGATGGGCGTATGGCCGCTCAATGAAAGTGTCGCCATTGGGCGTAGCCGCGACAAGCTGCGCTCTATGCAGATCTTCGCCAAGCACGGGCTTGGCCTGCCGGTGACGGCCTTTGCCCATGATCCGAAACAGACCGAAGAGGTAATGAAGATTGCCGGTGGCGCGCCGGTGGTGATCAAGCTGACCGAAGGCACACAGGGGATAGGGGTCGTGCTGGCCGAAACCGACAAGTCAGCCAAGTCGGTGATCGAGGCGTTTCGCGGTGCCAATGTCAATATATTGGTGCAGGAGTTTATCAAGGAGGCCGGTTCAAGCGACCTGCGCATCCTCATAGTCGGCGGCAAGGTAGCGGCATCGATGATGCGCACCGGGGCAGCGGATGATTTCCGGTCCAACCTTCATCGCGGCGGTTCGGCCAAGCCGATCAAGATCACACCAGAAGAACGCTCAACTGCCGTGCGCGCTGCCAAGGTGATGGGACTGAATGTCGCCGGTGTCGACATATTGCGCTCCAATCATGGTCCGGTGATTATGGAGGTTAACAGCTCGCCCGGCCTGGAAGGGATTGAAAACGCGACCGGCAAGGATATTGCAGGGCGGATCATAGAGTTTATCGAGACCACCGCGAGACCGGGAGCCACAAAGACACGGGGGAGGGGATAGCTCCTGAACCCGGTACGTTTCGGTGCGGCAGTGCGGTTTGCACCTCGACAACGTCATATGGTGCGTGATTTCAATTCGGGTTTTGTATCAAGCTCGCCCTTGTCCATGATTCTGTCGCGCATCTCGTCGCGCTTTTCATGGACCGAGGCGATGACATGCCCCATGCCGATGCCGAGATCGACCAGCGCTGCTTCGGATATCTGTAACGAGCTTTCCAGCGTTTCCGGCACCGCTACAGAGGCTCCGGCGCGGTATAGCTCGGCGGCGTTTTCTGTATCGCGGGCGCGCGCGATGATCGTGAGGTCGGGCACCCAGCCGCGCACCCGCTTGACAATGCGCGCCGCCAATACCGGCTCATCCATGGTAACGATCAGCGCCCGGGCATGGCCTAGCTGCAGCCGGTCCATGATTTCCGGCCGCGAGACATCGCCGTAAATGATATTGAAGCCGTTTCGGCGCCCCCGGGCAACGACATCGATGTTGGAGTCGATGGCAATGTAAGGCTGGTCGTGCTTGTCGAGCATTTCTGCCACCATCACGCCGATACGGCCAAAGCCGAAGATCACCGAGCGGTCGGTGGTATTGCCCTCCTCCACCGTTGGCGCCTCGCTGCTGGCCATTTCGACCCGGCGGGAAATGTCATGGCCAAGCCGTGCCAGTAGCGGCGTGATGGTCAGGCCGATGGCGGTGACGATCTGCCAGAATTGCGCAGTATCCGGGTTGATAAGCTGTGCCGACGCCGCTGCGGCAAGCACGATCAGCGTCGTTTCCGAAGGGCTGGCCATCAACACTCCGGCCTCGGCCGCGGTGCCTCTGCTGGCACCGGCAAAGCGCAACAGCAGGCCGGTGACAATTGCCTTGATCACCACCACGCCGGTGACCGCCGAAACCAACAGCAGGGCATTTTCCGATATGACCCGCAGGTCGATGCTCATGCCGACACTGATAAGGAATACCCCTAGTGCCAGACCCTTGAACGGGGCGGTTATCACCTCGACCTCACCGACATATTCTGTCTCTGCGATCAACAGACCGGCTAGCAGTGCGCCGACAATCGGTGACAGGCCGACAGCACCGGTGACCAGGCTGGCGACAATCACCACCAACAGGCTGGTGGCGAGGAAGATTTCCGGGCTTTTGGTGCGTGCTGCCTGGGCGAAGATATAGGGCAGCAGCAGGCGACCAAGGAACATCATGCCGATGACCACCAATGTGCCGTTGATCAATATGCTGGCGAGACCGCTCAGCCCGGCATCATCGCCGACCATTTGGGGAGCAATGGCACCGAGCAGGAAGATGATAGGCACGATGGCGATGTCCTCGAACAGCAACATCGCCAGCGCCGCCTTGCCGACCGGTGAGGTAGTGCCGGACATTGGCAGCACCAATGCGGTGGAGGACAGTGCCAGCGCCAAGCCGAGACCGAGCGAACCCTGCCAGTTTTGCGACGTGATCAGGTTGAGTGCGATGGCGATCAATAGACCGGAAACCAGCAATTCTGCGGCGCCGACGCCGAATACCAGCTTGCGCAGCGACCATAGTCGTTTGAACGACAGCTCCAGCCCGATGGAAAACAGCAGCAATATGATCCCGAACTCGGCAAAGGGCTCAATCGGTTCGGTATCCGAAATGGTGACATAGCTCAGCCATTCATAATCGCCGGTCAGTGAGCCCAGTCCGGCCGGTCCGACCAATATACCGACCAGAATGAAGCCGATAATCGGGGTGATGCGGAAACGGGCAAAAGCCGGGATGACCAGCCCCGCCGCGCCGAGAATAACCAGCGCATCGGACATGCCCTCGATCTGAATTTCGCCTGCCATGGGTGACTAATGCCGTATGGCGCAGGCCAAGTCAGCAAAATTCATCTGCTGGTGGCAGGCTGTTATTGCTGTGTTTCCGCAGGAGCGGGGTCTTCGGCAAAGGTGATCCGCACCAGCGCATCATTGGGGACTGCCTTGTCAGAAATCGGAACAAGATACGCCTCGTTTTCCGGTTCCTTCAGCGGTTGCGGGCTTTCCATACCGTCGATTACGACCGATACCAGCTCTCTGTCGAGCGGGTAATAGGGTTTGAAGCGTTTGCTCGCACAGCCGCCGATAACATCGAACAGCCCGCGCAGGACGACATTGACGCGGTTATTGTAAAAGCCCCAAAACACACGGCACTCCAGCCGGATATCGCCCATTCTTCTCAATGTTTCACTGGTCCCTGGCGACAATATGGTGGGAAAAACCCGCAACTTGCCCTTTACCTGGTTGAAGGCCAGTTCCCATTTGCCATCGCCAAGACGCTCGACCGGCAGCTTGACCAGCCATGTCTCGTCAAAGGCGAGGTCGATAATTTCCCCGTCGCGGCTCAACTGTGCGGCGACGTCGCCAATGTCCTCAACGGTCTCGTCCTTTGCCGGGCGTAGCTGCAGGAATAATTCACCCCCAGGGGCATATTTGCTGCGCCATTTATAATAGGCGTCGATCATTTCGCGGAAGTCGCCGGGCTTTACGGTGTAATTGCCCTCGCGATTGGCAGAGACGACGATGCCGCCAAAGGCCTCGTCGTTGGCGTTCGCACTGGCGGTTTCTTCAGCGCTGTCACTGTCTTGCGCGATTGCGGGTGCACCCAAACCAGCCATGATGCCGATGACCAATATCAGGTGCAGCCATCGCATCAGGACCAGTTACCCATTTCCTTTTCGAGATTTTGGACAATCGCCTCGAAGAACTGACCGGTGGTCATCCAGTTCTGATCGGGGCCGATCAGGATCGCGAGATCCTTGGTCATGTCGCCCTTTTCCACAGTCTCGATGCACACACGCTCGAGCGTTTCAGCAAAGCGCACAACATCCGGCGTCTCGTCGAACTTGCCGCGATACATCAGGCCGCGGGTCCAGGCGAAGATCGAGGCGATCGGGTTGGTCGAGGTCGCCTTGCCTTGCTGGTGCATACGATAGTGGCGGGTGACGGTGCCGTGCGCCGCTTCCGCCTCGACGGTCTTGCCATCGGGAGTCATCAGCACCGAGGTCATCAGGCCTAGAGAGCCAAAGCCCTGGGCCACGGTGTCGGACTGGACATCGCCATCATAGTTTTTGCAGGCCCAGACGAACTTGCCGTTCCATTTCAGTGCAGAGGCGACCATGTCGTCGATCAGGCGATGCTGATATTCAATCCCGGCCTTGTCGAACTGGGCCTTGAATTCGCTTTCGAAAACCTCTTCGAACAGGTCCTTGAAGCGGCCATCATAGGCTTTCATGATGGTATTCTTGGTCGAGAGATAGACCGGCCAGCCACGATTGAGGCCATAGTTCATCGAGGCGCGGGCAAAGTCGCGGATCGAATCATCGAGATTGTACATCGCCATGGCGACGCCTGATGATGGGAACTGGAACACTTCTTCGTCAATGGTGTTGCCGTCCTCGCCCTCGAACACCAGCCTCAGCTTGCCGGGGCCGGGAACACGAAAGTCGGTGGCCTTGTACTGATCGCCAAAGGCATGGCGGCCGACAACAATGGGATCGGTCCAGCCCGGCACCAGGCGCGGTACATTGTCGATCACAATCGGCTCGCGGAACACCACACCGCCCAATATGTTGCGGATGGTGCCATTGGGTGATTTCCACATTTTCTTGAGGTCGAATTCCTCGACCCGGGCTTCGTCCGGGGTGATGGTGGCGCATTTCACTCCGACGCCGTGTTCGCGAATGGCATTGGCTGCATCTACTGTGATGCGGTCATTGGTCTCATCGCGCTTTTCTACTGAAAGATCGTAATATTTCAGATCGATATCGAGATAGGGCTCGATCAGGCGTTCGCGGATCCACTGCCAGATGATGCGCGTCATTTCGTCGCCATCGATTTCGACGACCGGGTTTTTCACCTTGATCTTTGCCATATGTAGCTTTCCTGAAAGAGGTTGGCGGGGAAGAAATTCGAAAATGTGCCTGCCTCTTAGCAAAGCGGTACCATATATCAACTATCGCCGGGCGGATTATCTGCTGCGCCGTATCATGGTGCGGCAATGACTGTTGTAACCGCATAAAGCAGCGATTAAGGAACCGCATATGGCAAATGATATTCTCGACAATCGCGGCAATGGCATTACCGAGTGGCGGTTTCCGTCTGTGCACCCCGAAGGACGCAAATTCGCTGTTATCGCCGGCGCCATCACCCTCGGCTTCTTTCTGCTGGGGTGGAGCCTGCTCGCCTGGCCGATGGTCGGTATTACCGCCTGGGTGGCGGCGTTTTTCCGTGATCCCAAGCGTGTTACCATTGATGACCCCGGATTGATCACCGCGCCGGCTGATGGGTTGATCACACTGATCCAGGAAGTGGTGCCACCGACCGACATTGCCGGTGCAGAAGGGTTGGGCGATGATCCGCTGGTGCGGGTGTCGATTTTCATGAGCGTGTTCGATGTGCATATCAACCGCAGCCCGATTGCTGGCACGGTGAAGCGCGTTGCCTATATACCCGGCAAGTTCGTCAATGCCGATCTCGACAAGGCGAGCGAGGACAATGAACGCCAGCATTTTCTGGTCGAGCGCGACGATGGTGTGCGCATCGGCTTTACCCAGATTGCCGGGCTGGTCGCACGGCGCATCGTTTCCTTCGTCAAGGAAGGCGATATTGTTGCCGTCGGTCAGCGTATCGGGCTGATCCGTTTTGGCAGTCGGGTCGATATTTTCCTGCCCAAAGGGACATTGCCGCGGGTGGTTAAGGGGCAGCGCACCGTGGCGGGTGAGACCGTGATTGCCGAGATTCGCTCGACACCGCAGCTGACCGGGATCAGCCAGTGACAGCTTTATTACCGGCAGGGCGTTGATGCCGAAAAGGCCACCAGCCCACCGCCTTTCCACTCGCCTGCGCGGGCGGCGCCTTCGGCTGCTGCAACGCCGCCGTGGCCTGTCGCTGCGGGCAATGGTACCCAATGGCGTCACCGTACTCGCGCTGTGCTTCGGGCTGACGGGGATCCGCTTCGCCATTGCCGGCGAGTGGACCACGGCAGTCGCGGCGATCATCGTTGCCGGGGTGCTGGATGGTATTGATGGCCGGATTGCACGGCTGATGAATGCCCAGAGCCGCTTTGGTGCCGAGCTGGACTCGCTGAGCGACTGTATAGCGTTCGGAGTATCGCCGGCGCTGGTGTTGTATCTCTGGTCATTGCAGGGCCTGCCGAAATTTGGCTGGATCATCGCGCTCACCATTGCCGTTGCCTGTGCATTGCGGCTGGCTCGGTTCAATGCGCAGATCGATATTGAGGATCAGCCGCACAAATCGGCCGGTTTTCTGACCGGTGTGCCGTCACCGACAGGGGCGGGTCTGGTGTTCCTGCCCATCTATCTCTGGCTGATTACCGATAACCCGCTGTTCCGCGAATACTGGGTTGTCGGGCCGTGGACCGTGATCATTGCATTTCTGATGATTTCCAACGTTGCTACTTTCAGCTGGTCATCGCTCCGGCTGCGTCGGAATATCCGGCTGGAGGCGATAGCGCTGGTGGGGCTGATCGGTGCTGCGGCAATCACCGCGCCGTGGTGGACGCTGACCGGGATCAGCCTTTCCTATATCGCGCTGATACCGTTCGGGATTCTGAGCTATGCAAAGGTCAAGCGGCGGCAGGAAAGCGAAACAGAAAACGCCTAGACGATTATGCGGCGATGCAGTCGATATCCTGTTTGCGGTTACCGACACTGGGGCAATCGGCAAACTGAAAATAGATAACCTGGCCATGATTGCCCCCGTCTGCATCCCGGGATGGGGAATAGTCACGGGTGGTGACAACAGGCTGGCTGCGGTGGCGAATATGCGTTTGCGCCAGCAGCGGAGCCGGCTGATAACCCGAGAGGGTGGAACGGATGGCATCGCCATATTGCGACATGGTGGAGATCATGGCCCAGGCTGCGAAAACCAGCGCTGCTGTGAAAAATGTTGCAATCAAAAAACTGGCCATAGTCTGCTCCTATCAACCTATCAACGTCCAATAGGTTCTTTTGTTCCACGTTTATCCACAAGCTGTGGAAAAGTGCTTCTACCCTGCAGAGTTCGGTGCCTTTGGGGAAAAGTTACACCATAGCTCTGTTCGCTTAATGTTCTCTATTGTTCACAAAATGTTCCGGTCGTCAACCGCAAAAATCACCTCGAGCGTAGTTTTGCCAAAAAACACTGGATTTTGTCCGGCAATGGGCCTAATGGCGCCTCTATTCCACATGACGTGCAACATATTCCGGTGCCGGATTGTCCGGTCACCCGCGCGTCAGAGGCTCAACCGGAAGGAGAAGAATTATGGCGGATACCACCGTCACCATGCAGCAATTGATTGAAGCTGGTGCCCATTTCGGCCACCAGACCCACCGCTGGAACCCGCGCATGAAGCCCTATATCTTCGGCGCGCGCAACGGCATCCACATTATCGACCTGTCGCAGACCGTGCCGCTGTTCGCGCGCGCGCTCGACTTTGTGTCGGCCACCGTCAAGGCTGGCGGCAAGGTCCTGTTTGTCGGCACCAAGCGCCAGGCACAGCAGCCGATCGCCGAAGCCGCGCTGTCCTGTGGCCAGCACTTCGTCAACCACCGCTGGCTCGGCGGCATGCTGACCAACTGGAAGACGATCTCCAACTCGATCAAGCGGCTGAAATCGCTTGAGGAACAGCTTGGCGGAGATACCTCGGGCTTCACCAAGAAAGAGGTGCTGCAGCTGACCCGCGAGCGCGACAAGCTGGAATTGTCGCTTGGCGGCATCCGCGATATGGGTGGCATTCCCGATGTCATGTTCGTCATCGATGCCAACAAGGAAGATCTGGCGATCAAGGAAGCCAATGTCCTTGGTATCCCGGTGATTGCGGTGCTCGATACGAACACCGATCCGACCAACATCGCTTTCCCGGTTCCGGGCAATGACGATGCCAGCCGTGCTGTGCGCCTCTATTGCGACGCCATTGCCGCCGCCGCGAGCCAGGGCAGTGCCGGTGCTGCGGCATCGAGCGGCGAAGATCTGGGCGCGGCGGCTGAGCCTGCTGCTGAAGCGATTGTTGCCGAGCCTGCAGCCGAGCCGGAAGCGGAAGCCGCTCCTGTAGAAGAAGCTCCGGCTGAAGCGGAAGCTGTTGCGGAAACCCCGGCAGAAACCGAGCCTGCAGCCGAAGCCCCGGCCGAGGTCGAGGAAGCCAAGGCGGAATAAGCGTCAAAACCGGAGCGTGAGCGGCATGTCGTCGCGCTCCGGCTTTGCGTTACGCGAAACTGCAACAGTTGCACGCTAATGCTCGCGCACTATCTGCACATCTGACACTTACCGACACGTCCCGAAAGGACGCCTGAGCAACAGCATCAGGACAACATCAAAGGATATGGATCATGGCGATTACCGCTGCTGCCGTAAAAGAACTGCGCGAGCGCACTGGCGCAGGCATGATGGATTGCAAAAAGGCACTGGCCGAGACAAATGGTGATCTCGAGGCCGCCGTTGATTTTCTGCGCGCCAAAGGGCTGGCCGCGGCCCAGAAGAAATCGAGCCGCACCGCCGCTGAAGGCCTTGTCGGTGTTGCCGTTGACGGCACCAAGGGTATCGCTGTGGAGGTCAACAGCGAAACCGATTTTGTTGCCAAGAACGAGCAGTTCCAGGACTTTGTCAGCACCGTCACCAGCCTGGCGCTGGCCCAGGGCGAGACCGATATCGAAGCGCTCAAGGGCGTCGACTATCCCGGTGGTGGCAGCGTCGATGACAAGCTGACCAACAACATCGCCACCATCGGTGAAAACCAGTCGCTGCGCCGGGCTCAGCTGGTCTCGGTAAGCCAGGGCATGGTCGTGCCTTATGTCCACAATGCCGTGGCACCGCATCTCGGCAAGATCGGAGTTCTGGTTGCGCTCGAGGGCGATGCGCCCGCTGAAAAGATGGAAGAGTTGGGCAAGCAGCTTGCGATGCACATCGCTGCGGCTTTCCCGCTGGCGCTCAACGCTGATGATCTCGATCAGGATGTACTCGAGCGGGAACGCGCGGTTGCCCGCGACAAAGCTGCGGAATCGGGCAAGCCCGATAATATCGTCGAGAAGATGGTTGAGGGCGCGGTGAAGAAATTCGCAAAGGAAAATGCGCTGCTCAGCCAGCTGTTCGTAATGGACAACAAAACACCGGTGGCCGATGTCGTAGCCACTGCGGCAAAAGATGCCGGCGGCTCGATCGTGCTGAAGGACTATGTCCGCTTCCAGCTGGGTGAAGGCATTGAGAAGGAAGAGAGCGACTTCGCCGCAGAAGTCGCCGCTGCTGTGGGTAGCTGACCGTCCGATATGACATTGCAAAAGGGCAGCAGTCCGGCCTTTACCGGATTGCTGCCCTTGGCATATATGCCCTCTGAACGCCGGGCGGTTCAGCATATCGCAATCAATCGCTTGGCAGGGCAGTGGCCACTCACTATGAGGGTTCGGAGGCTGCTGTCTGGCAGGCCTCTGGCCATCATCCAGCCGGGAAAGCCCGCATGACCGAAAAGCGCTTCAATCGCATATTGCTTAAATTGTCCGGTGAGGCGCTGATGGGCGAAGGTGCCTTTGGCATCGATCCCGAAACCGTGCAGCGTATGGCGCTGGAGGTCAAAGCGGCGCAGGAAGCTGGGCATGAAATCTGTCTCGTCATCGGCGGTGGCAACATCTTTCGCGGCATGGCCGGTGCCGCCAAGGGCATGGATCGTGCCCAGGCCGATTATATGGGCATGCTGGCGACGGTTATGAACGCGCTGGCGATGCAGAATGCGCTCGAGCAGCTTGGCGTCGATACACGGGTGCAGTCGGCGATCCAGATGGACCAGGTGTGCGAACCGGTGATCCGCCGTCGCGCGCTGCGCCATCTTGAAAAGGGCCGGATCGTGATTTTCGCCGCCGGTGTTGGCAGCCCGTTTTTCACCACTGATAGCGGCGCTGCACTGCGTGCCGCCGAAATGCAGTGCGATGCGCTGTTCAAGGGTACCAGCGTCGATGGTGTTTATGACAGCGACCCCAAGACCAACCCGCAAGCCGTGCGGTTCGACAGCGTCAGCTATAGTGAGGTTCTGGCCAAGGATCTGCGGGTGATGGATGCCAGCGCAGTGGCGCTGTGCCGCGACAATGCCATTCCGATCGTCGTATTCTCCATCCGCAGTCAGGGTAATCTGGCCCAGGTGCTGTCGGGTGAAGGTGTGGCGACGGTTGTTGAATAAGGGCTTCAGGAACAAGAGGGATTTGAGAAAGCAAACGCTATGGCAAAATATGACAAGGCAGATCTGGAACGCCGCATGCACGGCGCGGTCGAGGCGCTCAAGGGCGATCTCTCCGGCCTGCGCACCGGCCGTGCCAATGTGGCGCTGCTCGATCCGGTGCAGGTAGAGGTCTATGGCTCCAACATGCCGCTCAACCAGGTGGCGACAGTCAGCGTGCCCGAGCCGCGCATGCTGAGCGTACAGGTGTGGGACAAGTCCAATGTGACACCGGTTGAGAAAGCCATTCGCGCAGCCGGTCTGGGGCTGAACCCGATTTCCGATGGCCAGATGATTCGCCTGCCAATCCCCGATCTGACCGAAGAGCGTCGCAAGGAACTGGCCAAGCTGGCTGGGCAATATGCCGAAAAAGCGCGCATCGCCATCCGCAATGTTCGGCGCGACGGCATGGATGCGATCAAGGCTGATGAAAACAAGAAGGAAATCAGCGAAGATGATCGCAAGCGACTGGAAACCGAGGTGCAGAAGCTGACCGACGACATGATCGCCGAGGCGGACGAAGCGGCTGCCGCCAAGGAAAAGGAAATCCTGAGCCAGTGACAGGCCCGCGGGGACATAACCGCGACGAAAGCCGCCCGGAAGCTCATGATACCCATCATGAGGACCATCATCATGGCACCGGGCGCTGGCCGGGAAATGTTGATCTGGCAGAAGCCGAGGCCGGCGATTCTGAAGACACGCAAGCGGTCGATTATGGCGTACGCCATGCCGCGATCATCATGGACGGCAATGGCCGCTGGGCCAAGAAACGCCATTTGCCGCGCGCCATGGGCCATCGCGCCGGGGTGGAAGCTGTACGCAAGACGGTGCGTGCGGCGCGGCATCTCGGCCTTGAAGCGCTGACATTATATGCCTTTTCATCGGAGAACTGGAAGCGGCCCGAGGAAGAGGTCAGCGACTTGATGGGCCTGCTGCGCCATTATATCCGCAACGATATCGATGAGCTGGTCGCCAATAATGTGCGGCTGCACGTCATCGGCAATTACCGGGTGCTGGCGCCCGATATTGTCGCCATGATCGACGATGTCCTGGAACGCACTGCGGACAATGATGGCACCATATTGGCGGTGGCGCTCAACTATGGTGGCCAGGACGAGATTGTCCGTGCCGCCCGTGCGGTCGCCGCCGAAGTGGCGCGCGGTGACGTTGATCCCGGGACGATTGCAGCAGAGCATATCGATGCCGCGCTCGATACCGCAACTCTGCCGCCGCTCGATCTCATCATCCGCACCTCAGGCGAGCGTCGTCTGTCCAATTTCCTGCTGTGGCAATCGGCCTATGCCGAGCTCTATTTTACCGATACGCTATGGCCCGATTTCAGCGGTGATCATTTGCGCGAAGCGCTGGACGATTTCCGCGGCCGCGATCGCAGATTCGGTGGGCGATAGACGCGTGGGCGGGGGGGTGACATCCGGGCGCTCGGAGCTTGCCGTGCGCACCGTTTCAGGCATTGTGATGCTGGCCATTGCCGGTGCCGCCCTGTGGACGGGCGGGCTGTTCTTCGGGCTGCTATGCGCACTGGTCGCCGGAGCTGTACTGGCGGAATTCTGGGCACTGGTGCGCAAGTTCACCACGACGCTTGCTGGGCGGGTACTGTGGATGGGCTTTGGGCTTGTCTATATCGGGCTGGCCGTGATTGCGCTGATTTTCACCCGGATTGAGCCTGGTGCCGGTCTTCAGGCGCTGATGCTGATCATGGCGGTAATCGCTACCGATGTTGGTGCCTATTTTGTCGGTCGCGCTATAGGCGGCCCCAAATTGGCGCCGCGTATCAGTCCCAACAAGACATGGGCCGGGCTGTTGGGCGGCATGGTCGCCGCGACAGCCATATGGACTGGATATAATCTGCTTACCGATGGTCAATCGCTGCGGATCGCCGTAACCAGCGGCATATTGATCGCCATAGTTGCACAATCGGGCGATTTGCTCGAAAGCTGGATGAAACGGCGGGCAGGGGTCAAGGACAGTGGTACGCTGATCCCCGGTCATGGCGGCGTTTTCGATCGCGTCGATGGCATGCTCGCCGTCTTCTTTGTCTTTGGCCTGACGCATATCGTTCTGATCTGGAGATATTTTTCACCGTGAGCACGACCCGCACAGTCTCGATTTTCGGCGCTACCGGTTCGGTTGGCACATCGACACTGGATCTGGTGCGCAGCAACCGGGATGCCTATCGCGTTTCGGTGCTGACGGCACATCGCGATGTCGATCAGCTCGCAGCGCTGGCGCGCGAATTCTCCGCTGAACTGGCGGTAATCGCCGATGAAAGCCGTCTTGCCGAGCTGCAAAATGCGCTGACCGGAAGCGGGATCGAGGCGGCGGCGGGCGAGGCGGCACTGGTCGCTGCTGCCGATCATGATGTCGACTGGACCATGGCGGCAATTGTCGGCTGTGCCGGTCTCGCACCGACCATGGCGGCGCTGAAACGGGGCAACTGCGTCGCACTGGCCAATAAGGAAGCGCTGGTCTCTGCCGGGGCGCTTATGACCGATGTGGCCCGCGCCAGCGGCGCCAGCCTGCTCCCGGTCGATTCAGAGCATAATGCTATCTTCCAGTGTCTTGCTGGCGGCAAGATAGAAGATGTCCGAACAATTACTCTGACCGCCAGTGGCGGCCCGTTTCGCGGTCGCAGCCGGTCCGAACTGCAATCGGTGACGCCCGAACAGGCAGTGGCGCATCCCAATTGGGATATGGGTGCCAAGATCAGTGTCGATTCAGCAACAATGATGAACAAGGGGCTGGAACTGATCGAGGCGTATTATCTGTTTCCCGTCGGCCTCGATAACATCCATATCCTGGTTCATCCACAATCAGTGATCCACTCAATGGTCGAATATCATGACCGATCGACCCTGGCCCAGCTCGGGTCGCCGGATATGCGAATCCCCATCGCCAGCGCGCTGGCTTGGCCGGATCGGATGCACACCGACTGTACCCCGCTCGACCTTGCCACGATCGGTCAGCTCGATTTTATGGCGCCTGATGAAAAAACCTTCCCGGCAACGGCGATGGCACGCGCGGCGATTTCCGCAGGTGGCGCCCGTCCGGCCATGCTTAACGCCGCCAATGAAATCGCAGTGGCGGCGTTTCTTGCCGGAAAGATCGGCTTTCTGGATATTGCAGATATTGTCGATGGAGTGTTGCAATCGCTGGACTGTGCTGCGCCCCAAAATATAGAGGATGTGCTCGAGATCGATAGCCTCGCTCGTCAGGCGGCGCGCGAACAGGCCATGCTTGCTCCGGTTAGCCCCGGTTAATCTTAACCCGGTTAGAGGCGGTATAGCCCACAGGAAAAGGTGTTTTACAGTTGCTGGAAAATCCCGGTCTCTTATTCTCAATCGGCGCGTTCCTGTTGCTGCTCGGGCCTTTGGTGTTTGTCCATGAGATGGGCCACTATCTGGTGGGCCGATGGTGCGGGGTGAAGGCAGAGGTTTTCTCGATCGGTTTCGGCAAGGAAATTTTTGGCTGGTATGACCGGTTGGGCACCCGCTGGCGCGTATCGGTGCTGCCGCTGGGTGGCTATGTCCAGTTTGCCGGCGACATGAACCCGGCAAGCCAGCCCGATGCCGAGTGGCAGAATTTGCCCGATGCCGAACGCAACAAGACATTTCAGTCCAAATCGCTGTGGCAGCGCGCGGCAATCGTCTTTGCCGGTCCGGCGATCAACTTTCTCTTCGCCATTCTGATCTTTGCCGGCTTTGCCATGGTCTATGGCAAGGTGGTGACGCCGCCGGTGGTAGAAAATGTCGAACCCGGAACCGCTGCCGCGGAATATGGACTGCAGGAAGGCGACCATATTCTCGCCATCAATGGTGAGAAAATCGAATATTTCGGCGATATTCGCCAGCAGGTTGCCCCCTGGCCTGGTGGCGAGGCCAGTCTGCTTATCGAGCGCGATGGCGCCGAACTGACAAAAACAATCACCTTGGGCACGGCCTATATCGAGGACCGGTTCGGCAATAGGAGTCCCTATGGCTTGCTCGGCATTGCACCGCCGGAGCGGGTGATCGAGCCGGCTTCACTGCTGGAAGCACCACAAATCGGTGTCGAGCAGACGGTCAGGGTTGTCAGGTTCATGATTACCACATTGGGCCAGATCATCACCGGCAGCCGCTCGCTCAAGGAACTGGGTGGGCCGCTCAAGATCGGCCAGGTCTCCGGTGAACGGCTTGCCGCCGGCACCGCCGAGTTTGTCGAACTGGTGGCGTTGATCTCAATTAACTTGGGGTTCATTAACCTGCTGCCAATCCCGATGCTCGATGGCGGCCATTTGCTGTTCTACGCCATTGAGGCAGTGCGCCGTCGTCCGGCCGGACCGAGGATGCAGGAATGGGCCTTTCGCTTCGGACTGTCCTTCGTGCTGTTGTTCATGGTGCTGGTGACGGTAAATGATGTGTTATCTTTTGGCCTTCTGCGGGTTGAATGATTGCCGGGCTTGGGGCAGAGGGGCTGCCGAGAGGATTACGCTCAAACAGGGCGAGTGGGATAATTGGGGTTAATTTGGTGAATTCATTGACATCATCGGACCTGGCGTCGACCACGCATGGCGGTCGCCGTCGGGCGGCCTATATGGTTTCCGGCCTGCTGGCGACGACCATTTTGGCCGGCCTGCCGACATCAGCGCTGGCGCAACAGGCTCCGGCCGCAACTCCGCAGGCCGCGCCGGCACCGGCGCAACCTGTGCGGCAGCGTGATGTTATCCGCTCGATCACTGTAAACGGTTCCGAGCGGCTCGAGCCCGATACCATCCGCTCCTATATGAAGTTGCGTATTGGCCAGGCTTACACCCAGGAAACTGCCGACCAGGCGCTCAAGGATCTCTACGCTACAGAGCTGTTCTCCGACGTCTCGATCCGCAACAATCAGGGTGCGGTTGTCATTACGGTGCAGGAAAACCCGGTGATCAACCGGGTTATTCTGGAAGGAAACAAGCGGCTCAAGGATGACAAAATCCTGCCCGAAATCCGCCTGTCGCCGCGCCAGATTTTCACCCGTACCAAGGTGCGGGCCGATGTCGCGCGGATTATCGAGCTCTACAAGCGCCAGGGCCGTTTTGCTGCAACGGTTGAACCGAAAATGGTCGAACTGCCGCAAAACCGTGTCGATATCGTCTTCGAGATCAATGAAGGCCCGCGCTCCAAGGTGCGGCAGATCAACATTATCGGCAATGAGGTATTTTCCGATGGTGAGCTGCGTGGCGAGATGGTCACCAAGCAGTCGCGCTTTTACCGCTTCTTTAGCTCCGCCGATACCTATGACCCGGATAAACTGGCTTTCGACCAGCAGAAGCTGCGTCAATTCTACCTGACCGAGGGATATGCCGATTTCCGCGTCGTCTCTGCCGTCGCCGAGCTTACCCCGGACAAGCGTGATTTCATCATCACCTATGTTGTCGAAGAGGGCGAGCGCTATAAATTCGGCGAGGTCACCGTCGAGAGCGAGTTGCGCGAATTTGATGGTGAAGTGCTGCAGCGCGGCCTGCGTATGCAGACCGGCGATTTCTACAACGCCAAGCTGGTCGAGGATACCGTCGAGCAGCTCAGCGAGACTGCCGGCCTGTTCGGTTATGCCTTTGCTGATGTGCGGCCGCAATTCCGCCGCGACAAAGACACGCTGACGATGAACATCAACTTCCTGATCGCGGATTCCGAAAGGGTCTATGTCGAGCGTGTCGACATCAACGGCAACACGCTTACCCAGGACAAGGTGGTGCGGCGTGAATTCCGCCTGACCGAGGGCGATGCGTTCAACAGCTTTCAGGTGCGGCGCTCGACCAACCGGATCAATTCGCTCGGCTTCTTTCAGGAGGACCTGGAGGTCGAACAGAAGCCGGGTTCGCGCGAGGACCGCATCATTCTCGAGGCCAATGTCCAGGAACGACCGACCGGCGAATTACAGCTTTCGGCCGGTTTCTCGAGCATCGAGAACTTCATTCTTCAGGCCTCTATCCGTCAGCGCAACTTCCGCGGCAAGGGGCAGACGCTCGGCTTGAGTGTCGATTATTCGCAGTTCCGTTCGAGTGTGCAGGTGAGTTTCACCGAGCCTTATCTGTTCGACCGCAACATCTCGGTCGGCGCCGATATTTTCCGCCGTGACCTCAACAGCTTCAACTTCAACAACAATAATCTCAACACCACGTTCGAGCAGCTGACAACCGGTGCTTCGCTGCGTGTCGGTGCACCGCTGACCGAATTCCTGTCACTGTTGCTGACCTATCGTCTCGCGGTCGATGATGTTACCGTCGATGAGAACCTCTTCTTTGCCGATCTCGATGGCGATGGCGATACCGAATGTAACCCTGCACAGGCCGGCTTCTTTCTCTGTGACGCGCTGGGAAGTCGCACGACCTCGCTGATTGGCTATTCACTGATCTATGATGATCGCAACAACCGCATCCGGCCGACAAGGGGACAGAATTTCACCCTGAGCCAGGAATTTGCCGGTCTTGGCGGTGCCGTGCGCTATATCCGAACCCGGCTGAACGCAGCCAAATTCTGGAATGTCGGCAACGGCTTCATCTTTTCGCTTTCCGCGGAAGGCGGGCATATTCAACCGTTGGAAAATCGCGGTTCTCCGGCTGATGGCATTGACGATGTCCGGCTGATCGACCGTTTCTTCCTGGGCCAGCCACAATTTCGCGGCTTTGATATTCGTGGCGTCGGGCCGCGTGTCTTGCGGACTGCCATCTTCGACACTCAGGTTGGTGATGACGGCGTCGTTACGCAGACCCCCTTGTTCGAGGGACGCCGCAACTTCCAGGACGATGCTCTGGGTGGCCGCACCTATTATCTGGCACGGGCGGAACTGGAAATTCCGCTGGGTTCGGGTGCACGTGAACTTGGCCTGAGGCCATCGATCTTTGTCGATGCCGGTGCCGTTTTCAACGTCGTTTCGCCGATATTGCAGTCGCCACAGCTTGTCGCCGATGCCAATCCTGATCCGACTATCGTCGATCCGCAACCGGTTTTCCTGATCGCCGATCCCGATGCCGAACTCGGTTTTCGCCAGACTTTCGATGCCGTTGATGCCAATGGGGACCCCAATACCCCGGCATTGCAGTTTCAGGAGGTTTTCCTCGGTGACTCGCCAACGCCACGCATAACCGCCGGTATCGGCGTCAACTGGAATTCGCCATTCGGTCCGTTCAGGATCGACTTCGCCTATGACATTCTGACGCAAGAAGGCGACGACACTCGATTGATTACATTTAACGTAGGGACACAATTCTGATGACTATGAAAACCAAATTGCTTGCTGCCGCTCTGTGCGGTGTGACAGCGCTTTCCGCTGCTCCTGCTGCGGCTCAGGTCAATGGCATTGCCACCACCGATCCCGCGACAGTCATCGCTGTCAGCCAGGCACGGCAGACCGCCTACCAGCAGATCGAGACAACCTATGCCGCCCAGCTCCAATCCCGGCAGCAGAAAGAGCAACAGGCGGAGCAGCTGACCCAGCAACTGACCCAGCAACTCGATACCGATGGTAACGGCCAGCTCAGCGAGCAGGAGCGTGCTGCAGCACAAAACTCCAGCAACCCGTTGCTGGGGCAGATTCAGACCCTGCGCACTGAAATTGATGGCCTGGAACGCCCGATCCTTCGCGCGCAGCTTTATGTCATTCAACAGATTGCAGCACAGTTTCCCGCAGCCCAGCAGCAGGTTATCAGCGACAAGAGTATCAGCATGATCCTGTCTCCGGAGTCACTGATCTACAGCGCTCCCGGGATGAACATTACCAATGATGTGGTCACTGCGCTCAACACAAGGCTGCCCGCAGTAAGCACGGCCGTTCCTGCCGATTGGCAGCCATCACGCCAGGTGCAACAGCTGTTTCAGCAGGTGCAGCAAATTCTGGTGCTGGCACAGTTGCAACAGCGTGCCCAGCAGCAGCAACAGCAACAGCAACAGCAGCAGACGACGCAGCAGCCAACGGGCCGCTGATCGGCTGGCCGGGACGACAAGGCAAGGGGGCTGCCATGACCGAGAATACAGATACGTCCTACGACATAGCCAAGGTTATGGCGGCGATCCCGCATCGCTATCCGCTGCTGCTGGTTGATCGGGTGGAGCGTTTGACCATTGATGAGTCGATTCACGCGGTCAAAGCGGTCACCATTAATGAACAGTTCTTTCAGGGGCATTTCCCGGGTCGCCCGATCATGCCCGGTGTCCTCATCATCGAGGCGTTGGCGCAATCGGCGGCAATTTTGGCGATCGAGACACTCGGCCTCGCCGATACCGGTAAGCTGGTCTATTTCATGGCGATTGACGGTGCAAAATTTCGCAATCCGGTGGAGCCGGGATGCCTGCTCGACCTGCATGTCGAATTCGAGCAGAAGCGGGCACGGGTGTGCAAGTTCAAGGGCGTTGCCAAAATCGGTGAGAAAACCGCCTGCGAGGTGACGTTCACCGCAATGATTGCAGACCCGCCGCAATAGCCAGTACAGCGCGGCCAGGACCGCAATTTCGCTTGCCATATCGCATGACAGACGCTAATGGCCGCGCTTTCCCGCAAGACTGTGCTGGTCGGTAACCAGTGCGGCATGGAGACAGATATGAAAAAAGATATTCATCCCGATTACCACATGATCACCGTCCAGATGACCGACGGCACCAGCTTCCAGACCCGTTCGACATGGGGCAAGGAAGGCGACACGCTGCAACTGGATATCGATCCGACCTCGCACCCGGCATGGACCGGCGGCAATCAGCGTCTGATGGATCAGGGTGGCCAGGTCGCACGCTTCAACAAGCGTTTTGGCGGTCTTTCGCTCAAGAAAAAGTAATTCTGAAAAGCTGCTGAAGACCGGTACAGCCTCTTGCCTCTTGCGGCAGGGGCACGCCCGGCTTTGCCTGTATCGGTTTAATCAAGCTTGAGATCGGGCAGATATCGCCGCCACAGCTCCAGTTTGTCACGATACATTTCGCGCGCCTTGTCCGCAGGTGTAGCGATCAGGCCGACACGGTCGCCGGCACGCATTTGCCCCAGCAAGTGCCGGTCGGCGCGGATAATCTGTCCGGCAACTACATAGCCGCCGGTGGTGCGGCCATCGACACCCATCAGCAATGGCTGGCCATCGGGTGGCAATTGAATAGCACCCGGGAACACCGCATTGCTTGGCATGGTGGCCGCAGCTTCTGCTGATCCTGGTGAAGGACTTTGCCCCGGGCCAGGCTTGATCTGCACCGCGCTGCGGTCGCATCGCTTGGTGACGAGCCATGTTGACTGCTCTGTCGTATTTTGGACTTTTGCTTCATCGGCAGCATAAGGCACATAGCGCAAGGCGTGATTACCGGTGAAATCCTGCCGGCAGCGTTTCGGCAATATGCGTTGGGATGGTGGTCGTGAGCTTGATCGCACCGGCATTGCATCGCCTGCTTCCATTGGCCATGCCGCTGCGGTACCCAAGCCGGCCGGCGGGTAGGTCGAATTCGCCCCCAATATGGTGTCGACGGCGAAACCCCCGGAAACCGCGAGGTAGAGCCTCGCGCCATGACGTGACGGTGTAATGCGGATATGGTCACCCGATTTCACCAGTGCGGTCTCATGCGGGTTATGGGGTTGGCCGCTGATGGTTAGGCTGCCGACAGCACCAGCGATACCCAGAGCGGTATCGATGGTGACGTGACCCGAAAAGCCGGACAGCGCCCATTCGAGCGCCGGGCTGCCGGCTGGATTCCCGGCCAGCCAATTGGCCATGGTGCAGGCAACAGCATCGGCAGGCCCGGCCAGCGGCACACCATGATGACGCGCGGTACGGAATGGCCGTCCCTGTATCGTCATTGCCAGGCCGGCTTCCTCGATTACCAGTGCCGCTTCAGCCATTGGTCGCTCCGCTGCCATGATCGTCATCGCTGATGATCGTGAAGGCTACGGTGTCACCGATGGAGAGCAACGCTGGCGAACGGCGATTGTCCGGCGTGAACAGTGACGTATTTGTGCGTCCGACTATAGGCCAGCCGCCAGGGCCATTATGAGCATAAAGACAGGCCTGTCGTCCGCGCAAACCAAAACTGCCGGCGGCGACCGTGAGGCGCGGGGTCGCCAGCCTTGGTAGATCGGGAATGCTGTCTTCACCCATATCTTCCAGATAAGCGAAGCCCGGCTGGAACCCGGCCAGCGATACCCGATAGACCCGGTCGGACAGCCATGCAGCCAGGCCTTGGGGAGCAATACCGAGTTGCTCCGTCACCATGGTGATGTCCGGTGCCGTCTCGGTGTCGATGTGCAATGGCAGGCTATGATGCTGTACGGCTATATCCGGAGCTTTTCTGTCGCTGCTTTCCACCAAAGCCAGCGCAGCGGCACGCGCCTGTTTATAAGTCACCTTGGCCGGATCATAGCGCAAAGTCAGCATTGACTGACCGGCAACAACCGCTTCCCAGAAAGCCTGGTCGATTGCAGCCGATTGCAGCGCGGTCATGGCTTGCCAGCCATTGACCGGTATTGCGAACCAGTCTTCGCCGCTGGCCAGCCTTTGCTGGCGCATCGCGGTCATAGAGCAGGGCTCCTGAGAGCGTTGCTTTCGATGGTGACGCCTTTGGCTTCCAGTGCCTGTCGAACTTTGGCAGCATTTTCTGCTGCGCCCGGTGTATCGCCATGCAGGCAGAGAGTCTGCGCCCTGACGGCAACGGGTCTGCCGCTGTTGCTGGCAACGCGATGCCGCAACGCGATGGCCAGCGCCTGTTCCGCCTGCTCTTGCCAATCGGTGATGACCGCGCCGGGCTCACTGCGCGGTTGCAAATGGCTGTTATCGGTGTAGCGGCGATCAGCAAAGGCCTCGGGGATATAGTCTTTTCCAGCCGTTGCTGCTGCCTGTTCCATCGCACCGCCCGCCAATCCGACAATCGCAAGGTCAGGGAATGCCTCGGAAAAAATGCGTATAAGTTGTTGCGCCAGCACCGGGTTGCCGGCTGCGTCATTATATAGCGCGCCATGCGGTTTGATATGGCGTAGCCGGATGCCGAGTTCTCCGGCAATGTTCATGAGAGCGCCTATCTGTGCGACCAGGCTGTCGCGCAATTCTGGTGCCGCCATGTCCATCGATACCCTGCCGAAATTGGCGCGATCGGGGTAGGAGGGGTGCGCTCCGGCGGTGACATCATGGTGCGCCGCCAGCTGCAATGTCGTGCGCATGGTTGCCGCATTGCCGATATGGCCACCACAAGCGATGCTGCAGCTGGAAATAACCGGCATGATCGCCCGGTCCGCAACCAGGGCATCGACGCTGTCCGCTTCGCCAAGATCGGCATTGAGATCGATACGATATTCTGTCATCGCCGCATTATCCCCATATCCCGAGGCTTCTGGCAATTAGTCGCGACCCGAGAAGCGACGCTATAACAATGACCAGCAATCCTGCAAGTCTTGTTACATGTTTGCCCGCAACGGCCTGTGGACCATGATAATGCAGGCGATACAGCATGATGGCGACGACCGGCAGCAACAGCCCATTGGCTGCCTGGGCGGTGACGATAATGGCGATGATAGAAGTCCCGCTAATGGCGATAATGGCACCGATACAGACTATAGTCAGTGCCACTATCCGCTCGACCCATGCCTTGTCAGCAGAAAGTGCAAACAGGCTGGAAGCGATCTCGGTGACGATGATTCCGGTCGCCAAAGGTGCTGTGATCGCCGAGGTCAGCCCGGCGGCGAACAACCCGGTGCCGAGCAGCAGAGGGGCATAGGCACCCGCCAGCGGTTCCAGCTGCAGCGCCAGGTCAGCTGGACCATCAATCGCGACGCCATGCGCGGCGAAATGGGTTGCGGCGGTGGACAATATGGCGATGGAGACAATCCCGCCCAGTGTCACCGCGCCGATAGTGTCGTTGCGCATTTCGCAGAGCGCTTCCGTGTTGGCCTGTGGCCAGCGCTGCCGCGCCAGTGCCGCATGCAGAAACAGGTTATAAGGCACGATAGTGGTGCCGATCAGGGCGATGGCAGTCAGTGTCCCGCCTTGCGGGATGACGGGTAGGAAACCGCGGATAAAGGCTTGCAGATCAACACCGGAGAGGATCGCGGTTGCAAGGAAAGCGAGGCTCATCACCAGTACCAGTGCCGTGAGCAGGCCGATCAAAGCCTTGCGCCCCGGCCATAGCAGCGCGATCATTGCCAGAATGGCGATCAGGCCGACCGATAGCGACCTGTCTGTTGCAGCGTCACCGAAAAGCAGGTCGAAACCGATAACCGCACCAGCGATATTGCCTGCTTCATAGGCGGCATTGCCGACGGCCAGTGCCACCAGCAACAGCAGCGCGATGATGATACGCCCTGCGACGCTACCCGATGTCGCCAGCATCGCCTCGGCCAGCCCCTGGCCGCGGACCATGCCGACTGTCCCCGCCATATTCTGCAGGATGATGGTGGCGATGGTGGCGAACAGCAGCGCCCATAAAAGGGCAAAGCCATATTGGTTGCCTGCCAGGGTCGCAGTGGTGACTGTACCGGGACCGATAAAGGCAGCGGTGACCAGCAGTGCCGGACCGGGCTGGTAACGGGTTTTCCCATTCACCGCCGTTACAACCCGTCAAAGGATATCGAAGCGCATGGCACCGTGCTTAGCGCCACGGTTTCTCGCGATACCATTTGGTGATGATATATTTGACGCCCTTGCGCACCTTCATCCCGTGATGGATAGTGGTTGGGTTGACGCTGCCATCGGGCCGGCGATTATTCCATCCAAGCAGCTTGCCGGTTTCCGGCTGCACGGTTTTCTTTATCGCTTTGAATCGTGTCGCGCCGCCAGCATCGACCTCATTCAAATACACGGTGAAAGTCCATGTCCGCTGGCCGGCAACCGAGCAATAACGGTCATAATCCTGACCGCCCGGCTCGAAATAATCGGTATGTGCCTTGAATTCCTGTCCGACGGCATAGCGCTGGCCTTGCAGTGTCTCGCCATATTTCTGTTCTATGCCCGACAGTTCTGAAAGCTTCTTGTCCAGCGCAGCGACAACGGGGTCTTCATGGTTGAGGTCGCATGTCTCGCTGGTGCGGAAATAGTCATCGCCATTAGGGTCGGCGATCGTCGAAGGCCGGCGATCAGCATCAATCAGTTTCACCAGATGGGCGCAACTCTCTGGATCAAGGAAGTTCTTGTAAATAAACAGTTCCAGCTTGGGGCTCGGCACCTTTTGCACCCCGGGGTTGGCGATCAGCGTGGCAACATCGCACTGATTGCTGCCTGTAGCAGGGGCAGGCCGGTTTTCCATGGTTCGAGTCTCCATATTCTCCGTTTTAGCCAAATTGCAGCGAAAGCAAATAGGGTGCTGCATTCATGCGCCAACCAAATTATAGCGGAGCTATGCTTTTCCCGGTGCACATTTTTCCTGTCCGTCGTGATCACCAAGGCAGTGCCGATGCCAGAGGTTTCACGCTGCTGGAAATGATGATCGCGCTTGCCATCTTCGGGCTGGCAGCGCTGGCGCTGATCCGTTTGACCAGCTTCACCCTGTCGCAGACGGCGACGCTTGATGACCGGCTGATGCAGGAACTGGTGGCCCAGAATATTGCCGCCGAAGTGTTGACCGATCCGCTGCCTCCCCCTTTGGGTGAAGACCAGGGCGAACGTGAAAATGCCGGCCGCCTTTTCAAATGGGAGCAGACCGTCGTCCCCGAGGCCGAAGGGCTGTTGCTGCGGGTCGCCATTACCGTACGCAACGCCGAGCCGACCGGCAGCGGTCGTGGTTATACACTGGAAGTCATCCGCAGGGCCGAGCCATGAGCGAGCAGGGCTGCGCCAGACCACAAGGCCGTGCCAGTGCGGGTTTCACCCTGATCGAGATGATGATTGCGCTTTTCATCTTCGCGCTGCTTTCCGGCGCGGCGGTGGCGCTGCTCAGGATCAGTGCCGACAGCGAAAACATGGCCCGTGAAAAGTCTGCCGAGATATCCAAGTTGCGGCGCTTCACCACCATCATGCGCCAGGACATGGCGCTGGCGCTGCAGCGACCGGTGCGCGATGCACGCGGCAATCCGCGTCCAGCCTTTTATACCGATGAGGAGGTGCTTGCCGGATTTGTCCGCGGCGGTGTGCAGATGATGGACGACAATGGCGAGGTCGGGGGCAGCACCGTTCAGCGCATCGAATATCGCTTTGCCGATAATCGTCTCAGCCGCTTTGCTTTCATCCATGTCGATGGCAGCGATGCAGGACGCGAGACGGTGATCGGCGACGATGTCGAAGATGTCGCTATCCGCTATCGTCTCTCCAACGGCCAGTGGCAGGATGACTGGCTGGTCGACAATATTCTCGACCAGCCGCTGGCAGTGGAACTGACCATATCACGCACCGGTCAGCCACCTGTGCGTATCGTTACCCCTGTGGGTACGGGATATCGCCGATGAAGGTCCGCTTACCCTCTACGCACCCTGGCAACCGGTCCGAGCGTGGTGCGGCGCTGCTGACCGTATTGCTGCTGGTGGCGGTTCTCTCTGTAATTGCCGCACTGATGCTCGAGCGCTCGACGCTGGCGACTCGGCTGGCCGTCAACGGTGCTGATCGCGAGACGGCACGCTGGTCGGCACTGGGCATCGAGGCATTGGCGATGCGGCAGATTACGGACCTGAAAAGACAGGGTGGCCGCTTGCCGCCCATTGGCCTTACTCCGGAGGGACTGCAGCAACAAGTGCCGCTGGAACGTGGTGCTGCCGAGATAACGGTGCGTGACGCGGCCACCTGCTTCAACATCAATTCACTGGTCACGGGAGAGAGCGGTCTTCTGTCGACCCGGCCCGAGGCGATGGAGCAATTTGTCCGGCTCGCCAATATCGTTCAGATCGATGCGCGTGACGGCCGTGCGCTGGCGGCGGCAATTGCCGACTGGATCGACACCGATGCCCAGGAAAATCCGGGCGGTGCTGAGGATGGCTTTTACCTGCGCGAGGACGAGCCCTATCGCACCGCTGGCCAGCTGATCAACGATATTGGCGAGTTGCGCGCAGTGCGCGGAATGGACTCGGTGACCTTTGACCGCCTGCGGCCATGGTTGTGTGCTCTGCCGGCAGCTGAGATGTCGCGGATCAACATCAATCAGGTGCGGCAGGACCAGTTTCCGCTGATCGCGATGCTGCTGCCGTCGCAATATCCGCTGCGCCGGATACGCGAAATACTCGCAACCCGGCCGCCTCAGGGCTTTGGCAGTGTATTCTCCTTCTGGCAGATGGTCGAGAGCGGCCAGCCGGAAGTCAATGCCGGGGTTCAGCAGCAGGCGGTGCTCAACACTCGCTGGTATGGTTTGGAAACGCGGGTTACACTGGGCGATGCTGTGCTGGTCGAGCGTGCATTGATCGATGGCAATATCGAGCCGTCGCGGGTTGTCTGGCGCCGCTGGGACAGCGATTGAATATTTCCTTCTGCCGCGCTTGACGAAAACTTCGCTTTTGCTATCGGCCAATATGCGCAAGAAACGAAAAGCAACGGATTCCCCGCTTGACGGTTGTCGAAACCGACCCTTAAAGAGCGCGGCGCACGCGGATGCAGTTTCCTGTCGCGGGATATGGCGATCGTAGCTCAGTTGGTTAGAGCGCCGGTTTGTGGTACCGGAGGTCGGGGGTTCGAGACCCCTCGATCGCCCCATTTTCCCGATAGCATTGTCAACCGTGTCGCATCGTACGAGATGCCGCTGCCTGCGGTATATGGCCATGACGCGCCGATAGGGGACATGCAGTGACGTCGGTTTGGGATCTGCCTGATTTTGACGATCATGAGGTGGTGCATTTTGTGCATGACCGGGACTCGGGTCTGAGCGCCATCATCGCGCTGCACTCCACCGCGCTCGGCCCCGGCGCCGGCGGCACCCGTTTCTGGCATTATGCTCACCGCGAACATGCGGTGACCGATGCGCTGCGCCTGTCGCGCGGTATGAGCTACAAGAACGCAATGGCCGGTCTGCCCATGGGCGGTGGCAAAGCGGTTATTCTCGCCGATGCGCAGGGCACCAAGACACCCGAGATGCTGGCCGCCTTTGGCGATGCGATTGAAGGGCTGGGCGGGCGTTATGTCACCGCAGAAGATGTCGGCATTACCGATGCCGATATGGTCGCTGTTTCGCAACGGACCAGCTATGTTTCCGGCCTGCCGGTCAGCGATGCCTCCAGCGCTGGCGGTGATCCGGGCCCGTTTACTGCACATGGCGTCTATCTCGGCGTCAAGGCTGCAGTAGCCGAGGGCCTTAAAACAGATAGCGTGCGCGATGTGCGGATTGCGGTGCAGGGCGTGGGCAGCGTTGGCGGCGGTCTGGCGCGTTTGCTGGCTGCGGATGGAGCCCGACTGGTGCTTGCCGATGTCAATATTGATCGCGCGGCAGCGCTCGCCGATGAGCTTGGTGCCGAGCATGTCGACAGCGATGCGATCATGACTGTTGATGCCGATGTCTTCAGCCCCAATGCACTTGGCGCGATACTCGATGAGCAGACTATCCCGGCGCTCAAGTCGAAAATCATTGCTGGTGGCGCCAACAATCAGCTCGCCCGCGCCGAGAATGCGCAACTTCTGCATCAGCATGGCATTGTCTATGCCCCCGATTATGTCATCAATGCTGGCGGGATCATCAGCGTCGCGCTGGAATATCTTGCACAGCGCGATGGCGAACCCTGTTCGCGCGAACAGGTCATGGAACGTGTGGGACGCATCCCCGACCGTCTGAAAGCGATCTGGCAGGAAAGCAGCGCGCGCGATATGCCGGCGGCGGACGTCGCCGATGCCATGGCGCAGCAGCGGATCGGGCGTGCCTGACCACGCTACAGGATGGTCCACTTTCCTGTAATGCCCTGATAGCAACTGTGACGCGGACCACATTATTGCCTGACCAAAGCGCTAATTACGCTTGAGACTGCCCCGCGCTCATGGCAACAGGATGCACCAAGACGATCACTCGGTGATCCGCTATACCGGTTTTGAACAATGCATGGTTTTGCAAATCCCAATCGTTTCCTGTCGATCGCCAGGCCGCTGACGCCGGTCTTGCTGCTATCAGGCATTATTCTCGTCGCCGTTGCGCTGTGGATGGGGTTGTTCGCTACTCCGGCAGACCGGCTCATGGGTGAGACGGTACGCATCATGTATATTCATGTGCCCGCTGCGTGGCTGGGTATGGCGGGGTGGACCAGCATCGCCATCGCCAGCCTGGTCGAGCTGGTGTGGCGCCATCCGCTGGCCGGTATTGCGGCCCGTGCATCGGCGCTTCCCGGTGCTTTTTTCGCACTGATCTGCCTGGTGACCGGCGCCATCTGGGCGCGCCCGACCTGGGGCACATGGTGGGTATGGGACGGACGGTTGACCTCGATGCTGGTGCTGTTTCTGCTCTATCTCGGCTATATGGCAATTGCTGCCGAGGCGCAGCGCGAGGCGGCTGCCGGACGCACCGGCACCGCGCGCATTGCCGCGATATTCGGCATGGTCGGCGCGGTCAGCGTGCCAATCGTCAACCGCTCGGTGGAATGGTGGAACAGCCTGCACCAGCCGGCCAGCATCAGCGTTGGCAAATCGGCCATCGATCAGGCCTTTCTCTGGCCTTTAGGGATAGCGGTTCTGGGATTCAGCCTTATATTCGGGGCGCTGGTCCTGCTGCGCATGCGGCAATTGCTGGCGGAGATCCGTATCGAGGCGCGACTGCGCCGAAAGGCAATGGCGTGAACCAGTGGTCCTATGTCATTGCCGTCTATATATTGGGCATTGGCGGCAGCGTGGCGATCATCGCCTGGTGCCTGATGGCCCAGCGCCGCGCTGAAAAGCGGCTTGAGGAGCTGAAACGCAAATGATCCAGGCCAAACATCAACGGCTGGTGCTGATATTGAGCGCCGTTGCCATCGTGCTGGTGGCGGTATTCCTCGCCGGCTATGCGCTGCGCGAGCAGGCCTCCTATTTCTACACGCCCTCGGAACTTGCCGATGCAGGTGTCTCGCCAGACCAGGCCATTCGTCTCGGTGGCATGGTGCAACAGGGTTCTATCCGGACCGCATCCGATGGCATCACGGTGAATTTCATCGTCGGCGATGGCAAGGCAACAATCCCGGTTACCTATACCGGCATCACTCCCGATCTGTTCGTCGAGGGGTCCGGTGTTGTCGCCGAGGGACGCTTAGCCGCCGATGGTCTGACCTTTGTCGCCGACAATCTGCTCGCCAAGCATGATGAAAATTACATGCCGCGTGAGCTGGAAGGCCTGGACAAGGAAGCCATTGCCGCGAGCACCGCCAGGGCGGGAAGCGCGCGCGAATGATCGCTGAAATCGGTCTCGGCCTGTTATGGTTCGCCGCTGCACTGGCGGTGATGCAACTGGCTATCGGGATCATTATTCTGCGCGGCGGCGACGCTGGCACCAGCGCAACACTGGCAACGGTGGTGCGGCCGCTAGCCATTGTCCAGGGCGTCATGGTGGCGCTGTCTTTCCTCTGCCTGATCCAGATTTTCTGGGTCACCGATCTGTCGGTCAAGCTGGTCGCGACCAACAGCCATTCGCTGAAACCCTGGCTCTACAAGCTGGCTGGTGCATGGGGCAATCACGAAGGCTCGATGCTGTTATGGGTGACGGTGATGGCGATGTCGGGCGCGCTGGTGGCGATGCTGGAAAAGCGTATCAGCCAGGCGATGATGATCGCGACGTTGGCGGCGCAGGCCTTTGTCAGCATCGGCTTTTATGCCTTTTTGCTGCTGTCTTCCAATCCGTTCGAGCGGATTTTGCCGACGCCGCTGGAAGGGGCAGGGCTCAATCCCTTATTGCAGGACCCGGGCCTCGCCTTTCATCCGCCGACGCTCTATTTCGGCTATGTTGGTCTTTCCATCGCCTTTTCCTTTGCCGTCGGCGCGCTGGTGACCCGCGAGGTCGGACCGACCTTTGCCCGCGCGATGCGGCCCTGGGTGCTGGGCGCGTGGATATTTCTGACGCTGGGCATCACCGCCGGCAGCTATTGGGCCTATTATGAGCTGGGCTGGGGCGGCTGGTGGTTCTGGGACCCGGTGGAGAATGCGTCGCTGATGCCATGGCTGGCGGCGACGGCACTGCTGCATTCGGTCACGGTTCTCGCCAATCGCGGCGCGCTCAAGGCGTGGACCGTGATGCTGGCAGTGGTGGCCTTTTCCATGTCGATGGTCGGCACCTTTCTGGTGCGTTCGGGGGTGCTGACCAGCGTCCATGCCTTTGCCGTCGATCCTGAACGCGGCAGCTTCATCCTGGTGCTGCTCGCCATCTATATTGGCGGTGCGCTGGCACTGTTTGGCCTGCGCGCCAGTACGGTTCAGGAGGGAACGAAATTCCAGTTTCTCAGCCGCGAGGCCGCTCTGGTGGCCAACAATCTGCTGCTGATGGGCATATTGGCGATCGTGCTGATGGGTACGCTCTATCCGCTGGTAACAGAAGCGACGGGCACCAAGGTCTCGATCGGCCCGCCCTATTTCAATCCGGCCTCGGCCATCTTCTTCGTGCCGATGGTTTTGATCATGGCGGTCGGCCCGATGCTGCGCTGGCGCAAGAGCGACAAGGCGCAGCTGATGTCCGCCGCGGCGCTACCATCGGCCGCTGGGGCTCTGGCGCTGCTGCTGACAGTGATCTTTGGTCCCGCAGCGGGGATATTGCCGACGCTTGGCCTGACGATGGCGGCAATGCTGGCGGTGGCCAGTGTGATGCCGCTGTTTCGCAGCCAGACCAAACGCGCTTCGCTGCCGGTCTGGGGCATGGTGGTGGCGCATCTCGGCGTGGCGGTGACGATGGCCGGCATGGCCTCGGAATCAGCCTTCACCATGGAAACGCTGGTTGCGTCGTCAATTGGTGAGAGCCATCAGGTCGGCGACTGGAGTATTACGCTGCTTGCGGTCGAGCCGGTTGCCGGGCGCAATTGGACTGCACTTGAGTCGCGGCTTTCTGCCCAGCGCGGCGATGGCGAGCCGGTTGAGCTGGCGCCACAGGCGCGGATGTTCTCATCACCACCGACCAATACCAGCGAAGCGGCTCTGGTCACCCGCTGGGACGGCCAGCTTTACGCAGTGCTTGGCGAGCGCGCGCCCGATGGCCGCTGGCAATTGCGGCTGTGGTGGAAACCCTTTGTGCCGCTGATCTGGTATGGTGGCATCATGATCGGGCTGGGTGGCCTGCTGGCGCTGATCGGACGCATGTTCCAGCTCAGCCGCCGTCGTCCGGTGCGCCGTAGCAGTGCCGCGCCCGAAGCGGCAGGGCAGGCGGTTCCCGCATGAGCAAGAGCATGACCGAA
The DNA here is from genome assembly GCA_039818985.1 of Pseudomonadota bacterium. NCBI lineage: Bacteria > Pseudomonadati > Pseudomonadota > Pseudomonadota bacterium. The sequence continues at coordinate 1,629,656 of JBCBSU010000001.1, read as the reverse complement.
ACACAATCGCTGAAATCGCGCGGCTGGCTGATCTGGTTGCCGCTTGGCCTGTTTGCGCTTTTGCTGGCGATTGCCGCGTTCAGTCTCGCCAATCCGACCGACCGGGTCATCACTTCCAAGCTGGTGGGGCAGGATCTGCCGGTATTCGACCTGCCACCCGCGATTGAAGGCAGTGGCGGTCTGAAACAGGCGGATTTCACTGATGGCCAGCCGAAGCTGCTCAACATCTTTGCCAGCTGGTGCGTACCTTGCATCATCGAGGCGCCGCAGCTCGAACAGCTGGCGCGTTCGGGTGTGATTATCCATGGTGTCGCCATTCGCGACCGCCCTGCCGATGTGCAGGCATTTCTGGCGCGTAACGGCAATCCCTATAGCCGCATAGGCGCCGACAATATCAGCTCTATCCAGCTGGCCATCGGTTCGTCAGGTGTGCCCGAGACCTTTGTCATCGACGGGCAGGGGAGGATCGTGCATCAGCATATTGGCGAAATCCGCGAGGACGCCGTGCCGCTGATCCTCGAAAAGCTGGAAGAGGCGCGCCAATGATCCGGGTGATGCTGTTTCTCGTGATGCTCATTTCTGCGTCAATTGCGGTTGGACAGGACAGCCTGCCGCCCGCGCCCTATGCCTATCGCCAGCTCGATAATCCGATGCAGGAGGCCGAGGCCAAGGCGCTGATGGAGAGCCTGCGCTGCCTGAAGTGCCAGAGCCAGTCGATCGCGGATTCGGATGCGCCGATGGCAGGTGACATGCGTCATCAGGTGCGTACGCGCATCGCTGCCGGGGAATCGCCGGAGCAGATCCGTACCTGGATGATCGAGCGCTATGGCGACTGGGTATCCTATGCACCGCAGCTCAATGCCGTGACCTGGCCGCTCTGGGTAGCGCCGATCCTGTTCCTCGCTCTAGGCCTGTTTCTGGCGCGGCGGCGTTTCACCGGCGCTGCTTCCGATAGTGAGGTTACGGAATAATGGCGCTGCTGTTTATCGGGATTATCGGCCTGCTGGCGCTGATCGCGGTTTATGTCATCGCCCGTCCGCCCATGGCCGGGATGCAGCTGATCGCAGCGGCGCTGTTCCTTGGCATTGCCGGTTATGCCTGGCAGGGTTCGCCGACACTGGAGAGCGCGAACAAGGCGCCGCGCGAAGAAGCTGCCGAAGCCGATGAGGCGTTGCTGGCCACGCGCAACGCCATGGGTGAGCGCTTTGGCGATGCGCAGCAATGGCTTATTCTTGCCGATGCCCAGAGCCGACAGGGCAAATATACCGCAGCTGCCAAAGTGTTGCGTAATGCTGTCAAGGACCACCCCGAAAATGTCGATCTTTGGGTTGCGCTGGGCAATGCTCTGGTCGGGCATAGTGACGGGCTGCTGACACCGGCATCGCAATTCGCCTTTCAGCGCGCGGCGACATTGTCGCCCGAGCATCCGGCACCGCCTTTTTTCATGGGGCTTTCACTGGCACAGAGCGGACGACTCGAAGATGCACGCGCGATCTGGAAAGAGCTTTATGACCGCTCGCCCGAAGATGCCCCGTGGCGTGCCGATCTGGAACAGCGTCTGGCGCGTATCGACAGCATGATCGGGCCAACTCAGTTACCTGGACAAGGCACTGACAAAAAACCGGAATCGGGCAGTCCCGATACGGAACAGCCCGAGGCCTGAGTCGGCTTTCGGCGGACACATATTGCACTGCACCATCGGCCATGATAATGGCGCCAGCCTATTGAATATCGCGATATTCAGACACGGCCCCACAACAGGGAGATACCGGGAGGACCGGTGATGCACCGATCCGGAAATCCCGATACGCAATGACGACGGAATATGGCCTCCAAGGTTAAAGCCGAATTTTCGGCACGGCGAGCACAGCCGGACCAGCATGGCGCGACATGGAAGCTCGCGCTGGGGGCGATAGGTATTGTCTTCGGCGATATCGGCACCAGCCCGCTTTACGCCTTTCGCGAGACCTTTGTCGGGGCGCATAATCTGGCGCTCGACAAGCTGCATGTCTTTGGCGTGGTCAGCCTGATTTTCTGGTCTATGACGCTGGTGGTGGCGATCCAGTATGTGACCATATTGATGCGTGCCGACAATAAGGGGCAGGGCGGTTCACTGGCACTGGTGGCCCTGATTCAGCGCAATGTCAGCGGTAGCCGCTATGGCGCCTTGCTGATTCTGCTCGGCGTTTTTGCCACCGCTTTATTCTACGGCGACAGCATGATTACTCCGGCAATTTCGGTGCTGTCGGCGGTCGAGGGGCTGACCGTAGTCAATTCCGATCTGACGCCACTGGTGATCCCGATTGCGCTGGCGCTGCTGGTGTTCCTGTTCGTGCTGCAATCGCGCGGTACCGCCAAGATAGGCGCGCTGTTCGCGCCGGTGATGATCGTCTATTTCTCGGTCATTGCGACATTGGGCACGATCCAGATCACCCAGAACCCCGGAATATTGCTGGCGCTCAACCCCTGGTATGCGGTGCAGTTCTTCATCACCGATGGCTGGGAGGCGTTCCTCGCGCTCGGTTCTGTGGTGCTGGCGGTGACCGGCTCGGCAGCGCTCTATGCCGATATCGGCCATTTTGGTCGCGGTCCGATGCGGCTGTCCTGGTTCGGCTTTGTCATGCCGGCCCTGCTGCTCAACTATTTCGGACAGGCGGCGATGATCGACCGGCTAAGCGGGCCGGAAGCCGCCGAAGTCATCCAGAATCCGTTCTTCCTGTTGGCACCCGAATTTCTGCGCCTGCCGCTTGTACTGCTGGCGACGGTGGCAACCTTTATTGCCAGCCAGGCGGTGATCTCCGGCGCATTCTCGATCACCCATCAGGCGATCCAGCTGGGCTTTGTACCGCGCCTTTCGATCAAGCATACCAGCGCCTCCGAAGCCGGGCAGATTTATATCCCGGTGATCAACTGGATGCTGATGACGGCGGTGATCATTCTGGTGCTGACCTTCGGCAATTCATCCAATCTCGCATCGGCTTATGGCATTGCCGTGACCGGCGCGATGACCATAGACACCTGTCTGCTGGCGGTGCTGGTGTTGGCGGTCTGGAAATGGCGTGCCTGGTATGCGGTGCCGATGCTGGCGATATTCTTCATCGTCGACTTTTCCTATTTCACCGCCAATCTGACCAAAGTGCCCGATGGTGGCTGGTTCCCGCTGATGATCGGTGCCATTGCCTTTACCATGCTCACCACCTGGTCACGCGGGCGCAAGGTGATGCGTGAGAACATGGATGATGGTGCACTGCCGCTCGAGATCTTCGCCAAGTCGGCGAAGAACAGCGCCACCCGGGTACCGGGCACCGCGATCTTCATGGCGTCCAGTTCTGCTGGTGTGCCACCCGCATTGCTGCACAATATGAAGCACAACAAGGTGATTCATGAGCGGGTTGTGGTGCTGACCGTGAAGATCGAGCAGGTGCCCTTTATCGAGCCGTCCGAACGCTGCAAGGTCGACGATCTGGGCAGCGGTTTTTACCGACTGATCCTGCGCTTCGGTTTCATGCAGAAAACCGACATTCCCAAGGCGCTGAAACAGGTAAAGCAGTGCGGCCTGCCATTTGACATGATGCAGACCAGCTTCTTTCTGTCGCGCCAGACGCTTCTGGCATCGGAAAAGCCAAAAATGCCGCTATGGCGCGAGAAGATATTCGCCTGGATGTTGCGCAATTCCGCCGGGCCGATGGACTTCTTCCGGCTACCGACCAACCGGGTGGTAGAACTGGGCAGCCAGGTAGAAATTTAATATCCTCGCCAAGAACGGGAAGGATGAATGTTAGACCGTTGCCAGTTCCTTCCATCCGGCACTGGCGATGCTGTCCATGCGGGCCTTGGCTTCGAGATATTCGCGCTCAAGCCGATCGACCATGTCGGCGACGCTCAGCACTTCCTTGACCGCGCCAATGCCCTGACCGCTGCCCCAAATGTCTTTCCAGGCCTTTTTGTCGGTATTGCCGCCCGAACCGAAATTCATCGTGCTATAATCGCCATCGGGCAGGTTGTCCGGGTCCATACCGGCATTCTCGATCGACTGGCGCAGATAATTGCCATGCACGCCGGTGAACAGGTTGGAATAGACGATATCGGAGGCGCGGCCCTCGACAATGCCGCCTTTATAACCGCTGTCCGCATTGGCTTCCTTGGTGGCAATGAAAGCTGAACCGATATAGCCGAGATCAGCGCCCATGGCCTGTGCGCCAAGCACGGACGCGCCGGTGCCTATGGAGCCAGACAGGGCAACCGGGCCGTCAAACCATTCGCGGATTTCCTGCATCAGGCCGAAGGGCGAAGTCGTGCCCGCATGGCCGCCTGCGCCTGCCGCAACCGGGATCAGGCCATCCGCGCCTTTTTCAATCGCTTTATGGGCGAAACGATCGTTGATGACATCGTGCATGGTGATGCCGCCCCAGCTGTGCACCGCCTTGTTAAGATCCTCGATGGCGCCGAGGGAGGTGATGACCATTGGTACCTGCCATTTGGCACAGGTGGCCATATCCTGCTCAAGTCTGTCATTCGATTTATGGACAATCTGGTTCACCGCATAAGGCGCGGCAGGACGATCAGGATTATCACGATTATGCGCCGCCAGTTCCTCGGTAATCTGGTGCAGCCACTCATCGAGCAAGGCTTGCGGTCGCGCGTTGAGCGCAGGGAAGGAGCCGACGATACCGGCCTTGCACTGCGCAATGACCAGCTCCGGGCCGGATACGATAAACAGCGGCGAGCCAATGATCGGCAGGCGTAGATTGTCGAAAAGCGGGGGCAGGGCCATGGTGTCTCTCTCCGGATGTTCGGGATAGTGGTAAGTGAACGGCGCGGCAGCGCGGTTGTTCCGTCATAGTGTAATGACCGTAGGGGTCAACGCGATTTAAGTGATCGGTTAAATTGTAATCCTCCCTGGGACGGGGAGGAGGATCAGACGGAATTCAGCGCGCTTAGCAGCGCCTCCAGCGAGGCCGTGGCAACATCTTCATTGATGCCGACACCGAAATGGCGGTGATTGTCGATCAGCACCTCGACATAGGCAGCGGCGCGGGCGTCCGACCCATGGCCGATGGCATGTTCGCGATAGTCGATAATATCAATAGCATGCTCCAGCGTCTGCGACAGTGCGTTGACCACGCTCGACATCAGGCCATTGCCGCGGCCGCTAATCGCGATATCGCCGCCGGGACCGGTCACCGTGCCGGTGAGCAGATAATCGCTGCCCTTGCGCTGTTCCGCATAGTCACCGAGTTGCCAGGCACCGCTGCCATCGAGATGATAATAGCGGGTGAAACATTGCCAGATATCCTGCGAATGCAGCTCGCGACCAAGGTCATCGGCGAGTTTCTGCACCGCGCGGCTGAAATGCGCCTGGAGCTTTTTCGGCAGGCGCAGGCCATAATCCTGTTGCAGTACCCAGGCAACGCCGCCTTTGCCGCTTTGCGAATTGACGCGGATCACCGCTTCATAATCGCGGCCCAGATCGGCAGGGTCGATGGGCAGGTACGGCACGCGCCAATGCGGATCGTTGCGTTTTTCCTGATCGGCAAAGCCTTTTTTGATCGCGTCCTGATGGCTACCGGAAAAGGCGGTGAAAACAAGCTCACCGGCATAGGGGTGGCGTGCAGGCACCGGCAGCTGGTTGCAATGCTCGGCGGTCCTCACAATGGCGTCCATGTCGGAAAAATCCAACCCCGGATCGATGCCTTGCGTGTACATATTGAGCGCCAGCGTAACCAGATCGACATTGCCGGTCCGTTCGCCATTGCCGAACAGGCAGCCTTCAATGCGGTCGGCCCCTGCCATCAGCCCGAGCTCGGCGGCAGCGACACCTGAACCACGATCATTATGCGGATGCAGGCTGATGATGACACTGTCGCGGCGCGAGATATGGCGGCAGAACCATTCGATCTGATCGGCATAGATATTCGGTGTCGCGGCCTCGACTGTAGCGGGCAGGTTTAGGATCAGCGGCTTTTCGGGCGTTGGCTGGATCACACTGATCACCGCCTCGCAGACCTCGAGCGAGAAATCGAGCTCGGCGGTGGAAAAGGTCTCGGGCGAATATTCGAAACGCCAGTCGGTCTCCAGGTAGCGCGCCGCCTGCTCCATCAGGATTTCGGCGCCGCTGACGGCAATATCGCACACCCCGGTGCGATCGAGCCCGAAAACAATCTCGCGCCATGCGGGAGACACGGCATTATACAGATGCACTATGGCGCGGTGTACCCCTGCCAGGCTCTCGAAACTGCGTTCGATCAGGTCTCGGCGCGATTGGGTCAGCACCTGCACTGTGACGTCTTCGGGGATATTGCCGCTGTCGACCAGTCCACGGATAAAGGAGAATTCGGTCTCGCCTGCGGAAGGAAAACCGACCTCTATTTCTTTCAGCCCGATCTGTACCAGCAAGTTGAAATAGCGCTGTTTCTTTTCGGCATTCATCGGGTCGATCAGCGCCTGGTTGCCATCGCGCAAATCGGTTGAGAGCCAGCGCGGCGGTTGCGTGATCTGCCGGTCGGGCCATTGCCGGTCGGGCAAGTCGATGAGCGGGAAGGGGCGATATTTTTGTGACGGGTCTTTCAGCATGATGGATTCTATATGCTCATTGGTGGCGCGCCATCAGCGGCGCTGGCGGATCATATCTATCGAAAATTGTCCCTGGGCATGTTGCGCCGGGCAGCTGCGCGGCACGGTTCACGCCCAAGGGCGCGTAAGTCGTAGATCCAGAATGCCAGTACCTGTTTTCATAGTTCCAGCGTGGCTCAGCCGGTCGCCGCATGCAAGGCGAAACCGCAAAGTGCTGAAAATTTTTATCGCCCAATGAAACCTTATCCGCTCCTGCGGCGAAGCTCATGGTGACAGTTATGTCTCGCAATACCTGTTCAAAACCAAGCGTTTTGAATGCGCTACCCCTATGCAAGGATAAATGCCATGAAGACTTTAATGACTTCGCTCGCCCTGGTTCTGGCGGCGACCACCACCGGCGCTGCATTGACCAGCGCTGCCATTGCCGGTCCGACCTTTACCGGCCTGGAAGGCAATACCGCCGTCAGTGGCTATGATGTCGTGTCCTATTTTGAGGGCAATGGACAGCCGGTGCGCGGCTCGGACAAATTCAAAGTGTCTTATAAAGGCGCCAACTATTTCTTCGCCTCGGCAGCCAATGCCACGAAGTTCAAACAGAACCCGACCGCCTTTGCGCCGCAATATGGCGGCCATTGTGCCTGGGCCATGTCGCGCGGCTCGCTCGCCCCGGGTGATCCGCTGCTGTACAAAGTTGTCGACGGCAAGCTGTATCTCAATTTCAACAAGAATGTGCAGCAGACCTGGCTGAAGGACGTCCCCGGCTTTATCGCCAAGGCGGATGCACAATGGCCGTCCATTCCTGACAATGCGAAATTCGGTGGCTGAAACCACCGATAGGTGCCGGGGCAGGTTGCATCTTCCTGGGCCGCATTCTCGGCTCCGGCACCGCTTTTCCCTTAATACCATCCCTGTCCCTGAACTGGAGAAAACCATGTCCATGATGAAAACTGTCGCCGCGATGATGACCGTTGCCGGCGGAATGACGATTGCCGCCGCACCGGCGCAAGCCGCGTTTGAAACCCCCGCGCATCAGAATGCTTGTGCCGGCTGCTCGGCCTGCAGCGCGTGCAGCGGCTGCGCTGCTTGTTCCGCCTGCTCTGCCGATTGTGGTGCCTGTGGCGCGTGCAGTGCCTCGGATGATGCCTGCTCAGCCTGTGGTGCGTGTTCAGCCTGCGGCGCTTGCTCAGCCTGTGGTGCCTGCTCGGCGTCCAAGTAACCTGTCCGGTATCGGTAAAAGGGCCTTCGCTCCCTGACGGGCGAAGGCCCTTTGCGTATTTCGAAGGATTGTTTTGGGAAGACAGAATATTTTTTCTGATGCAAGTGTAACGCCTGCGCAACGATGCGCGAACAGCCATATGATAACGCAATCAAGGAGTTTATTATCATGAAGAAATCGATTTTGTTCGCGGCTGTAGCCAGCCTTGCCCTTGCCGCCTGTGGTGGTGCTACCGATGCCCCGGCCGATGACATTGCCGCTGCCTCCAGCAGCATTGTCGCCGATCTGGGCGGTCAGCCGGCCGGTCCGGTCTATACCGCAGAGCCTGGCGAAACGCTGGCGCTGTCGGGCTATGACGCGGTGTCCTATTTTCAGGGTGACGGTGTTCCGGTCGAAGGCAGCGAAGACCATGTTGTGGTCTATCAGGGCTATGATTATCGTTTTGCCAGCGAAGAAAATGCCAAGGAATTTGCCGGTGATCCTGCCAAATTCGCACCTGCTTATGGTGGCTATTGCGCTTGGGCCATTGGTGCAAAGGATGCGCTCGCACCCGGCGATCCGAATGTCTACGAGATTGTCGATGGCAAGCTCTATTTGAACTTCAACGAAGAAGTGAAGAGCAACTGGGCTCCGGAAAAAGAGAAATTCATCGAGCAGGGCGACGTAAACTATCCCCAGCACGATGCCAGCGAGCACTACAAAGCATAAGCAACGCTAATTCTCTAAAAAAAGGGGCGCTTGCCACAAGGCAGCGCCCCTTTTTTATGCTGAGAACTGGTGGCTTACTGCTTCTCAAATGCGACCGAGATATCCAGTTCGACCTCATCGCTGACAAACGGAATACCGTAATTCACGTTGAAATCGCTGCGTTTGATCGTTGTGGTCGCCTCAAAGCCGACCGTTTCCTTTCGGTTGAACGGATTGGTGCCGGCGCCGGTGAATTCACTATCCAGGGTGACCGGCTTGGTAACGCCGTTGAGCGTGAGATCGCCGGTGATCTTGGCAGTCATGCCGTCTACGACCACGGCGGTCGAAACGAAGCGCGCATCCGCCGGCTCGGGGCCGAAAAAGTCAGCCGGGCCGCCATCCTTGCCGGGGCGCAGCAGATGTTCAGTCAGGCCGGCACTGGCGGTGGTCACCTTGCTGACCGGAATAGTGATATCGACCCTGGCGGCGCCGAGATTGGCGGGGTCGATGGTGAGCGTTCCGGTGGCGTCACCGAAAATGCCGAAATAGTCGTTGAAACCGAAATGGCTGACGCGCCAGCCGATCAGCGTATGGCCGGGATCGGTGGCATAGGTGCCGGCGGTGACGCGGTTTGCATCGACCTGGCCGGGGACCTGTGGTGCCGACTGGGCGATAAGCGGTGTGGCGACGAGAAGGGAAGCGAAGACAAGAGCTTTTTTCATCGGGGGAGTTCTCCTATTGGCTGAAACGGCCCGCATTACATAATGCAGTGTCGCCGGTTTCGCCAGTCTTGCCGAAAAGGGCATCGCGGCGGTGTCATCGGATATCACCGATATAGGAAAATGGTGCCCAGGCGCTGGGATGCGACCAGCTTGCCAGATCGTCATCGGCGCGGCGGTCATTGCGCACCGCGGCCATCGCCGCCTGCAGCGCCTCGGCGCGTGACCAGCCGGGGTTATCGCGCTGCAATTCGAACAGCCTTACCGTCATCACCGCAGCGACATCGTCGCGTACCGGCCAGTGCGAGGCGAGCAGGCTTTCCGCTCCGGCATAGAAGAACGATCGGGCCAGTCCCGAAAGACCTTCTGCTCCCTCGCTGCCGTCACCCGCGGCGGTGTTGCAGGCCGACAGGATCACCCATTGCACGTCCAGCGGCAAGGCTGTCACTTCGGAGGCGGTTAACAGCCCGTCATCGGCCTGTGTGGCTATTTGAGGCGGGGTAAAGAGCAAGCCAGGCTCGGCAATTTCGCCTTCCATCTCGCCGGCGACGAGGCCATGGGTGGCAAGGAACAGCACCGACAGATTGCCGAGATCGGTGTTCTTTATGTTGGTCTCGGTGGCTTTCTCGGCGAGAAAAAGCCGGGTGCGACCGATGCCGAAAACCCGTTCCATGGCGCGCAATTCGCGTTTAGTGCCTGGCAGACGTGCCAGTTTGCGCAGCTTCTCCGGATCGGCCAGCCGCAGACTGGCTGAAGTGCCGCCATTATTACGCCATATACTCATCGGTGTGGCGCCACCGGCGCGAGTCAGGCGCTGGCGCGCGCTGGTGCCGCGATTTGCAGGCTCCCCGTCAAGTACCGGGTCACCAAAACCCAGCATCATGGCTTCGTCGCCGACGTCGCTGTCCTGCTCTAAGGCGCGTAGCAATTGCAGTGACTGGAAAGATGGCAGCTGGACCAACGCAATCCGGTCGGCAAGCCATGGCGTTGCGCGCAGGATATCGGCATCACCATCGGCTCCCACCGGCTGCTCGGTAACGAGAACGCCAAAGGGTAACGATGACAGCGCCCCGGTTGCGGCAACAAAGAGATGGCGCTTTCCTGCTATCTGCCGGGCGAAGGGCGCCACAAGTTCGCGATAAAGCAGATGCGCGGTGGCGCGATCAAAGGGGTAGGGGCCTTCGCCTTCACCGAGCCAGCGGGCATTTTCCTCCTCGCTCACCTGTACATTGGCACCAAGATCCCAGAGCAGACGGCGAACATGCGCGTTTAGCTCTGCTTCACTTAGTGCGGATCTTTGCCATTGCACGCTTTCGCCAGTCAGCAACAGCGTGTGAATACCCCGTGCGGAAGGCACCACCAGCAGGAAGGCTTCATCCGCCCCCAGCATCGCTTGCGCGCTGGCCAGATCAAGCGGCCTGGGGCGCACCAGCTCGAAATAGCCGGGCGCGGCGACGGCAATCGCCTGGTTGATTTCGCTGCGGCGAAAATTCTTGCGGCGGATTGCGTTATAGATCGCTTCACGCGCTTGTCGGTCACTGGCGAGATCGCCCTGTGCCAGCGTTGGGGCATCTTCAATGCCCAGTTCTGCGCGCTTGCGAAGGATATAATTACGCAGATCGCGGCCGCGCCGTCCCTCTCGGGTCAGTCCTGTGCTGCGCCCATAATAGCGGCTTTCAAGTTCGTCGATCTCGGTGTCTATCAGCGCACGTTCATTCAGGAGTTCATCAACGCCACCGCGTTCTGCAGCGCGTTCTGCTGCGGCTTTGGCAACGGCGCGACTGGTTGTACCAATCATTGCTTCCTGCAACGCGATAAAGGCTGCCTCGCTATTTGCCCTATTATCCTGATTCACCGTCCACAGCGCATCAGCGAGCAAGATGAAATAATCACGATATCTGGGTACGCCGCCATAAGCCCATGGATCGCTGGTTTCATAGCTCAGGCGTTTCTCGTCACTGCGCGAAAAACCAAGGGAATCACGATAGGCGCGCACCCCGGTCGCTGCATGACGCGCCGCTTCAAGTGCCAGATCGGCCTCTGTGCCATTGTCCAGCAGCAATGTGGCAAAGGTGGCTTTCAGCTCGTTGAGCGTGGCGTAAGGGTCAATAAATCCGTCAGACAGCAAGCGTGACTGCATCGGGTCATTATAGATTGGCATGATATCGTTATCGGGATGGGCCAATATGTCACGCATCATGGCAATGGCATCATCTGTTCTCCCGATCTGGATGAGCATATCGGCGTAGCGGTTGAGGCTGTGCCAGACCTCAAAATGGCCGTCGCCAAAGCCTGCACGCGATACCGCAAGGGCTTTGCGATACGCATTTTCGGCGCGGGCATATTTATCGGCAAGCCGCCATTGAAATGCTGTGTCGCGCCAGAATCTGACAAGCTCATGCGATTGTTCACCTGATTGCTGGGCGATCAGCGCTGCCTTCTCGTCAAGAAGTCGCTCACGCAGATCATCATCACCTATCCCGGCAGCCTGTTTAATGGCTGTATCGAGTCTGGCTATCCTGGTGTCGCGATTGGCGCTTGCCATGCGATCAGTGACCAGATTCTCCTGCCCCAGCGGTTTCAACAGGGCCAGTGCCTGCTCGATATCGCCACTTCCCACGGCACGCTTGGCATAATCATCAAGAATGGCATCCATGATCTCACTGTAGCGTGTATCAAAATAGCTGGTGTCACCGGTCGGGTCGGGCGCATAGGCAGGGGCATTAGCCAGAATGGACAACCAGCGATTGTCCATGTCCTGCAACGCGCTGAACATGTCGATTTTGACCAGGAAATCGCGATAGTTGCGGAAGTCGCGAAGCAGATCATAGTCTGCCTCGCAGGATTTTGCCTCGCACGTCGCCAACGCCTTCAGCCTTGGCATCAGATTGCCGCGCAATATGGCCATCGCGTCATCATTGCGTTTCACATTCTGCAGAAAGCGGGCATATTCCGCCATGAATGCGCGGCGATTTTCCTCGGCGCGGCTGCATTTGGTGCCCCATATTTCGCTCTCGCATCCTTCCCAGCGCGGGGTGAAGCGGGCGATGACCGCCTCGAACCTCGCAACGGCCTCATCGGTTCTGCCTAGGTCATGCAGGATGTTGCCATGGACGATCAGCGCGGTGCCCAGGCTCCTTTCGTCGTGCGAGCAGCCGCGAATGATGCTGCCCTCAATGCCAGCGATGTTCGTTTGTTCGATCCGGCCGCAGCCATAGGCGATATCCGCCAGCTTATCGACATAGGCGCGCTCTACCGGCTCCGCTTCAGCGGTAAAGCCGTTTATCCGCAAGGCTATTGAATAGTCGCGTCGGGCAAAGGCGACCTCGGACGAATCCGCACCGTGCATTGCGATCAGACGGGGAATGAGGTCTTGCAATATGCGCTGTGCTTCGGGGCTGCGCTGGGCTGAGATAAGATTGACGGCATGCAGTTGCAACTCGCCGGCATATTCCGGACTGTCTTCACCGAAGCGCGCGGCCATCAGCGCGATGAGTTTTTCGGACTCGATTGCTCGTTCGGCTGACGATGTACTGAACACCTTTGCCCGCTGCGCTGCGATTTCCGGATCGTCATCCCCGGGACGCTGCCATTGCGCCGCAGCCGGTGCGGCGACACACAGAGCGAGACACAATATCCAAAGCCGGACGATGTTCAGCATCACATTCCCCCATGTGCAGCTTAACGCGGACAAAGGGGGAAGGCAAAATGAGGAAAGCGTGCGCTTCTATTCCGCTGCTATGGGTGAACCGGCGGCGCTTTGTGATGTTCTTCGTTTGTGCTGTGAGGGGTTGTAGATAGCGACCCGATTGCGGCCATTATGCTTGGCAGTGTAAAGCGCGGCATCAACCTTGCGAAATGGGTGTTCTCGATCGACTTCCTTCAACCGGCCCATTCCTATGCTGACGGTGAGCCTGTGCGGTATTGCTGTGATGCCTTCAAATTGCGCCGATTCAATACGCTGTCGAATCATCTCGGCGATTATTGATGCTTGCTGAAGGCCCTTGTTCCGGATGATCAGGGCAAATTCTTCACCACCAATCCTGCCGGCAACATGGTTGCCGTCGTCTATATTGCGCAAAATATCCGCGATGATATGCAACGCTTCATCACCCTTATGATGGCCGAAATCATCATTTATTCTCTTGAAATGATCGGCGTCGATCAACAACAGCACATCATCACTTGCCGCATCGAGGCGTTGTTCCAGCCGGGCAAGAAAGTGGCGGCGGTTGAACAACCCGGTCATGGCGTCATGCGATGCTTCATATTACAACTTGTCGTTCAACCGGATCATCTGCTCACGCGATGCGGACAATTCCGCGTTGAGCAATTGCAGCCTGTGACCCTGCACGGTCAGATAATAGCCAACGGGAAGGCTGCACAGAATGGGCACCAGCACTGCAAAAGCGGCTGCCGGATAGAATTGCTGATCGATACCGTATAGTGCATAATAGGCGCTGCAGGTGAAAGTTACCGACACAGCAACAGAGAACCCCACTATTTTGAGGATTCTCCACTTCATCTTTGCATCAAGGCGCACCGCTGAAAGCATGGCACATCAATACAGGTGCAATGTTGAAACTACGTTTGCGACCAAGGTTAATATCGTAACTATGCCTTTGCAGCACTTTAGGGCGTTGCGATATGCATTATTCTCCGCTGATCATTTTCGGGTCGGGCGCTAGTTCTTTTCCTTGTCGACCAGCTTGTTGGCACCGATCCACGGCATCATCGCACGCAGCTTTTCGCCGGTTTCCTCGATCGGATGGGCTGCCTGGCGCTTGCGCGCCGCTTTCATTTCCGGATTGCCGACGCTGTTATCGACCATGAAGCGCTGGACAAAGCGACCCGACTGGATGTCTTCGAGCACCCGCTTCATCTCGGCGCGGGTCTCTTCGGTGATGATGCGCGGGCCGGTCTGGTAATCGCCATATTCGGCCGTGTTGCTGATCGAATAACGCATATTGGCGATACCACCCTCATACATCAGGTCGACGATCAGCTTGACCTCGTGCAGACACTCGAAATAGGCCATTTCCGGCGCATAACCGGCCTCGACCAATGTTTCGAACCCGGCCATGACGAGGTTGGTGACACCACCGCACAACACCGCCTGCTCGCCGAACAGATCGGTTTCGCACTCTTCGCGGAAATTGGTCTCGATAATGCCTGAACGGCCGCCGCCCAGTGCGGCAGCATAGGACATGGCGAGCGCCTTGGCATAGCCATTGCCGGCATGTTCGCTGCTCTCCTGGTCGACCGCTATGAGGCAGGGCACACCGGCGCCGCGCAGATATTCCGAGCGCACTGTATGGCCCGGGCCCTTGGGTGCGATCATGATGACATCGACATCTGCGCGCGCCTCGATCAGGCCGAAATGGACGTTGAGGCCATGGGCAAAGGCAAGAGCGGAACCCGGCTGCATATGCGCGGCCAGTTCCTCATTATAGATTTTCGCCTGGTGCTCATCGGGTGCCAGCATCATGATGACATCGGCCCAGGTTGCAGCTTCGCTGTTGGACATCACCGAAAAACCGGCTTCTTCCGCCTTTCTGCGTGTGGCTGAGCCTTCACGCAGCGCAATCGCCACTTCCTTGACGCCGCTGTCGCGCAGATTCTGTGCATGGGCATGGCCCTGGCTGCCATAGCCGATGACCGCGACCTTCTTGTCGCGGATCAGCTCGAGATCGGCGTCGGAATCATAATAGGCTTGCATCAGTTCGTCCTTGTTCTTTGGTAAGGAATAGAGTTGTTAAATCTCTGGGTTATCCAGCATCAGGGCCACGGGCTATGGCGACCACGCCGGTGCGACCGACCTCAACCAGTCCGACCTTGCGCATCAGGTCGATAAAGGTGCCGATCTTTCGCGGCCCGCCGGTAATCTCGAAGACAAAGCTCTCGGTGGTGGCATCGACGACGCGGGCGCGATAGACATCGGCCAGCCGCAGCGCCTCGATACGATGATCGCCGACACCCGCGACCTTGACCAGCGCCAGCTCGCGCTGAACATGCGGGCCGCGTTCTGTAAGATCGGAGACGCTGTGCACCGGGATCAGCCGGTCGAGCTGGGCAATGATCTGTTCGATCACCGTTGGCGGGCCGTTGGTGGCGATGGTGATACGGCTGATCGTATGATCCTCGCTGATATCGGCCACGGTCAGGCTCTCGATATTATAGCCGCGCGCGGTGAACATGCCGGCGATGCGGGCCAATATGCCGGCCTCATTGTCGACGATAACGGTCAGCACATGCCGTTCGGCGATTTCTTCCTTTATGTGCATCAGACCAGCGCCTTGGCTTCGTCTTCGGCCTCGCCGGTCACATCATCATCGCCATGCAGCATGATCTCGGTATGCGCCGCGCCCGAGGGAATCATCGGGAAGCAATTGGCCAGCTTGGCGACACGACAGTCGACCATCACCGGTCCCGGTGTCTCGATCATCCGGGTAATGCCGTCATCCAGTTCATCGCGCTTTTCGATGCGAATGCCGGTCCAGCCATAGGCTTCGGCCAGCGCAACGAAATCGGGCAGGGCGTCGGAATAGCTTTCCGAATAGCGGCTGCCATGGTTGAGCTGCTGCCATTGGCGCACCATGCCCATATATTCATTGTTGAGGATGAAGATTTTGACCGGCAGCTTGTACTGGGTTGCCGTCGCCAGCTCCTGAATGTTCATCTGGATCGAGGCCTCGCCGGCAATGTCGATGACCAGCGCATCGGGGCAGGCGATCTGCGCGCCGATGGCGGCAGGCAGACCATAGCCCATGGTGCCGAGGCCACCGCTGGTGAGCCATTTGTTCGGCCCCTCGAAATGATAATGTTGCGCCGCCCACATCTGATGCTGACCCACTTCAGTGGTGATGATCGCATCATGCGTTTTTGCGGCCTCATAGAGCTGTGCAATGGCACGCTGCGGCATGATGACCGGGCCATCATCCTCAGGATAGGAGAGGGACTCGCGTGCGCGCCAGCCTTTGATGCGTGACCACCATTCGGAATAATCCTGCGGCTTGCAGCTTTCCGCTTCCCAGCGATCGCATAGCGCTTCGATAAAAGCGCCGACATCAGCAACCACCGGCAGGTCGACAGTCACATTCTTGTTGATCGACGAACGGTCTATATCGACATGCACTTTGGTGGAGTTGGGCGAAAAGGCATCGAGGCGACCGGTGACCCGGTCGTCGAAACGCGCGCCGAGACAAAGGATCAGATCGGCGCGGTTCATCGCCAGATTGGCCTCATAGGTGCCGTGCATACCCAGCATGCCGAGCCATTGCGGTTCCGAAGCAGGGAAGGCACCCAGGCCCATCAGTGTTGATGTCACCGGGGCACCGGTCAGTTTGGCGAGCCGCCGTAGCTGTGTGCTCGCTTCGGGGCCGCTGTTGATGATACCGCCACCGGTATAGAGGATCGGCCTTTTGGCCTGTTTGAGAAGTGTGAGCGTGGCAGCGACATCGTCATTATCGGGAGCATGGGCCGGACGATAGGTCTTGTGCTCGGTGACCGGCCTGGCGCTGGATTCGGCGCTGGCGACCTGCACATTTTTCGGGATATCGACCACCACCGGGCCGGGGCGACCGCTGGTGGCGATATAGAATGCGTCATGCACCGCCGCGCCGAGCTTTGCTGGATCCTTGATCAGGAAATTATGCTTGGAGCAGTGGCGGGTCAGCCCAACGGTATCAGCTTCCTGAAACGCATCGGTACCGATCAGTGTCGTCGGCACCTGGCCGGTGATGACGACCATCGGGATCGAGTCCATAAAGGCATCGGCAATGCCGGTAATGGTGTTGGTGGCGCCGGGGCCGGAGGTGACCAGCACCACGCCGGGCTTGCCGGTGGCACGGGCATAGCCTTCGGCGGCATGCGCCGCACCCTGTTCATGCCGCACAAGGATATGGCGCAGCTTTGTATGCTGAAAAATGGCGTCGTAAATCGGCAGCACCGCGCCGCCGGGATAGCCGAAAATCACCTCGACTCCCTGATCGACCAGAGCTTCCACCAATATTTCGGCGCCGGTTTTTTCGGCCACGATTCTTCACCTTTTCCTGTATGTCATGAAGCCAATATGGCAGCGATAGGCAGGATGTTGCGACGCAGCAACCTTGGCCTGATATGAATCATAAAATGTCATGTCAACATTTTATCATATAATTTTATTACTAAATCATCGGCATTTTCATTATTTATGGTGTCTCTGCACCGTTGCCAGTCACTGTCCGGCTGATTGCCGAACCAGGTATATTGCCGTTTGGCATAGCGCCGCGTCTCCATCTGCCCCTGTTCGACCATAGTGTCGCGGTCGATATCCGCTGCAACAAAGGCGCGGATTTGCGGCACGCCAATAGCACGCATCACCGGCAGGTCATCGGCAAGGTTGCGCGCCACCAGCGCCCTGACCTCATCCACCGCACCATGATCGAGCATGGCGATGAAGCGCTGATCACACCGGGCATAGAGCCAGTCGCGGGGCGGTAGCAGGATAAGTGGCGCGAGGGCTATGTCCGCACCAATACCGCCGCTCTTTTGCCGTCGCCAATATTGGATGCTGCGGCCCGAGCTGCGTATCACCTCGAGTGCGCGCTGGATGCGGCTGGTATCATTGGGGTGAAGATTGGCGGCGGCGGCCGGGTCTTCATGCTCGAGTGCAGCCCAGGCCGCTGGTGTCGACAGAGCGCGCACATCTCCCCGTATATCGGGGTCGATATCGGGGATTGGCGCAATACCATAGAGCAGGGTGCGCAGATACAGGCCGGTGCCGCCGACCAATATCGGGATGATGCCACTGTTATGCGCTGATGCGATTGCGCTGCGGGCATCAGCGGCCCAGTCGGCTGCCGAGAACGGTTCTGCACCGTCGCGATAGCCGAAGAGCCGATGGTCGATACCGGCCATTTCCTGTGCATCGGGGCGGGCGGAGAGTATCGCAAGGTCGCGATAGACCTGGCTGGCATCGGCATTGATGACCATGGCCCGTTGGCCGGTACTTTCCAGCCGTTGCGCCAGCGTCACCGCCAATCCGCTCTTGCCGCTGGCGGTCGGCCCGGCAATAAGCGCTACAGCCGGTTTGCCGATTATGGTTTCAGGGGAATGGTCGATGCTCATAGTCACGCTCATAGCAGCAAATCCTGATGCGCCATCCCCCGGATTGACGGCGGCGGATCGCGACAGCGGGTTAAGCCTGCTCGCCGATGCGGGATTTGCTGCCGGGCAATGGGAATGGATTGAGCCGGAGCAGGTCGCGCGCCTGCCGCTCAATGGGGCAACCCATGAGAATATCGCTGCTGTTCGCACAGCACTGACACCGCTGACCGGGCATATCGATATCGCCATTCGTTCCGTCGATGCGCCAATGCCCCGGCTGATGCTATCGGATATGGACAGCACCATGATCGGACAGGAGTGTATCGACGAGCTCGCCGATTATGCCGGGATGCGCGATGCGGTGACCACGATTACCGAACGCGCGATGCAGGGTGATCTGGACTTTGCCGCGTCACTGAAGGAGCGCGTCGCGCTGCTGGAAGGGCTGCCTGAGCACGTCATTGCCGAATGCCTGGCCGAGCGTGTGCGCCCCAATCCTGGTGCCCGCACCCTGGTACAGACATTGCGCAAATTCGGGGTGGAAACGGTACTGGTCTCGGGCGGTTTTCACCATTTTGCCGACCCGGTGGCGGCGGAAATCGGGCTTCAGGGTGTGGTCGCCAACCGGCTTGATGTCGAGCATGGCCATTTGCTGGGGACTGTATCGGGGCCGCTGGTCGATGCCGCGATGAAAGCGCATGTGCTGGAACGCGAGCGCGAAACACTGAAACTGGCGCCCGAAACGACCATGGCCCTGGGTGATGGTGCCAATGATATTCCGATGCTCGATGCCGCCGGCTTCAGCGTTGCCTATCGCGGCAAGCCGGTTGCCGCAGACGCCGCCGATTTTGCCATCCGCCATAACGGCCTGACCGCTGTGCTGCACGCACTTGGCATGCCGCGCGCGCAATGGGCTGCTATCGACTAAATGCCCGCCATGCCGCCTATTTGCGTACGGTGAAACAATCTTGGCCGGTGGCTTTCAGGCTGCTGCAAAGCCGATCCGCCTCGCCGCGTGAGCCAAAAGGGCCAGCCTGAAGCCGGGTGACCTTGCCGGCCTTTACCAGATAAGGCTGAAGCTGGACCAGTGCCGAATTGCGCTGCTCTAGCCGGGTCCAAAGGGCTTCCGCCTTGGCCTGGCTGCTGAACGCACCGAGCTGTACCCGCCAGTTGCCGCTACGCGCAGCCTGCGCTGTCGGGCGTGTGGCCGGAGCGGTTCTGGCAACAGGTACCGAAGCCCTGGGTGCCGGGGTTGAACCTCCGGCAAAATCGGCCCCGGCATTGGCCGGGTTGACGGTCGCTATATCGACTACTTCTGGCTGGCGCGGCGCGGCTGGGCGTGTCGCTACCGAAGAGGGTGGAAGCTGGGTTGAGGGAATGGTGCGCGGCGGCGCCGGCGGCGTGCGCACAGCCTGCGTTGCTGCATCGCGCGTCCCCTGGTCTGCGGGTGGCAATGTTGCCGCTGCCAGTTGCCGCTGGCGCTCACGCGTCGCCTGTTCTTCGAGCTCGCCTGCAAGTGCGAGACCCCTTTGCCGCTGATCAAGCGGGATATACTGATCCATCGCTGCCAGGTTTTTCGATGCCTGAGGCAAGCCCGAAGCCGAAGCCCGGGTCATCAGCGCATAGGCGCGGACCCAGTCCTTGGTCACCAGATCGCCATTGAAATGGGCCGTGCCAAGCAGATATTGTGCCCTTGGTTCACCGCGCTTCGCCGAGGCTTCGAGCCAGGGTATGGCATCGCGGCGACGATTATTCTGGAACAGGATCAGACCGTAATTGTCGCCTGCCTGCAAATGGCCCTGTTCGGCAGCCTTGCGGAACCAGTCCGCAGCGATATTGAGATCCATCGGTACGCCGCGGCCGAATTTATAGGCCTGGCCGAGATTGAACTGGGCATCGGGATTGCCGTCAAGCGCTGGCTGCCGCCACTCGGCCACCGCCGTATCATAATCGCCCCGCTCCCAGGCATCGACTCCGGCTTTGACATCGGCCAGCGCGGGCATCGGCCCGACTGCCAGCGCCAGCGCCAGAAGCGCTGCGATCGGACGAAGGGAAAGGGGCATGTCTGTCATTTCTCAACTCCTGGGCCGGATCCGGCATCCGGTTAACGCGATAATGCTCTCCGGCGGCTCCATTATCGCCATGACAGCGGTGCCGGGGCCAATCATCGAAAACCACTATAGCTAATGAGATATTAGCAAAGGATTTATGCCCCGTCATCCGGCTGTTCGCCTGACGATCCGCAGCGCCGTTAACTCAAAATTAGGTCTGTTCTGCGAAACCATTCCCGAAAACTTGCGATTTAAGGGGATAACTGTGCGCGTACTCGCATTGGCATCACAAAAAGGTGGCTCGGGCAAAACCACATTGTCCGGGCATCTGGCAGTACAGGCCCAGCTTTCCGGGGCAGGCCCGGTTGTCCTGATCGATATCGATCCTCAGGGCTCGCTTGCCGACTGGTGGAATGAGCGCGAAGCGGAATATCCGGCCTTTGCCCAGACCACTGTTGCCCGGCTTGCTTCTGATCTCGCTGTGCTGCGCCAGCAGGGGTTCAAGCTGGCAGTCATCGATACCCCGCCGGCGATCACCATGGCGATCCAGAGCGTGATCTCTGTAGCCGAGCTGATTGTCGTGCCGACACGGCCCAGCCCGCATGATCTGCGCGCCGTCGGAGCCACGGTCGATCTGTGCGAACGTGCAGGAAAACCGTTGGTATTTGTCGTCAACGCCGCGACTCCCAAGGCGAAAATCACCTCCGAAGCCGCTGTCGCATTGTCACAGCATGGCACAGTGGCACCGACCACGCTGCATCACCGCACCGACTTTGCCGCCTCGATGATCGATGGCCGCACGGTGATGGAAGTCGACCCCAACAGCAAGTCTGCTGCCGAGGTGGGCGCACTTTGGAACTATATCTCCGACAGGCTGGAGAAAAACTTCCGTCGCACCATTTTCACCGCTCCGACCGCCGCCGCTGCGGCATCGCCCATGGCAGGCGCACCGCGCCCAATGGGTGGCTTTGGCCGTCGCATCGCAGGATCGTGAGGAAAGACAAAGATCATGGGTGATCCCAAACCACTGGCTTCTCTGTCCTCATCCCTGCTCGCCCGTAAAGGTGCGGCGCGGCCGGCGATGCGCAGGCAGATCAATTTCTCTGCGGCACCTGCCGATACCAGCGGTCATGAAGACCTGGGCTGGAACGATATGGGCTATGACGTCAATCCGCCGCAATCACCAACGCCCATTTCCGACAAGGCTGACGGTGATGACGAGCGCAAGGCCAATCCGCTTGCCGGTGCCATTCCGGAGGTGGTGAAACAGCAGGATGCTCTGAAGCAGAAACTGCAGCCGGACAGCGAGGCTGTTGAGCCCGATCCGGACCATGATGAGCAGCAGGAAAAAAGCGCGCCGACGCCCGTTAGCGATGTGCCGGATCAGGCCAGTGCCGAGACAGAAAAACCGCGTGGCATCGGTTCCATCCTTTCGCGCAAGCCTGGCGCATCGCAGCCGGTCATGCCCGAAAGCAAAGCAGCATCGCAGACTGTGCCTGTCGAACAACCGGCGGAAAAACCCTCCGAGCCGGCTGTGGTGCAGCAGAAAAAGCCGGCTGCTCCAGCCAGGCCGAAGCGTGTTGCCAAAGCCGCCAGGGGCGATGCAGCGGGCAAGCGTGCGGCATTCACATTGCGTCTCGATCCGCAGCGGCATTTGCGGCTGCGACTGGCCTGTGCGGTGCACAACCAGTCGGCTCAGCAACTGGTGACACAGGCACTGGACGAGATGCTGGGCAGCCTGCCCGAGATTGATGCGCTGGCAGGCCAGCTTCCGGCAACGGCAAAGAAGGCGTGAACAGTAACCAACAGGATCATGGCCCTGGGGCCAACACAGCATTGGGGCAAGACAGGAACAGGATGATGACAAGCAAGGTTGTATGGAAAGTCGCGGTTTCCTCACTGATCATGGGGGCTACGCTTGCGAGTTGCACCGGCAGCAGTCAGACGGGGCGGCCGCAGTCGCTGTCGGCCAAGGCCGAGAAATCGATCGCCAGGGGCCAGCCGGTTAAGGCTATCACCCGGGGTGAAGAGGCTGTGCGCATTGCTCCACGCGATGCCGAAAGCCGTGCGGTTCTGGCGCAGGCCTATCTCGCATCGGGCCGTTTCCTCTCGGCAGAAAAGACCTTTGAAGACGCGATGGAACTGGGCGACAGCAGCGCCCGGACTGTCATCAGCCTGGCGCTGGCGAAAATCGCCATCGGCAAGAATGATAACGCGCGCAACCTGCTCTCGGATCATCGTAATAACGTTCCTGCGAGCGATTTCGGTCTGGCTATGGCGCTTGCGGGCGATACCAAACAGGGGGTCAAGATCCTCGAGGACCTGGTCCGTAGTGGTGTCAACTCGCCGAAGGTGCGCCAGAATCTTGCTTATGCCTATGCTCTTGACGGTCGCTGGCGCGAATCGAAACTGGTGGCACAGCAGGACATTTCGCCCGAAGAGACCAATGCGCGTATCCTCAAATGGGCCCGCACGGCGCGTCCTGATCTTGGATATCTGCGTGTTGCCTCAGTATTGGGTGTCACTCCCGATGGCTCGGATGCTGGTCAGCCGTTAGAACTGGCGCTGGTCGAGCAGACAGAAAATGCCAAGGCAGTTGCTGTTACCCAAGCGGTCATGACTGGTAAACCGGTACCGGCGAAGAAGCCGGAGAAGCGCGAGCCTGTTGAAACCGTCGCGGTTCCGGCCGCACAGCAGCGGGCACTGCCCAAAAAGCCTGTCGAACTGGCTGCCGCAGCACCGGTTCCGGTCATTGCAGCGCCGAAAAAACCAATCCGTAGCGCGCCGCCGGCGGCCAAAGCTGAAGCTGTGCGCGTGACACAGCCGCGCACACTCGAAGCCATGGGCAAGCCGGCAGCAAAGCCGACTGTTGCGGCACCGGTAAAGGCTGATACCGCAGCACCCAAACCCGCTGCAAAACCCGTCTCGGTTCCGGCGGCTGGCAAACCCGCAGGCAAAGCCACCGATACTCCGGTAAAGGCCGCCACTGCGGCATCGAAACCGGCCGCCAAAGCGCCGACGGCATCGGCCACCGCCAAGGCAGCAGCCAAGCCAGCGACCCGTGCCGCCTTCCGCCCTGCCAGCAGCAATACACTGCGTGAAGGCACCTATATCGTACAGCTTGGCGCATTCTCATCCGCATCCAAGGCGGATCGTGCCTGGTCCTATTATACCGGCAAATATGGCGCTCTGAGCGGTTTTGATCATGTCAGTACCCCGGTGACTTCCAAGGGCCGGACATTGCATCGGCTGTCGGCTGTCGGTTTCGGTAACCGTCAGACTGCGCTGGCAATGTGCGATGGGCTGAAGGCACGCGGCGGCAGTTGCATTGTCCGCAAGGCCGGTAAATCGGTTGCCGGTACCAAACTGGCGATGCGCCGCTAAACCCGATCAGAACGAGCAATGTATCGACTGGGCCCGCTTCGTGCGGGCCCTATTGTTTTGGCGGTTTGCGCAAGGCATCGGCGAGTGAGGCGGTTGCGCTGCCGCGTCGCGCAGGCTTTGGCTGGTCGGGCGAGGGAGCCCAACCGCTCATCCATATCAGTTCGATCTGCTCTTCCGTCTTGCCATCGGCATCGGCCTGTGCAGCGAACGCCTGCTGCGCGCGTTCCAGGCCCGACTGGCCCAGCGGATGCAATGGCGTAGCCAGTGCGTTGCTGCCGCCAAAGGCGCGAATGTCGCGTATTAGCTGCATCATGTCGAAATAGCGCAAGCGCAGGCTGTCACCATCGCTAACTGGCATGGTGAAGCCGCAGCGGCTGAGCAAATTGCCCGCAGCGCGGACATCGATCTGCGGGTGGATATGCGGTGTCACCTGCGCGCCATCGGCAGCCAGCATCGCTGCCTTTAACCTTGCCAGACTGCCCGAACCAAGCATCGCTGCGAGAAACAGTCCATCGGGCTTCAGCGCCCGGCGCAGCTGGATCAGCAGCCCGGGCAGGTCATTGACGGCATCCAATATGCCAATACTGATGACAAGGTCGGGCGTTTCAATATCCTGGGGCAATCTGTCCCAGCGTTCCAGGGGCTGCACTCCGGCAACACCCGAAGCGGCTATATCGCAGCGACTGATAGAGATATTCTGATGTGTCAGTGCAGTGGTCAGGCTCTCAGGCGCATTGCCGATGATCAGCGCATGGCGAAAATCGCGCGTTACCAGTTCCAGTCGAGCGACGATCTCCTCGGCCATCAGCGATGACAGGATATCGGCTGCCGGGTCACGCGCAGTGATTGCTGTTGCACGCTGACGGTAAAGCCGCTGGCGCCGGGTATCGAAAATGTCCTTGGGGCTGTTATCGCTCATATCGCTTCCTGTAGTCTGCAGGCCTTGTGCCGCGTCGCGATTGGCGCGACAAGGGACTATGGCGAGCAATCGGCAAAACTATCCAATGGCAGCTGTAATCGCTCCGGCGCTTGATCTGCTGCTGCCGCCGCGATGCCCGCTATGCGGCGAGATGGTGGCGGATCCCAACAGCTTCTGTCCGTCATGCTGGTCTGAACTGGATTTCATCAGCGCGCCGCAATGCAGCAGTTGCGGGGTGCCACTTGGTAATGCAGCTCATGACCCGGATGCCAAGCTACAATGTGCCGGATGTATCGAAAAAGCACCCGTGCATGACGGTATCCGGGCGGTGGTTGCCTATGATGATGTCTCGCGCGCTGTGGTGTTACGGCTGAAACATGCCGGGCGCATTGGTCTGGCCAAGCTCATCGCGCATTTTCTTGCCAGTCGCATTGCCGATATGCCGGTGGACACGCTGATTATTCCTGTGCCGCTGCACCGCTGGCGTATCTGGCGCCGCAGTTTCAACCAGGCACAGCTTATTGGCCGCGCGCTGGGTGACATGACCGGCCTGGAGATGCGTGACGATCTGTTGCTGCGTACCAAGGCAACGCCGCCGCTCAAGGCAATGCGGGCGCGCGAACGCGAAGCTGCGGTGCGCGGTGCCTTTGCGCTGGCACCTCAAGCCCGGAATGTGCTGTCTGGCCGCACTCTGTTGCTGGTCGATGACGTTTATACCACCGGCGCGACGGCGAATGCCTGTGTCAGGCTGCTCAAACAGGCAGGAGCGCAAAAGGTGGTGATTGCCTGCTGGGCCCGGGTGCTGGCCGCCGGAGAGGCGGGAACAGGTGGGTGACTTGCTTTTGCGGCATAGCAGCCCCATTTGGAGGCAAATAACGGAGCGCAATTCTATGGCGAAAGTCGAAATATACAGCAAGTTCACCTGCCCCTATTGCTATCGTGCCAAGGCACTGTTGCAGCAAAAAGGCGCAGAATATGAAGAATATGAGATTTCCATGGGCGGTCCCAAGCGCGAAGAGATGATCCAGCGCGCCAATGGCCGTACCACGGTGCCGCAGATTTTCATCAATGGCCAGCATGTTGGCGGTTCAGATGATCTTACCGCGCTCGAACAGGCGGGCAAGCTGGATTCGCTGCTCGCCGCCTGAATGGCCAGCCCGGACACTTCCGAAACACGGCGTATCGCGGTGCTGCAGATGACCAGCGGCACTGACTGGCGCACCAATGCCGATGCCATTGATGGCGCAATGGCGCAGGCTGCAGATGGCGGCGCCGTGATGCTGTTTACCCCGGAAATGGCGGGCCTGCTTGATCGCAAGCGCATCCGCGCCGCGCCCCATATTGTTGCCGAGGAAGAGAGTGGGTTCATTGTGGCGATGTGCGCTGCTGCGGCCCGGCACGGCTTGTGGCTGGCGCTCGGATCGCATCCAGTGGCGCATGGTGACGGCAAATGGCGTAACCGTTCGCTGGTGATCGACAGTCAGGGCGTCGTGCAGGCCCGTTATGACAAGATCCATCTTTTTGATGTCGAACTGGGCGGTGATGACGACTGGCGCGAATCCGCTGTCTATGGCGCCGGCGATGAGATTGTCGCCTGTGAAACACCGGTGGGCATGCTCGGGCTTTCTGTCTGTTATGATGTGCGTTTTCCGGCCTTTTACCGGGGGCTTGCCGATTATCGACCCGACATCATAGCTATACCTGCAGCGTTTACCGTGCCCACCGGGCGTGACCACTGGTCGGTGCTGATCCGTGCCCGGGCGATAGAGGCGCAGGCCTTTGTCGTCGCGGCCGCGCAATGCGGCAGCCATCAGGACGGACGCAGTACCTGGGGTCATTCGATGGTCGTTGACCCGTGGGGCGAGGTGCTGCTTGAGATGGACGATCAACCCGGGCTGGCGCTGGTCGATGTTGACCGCGGGCGCATAACTGATGTTCGCCGCAAGCTGCCGGCGCTTGCCAATACCCGTCCCATCACTCTAAAGCGTGAGGACGATGGATAGACAATCATGATTGTTTTCGACCTGCAATGCCGCAAGAACGGCCATGTATTTGAAGGCTGGTTCGGCTCTTCAGAGGATTATGACCGCCAGCATGCCGATGGTCTGCTATGTTGCCCGATATGTGGCGATACCGAGGTGACCAAGGCGGTGATGGCGCCCAATGTCGGACGCAAGGGCAACCAGCATCCGAGTGTTGCAGCAACCGACATGGTGATAAATGATGAGGCTGCACCACCACAGGTGCCAGCACCATCTATGCCTTCCGCTCCTGCTGCGGTTTCCGATAATGGCAGGAGTGATGTAACAGTTGCGAATACCCCCAAAGATGCGGCACCGGCCGATATGAAACGGTTGTTATCAGCGCTGGCCAAGGCGCAGTCAAAGGCGCTGGCACAGTCGAAATGGGTCGGATGCGATTTTGCCGAGCAGGCAAGGGCGATGCATTATGGCGAGGTCGAGCAGGAACAGATCCATGGTGAGGCCAGCGGTGAAGAAGCTGAAGCGTTGATTGAGGAAGGTGTTGCTCTGATGCCTTTACCATTTCCGGTACAACCGCCTGAGAAACAGAACTGATATTTCGCTCTCGCCGGTAGTAATGGTGATTGCATTGCACCGCGCGCGCGATTATTCCGACCCCCGGCTGCGCCCGTAGCTCAGCAGGATAGAGCACCAGATTCCTAATCTGGGGGCCACAGGTTCGAATCCTGTCGGGCGCGCCATTTTTTCAATCCTCGCGCCATTCCCTACGCTCCGCTCCGGGGCTGCTGCGGGCGGCCGGTTGGCCTTGCGAACCCTGCGGGTTCGATGTTGCATCTCTCGGGCGTACCATTTTTGCTTTAGCAGCAATTTATTCTGTGAATGCAGCGCGAGCCGACTAGCTAAAGATCGAAATCCATGCGTGAGGGGATTTCGGCCGACTTGTCCATATAATTGCCTTCGGCGAGAACCTTGTCGCGTTTCTCGAGCAGGTCGATGATCGGATCGTGGAATACCTCGACCGCAGCCGTCAGCCAGTCATTGACCAGCGGGTCGCCCGGGGCGTCCTTCATGCTGAAGTTCTTCAGCCGCTGGGCGATGGCATCAGCGGGCATCATATATTCGAAGGTCACCCAGTAGTTGGTGGTGAACCAGTAGAGCGGCATGCCATCGGTGTTGAAACCAAGCGCGGCGAAATGCACCACCTTGGCCGGAAATTTGCCTTTTTTGTTTTTCTTGTGCTCCGGCTTGATCAGCGGCTCGACACCTTTGAACATGTCGAGCGGCAGGAACATGTGAAAATGCCCGTGCTCGCCTTCCTCGCGCTCTTCCGGCTTATGTGCATGATAGAACCATCGCGACTTGTTGCCCGGCGCGATGCAATCGCCCTTGGGATAGTGCTGATATTGCACAAAGGGCACATCCGGCGGGACAACCCGCGGGATAAGGGAGACGCCTTCCTTGACGATCTGCCCGGTTAACGCAAAAAGACGGTCGACTGCTTCGCTCATTATGGTTCCGTTTTCCTGATAAGCGCTGAACGATAAACAATCAGCTAAGGGAAAACCAACACATAATGGCGGACAGTCGACCGTCCTTGATTTGCATCAAATAATCTGGGTCAGGCCCGGATTATTCAGCGGCGCATTCGCCTTCAGCACCACAGGCGCCGCAAGCACCACAGGCGCCGCATGCACCACAGGCACCGCATTCACCGGTGACAGCGTCAGCAGCTGCGCAAGCAGCACAACCCACAGCTTCAGCACCGCAAGCAGCGGCACATGCAGCGCCACAAGCGGCACAGCCTACAGCTTCAGCGGCGCAGCAGCCAGCTTCTGCAGCTTCTTCCGGCGTACAAGCCGTTGCGAGAGCGAGGCCGCCAGCGATGGCGAGCATCTTACCCAGGTTGCTATTCTTCATCTTCATTCCCCTTCAGGTTTATGTAAACTTGTAAACAAGAGTGGGCTTTTTACGGTCAGCCTCCCTCGTCATGCAAGATTTTTTCGCATGACCGATAGATTTTTTTGCATTGCAGCGCGCTGCGGCTCACTGGACACCGCGATTTTTGCCCCATTGCCGGGCCACGGTATAGCCCAGATATCCGGTGCCAAACAGCGCATATAAGGGCTCGGGAATGCCGGAAAGGTAGGCATTCATGCCGTTGGCGATGGCGTGGGCGGTTTCGGGACGGACGCTGGCGATCAACCCCATGGGAATCGCCCACAATATCATCACATACATGACATAAAGGAAGCTTGGACGTGCCCGGCTGGTCCATGGATCGGCGGATTGCGCCTCTGCCATGATCGCGGCGATTCGCGTTTCCACCTCTTTCAGCTCCTGGCTGCCCTGCAGTTTGAGCAGTTCCAACTTGGCCTTGTCGCGCGCCTGCGGATCGGGGATAATCTTGTCGATCAGCTTGGCGACTGGTGAAATAATCGTATCAATGAGAGACATGATTTGACCTCTTGCTTGCTGAATATTTTGCGGCGCTCATGCGCACCGCTGTCACGGACGGGTACGGTGCGCCAGCCAGCCATAGAGAAACGCCTCATTGGCCGGACGTGATTCGGCAAGCTGGATGTATCGCGCGCCCTGGAGCGAATCGATGGCACGCAGCAGCACTGATTCCCCAGCCTGACCGCGCCTGCGGATGAAGCGGTGCAGTGCGCCGACCGTCTGTTCACCGATAACGCGATCAATGGCGATGTCGGCATAGTCCTTCTCGCCGCGATTGAGCGCGTTGAGCGCACGTTGCAGAAAACCAATGGCGATGCCTGGTCCCATATTGACGCCGATATCGAATAGTTCCGCAGCCACTGTGGGAGCATCTGCGGCAAGCCCGTCGAATCCCGGGCGCAACCAGTAGATTCGCGTGTAGATTTCCACCGCGCGCTCGCGCGGCATGTCGCGCATCGGCCCATGATAGCCATGCTGGCGGGCCACTTTATGGGTGATGCCCCAATTTGTCTCACCGCCGCGATCGGCGGGATGATTGCTATAACCGCCCTCGCGCGCGATGACGCCATTTATCAGCTGCTCGACGGTGGCAGGGCAGGCTTGCGGATCGGCGGATTTATATTCGATGGGGGTATAGGACAACAGCATCAGGCAATCTCCAAGATGTGATCCCTGGTGAATAACCTATTTGGATAACTGTAGGAAAATGCTTTGTTTTCCTATTACCGATCTTCGCCATAACAGCATCCGTGCCAATATCGGCGCCATATGTGATACGGCGAAAAGCTGATTTGTGATTGTACAATGTGGGGGAGAACTGGTCGGGACGAGAGGATTCGAACCTCCGACCCCCACACCCCCAGTGTGATGCGCTACCAGGCTGCGCTACGTCCCGACCGAGGCAGCGCCTATAAAAGGCGTTGGCGCCTTTGGCAAGCGCTGCGGCCTGCCATCTATGCTGGTCTCGCCACCGTCATGTTTATTGCCACGTGCTGCAATTGCTGATAGGCGCGCCGCACATAATGATAGGGTGCCTGGCGATGCGGAATTGGTTCGCCAGCCTGCATCGTCCTTGTGGCGACGGCATCGCGCCATATATCAGCCTGATATTACCGCGCGCCACAGCGCCCGCACTGCAATGAAGAAGCACGGATATGGACACTATTATCTTCACTACCCTGGCAGCCGCAACCCCCGGTGCCGCACCTGCATGGGTCAGCCTGCTGCCGCTGGTACTCATCTTCATCATCTTCTATTTTCTGCTGATCCGGCCGCAGCAAAAGCGGATGAAACAGCATCAGGAAAAGATTTCGGCCGTAAAACGCGGCGACCAGGTGGTCACTGGTGGCGGCCTGATGGGCAAGGTTATCAAGGCCGATGACGATTATGTCGAAATCGATCTGGGCGGCGGCACCAAGGTCAAGGCGGTCAAGTCGACCCTCGCCGATATCGTGCCGCCGGGCGGCAAGGCGGCCAATGACTGAGGTGCCTCATAACCGTCATGCCCAGCAACCGGGCAGATCCACATCCGTCCGCTGATCCGCTGCCTCGCGACTGAAAGATCCGAACATGCTCGATTTTCCTCCCTGGAAGACGATTTCCCTGACACTGATACTGGTGGTCGGTGTGGTGCTGTCGTTGCCCAGCCTGCTCCCCGCAAAGGTGATGGAATATTGGCCGTCATTCCTGCCGCAGGAGACCGTCAATCTGGGTCTTGATCTTGCCGGCGGCAGCCACATTCTTCTCGAGGCCGATCCTGCCGATGTGCAGAAGGAGCAAACCGAGAATATGGAAGGCGCGGTGCGCAATGCGCTGGCCAATGCCGAACCCGAAATCCGCATTGGCGAGATTTCGGTCGAAAATGGTGCGCTGTCCTTCATGGTGCGTGATGCCAAACAGGTCGATGCGGCGCGCGAGGCGATATTGCCTTTGACCAGCGGTGCCGGCCTTACCGGTCAGCGTGACTGGGATATCGAGGTGCGCGATACCACCCGCTTCGTGCTGACCCCAACCGGTGCCGGTCTCGACCAGGCGGTCGAGGATGCAATGAATTCGGCGGTTGAAGTGGTGCGGCGCCGTATCGACGAGCTTGGTACCCGGGAGCCGACCATTATCCGCCAGGGTGCCGAGCGCATCGTGGTGCAGGTGCCGGGCCTGCAGGACCCGGAAGAGCTGAAAGAGCTGCTGGGCCGCACCGCGAAGCTCGAGTTCAAGCTGGTCGACAATCAGGCCGATCCGAATGAAACGTTCGCTGGACGTGCTCGCATCGGCAGTGAGGTCTATCCCTTTGTTGATGGTGAGTTGAGCGGCCAGCCCAACATCGCCGTGCGCCGTCTGGGCGGTATCAAGGGCGACCGGCTGACCGGAGCGCAACAGGGTTTCGATCCGCAAAATCCCGGCCAGCCGGTGGTGAATATCCAGTTTGACAATCAGGGCGCACAGACTTTCGCCAAGCTCAGCACCGAGAATACCGGGCGGCAATTTGCCATCATCCTCGATGGCGAGGTCATTTCCGCACCGACATTCAACGAGCCCATTCTTGGCGGGTCGGCACAGATTTCCGGCGGTTTCACCGTCGAGACTGCCAACCAGTTGGCGATCCAGCTGCGCTCCGGGGCCTTGCCGGTCGAGCTCAAGGTGGTCGAGGAGCGCACCGTCGGGGCCGATCTCGGTGCCGAATCGATTCGCGCCGGTGTGATTGCCGGACTGATCGGCACCGCGGTGGTGCTGCTCTATATGGTGCTCGTCTATGGCCGGTTTGGCGTCTATGCCAATATCGCGCTGGTGCTGAACCTGTTCCTGATCCTCGGTATCATGGCGCTGCTCAACGCAACCCTGACGCTGCCGGGTATTGCCGGCTTCATCCTCACCGTCGGTTCTGCTGTCGACGCCAATGTGCTGATCAATGAACGTATCGGTGAAGAACGGCGCAATGGTCGCCGTATCATTCAGGCGATCGAGGTCGGCTATCGCGAAGCCTCGCGTGCCATTTACGATGCCAATGTCACCAATGTGATTGCTGGCGGCCTGCTGTTCTTCTTCGGCTCGGGTCCGATCAAGGGCTTTGCCATCGTGTTGATCGTCGGCATCGTCACATCGGTGTTTACCGCCGTCTTCATTACCCGCATGTTTGTTGCCGGCTGGCTGCGCCGGTCGCGGCCCAAAGAGCTGCGGATATAGGGAGGCCGGACAGATGAAACTTCTCAAACTGGTTCCCGAAACCACCAATATCGGCTTTCTCAAACTGCGTAATCCGGCGGTCGGGCTCAGCCTGTTGCTGATTATCGGCTCAATCGCGCTGGTGTTCACCAATGGCCTTAATTTCGGTGTCGATTTCGTCGGTGGCCAGCAGATCCGCGTCACCTTCGAGGAAGTCGAGGAAGCGCCGATTGTCGAATTGCGCGAGAGCATAGCCGCGCTCAATCTCGGTGAGGCCAATATCCAGCGTTTCGGTGAGGCCAATGAGGTCGCCATCCGCATGCGGCTGAATGCCGAGGCGGGTGATGAATTGCAGGAAGCTGACAGCGCCACCATCGCCATCACCAGCACAATCACCGAAACCTTCGCTGATCAGGGGGCACGGATTGACGGGGTCGATGCGGTTTCGGGCAAGGTCTCGGGCGAATTGCTCACCACCGGTGTCTATTCGCTGATCTTCGCATTGATCGCCATCTCGATCTATATCTGGTTCCGCTTCGAGTGGCAGTTCGGCGTTGGCGCATTGTTCGCGCTGTTTCACGATGTCGCCCTGACCTTCGGCTTTTTCGCGCTGACCCAGATCGAGTTCAACCTCAACATCATTGCAGCATTGCTCACCATTATCGGCTATTCGCTCAACGATACCATCGTCATTGATGACCGTATCCGCGAGAATCTGCGCAAATACCGCAAGATGGAAATCGCCAATCTGCTTGATCTGTCACTCAACGAGACGCTGGCGCGTACTGTCAGCACCAGCCTGACCATGGTCTTTGTGCTGGTGTCGCTGGTGTTCCTAGGCCCGGATGTTATCTTCGGCTTCAGTGCAGCAATGCTGCTGGGCGTTATTGTCGGCACCTATTCCTCGGTCTACATCGCCTCGCCGGTGCTGATCTGGCTGGGGGTTGGTCCGGACAGCTTCCTGCCGGTCGAATCCGACAGCGAAAAGGCCCAGCGGCGCCTTGCCGAAGGCTATGATGGCGCGCAGCCCTGATATCCTGCTGCTGGAGTGCTGAGCTGTGGTCGAAATACGCCGCGAGGATATTGAAGGCCCGGTGATCAGCGCCATTGGCCCGTCGGGCTATCGCGTCGCTGACCGCATCGTGCCCGGCGGCCTGGTCCTGCT
Source organism: Pseudomonadota bacterium (assembly GCA_039818985.1). Taxonomy (NCBI): domain Bacteria; kingdom Pseudomonadati; phylum Pseudomonadota; species Pseudomonadota bacterium. The sequence goes on along the minus strand of JBCBSU010000001.1, from coordinate 1,596,257 downwards.
CCCCGATAATGCGCTCGACTGGACGCCGCCTGCGCTTGACGCCCTTGATATCACAGCACTCGATACTGCACTGGCACTTGAGCCGGCCCCCGAATTTGTCCTGCTCGGTTCCGGTCCAAGGCTTGAACATCCGCCTGCGGCGCTACGCCGAGCGCTGGAGGAACGCAATATCGGCCTTGAGGTGATGGACAGCCGTGCTGCTGCCCGTACCTGGGGCCTGATGCGTGCTGAGGAGCGCTGGATCAGCGCCGCGCTCTATCCACTGGGCTGACCGTCCAGAGCTGATACCCTGGCAAATATTGCCCGTAATTCCTCGGCATTACGTTCCCAGGTGAAATGGGTCACGCTACCGCGCACCTGTTGCGGATCGGGTGATTGATCAAGCAGCGCACGCATCGCCTCGGCAATCGCGTCCGGCTGCTGCGCCACAATCCGCCCCGCAACATCGCTGGTTACCAGCTCGCGCGCGCCGCCAGCCTCGCTGATGACAATCGGCGTGCCGCAGGCCAGCGCCTCGACCCAGGCATTGGCCAGCCCTTCAGATTGTGATGGCAGCACCAGCATGCTCGCGCCTGCGAGCAGGCCGGGCAGGCTGTCATGCGGCACGGCTCCGAGAAAATGCACGCGTTCGGTCAGAGCCAACGCCGCCGCTTGGCGTTCGAGCCGCTCGCGCTCTTCGCCATCGCCGACAAAGACATGATGCATATCGGGCACCGCCTGTAGCGCTTCGATAATCAGATGCGGGTTCTTGCGCGCGATCAGCGCACCGACAGTGATGGCATAAGGTGTGTTATCAGCGAAAGGCAGGGGGATTGTCCGCTCGGCATCGGGATGAAAACGCTGCTGGTCGCAGCCGGTATAATGGACATGGATCTTGTCGCGCGCCATTCCCAGCGCTGCCATATCGTCGGCCAGAGCCTGCGACACCGCCAGCAGCGCCGCCGCACCTTGGGCGGCAGGCAGTATCTGTTTGGCGCTGGCGGTCTGGATACCCCAATAGTGGATATCCGCACCCCGTGCCTTGATGGTGTAGGGAACGCCCAGTGCGTCGGCGATCAATGCCGCAGCAGGTCCATCGGGATAGAAGAATTCGGCATCGATCAGGTTGAACGGTTGCGCGGCATGCAGCTTCTTCGCCAGCGGCATGACGGCACGGGCAATGCTCGCCGCATTGTTGCGCGCAGCCATGCCAGGCATCGACTGAAACGCGACGCGGTGGATTGGTGGGCAATCGCCCGGTTGCGCCTCAATGCCATCGCCCGATAGCCGCGCCGCATAGCGAAAGCGTTGCAATCGGCTTAATGGAAAGGGCGGCAGGCTGACCGGATTGATGACCGTCACATCGGTGTCGGGCAACCGGTGCAGATGCTGGGCCTGGCGCGCGACAAAAATGCCGAAATTCGGCTGCGATGGATTGGGATAGAGCGTGGCCAGTGTCAGGATGCGCATCGCAGTTGTCGCTGCTAAAGGCTGCGCAACAGCTGCATGGCGACGCCGATCCAGTCGGGCGCGTTGATGATCTGTTGCCGGGCACTGGCGGCGAGCGGCAATATCTGCATCCGATCAGCTTCGAGCGCCAGCAACCGCCCGAAAATGAAGCGACCGGCTGGTCGGGGTACCAATATGTCGCGGTTCAGCGCGGCGGTAAAATCGTCTTTTTCCAGCCGCTTGAGCCAGAGCTGGTCACCGGCGCGATAGTCGCCAATGGAGATGGCCATGCGCATTGCCACTTGGGTGTCTGCGGTCCGGGGCGGGGCGATTTTCTCCAGCCGTGACGGGGCACGGGCACCATCACCGTCAACAATGGCGACCAGTTCGGTGACCGGATCATCCTGTCGTGCCAGCAGGATATCGCTGTCGACATCAAGCGCTTTGGCAATCCGCTCAAGCCAGGTCAGCGACAGGGTGCGGACCCCGGTTTCCAGCCGCCCGATGGTCTGCGCTGTGGTCGGCGGATCGCAGCGTTCGGCCAGTTCGGCCAGTGTCAGCCCCTGTTCCTTGCGAATGGCCCGGATGTAATTGCGCATACTTTGCCCACCTCTTGTGCCTGACGGCTTTCCTACAGACAGGCCAAAATGGCAATATGCAATCTCAAAAGAACCCTATTGGAGATTCTATGGGAAAGGCGACCACACCGCGATCACGCAGCAAGATCCCCATGCCGCAGCCACCACGGCCTGGGAAAAACCTCGCCGAATCCCCGATTTCCTGGCTTCATGCCCGGGGCTATCTCACTCGCCGCCAGTTCGATGCGGGGGAGACGCTACGTGATGACTGGGAGCGGGCGCAATTTGACGGCATCGCCACCATGCGCTGGTCACCATTGGTAGACAGCCGCCGTCGGCGCGGCCCGCCCGAGCAGCTTGAACCGGGTGAACGTGCCATCGCTGCACGCCGTCGCTTCGAGGAAGCGATGCAGGCGGTCGGCCGCGATATGAACGACCTTTGCTGGCGCGTAATCTGTGCCTGCGAGTCGATACCGACGGTCGAGAAAGATCTGGGTTGGCCGACTCGATCGGGAAAGCTGGTGCTGCGTATGGCACTTGACCGCATTGCCGATTATTACCGGATAGCAGAAGGTTAGGCTGCTATCCTCAGGATTGTTCTGCCATCGCTTCGACTTCTTCGGCCAGCAACAGCCAGCGTTCTTCTGCCGCCTCTTTGTCCGCGCGTTTTGCATCGAGACGCGCGGTGAGTGTTGCGAATAGTTCGGCATCGCGGCTGTACAGATCAGGATCGGCCAACTGCATCTCGATATCGGCCATCTCTGTTTCCAGCGTGGTTATATGATCGGGCAGCCGATCATAGTCGCGCTGATCCTTGTAGCTGAGCTTGGTCTTTCCCGCTTTTCGGGCACGCGGCTGTGCCTTTTCGTGAGTCGATGATTTACCTGCTTTTTCAGATGGTTTTTGCCGTTTATTGTCATGCCGCTTCTTCTCCCAGTCGGCATAGCCGCCGGCGACGATATCGACAAAGCCCGAGCCATCCAGCCCAAGCGTCACGGTTACCGTCTTGTCGAGAAAATCCCGGTCATGGCTGACGATCAGGACCGTACCGTCATAATCGGCGATGACTTCCTGCAGCAGGTCGAGTGTTTCCAGGTCGAGGTCATTGGTCGGCTCGTCGAGCACCAGCAGATTGGAAGCACGCGCAAATTCGCGCGCCAGCAATAGCCGCGACCGCTCACCGCCGGACAATATGCCGACCTTGGTGTCGACAATGCCGGGATCGAAAAGGAACTCCTTGAGATAGCCCTGCACATGTTTGCGCACTCCGCGTACATCGATCCAGTCGCCGCCCTCGGCCAGCACATCGCGTACCCGCTTGTCCGGCGCCATCAGGCTGCGTTGCTGGTCAATGATTACCCCGTCCAGCGTTTTGGCATGGGTGACGCTGCCGCTATCAGGTTCCAGATCGCCGGTGAGCAGCTTGAGCAGAGTCGTCTTTCCCGCACCATTATGACCGACCACGCCGATACGGTCACCGCGCTGAATACGCAGGCTGAAATTGCGGATGACGCTGCGCTTCTCCTCGCCTTCTCCGAAGGATTTGGAAATATCCTCGGCGACGATCACCGACTTGGTGCGCACATCATCGCTGACCACAGCCAGCTTGGCCTTGCCGCTGGGGCCGAGCATGGCAGCGCGCTGGGCCCGCATTTCATAGAGTTTTTCCAGCCGGCCCTGATTGCGCTTGCGCCGCGCGGTGACGCCACGCTCCAGCCAGTGCGCCTCGATCTTCAGCTTGGCATCGAGCTTTTCCGCTGCCCGCGCTTCTTCGGCATAGACTTTTTCCATCCACGCATCATAGCCGCCAAAACCGATCTCGCGACGCCGCAGCGCGCCCCGGTCGAGCCACAAGGTCTGCTTTGTCAGTCGGGTAAGAAATGTCCGGTCATGCGAGATCGCAATAAACGCGCCGCTATATCTGCCCAGCCAGTCCTCCAGCCAGTTGATCGCGGCAAGGTCGAGATGGTTGGTCGGCTCGTCGAGCAGCAGCAGGTCCGGGTCCTGCGCGAGCGTACGACAGATGGCGGCGCGGCGCTTCTCGCCGCCACTGGCGCTGGCCGAAGCCCGGTCGAGGTCAATGCCGATCTGGTCGGCAATGGCGCGTGCACCATGTTCGGGCGGACCATTATCGCCATGTGTTGCATAATCGATCAGCCGTTCATGGCTGGAAAAGTCGGGGTCCTGAGGCAGCATAACGACTTTGGTACCCGGAACGATGGTACGTTTGCCGCGATCCGACTCGATCTCGTCGGCGATCAGCCGCAACAGCGTCGTCTTGCCTGCGCCATTGCGCCCGATCAGCGCCAGCCGGTCGCGCGGGCCGATATGCAGGTCGATATCCTGAAACAGCCAGCCGCTGCCCTGGATAAGACCAAGGCCTTCATGCGAGAGGATAGGGGGTGTCGCCATGGTGCAAGCGCATAAGGTGTTGCGGCTGGCGATACAAGCAGCGCCGCCACAATCCCGCATGGATGCCGGGATTGTGCCATTCACTTGCTATTCAATCGATTGAAGCTATTGCAATCGGATGGTCTATTCTTCCTTGCGTCTGTTCCTGCTGCCGCTGGGCATTGCATTGCTGACTCCACTGGCTGTGGACGATGCACAGGCGCAACGCCGTGGCGCCGAAGAAAATGCGCGCCAGCAGATGCTCGACGGCCAGGTCAAGTCGCTGAAAGAGATTGAGGCCGCAGTGCTGCCCAGGATGAAGGGCATGACCTATCTGGGTCCCGAATTTGACCCGCGAACGCGAATCTATCGCCTCAAATTTATCCGCGACAACAATCATGTGGTGTTTGTCGATGTCGATGGCCGCACCGGTCGTATCCTGCGCCAGCGCGGCTGAGCCCGACATTTCCGTAATTTGCCCAAAAAACTTGACCTCAGCTATAATAATATGGCTTGCCCGGTGAGATATGAATCGGGGCACCGGCCTGAGACAGGGAGAATGTCATGCGGCTATTGATTGTCGAGGATGAGCCAACATTGGGCCAGCAGCTCAAGACGACGCTGGAAGGATCGGGCTATGCGGTTGATCTGTCGACCGATGGCGAAGACGGCCATTTTCTTGGCTCGACGGAAAATTACGACGCGGTGATCCTCGACCTCGGCCTGCCGGAGATTGACGGACTGACGGTGCTGACCATGTGGCGGCGCGAAGGGCGCACTTTTCCAGTACTGGTACTGACGGCGCGTGACAGCTGGTCCGACAAAGTTGCCGGGCTCGATGCCGGTGCCGATGACTATCTCGCCAAGCCGTTCCAGACCGAGGAACTGATCGCACGGTTGCGGGCGCTGATCCGCCGTTCCACCGGCAATGCCAGCTCGGAGTTGACCGCTGGAGAAGTGCGGCTCGATACGCGCTCGGGCAAGGTCACGCTGGCAGGCGAGCCGGTAAAGCTCACCGCGCAGGAATATAAACTGCTATCCTATCTGATGCACCACAAGGGCAAGGTCGTGTCACGCACCGAGCTGATCGAGCACATTTACGATCAGGATTTCGACCGTGATTCCAATACTATAGAGGTGTTCGTTACTCGCATCCGCAAGAAGCTGGGCAGCGATGTGATCACCACCATCCGAGGTCTGGGCTATAGTCTGGAAGACCCAGAAGAGCGGGATGGCTGACCGCGATCCCGAGGACAGATTTACTCCGGTGACCGCACCGGATTTGCCCGCTCGGCCAGCATTACAGGAAATGACCGGAGGTGCGGCAGGAGATCCCTCTGCCGGACAGGTAACGCCGCCGCATACCGGCTCGCTAAACCGCCGCATGATCAGCATCGCGGCGGCATGGATATTGGTACTGCTCTTCGGCGGCGGCCTGATCCTCGATCGCATATTGACCACCACCATCACCGCCAATTTCGATGAGCAGCTCGAATATGTGCTGAACGCCATGATCACCTCCGCCGAGATCGGGCCTGACGGTGAGGTGCTGTTCAACCGACCGCTGGGCGACCAGCGCTTCCTCGAACCCGATAGCGGTCTGTACTGGCAGATTAGTGGCGACGGACATCAGGATTTCCCGTCACGTTCGCTCTGGGACCGCAGCCTGACGCCGCGCGCTGACAGCGGAGCCGAAGCGGCCTATATCTATGATACCACCAAGATCACCCAGCTTACCGAGCCGGCCGGCGATGTTCTCGATGGCGATGAGCCGGCAGAGGTGCGCTCATCATCGATCCAGCCACGCAATGATGGCGTTTTGCGGGTAATCGAGCGCGGGATTTATCTGCCCGGATCGGATGTCCAATGGTGGTTCATGGTGGCGCAGAGCCGCAATGAGCTGGATGAACAGCTTGCCGATGTCCGTCAGACGATCTTCTACAGCTTCGTGCTGCTCGGCCTTGGACTGATCATCCTGGCGACATTGCAGACCTTTTACGGGCTGTGGCCGCTGCGACGCGTTCGTCAGGCGATTTATGCGATGCGCACCGGCCAGCAGGACCGGGTGACCGAAAGCCTGCCGCGCGAAGTCATGCCGATGGTCGATGAACTCAACGCGCTGCTCGAACATAATGAGCGCCAGGCCGAGGAAGCGCGTCGTCATGCCGGCAATCTGGCGCACGCGCTGAAAACGCCGCTTACGGTGGTGATGAATGCGGCAACGGCGCAGGCGGATGACCTTTCCGATACCGTGATTCGCGAGGCGCGGGTGATGCGCCGCCAGGTTGATCACCATCTGGCTCGCGCGCGCGCGGTCGGTCGGCGTGGTCATGCGCATAGCCGTGCCAATGTGTGGCAAAGCGTCGAGGCGGTCGAACGCGCGGTGACCCGGCTTTATTCGCATGTGCGTTTCGATCTTGACGGTAAGCGCGATATTGCCGTCAGCGTCGAACGTCAGGATCTCGACGAGATTCTCGGCAATGTTATCGAGAACGCTGCCAAATATGGTGGCGGCAGCGTGTTCGTGACCATCGGTGTCGATAGCGCCGGCGAAAATGCCGAAATCTGGGTCGAGGATGACGGCACCGGCATTCCGGCTGAAGAGCGCGATCATATTTTCGATCGCGGCGCCCGGCTCGACACCAGCAAACCCGGCACCGGACTGGGCCTCGCCATCGTCCGCGATGTCGTCGAGATTTATGATGGCACAGTTACGCTCGAAGAAAGCGAAGACCTGGGCGGTTTGTTGGTGCGGATAAAACTGCCTTTGGCAGCGTAAGCCCTGTCTGGAAGACTCCATCCATTCCAGTAAAGAGTGACACAGGGTGACACGCTGTCACCCATGAGTTCCGGGTAAGTTGACGCCTCTAATATGCTGAAAAATATGTGTTTTTAATCCACTGTATCGCTATTGTTACGGGGTGAGACCATGTGCGGATATGCACCGAAATGCCAGCATCAGAAAAACAGATAAGCAAGAGTTGCTGCGATAATAGCAGGCGGGACCGGGCGTAGGACATGAGGCACATTCAGGGAGCAAAGCGAGTGGCGGCGACAGCAGTCGCAAAGCTATAAACATTGTTTATCAATAATTAAATTATTGACTATCAATAAAGCATCTATAGTCGATGATATCGATTATCGATAATGATTCCTGATGCCATGTGCTTCCGCTGCAAAAAGGTTCTCTGAATGATGTACAATTTGACCACTGCCAAGCTGCCCAACTGCAATATCGGGGTGCTGCTATGAGCATCCAGCTGACACGCCGCAAGGCGCTCATAGGCGGCGGCGCGGTTGCCACTATAGCCGCTACGGCAGGCACCGGTTTTCTGATCATGAAAGAACCGTCATCGGCACCGGGGCCATTTGCGCTTGAAGCCTTGAAAAAGGATCTGAAAATATGGCGACAGGCGCTGTTGCAAAGGCATCCGCGATGGCATGGCCACAATCAGCTGGATGATGCGACCGAAACCGCATTTCAGGCCGTCGCCGCCTCAATTACGCAACCTCTTAGCCGACAAGATGCGTTCCGGGCATTCGGCAGGATGAATCCCTATTTCCGCGATGCCCATACTCTTTTGATGCCATCACTTAATGGCCGTGGTCCCTATGATGACATGGACAAGCAATTTCCTTTCGGTGTGGATGTGAATCCTGACGGCAGCTTCTCCCTGCGCAGCAGCTGGACACATCAGGGCAGCGAATATCCGTTGCTGAAAGGCGGAGCCGAGATACTCGCGATAAATGGTGTTGATGCTTCCCGGATATTGGGGCGGATCAGGCCCTATAGCCATGGCGAAACCGAGATATTGCGTGGCTATATTCTTTCCCTGCTGCTGCCCCAATGGCTTGATTGCGTGCTTGGCTGGCGCGACCGCTTCTCCATTGTCATGCGGGAGGGCAGTGCGACGCGCCAAATCGTGTGGAAATCGGGCGATCCCTGGGAGGCTGATGATGCCAAGACCCGCTATGTGCCCGAGATTGCCTGGCCCATGCCCGGCATGGCTGTGCTGCGCGTGCCGACCTTTGATGTCGATGAAGACCCGGCTTTTTTTGAGAAACAGATTGCGGATTGCTTCGCCCAACTGAACAGGCGCGGTACAGACAGGCTGGTGATTGATATTCGCGGCAATACCGGGGGGCAGAGCGATGCTGGCGCACAGATCATAAGTCGCCTCATCGACAAGCCGGTTACGCAAGTGGCCCGGGCGCGCGAAAAGCTGAATGAAGACAATAATGGTATATTGGGATGGTATGGCGAGCCAGGAACCATGCGCGAATTCGATATGGATGCAGAGCAGATAGAGCCTGTTTCACCCGACCAGCGGTTCAGCGGGCAAAGCTATGTCTGGATAGATGAACTGAGCTATTCGGCATCCATCCTCTTTGCGACAGCAATGCAGGATCATGGCATTGCCAGGCTGATCGGCACGCCCACCGGTGGCTTTGCCAATCAAACCGGCAATATGATGCCAACACGTTTACCCACAACCGGGTTCAACGCCTATATCGCGACACGTGAATTTCTCAGGCCCAGTGGCGATGCGCGTGTTGGGCCTGTGATGCCGGATATTCTGCAGGATAAGGGGGAGAGCGATGCGGCGTTTTTGCGGCGTATATAGCGAAGCAGAATTTTGGAATTGGCAAGCTGTTGCTGTAAATTCGTCTATCTAACCATTGCAGGATTATCGTACAGACCATCATGGCTTTATCGACTTTAGAGACGGTTGGAACTGCGCTTAAGGCCAGCTCTGTTTTGGAGCTTGATGACCGCATATTGAGCAAAGTCGTTGCAGGGAGCACTCTTTTCCTTGCGATATTCATCGTCCTGTATCAGCCTTTTCAGCTAGACGAATCCAGCCTGCCCGACCTGGTTTTTGTATCCATCAGCACAGCAATCATCGTCTTCCTGTACACCTATGGCTTTTATCGGCTGGCCTCAGGCTTTTTGCGGAAATATCCGCGTTTTCGCAGCAAACGCCTTTATGTGGAAATTGCAACGACACTAGCCGTCACAATCGCAGCAAGCATGACAGTTTATGCGCTGCGTATAGGACAAGGTCAGGTCCCGATATCATTATCAAATGCCGTACTTTTTCTCTATTTTGCACTGACAGTCACACCGCTTTTGGTGGTTGTCACACGAACAGTGTTGGTAATCCGGGAAATGGCGAAAATGCTGGGTAGAAACACCCCAAAGATGAGTCAGACCGGAAATATTATGACGGATGAGCCTATCATCCATATTGCAAGGGAGGGGAATGAACCTCCGCTTGTTTTCAAATCTGGCGATTTTATCTGCGCATCGGCGGAGGGAAATTATGTGCAGATCGTTTTGGACTCAAGGCTGACAGATCCGGAGATACTGATCCGGTCTACATTCACTGCGTTTTTGCAGCAGGTAAACCATATCGCGCATTATCGACAAAGCCACCGGTCACATATGGTCAATCTGGACAAGGTGTTGAACATCACCGGTGATGCACAAGACAAGCGGCTGAGGTTGCGTGGTACCACACGCCTGATCCCGGTATCGCGATCCCGGGTAAAATCGATCCTGTATGATCTTGCAGATCTGCAGAATCAAAAGCGCTTGCACTCACTTCCCAAAAACCATCTGGCCTGATCGCTGATTATGCGCTTAGCTTGGCTGGCGCTCTAACGATATCCATTCGTCACAAATCTTTTCGTTTCGTCCCAGCATGCTGGAAGAACCACCGATTTTCATCAAGCCCTGCACTTATTGCGCGCCGTCCAGTGCGTGCCTCAAGCATGTTTTGCGGGATGAGAATTGATGAAAAAACTTGGCATAGCCGCTATTTTTATCAGCCTGTGCGTTATCACATTTGTGTCGACCGGTTGCAGCTACAAGCATCTTTTGCCTCGAGGGCCTGCACTCACGCCTGATGCAACAGTCTCTGCCGGAACCGGGCATTTTGTGATGACCGCCTATAAAAATACAGACAGGAAGAGAATCCGGGTCTGGACGCATAGGCCTGAGGACTGGCAAGCGGGAGACCAGGTTCTCTTCGTGATGCATGGTATGTCACGAAATGCGAAAGACTATCTCGATGCATGGCTGGATATTGCCGATCAAAAGAACATTCTCATTATAGCACCCGAATTTCACAACAAATTCTACAAATATACGACCATTGATTATCAGGACGGTAACTTATTCGGCCTTTTTGGTGAAAAGAACCCGCGAGAAGAATGGGCGTTTCAGGTCATCGACAATATTATTGAGAAAATTGAGTCTGATAATGACTTTCGCATTGAGAAATATGATATGTTTGGCCACTCGGGCGGCGGTCAATTTGTCCACCGCATGGTGCTGTTTTATCCTGACGAGCGTCTGAATATTGCGATTGCGGCAAATGCAGGTGTTTATTCCTTCTCGGATACCACTGGTGATTATCCCTACACACTGCCCAAAGGCTATTCTCTATCTGCTCAAGCTATTGAGAAGAAACTGATTGTCTTGGTCGGAGAACAGGATACAGCGACTGACACTGGGTCGCTGGATGTTTCAAAAGCGGCACTGCGTCAAGGTGCCAACCGGCTGGAGCGTGGGGGGAATTTCTTCAATGCAGGCCAGAGCATCGCAAAGGCAGAGAATCTGGATTTCGCTTGGTCGTTTCAGGTGGTTCCAGATGTCGGGCATGATTTCATGTTAATGACAGAGGCTGCTGCAGATCTTCTTTAGGTCTCCATAGTGACGATCATGACAACCCATTCACTCTGCAGATTCTATCGCTAACCGTCCACGCCATCACGCAATCGCTCATGGTGGCGGATCACTTCATCAATGATGAAGCGCAGGAATTTCGCCGAGAATTCCGGATCGAGATTGGCATCCAGTGCCAGCTGCTTGAGGCGGGCAATCTGCCGCTGCTCGCGCTCGGGGTCGGCCGGGGCGAGTTCGGACCGGGCCTTGTGCTCGCCCACCGCCTGGGTGATCTTGAAGCGCTCGGCCAGCATGAAGACCAGCGCCGCGTCGATATTGTCGATGCTCTGGCGGTAGGCGGATAAGATCGGGTCGTCGGCCATGGTCGATTCCTGTGCAGCGGGCGTTTGCCGCATGTTAATACGCTTAGGGCTTGCCATATAGCCTGCAGATTGCCAAATCACCGCACATGACTGCAACCGTGCATCCGCTTCACCGCGACAACAATCCATCGCTTAACCCCATCATGGCACTGGTGGCGCAGGATATGAACGCGGTGAACAGCATCATATTGGAGCGGATGCAGTCGGAAATCCCCCTTATTCCGGAGCTTGCCGGCCATCTGATAGCCGGTGGCGGCAAGCGGATGCGACCGATGCTGACACTGGCGAGCGCCAAGCTGCTCGATTATCCCGGTACGCGCCATCACAAGCTGGCTGCGGCAGTGGAGTTCATCCATACCGCGACGCTGCTGCATGATGATGTTGTCGACGGATCGGATATGCGCCGCGGCAAGACGGCGGCCAATCTGGTGTTCGGTAATCCGGCGACGGTACTGGTCGGCGATTTTCTGTTTAGTCGCTCATTCGAACTGATGGTTGAGGATGGTTCGCTCAAAGTGCTACGCATCCTTTCCAACGCATCGGCGGTGATTGCCGAGGGTGAGGTTGACCAGTTGACCGCCCAGCGCCGTATCGAGACCGATGAGGAGCGCTATCTGTCGATCATCGGTGCCAAGACGGCAGCGCTGTTCGCAGCCGCCTGCCGCATTTCTGCGGTGGTTGCCGAGCGCGATGAGGCGACCGAACTGGCGCTTGATGCCTATGGTCGCAATCTGGGGATTGCGTTCCAGCTGATAGACGATGCGATCGATTACACATCCGATTCCGAGACGATGGGCAAGGGGGTTGGCGATGATTTTCGCGAGGGCAAGGTAACGCTGCCGATCATCCTCTCCTATGCGCGCGGCGATACCGAAGAGCGCAAATTCTGGGAAGATGCGATTGCTGGCCACCGCTCGAGCGATGAGGATCTGGCCCATGCCATCCGCCTGATGCGCGACAATGGCGCGGTGGACGATACCATTGAGCGCGCGCGACTTTATGGCCAGCGGGCCATCGATGCTATTGCCGGCTTTCCCTCGGGCGATGCCAAGGCAGCGATGACCGAAACAGTCGCCTTTGCCATTTCGCGGGGATATTAGCACAGTTGCCGGAAAAGCGATTTACAATCAGACCATTGCAGGCTGCTGATTGTCATGCGCTACCGGCGATCGAGATCGATGCCGCTGCCGCTTTTGCCGATCTGCCCGATTATGCGCATATCGCCAGCGCCGATGTTCCGGACGCGGAAGAACGCGAATACATGTTGCAGAAAGGGCCAGCCTGGCTGGCGCTGGACAGCACCGGTGAAGCGCCAATCGGCTTCTTGCAAACCGATAGCCGTTCGAGCGATATCTATATTCAGGAACTGTCCGTGAGCAGCCAGTGGCAGGGCAAGGGGGTAGGGCGCACCCTGCTGGATACAGCGCAGCAATTTGCCCGCGACCATGGTTTTGGCGCAATCACGCTGACCACCTTCCGCGCAGTGCCATGGAATGCGCCATTTTATGCGCGTTACGGCTTTGCCATGCTGGAGGAGGATATGCCCGGCTATCTGGAACAGCATCTGCAGAATGAGGCGGATAACGGACTGGCACGCGAGACCCGCTGTGCGATGCGGCTCGCCATTGACCCATGAGCAGTGTTGGCCTGCCGATAGCATCGGTACTGCCCAAGTTGATGGCGGTGCTGGCCGATACCACTAATGCGGTGTTGGTCGCACCCCCGGGGGCGGGCAAGACCACCGCTGTAGCGCCGGAATTGCTGGAACAGCGATGGCTCAGTGGCAGGATATTCCTGTTATCGCCGCGCCGGGTGGCGGCGCGCGGGGCGGCGGAGCGGATGGCGGAACTGGCGGGTGAAACTGTTGGCGCAACCTATGGTTATATGACCCGGATGGACAGCCGCACCAGCAGTACCACGCGAGTGGTGGTGATGACCGAGGGTGTGTTCCTGCAACAGATACAGCGCCAGCCCGATCTGCCCGATGTATCGGCAGTGCTGTTCGACGAGGTGCATGAGCGCAGCCTCAACAGCGATTTCGGTCTGGCGTTGGCGCTCGAAGCCCAGACGGCGCTGCGGCCCGATTTGCGGCTGCTGGCTATGTCCGCAACGGTCGATGGTGAACGCTATGCCGCGCTGATGGGCAATGCGCCGGTGATCACCAGCGAGGGGCGCAGCTATCCGCTGACCTTTCATCATGTCGGTCGCGATAGCCGCCAACCCCTCGCGGTCAGCATGGCCCGGATTGCGACGCAGGCCTTGGCCGAAACCGAAGGCGATATCCTCTGTTTCCTGCCCGGCATTGGCGATATCCGGGCTACCGAGCGACGGCTGGCGCATATGATCGATGATAGTATCGCGCTGGTGCCGCTGCATGGCGGTCTGTCGAGTGCCGAGCAGCGGCGTGCCATCCGCCGCGATGGCGAGGGACGGCGCAAGCTGATCCTCTCCACCAATATTGCCGAGACCAGCCTGACCATCGATGGCGTCTGCGTCGTGGTCGACAGTGGCATGGCACGCAAGGCGCATTTCGATCTCAAATCGGGCGATACAAGGCTGGTGACCGAACGCGCCAGCCAGGCTTCGGTGACGCAGCGCGCAGGTCGTGCCGGACGTCAGGCACCGGGCATTGTCTATCGCGCCTGGGAGGAAGCGGCGACCAAGGGCTTTCCGGTCTTTGACACCCCCGAGATCAGCGACAGCGACCTGATGCCATTGGTGCTGCAATGCAGCCTCTGGGGAGCGCGCGACCCTGCGGCCTTGCCCTGGCTCGATCCACCGCCACTGGCTGCGCTGGCTGTCGCGACGAACGCGCTGCAGCGTTTCGGCGCGATTGACGATGACGGGGCGATCACGTCGCATGGTCGATCTATGGCCGCGCTGCCGCTGCCGCCGCCACTGGCGCATATGCTGATTGTTGCCGTACGCTCCGGTCAGGCGGAGAGTGCTGCCCGCATCGCATTGCTGTTGCAGGAGCGCGGGCTCGGCGGCGACAGCATCGATCTCGAGCACCGTTTGCGACATTTTGCGGATGCGGCAGACAGGCGCAGCCAGAATGCGCGCAAGCTTGCTGCCCGCTGGGCCAAAATGGCGAGGGCAGAGGCACCACAGAATGGAGGGGTTGATTTGCGCGATGCGCCGCCTGCAATTTTGCTGGTTCAGGCTTTTCCCGACCGGCTGGCGCGGCGGCAGGACGGGCAGGGCGAATATTGGTCATCAGCGGGTGGGCGACGTTATCGGCTCGAAACCGACTCCAGCCTGAAGGCAGCGGAGTGGCTGGTGGTCGGTCATGCCCAGGGTGAGGCAGCATCGGCGCGGATAGCCAGCGCCATGGCACTGTCCGAAGCCGATACGCTGCACTGGTGCACTGACCGGATCGTCGAGACCGAGCAGCTCAGTTACAATGCCGAAGCTGATCGCGTCGAAGCCCGGCTTGAGCGCAAGCTGGGAGCAATTCGGCTCGCCAGTGTGCCCATCGCCAGTCCCGATCCGGATGCCGCTACAGCGGCATTGATTCAATATGTTGCCGATCATGGCCTGGATGTGCTTCCATGGCCGGAATCGGCCAAAGCGCTGCGGCAGCGCGCGTCCTATTGCGATGTCGAGGCGCTGTCGGATGGAGCCTTGCGCGATACGCTCGACCAGTGGCTTGCGCCGGCTCTTGCCGGTCGCCGCCGCTTTACCGGTCTGGATAGCGCTACGCTCGACTCACATCTGCGCGGCCTGCTCGACTGGGATACGCTGCAGACCATCGACACCATGGCCCCGACGCATTTCACCAGCCCGGCAGGGACACGCCATGTGATCGACTACGCCGCCGATGCCGCCCCCAGCGTCACGCTGCGAGTGCAGGCGCTGTACGGGCTGGCCGAACATCCTGCCATCGGCCGCCCGGCCATTGCGTTGGTGTTGAACCTGACGTCTCCGGCTGGTCGGGTGGTGCAGACGACGCGTGACCTGCCAGCCTTCTGGTCGGGCAGTTGGACCGATGTGCGCCGTGACATGAAGGGGCGCTATCCCAAGCATGTCTGGCCGGAAAACCCGGTTTCTGCTATAGCCGATATGCGGACCAAAAATGCCCAGGCGCGTTCCGGCAACGGGAAAAAGGCCTGAGCCCATAACGTCGCTATTGACCGCCCCAAAGGGTTGCGGCAGAGCGCAACCGCATTTGTTGCAACCATGATTGCGAGACGAGACCTCAGGAACCGACCATGCCCGCACGTATCTATCAGAATCCGAAAAACGCCATGCAGTCGGGGCGTGCCCTGACCGACCAGTGGATATTGGAATTCGAGCCTGCGGAAGCCAAGAAGCCCGATCCGCTGACCGGTTGGGCCGGATCAGGCGATACGAAACAGCAGCTGCGGTTGAAATTCCCCAATTGCGAGGCCGCCAAGGCCTATGCCGAGAAATATGGCATATCCGCGCGTATTGTCCACACACCGCGACGGAGCCTGAAAATCCAGGCCTATGCCGATAATTTCGGCTGATTATTGCGGTTAGCGCGAACGCTATTTCAGTATATCGCTGCCGAGTAGTAACAGCATGCGGGTATCAATGCCGCATCCTTTCGCGCGCTTGGCATCGATAAAGTCGGCAACGCCATTGAGCGGCACCCGGTGTACGGTGATATTCTCGCCATCGACCCCGCCGCCATCGGAGACCTTCACACATTCGGTGGCGCGGAACAGGTGAAAGCTCTCGCTGACCATGCCCGGTGAGGAATAGAAAAGGCCCAGTGGTTCCATCTTGCCGGGGCGATAGCCGGTCTCCTCTTCCAGTTCGCGCGCGGCCGCGCTTTCCGGGTCTTCCTCGCCTTCATCATCGCCGATCAGACCCGCAGGCAGTTCGAGACAATTGCAGCCCAAGGGCACGCGATATTGCTCAACCAGCAATACATCACCCCCGACCAGCGCCAGCAATACCCCGGCCTCTATGCCCCGGCTGCGCGAGACATATTCCCAACGTCCTTTGCGGTGGGTGGTGATAAAGCGCCCCTGCCACATAATCTCGACGGGATGATCATGGTCGAAATGATCGGTCATGCCGCTGCGCTTTCTGAAGAAGAGGGGGAAAATTAAAGCTCAATCAGCCTGTCGGGCAGCTCATTGGGGTTGGCATCGCTCTTCGGGAAGTGTTCGCTCAGAACGACACCGACCTTCTCGACTGCGGCGGCCATCCCTTCACCCGGTTCGCCGCGCTTTGCACCGTCTATCAGCGCCGCCATTGCATCGCCCCAGACTTCGGGGTCGACCTTGTTGGCAATGGCATCATCGGCGACAATCTCGGCCCGGTGTTCAGCCATGGAAAGATAGATCAATATGCCGGTCAGCGCCATGGTGCGGCGTTCGGCACCGACCTTGAAATACTGTATGGCGCGGCGACGCACCCGACGCTCCTTGGTCGCCTTGGGGGTGACCGCCATGCGCAGCGGCATCCAGGCAAAAAGGTAGCGCCCTGCAAGGAAGATGAGCAGGCTCATGCCCAGCATCAGTGTCATATATTGCGCTGTGGTATAGCGGGTCTTCCAGCCGCTCGCGACCAGTGCACTGGCATCGATCCAGAAACTGGGGAAGATCGCCAGGCTGGAGAGGAAGAGGAACAGCAGTCCCAGCGCATAGTGTAGCCCGACATCATGATAGGCGTCGGACTTTTCGGTCACGATGGTGACGATCTCGCCATCGGTGGTCTGCTCTGCCTTGCTGACCGCATTGCTGACCAGTTCATGATCATGCGGCGTCATCTGATTGACTTTTGCCATTACCAGTTTCCCTCAATCACCAGCCACCGGAGGCGCCGCCGCCGCCAAAGCCGCCGCCACCGCCTCCGAAACCGCCGCCGCCAAAGCCGCCACCGCCCCAGGAAGATCCACCGGAAGAGCCGCCGCCCCAGCCACCGCCGCCCCAGATGATGATGGGACCGGCCGAGCCGTTCTTATACTTGCGGCCTTTACGGCGCGAGAAGAGGGCTGGCAGCACGAAGAAGAACAATATGGCGAGCCAGAAGATCAGCATTCCGGCATTTCCCGAACGATTGTCCTGACGATCGGAACGTTCTGCGGCCAGCGCATTTTGCCGTGCCTCTTCCTCGGGTAGGGTAAGTTGCGTCAGCAGGCCGTCGGTGCCGGCGGCAATGCCTGCGGCATAATCGCCATCACGGAAAAACGGCAGGATATCGTCATTGATGATCCGGCTGGACAGCGCATCAGTCAGTATCGGTTCGAGGCCATAGCCGACCTCGATCCGCACCTTGCGCTCATTCGGCGCAACCAGCAGGATGACGCCATTGTCTTTCTCGGCATCGCCGCCGCTATCGGCTTGGCCGATCCCCCATGTGCGGCCCAGCTGATAGCCATAGTCCTCGATGGGATAGTCCTGCAGGCTATTGACCGTGGCAACCACCAGCTGCCGCGTTGAATTGGCCTCCAGCGCCGCCAGCTGAGCGGTAAGCTGCTGCTCCTGACTGTCGGTCAGCAGATTGGCCTGATCTACAACGCGTCCTGTGAGCTCGGGAAAGTCCTGTGCTCTGGCAAGACCACCAAGGCTCGCGCCGACAAGCAGCGCGAGAATAATGGCGAGATATTTGACGCGAGCAATCACCCGCCAAATTCAACCGTAGGTGCGGTTTCCGAGCCCGGAGCAGCCTCGAACGGTGCCATAGGTTCGGCACCATGGATCAGCTTGGCACCGATCGCGTCGGGGAATGTGCGGATGGTGGTGTTATATTTGCGCACCGCCTCATTATAATCGCGACGCGCGATATTGATCCGGTTTTCCGTGCCTTCGAGCTGGCTTTGCAGGTCGCGGAAATTGGCGTTGGACTGGATCTGCGGATAGGCCTCGAAGCTGGCGAGCAGGCGGCCAAGGCCGGCACCCAGCTGTTCCTGTGCTGCGGCAAATTCACCAATCTTGCTGGCATCGGTCAGATCATTGGCGCTGACCTGGATCGATGTGGCCCTGGCCCTGGCTTCGGTTACCTGGGTCAATATTTCCTCTTCCGATGCTGCGGCGGCTTTGACCGTGTTCACCAGATTGGGAATCAGGTCGGAGCGGCGTTGATAAGCGGCCTCGACATTGGCCCATTCGGCCTTGGCGGCTTCTTCCGCGGTGGGCACGCTGTTGATGCCGCAGGCGGACAGGGTGATCGTCGCGGCGGCCAGCGCCAGAAACTTCCAGAATCGCATGAAATATCCCTCCTCAGAACTGTTAGCGTTATATAAGAACAACACAGCGCTTTTTCAATTGTAAAGCCCTATCAGCGGCTATGAAATCACGGTATTTTCTCCTCGACATTTGCGGTGCCATGGCTAGAGATGCCGCTGATATCTAGGGAGTTTCAGCATGTTCGCAGAATTCAGGGATTTTATCGCCCGCGGCAATGTTATCGATCTGGCGGTTGCGGTCATTATCGGTGGTGCCTTCGCCACCATCACCACCTCGCTGACGCAGGATATCATCATGCCGGTTGTCGGTGCGATTTTCGGCGGTGCAGACTTTGCCAACAGCTTCATCCTGCTCGGGCCGGTGCCCGAAGGCTATGAAGGATCGCTGACCAGCTATGCCGATCTGAAAGAGGCCGGTGTGCCACTGCTTGGCTATGGCCAGTTCATCACCGTGTTGATCAACTTTGTCATCCTCGCCTTTGTGATCTTCCTGATGGTACGCCAGGCCAACAAGATGATCGAGGCGGCGAAGAAAAAGGAAGAAGAGGAAGCCGCGCCCGAGCCCGAAGGCCCGAGCGAGACCGAGTTGCTGGAAAAAATTCTTGAAGAGCTGAAGAAACAGTAATTTTCGGCTGTTTTCTGGGATGATGGATGATCTGTAGCGGCCTTTGCCGCTACGATCACTTTTCATTCAGTTTTCCCGCGTTATATAGGGTCTGTCCGTTTCGGCGGACTATGACGATAAAGTGCAGCGTACAATAGGCACAGCGGACCCGGGGGCAGTACCCGGCGGCTCCACCATATATCCCGGTTTCCGGGGTTTCTGACGGGGCCGAACCAGGATCGACGTGTGTTGAAAAGCGGTGTTTTCGTTCGGGCTGAGTAACCCGTTAAAGGCTCAAAACCAATAAGTGCAAACGATAACGAAGCACTCGCACTTGCTGCCTAATCATGCGGCCTAACGGCTAGAGATTAGAAAGTAATTTGCGCGGTCGGACCCACCGGGCAACAGAAGGGATTCCAGCGGCTTCAGGGGTGCCGGGCAACAGAAACCCCTGACCCTCTCTCACATCGCTGGCAATGCTGGTTAATGATCGGGGCCGTAGGCGCGCTGATAGTCGATGGCGTCGAGTATCTTGGCGCCGGCGAGGAACACCGCGCCGGTACAGCACAGGAATAGCAGCCAGCCACCGACACCGGGGAACTGGACGAGATATTTCGAGCCGCGTTCGACGGCACCGAGAGACAGGGCATAGATGATCAGATAGGCTTCGAATTTGGTCTTGATCAGGAACAAACGGCGCAGTTTTTTCAGCATGATATAATGAGAGCAATCCTTATGCCAATGGCGGAAAAGCTGGGGTTGTGATGGTTAGCATTCAGTAAACTGTAAACTAAACCGACAGTGCTTTTGCCACTGGCGCTTCCAGTTCGCCAAGGCCAAGCGTTGCCAGCAATGCGCTGCGGGCCGCCACAGCCTGTGCGACCAGTTCCGGTGAGCCGATGTCATCGGCGTGAATCTGCTCTGGCCAGTATTCCTCAACGACCGATGCAATATGTGCAAGCTGCTGGGCCGTGGCGATGAAGCGGCTGTCGACTGTTGCCGGATCCGCAACCACACGCAGCCGCAGACAGGCAGGACCGCCGCCATTGGCCATGGATTGGCGGACATCGACCGGAACAAGACGGCGAATCGGACCATTGCCTGCCACCATATCCTGCAGCCAGTGCCACACCGCCGGGGTCTTCTGCGCCTCGGTGGGCAGGATCAAGGCCATCCCTGCACTATCAGGCAATGTCACCAGCTGGGCGTTGAACAGATAGCTGCGAATGGCATCGGCGAGCGACACCGCCGATGCCGGTACCTCGACAATCTCTGCCCAGGGGCAATGCGCACGAATGTCGGCCAGCGCCGCATCGCGATCGGCAAAGGCCTGCTCATGGGTGAACAGCACATTCTCATTGGCAACCGCGACGACATCATTGTGAAACGCGCCGGCTTCAATCGCTACAGGTGACTGTTCGATAAACAGTGTGTTGGCCTGATCCAGCCCATGGCGACGGGCTATAGCGCGGCTGGCTTCCTCATGCTGACGCGCCGGAAAGGAACCCCCTGAACGACCATAGACAAACACTTCTATGCCGACCTCGCCATGGGCCGGGCAGAGCCGCATATGATTGGCCGCGCCCTCATCGCCATAGGGCGGCGGCACCGGCCCGTGCACCGCGAAATGATCACCATCGGCAAAGGCCAGTTGCAGCTGCGCCAGCGTATCGGGCCATTCATGGCTGCGATGCGGCATGGTCACCAGATTGGCGACAGTGAGATGGCAGCGTCCGTCATGACTGTCCGGCGCCGGGCTGACGGTGGCAGCATTGGCGGCCCACATGGACGAGGCCGAGAACGCTGCGGCACGGATATGCGGATCGGCGCTGACATAATCGGTCGCCAGCGATTTCAGCCAGCCATGATCGGGGCGGGGCAGCGGCATGAAAAAGCCCTGTGCCAGACCGAGGTCGAGATTGGCCTGCATTTTGGCAACACCCTGCAAAGCCGCATCACGTGGGCGCGATATCGCTCCGGCATTATTCGCCGAGGCAAGATTGCCGGGACTCAGCCCGGCGTAATTGTGCGTCGGGCCGATAATGCCGTCAAAGTTGATCTCGGTAAGGGGCATATATCGGGCTTTCCAGCGTTAGCGTGCTATCATCAGCAGTTCTTCACCGCTTGCAATATCCAGCGTATCGATCGCATCATCATCCAGCATCACGCCCTCATCACCTTTAGCGACCATGGCATAGGCGCAACGGAAATCGCGCAGCTTTCCGGTAGCGACCAACGCTTTATGGGCTTTGTCGGCGCTATTATTGTCGAGCCGGTCGATCAGTTTTGTGCGTTCCGCGCCGGCAATGGATTTCACATTATCGGTACGCGCCACCATGGTCGGGCCGCCGTCAAAAATGTCGACATAATTTTCGAAGACAAAGCCTTCATTCTCCAGCATCCGCATGGCGGCCCGACCGCTGACATGCGGGCGACCGATGACATTGCGCGCATCCTCATCCAGCATGGCGGTATAGATCGGGTTTTTCGGCATCAGGTCAGCGATAAACTGATTGCCGTGCAGCGCATTGAACATATCGGCTTCATCAAAACTCATGCCAAAAAACTTGCCGCCAATGCCATCCCAAAAGGGCGAGTCACCTGCATCATCGATAATCCCGCGCAATTCGGCGAGAAGCTGACCGGCAAAACGCGCGCGGTGCTGGGCGATGAACAGATAGCGGCTGCGCGCGAGCAAAAGCCCAAGCCCGCCAGCACGTTCATTCGGGTGTAGGAACAGCCCGCCAACTTCGGACGATCCCTCCAGGTCAGTAACCAAGCTGAGCATTTCAGCACGAAATGTCCGGTCCAGCTCATCGCTATATTGGGTCAGCGTGCTCATGCGATAGGAATAGAAGGGCCATTGCTGTCCGACCTGGGTAAACAGCTGGCATGTGCCGCGCACCTGTCTGGTATCGATATTCTCCAACACCATGACAAAGCGCTCATCGGCAAGTTCGTCGACAGTGCGGGCAAAGGCGGTATCGGACTGCTCCAGCTTGGCGCGCAGCGAAGAGCGATCGGCGGGTAAATTGGTGAATCCGCCGCCGGTGAGCTTCGCCATTTCATACAGTGCCTGCAGATCATCCAGCCGCGCCGCGCGAATGCGGAAGCTCATAAACCGCCTCTTTTTTCCATGCGCATGATGGTCAGTGCCGAAAGCCGTGCGCGCTCGGCCAGGCTGTCGACAATCATGAATTCGTCAGATGAATGAATCGCGCCGCCGCGCACGCCCATGGTATCGACCACCGGCACCCCGCAGGCGGCGATGTTGTTGCCGTCGCACACCCCGCCCGTAGCCCGGTGGCTGATGGACAGGCCCAGATCGGCGCCACATTGCTTGACCAGCGTAAACAGCTTTTCGGCTTGGTCATCAATCGGCTTTGGCGGCCGTCCAAAGCCGCCATGGGCGTGAATCGAGACCTCATGCTCTGCCGCAACAGCTTCCATAAGCTGGTCCAGCGATTGCTCGGCAAAGCTCTGCATATCAGGTGTTTTGGGGCGGAAATTGACATGCAATATTGCATGATCGGGCACGACATTGTTTGCGGCACCGCCCTCGATCTTTGCCGGATTGCACGCCAGTCCTTCGCGGGTCAGACCTTTCAGCGCCACCGCCAGCGCAGAGGCGGCGACAATGGCGTTGCGGCCTTCCTCCGGGTTGCGTCCGGCATGGGCGGATCTGCCGGTGATATGGATGGCGTAATTGCCCGATCCGCCGCGCGCGCCGGCCAAAGTGCCATCGGGCAGGGCGGGTTCATAGGTAAGGGCAGCCACCTTGCCGCTGGCGAGTTCAGCGATCAGCGCTGCCGATGCGCCTGAGCCGACTTCCTCGTCGCTGTTGATCAATATGTCATAGCCGATGCTGGTGCCCGCCTTCTCCACCGCCTGAAGCGCAGCCAGCATCACAGATATACCGCCCTTCATATCGGCAAGGCCGGGGCCGTTGAGTATGCCGGGTTCGAGCCATTTCTGCTGCTGAAACGGATGATCCACGGGGAAGACCGTGTCCATATGGCCGGTAAAGAGCAGCCGGAAATTGGCATTGGGCCGCACCCGCACCACCAGATGCTGGCCACGCTTGATCGCCCGGATGCTGCCATCGCTGGTCATCTGCTCTACCGGATCAGGGTCAACCAGTTCGGCGCTGCCGGGCAGGACAGAGAATGCCAGTTGCAGCACCTTCGCCATATGGGTCAGGCCATCGAGATTGCCCGATCCGCTGTTGATTGCGGACCAGTCCTGCACCTGTTTGAGCATATGGTCCTGGTCGATGGAGTCGAGTGCCGCCTGTTCATCGGCGGTGAGAGATAGCGTCTGGGTCATGCCCGATGCTTTAGCGACTAAATCATGATGCCGCCAGCCATCGCCACGGACATTTACAAGCCGGTCGGCTTGCGTCATAGGGATGGCCACTTCTCCTCCCCCGGACAATATTATGCATATTGCTTCACTGCCTGACTGGTGGTGCAGACCAAGAATCGGGAGCATGTTTATGACCGACACTATCACGCGCGCAGGGTTGCAGATTCACACTGGTCTCGCCCGGTTCTTCGAGCAGGATGTTTTGCCGCCGCTGGATATCGACGCGGCGGATTACTGGCACAAGCTGGCCGATCTGCTGGCGCGATTTGCTCCGGACAATGCGGCGTTGCTCGCCGAACGCACGCGCCTGCAAAACACCATCAGCGCCTGGAATCAGCAGCAGCCGGGCCAGCCCGACGCATCGGCCTATAGAGCTTTCCTGAAGGAGATCGGCTATCTGGCGGAAGAGCCGGTGCCATTCACCGTCGACACCAAGAATGTCGATGCCGAAATTGCCACCATGGCCGGGCCGCAACTGGTGGTCCCGGCGCTTAATGACCGTTTTGTGATCAACGCCGCCAATGCCCGCTGGGGCAGCCTTTATGACGCACTTTATGGCACCGATGCGATCGACGCGCCGCCTGCAAAACCGGGAGGCTATGACACAGTACGCGGCGCGGCGGTGATCAAACGCGCGCGTGCCTTGCTCGATGAGATTGCACCTCTGCGCAACGGCAGCTGGTCCGACTGGAGCGGCGGTGATGCCGACCTGGCGGGTCCGGCGGAGCTGGTTGGTCGCGATGGCGAATCGCTGCTCATTCGCCACAATGGCCTGCACCTGATCGTGGTTATCGATCGCGACCATCCGATTGGCCGCGACGATCCGGCGGGGATTGCCGATGTCATCATGGAAGCCGCGATCAGCACTATTATCGACATGGAAGATTCGGTTGCGGCGGTTGATGGCGAGGACAAGCTTACCGGCTATCGCAACTGGCTGGGCCTGATGCGCGGTGACCTCCGCGCGACCTTCACCAAGGGCGGTAAGGAAATGACCCGTACCCTGGCCGAAGACCGGAATTTTACCGATCTGTCGGGCAATGGCTTCACCCTGCCGGGGCGCAGCATGCTGTTTGTGCGCAATGTCGGACATCTGATGACCAACCCGGCGGTGCTGCTGTCCGATGGCAGCGAAGCACCCGAGGGGATACTCGATGCCTGGTTCACGACCACCATAGCCTGTCATGACCTCAAAGGCTTGGGCCGGCTGCGTAACAGCCGCAGCGGATCGGTATATATTGTGAAGCCGAAGATGCACGGCCCTGCCGAATGTGCCTTTACCAACAGCCTGTTCGATGCCGTCGAGGATGGCCTGGGGCTGGCGCGGCATAGCATCAAGGTCGGTGTTATGGATGAGGAGCGTCGCACTTCTGCCAATCTTGCGGCCTGTATCCATGCCGTGCGCCACCGGATCGCTTTCATCAACACCGGCTTTCTCGATCGCACCGGCGATGAAATCCATACCGCGATGCAGGCCGGGGCGATGGTACGCAAGGCCGATATGAAGGAGTCGCGCTGGATCCAGGCCTATGAGAAGCGCAATGTCGCCATCGGCCTGAATTGCGGCCTGTCGGGCCGGGCGCAGATCGGCAAGGGCATGTGGGCCGCGCCCGACATGATGGCCGATATGATGAAACAGAAAATCGGCCACCCGAAAACCGGCGCCAACACCGCCTGGGTGCCGAGCCCGACTGCAGCGACGCTGCATGCCATCCATTATCACCGTGTTGATGTGTTTGACCGGCAGAAGGAAGTGGCGCAGGAACCGGTGCTGCCGCTCGAGGCCTTGCTGACGCTGCCGCTGGCCGAAAATGCCCGCTGGTCTGAGGAGGAGATCACCGCCGAGCTGGACAATAATGCGCAGGGCATATTGGGTTATGTTGTGCGCTGGATCGATCAGGGCGTCGGCTGCTCCAAGGTGCCCGATATCCATGATGTCGGCCTGATGGAAGACCGGGCGACGCTGCGCATCTCGTCACAGCATATCGCCAACTGGCTGCACCATGGCATTTGCACCGCAGAGCAGGTAGAGACCGCATTGCTGCGCATGGCGGCCAAGGTCGATGCCCAGAATGCCAGGGACCCGGCCTATCAGCCACTGATCGGCAATGAAGATGGTGCGGCTTTCAGTGCAGCGCGTGATCTGATTTTCAAGGGTGCGCAGCAGCCGAGCGGCTATACCGAACCACTGCTGCATCGCTATCGCCGCGCGTTTAAGGGCATCTGATTAGAAGAGACTAGATTGGATTGCCCTTCATATCAATTCGGCCTTCAAGAATCGCAAAGACTTTTTCAATGCGCTTATTCTGAGTCGCCTCCCGTTTTGCCGACGCGATCATATAGGCAAGGGCGCGACGTTTTCCCGGACTTGCATCATCCCATAAGGCTTTCACTGCAGGAGCTTTTGCCAAAGCAGACTCAAGAGAATGCGGTACGTCGACGGCATCTTGATCTGCTATACGAAAGCGGACAGTGACTTCGTCACCGAGGGACTTCCGGATGGAAGTCAGCAATTTTCGCGATAGCAAAATATAGTGCTGGCCGCGCACCGGGGTCAGGGCTGCTTCTATTGGAAAATCTTCGACCTCTCCGGTGATACGAAGTTTTGGAAAGTCAGATAGTGGCAACCCGCTTTTGATGTCTTCTGGTACAAAAACGACGGAATAACGGTACTTTTCCGAACCTACGTCATGGTGCACTACCGTTGCTGTAAAAATATGAGGGTAGAAACCGTCCATCAGAGCGCCCGGGCGAGCTGAATATAGTCGTTAACGTCCAATGTTTCAGCCCGTCTTGTCGGGTCTATATCACACATGCTTAGCGCCTCCAGCGCGCGCGGCACCGGTTTCAGGCTTTGGCGCAGCATCTTGCGGCGCTGGCCGAAGGCGGCAGCGGTCAGCGCCTGTATTGTCTGTGAGCGCACGCCTTCAGGGGCCGGTTCCGGCGTTATATGTACCACTGCCGACATCACCTTTGGTGGCGGGGTAAAGGCGCTGCGGTGCACCTTCATCGCGATATGTGCTGCGCTGCGCCACTGCGCCAGCACCGCGAGGCGGCCATAGGCACCGGTCCTGGGCTGTGCGACAATGCGCTCGGCCACCTCGCGCTGAAACATCAGCGTCAGCGATTGCCATAATGGCGGCCAGTCTTCGCCCGACAGCCAGTCGACGAGTAGCGCGGTCCCGACATTATAGGGCAGATTGGCGACGATATGGCATGGGCCGGGACTGAGCTGGTCGAGGGGGAGAGCGGTAGCATCGCCTTCGATCACATGCAGCTGGCCGGGAAAGGCATCGGACAGCTCGGCAAGAGCCGGCAGGCAGCGGCTATCACGCTCGACTGCGGTGACCCGTGCGCAGGTGCGCAGCAATGCCCGGGTCAGTCCGCCCGGACCGGGACCGATTTCGACGACATGCGCCGCCGACAGGTCGCCGGGTATTGCCGCAATCCGGTCGAGCAGCTGTTCGTCGAGCAGGAAATTCTGCCCCAGCGCCTTGCTGGCAGAGAGACCATGACGCGCTATGACATCGCGGATCGGCGGCAATGCAGGGCTTACGCTCCCTTGCTGGGGCTTATTCGCCATAAATGTCGCGATGGTGGCGCGCCGTCATTGCCATCCTGATTGCCGCTATCATCGATGCCGGATTGGCGATGCCCTGTCCGGCGATGTTGAACGCTGTGCCATGATCGGGCGAGGTACGGATGATCGGCAGACCCAGAGTCATGTTGACACCATCGTCGAAATGCAGCGTCTTAAGCGGTACCAGCGCCTGATCATGATATTGGCACAAAACCACATCGTAATTTTTGCGCGCGGCCGCATGAAAAAGCGTATCGGCGGACAGTGGCCCGGTAACATCCATTCCCTCGTCACGAAGCTCGGTAATGGCCGGAGCGATAATCGTGGCTTCCTCATCGCCAAGACGTCTGTTCTCACCGGCATGCGGGTTGAGACCGGCAACAGCTATTCGCGGTTCGGCAATCCCGAAATTGCGATGCATGCCCTTGGCGGCTGCGCGCGCCCGCGCCTTGAGCAATTCGCCGGTTAGCTGCTGCGGAACCTGCGAAATCGGGATATGCACCGTGACCGGTACCACGCGCAGTGTCGGACCGGCCAGCAACATCACCGCATTCTCCTTGGCGACACCGCAGCGTTCAGCGATAAATTCGGTCTGGCCCGGATGGGTGAAACCGATTTGCTGAAGGGAATCCTTGGAAACCGGTGCGGTGATGATCCCGGCAACACCGCCGGCACGCGCGAGGCCGACCCCGATTTCCAGCGCCTGCAACGCGCATTGGGCGCTGGCGTTGGAGGGCTGGCCGGGGGTTACATTACCGCAGTCCTGAACATGCAGTACCGGCAGTGCAGTGGCAAAATACCGTACCGCATCTTCCGGCGAGTCGATCTGGACCACGGGGATATCGGCAAAGGCATGAAACGCCGCGATATCACCGAGAACAAAGAACGGCGCCAATCGTTCATCATCACGCGCGCGCCAACTCTTGGCTATGATTTCGGGTCCGATACCGGCCGGATCGCCCGATGATATGGCATATATCCGGGACATTTCCGGGTCGCTGCTCCTGGTCAGCAGAGTATCAGTTATAATCGATCACCGCGTCGCGGCGCAGGTCGCGTAAATAGATGCGCGCGCGCTTTTCTATCCGTTCCTGCTCCATATTGGTCATCAACTCATCGGCGGATGGGCCACTGCTGACCTTGGGGTCATCGCGACCGCACAGCACCAGCACCCGGACACCGCCGCTGATCGAACCGAAGGGCTGTGTCGCTTCACCAACCGACAGGTTAAGCATGGTGTCCTGCAGCTGTCCCGGCAGATTGCGGATGACGACATCGTCATTGTCGACCACCGAGGCACCGACTTCGCGGGCGACACGATCAGCATCGCCGCAGCCGCGAATGGTGTTTGCAGCGCTGGCGAATCGTGATGCCTGATTGGTCGCTTCGGCCTCGGTAATATCATCGGGGAACAGGATCGCCAGCTGCTTCAGGCTGAGCCGTGCATCGCGCGGATCGGCGCTGAGGATCTTGCGCTTGTCGATCAGATACATAATCGAAAACCCGCCGGGAAGCTCGACCGGCCCTGCAAGCTGTCCTACCGCCATGGTCTGGGCAATTTCCGCCATTTCATTGGGTAGTACTTCGAGGCGGACCCAGCCCAGATCACCGCCACGGGCAGCGGTGGAGGCTTCGGACCATTGCTTTGCTAGGGCAGCAAAACTACCGCCTTCCTGGATCTGCGCCATGATCCGGCGGCCATTCTGAAAGATTTCGCTGGCATTATTCGGTGTCGCGGACAGGAAAATCTCGCCGATGCGATATTCTTCGGTGCCCTTCGATGCCTGCAGCCGTTCGATGATAGACTGGACCTCGTCTTCAGAGACGTTGATAAAAGGCATGATGTTGCGGCGCAACAGCGATTGCCAGGCCAGCTCACCCATGATCTGACGTTTCAGGCTTCTCGGCGAAGATCCATTCTCACGCAGATAGGCATCGAGATTCTCCGGTTCTGTCCGGAAGTTGCCGCGGGCAATGCCGAGATAGGTCTGGTCGATTTCGCTCTGCGATATGGTGATGTCGTTGGCCGCGGCTTCCTGGATTTGCAGCGTTTCGTCGATCAGGTTGCGCAACACTTCGAGACGCAAACGTGGTATGTCCTTTTCGGGGATTTTGCCACCGCTCGATGCGATCAGCAGCGCCATCCGATGATCAATATCCGTACCGGTTATGATTTCGCCGTTCACAATCGCGGTGGCACGGCGAACATTGGGGTCATTCTTTCCAAAAATCGTGGGATCCTGGGGAATATTGAGCTGCGTTGCCGGGACGCCGGGATCGCTGACCGTCTGCGCTGCGGTGCCGGCGGCCGTGACCACCATAGTCAGGGACAGGGCACATGTCGTGAGTGTTTTGGCTAGGGTAATCATCATCTTCTTCACTGAATCAAGAAAAGGCATAGCGGCCATATATTGCGTCTTTCATGGCCATATATCCATTCGCATCTGCCAGCCATAGGCTTAACCTATGCTGAGTGTATCACGCGACTTGAGCCTATGACCGGATAAAGGATAGCCCGGCAAAAGCCAAGGCCCGGCAACACGCGGCAGGAGGCGGTATTTCATGGTACCGGGTGTCAGCACAGCGCGTCATATCCCCAGATTGCGCAGAGCAAAGCGCAGCAGGAAGGTGTTGCCGCGCGCGGCATCGCCAATGGCCACGAAGTCGCGGCGCCAGGTGAAGCCGAGCGAAATACAGTCATCGTCATAGGCGATGCCGAGACGGGTACGGATCGGCTCGAAACCGTCGGAGAAGTTGGTGGGATCCTCCTGGGCATCGGTAAGATCGAAAATGCCCGAGCCGAAGACCGACCAGTAACGGTCAATCTGCACCCGCCCGGCGACGCGCAATTCCTCTCGGTCCTGCAGATCCTCGATTTCCGGGCCAATGTCGCGGTTAAGCCGCAAATAGCTGATCTGGCCATAGGTGCGGCGCGAACCCACCGTAGCGTCGATCTCATTGCGACGCACCGCCAGATTGTCCTTGTCGAGGCGGTAGCGGTGGGTGAATTTGACGATATCACGGAACCGCAATTCGGTGCGGCCGACAACATCCGATGTGCGTTCGGCGAGCCCGGTGCCCACCGGGATGATGTCAGACTTGTCATTGAAGCGGTAGCTCTGGCCGATAACGGCGTCGATCCGCATTCCGGGGCGCTCCAACTGCCATTCCAGGCCATAGACCACGCGCACGCCTTCCTCGACCCGGTCGAAGCCGGGCAGGCGGTTGAGGGCAAACAGATTGCCGGTCTCCAGTTCGATCGCCCGGGCATCCTCATTGGGAATATCGAGATTCTGCCCCGGTGTGGTTGCCACCACCTGCACCCGTGGCGTCAGCGTCTGCACCCCGCCAAAGGCTTTGCCGACAAAAGGCCATTGGACATCGGCAGCGACCGAACCGATAGCGCGGCCTTCAAAGCCGGGATTGCCGCGATAGACCAGTGTTGGCGTCAGTGCGTTCTCATCGCTATTGTAAATGTCGCCACGGCCATAGGCGGTGAGAGTGAATAACTGACCGCCGGACGTGACACGCTTCAAATCCCACCGGGCCGAGGCAAAGGCGCGCTGGGTGTCCTGGCCATCGGTACGGCCAATGGCCAGGGTGTTGAAGCGGAATTCAAGCCGCCCCCCGGCGAGCGGGTCATCCATGCGCTGACGATAATCGACGATCGGAAGGGCAATTGGCACCTGGCCCTGCGGATCATTGACCCGCAGCGTCTGGGTGGCCCAGCCCAGCAGTGCGAAATAGCTGTCCTCATCGACCCGCTCGGCCTTGATGGTCGAACGCAGCCGGTCATCGCGGCTGATGTCATAACGGCGCAGAAAGGTGCGGTCCGTGGTCGCCCGGATCGATCCGGTAATGCTCCAATAGGGTGAGAGCTGGAACCGGCCAACGGCATCGAAATAGCCACGAAAATCGCGTTCCGACGACAGCGGCACGGTGGCGCCTACGGGAATGCGCGAGCTGGCGGTGGCATAGCCGGTGATCTGATAGGCGCCATCGGTGGTCAGCGCACGATATTGTCCCTGCACCATGGGCAGAACATCGCTGAAGACGCTGGTGGTCACGGTAAGGTCGCGATTAGGTGCGAGCGCAAAATAATAAGGCTGACTATATTCCAGACCGTTCGCCTGGCTTAGCCGGGCATTGGGGACCAGCAGGCCCGAACGGTTGGCATCGTCGATCGGATGACTGAACCCCGGCAATGGGATCAGCGGCAAGCCGAACAGTTCCAGCCGCGCACCCTCATAGCTGACCTTCTTTTTTACGGGATCGTAAATCACGCGGACGGCCTTGATCTGCCAGCTTGGTGATTTGGGGCAGCCCTCCTTGTCCTGCACGGCGCAGGCGGTGTAGCTGGCCTCGTTCAAGGTGATAAAACCGTCACCGCGCTCCGCCTTGTTGGCGACGATGCGGCCGCCTTCATCAAGCACCAGCAGAATATTCTCTATCACCCCGGCGCGGATATCCTCGGTTAGCACGATGGTGTCGCCATAGATCACGCCGCCCGGGTCGATAATCCGCACATTGCCCGAAGCCCGGACCTCTCCGCTCTTGCGGTCCCAGCTGACGCTTTCGGCGCGCAATATCTGTTCATTGCGTCTCACGATGACGTCGCCGCTGGCGGTGATACGATCCGCTTCATTATCATAGCGAATGATATCGGCGGAAAAATCGATTTCCCGATCATCACCCAGCATGTCAGAAAGCCTGTCGGCATCGCTGGTTTCCGGGCTGGTTTCCGGGCTGGTTT
Organism: Pseudomonadota bacterium; assembly: GCA_039818985.1. Classification (NCBI taxonomy): domain Bacteria; kingdom Pseudomonadati; phylum Pseudomonadota; species Pseudomonadota bacterium. The sequence goes on along the minus strand of JBCBSU010000001.1, from coordinate 1,564,343 downwards.
CCGGCTGGGCAGGTTCCGGCCCGGCTTCACTATCCTGAGCGAAAGCCGGTGCCGCGAGACTCGCAGCCGACAGCACCAGCAGACTCGGGCCGATCGTCCTGACAGGGCATAGAGAAGCCCCGCATATCCTGCGATATCCTTGATTTTTCGCAACTGTGCCTGGCAACTGGCTCACCTCTTCTGTGCCGGTCTTTTGCACAAAGGCGGCAAAAGGCAAAGCGCGAAAGACAAGGCGGCATGGAAAGACGACGGGCGGGCACGGATATTGTCACGGCAAATGTTGCGCAATAATTGACCCGGTCGGATGAAGGCGCTTTAAGCTGCGGGACGCCATCGCTATATGGCCTTGCATCACAGGCAGTATCCGCCGCGTTCTATCTCAGGGTCCGGACCCTAATACCCCAGGAGCACATCATCATGCAGATCAGTTTTACCGACAGCCCTTCCGCAGCTTCGCTGCGCTGCTATCTTGTCGGATCGGATGATTTGCAGAATGCCGCACTGCCCGAGCCCCATGGCAAGGCGATTGTCGAGGCCGCGCGCAGCGCCCGTTTTCGAGGGCAGCCGGGCAATATCTTCGAGACTTTCGCATCGGTCGATGGCACGCAACAGCGGCTGGTGCTGATCGGTATCGGCGGCAAGGATGCCAGCGCGCGTGACATGGAAAAAGCCGGTGGTGCGCTCACCGCACGCTATCTCGCATCGGGCGTCGAGGCCGCGCATCTCGATATTGCCGCTTCGCCATCGGAGATTTCCGCCGATAATCTGGTGAACCTGCTTATGGGTGCGTTGCTGCGCAGCTGGCGGATCGACGAATATCGCACCAAATTGGCCGATGATGCCAAGCCGACCCTGACATCGCTGACGGTCGCGGGAGCCGCAGCTGGCACCGAGGGGCAATGGAACGATGCGCTGGCGATCGCCGAAGGGGTGTTCTTTACCCGCGAACTGGTGGCCCAGCCGGCCAACAAGGTTTATCCGGAGAGCTTTGTCGAGCGTTGCCAGCACCTCACGGAGCTTGGTGTCGAAATCCGGGTGCTCGACGATGCCGAAATGGAAGAACTGGGCATGGGGGCATTGCTCGGCGTGGCTCAGGGCTCGGTGCGGCCGGCGCGGCTGCTGGCGATGCGCTGGGACGGCACCAATGGTACGGAAAAGACACCAATTGCCTTTGTTGGCAAGGGTGTAACCTTCGATACGGGTGGTATCTCGCTCAAGCCGCCGGCGGGCATGGAAGACATGAAATGGGACATGGGCGGTGCCGGTGCCGTTGCCGGCGCGATGAAGGCGCTGGCCGGGCGCAAGGCGAAGGCACATGTTATCGGCATTTGCGGGTTGGTCGAGAATATGCCCGATGGCAATGCCCAGCGTCCGGGTGATATCGTCACCACCATGTCGGGCCAGACGGTCGAGGTGATCAACACCGATGCCGAGGGTCGTCTGGTACTCTGCGATGCGCTGCACTGGTGCCAGGAAACCTACAAGCCGAAATATATTGTCGATCTGGCGACCTTGACCGGAGCAATCATCATTTCGCTCGGCCATGAGCATTGCGGCATGTTCACCAATGACGATGAGCTGGCAGGCATGTTGAACAATGCGGCGGATGCATCGGGTGACAAAGTGTGGCGCTTCCCGCTGGGCAAGGCCTATGACAAGCTGATCGACTCGCCGATTGCCGATATCCGCAATGTCGGGCCGCGCGGCGCCGGTTCGATTACTGCAGCGCAGTTTCTGCAGCGCTTCATTCAGGATGGCGTCAAATGGGCGCATCTGGACATTGCCGGCATGGCATGGGCCGATAAGGCCGGGCCGCTATGGGAGAAGGGCGCAACCGGCTATGGTGTGCGTCTGCTCGACCAGCTGATCGCCGACAATTTCGAGCAGAAATAAGCACAGCCGATGCGGGTCGACTTTTATCAGCTTAGCCGCGACCCGGTGGCCAGGCTGTTGCCCGATCTCGCCGAACGCACGCTGTCTGCCGACAACCGCATGGTCATCCTCGCCGATGACGATGTGCTGCTCGATGGTATTTCCGATGCCTTGTGGAGCAGCAAGCCGCAGAGCTTTCTCGCGCATGGCAAGGCGGGTGAGGGACAGGAAGGCGATCAACCGATATTGCTGGCGCGCACATTGGCCGAAGGCGAGGCGGGTGCACCGAATCAGGCGCAGTTTCTTGCAATAGCCGATGGTGTATGGCGGGATCATTGCAACAGTTTCGAACGGATATTCTTCCCCTTCGAGCCCGATCATATCGACGCCGCGCGTGCGGCGTGGAAATCGCTCAAGGATCGTGACAGAGTAACACGGCACTATTGGCGGCAGGACGGACGGCGCTGGGTAGAGGTCGGCTGATTTCGCGATAGTGATCTGGATCATTGCCGATGCCTAATTCGTGCTATTATGCCCGTTTGAGAGATTGCCGGACGGCAATGCCAAGGGGAGAGACAAAATGCGGAATGGGCCAATCGGAAAATTCATAGCAGTCATGAGCGTATTGGCGCTGGCGGCCTGCGGTGGCAGTAATGAGGATGAGGTGGTGAGTGGCACCGTCACCGGCGAGGACGGCGAAACTGCGGAATACCGCATAAGCGAGGGTGATGACGGCGAGGTCAGCTATAAGGTGGAGAGCGAAGATGGCAGTTTCGAGCTCAACGCCAATAGCGACAAGCCGGTCGATTTGCCTTTCGGGCTGACGCTGCCGCGTGGTGCCGATGTCCAGACCAATATGACGATGAACCAGGGCGAGGGCAGGCCATCCTCAACCACCGTCATCTTTCAGACAAAACAATCCGCTGACGACATCATAGCCTTCTACAAGGCGAAGGCCAAAGCCGAGGGCTTCAAGGTGAAGACCGAAATTACGTCGCAGGGCACAAAGATGTTCGTGTCGCAGCGCGGCGACAAGGAGAGCATCAATGTTTCGGTTACCGAGCAGGAGAATGGGGTGAACGTTGCCAATGTCTCGGCGGTGACAAAGCCATAGTCCCAAATACACATTGCCTGACAGCCGGGCCGAACAAGATCGGGCTTGCCACAACGGGGTGGCACGGCTAAAGGCGCGCGCAACAATATTCCCCTATTTCAGGATATTCAGGAGTTCTCCCCCATGGCCGTAACCCGCACATTCTCGATCATCAAACCCGATGCCACCCGCCGCAACCTGACCGGTGCTGTCACGCAGAAGCTGGAAGAAGCCGGCCTGCGCGTCGTTGCCTCCAAGCGCATCCGCATGACCCGCGAACAGGCCGAAGGCTTTTACGCGGTGCACAAGGAACGCCCCTTCTATGGCGAATTGTGCGACTTCATGACCAGCGGCCCGGTTGTGGTGCAGGTTCTCGAAGGCGAGGACGCGGTCAAGCGCAACCGAGACATTATGGGCGCAACCAACCCGGCCGATGCCGCCGAAGGCACCATCCGCAAGGAATTTGCCGAGAGCATCGAAGCCAATAGCGTGCACGGCTCGGACAGTGACGAAAACGCTGCCATCGAGATCGCGTTCTTCTTTAATGACGACGAGATTGTCGGCTGAGCCAATTACCTGTTCGTCATGCTGAACTTGTTTCAGCATCTTCAATGCCGCGCGCTTGGGCTATGCGATGCGAGTAGACCCTGAAACAAGTTCAGGGTGACGACTGAGAGTTGAAAAAACCGCCGGTTACTCCGGCGGTTTTTTTGTTGTGAAAGTCTCAAAACTCATCCGCCACATCCATCAGCCTGGTCAGCTTCTTCGGTGCAACGGCGCGCCAGCTGCGCTCCAGCCACTGGCGGACATGGTCCCAGTCGACGCCTGGGCGGTCAAGGCGATAGCCGATCCAGCCCGAGGCACCATAATAGGCTGGGCGGTGATAGATTTCGGGCTGCTGCTCGATCAGCGTTGTCATCTCGTCGACACCGCTGGACTTCACCAGCAGCGCGATGCGGTCCTCGCCATGATGCCGCACCGAGAGATAGGCGAAGAACTTGCCCGATTTTTCGCTGCCGACGCGCCATCCCGGCGCACCATGGCTTTCGCGGCTATGGGTTTCGGGCAGTGACAGGGCGATCTCATCGACACGGCTCTGGAGCCATTCCGGGTCAAGCTCGCGCGCGACATAGTGCGAAAGGGTACGGGCATAGAGCTGATATTCGGCGATTTTCACCCGTAGGGCGAGGCTGTCTGCATCATCATCGGGCAGGATTGCCACCGCTGTCTGGGCCAGCACCGGCCCATCATCGAGTGTCGGCGTCACCAGATGCACTGAACAGCCGCCATGGCTGTCGCCGGCATCGATGGCGCGTTGATGCGTATCGAGGCCTTTATATTCCGGCAGCAGCGACGGGTGGATATTGACCATCCGCCCCTGCCATTGTTCGACAAAGCCGTTGCCGAGGATGCGCATATAGCCAGCCAATGCGACATAGTCGGCGCGCGCCTCGCTCAGCGCCTCGTGCATGATGGCATCATGTGCACCGCGGCCAAGCCCTTTATGCGGATGAGCGAAGACTGTCACGCCTTCCGCCTCGGCAAGTTTCAGCCCTGCCGCGTCGGGATTGTTGCTGGCGACCAGAACCACCTCATAGGGGCATTCGGCATCACGCGAGGCATAGAGCAGCGCCGCCATATTGGTACCCTCGCCGGAAATCATGATAGCAAGCCGCGCTTTGGTCATTAGCAACTCCGTTCGTGCCGGGGGCAGCATAGCCTATCCCGCATGCGTCGCGCTCCAATCCTCGCGCGCTGCCCAGCATCCGGCGAGTCCGGATACGGTGCATCCCTTGTCGCCAGCCTTAACCGTACCGATGCGGTGCGCCGTTTCCCCTGACGTGGTCAGCGCCTTGGCAATTGTTTCTGACTGTTCTTCCGTCACGATGACCGCCATGCCGATACCGCAATTGAAGGTGCGCGCCATTTCTTCAGGCTCGATATGGCCCTCGGCCTGAAGAAACGCCATTAACCGCGGCTGTGCCCAGGCGCTGGCATCGACCTGCGCATGGCAACCATCGGGCAGCACCCGCGGGATATTTTCCAGCAGTCCGCCACCGGTAATATGTGCCAGCCCTTTGATCTGGCCGGCGCGCAGCAGCGGCAGCAATACCGCGACATAAATCCGCGTTGGTGCCATCAGTGCATCGATCAGCAACTGCTCCTGATCGAACAGGGCGGGGCGGTCGAGTTTCCAGCTTTTGTCTTCGGCGAGGCGCCGCACCAGCGAAAAGCCATTGGAATGGACGCCCGACGACTCCAGGCCCAAAATGACATCGCCGGGGGCAATGGCCGATCCATCGATCAGCGTGCCGCGCTCCGCCGCGCCGACACAGAAGCCGGCAAGATCATAATCGCCCGGCTGGTACATGCCCGGCATCTCGGCGGTCTCGCCGCCTATCAATGCGCATCCAGCCAGTTTGCATGCACTGGCAATGCTTGCGACCACCCGTTCAGCCACGGCGTTATCCAGCTTGGCTGAAGCAAAATAATCGAGGAAGAAAAGCGGCTCGGCGCCCTGGACGATGAGGTCGTTGACGCACATGGCGACAAGGTCCTGGCCAATGCCGTCATGCCGGTCATGCTGTATCGCCAGTTTGACCTTGGTGCCGACGCCGTCATTGGCGGCCACCAATACCGGATCGGTAAAACCCGCTGCTTTGAGATCGAACAGTCCGCCAAAGCCGCCAAGGTCAGCATCGGCGCCGGGCCTGGCGGTGGCGCGGGCCAGCGGCGCGATCGCCCTGACCAGCGCATTGCCGTCTTCAATCGAGACGCCGGCATCGGCGTAGCTGTAATGCTCTGGTTGTGCGCTGGCCGCGCTGCCCGTTTCATCGGGTGTTTCGTTCTTATGGGTATTGCTGTTCATGGCTTCTGCGCCTAACGATTTCGCATGATGATTTCCACGATATTCCGCGTTGCATCGCATCGGGGCCATTGAGCAGGATCGCGCTTTCGATGACACGAAATCGATCTTTTCAGGCCTATCTGTCGCTTATCCTGCTTGGCATGATCGCGCTGCTGGGGCTGAATGGCCTGGGTTTCACCCAGATCGAGGCTGATCGCGGCATCGCACCGATCAACAGCAGTGGCGATTTCGAGGTTGAGGGCATCACCGTCAATGCCACCGGCAAGAACGCCGAGGAAGCGCGGCTGAAAGGCTGGCGCGAAGCCCAGCGCAAGGGCTGGCAGGCATTGTGGCAACGCTCCAATCGCGGCGGCGCGGCACCGGCACTCAGCGATTCGCGACTGAGTTCGATTGTTTCGGGCATTGTGATCGAACGCGAGCAGATCGGGCCGCGACGCTATATTGCCAGCCTGGGTATATTGTTTGACCGCGCGCGTGCCGGGGCGATATTGGGTGTGCGCAGCACGAGGCTGCGTTCAGCGCCATTGCTGGTGGTACCGGTGATGATCAGTGGCGGCAGTGAGCAGGTGTTCGAATATCGCACGCCCTGGCAAAGGGCATGGGCGAACTTCCGCACCGCCGACAGCACTATCGATTATGTTCGCCCCAGCGGCGCCGGCAGCGATTCGCTGTTGCTGACCGCAGGCCAGACCGGACGGCGCGACCGCAATTGGTGGCGGCTGATCCTTGATCAGTTTGGTGCCGCCGATGTGCTGATCCCGGTGGTGCGGGTCGAGCGGCTCTATCCTGGCGGCCCGGCAACAGGGTATTTCACCGCCTATTTCGGCCCTGATCGCGCCAGGATCGGCAGCTTCGAACTGACCGCAGCAGATAGTGATGGTTTGGCGGCGATGCTCACCGAGGGCGTCGAGCGCATGGACACCATCTATCGCGCTGCCCTTTCGCGTGGCGATCTGCGTCCCGATACCTCACTGATCATCGAAGACAGCGATGAGGATGCACTGGAGGATGAACTGGAAGAGCTCGAGGCGCTCGAAGACGACGCCGCTGAAGAGGATGATCGCACAGCCTCTGAGGAAGCGGCGGTACCTGCAGCGCCTGCCGTGACCAGCATCGCAGTGCAATATTCCAGCCCCGATGTCGGCTCGGTCAACAGCGCCGAAGCGGCGGTGCGCGGCATAGCCGGGGTACGTTCAGCCAGCACGTCGAGCCTGGCGCTGGGTGGTACATCGGTGATGTCGGTGCAGTTTGACGGCGATGCAGCGCAATTGCGGCAGCAGCTCGAGGCGCGTGGTTGGCGGGTGCAGCAATCGGGCAACACGCTCAGAATTTCGCGATGACCCAGATCGCCCTGCCTCTGTCTGCCGAGCTGCCGCGTACCGATTATCTGGTGACTGACGCCAATGCCGCGGCCGCGGCGCTACTCGGGCGCTGGGACCACTGGCCCTATCGCAGTGCCGTGCTGTTTGGCGCCGAGGCAGCGGGCAAGAGCAGCATGGGTGAGGTTTTTCGCCGTGAATCCGGGGGGCTTTTCATCGACGATGCGCACCGCGCGGATGATGCCGGGATATTCCATCTCTGGAACCAGGCGCAGCAGGAATCGTGGCCGATACTGATCGCCTTTCCCGAGGATTACCGGCTCGATGCCTTGACCTTGCCCGATCTCAAATCGCGCCTGGCGGCGTCGCAGCGCATTGCCATTGGTGCCCCCGACAGGGCGATGATCATGGCGCTGTTCGAAAAGCTGGGCCGGATGCACGGGCTCGATGTGACGCCGAAACTGGCAGCCTATGCCGCCGACCGTTGCGAGCGCAGCTATCAGGCGGTGCGCGATCTGGTGCTGGCGTTGGACCGTATCACGCTGGAGCAGCGCAAGCCGGTTGGCATGGGCCTTTTGCGCACCTTGCTGGATGACGGTGAAGAGGCTGACAATGACAGCAACGAGGACGCAGGAGCAGCATGATGGCGACGACTGTGACAGACCATGCGGACACTATGATCGATTCGCGGCGATTCTATAATCGCGAGCTGAGCTGGCTCGGTTTTAACGAGCGGGTTCTTGCCGAGGCGCAGAATGAGGCGCATCCATTGCTCGAAAGGCTGCGTTTCCTGTCGATCTCCGGCAACAATCTTGATGAATTCTACATGGTTCGTGTTGCCGGGTTGGTCGGACAGGTCGAACAGGGCGTCGAGCAGCGCTCGGCTGATGGCCGCACCCCGGCACAGCAGCTTGCCGAGATTGAGGTCAAGGCGGCCGAACTGGTGCATGACCAGCAGCGCGTATGGCAGGAATTGCGTCGCAAGCTGGCAGTGCAGGGCATAGCCATAAGGGCTGTATCCGAACTTGAGCCGGATAATCTGCAATGGCTGCGCGACCATTTTCTTGACCAGATTTTCCCGGTGCTAACGCCGCAGGCGCTCGACCCGGCGCATCCCTTTCCGTTCATCCCGAACAAGGGCATCAGCGTCATTTTCGATCTCAGGCGCGAATCGGACGGGCATCATGTGCGCGAACTGATCATGCTGCCGCCGACCATGTCGGGTTTTGTTCGCATTCCGGGTGAGGATGCAGTCTATATCGCGCTCGAAGAGGTGCTGCGCGGCTTTGCCGATACCCTGTTCCCCGGCTATGAGGTGCTCAATTCGGGGCTGTTCCGCATCATCCGCGACAGCGATATCGAGGTTGAGGAAGAAGCCGAGGATCTGGTCCGATATTTCCGCAGCGCGATCAAACGCCGTCGTCGCGGTCAGGTGATCCGGCTCGAAATATCCTCCGATCTCGATGCCGAAACGGTCAAGCTGCTCGACGAGCAGTTACTGCCCGAAAGCGCGGTCAAGTCGGTAATCACCGGCTTTATCGATGTTGGCGGCCTGGCGGAAATTGTCGACGAAGACCGGCCGGATCTCAAATTCACTGCCTATACGCCGCGCTTCCCCGAACGTATCCGAGAGCATGGCGGCGACTGTTTCGCTGCGATCCGCGGCAAGGATATTGTCGTCCACCACCCTTATGAGAGTTTCGAGGTGGTGATCGCCTTTCTGCAGCAGGCAGCGCGCGACCCCGATGTTATCGCGATCAAGCAGACGCTCTATCGCGCCGGCAAACAATCGGCAGTGATTCGTGCGCTGATCGACGCGGCCGAAGCCGGCAAGTCGGTCACAGCGGTGGTCGAGCTCAAGGCCCGGTTCGACGAGGAGCAGAATCTACTCTGGGCCAGCGCGCTTGAACGCGCCGGGGTGCAGGTTGTTTATGGCTTTATCGAGTGGAAGACCCACGCCAAGATTTCGATGATCGTGCGGCGCGAACCCGAGGGTTATCGCACCTATTGCCATTTCGGTACCGGCAATTATCACCCGATCACCGCCAGGATTTACACCGATCTCAGCTTCTTTACCGCCGATCCGCGCGCGGGGCGCGATGCGGCGCAGCTGTTCAACTATATCACCGGCTATGTCGAACCGAAGAAGCTTGAGCTGCTCACCATGTCCCCGCGCGACATGCGCAACACGCTGATGGAACTGATCGATGTCGAGATCGATCATGTGCGCAATGGCCGACCGGGCGCGATCTGGGCCAAGATGAACTCGCTGGTCGATCCGGCGATCATCGAGAAGCTCTATACCGCCAGCAATGCCGGTGTGCAGATTGACCTGATCATCCGCGGTATCTGCTGCCTCAAGCCGCAAATACCCGGCATGTCGGACAATATCCGGGTGAAATCGGTGATCGGCCGCTTCCTCGAGCATAGTCGCATCTGGGCCTTTGGCGATGGCGACCATCTGCCCAATGACAAGGCGCGAGTCTATATCAGCTCGGCCGACTGGATGCCGCGCAACTTTGACCGGCGGGTCGAATATATGCTGCCGATCGAAAATCCGACAGTGCATGAACAGGTACTGGAGCAGGTCATGCTGGCCAATCTGCTCGACAATGAGCAGAGCTGGGAACTCAACGCGGATGGCGAATATATCCGTGTCGAACCGGGCGACAAGCCGTTCAACCTGCACCATTATTTCATGACAAACCCGTCGCTCTCGGGGCGTGGTGCAGCGCTCAGGAACAGCGATGAAGTGCCCGACCTGACGCTGCGACAGCCGATCCGCAGAAAGGCCTAAGGCTCAGGGTCTATGAAATTGATGGAGCGAGGTTTGAAGCAATTGGCGCCTGGGCGAGGAAGGAAAGCGCAGTCGATAGCGGCGCTATCGCAAGCTTTTCTGACGTGGCGCAGGCGCCAATTGGTCAAATCCTGAAAGGACGACAAAATGACTTCCATCTCGATCAAAAATACGCTTGGAAAGGCAGTAAACCTTCCCGGCCCGCATTTTCGCCCGATATGCTCATCATTTTGGCGCCTCGCCCATCAATTTCATAGACCCTGAGCCTAGACCATTTCCTCGATGCCGCTTCTGTTCCGTACCAAGCGAAAGCCCAAGGGCGCGCGTAGCCACAGCGTGGCAGTGATCGATATCGGCTCCAACTCGATCCGGCTGGTCATCTTTGCCGGGCCACGGCGCAATCCCGCGTTGATCTTCAACGAGAAGGTGATGGCCGGACTGGGCAGCGAGATCAGCGAAACCGGAGCGCTCGCACCCGAAGGCATTGACCGGGCGATAACGGCGCTGCGGCGGTTCCGGACATTAATCGAGGGCTGCAATGTCGATCGCACACTTTGCGTTGCCACCGCTGCGGTACGCGATGCCAGCGATGGCCCGCAATTTGCCGACAGGGTGCGCGATCTGGGGTTCGATGTCGATGTGCTGAGCGGCGAGGAAGAAGCGCAAATGGCGGCCTATGGAGTCATTTCGGCTATTCCCGAGGCCAATGGTGTGGTCGGTGATCTCGGCGGCGGCAGTCTGGAGCTGGCCGAAGTTGGTAACCGCTCGATTTCAGACAGCATTTCATTGCCTATTGGCGTGCTGCGCAGCCGTGAGATCAGTGAAAAGGGGCAAGGGCCGCTGAGCAAGCATGTCGCCAAGCTTGTCACAGCCAATGGCTGGGACGGACGGTGCAGGGGACGGACACTGTATATTGTCGGTGGCTCATGGCGGGCATTGGCGCGTGTCGACATGTATGACCAGGGCTATCCGCTGCCGGTGTTCCACAATTATGCCATCCCGGTCGAACGCATTGCACCGCTGTCCAAGCGGATTCTGGACTCCTCGCGCGATGACCTGCGCGCGGTACCACGTCTTGCCACTTCGCGTATCGCGACATTGGGGACGGCAGCCAAATTGCTGTGCGCAGCCTGCGACATACTGAAACCGGCGCAGATTATCGTCTCCGCTTATGGTCTTCGCGAAGGGCTGATCTATCGCACCATGCCGGAGGATATCCGCCAGCTTGACCCGCTGCTCGATTCAACCCGGCGTTTCGGGCGCTACCAGTCGCGTTTCGGTCAGGATGGCGGCAAGCTGTTCGACTGGATAAAACCGGCTTTTCCAGATCTCGGATCGGGTGATAAGCGGCTGCTCATGGCGGCATGTCACCTTGCCGATATTGGCTGGCAGGCCAACCCCGATTTCCGGTCCGAACGCGCGCTGGAAATCGCATTGCATGGCAATTGGGTCGGTATTGATGCGCATGGCCGTGCGATGCTGGCGCAGGCCTTGTACACCAATTTTGGCGGCGGAGTGGAACCGTTTTCCTATGACGGGCGGCTGTGCAGTGATGCCGATCTGGCGCGTGCGGCGGCCTGGGGACTGGCCATCCGTCTCGGCCAGCGCTTCAGCGGCGGTCATGACAATCTGTTTGGAAACAGCCATTTGCTGCGTGAAGACAACAGGCTGAAAATTGCGATTCAAGGCAATGACCACAGTCTTATGGGCGAGAGTGTCGAGCGCCGTCTGGCCAAGCTGGCGAGCTATCTCGAGATTGATTATGCGCTCGGGCAAGCGTGATTTGCCGTAAAATAGTGGTAATTTCGCACGAGCATATCTATTATTTACAATAGTGTCAGGGCTCAGGCCTGCAGCCAATGGAGGAGCGTTCCGTGTTTCGCGCTCTCAATGATTATCTGAAGTCGATCGCGTCACGCGATCCCGCGCCCCGCTCGAAATGGGAAATTCTCACCTATCCTGGTCTCTGGGCCGTGGGCTTTTACCGCGTTTCGCATTGGCTGTTTCGCGGCAACTTGTTCTTTCTTGCCCGGTTGATCAACCATCTTGGGCGGATGCTGACCGCCATTGATATCCACCCCGGTGCCACTATAGGCAAGAATCTGTTTATCGATCATGGCTTCACCGTGATCGGTGAGACTGCCGAAATCGGCGATGATGTCACAATCTATCAATGCGTGACGCTGGGCGGCACCAACCCGACCAATGGCGAGGCCGGTAAGCGCCACCCAACCATCGGCAATGGGGCAATTCTCGGTTCTGGTGCGCAGATATTGGGACCGATCACCATTGGCGAGCGGGCGCGCATAGGCGCCAATGCGGTGGTTACCAAGGACGTCCCCGAGGGCGCGACCATGGTTGGCGTGCGGGCGCGGCAGGTGCCGGTTGACGCGAAGGATTACCAGAAAGAATTCATGCCCTATGGTACGCCGTGCAGCGAGGTCTATGACCCGGCGACGCAGAAGCTGGAAATCCTGCAATGCGAGATCGAGCAGATGCAGAAGCGCCTGGCACAGCTGATGGAAGAGCGCGATAGCCCGACGGAAGAGCAGAAAAGCCTGCCCGAGCCGCCATGCAAGGCCGAAGACGCCGATGCCGAAGTGCCTGCCGATCAGGTGACGGACCAGAAATCCGCCTGATGCCCGTCGGAGCATTTTGCCCTGATATGCAATTGCCAGCCTTTGCGGCATGACCGCAACGGGCCACAACGCTGCATCGAATGTCGCGGTGTTGCCGCTACACCGGTCACAGACACGGCAGACGGTATTCGACCGGACAGAGCTTAACGCTATTCTCAACATCTATGGTCGCATGGTCGCTGCCGGGCAATGGCGCGACTATGCCATCGAGTTTGGCCGGGACACGGCCATCTTCGCAGCCTTTCGCCATGCTTCGCAAAGGCCGGAGATCCGGCTCGAAAAATGCCCTGCAAACCGGCGTAAACAGGGCCAGTGGCTGTTGCGTGGCGAGGCGGGGCAGATCCTCAAGCGCGGCCATGAGCTGGCGAATATCCTCGCCCCGATCGAACGGCGGCTGATCAAGGCGGTGGAGGAATAGGGTGGCCGTGCCGTCCTGGCTCGTTATTCGAATATTGCGCTGAGATGCTCGGTTTCAGTCTGGCTCCGTGTGATCGACCTGGTCAGCTGAATTGCAAGCACATGGCAGGCAATGGTGATCGCCGAGCCTGCAACACCAAAAGTGAGCGCTGTTGAAGATCCCTCTGACAAACGGAATGCAATCTGGTTTGCAATACCGCCTACGATCCAGGTGATCCACCACCATATCAGGATATTACTGTTTTCCTTGAGGTCGTTGAAATTTCCGTGGCTGGCATTCCATATCTGGCGCATGGCCTGAAACGGCATAAACAGATTGGCAATCGGAATAAAATACCAGCCCACGCACCAACCGGGTGTATATTCGAAACCCGGTATATCGGCCTCATAGATGTTGGCTGCAGCGCGATAAATCCACATCGCAAAAATGATGATGGTGACGATATTGAGGACCGTCACAGCCACACCGAAGCTTACTATCGAATATAGCGCACCTTCCGATCCGACATTATACGGATCATATATTCCGCTGAGCTCGACCAGTTCAAGCAACAGGAAAAGGGCGGTGCCTGCCATATTGGCATATAGCAAAGGCTGTAAGAACCGGTACAGCCTGACCAGCTTCTGTCGCCCTTCCTGCAGATCATAGTTCATAGAGTGCCTCTTCCGTGACCGGTCCCGTCAAGGGGGAGGCAATCAGCCGCCCTGCAGGGCTTTCATGATGGCCATTGACTGTTCCGAACCCGATTGCGGCACAATCTCGCCAGTGCGGTCGGTGATGCGGTCGAACGCGGCTGCCACACCTTCTACCGTACGCTCGCCCTCAGGCAGTGCGACGCCGGGTGTCATGGTGACATAGGCAGCATGATAGGCACCGGCGCCTGCGCCGATGATCATGTTGGTCGGCCCGTCTTCGGAGACGAGGTAAAGCGCAGCCGGGGCAACATTTTCCGGGGTGAAGGCTTTGAAAGCTTCGGGCGGGAAAATGTCTTCGGTCATGCGGGTGCCGGCGACCGGGGCCAGCGTGTTGACCTTGATGTTGTATTTTGCGCCTTCGAGATAGAGCGTCTTGGTGAGGCCTGCGAGGCCCAGCTTGGCAGCGCCGTAATTGGCCTGGCCGAAATTGCCATAGAGGCCGGTCGATGATGCCGTCATCAGGATGCGGCCATAATTCTGTTCGCGCATGGTTTCCCATACCGCCTTGGTGGCATTGCCCGATCCGTTGAGATGGACATCGACGACAAAGGCGAAATCCTTTGGCTCCATCTTGGCGAAGCTCTTGTCGCGCAACACGCCGGCATTGTTGATCAGGATATGGACGCCGCCCCATTTCTCCTTGGCCTTGGCGACCATTTCTTCCATCTGCGCATATTCGGTTACCGAGCCGCCATTGGCCATGGCTTCCCCGCCTTCTTTCTCGATTTCCTCGACCACTATGGCGGCGGCATCCGAGGTTCCGGTGCCGTCGCGGGCCCCGCCGAGATCATTGACCACGACCTTGGCACCACGCCGTGCCAGTTCAAGGGCATAAGCACGTCCCAGGCCGCCTCCGGCTCCGGTGACAATGGCAACACGGTCGGCAAAGCTGATGGTCATGATAAGGCTCCTCGGATGTTCTGCGATATGCTTTGAAAATTATGTCGCGGGTTTCCGATGCGCCTTCGGCTTTGTCAACCGCGCATTTGTCGCTTTTCTACGGTGAAAAAGGTTGCCGCTACGGCCATGGGCACTTGGGGATTGGCGGTTCAGGCAACCGCCTCTGCATCAAGCGCATAACCGGCCGAACGCACGGTGCGGATGATATCTGCCTCACCATTGGCGTTGATTGCCTTGCGCAGGCGGCGAATATGCACGTCGATGGTTCGGATTTCGATATCGCTCTCATTGCCCCATACCGCGTCCAGCAACCGTTCACGTGAGAATACCCAGCCAGGATGTTCGAGAAAATGCCGCAACAGGCGGAATTCCGTAGGGCCGAGCGGAATGGTCTTGCCGCCGCGCTTCACCTTGTAGCCGACCGTGTCCATCTCGATATTGGCATAGGTGAGGGTGCCTCCCGCCAATGCCGGGCGCATGCGGCGTAGCACGGCATTAACGCGGGCGATCAGTTCGCGCGGGCTGAATGGCTTGGTGAGATAGTCATCGGCGCCGATATCGAGGCCACGGACCCTATCTTCTTCCTCACCCCGTGCTGACATCATGATGATCGGGATATTGGCAGTATCATTATTGCGCCGCAGACGGCGGCAGACCTCGATGCCGGAAAGATTATCGATCATCCAGTCGAGCACCACAATGTCCGGCTGCTGTTCGCTGACGATCAGCAGCGCCTCTTCGCCATCCGGGGTCTGGCTGATACGAAAGCCCTGTTTCTCGAAATGCCAGGAGATCAACTCCGCCAGTGCCATATCGTCTTCAACCAGGAGAATATGGGGCTTGGACATTTCTCTTCCCTTTATTTCAGTCATTCATATCGAGCGGATCATTGCCACGATCACGCTCTACAAGATTTTCGCCGGTAATTGAAAAATAGACCATCTCCGCGATATTGGTCGCATGGTCGCCAATCCGCTCAAGATTCTTGGCGATAAACATCAGATGAACCCCGGCATTGACCTGCCCGGGCACCGCAATCATGTGGTCAATCAGGCCACGGAAAATAGCACTGTAGAAATCATCGACCATTTTGTCGCGCTTACATACCTGAATGGCGAGATCGGCATCGCGTCGGGCATAGGCGTTCATGGCATCGTCGACGAGTTCAATCGCGGCGCGCGACATCGGATCGAGCGCATCGGCGGCCTCCATCCAGTCATCAGGGTCGATCAGCGGCACCCGCTTGGCGATATTCTTGGCATAGTCGCCAATACGTTCGATCTTGCTGGAGATCTTCAGTGTCGCGATCAGCACCCGCAGGTCGTCGGCCATAGGTGCACGCAGCGCCATGATTTGGACGACCATGCGGTCGATGGCACGCTCCAGCTCATCAATGTCCTTGTCCTTGACGATGATCGACGAGGCCAGGCCATGGTCGTTGCGCTCAAGCGCCGTCATTGCGTCGATTACCGCCTTTTCGGCGCGACCACCAATATCCGACACCAGCCCACGCAGTTCGACCATGTCGGTGTCGAACGCTTTGACCGTATGCTTGGTGCTACTGGGTGTCATCGAACTTGCAAATCCTCAAACCGCAGCGAAAATCAGCCGTATCGGCCGGTGATATAATCGCGGGTCCGCTCCTCTGCAGGGTTGGTGAACAATTCGGAGGTTTCTCCATATTCGACCATCTCCCCGAGATGAAAAAATGCGGTCCGCTGTGATACGCGCGCGGCCTGCTGCATATTGTGCGTCACAATCACAATAGCATATTTGCCACGCAATTCATGGATAAGCTCCTCGATCCTGGCGGTAGCGATGGGATCAAGTGCCGAACAGGGCTCGTCCATCAGGATTACTTCCGGGTCTACAGCGATGGCGCGGGCGATGCACAGCCGCTGCTGCTGGCCGCCGGAAAGCGCGGTGCCGCTGTCGTTGAGGCGGTCCTTGACCTCGCTCCAAAGGCCAGCACGCTGCAGCGATTTCTCGACAATGCGATCAAGCTCGGCCTTGTCGGTGGCAAGGCCGTGAATGCGTGGGCCATAGGCAATATTGTCATAGATGGATTTGGGGAACGGATTGGGTTTCTGAAACACCATACCGACTCGTGCGCGCAGCTGCACCACGTCCATTGCGCTGTCGTAAATGTCCTCGCCATCCAGCATGATCGTGCCGGTCACCCGGGCGATGGGAATGGTATCGTTCATCCGGTTCAGGGTACGCAGAAAGGTCGACTTGCCACAGCCCGAGGGACCGATGAACGCGGTGACATTCTCCATGTCGATATCGATATCGACGCCCTTAATGGCTTCTTTCTCGCCATAATAGACATGCACATCGCGAGTCGCCATCTTCATCGGCCCGACGGCAGCATTTTTTTCCATGGTGGTTTCTGTATTCATAGCGGGGCTCACCATCTCGTCTCGAAGCGGTTGCGCAGCCAGATCGCCACCGCATTCATCGTCAGCAGGAATATCAGCAATATAATAATCGCGGCGGAGGTTTTCTCGACAAAACCGCTATTGACCTCATCCGACCACAGGAAGATCTGTACCGGCAACACCGTTGAAGGGTCGGACAAATTGTCTGGCGGTGTCGCGGTAAAGGCGCGCATGCCGATCATCAGCAATGGCGCTGTTTCGCCCAGCGCCCGGGCCATGCCGATGATCGTGCCAGTCATGATCCCGGGTATGGCGAGCGGCAGCACATGGTGGAAGATTACCTGTACCTTGCTGGCGCCGATGCCAAGCGCTGCCTCGCGGATCGATGGCGGGACCGCCTTGACCGCATTGCGTGCGGCAATGACGATCACCGGGAAGGTCATCAGCGCCAATGTCAGGCCGCCGACCAGCGCCGAGGAACGCGGCAGGTCCATCCAGGTCAGGAACACCACCAGACCCAGCAGTCCGAAGATGATCGACGGGACAGCAGCGAGATTGTTGATCGACACCTCGATCAGGTCGGTCCAGCGATTGCGCGGTGCATATTCCTCGAGATAGACCGCCGAAAGGACGCCAATCGGAAAGGCCAGCAACAGGGTAACGAACATCGTCATCAACGAGCCCTTGAGTGCGCCCCATATACCGACAAGTGCCGGATCGACACCGTCGGAGCTGGTCAGGAATGGCGTGTTGAACACCGTCTGTATAGCATTGCGCGCCTGCAGATCGTCATAGAGCGACTGCAATGCCGGGCGGGCATCACCCTTGTTGACCCGATCGATATCGCTGGCTGCGGACAGCCACAATGTGGCGTTTTCTGTAATCAGCTGAGGATTATCGCGAAGCTGTTCGCGGACCTCGACCCAGGCGTTGCGGGCAAATATCTGGCGACCGTCAGTGCCATAGCTGGCTTCGATCGCGATCTCGGTAAGGCCGCGCAAGTCGAGGGATGTCAACGTTGCCTTTTGTTGTGCGCCCTGCAATGCCTCCGGAGACATGCCGCCCGAAAGCGCCGGGAAGTTGATGGGTAGCGCGACCTCGGTGCGCAAAAAGCCCTTGGCACCGTTGCTGACCATGACGAACAGCAGGAAGGCAAGGAACAGCGATGACAGGATGATCGCAGCGAGCCCGAGCGCGCGGAAACGCTTTTCCGAGGCATAGCGCCTGGCAACACGCTTGCGCATCGCCTCGCTTTTCCAGTCGGTCCCGGTCCTTGTACCGGGCGATATCGGAGCGGTCATGGCGGCGGCTTCACTCATAGGCTTCCCGATATCTCTTGACGATCTGCAGCGCGACCAGATTGAGCAGCAGGGTAACGAAGAACAGCGCCAGGCCCAAGGCGAAGGCGGCGAGTGTCAATGGCCCCTGAAAATCTGTATCGCCGGTGAGGAGCTTGACGATCTGCACCGTTACCGTGGTTACGCTGTCGAACGGATTGGCCGTCATGTTGGCGGCCAGACCGGCAGCCATCACCACGATCATGGTTTCGCCAATGGCACGGCTGACCGCGAGCAGCACACCGCCGACAACGCCGGGCAGAGCTGCAGGAATCAGTACTTTCTTGATGGTCTCGCTTGGCGTTGCGCCCATGGCCAGGGAACCGTCGCGCATCGCACTGGGAACGGCGGCAATACTGTCATCGGCCATGGAAGACACGAACGGGATGATCATAACGCCCATAACCAGACCGGCGGCCAGCGCCGATTCGGACGATGCGTTGCTGATACCGATGGAAACCGCGAAATCGCGCAGTGCCGGTGCCACGGTGAGTGCGGCGAAATAGCCATAGACCACTGTGGGCACACCGGCGAGTATCTCCAATATCGGTTTCATCCAGCTGCGCAGTGCTGGCGGCGCATATTGGGTGAGATAGACCGCGCTCATAAGACCGAAGGGGATGGCGACAATCATCGCGATGATCGCACCAATAAAGATAGTGCCCCAGAAAAGCGGGAGGGAACCGAAACCGTTATTTTCTCCAGCGATCAGTTCCTTGCGCGGGTTCCATTCGCTGCCGAAGAAAAACTCGACAGGTGACACCATGCCGAAAAAGCGGATCGATTCGAAAATCAGCGATGCGACAATGCCGATGGTCGCCAATATCGCGATCAGTGAGGCGATCAGCAGGACCATCAGCACCACACGCTCGACCTTGCTGCGGGCTCGGAAATCCGGGCGGATTTTCAGAAAGGCGAAAGCGGCACCGGCAAAACCCAGCAACAGCGCTGCAGCCATGCCGAGCAGCTGGTAATGGCGCTCTGCCTCGGAATAGATCGGCGCCAGTGTTACTGCCTCGGGGTTGAAGCTCTGCGCTTCAGGGTTGCGGGACAGCGCGCGGGCTTCAGATAATATCGAGGCCTTGGCGAACGGGTCTTCTGGCAGGTTGCTTGCCGCCGGATCGGCGAGCACCATATTGCTGGTCATTGCCGGCGATACGCTGATCCAGATAGCGACAAATGCGGCCACCGGCACCATTGCCCATAGCGCGACATACCAGCCATGATAGTTGGGCAGCGAGTTGAAGCTGGTCTTGCCGGCGAGGACGAAACGGTTGGCCTTGGCGCGGCCAAAGAGCCAGCCCAGAACGCCGAGCCCGACAATCAGAAAAAGAAATGCGAATCCCGACATTTCTAAACAATTCCCCCCCTTGTCGATCCGTTAACGGTCAATCCAGATCATCCGCACTGATCGTCGGTAGTGTTTCCAGCCTGGTCGACAGCTCCGAACGCTGATCCTCGGGCAAGGCAATCATGCCGGCATCGGCAAGCGGACTGTCTGGCTTGGCCAGGGCAATGAATTCAGCAAGATAGTCCTTCAGCCCGGGGATCACGTCCATGTGCCGCTTCTTGACATAGAGATAGAGCGGACGCGCGCCAGGATATTGCCCCGAGGCGATGCTGTCATAATCGGGAGTGACACCGTTGATCGTGACACCCCGGACATTGCGCGCATTTTCCTCAAGATAGCTATAGCTGAAAATGCCTACAGCATTGGGGTCACCGCTAAGCTTCTGAACAATGAGATTATCATTCTCACCGGTGTTGATATAGGCACCATCGGTACGCACATCGGTGCAGGTTTTCTTATATTCAGTCTCGTTGCTGTCCTTCAGCGCAGCCATTTTGGGATCGCTTTGGCAGCCGACCTCCATAATCAGCTCTTCGAAAGAGTCGCGGGTGCCAGAGGTTTTTGGCGGTCCATAGACCTTGATCTGTATCGCCGGCAGCGACGGATCGATATCGGACCACATTTCCGGGCGTTTATCGGTACCGTAAGGCCGCGCTGCGAGCGCCCGATAGATTTGCGGCACCGTAAGGTTAAGCGTCGGCCCTTCGTTGGACTGGGCCAGGGCAAGGCCATCGACCCCGATCCTGAACTCCACGACTTCGGTTACCTGGTTTTCCGCGCAGCGCGCCAGTTCGCTCGCCTTGATGCGGCGAGAGGCATTGGCGATATCCGGGGTCGATGCACCGATACCATCGCAAAATAGCTGGATGCCACCGCCAGTGCCGGTGGATTCGAGGATAGGCGAGGGATGTTCACCGATGCTCTGGAACGAATCCGATACGATCTTGGCGAAGGGGAAGACGGTCGACGATCCAACAACACGCACTTCATCACGGCTGCTGTTGGGAACCAGGCTGGCCGGGTCCTGACAGGCAGCAAGTGCCAGCAATGCTGACATACCAATGAAGGAAAAGGCGCGCATAATGATGATCCTGTGAGTACGGCGTCCGGGTGAGTAAAGAGAATTCGGGCGTAAGGGCCGTCTCGGCTGATGGGGCATTACGCATAGGCAGTTTATCAAGAATGACATTTGTGTGACAATATGATGACATCGGCAAAGAAGCTGTCATCTTGCTGCGAGTGAAGCGGGTGACAGCCGATTAGAGATGTTATCAGGCGTGCCGCCGCTATCGCTGGTCTTAAAGTGCGAATCAGGAAAACTCTGACTGTTTTTCAGGCTCCTGACGGTCCCGCTGAGGGTGTGCAGCGGGCAGTGATATGGTGATCTTTGTGCCCTTGCCCAATGTGCTGTTGATTTCCAGCCGCCCGCCATGGCGCTCGACAATATGCTTGACGATAGACAGTCCCAGTCCGGTGCCGCCAATTTGGCGGCTGCGTCCGGCGTCGACACGGTAAAAGCGTTCGGTGAGACGCGGCAGGTGTTTGGGGTCGATACCATCGCCTTCATCGACAACCGACAGCCGTGCCATACGCCCGGTGCGGCTGGGTTTGAGGCGCAGGGTTACGGCGGTGCCAGGGCGGCCATATTTGATGCTGTTCGAGACCAGATTCTGGATCATCTGCGATAGCTGCGACCGGTCGCCCCGCACCATGCGGACCTCGGCATCAATGTCGAGTATGATCGGGCGATCCTGGCGCTCGTCGAATATGCCCTTTATCTCTTCGAGCAGCGCATTCATGTCGACCAGACTTTCCGGTGCCTTGAACTTGTCTGCTTCGATCCGCGACAGCGATATCAGGTCGGCGATCAGCTTTTGCATGCGGTCGGCTTCGCCTGCCATGACCTTGAGAAACCGCTTCAGCGTGGCCGGGTCTTCCGCTGCATCGCTGTCGCTCAGCGTTTCGATAAAGCCGATGATCGAGGACAATGGCGTACGCAGCTCATGGCTGGCATTGGCGACAAAATCGGTGCGCATCTTTTCGATCGCGTAATTGCGAGATTTGTCCCACAGATAGAGAATGCAGTATTCGCCATAGCCGATGCTGCGCAGGTTGAGCTCCCATCTTTGGTCGCGATTGCCGATACCGATCAGCTCGATTGGTCGCTTCAACGGCTCTTCGGGCTGGCGCATAATGGCATCGGTAGCGCTTGGGTGACGGATCACCAGCCGCACATCCTCATTGTCGATATCCTCCCCCAGCATGGACTTGGCGGCCTGATTCGAACCGATAACGGTCATGCCGGATAACAGCAGCAGCGGGTCGGGTATCCCCTCGATAAGCGCCTGGAGTTCGGGCATTTCATGCCATTTCAGCTCATCGCTTTCGAGAATCGGTGAAGCTGCCTCGATGCTGCGTACCGGTGGGGTCTTCTGGTCCAGCCCGATGGCCAGTGCGACCAGCCCCGCAGCGATGATGATCGCGCTGCGTTCGACCGGACCATCGATATACAGGCCGAGCACCGGGGCCAGCGCGATGATCAGCGCGGCCAGCAGCAACCGCACCGGGCGGATCTCAGGGCTGAAGAAATTTGGCATCATCGAATCCCAATGGGCTTTTGCTCCATATAGCATGTTGCTGATTAGCAATTATGACAGCGCTTGTCCCGATCCTGCACAAAGCTGGTGATGAACGCTGCTTTTACTCGCTTTTTATCCTTTGCCCGCATAAAAGGCCGGTACTGCATTTTGGGGCCGATATGACCGAGCGCAAGTCTGGTGACGGACGGCAGGAGTCCGCGCACATCGAAAACAACAGCGATTCGCATCGCAAGACCGGAACGGGCCTGGCACCTGTCGGGCATACCCGGCGCGCATTGGTGCTGGGGGCTGTCGCGACGTCGGCCGTTGTCAGTGTGCGTCCGGCTCTGGCACAAACCGCAAGCTCTGTACTGACTTGCGAGATCACCGTACCGGCACCTGAACAGGGACCGATCTATGTCGACGCCTATGGCAATATCGTTGACAAAAACACCCAGGGCGCAACGCTGTTGCAGCCGCGCACCTTCAAGGGTGAGCAGGTGCGCCGTGGCCGCATTCGCGGGCCGCGTGCCTATCGAGACCTGATCCGCCGCCTGCGTCCGGGGATGAGCGGTTTCACCTGCTATGCCTCGATCCAGGGGCGCCGCTTCGGTTGAGTTCGGCCAGCCATTGTCCGATGGATGATCCGTCTGCAACTTCCCCAGCCTATGTTCTCGATCCGGAACCGCTATGGCGTCGTGAGACGCTGGACGAAATGCAGGTGCTCTATCACCGTCCATCGGGTCAGACCCATATATTGATCGAACCGGCACCGCAGATCATCGACTGCCTGCTCGCAGGGCCGTTGACCGCGGAACAGCTGCTGGCTGAGCTGGCGCAGCATTTTGCTTTTGAGACAGACGATGATGGGCCCGAAACCGAGGATGAGAGCGATCTTGACCGGCTGGCGGCGCGGCTGGAAGAAATGGTGACGCTGGGTTTTGTCAGCCACATCAATGCCACCGATAGAACTGCGGTCAGGGACGCGGATAATGCGGCATGAGTGTCGCATTCATGTCGGGCCGGCGGTTTTTCGCATCGGATCGGATTGGGCGGCGCCCATCGCACAATTAGAGGCGCTGTATCGCGACTATCCCGATGCCAGCGATACGATAGCCGATTTCACCGTGCGGCTCGAAGCGCAGCGTTTCTATCGCCGCTGGCTGCGACCTTCGGTGATGCTGTCGGGCGATTATATGCTGCCCGATGCCAGCCCTTTGCCACTTGCCCAGGGGCTACTGGCGGCAGAAATGGCGATGAACCTGCAAATGGCGCTGGGTTGGCGACGGCATTTGCTGCTCCATGCCAGCGCGGTCGAGCGCGACGGCAAGGTGCTGTTGATGACTGGTGAATCCGGTTCGGGGAAGTCGACATTGTCGGCACTGCTCGGTGAGCATGGCTGGCGCTTCATGGGCGATGAGTTCGCGCTGATCGATCTTGAGAGCGGACATGTTCGGGGTTTTCCGCGCGCCATCAGCCTGAAGAACAGCGCTATCGACGTCGCGCGCGATTTCGTCGGTGACGACAGCCGCTTCGGGCCGCTGCTGACCGATACACCCAAGGGTATGATCCGGCATTTGCGGCCACAGACGGACGCTATTGACTCGATGGAAGAGACGGGGCCGCCGATATTGCTACTCTATCCCGGCTATGGTTATCCGCGCGCGAGTGAGGCAGTACCACCGACCGAGAATTTCGTCCGCCTGACCCAGGCGTCGACCAATTATGTGGCGCTGGGTGAGGCCGGCTTTTCGGCACTGGTCGATCTGGTGCAGTCGGTCCCGGCCTATGCCATTGATTTCGAGAGCACTGATGCAGCGCTGGATCTGGTCGAAACATTATGGGCGGGCGTTGCATGAGCGGCCCGGTGGAAGAGCTTGTCACGCTTTTGCGTTATCCTGACGCAGCTGCGAATATTGCGGTCGATGGCTGGACCGATATTTTGTGCGTTGCTCGTGCCGAAATGCTGCTGGCGACGCTGGGCGCCCGGTTGCAGGATCAGCCGCTTCCCGACGCCGTGACGCGGATTTTTACCGATGTGAGGCGCGATTGCACCGGCAACCAACAAAGGGCGCGTTGGGAAGCCAATCGCGCGGCCAGTCTGCTCGCGCCATTGGGTATCACGCCGATATTGCTCAAGGGCACAGCCTATCTCGCCAGTGATCATACTGCGGCTCAGGGGCGGCATATTGGTGATCTCGACATAATGGTGCCGCGCGCAGCGCTGGAAACAGTCGAGGCGGCGTTGCTCGGTACGGGTTGGGAATGGGTCAAGGACGACCCTTATGACCAGGCCTATTATCGCCAGTGGATGCACGAATTGCCGCCGCTGATCCATCAGGATCGCGATGCGATGATCGATGTGCACCACACCATATTGCCACTAACCGCCAGGCCGATGCCTGATGCCGGTGCGATGATCGCGCGCGCGCGCAGCGTCGGGGACGGGCTTGCCATTCTCGACCCGTGCGACATGATCTGTCACTGTGCCGCGCATTTCCATGCCGATGGCGATATGGCGGGTGGACTGCGCAACCTCTGGGACTTTCATCTGTTGATCAGCGATTTCTGTCGATCATCTGAGCAATGGTCTGAGTTGCGGCAGCGTTCCGGGGAGCACCAGCTTTGGCCGACATTGCAAGGCACGCTTCGGCTGGCCCATGCGCTTTACGGAACCATCTGGCCTCCGGAATGGGGGGCGAAATGGGGTTTGCGCGAGGCGTTTTTCCAACGCCGGTTGCTCGCGCGCAATGGCTGGGGGCAGGAAACCCGTCCGGTGACACGGCTGGCTATCTATATTCGCTCGCACTGGCTGCGCATGCCACCATTGATGCTGGCGCGGCATTTATGGATCAAATGGCGCAAAGGTTCCGGCGCATCAGCCTGACATCTGCCCCAGCAACGGCAACAGGTCGTCATAATGGTCGAGAATGGCGTCGGCCCCAAGCTCTTCAACCGGTTGATGCAGGAAGCCGAAACGGACTGCAATGGCTGGTATTCCGGCATTGTGCGCCGCCATGACGTCATAGATGCTGTCGCCGATAAACACTGCTTTGCCGCCGCCGCTGCGCCGGATCATCTCGTCGATAGGGGCACGATGCGGTTTGGCCTTGCCCTTGCCCATAGTGTCGCCGCCAATGACACAGGCAAAGCGCTTGCGCATGGCGATACGCGACAACAGGGTCTCGGCGAAACGCTCATATTTATTGGTCACCACCGCCATGGCGATGTCGCGCTCGTCGAGCGCATCCATCAGCTCGACCAGGCCGGGATAGGGTGGTGAAGCGCTGCCGAGATTATCACCATAATAGTCGAGCAGCAGCGGCAGATATTCTTTCGTCGCGCCGGGGTCATCAATGCCGGCCCGCGCCAGCCCTTCGGTCAGCATATGCCTGGCCCCGAGTCCGACCATGGGTTTCACTTCGTCAATCCCAAGTGGAGGGCAGCCGGCGGCGGCGAGCGTATGGTTGACCGCAGCGGTCAGCTCCGGGCTGGTGTCGAGCAGCGTTCCGTCGAGATCGAAAGCGACGATTTTGAAAGAAATGTCTGTCATTGCAGCGTTTAGAGCATAGCGATGGCTGTAAAGCTACTGGCATATGCAGGAACAACGTGGCAAAGACGCGGCGAAGTTTTCCGGATCATATCCTGGGCAGTGTCAGGCCCGGTGTGATGGTGAGAAAGAGGGCGTGATGGGTGATATCGGCAAGCGGCCGCTGGCTGCGATCATATTGGCGGCGGGGCAGGGTACGCGGATGCGCTCTGCCCTCCACAAGGTACTGCATCCGGTGGCTGGCAAGCCAATGCTGCTCCACCTTCTCGACAGCCTGAACAGCCTTGCCGATGATGCGCGCGAACTGCGTACTATCGTCATTGTCGGCAAGAGTCGCGAACAGGTGGAGCCGCTGGCGCGCGCGCATGGTGCCGATATCGCTGTGCAGAACGAGCAGCTTGGCACCGGCCATGCTGTGCTGCAGGCAGAGCCGCTGCTCGAGAATTTCGACGGCGATGTGCTTGCCTGTTTCGGCGATGTGCCGATGGTTGCAGCCGATACAGTGCAGGCGATGCAGGCAGCGCTGCACCAGGCGGATGATGCGGGGCGGGCTCCTGCTGCGGTTGTTCTGGGTTTCCGGCCGCGTGATAGCAAGGCCTATGGCCGGATTATCGCCGATGCCGATGGCCATATCGCGAAGATGGTCGAATATAAGGACGCCAATGACGCCGAGCGCGCAGTAGATCTGTGCAATAGCGGACTGCTCATGGCGCGGCGCCAGGATATGTTCGTGCTGCTGAGCAAGGTCGGCAATGCCAATGCTGCCGGGGAATATTATCTTCCCGATCTGGTGACTATCGCACTTGCCGAAGGCCGCGCCTGCCGCGTTATCGAATGCGAGGAATGGCAGGTTGAAGGCGTCAACAGCCGTGCCGAGCTGGCCCAGCTAGAGGCGCAATGGCAGATGCGCAAGCGTGCCGACATGATGGCCGCCGGAGTGACGTTGACGGCGCCGGAAACGGTCTATTTTGCACATGATACCTGTATCGGGGCTGATGTTACCATAGCGCCGCATGTTGTTTTCGGCCCCGGCGTCAGCATCGCCAGTGGCAGCATGATCCACAGCTTCAGCCATATCGAGGGGGCGGTGATCGGCAGTGATTGCCAGATTGGACCCTATGCCCGTCTGCGCCCTGGTGCGGAACTGCGCGACAGAGCCAAGATCGGCAATTTTGTCGAGATGAAAAAGGCGGTGCTGGGCGAGGGCGCCAAGGCCAATCATCTCAGCTATATCGGCGATGCCGATGTTGGCGCCGGGGCCAATATCGGGGCCGGGACGATCACCTGCAATTATGATGGCTTCTTCAAATATCGCACCGAAATCGGTGCAGGCGCGTTTATCGGCTCTAACAGTGCGCTGGTGGCACCAGTTACCATCGGTGATGGCGCGATTGTCGGTGCCGGGGCGACGGTCACCAGCAATGTCCCCGCCGATGCATTGGTGCTGGTGCGGGCGGAGACAGCCGAGAAAACCGGATGGGCGGCGCGTTTTCGCGCGGCGATGACGAAAAAGAGAAATCAGGGCTGAAAGGTCGGTATATGTGTGGGATTATCGGGATTTTGGGCACGGACGATGTCGCCGACCGGCTGGTCGACGGTCTGAAACGGCTGGAATATCGCGGCTATGACAGTGCCGGGTTGTGCACCATTGTCGACGGCCGACTCGAGCGTCGCCGGGCACAGGGCAAGCTGGCCAATCTGGCCCAACGGCTCGGGGAAGCACCGCTGACCGGCAGTTCCGGTATCGCCCATACCCGCTGGGCCACCCATGGCGCCCCGACCGAGGACAATGCGCATCCGCATATCGTCGGTGATGTGGTGATTGTGCATAATGGCATTATCGAGAATTTCCGCGATCTGCGCGAGGAATTGCAGGCCGAGGGGCGCGAATTTGCCAGCCAGACCGATACAGAGGTGGTGGCGCATCTGATCGCGCGCGAGGTGGAGAATGGCGCGTTGCCACAGGATGCGGTCGCGGCGATATTGCCGCGGCTGGTCGGTGCCTTTGCGTTGGCAGCGATGTTCCGCAGCGACCCTGATCTGCTGATCGCCGCGCGCCAGGGCGCCCCTTTGACAATCGGTTATGGCGAGGGTGAGAATTATATCGGCTCCGATGCCGTGGCGCTGGCACCGATGACCCAGCGCATTGCCTATCTGGAAGAGGGTGACTGGGCGGTAGTGCGGCGTGCATCGGTACAGATTTATGACCGTGACAACCAACCGGTAGAGCGTGCCATTGTGCATTCGGGCGCGACGGTGCAGGCGATCGAAAAGGGCAATTACCGCCATTTCATGCTCAAGGAGATATATGAGCAGCCGGTGGTGGTGGCGCAGACGCTGCAAAGCTATTTGCGGCCGCTCGAGGGCAGGGTCGCGCTGCCCGATATCGAGTTTGACCTGTCGGCGATTCGCCGGGTGACCATCGTCGCTTGCGGCACCAGCTATTATGCCGGCATGGTGGCAAAATACTGGTTCGAGCAATTTGCCCGGGTACCGGTCGATCTCGATGTCGCGTCGGAGTTCCGCTACCGCAAGCCTGTGATGGAGGAGGGCGGTCTGGCCCTGTTTATCAGCCAGTCGGGCGAGACTGCCGATACACTGGCAGCACTGCGCTATGCGCGCGAGACAGGTCAGGTGATCGGCGCCGTGGTCAATGTGCCGACCAGCTCCATGGCGCGCGAAGCCGATCTGTTGTTACCGACTCATGCCGGACCGGAAATCGGCGTCGCCTCGACCAAGGCCTTTACCTGTCAGCTCGCGGTGCTCGCAGCGCTGGCGACCAATCTGGCCCGAGCCAAAGGTGAGCTGAGCGCCGAGGAAGAACAGGAAATCGTCACCCATCTTGCCGAAGCCCCTGCGGCGCTCAATGCCGCACTCGGTTTTGACGAAGCGATTGAGAATATCGCGCCGCTGATCGCACCAGCGCGGGATGTGCTTTATCTCGGTCGCGGCCCTGACTTTCCGATGGCGCTGGAAGGGGCCTTAAAACTCAAGGAAATCAGTTATATCCACGCTGAAGGCTATGCCGCCGGCGAGATGAAGCATGGACCTATCGCACTGATCGATGATCTGGTGCCGGTGATCGTATTGGCGCCTTCGGGGCCGCTGTTCGAAAAAACTGTGTCGAACATGCAGGAGGTGCAGGCGCGTGGCGGCAAGATCGTGCTGATTTCCGACCGTCAGGGGCTCGATGCCGCGTCGCATGGTGTCATGGCGACGATCGAGGTGCCTGCGGTACACCCGCTGATTGCGCCGATGGTCTATGCCGTCCCGGTGCAGTTGCTGGCTTATCATGTTGCCGTAACCAAGGGCACTGATGTCGATCAGCCGCGTAACCTGGCGAAATCGGTTACGGTCGAGTGATGGCGGGCGGCCAAACCGCCGCGATCACTGTTACTGGCGGTTGTCATTGCCGCCGGGTGCGTTTCTCTGCAGTGGTTGAGGCGGAACCGGAAATCCTGTTGTGCAACTGTTCGATCTGCCGTCGCACAGGTTATCGCCACCTGATCGTGCCGCATCGCAATTTTACCCTGTTATCGGGGGAAGAAGTGCTGCGATCCTATCGCTTTGGCACCGGTGCGGCCGAGCATCTGTTCTGCAGCCATTGCGGGATAAAGAGCTTCTACCAGCCGCGCTCGCATCCCGATTGCTGGAGCCTGCATTTCGATTGTCTCGACGATGTGTCGCTGCTGCAGCCGAAATTCCGCCATTTTGACGGGCGAAACTGGGAGGAAGCCGCAGCCGGATTGTGATTTCTGGGGTTGCGGTGCAACACGCGATTTTACCCTGAATTGCTGCACTTGCTTACGTTTCGCTAACATAGTTCGGTTATCAGGCTTGAGTGACTGATATTCTCGAACTTCCTGGCGATACGAAAACGCTGCCGCTTGTCGGTATATTGGGCCTGTCAAAACCAGAGGGTTTTGACTGGGATCGTATTCGCATGATCCAATATGAGCGCTTTGCCCATTTTGGCGTCATGCGCCTGATCGCCAATGTCATCGGTGTGGTGCTGGTGTTCCAGCTCTATCGGGGCACAGTGCCGGTTTCGCTGCTGGCGGGCTGGGGCATATTCACCATTGCCTGCATATTGGCCAACCGGCTTGTTGCTCGCGCCAAAGTGTCGGAAGGCAATGCGCAGCAATTCCATGTCAGCCGTTCGGCAACCAACAACATCGCGCTGGGTTCGGCAATATCGGGCCTGTGCTGGAGCTGCCCGATCATTGTGTTTAGTCAATATGGTTCGATCAGCCAGCACGCTGCGGCATGGACCGTGGTAGCGGCTTTGATGGTCGGTTCTGCCCGGGTGCTAGCGGCAATGCCGCTTGGTGCCGTATTGTTCACCTCGCTGGTCGGCATGGCCAGCACAGCATCGTTCATGCTTACTGGGCAATATGTCATGGCCTCGGCGGCGATCTGCCTGTGTATGCTGCTGATTGCGTCGAGCCTTGAGACCGCGCGTGATTATCTCAGCTATCGTCTGTCGGAGCATGGCCTGAACGAGAAAACGCAGGTGGTGAGCCTGTTGTTGCGCGAGTTTGAGGAAAGTGGCGCGGACTGGCTGTGGCAGGTCGATCCGTCGCGCCGGGTCACTCATGTCAGTCCGCGCTTTGCCTATGCGCTGGGCAGCAGCGTAAAGGATGTCGAGGGCAAGTCGTTTATCCAGCTTATTTCCGGTGCATCCTGGGAGACGGGCAAATTCCATTCAAGCCTGCATGATCTGACCGAAAAGCTGAAACGTCGCGAAAGCTTCAGCAATCTGATGGTGCGGGTGCATATCGGCGACGAGGTGCGCTGGTGGGAATTGTCGGCCTCGCCCAAACTCGATGACAACGGCGTCTTCCTGGGTTTCCGGGGGGTCGGCTCGGACGTTACCGAACAGCGCGAATCAGCAGAGCAGATCGCCTATATGGCGCGCTATGACACGCTGACCGGCTTGCCAAACCGGCTGCACATTACCGAAGCAACCAGCAAGGCGATGCAGGACGGAGAGAAATGGCGTCGTCGTTCGGCGTTCCTGATGATCGACCTTGATCGCTTCAAAGCGGTCAATGATACGCTTGGCCATCTAATCGGTGACCGTCTGCTGGCCCAGGTGTCGCAGCGACTGGGCAGCCTGATGAGCGACAATGAGCTGTGCGGCCGGCTTGGTGGCGATGAATTTGCGGTGCTGGTCAAGGAAGTGCCCGATTCGTCCTATATTCAGAACCTGTCGCAGAGAATCATCGATGCGCTGTGCAAGCCCTATGAGGTGGACCAGCATACGGTCTTTATCGGTGCCAGTATCGGCTCTGCGATAGCACCGCGCGATGGGCGCACCGTCGAGATGCTGATCCGCAATGCCGATCTGGCGCTGTATCGCTCGAAAGATGAGGGCGGAAACAAGCATCATGGTTATGAGCCGAAGCTGCATATGCATGCCGAAGAACGCCGCATCATGGAAATTGCCTTGCGCAAGGCATTGCCCAATAACGAATTCAGCCTGAACTTCCAGCCGATTGTGCGCGCACAATCAGAAGAAATCTCCGGCTTTGAGGTGCTGTTGCGCTGGAAAAACCCAGAACTGGGCCACGTCTCACCGGCGAAATTCATCCCGCTGGCAGAGGATGCGCGCCTGATCGTGCCAATCGGTCGCTGGGTGCTGGAAAATGCCTGCAGGGAAGCGATGAACTGGCCGGAACACACCAAATTGTCGGTCAATGTCTCTGCCGAACAGCTCAGCGACCCGAATTTCATCCAGATTCTGATGAAGGCGCTGTCTAGCTCCGGCCTTCCGCCGCAGCGGCTCGATGTCGAGGTTACCGAGAGCATCTTCCTGCATGAAGGCACCATGGCCGTTGATGTGCTCGATCAGATATTGTCACTCGGTGCGGGACTGTCGCTTGATGATTTCGGGACCGGCTATTCCTCGCTCGGCTATCTGCGCAAGACCCGCTTTACCAATATCAAGATCGACCGCAGCTTCGTGCAGGGCGCAGCGCGTGATGTGCCGGAAAGCCTCGCCATTGTCCGTGCGGTTGTGGCCATGGCGGACAGCCTTGGCATGTCGACCACTGCAGAAGGGGTCGAGGACGAGCAGGAAGCGCGCAAGATCACCGATCTGGGCTGCAAGAAAATACAGGGTTATTATTATGGTCGGCCGATGACCGCGCTTGAGGCAAAAAACCTGTTTGATGTGCGTCGTCGCAAATCCGCCTGACTTGCATGCAGCGCAGAGCGGATCGTCACGCCTCGACCAGTGCCATCGACAGCATCGAGCGCAACAACGCTGCGCCGTCGGTATTGCCGCATTGCGGATCGACGGCGCGCTCCGGGTGCGGCATCATGCCGAGGACATTGCCGCGGACATTGGCAACTCCGGCGATATCGGCCACCGATCCATTGGGATTGTCGGCATAGCGAAAGGCGATTCGGCCTTCGGACTCCAGCATGGTGAGGGTTTCGGCGTCGGCGAAATAGTTGCCGTCATGATGCGCCACCGGGATAGTGTAGCCGGTATCACTGTTTAGCCCGGAGAGCATCGGTGAGGCGTTTGGGCTGGCGTGCAGCGTTACATCGCGGCAGACAAAATCAATGCCGCTATTGCGCACCAGCGCACCCGGCAGCAGCCGCGCTTCGGTGAGGATCTGGAAGCCGTTGCAGATGCCGATAATGCCGGTGCCGCGTTCAGCTGCCCGCACAATCGCGGCCATGATCGGTGATCGCGCCGCCATCGCGCCCGAGCGCAGATAGTCACCATAGGAAAAGCCGCCCGGGATGGCGATGAGATCCACATCGTCGTTAATGGTGGTTTCGCTGTGCCAGATGATGCGGGGTTCCTTCCCGGTCAGCTTGCGCAGCGCTACCTGCATGTCACGATCACAATTGGAACCGGGGAAGCGGATGACTGCAGTTTTCACGTTGCCGGCTCCTGCTGCTCCAGCCGCACGACCTCATAATTTTCGATGACGGTATTGGCCAGCAGCTTGCGGCACATATCGGCGATTGTCTCGTCACTGACCGAAGGGTCAACGTCGAGATCGATCATCCGGCCGCAGCGTATGTCGTTGATGCCGCTGAACCCCATATTTTCCAGCGTATGGTGTGTGGCACGGCCCTGGGGATCAAGAACACCGGGCTTCAACGTGACATGGACACGAACTTTCATGGAAGCAGACCTTTGCAGCATGAGGGCATGTGCAGCTTCGCTAGACGTGCGCGCGGTTCTCTGCAAGCCATGGCGTTCGGTAACCCCAGATTAACTGTTCCCGACTAAGCTGGACTATGGACAGAATGTATCCGCATCCTGCCAAAGGAGTGACACGAGCATCGCTATGGCCGGTTTAGCAGTAATGATGTTTATTGCCCTGTTTGCCTTCGGACATGAGGTTATGGGCTGGCGCGACCCTGATGGTCAGGTGCAACTGGCGCTGTTCATGTCATTCATTTTCGGCATTATCAGCGGTTATCGCACCAAGGGCTGACTGTCCGCCACCGGCTCCAGCAATATCATTATCGCCATTGAGGGCGGCATATTCGCTGCGATGCACCACCTCGACAACAAGGGGCGGCAGTGAAAGCCATTTTACAGCCTCCTGCTGGAGCTGTTCTGCACTGACGCTGGCGATCATGTCAGGCAAGCTGCGGTAGCGTGCGAGCGCATCTGGATCGGTCTGTGCCTGATCGACAATCGCCATCCATGATCGATTGCTGGTGGCACGCTGTTTCAGGCGCTCCTCAATCGGCCGCTTCGCGCGCAGCAGTTCGTCTTCGCTCGCGGGGTCTGTGATCAGCGACTCGACGATCCCGGCAATTGCCTGTTTCACGGTTTCGCGGTCGGCAAAATCGACATTGCTGCCGACCGTCATATAGCCATAGCCATCATAGATGGATGACATGAACGATGACGCCCCAGGTGAATAGCTGGCACCGAGCTCCTCTCTTACCCTGTCGGTTAGCCGCAATTGCAGGATTTCGGAGAGCAGCAACAGTCTGACCTCGGTGGCATAGTCGCTATTGTCATCGGTCGGCCAGTAATAGCGCAATATCGCCTGTTCCTGCTCACCATCATGGGCGATATAGCGCGTCGCGCGCTCGTTGGTGAAACGGCGCTGGATTTGTGCGCCATAGTCGCGCGCAGCCTTCTCGCGTTCGGGCAGTGCTCCAAAGGTGCTGGCGACCGCTTCAATTACAGCTTGTTCGTCAACATCACCAACAATTCCGATTTCCAGAGAGGCTCGTTCGAGAGACTCACCGATGGCGTTTTTCAGCGCGGCAAAATCCAGCTTCTCCAGCGCTTCCTGCGGTGCCAGGCTGAAACGTGGGTCATCGTCCGAGATGATACCGCCAATATAGCTGCCCAATGCGGCTTCGGGCGTAGCGGCCAGCCGGGCATAATAATTGTCGAAGCTGCGCCGATAGCGTTCCAGTGCTTCGGTCCGGTAGCCCGGCGCCTGTACATAGGCGGCGAGTATCTGGAGCTGGATCAGCAGGTCCTGCGGCGTAGTCGCGACATAGCTGCCGAAATAGTCGCTACCGGCAGAAAAGCGCAGCGATACCGACCGACCCGCCAATATGCTGAGCAGGTCATCGACACTGTGTGCCTCCAGTCCGGCGTCGCCATATATGCGCATCAATGTGGTGGCATAAGGATTGTCGAGGCTGTTGAGCAATTCACCACCATCGATCCGCAGTGAAATTCTGACCCGGTCCTCCTCGAAATCGGTCGGCTTGATGTTGAGGCGGACATTGTTGGCGAAGCGGATGGTGCGGATTCCCAAGTCGTCAATGTATTGATCTTCGATAATCGCGCCTTGCTGGCCGAAATCGGTGTAAGCAAACTGTCCGCTGGTCTTTTCCTTTATCGGTAGCACCGCAACTTCCTGGCTGCCGAGCCAGGCGGTCCTTATACTCTCCGCGCCGCCTGCAATATCCCCTTTGGTGGTAATATGGATCAGCGGGTCGGACAGCGGCACGATATCCTCGCGCATCGCGGCG
This sequence comes from Pseudomonadota bacterium, assembly GCA_039818985.1. Lineage (NCBI taxonomy): Bacteria > Pseudomonadati > Pseudomonadota > Pseudomonadota bacterium. The sequence continues at coordinate 1,529,567 of JBCBSU010000001.1, read as the reverse complement.
AGGATAGTTTCCGACGAGATATTCGGTTCGGCGGCCTCAAAACGTGCAAGGCGCGAGGCCGGGGTGGTTACTACGCGGTGCGCGAAAAGGCCGTCGATGATCAGGTTGGCAAGACCTGCATTGCGCCGGGTCGATGAGCTGCGCACCGCATTTTCCAGCGCATTGCGATAACCCGCAATCTGTTCGGCAACTTCCTGATCGGTAAAGCCATGGACCAGTGCCTGGCGGACAAGCTTCTCGGCTACCGCAACACCCTCTGCCAGTTCGCCGTCGCGGGTCTGCACCTGCAATTGGGTCTCATGCGTCAGCTTGAACACATCGCCGCTATCGAAGCGTGCCGATAGCAGCGGCGTGTTGCCGGCGCGGACCATACGCCCGATACGGCGGGCGATGATGCGATAACCCATGCTGCGCAGCAGTGCCTTGCGCCGGTTATCGAGATTGTCCGGCTTTTTGCGATAGGGAGCATAAGCCACCAGCGTGGCGCTTTCGCTGATTGCCGGATTGACAAAATCATGCGCTGCGCCGGTGCGATCAAAATCGATAATGTCGGCCTGCTGATCCTGGGGCAGGGCCGTCTGGGCCTCCCAGTTACCGAAGCCCTGTATGACCTTGCGTTCGATCATATCGACATCGATGTTGCCAACGATGACCAGCGTCGCATTTTCAGGCCGATAGTGCCGCAGGTAAAAGCGTTTCAGCTGGTCTGCCGAGACGGTGCGAATACTCTCTTCGGTGCCGATTGGCAGTCGCTGGGCAATGCGCGTATCAGGCAGGAAAAAATCGGTCTGCTCAACAAAATTCCGCAAGGTATAGCTATCCCTTGTGCGCATCTCCGAAAGGACAACCCCGCGCTCGCGTTCGACAGCCCCGGGAGCAAAGGTGATTTCGCTTGCAGTTTCGCGCAGCAGGAACAGCGCGGTATCGATCAGTTCTTCCGAGACATTGGGCAGGCCCAACGTATATCCAGTACGGTCGAAACTGGTATAGGCATTGGTATCGGCACCGAAAGCAAGGCCGAAGCGCTCGAGTATCTTGACCATCTCGCCTTCGGGAACATTGGTGGTGCCGTTGAACGCCATATGTTCGACAAAATGGGCAATGCCGCGCTCATCATCCATTTCGTTGAGCGAGCCGATATCGAAAACCAGCTCAAGCACTGCCGTCTCTTCGGGCTTGTCATTCTGCCGGATCGCATAGCGCATACCATTGGGCAGTACGCCGAAGCGGATCGTGGGGTCTGGAGCAAGAGTGCTGTTGTCGAAGCCCCATGCGGTAGCTACCGCATCAGCGGCAGGGTCTGTCGTTGCGGCACTCTCGTCCGATTGCGCCGCTGCCGGCCATGCCGATGACGACAGCAACAATGCCACGAGCAGCCATGCCAGAAAAGATCGTGCGCCGTGATGCTGGCGCATGGGGCCGGAAAATGTTGCCAGAGGAAAAACTGTCCGCAACGCCATTATTTCCCGCGTTTCTTGCGGTGGGTGTCGAAATCCAGCACCTCATTATCGCTGGTTTCCTGCAACAGGCCGAGCCGCCGCGCGACTTCCTGATAGGCTTCCACCTCACCGCCAAGATCGCGCCGGAAACGGTCCTTGTCGAGCTTCTCATTGGTCGCGAGATCCCAGAGCCGGCAACCGTCGGGGCTGATCTCGTCGGCGAGGATAATGCGCGAGAAATCGCCATCGAAAAGCCGCCCGAATTCCAGCTTGAAGTCGATCAGTCGGATACCGATGCCGGCAAACATGCCGCTCATAAAGTCATTGATACGGATCGCCATCGAAGAAATGTCCTGCATTTCCTCGAGGCTCGCCCACCCGAAACAGGCGATATGCTCTTCGGCGATCAGCGGGTCACCAAGTGTGTCATCCTTATAGCAATATTCGATCAGCGTATGCGGCAGCGGCTGGCCTTCTTCCAGGCCAAGCCGGCTGCAGATCGACCCTGCGGCAACGTTCCGGACAATCACCTCGATCGGCACAATCTCGACCTGACGCACCAGCTGCTCACGCATATTGAGCCGGCGGATAAAGTGCGTCGGTATGCCGATATGCGCCAGTCGGGTAAAGACATATTCGCTGATGCGGTTGTTGATCACGCCCTTGCCGTTAATCGTGCCCTTCTTCTGGGCGTTATAGGCGGTGGCATCATCCTTGAAATACTGGATGATGGTCCCCGGTTCGGGGCCTTCGTAAAGGATCTTGGCTTTGCCTTCGTAAATCTGGCGGCGGCGTGACATAGAGTTCCTGACACTATCCCGGAGGGGCGACCCGGCCTGTTTGAACGGCAGGTTGCGAAAGTCTGCGCTATAAAGGATTGATGCGAGTGGCGCAATTCATGTGGTGCATATGTGCAGCAATGAGACTATCCGACATATGCAAAATCCACAGCTTTTCGAATACCCTTCTCGCCAAGACCGGGCGAGATTGCTAGGCGCCTTGCATGAGCAGTACCGATAATCCGGGCAAGGGCGCGCCGGAGACCAATCCGATACCGACATCGTTCAACGAAGCACTGTCCGAGCGCTATCTGGTCTATGCGTTGTCGACCATCACTGCGCGGTCTCTGCCCGATCTGCGCGATGGTCTGAAACCGGTGCATCGTCGGCTGTTATGGGCGATGCGCCAGCTCAAGCTCGACCCCGCCAGCGGTTACAAGAAATGTGCCCGTGTCGTCGGCGATGTCGTCGGTAAATATCACCCGCATGGCGACCAGGCGGTCTATGATGCGATGGTGCGCCTGGCACAGGATTTCGCGTTGCGCTATCCGCTGGTCGACGGGCAGGGCAATTTCGGCAATATCGACGGGGATAACGCCGCAGCCTATCGCTACACCGAAGCGCGGCTGACGCCGACTGCCATCCGGCTGATGGATGGCCTCAATGCCGGCACGGTCGACTTCATCCCCACCTATAATGGCGAAGATGAAGAGCCGGAAATTCTGCCCGGCTATTTCCCCAATTTGCTGGCCAATGGTGCCAGCGGCATTGCTGTTGGTATGGCGACCTCAATCCCGTCGCACAATGTTTCCGAGATTGTCGATGCGGCGCTGCTGGTGCTGGAAAACCGCAAGGTCGAACATGAGCAGCTGATGGAAGTCTTTCACGGGCCTGACTTCCCGACCGGTGGCATATTGCCCGACAGCAGGGAGAGTATCTCCGAGGTCTATCGCACCGGGCGCGGTTCCATGCGGGTACGGGCGGGATGGCACAAGGAAGATCTGGGTCGCGGGCAATGGGTCGCCGTGGTCAGCGAAATTCCCTATCAAGTCGCCAAGTCGAAGCTGATCGAGCAGATTGCGACCCTGATTCTCGACAAGAAACTGCCGATTCTCGCCGATGTGCGCGACGAGTCTGATGAGCAGCTGCGTATCGTGCTCGAGCCGAAAAGCCGGACGGTCGATCCCGAAGTGCTGATGGACAGCCTGTTCCGCCTCACTGATCTGGAAAACCGCTTTTCGCTCAACATGAACGTGCTTGATGCCGAGCGTACGCCCTCGGTGATGGGGCTGGGCGAGCTGCTTGGCCATTGGCTCGACCATCTGTTCATCGTGCTGCAGCGGCGCAGCGCGTATCGCCTTGGCAAGATCAACGACCGGCTCGAGCTGCTCAGCGGTTATATTATCGCCTTTCTCAATCTCGACCGGGTGATCGAAATCATCCGCACCGAGGATGAGCCGCGTCCGGTGATGATGGAGGAGTTCGACCTCAGCGAGCGCCAGGCCGAGGCGATCCTCAACATGCGATTGCGTAGTTTGCGCAAACTCGAAGAAATGGAGCTGCGCAAGGAAGGCGATGCGCTGGAGAAAGAGCGCGATGATCTGGAGAAGCTGCTGAACAGCAAGCAGCGGCAGACAACACGCATCCGTAAGGACCTGGTGGCGCTGCAGAAAGAGTACGGGATCGACACAGAGCTCGGCAAGCGCCGTACCAGCCTGGAAGAAGCGGCGCCGGCACGCGAGATTCCGCTCGAAGCGATGATCGAGCGCGAGCCGGTTACGGTGATCCTGTCCAATCGTGGCTGGATCAAGGCGATGAAGGGCCATGCCGATCTGTCGCAAAAGGAGATTACCAAGTTCAAGGAAGGCGATGGCCCGGCATTCTCGCTGCATGCGCAATCGACCGACCGGCTGCTTTTGGTGAGCGATGATGGCCGCTTTTTCACCCTGGGGGCCGACAAACTGCCCGGTGCGCGCGGTTTTGGCGAACCGGTGCGTTCCATGCTCGATATCGATACGGATGCGCGCATCATGCAGCTGCTGGTCGCAGGCGAGAGTGGACATGTGTTGCTCGCCGCAAATAATGGTCGCGGTTTTCAGGCAAAGATAGCCGAGCTGACTTCCGAGACACGCAAGGGTCGCCAGGTTGTTAACCTCAAGGGCGATAGCCGTGTCGCTGTGGTTCGCGCCATTCCGGCCGATGCCGATAGCGTTGCGGTAATCGGCGACAATCGCAAGCTGGTGATCTTCGCGCTTGCCGACTTGCCGACTATGGCGCGCGGGCAGGGGGTACAGCTTCAGCGCTACAAACAGGGTGGCCTGTCCGATGCCGTTGCGTTCAATTTCAAGGAAGGCCTGAGCTGGACCATGGGTGGTGATACCGGGCGACGGCGCAACGAAAAGGAAATCAGCCTGTGGAAAGTAGCCCGGGGTGCCGCCGGGAGGCTGCCGCCGACGGGTTTTCCGCGGAACAACCGCTTCGATGATTAGGGTTCCGGTCGCAACTGATTAAAGGCTGTGTCGATAATGCTGCAAACCGGTCAAATTCTTACACCGGGTTACGGAATTTAGCATATATTTACAGATGTCGCGTAGCGCCATCATATGCATGAGTTGCGCATTGACAGCATAGAACCGATGGCTCAGGCCGTGCTCGGTGACGATCAGCTGGCCGGACTGGTCCGGTCGCTGCCGATTGCTGCCACCATTGTGAGGCGCGACACCAGCGGCACTATCAGGGTCGTGGCCTCAAACGCTGTTTTCGAGATGCTGTACGGGATTTTGTCCAGCCAATGCGAGATTCCAGGCTTTATTGTTGAAGAAGAGTTGCTCGATCGCATGATGCAGCAGCTGGAGCAGGGCGGGGTGCAGCTGTCCGAGCGATGGAGCCGTCCTGATCCGGTCGATCCGCGCGAGATCGATGTCAGTCTGGCCAGGCTGGGCGCGGTCGAGGACAAATCATATTATCTCGCCAGCTTCATCGATCGTACGACCGAAATGCAGAATCAGCGCAATCTGCATCGCGAAATGCTCTCCGACAGCCTGACCGGCATCTATAACCGAACCGGTTTTGAAGAAGCGATTCTCGATGTGCTCTCGGACGACGCGGTGCATGAGATGTCGGACAAAACTGCAAAGGGTGCCAATTATGCGGTCATCGCCATCGATCTGTCGCGCTTCAGTCAGGTCAATGAATATGCTGGCGCCATAGTTGGTGACGAACTGATCCTGACGGTGGCCAGCCGTTTGAAGAACATGCTGCGCAATCGCGATATCCTGGCACGGACAGGTGGTGATGAATTCGGTATTTTTGTCCATCTGGGCGAGAATTCGGACGATATCGATACCATTTGCGCGCGCCTGCAATCGGTATTCGAGTCACCTTATTCGCTGTCCGGGCTTGAGGTGAAGATGGAGGCAGCCATTGGTGTCGGTCTTGGCACTGTGGGAGAGGATGATCCTTCCGATACCATCAGACAGGCGCAATTTGCGCTGAAACAGGCCAAGCGTAGCAACAATGTCGAACTCTACCGCAAAGAGGTGCTGGATATTTCGCGGCATCGTTTCAGCCTCGAGACCGACCTGCGTCGGGCGCTGCAAAATGATGCGCTGAGCCTCGCCTATCAGCCGCTTATTGATCTCTCCACCGGCGACGTTATCGGTTTCGAGGCACTGGCTCGCTGGAACGATCCTGACCGTGGCATCATTGCGCCCACAGACTTCATACCCGTTGCCGAGGATTGCGGGCTGATCGTACCACTTGGGCGCTGGGCGTTGTCTACGGCTGCCCGCACGCTCAGCCGGTGGGACAAGGTTGCCGGCAGGACGCTCGGTACCCGTGTCGGGGTCAACCTGTCGGCAGTGCAGTTTACCCGCGATGATGTTGCATCCGCCGTTGATGATGCCATTCGCAACGCCGCAATTGTCGGCAATCGGCTGACGCTCGAGCTGACCGAAAGCGCGATCCTCAGCGATCCCGACCGCGCGGCACAGGCGATGGAATCGCTCAAGGCACTCGATACCTGCCTGGCGATGGATGATTTCGGCACCGGCTATTCCAACCTTGCCTATCTGCAAAGACTGCCAATCGACATTTTGAAGATCGATCGCAGTTTCGTCACCGAGATGCTGTCTGACCGTGATCGCGTGTCGATTGTCCGTGCGGTGCTGTCACTGGCCAATGCCCTCGGCATGGAAACGACGGCTGAAGGTGTCGAGACGCTGGAACTGTCGAACACATTGGCAGCTTTGGGATGTTCGCACGGGCAGGGCTATTATTATGCCAAACCGCTCACCGCCGACGAAGCGTTAGACTTTTATCTGCAGCGGACAAAGACAGGCAAAGCCTAGGACCTGTCGTCTATATTGCCGATATATGCGCTGACAAAAGCCTCTATGTCATCGATCTCCGGGAAACCTGCTTCAATCCAGACATTCTCGAGCCGATGCAGTGCCTTGCCGACATCGGGGCCTGAATCGATGCCGCTGCGGATGATATCACGCCCGGAGACCGGAAATGCCGGGGGATACCATTCGTGCAGCGCCTCCACTGCTTTTTGACACAAATTGTCCCCGGCGAGCAACAACTCCGCCTCCAGCGCCATATCCCTGCCGAAGCGATAGGCGAGAGCGCGCGGTTCTGAGAGATCTGAATCGGTGATCGTGGCCAGTTGCCGCAGCCATTCACGATCGGCATTGGCCAGCCGCAGCCGCGCCGCGATCCGATCAATCGCATCGCGCTGCCGCGGCAGCAGCGTCGCCAGCCTTGTCATGGCGCACACGCTGACGCCATGATGTTGTGCACGCCCGATCAGCCTGGCGAAATCGGCAAAGCCATTGTCGGTCAATTCTGGCAGGATATGTGGCCATAGTGCCGCCTCGGCCATGGCGCGCATTGCCTCCAGCGCGCCATCGGCCATGATCAACCGCAGCAACTCGCCGGAAATGCGCTCGCGCGAAAGAGCCTTGAGTGTTGGCCCCATTTCGCGGCACAGCGCGATCAGCTCCGGATCAATAGCCTCTCTGCCAAAACGTGCGTGGAAGCGGAACAGCCGCAATATCCTGAGATAGTCTTCCTCGATACGGGTTCGCGCATTGCCGATGAAGCGCAGTCGACCGACTTTCAGATCGTCAAGGCCGCCAAAATAGTCATGCACCCTGCCGTTTTGCGGCTCGGCGTAAAGCGCGTTGAAGGTGAAGTCGCGTCGTCCTGCATCTTCACGCCAGTCTTCGGAAAAGACGATGGTGGCGTGGCGGCCATCGGTGCTGACATCGCGGCGCAACGTCGTGACCTCGACCGGGCCGCTGGCGAGTATGACGGTCACAGTGCCATGATCGATACCGGTGGGGATGGATTTTATGCCTGCCTTTTCGGCAATCGCCTGCACCCTCTCGGGCGAATGCGGCGTAGCGATATCGATATCGCTGGCGGCAATGCCGAGTAACGCATCGCGCACTGCGCCGCCGACCAGCCGCGCCTGTGTGCCGGATGTGGCATCGCCGTCGAGAAGGGCGCAAAAATCGCGCACATCCTCGCGGTTGGGCCATGGCCAGACAGGATCGAGAAGTATCCGCGCCTCAGCCATTGACGCCGCTGTCCCGCACCATGGCATGATCGTCCACTGCTGCGATCTGGCGCGCGAGATTGGCCAATATGCCAGCGGTGACGCCCCAGATACGGCGCTTCTGCCAGATCAGCTCATAATAGCCGCGTCTATGCCCCTTCCAATGGCCATATCGCCGCTTGATTGCCTGATGGTCGACGGCATCGGTAAAAGGCATTTCAAACCAGTCCGCGACCTCTGCGGGATTGGCCATCAGCGGCAGGTCGGCGGGCAGGAAAGCCACCACTGGTGTGATCGAAAAACCGCTGGCGCTGTGATAGCATTCACCGGTCCCGATGACCTCGACCGCTTCGGCCGGGATGGCCAGTTCCTCATTGGCCTCACGCAAGGCGGTGGCGATGGCATCTTGGTCTTCCGGGTCGACCTTGCCGCCGGGGAAAGCCACTTGCCCAGGATGGCTGCGCATGGTTTCTGGGCGTTGGGTCAGCAACAGCCCGGGTTCCGGCCTTCGCGTAATCGGGATCAGCACCGCAGCATCGACATAGCCGCGCTCGGGTGTGCCGAAATAGCGCTCGTCGCGCAGTTCATCGTCAATATCGTGATTGGCGGTGCTTTGCAGCGCTGCACTCAGCCGCTGCTGCCATAACTCCATGTTCATTATGCTGCGTCTTCCGTATCGGTCAGATGCAGCACCAGTTCACCGCCGCCATAATCGAGCCGGTATTCCGGAGCCATATCATCCTGTTCGAGGATCAGGTTGATCAGATCGCAATGGGCAGTGCGTGACAGTAATGCCTCCAGACCGGGACGCAATGTCAGGTAAAAGCGCGGATCATTGTCCGGACCTTCGGTTCTCAGCCGATTCTCCTGTCCTGCAATCACCACCTCGTCGGTGTTCAGGCGGAAACTCAGGACATGGCCGCGATTAGTAGCTTTCGTGGAGAGCTCGACGGCAACAAAGGGGACATTCTCAACACTTATGAACTGTTTCTCATAAGGCGTAACCAGTGCATAACGGCCATCTTTCTCCCGCCGCAGGATCGATGCGAATAGTCGCACCATTGCCGGGCGCCGGATCTCGCCGCCATGATGATACCAGCGGCCATCGGCAGCGATGTGCATATGGCTCTCACTCTCGGCTTCGGGGTGCCAAAGCTCTACGGGTGGGCGTTTCTGTCCGGAGACAAGTGCTGCGAGGGCTTTGGGATCGAGCGACTGGATATTGGGTGGTGGCGTGTAGGGCATGGCCCCGGTCTAACGGCAAAGGCACCTGTGCGGCAATAGCGATCGTCCAGCGCGCTGCACTATGGAGAAGCGCCATGGAGCCATGGCTCCAGAGTCGCAATTTCGGGCAGCTTCAGTCCCTTGATCGTCTTGATGAGCAAGCGCTTGCGCTCGAACGGTCCGGGTAGCTGCCATCCTTGCGTGCGCTTGGAACTGAAACCGAAATGGCGGCCATAATATTCCGGGTCACCGATCATCACCAGCGGCAGTGGCGCCGAAGCTGACAGCGATTCCAGCACAGCCGTCATCATCGCGCGGCCGATGCCGGCGTTCTGATGCTGCGGATCGACAGCGACGGGACCGATCATGATCATCGGGAACTCGTCCTGATTGTCGGCGCTGAGCTTCACCGGCCAACACTGGATGCTACCGACCAGATAGTCCGCATCATCGAGCGCGGCAAAAGACAGGGCATCGAGCATGCGTGCGCCTTCGCGCAGCTTATAGGCGGTGCGCTGATGGCGGTCCTCGCCAAAAACCCGGTCAAGCAGGGCTTCGACAAGATCTTCCGGAACAGCGGAAAGCGGGTGGAGAGCGGTCATGAGGGGCGGTATTTCGTGGCGGTCAGTGTGTTGTGAAAGGAATGCGAACCAAGCCGCATAAAGCCGATCATGCACGCTGTCGAGCCGGGCTCTCGGGCGACTGGCGACTGACACCGGCCAGAATGACGAGCGCCATGATGGCAATGGCAATGGCAATGGCAAAGGGCGCGCCAGCAAATATCATCTGGCGTTCGGGCGCAATGGCATAGGTCAAGGTGGTGTTGTAGATCAGCGGTGCGATAAACGCAGACAGTGCCGACAGGCTGCCATTGAAGCCCTGCAGCTCGCCCTGCATGGTTTCCGGCACACGGCGCGACATCATCGCGTTGAGAGATGGCATCGCCATGCCTTGAATGCCAATGACGAAACACAGCGCAAGCGTAATCCATTCATAGGGATTGACCATATAAACGGCGAAGCCGGTAACGGCGAAGACAATGGCGATGAAGGCAGTGCGGCGCTCGCCATGGCGGGCGACAAATTTGCCCAGTACGAATGTCTGGAAGGTAGTCATGGAGAGGCCGACAATTGCCAGTGAATAGCCGACATTCACATCGCCCCAGCCATATTGCGCCCGGGCAAAATAGGTCCATGTCGCCGGATAGATGGCGCTGGCGGTCATCCACAGCAGATAGACGATGGCGATACGGGTGATCGCCGGGCTTTTGCCGAGATGCAGCAGCGCCCCTACAGGGTTGGCGCGGACAAGCTTGAAATCGCGCCGCCTGGATCGGGGCAGGGTCTCCGGAAAGGTGAACAGGCCATAGACAAAGGCGAGGGCGCCCAGTCCGGCGGCGAGAAAAAAGGGCAGGCGCGCACCATAATCGGCAAGCACGCCGCCAATAGCCGGCCCCAGGATGAAGCCGATGCCAAAGGCAGCACCGACATAGCCAAAGCCTTTGGCGCGCTCGTCCTCGCGCAGCATATCGGCCATGGCGCTGTTCGCCGGGCCGAATATCGCGCCCAGTCCGCCAGCGATCGAGCGACCGATGAACAGCCAGACGACACTGGGGGCAAAACCCATGAGCAGATAGTCGATCGCAAAGCCCGCCAATGACAGCAGGAATACCGGGCGGCGGCCATAGCGGTCGCTGAGATTACCGATCAGCGGTCCGAGCAGGAACTGGAACAGCGCATAGGAAGCGGCAATAAGCCCGCCGATGAATGTCGCGCGCGAAAGGTCGACATTTTCCAGCATCATGATGAATTTGGGCAGCACCGGGATGATGATCCCGAAACCCAGCGCATAGAGGAACACGGTGAACAGCACGAAACGCTTGGCTGCCATTATTTCCTCTCTGCTCAGCATGTTGGTGCGTTTCTCCCATATCCTGCTCGTCATCTTCACGCCTTGGCGGACAACACCTAGGGCCCGAACCCTAATGTTGTCGATCCCTTACAGCTTTGATAGAGCGCTGCGGGTAAGGCGGGGACGCCGTCGGCGAAGCAGAGGTGCATATGGGCGCAGCAATGGACAATAGAGATGACGTGCCTCGCTGGCACTGGTCGGTCGCCATGGCCTTGACCGCGCTGGTGCTGGGTGTGCTGACGCTGGCTATTGCGCTGGTCGGCGCGATTGGCGCGGGTCAGCAATGGTGGGGTCAGGATGCAGGCATGCAGAGCCTGACCGGGGCGTTCTTCCTCGGTCTGATCACCATGGTGCTCGCGCTCGGCATCCTTTTCTATTATCGCAAACAAGGCCAGCCGCTGGTGTTGTTCAGTGTGCTCGCGCTGCTGCTTGCCGGAGGCTATGTCGCCTATATCGGCTATCATATCATCAAGGCGTCATCACTGCCGATGATCCATGACATCTCGACCGATCTGGAAAATCCGCCGCAATATGTTGCGTTAAGTCTGAGGCAGGACAATTATTCCGACATTCCTGGCCGCGGTGAACCGGAATATGCCGGCAAAAATGCGTTTGAGCGCTGGCAACAACTGCACAGCCAGGGTTATCCCGATATCAAGAAGCTGCGCTTTGACAAGAGCGTCGCTGAAGTCATTGCCAGTGCAGAAGAAATTGCAACTGTCAATGGCTGGGATATTGCCGCTGTCGACCCACTTAATGGTCGTTTGGAAGCAACCGACACGGTAGCCCTGCTGAAGTTCAAGGATGATGTTGTGGTCCGCGCTGTCCCCGATGCCGATGGCGAGGGCAGTATCGTCGATATCCGCTCGGTGTCGCGCTACGGTCTCAGCGATATCGGTGTCAATGCCAAGCGCATCCGCCGCTTTTCACAACAGTTGACCGACACACTCGGCGAATAGAGCTTGTGTTCAGGGTTTCGGGCTGAGCTTCAGCAGCCGCCCGCCCGAGCCACGGCGTTCATCTTCCAGTACCCAGAGATGACCTGCCGGTCCCTGTTCAGCTTCGCGGATGCGTGCGCCCATCTCGAAACGCTCGGCCTCGCTGGCCTTGTCGCCGTCAATGGTAACGCGCACCAGCGCCTCGCTGGACAGTCCGCCGATAAAAGCGCTGCCTTTCCATTCGGGGAAGACATCGCCATTGTAAAAGCTCAGCCCCGCGGGTGAGATCGCCGGCACCCAATAGGTTGCCGGTGCGCTGAATTCGGGCCGGGTGTCATGGTCGGGTATTTCCTCACCGCTATAGTGATCGCCGTTGGAAACAATGGGATAGCCATAATTGGCACCGCGCTGCACCAGGTTGAGCTCATCGCCATGGCGCGGCCCCATTTCCTGGTTCCACAGCCGCCCCTGGGCATCGAATGCAAGGCCCAATATGTTGCGATGGCCGAGCGACCAGATCTGGGCCGTGACCCCGCCCTGATCGTAAAAGGGGTTGTCTTCGGGGATGGTGCCATCAGGATTGAGCCGCACCACCTTGCCGAGATTGGCCTGCATGTCCTGCGCCGGATCGAATTTCTGGCGCTCACCCGAGCCGATGAACAGATATTTGCCATCGGGCGAAAAGGCGATGCGGTGCGAATAATGACCGCGCCCGGTGACTTTCGGGAATTGGCGCCAGATGATCTCCAGCCCTTCGAGACGCGGCGCGGCATCGGCATCCGCCCCGGGGGTGGTTAGCGTCGCACGACCGACAACGGCACCGCGGGTATCATTCTCACCTGCTTCTACCCAGCTGAGATAGACCATTGAGGTGTCAGCGAAATCCGGGGCGAGGACAATATCGCCCAGACCGCCCTGGCCGCCATAATCGACCTCGGGGACACCAGCGACTTCGGTTTTCTGACCATCCATGCCGACCATGAACAGCTTGCCGGTTTTTTCGGTGACCAGCATCATGTCGTCGCTGACAAATGTCAGCGCCCATGGCTCGTTGAATACTGCGACTTCTTCGGCAACGAATGGCCAGTTTTCGGCTTCGGCTGATAGGATGTAGCTGGGGCCGTGAGTGTCGGCGCTATTTCCCGCCTGGGCATCATTGCTGGAATTACAGGCGAACAGGGCGAGCGACAGGGCGGTGGCGGCAGAAAGACGATGCATGCGAGTGTCTCCGAAAAACATTGGGATAATGTCGCGTGTTTGCAGGCTTTTTGCAATGTCCGAGGGTAAAGATATTGGGGGAAACTCTGTCGACGAGGTGCGAAAGCGATGGCGAACCAAAATTTCAATCCGGGTTCACCTGTTATCTGCGGCGTCGATGAAGCCGGGCGCGGGCCGCTGGCGGGGCCGGTGGTGGCAGCGGCGGTGATCCTGCCCTCCGGTTATGGCATAGAAGGACTGGCCGACAGCAAGAAACTGACGGCGAAACGACGCGCTCTGCTGGAGCAGCAGATAAAGCAAAGCTGTGTTTTTGGCATTGGTATCGCCGAACCCGATGAAATTGACCGTATCAATATCTTGCAGGCGACGATGCAGGCGATGGTCCGCGCGGTTGAGGCGGTGCAACAGCGTTTTGACAGGGTTCATGTCGACGGTAACAGGCTGCCATCATGGTCCTATCCAGCCGAGGCGATTATCGGCGGCGATGCCAGCGATCCAGCCATCTCTGCAGCCTCGATCCTGGCCAAGGAGCATCGCGACCGGCTGATGCTGGCGTTGGCGGGCGCGGATGATCGCTATGGCTGGCGGCGCAACAAGGGCTATGGCACAAAGGAGCATCTTGCGGCGCTGGAAAGCCATGGCGTCAGTGATCATCACCGGCACAGTTTCGCTCCGGTGGCCCGAGTCGCTCAGATTCGCAGCGGTTTTTCATCCAGGTGAGTCCTTTAGGGCACACCACTAGGTATTGAGTCCTGCCATCGCGCACAGACTCCATATGCTGATTTGGACTCTTTGTGTTCTCACTGGCTTGAGACGGCCTTAACCATTTTCTGTCAGACTGTGCTGCATATCCGTGCTTGACGCCCTGCGCATCGGGACTCACGGTTGCGGCAAGGAGTAATGGCCAGAGGGTGACAGGATATGGCGCTGACCAAATCGGGGATGAAAACCGTCGCAAATCGGCCTGCACAAGCGCGCCGTGCAGACAGCCAGGCAGCGCATGCCTTGCCGCTGAACCGGATATTGCGCGGCGATTGTATCGAGGCGATGCGCAGCCTGCCCGATGCCTCGATCGATATGGTGTTTGCCGATCCGCCCTACAATCTTCAGCTTGGGGGTGACCTGTTTCGCCCCGAAGGCTCTGTCGTAGATGCCGTGGACGATGACTGGGACAAGTTCGACACATTCCGCGCCTATGATGAATTCACCCGTGCCTGGCTCACCGAAGCGCGTCGGGTGCTCAAGCCTGATGGTTCGCTCTGGGTTATCGGCAGCTATCATAATATCTTCCGCGTCGGTGCGGTATTGCAGGATCTGGGCTACTGGATCCTTAACGATATCGTCTGGCGCAAGGCCAATCCGATGCCCAATTTTCGCGGCACCCGTTTCACCAATGCGCATGAGACGATGATCTGGGCATCGCATGGTGAGAAATCGAAATACACCTTCAACTATCGCGCAATGAAAACGCTGAATGACGAACTGCAAATGCGCTCCGACTGGGTGCTGCCGATTTGTGGTGGTGCGGAGCGCCTGAAACGCGATGGCAAAAAGGCGCACCCGACGCAAAAGCCCGAGGCTTTGCTCTATCGCGTGCTGCTGGCTTCGACCAACAAGGGCGATGTCGTGCTCGATCCGTTTTTTGGCACCGGTACTACCGGTGCAGTGGCGCGCCGCCTGGGCCGTGACTGGATCGGTTGCGAGCGTGACCAGGGCTATTGCGAGGTTGCCGAACAGCGCATCGCCGAGGCACTGCCACTCGACGAATCCGCTCTGAAAACAATGCAATCGCCGCGCAGCGCACCGCGCGTTGCTTTCGGCACGCTGGTCAGCACCGGTTATATCGCCCCGGGTACGGTTCTGCATGACCGCAAGCGCCGCTGGGCTGCGACGGTGCAGGCTGATGGCTCGCTTGTCTGCGACGGCAATCAGGGCTCGATCCACAAAATCGGTGCCACGGTGCAGGATGCGCCAAGCTGCAATGGCTGGACCTTCTGGCATATCGACGATCCGGAAAAAGGCATGCAGCCGATCGACACCCGACGCCAGACCTATATCCTTGCAACCGAGCCCTGAGGATCAGCAACTGATGCGTGCCTATCTTCATCCCGTCGCAACAGCGCAAAGCCCGCAGGCGGTAGATGGTGGTGCAATCCGTCTCGGTGGCTCCCTGGTCTGGGCCAATATGCTGCAGATTGATTGCCGCGATGGTGGCAGCCAGGCACATCGCGCGCTGGTGCCTGCAGACGGCATCGACGATGCGCTGGCAGCCACTCCCCAAGCAGCGCGCCAACAGCTGCAGCAACAATATGATAGTCTGCGCAAGGTCCATGCGCCGCTGGTTATGGGTGAACGGACATTGCGTTTCGACCAGCCGCAGGTCATGGGCATCATAAATGCCACGCCGGACAGTTTTTCTGATGGCGGGAAACATGATGCACCGGAGGCCGCAGTCAATGCCGGTTTTGCGATGACAGCTGCAGGCGCGGCGATTGTCGATATCGGCGGTGAATCGACGCGGCCTGATGCAAAAACCGTGTGGGAGGGTGACGAGATCGCCCGTGTTCAACCCATAGTGCAACAACTGGCGGCATCGGGCGCTCTGGTTTCCATCGACAGCCGCAAGGCGGCGGTGATGGAGGCGGCGCTGAATAGCGGCGCGGCAATTGTCAACGATGTCTCGGCACTGCTCTATGATCCGGGCTCGATTGAAGTGGTCGTCAATACAGGCTGCCCGGTGATCCTGATGCATGCCCCGTCACAGGGCGAAGACCCGCATCTGAACAGTGATGGTTATGGTGATGTGGTGCGTGACGTTTTCGACTGGCTGCACGCGCGCATCGAAGCGGTCGCTGCGGCAGGTGTGTCGCGTGACAGGATCATCATCGATCCGGGGTTGGGCTTCGGCAAGTCGCTGGCCGACAATCTGGCGCTGCTCAATACGCTGCCGCTGTTCCATGCTTTGGGTCAGCCGTTGCTGGTCGGTGCGAGCCGCAAGCGCATGATTGGCGCACTGTCGAACGAGGAAGCAGCCGATCAGCGTCTGCCGGGGTCGCTGGCACTGGCGCAGCACGCCATGAATTGCGGCGCGCATATATTGCGGGTGCATGATGTACCTGAAACCATGCAGACAATGCGGGTATGGCGCGGCCTGCGCGATGCAGCGCTGACCGCAATGTCCTGAAAACCGCTTGATCGGCGTCAGGCCGCGTTGTCGATGCCGAGTTCGGACAATTTGCGGTACAATGTCGAACGCCCAATACCGAGGCGCCGCGCGACCTCGGTCATCTTGCCGCGATAATGGCCGATGGCGAGGCGGATAATATCGGCTTCGATTTCTTCCAGCGGCCGCAAATTGCCATCATCGGAGTAGAGCGTAACGCCAATTCCCTCATGCGCCGAGGTGGCATCGCTATCGACACCTTGCATCATATTGGCCAGATGCGGCAGCTCCGCTGTGGTCAGCGCATCGCCGTCGGCAAAGATGGCGGCGCGGAACAGCGTGGTCTGCAACTGCCGCACATTGCCTGGCCAGTCATAGGCGGAGAGCAGCGCCAGCGCATCCTGGGTTATCCCCAGCGGCCGCATACCCGGCTGATCGGCGATACGCGCGAGGAAATGCCGCGCCAGTGAGGGGATATCGCCTTTGCGCCTGCGTAGCGGCGGGATGCAGATCCGCTGTTGGGCTATCAGGTCATATAGCGCATGGTGGAAATCGCCGCTTTTTACCATCGGTTCGAGTGCGCGGTTGCTGGCGAAGATGTAACGGGTGTCGACGCGGAAGCTGTGCCCGCTGCCTATCGGCTGTATCTCGTCCTTTTGCAGGCAGGCCAGAAATTTTTCCTGGATATCGAGCGGCATGCGGTCGATTTCATCGATCACCAAAGTGCCGTTTTCGGCGCGCTGGATATGGCCGATCTGGCGGTCGAAAGCGCCGGGAAAAGCGCCTTTTTCATGGCCGAAGAGCAGCGATTCCATCTGGTTCGCCGGGGTGCTGCCGATATTGAGCAGCTTGAGCGTCATCTTGGCGCGTGGCGAGGTGGCATGCACGGCGCGCGCCACCATTTCCTTGCCGACACCGCTTTCGCCCTCGATCAGCACATGGTTATGGCTACGCGCAGCCTTGGCCGCTACTGCCAGTGCCGCGCGGAATTCCGGCGCGCTGCCGATCATTTCGTCGAAATTGAGCGGGGAAGAGATTTTCTCGGTGAGCGGGCGCAGCTCATCGACCCGGTCCTGCCGCTCGGTAGCGGCATTGAGCGCGGCAATCAGCCGATCGGGTGCCAGCGGCTTGATCAGATAATCGGTCGCGCCTGCACGCATTGCTTCTACAGCGAGCAGCGGCGAGGTGCTGGTGGTCAGCATCAATATCGGCAAGGCAGGGCGGCGCGATTTCAGTTCGGCGATCAGTCTTGCGGCATCTTCCCCGGGCACCCACTGGTCGAGAATTATGGCATCAAGCTGCATCCCCTGCTGGGTACCCAGCATGGCGATAGCGGTTTCCGAATCCTTGGCAAAAACGGTACGCCAGCCGGCCTTGGCAGCCAGCGCCGCAACCAGACGGCATTGTGCCGGCTCATCATCGATAAGCATCAGCAGGCGTGTTTGGTCCTCTGCCATAAGTGCGGTCCTTGCGCGGAATGTCCCGATTAGGCACAGTTATAGGCAGGATTGGTAAACCCAAGGTTAAGAGGCGGCGGCGTTCGGGCTTTCAGCGGACACGGTACGCAGATGGTTGAGCATGGCGATGCTTCGCGCTAAGGGAGCAGCGGACAGGGCATTCGCGTCCCTGCCCGCGAAAGTTTTCAATCCAGTTCTCAAAACCTCAGTTCAAAGACAAGGGAAACGCCGAACCATGACTTCTGGCAACAATATCGAAGATGCACGCAAAACCTATTCTGCCTTTACCGGTCTGGTGAAATGGGGAACCATTGTCACGGCTGTCGTGACCTGCATTGTCGTCCTCATCATTGCCAGCTGATTGCCCATGTCCGAAGCAGCAGCGCAATCCGCATCGCCCCGTATCATAGCCGTCCTCGCCGAAACCGCCGAGTATGAAAACCGCGTCGCGGCAACGCCCGAAACGGTCAAGAAATTCACTGGCCTGGGCGCGGAATGTCTGGTTGAGAAAGGCGCTGGTGTTTCGGCATCCTGTTCCGATGATGACTATGCCGCTGCCGGTGCGACGCTGACCAGCCGCAAGGACGCCATTGCCAAGGCCGATATCATTATCGCTATTCAGGGCCTCGATCCGAAAGAGCTGGCCAAGGCCAAAAAAGGCGTCACGCTGGCGGCAGCGCTCAATCCTTTTGGCGAACGTGAGCGGATCGACGCTTATGCCAAGACCGGTGTACACGCATTGGCGCTGGAATTCATGCCGCGCATTACCCGGGCGCAGTCAATGGACATATTGTCGTCCCAGTCGAACCTCGCCGGCTATCGGGCGGTGCTGCTGGGTTCGGTACATTATGGCCGGGCCTTCCCGATGATGATGACCGCAGCCGGCACCGTTTCGGCAGCCAAATGCTTTGTCATGGGCGTTGGTGTCGCCGGATTGCAGGCTATTGCCACGGCGCGACGACTGGGCGCGCAGGTCAGCGCCACCGATGTACGCAGCGCTACCAGGGAGCAGATTGAGAGCCTGGGTGCCAAGGCGATATTTGTCGAGAATGTCGCCGGGATCGAAGGCGAAGGGACAGGGGGCTATGCCACCGAAATGTCCGATGAATATAAGGCGGCGCAGGCTGAGCTGGTATCCAGTCATATTGCCAAGCAGGACATCGTCATCACCACCGCGCTGATTCCGGGTCGTCCAGCGCCGAAGCTGATCTCCGATGATCAACTGGCGACAATGCGCTCCGGCAGTGTCATCGTCGACCTTGCCGCAGAACAGGGTGGCAATGTCGAGGGCGCGGTTGCCGGGGAAACCGTGGTCAAGCACGGCGTCACCATCATTGGCGCGCGCAATATCACCTCGTCGCTGCCGGCTGATGCATCGGCGCTGTTTGCGCGCAACATCTTCAACTTCTTCTCCGCCTTCTGGGACAAGGATGCCAATGCGCCGGTCTTCCCCGAAGATGACGAGATCGTTCAGGGCATCACCGTGACCCAGGACGGCAAGGTCGTCCATGAGAGGCTGCTGGGTTGAGATATTCAGCCGGCGTTTCAGCCTGTCTGTTGCTGGCTGGTTGCGAAATGCTTGGCGTCAAAGGCCCACCGGTCTGCGAAAACTGGGTCAAGAACAGGATCGATGATCCCGAAAGCTAAAGCTGAGCTTCTTCGAACTGGTCATCCAACGGGCCAGATGTCGCGATCGAGTTTACAAGCGAGATCAATGGCAGGACGGTGCGGCAAAGAGCGGAGTGCAACTTTGTCGATCCTGAAGCGGAAAACCTCGTTGTCGATGATGAGCGGTCATCGATCATAAGCTGGGACTTTTGAAGCATTCGGTTTTCCATGGGTGGCTTGCATTATCCGGTCAATTCATGCAGATGCCGTCGTAACAGGTAAACAAAAGTAAACAGGTCGCCTGGACATTTAGCTGTTCATAATCAGAGAGATAACTCCCCTCATCACGGTTCTGGCCGAAAAAAATCGGCCGATCATGAACCTTTTCCTTCGTTTATGCGTCTTTTGGGCGCACCCTTCCCTACAAAATGGAGACTTCTAAATATGTTGAAATCGAGTTTGACCGGTATTGCTGTTGCATCGCTTTTGCTGGGGGGCGCGGTTGCCCAGGCCCAATCGACGGAGGGTGCTGCGGAAGAAACACAGGCCGCCGATGATACGACAATGTACCCGACCTGGAACATCGTGCAAAATGTCTCCCGCTCGGCAGATCACTCGCTGCTGGTCGAACTGGTAAAAACCGCCGATCTGGTCACCACGCTGTCAGGTGAAGGCCCGTTCACCGTCTTTGCACCTACCAATGACGCGTTCAACGTGTTTCCTGAAGGCGCTGTCGATGGCCTGAAAAAGCCCGAAAACAAGGCGATTCTCAGCCGCATCCTGAAATACCACGTGATCCCGGGCAAGGTGACGTCCGAACAGCTTATCGCCATGATCGAAGCCGGTGGTGGCAGCGCGACGCTGACCACTGTCGAAGGCACCGAGCTGACCGCTACAATCGTGGCGGACAAGGTCAAGCTGTCGGGCTCCAATGGCACCGCTTTTGTGACCACGGCCGATCTCGAACAGTCGAACGGAATTGTTCACTCGATCAACGGCGTGGTTGTACCCTGATCAGCCGATTGTCGGCACAAGCTGAAAACCGGAAACGCCGGGCAAGCAATTGTCCGGCGTTTCTGTTGTCATCATAGTCGAGACGCTCGACAGTCGCGAGGATATTTGCCAAAGGTTAGCGGCATCGCGCCGTTCGGCCTTCAGATGACCGCCAATCAGACGACCGCTAATCAGGGGTAGCTTCATGGATTTCATATCGGTTTTGTCCATTTTCGTGCTGGCATGTTTTGTCGGCTATTATGTCGTCTGGTCGGTCACACCGGCGCTCCATACCCCGCTCATGGCCGTGACTAACGCCATTTCCTCGGTGATTATCGTCGGCGCACTGATCGCTTCGGCCGAGGCAGGCAGCCAGGTTGCCAAATATCTCGGCCTGTTCGGTGTAGTCCTGGCCAGCATCAATATTTTCGGCGGCTTTGCGGTCACCGAGCGTATGCTGGCGATGTACAAGAAGAAGGAGAAGTAAGCGATGGCCTTCTCCATTCTCGCTGCCGGTGCCGATGGCGGTTCGGTCAATCCCTGGGTTGCGCTGGCCTATCTGGTTTCAGGCGTATTCTTCATCCTGGCGCTGCGCGGTCTTTCTTCGCCTGCCACCAGCCGTGCGGGCAACCGTAATGGCATGATCGGCATGGTGCTTGCTGTCGGCACAACGCTGATTACCCATAATCTCGCCACCTGGTACGAGATTGCCATCGCGATTGCGATTGGCGGTGCCATTGGCTTTGTCATTGCGCGGCGCATCGCAATGACCTCGATGCCTGAGCTTGTGGCGGGCTTCCACTCGCTGGTAGGCCTTGCGGCTGTGGTGGTGGGCCTTGCTGCCTGGCTTGACCCGGGCAGTTTCGGCATAGTTGATGCGGAAGGCCAGATTCTGATGGTCAGCCGTATCGAGCTTGGTCTTGGCATTGCTATTGGTGCGATTACCTTTTCCGGCTCGGTTATCGCCTTTCTGAAGCTTTCCGGTCGCATGAGCGGTGCGCCGCTTCTGCTTCCTGCGCGCCACATTATCAATCTTGGCACGCTGGCCGCGATCCTGATATTGATTGGCACCTATGCGGTATCTGGTGCCGGCGGTGCGGGTGAGGGCATGCTGGTCATCTGGATCACTGTTCTGGCCTTTATCATCGGTTTCCTGCTGATCATCCCGATTGGTGGCGCAGATATGCCGGTCGTGGTTTCGATGCTCAACAGCTATTCGGGCTGGGCCGCCGCAGCCATGGGCTTTACGCTGGGCAATACCGCTATGATCATTACCGGCGCCCTGGTGGGTTCCTCGGGGGCGATCCTGTCCTACATCATGTGCCGGGCGATGAACCGCAGCTTCATCAGTGTGATTGCCGGCGGCTTTGGCGCCGAAGATGGTGCCGGTGCCGATGGCGCACCGCGCGAGCAGCGGCCTTATAAGCAAGGCAGCGCCGATGATGCGGCGTTTATGCTGGAACAGGCCGAGAAGGTCATCATCATCCCCGGCTATGGCATGGCGGTGGCACAGGCACAGCATGTGCTGCGTGAAATGGCCGATGCGCTCAAGGAAAAGGATGTCGAGGTCAAATATGCCATCCATCCGGTTGCGGGCCGTATGCCGGGGCATATGAACGTGCTGCTCGCCGAGGCCAATGTGCCTTATGACGAGGTGTTCGAGCTGGAGGATATCAACAGCGAGTTCGCCCAGGCCGATGTTGCCTTCATCATCGGCGCCAATGACGTTGTCAATCCGGCGGCAAAGACCGACAAGTCATCGCCAATTTATGGCATGCCGGTGTTCGATGTCGACAAGGCCAAGCAGGTGTTCTTTATCAAGCGCTCCATGGGCGGTGTCGGCTATGCGGGTGTCGACAATGACGTCTTCTATATGGACCAGACGATGATGCTGCTTTCCGATGCGAAGAAGATGGTCGAGGAAATCGTCAAGGCGCTGGACTGAGTCGGCAGGAGGGGGAGCAATGCGCAAGATCGGGCTCATCGGTGGGATGAGCTGGGCCTCTACCGAGACCTATTATCGCCATATCAACACCCGGGTGCAGAAGCGCGCGGGCGGGATGTGCAGTGGTCCGATCGTCATGGAGAGCCTGAACTTCTGTGACCTGTCCCGTCTCGATACGCGTGAGCAGTGGCGGCATGCCAGCGAAACCCTGTCGGAATCGGCAAAGCGTCTCGAAGATGCCGGCGCCACCGCCATTCTGATCTGTGCCAATTCGATGCACAAAATTTATGACGATGTGGCTGGTGCAGTCTCGGTGCCGATCATCCATATCGCGGATTGCGTTGGCGAAAAGATGCGCGCCGACGGCATCAAACGCGCGGCGCTGATCGGTACCCGCAATGTTATGACAGAGGGTTTTTACCGGCAGCGACTGGTGCATCATGGTATCAGGCTCATGCCCCCTGATATGGAGCGTGTCGAGGAGCTGGAACGCATCATCTATGAAGAGCTGATGCTGGGTCAGGCGACGCGCGATTCCGAACGCACGCTCAAGACCTTTCTTACCAATATCGCCAAGGAAGATGTCGAGGCGGTAGTGCTTGGCTGCACCGAGCTGGAGATGATCGTCAACACCCGCGCCAATGTCCTGCCCATCTATGATGGCACGCAGATTCATGCCGAAGCTGCTGTAGAATGGATATTGGGTCAAGGCTGATCGCCGCTATAAGCGCATCATCCGCGCGATGATGTTTCCGTCCAGCAGGTAGCTTTTTATGACCCGCGCTTCCTATGCCTCCGATCCCGCAAAGAGCCGCGGTCGGCTCCATGCCGAGCGGGACAGTTCGGTGCGCGGGCCGCGCAATGCGTTTCAGCGCGACCGCGACCGGGTGATTCACTCGATTTCCTTTCGCCGCCTGCGCCACAAGACCCAGGTATTTATCGCGCCCGATGGAGACCATTACCGGGTGCGCCTGACCCATAGCCTCGAGGTGGCACAAATAGGCCGCGCCATCGCCCGGGCTTTGGGTCTGAACGAGGATCTGACCGAGGCGCTGTGCCTGGCGCATGATATCGGCCATCCGCCCTTCGGTCATGCCGGAGAGCGCGCGCTCAATGATGTGATGGCCGATTGCGGCGGCTTTGATCATAATGCCCAGACGTTGCGCACCTTGATGCACCTCGACTCACCCTATCCTGATCGTCCGGGGCTCAATCTTAGCTGGGAAGTGCTCGAGGGGCTGGCCAAGCATAATGGCCCTTTGGTAGAGCCGGGCTGGGCGATGGCGGCATGCGATACCGAATTGTCACTCGAACTTCACAAGCATGGCTCACTCGAAGCTCAGATCGCCGCGATTGCCGATGATATCGCCTATGACAATCACGATATTGATGATGGGCTGCGCGCCGGTTTCCTGAAACGCGAGCAATTGATGGAACTGCCCTTTATCGCTGCACAATGGGACGAGGTGCGCCAGGCTTTCCCCGATGCGGGAGAGGCGGCGCTGTTGCGAGAGATGGTGCGCAGCCAGATCGGGCTGATGGTCAATGATGTTATTGCGGCAACGCGTGAGCGCGTCGCGGCGCATGACATCACCAGTGCCGATGATGTGCGCATGGCCGGTCGGGTGATTGGCGGGTTTTCCGACGAGATGGCGGCGAAGGAGCGAGAATTGAAACGCTTCATGTATGACAATCTCTATCTCCACCCGGATCAGCGCGAGGCAGCGGATTGTGCCTGCGCCATCATTGCCGACCTGACGCGCTATTATCGCGATGATCCGGCCCGGTTGCCCGAAGACTGGCAATCGGGTCTGGACGAGGATGATATAGAGACCGGACGCCGCATCATGGACTTTATCGCCGGCATGACCGACCGCTATGCGATCAATCGTTATGCCGGGCATATCGGACCTGTCCCTAATGGGCTGCGCAATGTCTGACACTGGAAAACGTGTATTGATTGTCGGTGTGACCGGGTTGGTTGGACGCCAGATCTTCCCCGCGCTGGCCGATAGCGATAATATCGCTGCGCATGCTCTGGTCCGGCGCGGCGGTGATGGCATCCCCTCCGGCTTTCATGTTGCCGATCCTTCCGCATGGCCGGATGCCATTGCGACGTTGAAACCGGATGTCTTCATTTCGGCATTGGGAACCACATGGAAGAAATCGGGCAAGAACGAGGCTGCCTTTCGCGCGGTTGACTATCACCTTGTGCTGGATTGCGCGGCGGCGGCCTATGCTGCCGGGGCGCGGCATGCGATCATTGTCACGGCTGTCGGATCCAGTGCCCGATCGGCAAATCTTTATCAACGGACCAAAGGCGAGGTGGAAGATGCTGCTACCAGTCTGGGTTTTGACAGGCTCGATATAATACGGCCCGGCCTTTTACGCGGCAAGCGCGACGGTGAGCAGCGGATTGTCGAAGGCCTGATGTTGATGCTGGCGCCGATCACGGATCACCTTATCCCCAAAAGCTGGTCCCGCTATGGCTCCATTGATAGCGCCGATGTTGCCCGTGCCATTGTGCGATTGGCCCTTGGAGATACGCATGAGGCGCATGAATCAAAGCTATATGTGCATCATAATGATGCGTTGCTGTCGCTGGCTGCGGGGACGAGAGAAAAAAGCGGACAAGACACCCGCCTCGCTGATTGACAGCCACCTGACCCTCCGCCACTGTTTTATGGCTCGAATCGGCCTGTAAAGGCCGATGCGTCAAAACGGGAGAGTGTCGGCGGGAGCCGACCGCCGAAGGAGCAACCGCCCCGGAAACTCTCAGGCTGTGGGACCGTTTTGGCGCTGTGAAAATAGGAGCACTCTGGAAAGCGTCCACCGTCGCTTTAGCGAAGGTGAGCCACCGAAGGGGTAAGGGGCGGCGACCCAAGCCGTCCGAAAACTCTCAGGTTCCGTGACAGAGGGGGCAGTGTGTCTGCGGGGTATGATCCGTAACCACTTGCACCCTGAACGGAAGGCAAAGCTGATGAGTGACCAAAGCGCAGAAAAAACGCTGCCCCTCAATGACTGGCATCAGGCAAAAGGCGCACGCATGGTGCCCTTTGCCGGCTATTCCATGCCGATCCAGTATGAAGGCATCATGGCCGAACACCAATGGACCCGCAACAATGCCGGGCTGTTCGACGTGTCGCATATGGGGCAGTTGCAATTGGTAGGTGAAGGCGCCGCCGAGTCGCTGGAGCGGATTGTTCCGGGCGATATATCGGCGCTGAAGCCGGGCAAGATGCGCTATTCGCTGCTGCTCGCCGAGGATGGCGGCATTCTCGATGACATGATGATCACCAATACCGGTCGGCATCTCTACATCGTGGTCAATGGCGCGGTGAAGCATCAGGATATCACCTATATGCGGTCGCAGCTTCCGCAAACTATCGATCTGGTCCATCTGGAGGGCCAGGCGCTGCTCGCGCTGCAGGGGCCGAAAGCGGCAGAGGCGTTCGCGCGGCTGAGCATTGTCGGGCTGGAGCCGGGTTGGCCGGGACCGGATGATCTCTATTTCATGGATGCTGCCCCCTGTCTCTGGGGTGAGGTGCCGCTGGGTGTGAGTCGTTCGGGCTATACCGGTGAAGATGGTTTCGAAATCTCGGTGCCCGCCGAGCATGTCGTTGCACTGGCCGATGCACTGTGTGAACAGCCCGAAGTCAAACCGATCGGGCTGGGGGCCCGTGATTCTTTGCGGCTTGAAGCTGGCCTGCCGCTTTATGGTCATGATCTTGATCCCAAAACCGACCCGGTGCAGGGCAACCTGGCCTTCGCCATCTCAAAAGTGCGCCGTGCTGAAGGCGGTTTCCACGGTGCGGACCGGATATTGGCTGCGCTCGAAAATGGCGCCGATAAAAAACGCGTTGGCTTTGCGGTCGAGGGCCGCATGCCTGTACGCGAGGGCGCGCCGATCTTTGCAGGTGATGCAGAGGTTGGTGTGATCACCTCGGGCGGTTTTGCTCCGACCATCGGCGCGCCAATTGCTATGGGTTTTGTCGCCGCTGATCATGCTGCACTCGATAGCAGGCTCGAAGCTGAAGTGCGCGGCAAGCGCGTACCCATAGCCGTTTCCAAAATGCCCTTTGTTCCCAATGGATATCGCCGGAAAGGAAAATCCTGATGAGCCGTTATTTCACCGATGAGCATGAATGGATCGAAGTCGATGGCGACACAGCCACGGTCGGCATCACCGATTATGCGCAGGAGCAGCTGGGCGATGTCGTCTTTGTCGAGGTGCCCGAAGCCGATAAGCAAGTAGGCAAAGGCGATGACGCCGCCGTGGTTGAATCCGTCAAAGCCGCCAGCGATGTCTATGCCCCGGTTTCCGGCAGCGTCACCGAAGGCAATGCCGCGCTCGCCGATGATCCGGCACTGGTCAATTCCGACCCGGAAGGTGCGGGCTGGTTCTTCAGGCTGACATTGAGCGATCCGTCCGAGCTTGAAGGGCTTATGGATGAGGCAGCCTATAAGGAATTCCTCGCAACTTTGTGACGTGTGTTGCGTTATGTGATTGTCCCGCTCCGGGGCCGCCACCAATCAGGGATTGATGATGCGTTATTTGCCTTTGAACGATGAAGACCGCGCGACCATGCTGGTGCGTGTGGGTGCCGAAACCATTGACGATCTGTTCGTCGATGTTCCCGAGGAAGCCATTCTCGACGGTCCCATTCGAGACCTGCCCAATCATGCCAGCGAGCTTGCGGTCGAGCGGCATATGGCCAGCCTGGCAGCAGAGAACAGCGTTGCCGGCAATGCGCCCTTCTTCTTGGGCGCAGGGGCCTATCGCCATCATGTTCCGGCCAGTGTCGATCACATCATCCAGCGCGGCGAGTTCCTCACCGCCTATACCCCCTATCAGCCGGAAATCGCACAGGGTACGCTGCAGATGCTGTTCGAGTTCCAGACTCAGGTGGCGCGGCTCTTTGGTTGCGATGTTGCCAATGCCAGCATGTATGACGGCTCGACCGCCTGCTGGGAGGCGATTGTCATGGCCCGGCGCATTACCCGGCGTGGCAAGGCACTGCTTTCTTCGGGCCTGCACCCGCATTATGTCTCGGTCTGCCAGACCATGGCGCGCTTTACCAAGGATGATCTGCGCGTCAGCCTGCCCGATTTTGGCGGCGCGACCGATTATGATGCGCTGATTGACCAGATTGACAGCGATACCAGCTGCGTCGTGGTGCAATATCCCGACATATTGGGCCGCATAGACGATATGACCCGGCTTGCCGAACGTGCGGCTGAGCACAAGGCACTGCTGATCGCGGTTGTCACCGAGCCAGTGGCGCTGGGTACGATCAAGAGCCCGGGTGAAATGGGTGCGGATATTGTGGTCGGAGAGGGCCAGTCCATCGGTGTCGGTCTGCAGTTTGGCGGGCCCTATGTCGGCCTTTTCGGCTGCAAACAGAAATATGTGCGCCAGATGCCGGGCCGCTTGTGCGGTGAGACCGTCGATGCCGATGGCGAACGCGGCTATGTGCTGACGCTGTCGACGCGCGAACAGCATATCCGCCGCGAAAAGGCGACGTCGAATATCTGCACCAATAGCGGCCTGTGCGCATTGGCATTCAGTGTGCATATGACGCTGCTGGGCGAGGCAGGCCTGCGCAGACTGGCAGCGGTTAATCACGCCATGGCGGTCAAGGCCGCTGAGCGGCTTGAGCAGATTGACGGCATTTCGGTGGTCAATGACCGCTTCTTCAACGAATTTACCGTGCATCTGGGCCGTGATGCCCGCGATATTATCCGTACATTGGCGGATCGCGGCATATTGGCCGGTGTTTCGCTTGGTCGGCTTTATCCAGATGCCGAGGAACTGGCCGACGGTCTGGTGATTGCAGTCACCGAGACAGTGACCGATGAGGATATCGAGGCACTGGCAACGGCGCTGGAAGACATTTTGCAGGAGCTTGGCACATGGGCATGAACAATGTCGGCAGGGTGACCGTGCCGCAAGAAACAGCGTCGGACAAAGCGTCAGCCACTGCCACTGGGAACCGCGCGCTGATGCTGAAAGAGCCGCTGATCTTCGAAAGTGGTGCCTATGATCGTACCGGTGTCGATATTCCCGATGCCGCGGAAGTGAAAAGCCGCCTGTGCGGTCTGGAGCGCGACACGGTCATCGGCTTGCCTGGCTTGGCCGAAGGCGAGACAGTGCGGCATTATACCCGGTTGTCGCGGCAGAACTATGCCATTGATCTGGGCCTGTTCCCGCTTGGTTCCTGCACCATGAAGCATAATCCGCGGCTGAATGAGAAAGTCGCGCGTTTCCCAGGCTTTGCCGATATTCACCCGCTCCAGCCGATCCATAGTGTGCAGGGCGCGCTCAGAGTGATTTACCAGCTTGGCGAGTGGTTGAAGAAGCTTACCAATATGCCCGCCGTGTCGATGTCGCCCAAGGCTGGTGCACATGGTGAATTATGCGGTGTGCTTGCCATTCGCTCGGCGCTTGAGGCACGTGGCGACGCACGCGAGGTCATCCTGGTCCCGACCAGCGCCCATGGTACCAATCCGGCCACCGCTGCCTTTGCCGGATACAAGGTCGAGGACATTCCCGCGACCGATGAGGGCAGGGTTGATCTGGAGGCACTGAAAGCACGACTGGGGCCGGATGTTGCCGGTGTGATGATCACCAATCCCAATACCTGCGGCCTGTTCGAGCGTGACCTCAAGGCGATTTCGGATGCGGTGCATGATGCCGGTGGTTTCGTCTATTGTGACGGTGCCAATTTCAACGCCATTGTCGGTCGGGTGCGCCCGGGCGATCTCGGCGTCGACGCGATGCACATCAATCTGCACAAGACCTTCTCGACCCCGCATGGCGGTGGCGGCCCCGGCTCCGGTCCGGTGGTGTTCTCCGAGGCGCTGGCACCCTTTGCGCCACTGCCTTTTGTCGAAGAAGGCGATGATGGTTTGCTGCACATTATCGAGGAAGAGACGGCGCAGGAGCATCATGGCCAGAGCTTTGGCCGCATGGTCGCCTTTCACGGTCAGATGGGCATGTTTACCCGGGCACTGACCTATATGCTCAGCCATGGTGCGGACGGCCTTCGCCAGGTCGCCGAGGATGCGGTGCTCAATGCCAATTATGTGCTGCGCGCGATGGAGGATATTCTCGACGCGCCCTTTGCCGATTCGGGGCCGTGCATGCATGAAGCGTTGTTTTCCGACAGCGACTTTGCCGAGGGCTTTTCAACCTTGGATCTCGCCAAAGGCCTGATCGATGAAGGCTTTCACCCGATGACGGTCTATTTCCCGTTGGTGGTGCATGGCGCGATGCTGGTCGAGCCGACCGAGACCGAGAGCAAGGCGGCGCTGGACCAGTTCATTCTCGCTTTCCGTTCCGTTGCAGAGCGTGCACTGGCAGGTGACGAGCGCCTCAAATCGGCGCCGCATCATGCGCCGCTGAAACGGCTCGACGAAACCCAGGCAGCACGCAAGCCGGTGCTGGTCTGGACAGATCCCGATCCCCGGGCGGAGGCCGCAGAGTAAGACCCGGCCAAGCCATGCATCACAGGATATTTCAGGGCTCGACAAACCTGTTTGCGCTATGGACAGTGCTCGGCACCGGCTGGGCGTGGTTTTTTCCGGCGCATTTCCTGTGGGTCGTCGATGGCCGGTTTCAGCCTTTCGGTCAGCCACTGATCAGCGTATTGCTGGGCGTAATAATGCTCGGCATGGGGCTAACGCTGACGCTCGATGATTTCCGCCGGGTTTTGCAAATTCCGCGCTGCGTTGCCACCGGTGTCATCCTGCAATTCACCATCATGCCGCTTGCAGGCATTGGCATTGCCACGCTGTTCGCGCTCGAGCCGGGGCTGGCGGTAGGGCTGATCCTCGTCTCCTGCTGCCCCGGCGGCACCGCGTCCAATGTTGTCGCCTATCTCGCCCGCGCCAATCTGGCGCTTTCGGTGACCATGACCATGGCGTCGACATTGGTGGCGATCATCGCAACGCCGCTGCTGACCGGATGGCTGGCGGACAAGTTCGTCGCCATCGACCGCTGGAACCTGTTTGTTAATATGGTATCGATCGTACTGATGCCCGTGGTTGCCGGTGTGGTGCTAAAACGGCTGTTTCCTCGTGCCACCAACCATATCGCGATAGTATCACCGCTGGCGTCGGTGCTGGTCGTGGTACTGATCGTTGCCGGGATCATCGCCGCATCCAAACCATTGATCGAGGCGCATTTCGGCGAATTGCTGCTCGCAGTGCTGTTGCTGCATCTGTGTGGCTTTGGTCTGGGCTACGGCCTCACAGCGATTACAGGCTATGGCGTGCAGGAGCGTCGCACGATCAGTATCGAGGTCGGCATGCAGAATAGCGGTCTTGGCTCGTCGCTCGCCTCGACCCCGGCTTTTGCGGCGCAATTTGTTTCGCCGCTACAGGCCGCGCTGGCCCCGGTGCCGAGCGCGCTGTCGGCGGTTTATCATGTCGTTATCGGCAGTTTGCTTGCAGCGATCTGGCGACGGCGTACGGCAAATTTATAAACGGAGGCGGCTCAGTAACAGCTATAACCAGCGCCGCACCTTTTTCAGATAGTCGGTATAGGGCTTACCGAAACGCCGGGTGAGATAGATTTCTTCGGCCCGGATCACGAAACGGTCTATAGCCAGCACTGCAAAGGGCAGAAAGAACAGCGTGCCGGCGCTGTCCTGCCAGAAGGCGAAGCCGAGCATCAGCATCGCCATGCCGAGATACATCGGGTTGCGGCTGTGGCGATAGGGGCCACGGGCGATGATGGTTTCGCTCTCGGTCCAGGGCTCGGGGTTCTCTCCGGCCTGGCTGAACAGTCCCAGCGAAACGATAACAATGGCGATGCCGGTGGCGATCAGACCGACTCCGATCCATTCCAGTTCGGGCGCTATCTGCAATGTCGGCAGCGGGAACAGCGTATCGCCGGCGCGGCCGAGCAGGATGAAACCGAGAAACACCAAAGGCGGCGGAAAGCGGACATTGGGAGCATCTTTTTTCTGTTTTTCGGGCAAATTGCTGTCTTTCTTTTCCGCGCCAGGGTTAAATAGATGCACTGGCTGGACATGGCCAGCCATGTTGTGGAGCACAAGGAACAGTAATGGCAGACTCGACCCCCTGGATAGCCAGAGAGAGCGGCCCGGAAGATCGCAAATTCTCCCCCGCTGCCGAGCGCAACCGGGACGTGATCGCGGATGCGCTGCTGCGGCTATTGCCTTCCAGCGGCACGGTGCTGGAGATTGCCAGCGGCACCGGCCAGCATATCAGCCATTTTGCGACACTGCGTCCCGATCTGACCTTCCAGCCAAGCGACATCTCGTCGGACGCATTGCGATCAATCACAGCCTGGGTTGCGGAATCGGGAGGCGGTGCAAATATTTTACCGCCCATCCACCTCGATGTGCTGGCGCAAGATGCAGAGGCTCAATTTGAGGATGATGCGCTGGCAGCGGTCATGTGCATTAACCTGATGCACATCAGTCCGTGGGAAGCGAGCGAAGCGCTGTTCCGTCTCGCTGGCAAATGGTTGCCGCGCGGTGCACCGCTATTCGTCTATGGCCCGTTCTTTCAGGCCGGTGTCGAGACTGCCCCCAGCAATATTGCCTTTGATGAAAATCTGCGTGGCCGTGATACGCGATGGGGTATACGATCCATTGAAAAGGTGCGCGAAGCTGCCAGCGCAAACGGCTTTGATATGCCAGAGGTTACCGCCATGCCGGCCAACAATCTGTCGCTGGCTTTTCGCCGGTCTTGATGGTGACTATTTGCGTGAGGCAGGCACGTTATGTGTCGGCGTCAAAGGCAAATTCTTCATAGACCAGTTCAAGCCGCTCAACAATCGGCATACCGGTGCGGCGGCGTATCAGTGATCCTGTTGTTGATGGCAGTGCAGGGTAGCGTGAGGTAAAGGTGAAGCGCTCTATGACAATCCCGGCCCGTTGCGTCCCATTCTTGAATGCCGGGAGCGGTGCATAGACCTGGGTTGCGATGGATTCCTTGACACGCTCCTGCCAGTTGAAGGGATCTCCTCCTTCAGAACGCAGAACAATGATGTCAGACACAGTGCCGTCCGGATTAACGAGATAGCGTATATCGGCCCATGTATCCTCAAATGAAGCGGTACTGAGAAATGTCACTGCAGCGTTATTTGCGTTGATGCCATTATTCAGCTCTGCCGCTTCCTGCTGTGCCGATTGCTGGAGATTGATCGGTTCCCGCCTGATCAGCAGGGGTTTGCCTTCCGAAGACAGGGCAGGTCGTATTTTCTGACTGGCTTCATCCTTTTCGCCAAGTGCAAGGCTGGCGCGCAGGAACAATGCGTTTGCCGATTGTCGCAGCTGTGGGGTTAAATCCGGATCTGTCTGGAATTCGGTCATATCCCTTTGCACACGCCGCAATATTGTGCGGTGATTGCGCGGTTCGGCGCGGGCTAGGTCGAGCGCAGCTTTGCGCAAAACGGCGAATGCCGCAATGTCATCATAGCCCGCCGCCTCGGCACGCTTCTGCACCGTATTGTAGATGGACTCGGCACTGCGCCAATAGCCAGCGTTGATAACCCGCGCATCGGCGAGGCTAAGCCGGGCTTGTAGTTCTTTCCTGAGCTCATCAGGCTGATAATCGCGCAACGCATTGCTCGCCTTGCGGGTCGCCCGTTCATATTCCAGCCCATAGCCGAGATGCAGGTCGACCGTTGCCTGCGCCGAATAGAGATTGGCCATCTCCTGCGGCCAATCACTGACATGTTTCTCATTGCGGTTTTTGCCATATGAAAGGGTCCGACGCGCATCGCGATATTCACCGCCCAGAAATTCTGCATTGGCAAGATTGATTGTGGCGGCAATATCTTCATCAGGCGGACAGTTACGCGCCAGACATTCTTCCAGCTCTTGCCGCGCCTCCTCAATGGTATAGCCGAAGACAACGATAACATCCGAGCCATCCGAGGGGGCGGCTGTGTCGGTCGTTTCCTTAGAAGCGGTTTCGGAAGTGTCTTTGGACTGGAAAGCCAAGGCTGTGGATGACTGTATGGCAAATAGAACAGCCAGCGATAAAGTAAAAATCCCTAAATTTACTTTGGCTTTCCGCGCTGGCAACATCG
This sequence comes from Pseudomonadota bacterium, assembly GCA_039818985.1. Lineage (NCBI taxonomy): Bacteria > Pseudomonadati > Pseudomonadota > Pseudomonadota bacterium. The sequence goes on along the minus strand of JBCBSU010000001.1, from coordinate 1,496,261 downwards.
ACTTCTCCTTGGTGGCGGTATCTTCTGTATCATCTGTGAAGCATATTGTGACCTATTGTGATTCTGACATCAATTGATTGATGCGATAGGTTTTTCCTATCGCATCAACGTCTTTATTGCGTATCATCACCGATAGATGCAATCGTCTATGCCGACAGGGCGTTCTGACGAAATATAATGTTGACACGATGCTGTGTACAGACAGCACTGCAAGATTGGGAGAGTGAGCAATGACCGAGGCAACAGACCCGCGCAGGTCGTTTCATGACAGTATCGATTATTGGGCCGAGAAGCGGCCCGATCATATCGCGTTGATTGATCCGGATGGCGCGCAAAGCTATGCGGCCCTTGCGGAGAATAGTAATGTGCTTGCAAAAGCGCTGCTGGGCTCTGGCCTGGAACCGGGAGACCGCATCGCTTGGCTGGGCAAGAACCGCGCCGTTTATGCGGTGCTGATGATTGCGGCGAGCCGAGCCGGACTGACCGTTGCGCCTATAGGATGGCGTCTGGCCCTTCCCGAAATCTGTTATATCCTGCAAGACACAGGTGCCAAATGGTTGCTGTGCGAGCCGGATTTTGCCGACATCGCCAATCAGGCGAAGGAACAATGCGCCGCGCTGGAAGCCATTGTCTGTACCCATGGCTGTCAGCATGCCGGCAGCCTCTCTGAATGGATTGCAGCACAACCACAAGCCGATAGCCTGCCAGAGACGGACCCGGAAACGGCAGTTTTGCAGCTCTATACTTCCGGCACCACGGGCAAGCCCAAGGGCGCGATCCTGTGCAACCGCAACATGTTTGGCTTGCGAGAGGGTATCGAAGACCATGGCTTTGACTGGGCCAGGCTGGATGCCAGCGACAAGGGGCTGGTCGTCATGCCCGTAGCGCATATTGCTGGGTCGGGCTATATTGCCAACTGCGTTCATGGCGGCATGACCGCTTACTTCCTCGCGGAATTTGAACCGGCAGCCGTGCTGGACAGCATCCAGGACGGTGTAACCAATCTGTTTTTGGTGCCGACTGCTATCCAGATGCTGATCAATCACCCCAAGGCAGCGGAAACCGATTTCTCGCGTCTGCGTTACGCCCATTATGGTGCATCGCCAATGCCATTGGCGCTGCTGCGTCAGGCAATGCAGGTCATGGGATGTGGCTTTGTCCAGCATTATGGCATGACCGAAACCGCAGGCACCTTTACCTGCCTGCAGCCGGATGACCATGACCCGGAAGGCAATGCGCGCATGCGTTCCGCCGGTACGCCGGTGCCCGGCGTGGAAGTGCGCATAGTGGATATGGATAATCAGCCGGTGGCCACTGGCGAGGTCGGCGAGATTGTTACCCGCAGCGATGCCAATATGGTTGGCTATTGGCAGCAACCGGAAAAGACCGCCGAGACGATCGATAGCGAAGGCTGGCTGCACACTGGAGACGCCGGCTATATGGACGAGGATGGCTATGTCTATATGCATGACCGGGTGAAAGATATGATCATATCCGGTGGTGAAAATGTGTATCCTGCCGAGGTGGAGAATGTTCTCTACAGCCACCCCGCGGTTCTCGAAGCGTCGGTGATCGGCGTGCCCGATGAGAAATGGGGAGAAGCGGTAAAGGCGGTGATTGTCCCCCGGCCTGGCGAGGAAGTGGATACCGACGCGATTATTGCTTTTGCCCGCAATGAACTGGCCGGTTTCAAGGTGCCCAAATCGATCGATATCATCGCCGAGATGCCGCGCAATGCTACGGGCAAGATCCTGCGCCGTGCGCTGCGCGAGCCTTATTGGGAAGGCATGGAGCGACAGGTCAACTAGGCTGCGGCCCGATTTCCGCTGGTTTTCCGGATTTCAGCCTGTGCCACACGGTGTTCGCGCCAGGCGATATAGAGCCCTGAACCGATAATGAGGGGCGCCCCGATCCAGGTCCAGGGAGAAGGCCAGTTCTGCCAGATCAGCCAGCCAAAAATAGTCGCCCAGATCAGGCTGGTATAGTCGGCCGAGAGCACGATCGACACTGGCGCCATGCGCAGCGAGCTGGTCAGTGCCAGCTGTCCGATACCGCCGCAAAAGCCGATCCCGGCGATGATCGCCCAGGTCAGTGCATCATGCCACGCGCCGAACCAGAGCATGGCCAGTCCCAGCGGTGGAAGCGACAGCAGGGTAAACCAGAACACCACCGTCACTGGCTTCTCGGTGCGGCCCAATGTGCGGATGATGATGCTGACCAATGCTGTCAGCAACGCTCCGGTCAGCGCCACCACCGCGCCCTGCCAGGCAATGCTGCCACCGCCGGGCTGAACGATGATCAACACTCCGGCAAAGCCCGCCAGCATCGCGCCCCAGCGATGCCAGCCAACGCTTTCCGACAATAACAGGATCGCCAGCAATGTCGCAAAGATTGGCACGGTAAAGCTTATCGATGTCGCCTCGGCCAGCGGCAGCAGCGATACTGCCCAGAAATTGAAGATCATGCCCGACAGACCGACGATCAGTCGCTGACCATGCACGACCATGCGCTGGGTCTTGACCGTGACGAAACCGCCCCGGCTGAGGATGATCGGGATCAGGAACAGCAGGGCAAAGGCCTGACGATAAAACACGCTCTCGATGATATGCACACCGCGATCCGCCGCAAGCTTCACCAGCGCCATCATGGTGGCCAGCGCCAATATGGCGAGCAGCCGCATGGCCAGGCCCTGGACCGGGCGGTTTTGCGCCAGGCTATCTGATGCGGCAACGGTCATGGCCGTGGCCTTGGCCGAATTGGCCATTTTTCACAAGGCCGTGAAGGCCTTATCCGTGTCGGCGTAACAGAATTACCAGCTGTGCGTTAAGCGCGGTATTTTGTTATAATCACGACGCCAATAACCGTCTTGAGAATCCACTCGGTCAAGCCCATAAGCCAGCCGATAAAGACAAATCATCCCCAGGAGAACATTATGCGGTTAGTCGATCATGTGCTTGCCGGTGGCCATAACAGCAGCGGACGGACCTCTCCGATCTATGACCCCAATAGCGGCGATGTGCAGGCCGAAGTGGCGCTCGGAGATGCAGCAGTGCTCGACAAGGCGGTTGAGGCGGCGCTGGCGGTACAGCCGGGCTGGGCCGCGACCAACCCGCAAAAGCGGGCACGCATACTCTATCGTTTCAAGCAACTGGTCGAAGCGCATATCGACGAGCTGGCGGCGCTGCTGTCTTCGGAACATGGCAAGGTGCTCGCCGATGCCCGGGGCGATGTGCAGCGCGGTCTGGATGTGATCGAATTTTGCTGCGGCATTCCGCATGCGGTCAAGGGCGAATATACCCATGGCGCTGGGCCGGGCATTGACGTGTATTCGATGCGTCTGCCACTGGGCATTGGCGCAGGGATAACCCCGTTCAATTTCCCTGCCATGATCCCGATGTGGATGTTCGGCCCCGCCATCGCGACGGGTAATGCGTTCATTCTCAAACCCTCCGAGCGTGATCCCAGCGTGCCGGTGCGCTTGACCGAGCTGATGATTGAAGCCGGCGCGCCCGAAGGTATTCTCCAATGTGTCCATGGCGATAAGGAAATGGTCGATGCGATCATCGACCATCCGGCAATTGGCGGAATCAGCTTTGTCGGTTCTTCCGATGTTGCGCATTATATCTATTCGCGTGGCACCGCGAATAACAAGCGGGTGCAGGCGATGGGCGGTGCCAAGAACCATGGCATTGTTATGCCCGATGCCGATCTCGACCAGGTGGTCAATGATCTGTCGGGCGCCGCTTTCGGCTCGGCGGGCGAGCGTTGCATGGCATTGCCGGTGGTAGTGCCGGTGGGTGAGGACACTGCCGACCGCCTGCGCGAGAAGCTGTTACCCGCGATCGATGCGCTACGCATCGGCATCTCGACCGACCCTGACGCGCATTATGGCCCCGTCGTCACCCAGGCGCACAAGGATAAGGTGGAAGGCTGGATCCAGAAGGGTGTAGATGAAGGTGCCGAACTGGTCGTCGATGGCCGTGGCTTCACGCTGCAGGGGCATGAAAAGGGCTTCTTTATCGGACCCAGCCTGTTCGACCATGTTACCCCCGATATGGAGAGCTACAAGGAAGAGATTTTCGGCCCCGTTTTGCAGATGGTACGCGCCGCGAACTTCGAAGAAGCGCTCGCGCTGCCCAGCCAGCACCAATATGGCAATGGCGTCGCGATCTTCACCCGCAACGGCCACGCCGCGCGCGAATTTGCCGCGCGGGTCAATGTCGGCATGGTCGGCATCAATGTGCCGATCCCCGTGCCAGTGGCCTATCACACCTTTGGTGGCTGGAAGCGCTCCGCCTTTGGCGACACCAACCAGCACGGCATGGAAGGCGTCAAATTCTGGACCAAGATCAAGACGGTCACCCAGCGCTGGCCCGACGGCACCGCCGATGGCAGCAATGAGAATGCCTTTGTCATTCCAACCATGGGGTAATTGCTGATGCCTTTCGTCATAAAGGCAGGATATTGCGGGCTGTTGCCTCTGTTATTCGCGGTGGGTGCTTGCAGCGCTTCCGGTGGTCGTGCAGCAGGGTCGAATGCAGTAGAAGCCTCTAGCGAAGCTGAAGAAGAGACGAAAAGACCATATCCGCGCGTAACCAAGATACCGGAAGTCTTTCATGGTTGCTGGGAACTGGATGACAGTTTTTTCGATGACGAGCTTGCACAACGCTCTGGCGCAACAAAAGCGAATACGCGTTCGCGCCTCACGATAACGGCAAAGCAGTTGCGGCAGGACGCCAGTTGGATGGATACTGTTTGGGTTGCTGATCTGGACTATGGCGAAATGTATGCGGAAAACAGGATACAGCTCTTTTTCAAATATGGCGGGATGATACAGGGCGCAGGAGATATTGTAGCTCTGATTCTGGGCCCTGACGATCTGTATGACATAAAAGCAGGCATGCTCGATGCGGGCGGAGATGCTGCAGAGACAGCTGGCCCTTACCGGCGCTGCGCTGAGGCTGGCGATTCATGATTGAAACACAGAGAATCAGCTCAGGGTCACCTTTTGAGGACCAGTTTGGCTTCTGTCGCGCCATAAGGGTCGGGCCGCATATTCATGTTGCTGGCACCGGGCCGATCGAAGACGATGGCCAATCGACACAGGGTGATATATCGGCGCAGGCGCGTCGGTGCTTTACCCTGATTGAACATTCTCTTGGCGAACTCGGTGGTGGATTGAAGGATGTTGTGCGCACCCGTATGTATCTGACCGACATATCAGAGCAGGAACTTGCAGGCGCGGTACATGCCGAGTTTTTCGGCGATATTCGACCGGTGGCAACCATGGTCGGTGTCGCCAGCCTGTGCCGCCCCGAATGGCGCATCGAAGTAGAGGCCGAAGCCATTTTGACCAATGATTTGGCCAATAATATGGAAAGTAATTCATGACTGGACAATTCTGCCTAACCGAAGACCAGCTCGCCATTCAGGATATGGCGCAGAAGTTTACTGCCGACGAGATCACGCCGCATGCCGCGAAATGGGATGAGGACCATATCTTTCCGCGTGACACCATCAAGAAAGCCGCCGATCTCGGCTTTGGCGCGATCTATGTCTCTGAGGAAAGCGGCGGTATTGGTCTCGGGCGGCTCGAGGCGGCGCTCATCATGGAGGCCATGGCCTATGGCTGCCCCTCGACCAGCGCGTTTATCTCGATCCACAATATGGCGAGCTGGATGATAGACCGTTTCGGCGACCAGCAGCTCAAGGACCGCTATCTCCCCGACCTGGTGTGCATGGACAAGATTGCCAGCTATTGCCTGACAGAGCCGGGCTCCGGTTCCGATGCGGCGGCGATGAAGACTACCGCGCGGCTTGAGGACGATCATTATATTCTCAACGGCGCCAAGCAGTTTATTTCAGGTGCCGGTGAGAATGAGGTCTATGTCCTGATGGCGCGCACCGGCGATGCCGGGCCGAAGGGCATTAGCTGTTTCGTGCTGGAGAAGGGCATGGAGGGTCTGAACTTTGGCGCCAATGAGAAGAAGCTGGGCTGGCATTCGCAGCCGACGCGGCAAGTGATCCTCGATGATGTCCGGGTGCCGGCAACCAATCGTGTCGGTGCCGAGGGCGATGGCTTTCGCTTTGCGATGATGGGTCTCGATGGCGGCCGACTCAATATCGGCGCCTGTTCGCTCGGCGGCGCGCAGCGCTGTCTCGACGAGGCGCTGGCCTATACCGGCGACCGCGAGCAGTTCGGCCAGCGGATCATCGACTTTCAGAACACCCAGTTCACTTTGGCCGATATGGCCACCGATCTCGAGGCGGCGCGTGCGCTGCTCTATCTCGCTGCAGCTAAAGTTACCGACGGTGAGCCCGATAAGACCAAATTCGCCGCCATGGCCAAGCGCCTTGCCACCGACAATGGTTCGCAGATTGTCGACAAGGCGCTGCAACTCTTTGGCGGTTATGGCTATTTGCAGGATTATCCGATCGAACGCTTCTGGCGCGATCTCAGGGTGCATTCTATTCTTGAGGGCACCAATCAGGTGATGCGGATGATCATTTCGCGCGAAATGATGCGGCAATAGTCATGCGGCTCGGCCTCGTTACGCTTGTCGTCCGGGATTATGATGAGGCGATCGGCTTCTACGTCGACAGCCTGGGGTTTTCGCTGCGCGAAGACGATGATCTCGGCAATGGCAAGCGCTGGGTGGTGGTTTCGCCGGACGGCGGCGCCGGCCTTTTGCTGGCCAAGGCCAAAAATGATGCCGAAGCCGATACAATCGGCAATCAGTGCGGAGGCCGTGTCGGCTTCTTTCTGACAACCGAAGACTTTGATGTGACCGCGGAGCGTTTTCACCGGAACGGGGTAGTCTTCTGCGAGAAAGCCCGACAAGAGTCCTATGGAAAAGTTGCCGTATTTGTTGATCTTTATGGAAATCGCTGGGATTTGATAGAGCCGAAAGCATGACCCAAGACCTGATTATCACCACCGAGAACCGTATCGGCCGCATCAGCCTCAATCGTCCAAAGGCTATCCATGCGCTCAATCTTCCCATGTGCGAGGGCATGATCGAGGCGCTGCAGGGCTGGGCCGGAGACGATGCCATCGAGGCGGTTATTATCGATCATAGCGAGGGCAGGGGCTTTTGCGCCGGTGGCGATATCCGCATGCTCGCCGAGAGTGGCGCCAGGGACGGAGCTGAGGCACGGCAGTTTTTTCACACTGAATATCGCCTCAATCATCTGTTGTTCACCTATGCCAAGCCGGTGGTCGCTTTCATGGATGGTATCACCATGGGCGGTGGCGTCGGCATATCGCAGCCAGCCAAATACCGGATAGCGACCGAGAACACCCGCTTTGCCATGCCCGAGACTGGCATTGGCCTGTTCCCCGATGTCGGCGGTGGCTGGTATTTGCCGCGGCTCGAAGGCCGGGTCGGGCAGTTTCTGGCGCTGACCGGTGCACGACTCGATGGCGCGGAATGCCTCGCTATGGGGTTGGCTACACATTATCTGCCGTCCGAAGCGCTGGATGAGGCCAAGGCACGCATCTCGGAGAACCCGGATCGCATCAGCGGGATTTTGGGTGATCTTTCCGTCACTGCACCCGAAGCGCGCATCATGGGCAATATCGACAAGATCAATCGCTTCTTTGCATCCGATATCTATGAAGACATATTGGCCGCACTCGATGCCAGTGACGATCTCTGGGCGATGAAAGAGCGCGATACGCTGGGCACCAAGTCACCCCAGACCTGCAAGGTGGCGCTGCGCCAGCTCAAAGAGGGTGCTGCCATGCCCGATTTCGCCTCCGAGATGAAACAGGAATATGCCATCGGCGCGCGGGTTGTGCAGCGGCACGACTTTATCGAGGGTGTGCGGGCGCTGATCATCGACAAGGACAATAGACCGAAATGGGATCCGGCCACGCCCGAAGGGGTGACAGAGGAATTGCTCGACAGCATTTTCGCACCGCTGCCGGAAAATGAGGAATGGACGCCATTGGTTTCTTAGGGTCGTCACCCTGAACTTGTCTCAGGGTCTCCTTAGGCGAGGTGATGAGCGTTAAACAAAGAGATGCTGAAACAAGTTCAGCATGACGAGATTTAGGAAAAGAATGATGCCTGAGTTTGAAACCATCCTGACCGAACAGCGCGATGCGGTGACTTTGATCACGCTCAACCGGCCCAAGGCGTTAAATGCATTGAGCAGCGTGGTGCTCGAAGAGCTGATTGCCGCTTTTGCCGCCTTCGAAGCCGACAACAGCCAGCGTTGCGCGGTGTTGACGGGAGCAGGGGACAAGGCCTTTGCCGCCGGCGCTGATATCAAGGAAATGTATGAGAAAGCGGCTGCTGACTTTTATCTCGAAGACTTTTTCGCCCGCTGGACCAGCCATCTGGTAAAAGCCGTACGCAAGCCGTGGATTGCCGCGGTCAACGGCTTTGCCTTGGGTGGCGGCTGTGAGCTGGCGATGATGGCTGATTTCATCATCGCATCGGATAACGCCAAATTCGGCCAGCCTGAAATCAAATTGGGCGTTGCTCCCGGCATGGGTGGCTCGCAGCGCCTGACTCGCGCCATCGGTAAATCCAAGGCGATGGAAATGTGCCTGACCGGGCGGATGATGGACGCTGAGGAAGCCGAGCGTTCCGGACTGGTGGCGAGGATCGTCGCGCATGACGATCTGGTGGCAGAAACATTGAAGACCGCCAGCCAGATCGCCGCCATGCCGCCCATGGCCGCCAAGGTGAACAAGGAAATGGTCAACGCGGCCTATGAGATGACTCTCGACCAGGGTCTGTTGCATGAACGTCGGCTGTTTCAGATCCTGACTGCCAGTGAGGACAAGGCCGAGGGCATGGCAGCGTTTATCGAGAAGCGTGAAGGCCAGTGGAAGGGACGATAACAGTCCAGGGTCTTGCGCGGACTGATCGGTAATAGCCCTTATCTTGCGCATTCACGCCATTCTGATAGTCTCTGCTTAAGAGACCCGGAAGATAATCGGGCCTGGAGAGCAGGAAAGGGCCGTTTTGCGCCAATTACAGGGTATGGATGCGTCTTTTGTGGCGCTGGAGCAACCAAATGCCCCGATGCATATCGGGTCCATCCTTATCTATGATCCTGGCACCGCCCCCGGTGGTTTTGTCCGCTTCAAGGACATTTTGGAGTTTTTCCGCTCGCGCATGGCACTGTCCAAAACCATGCGCCAGCGTCTGGTCAAGGTCCCGCTCAACTTCGATTATCCCTATTGGATGAACGATCCGGACTTCGATCTGGAGTATCATGTGCGGCATGTCGCGCTGCCCAAACCCGGCGACTGGCGGCAATTGTGCATCCAGGCATCACGCTTTTTCGCTCGCCCGCTCGATCTCACCCGACCGCCATGGGAGTTCTGCGTGGTTGAGGGTCTCGATAATATCGAGGGCATACCCAAGGGCAGCTATGCGATGATCACCAAGGTGCATCACAGCGCCATTGACGGGATGTCGGGCATCGACCTGATGGATGCGATGCACACGCTGACGCCGGATACCGCTCCGCCTGATGTTCCCGATAAATGGAAAGCCGACAGGCAACCCGATCCTTTTGGCCTGATGCTCAAGGGCTATGTTCGGGCCTGGACCAATCCGTTACGGCAGACCGGGCTGCTGGCCAAGGCCGCGCCGGGACTTTATCGCGCAGTCAAAGGCCTTGTGAAGGATGAGTTTGCGCTGGAACCGGCATTGTCCGCACCGCGAACCCGCTTCAACGTGCCGGTGTCACCACATCGTGTCGTCGAGGGGCAAAGCTTCAGCCTTGCCGAGATAAAGGCGCTGCGCGATCTGGCGCCGGGTTGCAAGATCAACGATGTGTTTCTCGCAATTATCGGCGGCGCGCTGCGCGCCTATCTCGAAGCCAAAGGTGATCTGGCCGACAAGAGCCTGACCGCTATGGCACCGATTTCGGTCCGCACGGCCGATGAGAAAGGCGATATGGGCAATCAGGTTTCGGCGATGATTGTCCCGCTGGGCACGCATATTGCCGATCCATCCGAGCGAATTGACTATGTCTTTGGCGAGACCCAGCGTTCCAAGGCGATGACCGACGCCATTGGTGCCCGCCAGATGACCGAGATGAGCAAGGTTTCGCCAGCGCTGTTCATGGCGCTCGGCGCACAGGCCTATTCGCAACTTGGCCTCGCAAACTATGTCAAGCCGCCCTACACCACGGTGGTAACCAATGTTCCCGGTCCGCCGGTACCGATTTATTCGGCAGGGGCTCAGCTGGTGAGTATGCACGGCCTGTTGTGCCTGACCGATGGTCTGGCGCTAGGCCATGTTGTCCAAAGCTATTGCGATCAGGCGACCATTGCCTTCACCGCCTGTCGCAAGGTGGTTCCCGATCCTGAATTCTATTCGCAATGCCTGCGGGATTCCTTTGACGAAATGCAGTCGGCGCTGACCAAAGCGGCGAAGCCGAAAAAACCTGTAACCAAAAATACACCTGCACGAAAGTCTGCAGGACAACGCAAAAAGCGCAAGAAACCGGCATCGACATGATGTTTCTGCCGAGCCACTCAACCGGAAAGACTGAATAATATGGCAACATCACCATTGATGAGCGAACCTGGTGCGAAGCCGCCAAGCCTGTTCTGGACACTGGCCGAGGGTCGGGCCGTGGTGGAACTGGGCTGGTTCTATGCGCTGCGCATGGCGATGACCCAATTGCCGCGTGGTGATGGCCATTCGGTTATCGTGTTTCCCGGCTTTATGGCGAGTGACCGTTCGACCCGGCCGATGCGTGGCCTGCTCGAGGAACTGGGCTATGACAGTCATGGGTGGGATCTCGGTCGCAATGTCCGTATCGACAGTATCCGCGAGCGCCAGATGAATGACCTGCTTGACAGGGTGCACCAGCTTGATGGCCGCAAGGTGTCGCTGATTGGCTGGAGTCTGGGTGGCGTTTTCGCCCGCGAAATTGCCAAGGCGGCGCCGGAGAAAGTGCGTCAGGTGATTACCCTTGGCAGTCCGATTTCCAATGATCGGGGGCACAGCAATGCGCGCCACCTGTTCGAGGCGCTTAACGGGGAGGAGCCGGAACCGTTGCGCGAAGGCCGTTATCGCCAGCTCGATGAAGCGCCGCCGGTGCCGACAACATCGATCCTCACCAAGACCGATGGCGTTGTAAGCTGGCGTGGATCGGTGCAAAAGCCGGCGCCGCAAACCGACAATGTCGTGGTCCATGCCAGCCATTGTGGTCTCGGCGTCAATCCGATGGTGATGTATGTCATTGCCGACAGGCTGGCACAGGCTGAAAGCGCCTGGGAGCCATTTGACCGCTCGGGTTTTCGCAGAATGGCTTTCGGTTCGATCGATGATGCCTGACAGGCAATCGCCGATAAGTTGAAATCGGCGATTGAAGCAGCGAACGGCAATCGTCTAAATCCTTCATCAATCACAGTATGACATGCGCGTCCGCAGGCGGACAGCGCCACCGGGAGTGCATGACAATGAGCAAAATCGGATTTATCGGTCTCGGCAATATGGGCGGAGGCATGGCTGCCAATCTGGTCAAGGCCGGGCATGAAGTGACAGCTTTCGATCTGTCGGGCGAGGCACTGGCCAAGGCAGGGGCCGCCGGATGTGAGCCGGTATCCGAAGCCGACCAGGCGGTGCTCGGCATGGACGCGGTGATCACCATGCTGCCAGCGGGCAAACATGTGCGCAGCGTTTATGCCAACACCGTTATCATGTCGGGATCGCCCGGAGCCATCGTGCTCGACTGCTCGACCATCGACGTCGATACCGCGCGAGATATCTCCGATATGGCGCATGCCAAGAAGATGTTTCCTGTCGATGCTCCGGTCTCAGGCGGTATTGCCGCAGCCAATGGCGGCACGCTGACCTTCATGGTGGGCGGCAGTGCGGAAGCCTTTGCCAAGGCGGAACCGATTCTTGCCGATATGGGCAAGGCGGTGATCCATGCCGGGAGCAATGGCGCCGGGCAGGCTGCCAAAATCTGCAATAATATGCTCCTCGGATCGACCATGGCGGCGACCTGTGAGACTTTCAAGCTGGCAGAAAATCTGGGTCTCGATTTGCAAACCTTCTATGATATTTCCAGCCAGGCATCGGGCCAGAGCTGGTCGATGACAAGCTATTGCCCGGTGCCAGGCGTCGGTCCGCAAAGCCCGGCCGATAATGGCTATGAGGGTGGTTTTGCTGCGGCGCTGATGCTCAAGGACATGCGTCTGGCGCTGGAAGCGGCACGCTCGGCAAAAGCGTCAGTTCCTATGGGTGAGCGTGCAGAGGCGCTTTACGCTGCTTTTGTCGAAGCAGACAGCCAGGGCCTGGACTTTTCCGGGATCATCACCGCGTTGGACAGCATCAGCCAGGCATAAGCCACACGCAATGGACGAATGGGCCAATCATCCCTGGGCCATTGCCGCTGTTGCGGCCGTGTCTATCGCCATTATCTGCGCGATCATGGAAAAGCGGCGCAATGATCGTGATGATCTTGATCGTGTCGGCTTCATGCCATGGAACCTGATCATGGTTCTGGCGCTGATCTTTGCCGCTTTCGCTGCCGGTTTGGGTCTGCGAGGCCTCTAACAGGCGCGGCAGACTGAGACAATTTGCGACACAATGCCTCATTGGCAGTTCATCTGCCGCAATATAGCATGCACTCATGACTGCAGGAGTTTTCTCATGCTGATGTCGGAACATGCCGAACGTCGCTTTGGCCTTGGACCCAGAGCCGGGCAGCCACCTGCTGGTGCTCCCGCCGATGATCCTGCCGTCTCTCTGCTGCGCCAGCTCGACCGGTTCAACCCGCGCCCGGCCATGATCGCCGCTGCGCCGTCGCGCCAGACCATTGCCAGGGCCACTGCCGATTATCTCGACACGCTGCGTGCCAATGGGGTGATCGGTAATGACGGCAATGTGAGCCGTCCCAATAGCATGAGTCAGCAGAATGGCGCTGCTCTAAACCGTGAGATCCGCAAGTTTATCGGTCGCTCCGCGCTCGATTTCTATGCTGGATCGGTAAACGCACGTATCGATAGTGCAACGCAGAGCGATACCGGTTTTGCCGAAAGACTGGTGCATTTCTGGGCCAACCATTTTGCGGTATCGGTTGAAAAGCCGTTGGTGCTAGGCTTTGCCGGGCTACATGAGTTCGAGGCTATCCGCCCCAATATCATGGGCCGTTTTGCCGATCTGCTGAAGGCGGCATCGCTGCACCCGGCGATGCTGATCTATCTCGATCAGATACAATCGATCGGCCCTGACAGCGTTGCGGCGCGCTTTGTCAACCGGCGGCGCAATAATCGGCAACGTGGACTCAACGAGAATCTGGCACGTGAGATCCTCGAGCTACACAGCCTTGGTGTGCGTGGTGGTTATGACCAAAATGACGTGGTGCAGCTGGCACATGCTCTGACCGGATGGACGGTGAGTGGCCTGTCACGCGGGCGATTGGCACAGCGGCTCAATCTCGACGGGAATTACGGCGCGGCCGCGTTCGCCGAACCGTTGCACCAGCCGGGTACGGCGCAGGTAATGGGTCGGCGTTACAGCCAGTCGGGCGCAGGTCAGTCGCTGGCCATCCTTGACGATCTGGCAGTGCATCCGTCGACGGCGCGGCATATTGCCACCAAGCTGGCACGGCATTTTGCCGCCGATGATCCGCCGTCATCGCTGGTGAACCAGCTTGAAGAGGACTTCCTGAAAACCGGCGGCGACCTTGCCAGCCTCTACCGTAGGCTGGTGAATGCACCCGAAGTGTGGCAGGCCAAAGGCAAATACACCACGCCCTGGGAATGGGCGGTTGCCGCCAGCCGGATTCATCGTGGCACTGCATTACCGGCGAAGCATCTGCTCAACATGATGCGGCGCATGGGGCAGCAACCCTGGCGGCCCGGATCGCCTGCAGGCTTTGGTGACCAGCAGAGTGACTGGCTCGGCCCCGATACGCTGTTCAAGCGGGTCGAAGTCAGTCGTCTGATTGCGGGCCGCACGCCCGCCGATCTCGATGTCCCGACATTGGCGCGTCAGATTTTCCCGCAAAGTCTCAGTGCTTCCACCGCGCTTGAGCTTAGTCGTGCAGAAAGTTCCAGACAGGCCTACGCGATGCTGCTGATGAGTCCGGAGTTTCTGAGGAGATGAGCATGTTGCACCGCCGGACAATATTGGCCGCAGGCATCGCCTTTACCGCGTTGGCCGGCAGCCGGACCATTGCTCCGGCGCTGGCGCAGCAGGTTAGGGGACGCAAATTGCTTTTCGTCATCCAGCGTGGTGCCGCGGATGGCCTTGCCGAACTGGCGCCGGTGGGCGACCGTCACTTTGCCGATTTGCGCCGTGCTTATGTAAAGGAAGCCGAAAGCGGCCACGCGCTCGATGACCTGTTCCGGTTGCACCCTTCGCTGCCAAATATGGCGAAACTCTATGATGGCGGACAGGCCGCATTCGTTCATGCCACCGCCTCGGTCTATCGTGATCGGTCGCATTTTGACGGGCAAAATGTTTTGGAATCGGGCGGCGATGCCCCTTACAAGGTCAAGACAGGCTGGCTCAACCGTTTGATAACATTGCTGGAAACCGACAGCGCTGACAAGGCGCCATCGGCAATTGCCCTTTCGAGCGACATTCCGCTGGCGCTGCGCGGCCCGGGCCGGGCGTCCAGCTATACGCCGAGTTCGCTGCCCAGCCCGGATGGCGATTTCCTCGATCGTCTCAATCGGCTTTATGGTGACAGCCCCGATCTTGCTGCCGCGCTGCAAAGCGCTAATGAGACGCGTGACATGGCAGGTAATTCAGGACCTGTGGGGCGACGTGATGGACGCGCTGCCGGGGCATTGATGGCACGGCTGATGGGTGGCAGGAGCGGTGCCAGTGTCGCGATGGTGGAAACCGAAGGCTGGGACCTGCACGCCAATGGCCAGTTCCGCATGCGCGTAAACCTGAAATATCTTGATGACATGCTCGACGGCTTTCGATCGGGCATGGCCGGCGAATGGGACAACACGCTGGTGGTCATTGCGACGGAGTTCGGTCGTTCTGCCGCTATCAACGGAACCAATGGCACCGATCACGGGACAGGCGGGGTAATGATGTTGCTCGGCGGCACGGTCAATGGTGGCAAAGTGCATGCCGACTGGCCGGGGCTCGGTAAATCGCAACTGCTTGATGGCCGTGACCTGCGCCCGACCATTTCACAGGAAAGCGCGATCAGCGGCGCGGTGGCAGCGCATTTTGCTCTTGATCCTGCAAGGGTACAGCAGATGCTCTTTACCCATATGCGTGGCCAGCCAGTCTATCCGGGGCTGGTCAGGGGCTGAACTGATCTGCAATCAGAGACAGGCTTCGAGGAACGGCTGATCGAAGCCGAACTGGCGCGCTTTTTCCAGCGTATAGGGGCGCAGGCCCGTCGAGCGATATTCGCCCATGATCTTGCCGTCGGCGCTTTCGTCGAGATATTCGAATTTGAACAACTCCTGAGTGACGATGACATCGCCTTCCATGCCGATCACTTCGGTAATGTTGGTGGTGCGACGCGAACCGTCGCGCAGTCGCTTGACCTGAACAATCAGGTCCACCGATTCGGCAATCTGGCGGCTGATGGCCTCTTTCGGGATCTTGATGTCGCCCATCATGATCATATTCTCCATACGGCCCAGACACTCTCGCGGGTTGTTGGCGTGGAGTGTACACATGGAGCCGTCATGGCCGGTGTTCATCGCGGCCAGCAGGTCGAAACACTCGGCACCACGAATCTCACCCAGGATGATGCGGTCGGGGCGCATACGCAGGGCGTTTTTCACAAGGTCTCCGATGGTAATCGCGCCTTTGCCTTCAAGGTTGGGCGGACGCGTTTCCAGAGGCAGCCAGTGCGGTTGCTGCAGACGAAGCTCGGCAGCATCCTCGATGGTCAGGACACGCTCACCCGGATCGATCATTTTCGACAGCGCGTTGAGCATGGTGGTTTTACCCGAACCCGTACCGCCCGAGATTACCACATTCATCCGACATGCCCCGGCAATCTTCAGCGCGGTGCACATCTTGTCCGACATCGAACCGAATTCCTTCATCATGTCGAGGGTAATCGGCTTGTCGGAGAATTTACGAATCGAGATGGCGGTACCGCGCAGCGAGAGCGGCGGGATGATGACGTTGACACGGCTGCCATCCTTGAGACGGGCATCGGCAAGCGGTGTGGTCTGGTCGACACGGCGGCCGACCTGGTTGACGATACGCTGGGCGATCTGCAGCAGATGCTCCTCATCGCGGAACTGGATCGGCGCGATGGCCAGCTTGCCCTTTTTTTCGATATAGGTCTGTTCGGGACCATTGACCATGATGTCTGATACATCCGGGTCAGAGAGCAGCTCTTCCAACGGACCGAAGCCGAGCAACTCGTCGATCAACACCTTCTCAAGCGCAAACTGTTCGCGCCGGTTGAGCGTCAGCTTGAGTTCGGCCAGCACTTCGAGAATGATCGGGCGGAATTCCTCGGACAGCTCTTCCTTGGTCAGCGTCGCCGCCGCCTCGGGGTCGACGCGCTCAAGCAGACGCGGCAGCACCTGTTCCTTGATCTTGTGTACCGAGGCTTCGAAACCTTCAGGTTTCGGCGCTTCCTCGGCGAGCGCGTTGGCGCGGTCGGTGAGCCGCGACATGGCATCATTTTCTTCCGGAGATTCCGCTGACGATGCTCCGGGAAGCTTGGCTTCATCAATAGGCGGGAACTGTTCAGACTTGTCATCCGCTGCCGGTTCAGCAGGTCCGCCACCCTTCATCGGACGGGCAACGCCAAATTGTGGGCGATTGCCCATGCCGTTTTTCCGTCCAAATGCACTCATATTCGACGTCCCATGATGTTTCTGATGGACTGATCAGGCCCAATTATTGGTGGTTGGATAAGGTAAATAGGCCGGAAACTTTTACATTTTCCTAACGCAGGTGCGGTGATTCCGAACTGGCCATTGCTCTGGTTTGGATGACCGTTCACAACGGGTTGGCGCTATCGGTTTTTTCTGTCATGGGCAGCGACATGAACCGGCCTTCTTCCAACTTGCCACCAATGACCGAGAGCCGTCCGGGTGCGGCCCAGGCGGCGCATTCTGGTACCAGCAATGCCCATGGCCATGACAGTGTCGGTGCGGCAATGCTGCTCACCCTGGCCGGCTTTGCCAGCCTTTCGCTCGGGGATGCGATCATCAAGTCTGCCGCCGGCATGTGGCCGAGCACGGCAGTGGCGGCGCTGCGTTTCACCCTGGGCGCGCTGTTGCTCGGTGGTCTGCTGCTTGCACGGTCGGGAATCTCCGGCTTTGCCGTGCCGATGGCCGGCTATCAGCTGGCGCGCGGCTTCATGCTGTCTCTGGCGACACTGGCTTTTTTCACCAGCATCTTCCTGATGCCGTTAGCCGATGCCACCGCCATATTATTCATTAACCCGGCGCTGACTGCACTGTTGTCGGCATGGCTGCTCAAGGAGCGGGTGGCACCCTATATCTGGGTGGCCAGCATCATCGCTTTTGCTGGCGTCATCATGATTTTGCGCCCCAATGTTGCCAGCCTTGGCTGGACTGCGGCTCTGCCTCTTGTGGCCGCGCTGGCCATGTCCGGCGTGATGATGCTCAACCGCAAGGTTGCGGGCAGCGGCAGTGTGCTGCTGATGCAATTCCTGCTGGCTGCCTTTTGTGCACCGTTTCTGATATTGGCATCGCTGGTTGCGCATTATGCCGAACTAGAAGGTTTTACCCTGTCATTACCGCCGACATGGGTGTTGATCGTCTGTACGGTTGTCGCCTGTACCGCTTCGTTCAGCCATATGCTGATCTATCTTGGTACCATGCGTGCCAGCGCCGCTGTCGTGGCGCCGATGGTCTATGTCCAGCTGCTGGTGGCGCTTGCCCTGGGCATCAGCGTTTATGGCAATTATCCCGATCTCCAGGCGATGGTCGGGGCAGCGCTGATCATTGTTAGCGGACTGTATCTGTGGTGGCGCAGCAAAAATTGATGCTTCCGGTGCAGCAGGCGAGACCATGGGCAGGGGGTGACTATACCCTAAATTAACCATGATGGCCTAGACCTGCGCGATCTGTAACCAAGAGCAGTGGCACCGTGCTTCCAGGCTTTTCATCTGCACAAATCGGTAAAAGACAGCGTAGCGACGGTGTTGCGGAAAACACATCTGCCCGCGCAACGCCCGATCTGTGGAGCCAGATGCTCATCACCAGTGCCTATATTCTGGTTGCGTTGCTGCTGCTCGGCTCATTTTCCTATAGCGAGATCATGGTGCGCCAGTTCCTGCAAGGACAGGATCTGTTCATTGCCTGCGCCCTGATCCTGCTATGGTTTGCCATGGCCCGCCGTCCGGCGACTGGCGTCGATTTTTCTTCCCTCCGCTTGAGCAACACCGGTTTCTGGCTGTCATGCAGTGCCTTGTTGCTGTTGGGATGGGTAGGGCACTGGCTGGTGCTGCATGGCTATCATTTCTCGCGCGACGAACAGATGGCGGTGATGGACGCACGGATCTTTTCAAATGGTGACCTGATTGCGCGGTTACCTGATTTTTGGCGCGAAACCCATGACAGCCTGAATGTCATCTTCACCGTGGAATCGTTGCGCGGCTATGCCTGGTTATCCAGTTACCGACCGGTCAATGCACTCTTCCAGATGCTGTTCGGGAGTTGGAGCAGCCCGTTCTTTTCCGCTCTCGGGCTGTGGGCGACATGGCGCATTGCTATCCGGCTATGGCCCGAAAATCGCGAGGCGCATTGGGTTGCTGTCCTTCTCTATGCGATGAGCGCGCAGATATTTTTGCTGTCGATGACCAGCTATGCCATGGCCGGGCATCTTGGGCTCAACATGCTTTGGCTGTGGTTGTTCCTGCATGACCGCTGGTACAGCCATGTCGCGGCGATCACGGTTGGCCTTGCCGCTACCGGTCTGCATCAACTGGTCTATCATCCGCTATTCGCCGGTCCGATACTGGCACTGATCCTGTGGCAACGCCGCTGGTGGCTCGCGGCCTTCTATGCCGGTGCCTATGCGCTGATCATCATGCTCTGGGCGCTCTGGCTGAAATTGCCGCTGGCCATGGTCGACGAACCACTGGCCATTGTGACGCGTGATACGGACAGTTTCTTCCTGACCCGCTTAAGCTGGGCGCTGGAAGAGCTGAGTTGGGAGAATATCGCGGTTCAGAGCGCCAACATGGTACGGTTCTTCACATGGCAACATGCTCTCATGCTACCATTGCTGCTGGTCGGGGTAAGGGCAGCGCTGACCTCACGCAAACCGTTATATTGGGCCTTTATCGGCGTCCTGATCACCACCATCATGGTGAAATTGCTGCTGCGACCCTATCAGGGGCATGGCTGGGGCTATCGCTATATGCATGGGCTCATGGGCGTAGCGGTTCTGCTCGCGACACTGGGCTGGGTTGAGTTGCGCGCGCGCAACCTGTTGTCACAGACCCAGTGGCGTATCGCTACGGCCTTTACTGCGCTGGCCATTATCCCCTGGTATCTCTGGCAGGCCTCTTCGCTATCCGGTGTGTTTGCCGATCTCAGTGAACGGCTCGATCGTCAGAATGTCGATCTGTTGATTATCGATGATGATGCCGGTCCATTCGCCGTGGATCTGGTCACCAACGACCCATATCTGGCAAACCGTCCGCTGCGGCTGCGTGGTTCAACGCTGGAGCCTGACGATATTGACCGGCTTTGTCAGCGCTATACCGTCAGCTTCATGACGGTGGCCGAATATGGCGCACTGATGCGCAAATTCAACTGGGGCAACCGGGAAGCGAGCAGCTATATGGCGCCGCTTATCGCCCGTGCAGATGCGCTGAGCTGTACGGTGTCGCTCAGGCAGTAACGCGCTCGGCCAAGATGGTCAGGCCCTTGTCATTGACCTCGGCAAAGCCGCCTTCAATGGCAATCATTTCCGGCTCGCCATTCTCGCTGCGGAAGATGGCGACTTCGCCATTGCGGATTGTCGACATGAACGGGGCATGGCCTTCGAGGACACCGAAATCGCCTTCACTGCCCGGCACCTGCACCATGTGCACATCTTCAGAGCGGATCAGCTTTTCCGGGGTTACGAGTTCAAAATGCAGTGCCATGACTTATTCCTGTGTCTCTCTGTTGGCCGGAGCCATAAGCGCTTGCGAAGCGCTATCCAA
Organism: Pseudomonadota bacterium; assembly: GCA_039818985.1. Classification (NCBI taxonomy): domain Bacteria; kingdom Pseudomonadati; phylum Pseudomonadota; species Pseudomonadota bacterium. The sequence goes on along the minus strand of JBCBSU010000001.1, from coordinate 1,476,146 downwards.
GCGAAAAAATACGATTGCGAAAATCATGCCGCCAATGCCATAGCCCAGCAGAGTAAGGGTATCTGGCCAGACGCTGCGGTAGATAGCGGTCTGCCATCCGACAAAGGGCATTACCGCCATCACAATCGCCGAAATAGCATACGGCCAGTGCAGATTGCGCCGTCCCATGAGCATCAGCACCATGCAGGCGAAATTGGTCGCAACAAAGGGAAACGCCACTGCATAGAGCCACCAGCCGTCAAAACTCTGTCCGAACTGGCTGGCGGCGAGTGTCTCGAAATCAGCGCGGAAATTCTGCCAATGCTCGACACGATAATGGTGAATATCAAAGGCTGAGATCACCAGAAAAACCACAATGCCGCATTGCAAAAGGCGCCGCAACAGGGTGTCGATACGTCCCTGTTGCAGCGCCTTTGCGTTCATGAAATGCGCGGCGATCAGGCAGCTTCGGCAGCGAGCTGCTTGCCTTTCTCGACCGCCTCGTCAATGCCGCCGACCATGTAGAAAGCGGCTTCGGGCAGATGGTCATATTCGCCTTCGACCACCGCTTTGAACGACTTGATCGTGTCTTCCAGATCGACAAACTTGCCCGGCAGGCCGGTAAAGACTTCGGCGACATGGAAAGGCTGTGACAGGAAGCGCTGGATCTTGCGGGCGCGGGCGACGGTGAGCTTGTCCTCTTCGGAAAGCTCATCCATGCCAAGAATGGCGATAATGTCCTGCAGCGACTTGTACTTTTGCAGCGTCGACTGCACCGCGCGCGCGGTTTCATAATGCTCTTCGCCGACAACACGCGGTTCGAGAACTCGCGAGGTCGAGTCGAGCGGGTCAACCGCCGGGTAGATACCGAGCTCGGAGATCGCACGGTTAAGCACGGTGGTCGCATCGAGGTGAGCAAAGGAGGTGGCGGGTGCAGGGTCGGTCAAGTCATCGGCAGGGACGTAAATCGCCTGTACCGAGGTGATCGAGCCCTTGTTGGTCGAGGTAATCCGCTCCTGCAGCGCGCCCATATCGGTCGACAGGGTCGGCTGATAACCCACAGCCGAAGGAATACGGCCGAGCAGCGCCGACACTTCCGAACCCGCCTGGGTGAAGCGGAAGATATTGTCGACGAAGAACAGCACGTCCTGGCCTTCCTGGTCGCGGAAATATTCGGCGATGGTCAGACCCGACAGGGCCACACGCGCACGTGCGCCCGGAGGCTCGTTCATCTGGCCGTAAACCAGCGCCACCTTGGATCCTTCGGAGATGGCGTTGCCATCCTCATCCTTGGCGATAACGCCGGCATCGAGGAATTCGTGATAGAGGTCGTTGCCCTCACGGGTACGCTCACCCACACCGGCGAAGACCGAGGTGCCGCCATGACCCTTGGCGATGTTGTTGATCAGTTCCTGAATCAGAACGGTCTTGCCCACACCGGCACCGCCGAACAGGCCGATCTTGCCGCCCTTGGCATAGGGTGCCAGCAGGTCGATGACCTTGATGCCGGTGACAAGAATTTCGGCATCGGTCGACTGGTCGACAAATTCGGGTGCATCGGCATGGATCGGTGCGGTTTCGCTGGCGCCGATATCGCCGCGTTCGTCGATCGGTTCGCCGACAACATTCATGATGCGGCCCAGCGTCTTGGGACCGACCGGCATAGCAATCTGGCTGCCGGTGTCCTTGACTTCCTGGCCGCGAACCAGACCATCTGTGCCGTCCATGGCGATGGTGCGCACGGTGTTCTCGCCCAGATGCTGCGCCACTTCGAGCACCAGGCGCTTACCGTTATTGTCGGTTTCCAGCGCGTTGAGAATTGCCGGCAGCTCGCCGTCAAAGGTCACGTCGACAACGGCGCCGATAACCTGGCTGATGCGGCCTACTGTGTTGGTGTTTGCCATGGTGTTGGTCCTTAGTGGTTATTTAAAGCGCTTCCGCGCCCGAAATGATTTCGACAAGTTCAGTGGTAATCGCGGCCTGGCGGCTGCGGTTATATTCGATGGTGAGGCGGTTGATCAGGTCGCCGGCATTGCGTGTCGCATTGTCCATCGCGGTCATCGACGCCCCCTGTTCCGAGGCTTCGCGCTCGAGCAGCGCGCCGAACAGCTGGGTCTTGACATAGCGCGGCAGCAATTCCTCGAGAATTTCCTCTTCACCCGGCTCATATTCGACCACGGCGCCGCTCTGCTCGTCGTTATCGGGGGCAGGGACGGGAATAAGCTGCTGTGCCGTCGGGTCCTGCACCAGCGCCGATTTGAACACCGGATAGATCAGATGGGCAATGTCATATTTGCCTTCGCCAAACATCGTGACCAGCTCGTCGGCAATCTCGGTCGCCTCGTCAAAGCCCGGGTTGCGGACTTTGGACGTATCATAATGGGTGCTGATCTTGCTGTCATAGACGCGCTTGATCGGTGCGCGGCCCTTTTTGCCGACGAGGTAGAAGCTGACGTCTTTACCGTCTTGCTCAAGCTCGCGGGCCTTGGCGATGGCGGCGCGGACAATATTGGAATTAAGGCCACCGCACAGACCCTTATCGGTGTTGACCACCACCAGCAGGTGACGCTGGTCGGCGCCAGTGCCGGCAAGCAGCTTCGGTGCGCTGTCGCCCGAAACTTTGCCGGCGAGCGACGCCATGACGTCAGCCAGACGCTCGGAATAGGGGCGTGCAGCCTCGGCTGCCGCCTGGGCACGGCGCAGCTTGGCTGCGGCGACCATCTGCTTGGCCTTGGTGATCTTCTGGGTCGATTTAACTGACCCGATCCGGTTTTTCAGTTCTTTAAGACTGGCCATTATTCTCTCAAATTTCCGTTCGGGCTGAGCCTGTCGAAGCCCCGTTCTTTACTTCTGCAGAAGAAGTGCGGCCCTTCGACAAGCTCAGGGCGAACGGGGAATAAATAGTCCTATGCAAACTGTTTGCCGAACTTGTCGAGTGCAGCCACCAGCTTCTCCTTGACGTCATCCTCGAACTTCTGAGTCGAACGGATGGCATCGAGAATATCCTCATGCTCGGAGCGGATGAAGTGCAGCATCTCGGTCTCATATTCGGTAACCCGATCGGTCTCGACATCATCGAGATAGCCATTGGTGCCGGCGAAGATGGACACGGTCTGCTCTTCAAATGGAAGCGGGCTGAATTGCGGCTGTTTGAGCAGCTCGGTGAGGCGTGCACCACGGTTGAGTAGCTTCTGGGTCGACGCGTCCAGATCAGAACCGAATTGCGCAAAGGCCGCCATTTCGCGATATTGCGCCAGCTCGAGCTTGATTGAGCCGGAGACCTTTTTCATCGCTTTGGTCTGTGCGGCAGAACCCACACGGCTGACCGAAAGGCCGACGTTAATCGCCGGGCGGATACCCTGATAGAACAGGTCGGTTTCGAGGAAGATCTGACCGTCGGTGATCGAGATCACATTGGTCGGGATATAAGCCGACACGTCACCCGCTTGGGTTTCGATGATCGGCAGTGCGGTCATCGAACCGGCGCCATTATCTTCGTTCATCTTCGCCGCACGCTCGAGCAGGCGAGAGTGCAGGAAGAAAACATCACCCGGATAGGCTTCGCGGCCCGGAGGACGGCGCAGCAGCAGCGACATCTGACGATAGGACACCGCCTGTTTCGACAGATCGTCATACACGATCAGCGAATGCATGCCGTTGTCGCGGAAATATTCGCCCATGGTGCAGCCGGTATACGGCGCAAGGAACTGCAGCGGAGCAGGCTCGGAAGCGGTTGCGGCGATGACGATGGAATATTCCATCGCGCCATTTTCTTCGAGCTGTTTGACGATCTGCGCTACGGTCGAGCGCTTCTGGCCGACGGCGACATAGATGCAGTAGAGCTTCTTGCTCTCATCATCGCTGCTGTTGACATTCTTCTGGTTGATGAAGGTGTCGATAGCGACAGCGGTCTTGCCAGTTTGACGGTCACCAATGATCAGCTCACGCTGGCCACGGCCAACCGGAACCAGTGCATCAATCGCTTTAAGCCCGGTCTGAACCGGTTCATGCACCGATTTACGCGGGATAATGCCCGGCGCTTTTACCTCAACGCGCTTGCGCTCGGTGGCTTCAATCGGGCCCTTGCCATCGATCGGGTTACCCAGACCATCGACAACGCGGCCCAACAGACCTTTGCCGACCGGAACGTCCACAATGGTGCCGGTCCGTTTCACCGTGTCGCCCTCGGCGATGTCGGCGTCGGAACCGAAGATCACGATGCCGACATTATCGGCTTCGAGGTTCAGCGCCATGCCCTTCACGCCATTTTCGAACTCGACCATTTCACCGGCCTGGACATTGGCGAGGCCATGGGCACGGGCAATACCGTCACCCACCGAGAGCACGGTACCGACCTCGGAGACCGTTGCTTCGGTGCCGAAATTGGCGATCTGGTCCTTGATGACTTTTGAGATTTCTGCGGCACGAATGTCCATGGGGTATTAGCCTTTCATCGCCTGGGACAGCGTATTGAGACGCGTTTTGATGCTACCGTCGATCATCTGGCTTCCCATACGGACAATCAGTCCGCCGAGGATATCGGGATCGACATGTTCGGAAATAATGACTTCTCGGCCAGCGCGGCTTTTGAGATTTTTGGCAATCGCATCGCGCTGCGTCTGGGTCAGCGGATAGGCGCTGGTAACTTCGGCCGTGACTTCACCGCGATGATCTGCGGCGAGGCCGTGAAAAGCGCGAATCATTGCTGACAGTTCGGCCAACCTGCCATTTTCAGCAAGAACGCCGAGGAAATTGGCGGTCAGGGCATTGAGTTTCATCGATTCGGCAAGTCCGGCCATCGCCGCCTTGGCGGCGCTGCGGCCAATCACCTGTGAGGTCAGCAGACTGTCCAGCGTTTCACTATAATTATCAGAATTTTCTGAGACGAGACTGGCAAGTGCTGAGAGGTCTTTCTCGACCACCGGAATCTTTTTTTCCTCGTGTGCCAGCGCGAACAGCGCGCTTGCATAGCGTCCTGAAAGACTGGCCTGAATGCCGCTGGAATGCTCCACGGTGTTGCTTTCCCTGAAAACTGGCCGATAACGACCGTAAATACATGCTGCGCACTTTCGCAAAAGCGCCGCATCTGCGTGATCTGGCGCGGCTGCTAGCATCCCTCTTTGCCCTTTGCAAGACAGGTGACCGGCATGTTGGCGATTCTGCTCTTTTCCGCCCAATGATCCATATTCGTCGATGACTGTTTTTGCAGCTTTTCTAATATGTATTAACCATATTTTTGCGATCCTGATTTAGCCACAACCAAGCGAAGGGGATAGTTCCGTTCGCTCTGTCCAAAGGCTGTTTTGCGGTGCTCAAGAAACGCGTTTTCGATCTGGCGGAACGGCTTGCCCAGTCGCCAATCAGAACCAAGGTGCAATTTGGCCTGTCGGTGATGATCGGCTTGATTGGGCTGTTGGCATTCTTGGCCGCGATGACGGTCGCGATATCGCAATATTATAACCAGATACTGGCTGCTGAACGACTGGTTCTTGCCCATGTGATGCAGGATCTTGTCGAGGACTATCGTGAAATCCTGACGGTAGAAAGCAAGGTGGAGAGCAATGTGATGCCACCATCCAGCGGTGTCAGCGCACTGAACATGTTGCAGCGGCGCGCCGATAATCACTGGGCTCTGCTGGAACAGATAGAGGTGCCATACTCGGCCGGGCGCCATTACAACGAGTTGCAGACTGCGCGCATCAAGGCAGATGCGCTGCGCAACAAGCTGCGCGCCACGCTGCAGCAAAACGATGTCGAAAGCATAGAGTTTCTCAAGACCAGTGGATTGCACCAGGATTTTGAACCTCTCTGGTCTGCGGTGAACCGGTTCAATGCTGCGATGCGGCAGGCGACTGCTGCTGACATGCGGATTTTGTCATTTGCCTATATCTTCATTTACAGCCTGACCGGTATCGTCATCGTCGCTGCCATCGCATTTGCCTGGTGGTGCATCTGGGTCAGCAAACATCATCTGACCCTGCCATTGCAGCAAATGGCCAAATTTGCGCTTTCCGAAGAAGCCGGGGTGGATGGTGTTTCCATGCTGGGGCTGCGCAGAAAGGACGAGATCGGCACCATCTCGCGTTCCATCCTGAAGTCACACCGGCAGGCTCGCAAGGCCTTGCAGGCGGAAAAGGAACGCAACCGCCTGGACCGCAAGCTGGTCGAGGAGCAGCAGGAACGTCAGGTCGAGCGCGCGCAAAGGGCGGAGAGAATGCACGCCATCATGGCCGCCTATGAGGTTGAGCTGGTGGAGATGACCGAGAAAATGGCGGCAACTGCCAATACCATGCGCGCTGTTGTCACAGACATGACTGGCTCGGCTGAAACGGTGCGGGATGAATGCGCCTTTGTCGCCAGTCATGCGGTGCAGACCAGCGAATCTATCCAGCGCATCGACCAGCGCGGCATGACCTTGCAGTCTGGCATGTCAGTTGTCCGGTCCAATGCAGAAAACAGCTATCGCACTATTGAGACCGTGCGCAAAGAAAGCCGCGAGTGCATGATATTCTCGCAGGAGCTTTCCGAAGCGGCGAAGGAGATATCACAGATCCTGGCACTGATTGGCGATATTGCCAAAAAGACCAACTTGCTGGCGCTCAATGCCACCATAGAAGCGGCACGCGCCGGAGAAGCCGGGCGCGGCTTTGCGGTGGTGGCGCAGGAAGTGAAGTCGCTGGCGACACAGACTCAACAGTCTGCGGCTTCAGTCGAAGGCCAGCTATCCGATATCGATCAGCTTGCAGCCAGGCTGAGCGCCATGGTCTCCGGGGTTGATGCACAGATAGAAACAGTCCAGTCCAATGCGAAAAATATCGAGTATTCGGTGGCTGAACAGGCGGAGGCATCAAATGACATATTTCATGCCGTCAACGACGTGCTGGTCAGCTCACGCCAGGTTGTGACCAATATGGAGGCACTGAAATCGGGTTCGGACCAGAGCTTTGCAAATGCAGAATTGCTGGCCAGGACCTCCGACGCGCTGGCGGTCCAATCGGCTGGTCTGCGCGAGCAGATGGCGGCGCTTACCCAACAGCTGCAAGCGCTGTAGTCCCGGCATAATCATAGCGGCGATTGCCCGATTTGCTTTGAACGCAAGAAACGGGATGCGTCCTGCAGCGCCGGGGGGTAGATATAGGGCATGACATATGCGCCATCCGACAAAACCATATCCGATAATGACGCATGGGCTGCGGTGCTGCGGCGTGACAGAGCTTATGACGGGCGCTTCGTTACCGGTGTATTGAGCACCGGGATATATTGCCGCCCATCCTGTGCCGCGCGTCACCCATTGCGTGAGAATGTACGCTTCTTTGCTACGGGGGAAGAGGCGGAGGCAGCCGGACTGCGTGCCTGTAAACGCTGCCGTCCCAATGATGTCTCGCGCGACGAAGCGGCGGTGAAAACGGTTATCGACGCTATCCGTCAAAGCGAGTCGGTGCCGACGCTGAAGGCATTATCTGTGATGACCGGCTATTCCCCGACGCATCTGCAAAAGCTGTTCAAGCGCGAGACTGGCCTGTCGCCGGCAGGCTATGCCCGGGCGTTGCGCGCCGAGCGCGCACAAGAGGCTCTGGGCGATGCAACAAAGGTCAGCGATGCCATTTATGATGCGGGCTATTCGGGACCATCACGATTTTATGCAGAACAGGACAAGAGGCTGGGTATGACCGCAAGTGCATGGAAAAATGGCGGAGCCGGGGTGACTATCCACTGGACCATAGTCGACAGCTATCTGGGGCCGATGCTGGTCGCGGCAACCGAAAAGGGTGTATGCCGCCTGTCGTTCAATGAAGGTGAGGAAGAATTGAGGCAACGCTTCCCCAATGCCGAACTTGATCGTGGCGGCGTGGATTTTGCGGCACTGGTGCGCAATGTCGTAGCGGCCGTTGAACGTCCGGCGGAGCGCCAGAATATTCCGCTCGATGTTCAGGGCACCGCCTTTCAGGAAGCGGTGTGGCGCGAATTGCAGCGTATTCCGCCAGGCGAAACTCGCAGCTATGCCGAGCTCGCTGCAGCTGTCGGCAAGCCCAAAGCCTATCGCGCCGCCGGTTCTGCCAATGGCGCCAATAATGTTGCGGTGCTGATTCCGTGCCACCGGGTAATTGCCAGTGATGGTTCACTAGGCGGTTATGCCTATGGACTGGAAATCAAGCAAAAGCTGCTCGAGGCTGAAGCGAAATCCGGCGGCTAATTTGCAACAGCCTCGATGCGATCCGGCTGATTGCCGACGCGGGAAGCGCATTGATAGACCAGCCGCTCATTCGGCCTTTGCGGGATAATCGCCAGTAGCGCGTCCTGCATGCCTTCCAGCGCGTCGCGCATTGCTTTGTCATTGCTGCACTGCTCGCCGCCAAAGCGCGATCTTATGTTGCGCGCCTGCTGCATTGCTTCGAGGCCCAGCAGATAGCGTGACAGCGCCAGTTCGCCGCTATCCGGGTTGAAGCGATAGACAGAGACGGTCTGTTCTTCATTTGGCACCAATATGCGCACCCATTCATCGCCGTCCCGGCCATATTGTGTACGGCCGTTGACGCAGCCGCTATCCGACCAGGAAAAGCCGATATCGTTCGCCTGACTGATGGTGATGCGGCTGCGTTCGCTCTGGATGGTACAGATATTGTCACCGACATAGCTTTGCGCCATGATCTGCTGTGGCTGGTCATCTTCTGGCTGTGTTCTCTGCTCTATGGCTATCGCCAGTCTGTCGGTGAATTCGTCATAGGAGGGGCGCAGCAGGAACAGGGCAACAGCCCCAACACCCATTATCGCCGCGACACCACCGGCTATGCGCGTTTTTCCGGCATCGGGCCGGCCAGCAAATGTCAGTGCCGCAGTGCCGGAAAATCCGGCCAGCACCACCAGCAGCAGTGCCGCCGCCATATAGTTTTCGCGCTCGCTGCGAATTTCCTGATCGACGCTGCGCTCAAGCGCGGCCTGACGGCGCTGTTCCTCGCGCGCGCGCGCCATGGCTTCGTCACCCTGCTGTGCAATCTCCGCCAGGGCACGACGGGTTTCGGCCTGGCTGATCTGTGCCGAAGAGCGGCAGGGTGTTGTCGCGATGCGTGGGCTAATGCCCGAATTTCGAAGAAAGCTTAGCAACTCCTGGTTGGAAATGGCGAAGCCGAATTCAGCATCGCTGCCATCGGAGACCGAGATGAAGCTGTTTACCCCAACAACACGGCCGCATTCATCAACGATCGGGCCACCACTATTGCCGCGGGCGACTGCTGCAGTGTGGGTGAAAGTTGCAAATTCACGGTTCGAACGACCGCCTGAAATGGTACCAGTGGTCTTGATCGGTGTCCCCGGTTCCACCTTGTCGCCATCGGTCAGGCCGAGCGCACGATCGACCGCGCCGGGATAGCCTATGGCGACAATATCGCTGCCATCGCCGACCTGCTGTCCGAAAATCGATATCGGTTCGAGGCTGCCCTGCTCGATACGGATCAGTGCCAGATCCTGTTGCGGGGAATAGGCAACAATCCGGCTGCGATAAATCTCGCTGCCTTCTGATGGCACTACACCGACAATGATCGAACGATCATTGGTACTGGGCTGCACAACATGGGCATTGGTAATGATCGTGTCTGGTGTCACCGCAAAACCGCTGCCATGGCCGAGGAAGAATACTTCTTCGCCCTGCATGGCGATCAGTGCCACGCGCACTACCGAGCGGGCGCTGGCCTGGATATCCTCCGGATCGGCATGCGCCATCTGCACCGGCAGCATGGTGAGGAGCAGCACGGCACAAAGCGCGGCAAATCGTCTGATGCTGTTCATAAACGCGCTATACCAGCCTCACGACTTCTGGGAAGCTCAAACAAAGCTATAGGGATCGACATCGAGTGCCACCCGTACCCCGCGTGGCAAGGTGATCGGGGCCAGCCAGTCGCGTATTGCCTGCTGCATAGGCACGGTGCGGCGGGCATGTACCAACAGCCGAAAGCGATAGCGCCCGCGCAGCATCGACAGCGGAGCGGGGGCGGGGCCATAGACAGTAAAACCATTAAAATCAGGTGCGGCGTGACCGATCATCCGCGCCGCCTCATTGGCTTCGGACTGATCCTCGGAGGAAATAATCAGCGCTCCCAGACGACCAAAGGGCGGCATCATCGCCGCTTCGCGCGCTGCCAGTTCGGCAGCATAAAAGGCATCGCGGTCGCCGGCGATCAGCGCCGCGATCACCGGCGCTTCGGGGTTGCGTGTCTGCACCAGCACCCGGCCCGGCTTTTCAGCCCGCCCGGCACGGCCTGCTACCTGTGATATCTGCTGGAAGCTGCGTTCGGCGGCGCGCAGATCACCGCCCTCGAGCCCGATATCGGCATCGACCACACCCACCAGCGTCAGATTGGGGAAGTGATAGCCCTTGGTCACCAATTGTGTGCCGATGATGATGTCTACTGCATTATTGGCGACCTGCTGGACAAATGCCTCGGCCTTGGCAGGAGACCAGATGGTATCCGATGTCACCACGATGCTGCGCGCTTCGGGTAGTCGCAGTTTCACCTCATCGGCAATACGCTCGACACCCGGGCCACAGGCGACAAGGCTGTCCTCTGCGCCGCATTCGGGGCAGCTATCAAGCATCGGCATGACATGACCGCAATGATGACAGGCAAGGCGATGGGTGAGCCTGTGCTCGACCATCCATGCGCTGCAATTGGGACATTCGATGCGATGCCCGCAATTGCGACACAATGTCAGCGGCGCATAACCACGTCGGTTGAGAAACAGCAGCGACTGTTCGCCGCGTTCCAGCGTTTCCTCCAGTGCCTGTACCAGTGGCGGTGCGAGCCAATGGCCGCGCTCGGGCGAGGTTTCGGTCAGGTCCACCGGCACTATGTCGGGCATGGTCGCACCGCCAAAACGCGAGGGCAGCGACAGCCGCTGATATTGCCCGATCTCGGCCATATGATGGCTCTCTATCGCTGGTGTGGCGCTGGCAAGGATCACCGCAAAGCTCTCCATATGCGCGCGCATCACCGCGACATCGCGGGCATTGTAGCGCACCCCGTCTTCCTGCTTGAAGCTGGTCTCATGCGCCTCATCGACGATAATCAGACCGAGATTGTCATAGGGCAGGAACAGGGAAGACCGCGCGCCAACAATAACATGCGCATCGCCACGGGCTATGGCCTGCCAGGCACGGCGGCGTTCGGACTGGCGCAGCCCCGAATGCCAGGCTACGGGGCGGGTGCCGAAGCGCTCCGCAAAGCGCTGAAGAAAGGGCTGGGTGAGCGCAATTTCGGGCAGCAGCACCAGGCATTGTTTGCCGAGGCGGATCGCTTCGGCCACTGCCTCGAAATAGACTTCGGTCTTGCCCGAACCGGTAACGCCATCGAGCAATATCGGGGCGAATTGGCGTTGCTGCACTGCCTCGACCAGTTGCGTTGCGACATCACGCTGCGACTCGGAGAGGGCGACCTGGCCTGCATCGGGATCGGGAGGATCGAAAGGGGCATCGGTTGGTACCAGATGGGTTTCGGCAAAACCGCTATTGATCAGGCCGCGAATGACACCTTCCGATACCTCGGCCGCGGCCGCCAGTTCGCGTACCGTGCCCTGCCTTGCTGCGAGCCGATCATAAGCCTGTTTGCGCGCATCGGTCATCCGGTCGGGGCGTTTGTCGCTCAGGCTGTATTCGGTGATGTCGCGTGCTTCTTTCAACGCCGCCGATCCCGGTATCGCCATGCGCAATACGCTCGCAAGTGGTGCGAGATAATAGTCGCTGGCCCATTCGGCCAGCCGACGCATGGGTTGCGAAAGCGGCGGCAAATCGGCCTTTGCGATTACCGGGCGCAGCTTCTTTTCGGAGACATCATCATTTTGGGTCTTGTCTGCTTCCCAGACAATGCCGGTGAGTTGGCGTGGCCCTAGCGGCACGGTAACGATATCGCCCGGTGTCAGTTCCATGCCCGGTGGCATGGCGTAATCGAGCGGGCCGATGACCGTGGTCAGCAGAACCACGCGCACACGCTGTTTCGAAGCGGTTGTTGCGCCCGTTTTTCGGCTGGAAGGAGCGGTGGATGCCATTGCTGCATCTATAGCCGCATGCGGCTGGCCGGGCTATACCGCTGACACGAATCAATTCCGCTCAATCCACGGAGAAGATGACGCCATGAAATTCTTTGTCGATACCGCAGAAATTGCAGAAATCGCCGATCTGGCCGAAACCGGCCTGCTTGACGGCGTCACCACCAACCCGTCGCTGATCCACAAGTCGGGGCGCGATTTTCTGCCGGTGGTGAAGGAGATCTGCGGCCTGGTCGATGGCCCGGTTTCGGCTGAAGTCGTGGCGCTCGACCATGAGACGATGATGCGCGAAGCCGATGTGCTGCGCCAGCTTGCCGACAATGTTGCTATCAAGGTACCGCTGACCATCGATGGTCTGAAAACCTGCAAGAAACTCGCCGATGATGGCTGCATGGTCAATGTGACCCTGTGCTTCTCCGCCAATCAGGCACTGCTTGCGGCCAAGGCCGGAGCGACCTTTATCTCGCCTTTCGTCGGGCGGCATGACGATAATGGCCTCGACGGCATGCAGCTAATCGAGGATATCCGTCTGGTCTATGACAATTACGCCTTTGAGACCGAGATTCTCGTCGCCTCTATCCGCAATCCGATCCATGTTCTCGAATCAGCGAAAATCGGTGCCGATGTCGCGACCATGCCACCCAATGTCATTCGCGGCCTTTTCAAGCATGTGCTGACCGACAAGGGCATAGACGGCTTCCTCGCCGACTGGGAAAAGACCGGTCAGTCGATTCTGTAAGTTTTCACTATCAGCAGAAACATCAATCCTCGAAGGAGCGCGGGGCCGAGGAAATAATCGCATTGCCGCTCTGGCGAATTTCCTGCACTTCCAGCGCGCGTTCGGCGATGCCGGAACGATCGAAGCGGAAAGCACCATCAAGGCCGACAAAGCCCTCCTCACTGCGCAGCCGATCGACCGGGAAGGCGCTGCCTATAGGCCATTCACGCGCGATGCGGAAAGTCAGCAGCACGCTGTCATAACCGAGGCTCGAGAGACGGAAGGGATCATTGCCGAAGCGCTGGCGGTATTTCCCGGCATATTGCCGGTAAAGCTCATCGCTGACACTCGCGAACCAGGCGCCGCGCATTGAGGGTGCGCCGCTCAGCGTATTGTCGGTGTTCCACAATTCGGTACCGAGAATACGGGCATTTGCCGAACCGTTCTCGCGCACCATGGGCACGGCGCGGATAGCCGTCTGGCCATTATCCGCGACCAGCAGCGCGTCATAGTCGCCGACTTCGGCGAGCCGGTTGACCGCGCTTTCGAGCGAGGCACTGCTGCGGCTATAGGTTTCCAGCCTGACCACGCTGCCGCCGGCATTGCGCACCGCGCGCAGCATCGATGCCGAGGCTCGCTGGCCATAGACACCGCCGGGGACCAGCCCGGCAAAGCGGTTCAATCCCTGCGAACGGGCATAGCGCACCACACGGTCGATTGACTGGTCGGGGACGAAGCCCATGATAAACACCATGTCATTGGCGACGCTACTATCGTTGGAGTAGCTGATAATCGGGACATTGGCGGGGGTCGCGACACCGGCAGCAGCGGCGACATTCTTGCCGAGCAAGGGACCAAGGATCAGCCGGTTGCCATCGCTGATCGCCTGGCGTGCTGCGGCTGCGGCGCCATTGGCTGTATCATAGCGGGTGATGCGGATATTTTCCGCACCGGTATCGAGCAATGCCTGCATCGTGGCATTGGCTATGGATTGGCCAATCGGGGCGTTGCTGCCCGACAATGGCAGAAGCAGCGCGACCTTGTGGCGCTGTTCATCGCCGGCGACGACATCGCCAATAGGCGTTTCCGGGCCGGTGTCCGGGGCCTCGACCTCGGGAGCAGGACCGGTCGATGTATCGGCCCCTTTCGGTATCAGCGACTCGCAGCCTGTCAGCACCAGCAACAATGTCGCGGCGATCGCCAGCTGAACTTTTTTCGGCCAAATCCCGGTCTTCACTTGTCGCTCCCTCACCCCATGGTCCATGACGATAACCATCATGACCAGCACAGTTGAACCCGGCCTGTATATCGTTGCTACGCCAATCGGCAACCTTGGCGATATAACTTTACGTGCCACAGAGATATTGCGCGGAGTCGCCTGCATTGCCTGTGAAGACAGTCGGGTTACCGCCAAATTGCTGCGGCACATCGGTGCCGATGCGCCGATGCTGCGCTATCATGACCATAGCACAGCAAAGGATCGCGAACAGCTTGTAACCCGGGCGCAGCGCGAGGCGGTGGCGCTGGTCAGCGATGCTGGTACGCCGATGATATCCGATCCCGGCTACAAACTGGTGCGTGATGCGCGAGCGGCAGGGGTAAACATTACCACATTGCCCGGTGCCAGCGCCGCGATCGCCGCGCTGACATTGGCGGGATTGCCGACCGATCGTTTTCTGTTCGGCGGCTTCCTGCCGCCCAAGGCGCAGGCGAGACTGCGCGCGCTCGAAGAATTGGGTACGGTGCGGGCGACGCTGGTCTTCTATGAGAGCGGTCCACGTCTTGTCGCTGCCCTTGAGGCGATTCATGCGCTATGGCCTTTGCGTGAACTGTCTGTGGTACGTGAGATCTCCAAGCGCTTCGAGGAGGCGCGCAATGGTCGTGCTGCGGAATTGGCGACGCATTATCGCGATCATGCTGCCAAGGGAGAAATTGTTCTGGTAATTGCACCGCCCGTCGCCGAACAGGCTGGCATTGACGATACCGAGGTGACCAATGCCTTGGTGGATGCACTGGCGGCCATGCCGGTGAGCAAAGCGGCAAGCAGTATTGCCAGGCGCTTCGGTGTCGACCGTAAGGCGCTTTACCAGAAAGCCCTGGATATCAAGGCCGGTGGCTAGGGCAGGGCGATCGCGTGCCGAGGCGGAGAAACAGGGTCGCCGCGCGGAAACCATGGCAGCCTGGTATTTGCGATTGAAAGGCTGGCGGATATTGGCCACCCGTCTGAAAACGCCACGTGGAGAGATTGATCTGATTGCCCGGCGTGGCAGGACGGTAGCTTTTGTAGAGGTTAAACACCGCAAGACCGCTGTCGATCTCGATCTAGCGCTCGATAAACGCCGCCTGCAACGCGTCGTCGCTGCGGCGGAAAGCGTGGCGCATATCTATGCTTCTGACAGCGATAGTATTTCCATAGACGCCATATTGGTTGCGCCCGGGCACTGGCCGCGCCATTTAGCCAATATCTGGCATGACCAGATGGGATGACGGGCGACGCCCTGCAGACAAAGGATGATTTATGAGCCTCTCGGTTGCCGTCCAGATGGACCCTATGGAAAGCGTCAATATTGCCGGTGATTCCAGCTTTGCGCTGATGCTCGCGGCTCAGAAGCGCGGACACAGCCTCTACCATTATGATGTGACGACGCTGACTTGGGAGGCCGGGCCGAATGATGCAGAGCGGCTGATCTGCAAGGCGCATCCGGTGACAGTCCAGCCGGTTCAGAGCGACCATCATCGCTTTGGTGATCCAGTGACGCTCGATCTGGCTCGCGACGTGGATGTCATATTGATGCGGCAGGATCCACCCTTTGATCTGGGCTATATCACCGCGACGCATCTGCTCGAGCGGCTCGGAGGGCAGACTTTGGTGGTCAATGACCCGATATCGGTGCGTAACGCGCCGGAAAAGGTCTTTGTCCTCGATTATGCGCGCTATATGCCACCAACGATGATCACCCGTTCGCTCGATGATGTGCGCGATTTCCAGAAGCGCCATGGTGCGCTGGTCATCAAGCCGCTGCACGGCAATGGCGGCAAGGCGATCTTCAAAATCCCCGAAAATGGCGAAAATCTCTCAGCGCTGATGGAAGTGTTCAACCAGACCTGGCCTGAGCCGCATATGGTGCAACCGTTCCTTCCCGAAGTGGCCAGGGGCGACAAACGCATTGTGCTCGTCGATGGCGAGGTGGTCGGCGCGATCAACCGCAAGCCGGGCGAGGGTGAATTCCGCTCCAACCTCGCCCAGGGCGGCTATGCCGAGGCGACCGAACTGACAGCGCGCGAACAGGAAATCTGCGATGCCATGGGCCCGGAACTGAAGAGACGCGGCCTGACCTTTGTCGGTATCGATGTGATTGGCGGCGAATGGCTGACCGAGATCAATGTCACTTCACCGACCGGGATTGTTGCCATCGATGCCTTCAACAACAGCGATGTTGCCGGGAAGATCTGGGATGCGATTGAGGGGCGGCTGAATAATCAGTAGACAGCCTTAAGCTCTTGGAGTGTAAACACTAGGCTATTTCAGTTATCTGACTGTGGATAAAGCTGTGGAAAAAATAGGTCTGTAGCGCTTTAATTGTAGGGTTATTAAAGTTACTTTAAACTTGCAATGTTAGCAAGCTTCCTTATGTTGAAAGTGACGCTACGGAAAGCTGGGGGTATACGCTTTCCGCATTGCCAGGCTTGATCTAATTCTCTTAGATTTTCTTGACCATGCGATCCTATCCCCCTAAGCCGCAGTGGCTAGATAATTGACAGGAGATTTCATATGGCAAAGCGATATTTTTTCATGGAGGGATATGGCGGCGATTAAAATCAATATCTCCTAAACTTGCAAAAAGCGCTTTCAGGCATCTATTGTTTGAAGGCGCTTTTTATTAGAGGGGCATATGAAGGAATTTTTCGGCAAAGTTATTGCGGCTTCGCCATTCATTGAGGTGATATTAATCTTTGCAGCAGTCGTTGTTGCGTTTTTCACATATACGCATACAAAAAAAGTTGCCCGCAAGCGCGCCACTATGGATTTCATTTTGGATACGTTTTTGGATGAAGTAGGGTCCGACAAATATAATCGGTTTAAAGCCATTCTGAGAAGATATGACTCTGATCCCGATCTTGACATTAAAGATTTAGCGGAGCCGAGCGACAATCCTGAAACTGAGGAAGACAGGAACGCAGTATTTTTTCAACTTAACAATTATGAATTAGTGGCATTGGGAATCCATAAAAACCTGTTTGACGAACAGTTTTATAAGAGGTGGTTTCACCGTCAATTAACGCGCGACTATCGTATGACAAAGGAGTTAATTGAGAAAATTCAAAATGACTCTGGACCGAGCAAGAAGTTGGTTTATAAAGAATATTCGAAGTTATCCAAAAATTGGATAAATAATAGATTACCCGGAACTAATGTCCCTTGGTATAAAAAGATATGGTGGTCTATTTGGTACAATGATGAAGATATGCTCGTGCTTTTAAGTCAGAGTAAGAATTCAGATGATATTAGCTGATGCGTTTCGTTCTGGTAATCACGCCCGCGGATGCGCCTTGTCGTAAATATCCATCAGCTGAGCCGCATCGACGGCGGTGTAGATTTGCGTCGAACTGAGGCTCGCATGGCCGAGCAGTTCCTGCAGCGAGCGCAAATCGGCACCGCCACCGAGCAGATGTGTCGCAAAGCTGTGACGCAGCGCATGGGGTGTCGCGCTGTCGGGCAGGCCCAGTGCAGCACGGGCGCGCTGCACCGCGCGGCGGACCATGGCGGGATCGAGCCGCCCGCCGCGCACGCCGCGGAACAGTGGTTCCTCTGTGCTTTTTCCCCATGGTGACAGCGCGCCGTAATCATTCACCGCCTTGGCCACTTGCGGCAGGATCGGCACGATACGCTGCTTGTTGCCCTTGCCGGTGATGCGCAGCGTTCGTTCCAGCGGCAGCACACCGGCATTGAGGCCAAGCGCCTCGCCGATGCGCAGTCCGGCGCCATAGAGCAGCAACAGCACCGCCCAGTCGCGCGCCGCGACCCATGGTTCGCTGGCTTCTTCGGATACGGCTTCGGCCAGGGCAATCGCGGCATCGGCGGCAATGGCGCGCGGCAGGCTGCGCTTTAGTCGTGGTCCGCGCGGCAGCGGCGCGATGTCGCTGCGGCCTGTCTGTTTGGCGGCAAAACGGATGAGTTGGCGGATCACCGACAATTCGCGCGCAATACTGCGATTACCCAGGCCCTCCACGCGGCGTGCTGCCAGATGGCTGCGGATATCACGCGAATCCAGTTCGGCAATCGCGGCCCAGCTGGTGCAGCCTGGGATTGCCTCAAGCAGCCGTTCGGCAGTGCTGCCATAGGCGCGCACGGTGTTGGGCGAATAACGCTTGCCCTGTTCCAGATGCTGCCGCCATGCGGCAAGGATCGCCTGCCTGTCCATGAAGCAAGTGTAGAGCAACTTTGCGCAACAGAGAAGTGACGTCATTGCGAGGAGTCGAAGGCGACGCGGCAATCCAGAGCAGCGCGAGACGCCCTGGATTGCTTCGCTGCGCTCGCAATGACGGAACTTGTCTTTCAGGAAGCGACTTCGACTTCCTCAAACACCGCCAGTTCGGCGATAATCGTGTCGAGCAGGATATGTGCTTTGCGGACGACACGGATATGGTCATTTTTTGCTTCGCACAGTCCCATATCGTTCAGCATCGCCAGTTTCTGCCGATCGATGATGTCGCTTTTTGACAGACCGAAACGCGCGGCCAACATCGCCAGATCAACCCCCTCGGTCAGCCGCAACCCCATCATCAGCGCCTCACTCGCAGCTTCGCGGGGCGCGAGATGGCGGCTTGTCTTGATCCCACGGCCATTGCGCGCCACTGCGGAGAGATAGTTTTCCGGCTTTTTATGCCGCTCGGTCGCTTCCTGCAGGCGGCGGCCATGGGCGCCAGGGCCGATGCCGATATAATCGCCATAGCGCCAATAGGTGAGGTTGTGCCGACTCTCCTCTCCGGGTCGCGCATGGTTGCTGATCTCATAGGCGGGCAGACCGGCGGCGTGGGTCATTTCCTCGGTCAGGGCATAGAAATCGGCGGCGCGGTCGCCATCCATCGGATCGAACAGGCCGCGACGCACATCGCTGGCGAAGCGGGTATTGGGCTCGATGGTGAGCTGGTAGAGGGAGAGATGGCCGGTGTCCTGATCCAGCGCCCGCTGCAGCATGGCGCGCCATTGGTCGAGTGTCTGATCGGGCAGGGCATAGATCAGATCGAACGAAACGCGTTCGAAATTTTGCTGCGCGACCCCGAGTGCAGCCAGTCCCTCCTCAGCGCCATGCGCCCGTCCAAGAAAGCGCAGCGCCGCATCATCGAAGCTCTGCAAACCGAGCGATACACGGTTGACGCCTGCTGCCGCCAGATCGCCAAAGCGCGCCGCCTCGACCGAGGACGGGTTGGCTTCCAATGTGATCTCGACATCATCGGTAAAGCCCCAATGCTGTCCGGCTGCATCGATCAGTCGTGCCACCAGGGCCGGGGGCATCAGCGACGGTGTACCACCACCGAAAAAAATCGAATGCACCAGGCCATCAGGCGTCAGTCCAGCCTCATAGGCCATATCGGCGAGCAGCGCTTTGGCCCATGCCTGGTCATCAATATCGGCGCGGACATGGCTGTTGAAATCGCAATAGGGACATTTGGAGATGCAAAACGGCCAATGCACATAGAGTGCCAGCCCCGTTTGCCTGTCATTCATCATTGTTGCGCTATTGCCGGTCATATGAAAAAGGCCCTTATCCTGTTGACGGCGCTTTCGCCAGTGCTGCTCGGGTGCATCCCGGCGAGCGAAGGCGAAGCTGCAGCCCCGCCCAAAATCCGTTCAGTCTATGATGGCACACCAGCGCCGCGTGGCGATACGATGCTGCGCCGGACGATGATGCAGACGCATAATGCGGCACGTCGCGATGTCGGAGCGGCGGCGCTAAGCTGGGATAATACCCTGGCCCGCTCGGCGCAGATCTATGCCGATAAGCTGGCGCGTACTGGTAGGTTCGAGCATGATCCCGACAATACAGGCCCTGCTGCTCAGGGCGAGAATCTGTGGATGGGGACGCGCAATGCCTTTGGTTATGCCGAAATGGCCGGAGGCTGGGTCGATGAGCGCAAGATGTTCAAGCCCGGTATTTTCCCGGATAACAGCACCACGGGCCGCTGGAGCGATGTCGGCCATTACACCCAGATTATCTGGCCGACCAACACCCATATGGGCTGTGCGCTCGCCAGCAGCCGCAGCAATGACTATCTGGTCTGCCGCTACAGCCCAGGTGGCAATATTGTCGGCCGTGACCCGCTTAAAGGCTAGAAAACCGAGGCTACCAGCTTGGCGAACGCATCGGCGCGGTGGTCATGCTCCATTTTGTGTTCCGGTCCCAGCTGGGCATAGCTTTGCGTCTCGCCATTGGGGACGAAAACCGGGTCATAGCCAAAGCCCAGTGTGCCGCGTGGCGGCCATGTCAGCGAACCATAAGCGCGGCCCTCGAATATTTCATAATGGCCATCGGGCCAGACCAGCGCCAGCGTCGAGATAAAATAGGCACTGCGATCGGTATCAGGGCCCAGCTCGGCCAGCTTGCCCTCGACCTTGCCCATGGCGAGATACCAGTCGCGTCCTTCTCCGCCCAGGGCCTGGGCCTCAAACCACTGCTTTTCAGCCCAATCGGCGGTGTAAACACCCGGCGCGCCGCCAAGTGCGGCGACGCATAGCCCACTATCATCGGCGAGTGCGACGCAACCCGTAGCCTCACAGGCCGATCGCGCCTTGATCAACGCGTTTTCGGCAAATGTTGTACCGGTTTCCTCGGGTTCGGGCAAACCGAGATCACCCGCTGCCTCGGTCTGCAAGCCATGGGGCGCCAGCAGCGCATCGATTTCCGCCAGCTTGCCCCTGTTATGGGTGGCGATGATCAGCCGGCCCGGCTCGAGTTTGCGGTGGGTCATACTATCTCTCTATTCGTCATGCTGCACGTGTTTCAGCATCTGCTATCATTTCGCCAGAGTGCTTGAGATACTGAAACACGTTCAGGATGACGAATGGTTAGGCTACCGCCTTGTCCTGTGCCGCAAAGATGCCGTCACAACCCATCCGTGCCAGCCGCAGCAGCCGCAGCAGCGCTTCTTCATCATAGGTTGCGCCTTCGGCGGTGGCCTGCACCTCGGCGATATTGCCATCGCCGATCAGCACGAAATTGGCGTCGGCATCGGCGTTGCTGTCTTCGTCATAATCGAGATCGAGCACCGGCGTGCCCTGATAGACACCGCAGCTGATGGCAGCGACTTTCTGGGTGATCGGGTCATGCTCGATCAGCTTTTGCTCGAGCAGAGTGTTGACCGCCAGCCGCAAAGCGACCCATGCGCCGCTGATGCTGGCGGTGCGGGTGCCGCCATCGGCCTGAATCACATCACAATCGAGCGTAATCTGGCGCTCGCCCAGCTTCTTCAAGTCCACCACAGCGCGCAAGGATCGCCCGATTAGCCGCTGAATTTCTTGTGTCCGGCCCGATTGTTTGCCGCGCGCAGCTTCACGGCTGCCGCGGCTATGGGTGGCCCGGGGCAGCATCGAATATTCGCCGGTGACCCAGCCTTCGCCCTTGCCGCGCAGCCAGGGCGGCACCCGCTCCTCGATGCTGGCGGTGCACAGCACCCGGGTATCGCCAAAGCTGATCAGGCACGAACCTTCAGCATGTTTGGTGAAACCGGTTTCAATCATAATGGCGCGCATTTCATCCGGCGTGCGGCCCGAAGGGCGTGAAGACATAGGTGATTCTCCATGGCTGGGTGTCTTGTCGGCAAGCGTTAGAAGAATGGTCAGCGTGTTACCAGATGGATTTAGCCGGATAGCTTGGTAAGAGGGCTATATGAGTGAGAAGCGGCAAATCGTTTACTTTCATGGCCTTCCCGGGACAGCGGAAGAGTTGCAGCTGTTCATTGAGGCGGAGCATTTCGAAAATATGGATATATTCGTGCCGGGGCGGCGCAATACAAAGGACCGCCAGGCAACGGACACATATTTTCAGTCCTTGGCGAGGCAGGTCGACAAGCACTTTCCGGCAGGTAAAATCGAAATTATCGGCTTCTCTCTTGGAACCTTTGCCGCATTGCAAACCGTGCCGCATATTGAAAGACACATTGACCGGATTGACCTGATCGCCATTGCCGCTCCGCTGCATTGGGGCGCATATCTTGACGCAATGGCTGGCAAAGCGGTGTTCTCCACAGCACAAAAAAGCGCCATGGGTTTTCGCACCATGGTAGCGGTTCAAGGGCTTTTCTCGCGGCTAATGCCAGACTGGATGTTTGCACAAATATTCAACAGCGCAACCGGTAAAGATGCTGATCTTGCGCAGACAGAGGATTTTCGCGCCGTTATTGCCGATATGATTAGCCAAAGCCTCAATCAAAATCGTTCTGCGTATATGGCTGAGATAATGCGCTATGTTCGCGACTGGCAGCTTGCCGATGTCGTGCGCTCAATACCTGTGAAACTGTGGCACGGAGAAGCGGACAACTGGACGCCTTTGGCAATGGCGCATGACATGCAGAGCTATTTGGGTGCATATGCGGAATTGGAAACTTTCGCGGGTCTGTCGCATTATTCCACGTTACAAACTGCGCTTCCGCAAATCCTTACTGGCGCAAAGGCAAGTGTTGATCTTGAGCGATCTTCCACAAAACCCTAGATACTGATTATGGTCACCACACCCATCTCCGATATGGACGACCGCACCCGCGATGTGTTTCGCATCGTTGTCGAGAGCTATCTCGATAGCGGCGTGCCGGTGGGTTCGCGGACCATCTCAAAGACTTCCGATCTCAACCTTTCGCCCGCCTCTATCCGCAATGTGATGCAGGATCTGGAGGAGATAGGTCTGCTCGCTGCGCCGCATACCAGCGCCGGCCGGATGCCGACAGAGCAGGGGTTGCGGCTGTTTGTCGATGGCATGATGCAGGTGGCTGAACCGACGCCCGAGGAGCGCGCTGCGATCGAGACCCAGCTCAACGGCAATGGCCCGATCGAGGATGCGCTGGCGGCGGCGACCACTGCGCTTTCGGGTCTTTCCGCATGTGCCGGGGTGGTGATGGTGCCCAATCGCGAGCCCAAGCTGAAACAATGTAACTTCGTCCGTCTGTCGGAGCAGCAGATATTGGCGGTCCTGGTCGGCGAGGATGGGAGCGTCGAGAACCGGCTGATCGAAACCGATTCACCGCTGCCGACATCGGCTCTGGAAGAGGCGGCCAATTTCATCACCAGCCGCTTTTCCGGGCGCAATCTCAGTGAAGCCTTTGCAGCAATGGGTGAAGAAATTGCCAGAGAACGTGCCGCCATCGACAAGGCCAGCGCTGATCTGGTGGCGCGCGGCATTGCAACCTGGTCGAAGGATAGCGCTGCGCGTCCGGTGCTGATCGTACGCGGTCAGGCCAATCTGCTCGACAATGAGGCGGTGGCGGATCTGGAGCGGGTGCGGCAATTGCTGGGCGAATTGGAGGAGATGCAGGAGATTGCCTCACTGCTCGACAGCGCGCGCGAAGCCCGATCGACACGGATTTTTATCGGCGCGGAGAATAATTTATTCTCGCTTTCCGGCTCATCTGTGATAGCGGCCCCCTATCGTGACGGGCAGGGCCGGGTCGTCGGCGTCATCGGCGTGATCGGACCCACCCGCTTGAACTATGGCCGTGTGGTTCCCATGGTGGACTTTACGGCGCGCAGCCTGACCCGGCTATTGGGCTGAGGCTGCCGGGACAAATTGAGAATTGCTAGACTGTTATGAGTGACATGAACAACGACAACAAAATCGATGATACAGCTACAGAAGCCGAATTGAAAGGTGTTCCTGAAGATCTGCGCGAAGGCGGCGATAATGCAGGCGAACAGGGCGATGATGCTAACACCGCGAATATTGCCGAGCTCGAAGCCGCAATGAATGAAGCGAAACAGCAGCTGCTCTACGCCCAGGCTGAGACACAGAATGTCCGCCGCCGGATGGAAAAGGAAGTGCAGGATGCGCGTGCTTATGCGGCAACCGGTTTTGCCCGCGATATCCTCTCGGTCTCGGACAATCTGGCCCGTGCACTGGAAGCAATTCCCGATGACTTGCGCGACGATGAGAAATGGAAAGGTCTGATTGCAGGTATCGAGGCAACCGGGCGGGAACTTGAAAAGGTATTCGGCCAGCATGGCATCAACCGCATCCCTGCGATGGGTCTGCTGCTCGACCCCAACCAGCACCAGGCGATGGTCGAGATACCCACTGACGAGCATGAACCTGGCATAATCGTGCAGGAAATGCAGACTGGATATATGATCAAGGACCGCTTGCTCCGGGCGGCCTATGTCGGTGTGGCGAAGAAACCGGATTAGCAAAATAACCGTTCGGACTGAGCTTGTCGAAGCCCTGTTCTTGTTTTGCAAGTAAAGTGTGGCCGTTGGTTCTGCGCACCGTCTAGGATTCCGACCGGCTCCCGGTGAGGGGTTACTGGTTGGGTTTGGGCACCAACCCCAGCCGGTCGCGCATCATCCAGCGGATCAGCATAAGTACCGCTACCACCGCCAGCCCTGACGCAAGCCCGGTCCAGATGCCGACGCCATCCCAGCCGGCCCAGAAGGCCAATCCGGCGCCGACACCGATGCCGACAACCCAATAACCCAAGGCCGCAAACAGCATCGGTATCCGGGTATCCTGCAATCCGCGCAGCATGCCGGCGCCGACTACCTGCGCGCCATCGGCGATCTGGAAGATCGCCGCCAGCATCAGGAACTCGACCGCCAGTGCCATCACCGCTTCGGCATCGGGGTTGCTGTAATCAATAAACAGGCTGGCCAGCTGTTCCGGGAATATCCACAGACTGAGCGCCATCAGTGTCATGAAGCCGGTACCCAATACAAAGGCAGTCCAGCCGGCACGGTGAATCATCGCCGCATCGCCCCGGCCATGACCCAGACCGACACGCACTGTCGCCGCCTGGGCCAGGCCCATCGGCACCATGAAGCTGATCGAGGCGATCTGCAGCGCAATGGCATGCGCTGCAACCGAGAGTGTATCGATCCACCCCATCAGGATCACCGCAATGCTGAATACGCCGCCCTCCAGCCCGAAGGAAATCGCAATCGGCAGTCCGAGATTCCAGATACCACGATAGCGCGTCCAGTCGGTACGCCAGAAATTGCCGAACAGCCGGTAGCGGCGAAACTGCCGGTCACCGGTGAGCACCAGCGCCATGCCCGCGACCATCAGTGCATTGGTAAGCACGCTGGCGATACCTGCGCCCAATACGCCAAGGGCAGGGAAGCCGAAATTGCCGAAGATCAGCGCATAGTTGACCAGAATATTGCCGAGCACACCGATAATACCGATGATCAGCGACCATAGTGGCCGCTCGAGCGCCGAGATAAAGTTGCGCATCACCATCAGCATCATGAATGGCAGGATTGAGAACATATAGGCGCGGACATAGATTTGCGCCTTGGCTGCAAGGTCAGGCAACTGCCCCATGGCCAGCAACAGCGCTTCGGCATTCCACAACACCAGCCAGATCGGCAGGATGACGGTGAAGGCCACCCAAAAGCTCTGGCGGAAGGTGCGGCGGACATCGCGCACGCTATTATGCATCCGGCCCAGTTCGCTGGCGATCATCGGCGCGCTCGCGGTCATCAGCCCCATGCAGAAAATCGCTGCCAGCATGCACAGGTTGAAGCCGAGCGTGGCTGCAGCCAGATCATTCGCCCCGAGCCAGCCGATCATCAGCACATCTGTGGCACCGATCAGCGACATGGTAAGATTGGTCAGGATCAATGGCCATGACAGGTTGACCATGGCGCGCAGCTCCACCCGCCAGGGCGATGACAGCGAAATGACAGGAGAGGGCGCGGTGATCGGCATGCCCGGCCTTTAGTCCCGCGACTGTCAAAACGCCA
This sequence comes from Pseudomonadota bacterium, assembly GCA_039818985.1. Classification (NCBI taxonomy): domain Bacteria; kingdom Pseudomonadati; phylum Pseudomonadota; species Pseudomonadota bacterium. The sequence goes on along the minus strand of JBCBSU010000001.1, from coordinate 1,450,467 downwards.
TAGTTTGTGCACAGGCCAAGAGCGGATTTCTGCCCGCCAGCTAGCTATAGATTTCGTCTATTGCACTGCTCGTCGCAATATATCGCAGAGGCTGATTTCGTTCAGCCAGCATCTAGGAAACTGCGTTATTTTACATCCCGAAACAAAGGGAGAAGCATGATGCGTAAGACAATGTTGGTTGCCCCCGTAGCGATAGCGCTGACCGTATCGGCCTGTGCCGGAAACTATGCCGGTGAAGGCGCAGGTGTTGGCGCGATTGGCGGCGCGATCATCAGCGGCGTCACCGGCGGTGATGTTATCGAAGGCGCCGCTATTGGCGCGGCTGCCGGTGCCGCAGTCGGCTATTTTGTCGACAAGGATGACCGCTGCGATGGTTATGATGACGATGGCCGTCTCGATGATGACTGCTATGGCCAACGCGGTTATCCGGCCCGTCGACCTGACTGACCCTTGTCACCGATAATCCGGACCGGTCAGAAGAGGCCGAAAGCGGCCAGAGCAACGCCAAGGCCAATAATCGGCACAATCACGGTGAGCGCGCCGACCGCTGGATAGGCGGCGGCGTGGGTCTCGCCACATACGGCACGGATGGTAGTCACGACATAACCATTATGCGGCAGGCTATCGAGTGCGCCCGAGGCGATGGCAACGGTGCGGTGCAGCTGGTCCGGATTGGCGCCGGCATCGATATAATGCGGCGCGATCAGCGGCAGGGCGATGCTCTGTCCGCCCGAGGCAGATCCGGTGAGGCCAGCGATCACAGTCACGGCTATCGCCGCACCGATCAGCGGATCGCCGGGCAGGGCCTGCACAGCGGTCAGTGCTTCCTGAAAAGCGGGAGTGAGTTTGGCTACGGCACCAAAGCCTACGACCGCACAGGTATTGACGATAGCGATAACCGCGCTCACCGCACCGCGTGAAAACGCATCGGGCATGGAATGTCGTGATGCCCAGCCAACCGCCATGGCCACAGCCGCACCGCTTCCAAGTGCAACCACCAAGGCCCATTTGCCAAGCGATTCTGCGGGCAGGATAGCAGATAAAGCCCCTACAGATTGCGGGTATTGGAAGATCAGAAATACCACCAGCACCGCCACTAACGGCAAGATACACAGCAGAGGCGGCGGCAGGTTGCGCAGCTTGTCATGCGCATCATCACTGTCGCGTTCGACGAAATGCTCGCCGCGTGCGACCGCGCGACGGACCATGAACTGCAGCCAGATATAACCCAGTCCGGCCATCAGCAACGCTACCAGCAGGCTGACCTCCCATGCGGCATAGGCGGTGGTGTTCAGATATTGCATCGGGATGAGATTCTGGATTTCGGGTGACCCGGCACTGGTCATGGTGAAGGTCACCGACCCGAAGGCCAGCGCCGCCGGAATGAAGCGGCGCGGCAGATCGGCTTCACGGAAGAGATGCACCGCCAGCGAATAGACCGAGAAACTGACGATAAACACGCTGACCCCGCCATAGGTGAGCACTGCACAGGCAAGAACCACAGCAAGAACCGCATAGCGGATGCCGATGCGCTCGACAATCCAGTGGGCAACGCTGGCCGCGGCCCCGCTCGCGCCCATAATCTCGCCGAAAATCGCGCCGAGCAGAAACATAAAGAACCAGTCAGCGAAAAAGCCGGTAAAGCCGGCCATATAGGCGCTGGCAAAATCCGGAGCTTCATTGATAGCCATGGGTGGCAGCAGGGCCAGACCCGATGTCAGTGCAACCAGCAATGCGGCGATCGGTGCAGCCAGCAGGATATTGATCCCGCGCACCGTCATCCAGATCAGCAGGACAAGGCTGCCGACAAGGCCAATCGCACTCAGCATGTGTTATCTCGCGTCATTCAGGCAATCTGACTGGCAACGGGGGTGAAAGGCAATATGCCGTTATAATGCTCGAGTGGCGGTGCACCGGGCAGATCGGCGCCCTCACGCAGCAGATAGACATGACGGACAATCTCCGCCTGCTGCTCAATGCCATAGCGCTCCAGTGTCCATCCTGGCTTGAGACTGTAGTCATAACGGCAGAAAGCATGACGCCGGATCGGCAGGAATATACCTTGCTGATGCTGCCAGACATGCACCATTTCATGGACAAACAGACCGCGCAGACCAAGCCGTGCAGTGCTGAAATCGTCGCGCCACAATTCGCTCTTGGGGTGGAAATGGATATGCCCCATCGGTGCCATTACCGTTTTGCGCGGCTGGAACCAGAACCATTTGTGCCGACACACGCGCACCGTTGCGGTATCGACGGCATTGCCGAAGACCGACTGCACCATGGCAATCTCGCCAAATGTCAGTGGGCGGCCTTTATGCGGCATGGAGCGATTTATTCGCTGTCGCTGCCGATGGTGCTGGCTGTTGCTTCCACTGCCAGTGTTTCGCCATCGGCAAAGTTCAGCGTCATCGCGACGGTTTCACCTTCGGCAGGCGCGTCCAGACCGAAAATCATCACATGCTTGCCGCCGCGTTCAAAGGTTACCTTTTCGCCTGCCGGGATGGTGATCGCTTCAATTTCCTGCATCGATGCCACGCCATCATTTTCAACCGTTTCATGCAGCATGACATTGTCTGCGCCGACAATATCGACGCTGGTCAGGCTGCGTTCGCTTGCACCGCCATTCAGGGTAAAATAGGCCGCTGCCGGGCGCCCCGGGACCGGCGAAAGCGCCACCTCTGCATCCGTTACCGTGAATTCGATTGCCTCTTCCGTCGGAGCATCGGTCTGCTCCTGCGGGCTGCATGCCATGACAGAAAGAGAAAAAAGGACAGGAAAAATAAAGGTATAGCGCATATTTTGTCTCACATTCGACATTGAATAACAGCTTTGAAGGCTGGTTTGTTCTCCCTAGTTGCCTCTACGTCTTGTGCCAAGGAAAACTGCTCCTATATCGCATCCGGGAAGGGTGACTCCGTGCCGCGGTACGGGGTCAAAATCTGTTTTATGCAAGATTGAGGATCTTATGGCTAAAGTAATTGGTATCGACCTTGGCACCACCAACAGCTGTGTCGCTGTAATGGAGGGGGACAAACCCAAGGTAATCGAGAATTCCGAAGGCGCGCGCACCACGCCGTCGATCGTTGCATTTACAAAGGATGGCGAACGCCTGATCGGCCAGCCTGCCAAGCGTCAGGCGGTGACTAACCCGGACAATACCATTTTCGCAGTGAAGCGCCTTATTGGTCGCCGCTTCGATGATCCGATGACCAAGAAGGACATGGAACTGGTCCCTTACGAGATCGTCAAGGGCGGCAATGGCGATGCCTGGGTGAAAGCCGGGGGCGAGGATTACAGCCCGTCGCAGATTTCTGCTTTCACGCTGCAGAAGATGAAGGAAACCGCCGAAAGCTATCTTGGCGAGACTGTTACCCAAGCGGTGATTACCGTTCCGGCCTATTTTAACGATGCCCAGCGTCAGGCAACCAAGGATGCAGGCAAGATTGCCGGGCTGGAAGTGCTGCGCATCATCAACGAGCCGACCGCCGCTGCTTTGGCCTATGGCCTCGACAAGAATGACGGCAAGACCATCGCGGTTTATGACCTTGGCGGCGGAACGTTCGATATCTCCATCCTCGAAATCGGTGATGGCGTGTTCGAGGTAAAGGCCACCAATGGTGACACCTTTCTCGGCGGCGAAGACTTTGACTCCAAGGTTGTCGAATTCCTTGCCGGTGAGTTTGAAAAGGCCGAGGGCATTGACCTGACCAAGGACAAGCTGGCCCTTCAACGCCTCAAAGAAGCAGCGGAAAAGGCGAAGATTGAGCTGTCTTCGGCCCAGACCACAGAGGTCAATCTGCCGTTCATCACCGCTGACCAAAATGGTCCGAAGCATCTGGTGAAAACCATCAGCCGTTCAGATCTGGAAAAGATGGTTGCGGACCTCATCAAGCGCACGCTGGAGCCTTGCAAAAAGGCGCTGGCCGATGCGGGCATGAAGGCTGCTGAAATTGATGATGTTGTTATGGTCGGCGGCATGACACGCATGCCCAAGGTGCGCGAAGTCGTGAAAGACTTTTTCGGCAAGGAACCGCATACCGGCGTGAACCCCGATGAAGTTGTCGCCATGGGCGCCGCCATTCAGGCCGGTGTGCTGCAGGGCGATGTCAAGGACGTATTGCTGCTCGACGTGACCCCGCTGTCGCTGGGTATTGAGACGCTCGGTGGTGTGTTCACCCGCATGATCGACCGCAACACCACCATCCCGTCGAAAAAGTCGCAAACCTATTCGACTGCGGATGACAATCAGCAGGCGGTGACCATCCGCGTGTTCCAGGGTGAACGCGAAATGGCGGCAGACAATAAACTGCTCGGCCAGTTCGATCTGGTCGGCATTCCGCCTGCGCCGCGCGGTGTTCCGCAGATTGAAGTGACCTTTGATATTGACGCCAACGGCATTGTGAATGTCAGTGCCAAGGACAAGGGCACCGGCAAGGAACAGCAGATCCGCATTCAGGCCTCTGGTGGCCTCTCCGATAATGATATCGAGCAGATGGTGCAGGATGCCGAAAAGTTTGCCGAAGAAGACAAGCAGCGGCGCGAAGCTGCGGAAGCCAAGAACAATGCCGAAAGCCTGGTCCACCAGACCGAGAAGCAGCTGGAAGAGCATGGCGACAAGATCGATGCCGGGCTGAAGTCGGAAATCGAAGCCGCGATTGCCGAAACCAGGACGGCTATTGAAGGTGAAGACGCCGAGGCGATGAAGGCCAAGTCCGAGGCATTGGCACAGGTGGCCATGAAGCTTGGTCAGGCGATTTACGAGCAGGAACAGGCCACAGGCGGCACCGATGCACCACAGGGTGACGGTGGCGAAGCCAGCAGCGACGACGATGTTGTCGATGCCGAGTTCTCGGAAGTCGATGATAACGACAATGACGAGAGCGACGACAAGAAAGCAGCGGAATAATCCGCTCGCGCAATTTAAGGGCGACAGGCAGGCATGGCGCCGGCCAGTCGCCCGATTGCCATTTGAGCCGACAAGGCCCGAACAGCGCTAAGGCACATCGACATGGCTGCAGATACTGAATTTTATGACCTGTTGGGCGTCGGCCCCGGTGCCAGCGATCAGGAACTCAAATCCGCCTATCGCAAAAAGGCGATGCAGTATCACCCTGATCGCAACCCCGGAGATGCCGAGGCCGAGGCCAAGTTCAAGGCACTTGGTGAAGCCTATGAGTGCCTGAAAGACCCGCAGAAGCGCGCCGCTTATGACCGTTATGGCAAAGCCGCATTTGATGGTGGTGGTTTTGGTGGCGGTGCCGGGCCGGGTGATGCCGGTTTTTCCGACATTGGCGACATTTTCGATACCATCTTCGGTGGTGGTTTTGGCGGTCAGCAAAGGCGCGGCCCGGCGCGCGGCGCCGATCTGCGCTACGACATGGAAATCACGCTGGAAGAGGCGTTTCACGGCAAGACCACAGAGATTCAGGTCGACGTGTCGGTGGTCTGTGACGATTGCGGTGGCACCGGAGCCGCACCCGGTACAACCAGCCGCAAATGCCACCTTTGTGGCGGCACCGGCAAGATGCGGGCGCAGCAGGGCTTTTTTGTGGTCGAACGCACCTGTCCCAATTGCCACGGCAGCGGCGTGGTGATTGAAGACCCGTGCCGCACATGCGGTGGCGAGGGCCGGGTTGACAAGACGCAATCGCTCAAGGTCGATATCCCGCCCGGTGTCGACAATGGCACCCGTATCCGCCTGTCGGGCAAGGGGGAGGCCGGCCCGCATGGCGCGGCGGCGGGTGATCTTTACATCTTCATCCATATTGCCAAGCACCGGATATTCGAGCGTGAAGGTACAGCGCTGTTCACTCGGGTGCCGATCAGCATCACCACCGCGTCACTGGGTGGCGAAATCCGCATTCCCGGCCTTGATGGTGAGCAAAGCGTGATCAGGATTCCGGCGGGTATCCAGTCGGGCAAGCAATTACGTCAGCGTGGCGCCGGTATGCCGGTGCTGCAGGGCCGGGGGCGCGGCGATCTGGTGGTGCAGATCGATGTCGAAACACCGACCCGGCTGTCATCGCGGCAGAAGGAATTGTTGCGCGAGTTTCAGGAAACCGAAACCGGCGAGGAAAGCCCGCAAAGCAAAGGCTTTTTCGACCGGGTAAAGGACTTTCTCGGTTGATTAGGACTGCAAGTCTGCAGGGTCGGGCATCTTGGCTTCGACCTCGCGGCGGATTTTAGGTACCAGATTGGGGTCGGTGCGTAGCCGTGACTCCTCCTCGTCGAGTACGGCGTGGAAGGTTTTGCGTTTGAATTCCTGTACCACCGCATGGTCCAGCACATTGGCATCATCCAGGGTCGAGACGATGAGGTCGATCATCCGTTCCGCCCCGTGCAGCCTTCCCCAGAGATAGTCATTTTCGCGATAGGCGCGGCTGAAAAACGCGCCAAAGCTGTTGAACTCGATGCCCTTGAGTGTCGCATCGGCACCACCACTGCGAATGGTCGGGGCGTCATCGGGTGAAATACGGTCGACCTTTATCGGATCGAACTCGTCCAGCCCTTCGCCCTGAAGGATCGGCAGTGTGGCAATGTCATAAAATGGGAAGCCGAGATAGGAGAGCAGCATTTCACGGCGCGCTTCCTTGGGCAGCATTGTCAGCGCCGTGCTGATCTTTTCGTCGGCCAGTGTGTCGACGGCGCGCAGGTCCCGGCCTTCGGCCAGGATTTCGAGCGCCTTGCCCGGTTGCTGGATGGCGATATGGGCAATTTCGGAAAAGTCCTGACCGTGCATGTCCCTGGTTTCACGCTGCAGATAGAGTGACAGACAGTCATAAATAGTGTCGTTCATCGCCATCACCGCTTCGGGCGGAGCATTGTCGGCATCAGCTATACCTTCACGCAACCGCCGTGCCATGAACCGCAACCGCCGGACCCGGAAGCCCAGATCCTGTGAGCGGAAGAAGTCGATTGCCTGTTCGGTGGCGCCGCCTGAGCTGTTGGCGAGGTTGGAAAAACCATGCGCCTGAAGATATTTCCACAATGTTTCGCGCAGCTCAAAGGGATAGACCGATGTTGCTTCAGGATGTGCGCGGCGCAGGGTGAAGACGATATCCTCGACAATGCCATTCAGCTTGAGTTGACCATAGGGACCATAGGTGAAGCCGGCCATGCGCGCGGCCTTGTTCTGCGCCTTGTTGCGCCATTGGGCAAGCCGCTTGGCCGTGGGTCGGTCGAGAAACAGTGTACGGCCGAACAGTCTGGCCACGGTCGCCTCGACATCGCTGCGCAGGTTGTCGGTGACCTGCAGCATGCGCTGCACTCGCGAGCTGCGGCCTTCGATCATCTCCAGATTGTCGCGGATCGGTTGTTCGCGCGGAATGTCGGAAATGGCGCCGAAGATGGTCGCAAAAAAGCCGGGCAGGGGGCTTTTTCGGCCTTTTGCCTTGCGCTCCCTGGCTTTCTCTGCCGTGGCACCGCCAAAATCGGGCTTGGGGTCAATATAGACGAAGCGCCGGTCGACCTCACGATGCGCAGGACGGTTCTTCAGCGCCTCCATCGCCTGACCGAAGGGCGCATTGGTCAGCACTGCGCCATCGACCAGCACCGTATCTTCAATAACATCGCGGGCATATTGCTGCGGCAATGTACGGCGCAGAAAGTCCTCGCGCGTCGGCCATGGCCTGTCCTTCTGCTCGAGCAGGTGATCAATCTCGTTGACGGTGAAGGGCGGGAAGGCACCAGGAAAACTGGCAGTTGCACGCGCGGCGAAGACCAGTTCCGCCGGGTCGGCCAGCGGCGTGCCCTCACCGCGTGTGGCAGAGAAACGGATGGTCAGCCGGTGTTCGGTCTCGACCACCTCGGGCGGGCTGTGCAGGCGCATACGCTCGAGATGACCGTGGAAATCGGTAACCGTGACGAACAGGTCGAGCGGTTGTCCATGCGGGATCAGTTTTGGTCCCTTTTCCGAAGCCTGCATGGCATCCATCGCATTATACAGCAGTCGCGAAAAGCCGATGCCGCTGAACGGCGGCGCAAACCAGCGCGCCCGGATCAGCCGCGACAATTTGGTCTTGACCTCATTGCGCGCGCTTTTGCTGACGGTGCGTTCGACAGTGCCGCCGGGCCGCGACAGGGCAAACCACACCAGCGGTTGTGCCCAGAATTTGGTGAAGCGCGAGAATGGGCGTGCATCGGGATCAAGCAGCACATCGATATCGGCGCAGTCGAGCCATAAATCGGTCAGTGGCTCAAGCGATTCGCCACTCATAAGTGCCTTGGCAAGGAACACGCCGTTAATGCCGCCGGCGCTGGTCCCGGCGATGATATCGGGCAATATTCTGAGCTTCAGATTGCGCTGTTCGGCGATCAGTTCGAGCAGCGCGCGGTAAATGCCCTGGCTACCGTCAACCGCCTCGTCATTGGCATGAAAATTCCGACTGGCGCGGGCCAGCCGCCAGATTTCTTTGGTGATGCCATGCATATAGACGGCAAGGCTGATGCCGCCATAGCAGACAAGGGCAAGGCGGAGTTCCTTTTGGCGCATGGCTTATGTTTTGCAGGGCAGGACCATGTTGTCGAGAGATATTCGTGCTAGGTGGCGTAAACAGATTTGTACTGACAAAGCATGTTTTGTTCTTTATTTGTTTCGTATTGGCTGACAGGAGTCACAGGTGCCCAAAACAAAGAAGAAATATGTCTGTCAGGAATGCGGCGCAGTCTCGCCGCGCTGGCGGGGGCAATGTGCCGATTGCGGTGCATGGAACTCGCTGATCGAGGAAGCCGGCGAGACGGTGTTTTCCGCCAGGCATGACCTGAGCAGCGGTGGGCGGCCGATTGTGTTGTCCAATCTCGATAGCGAGGTAGCACCGCCGCCGCGGCTGCATACCGGTATAACCGAGCTTGACCGGGTGCTGGGCGGCGGGCTGGTACCGGGTTCGGCAATATTGCTCGGCGGTGACCCGGGAATCGGCAAATCGACACTGCTGCTTCAGGCGGCGGCACATATGGCGCGCGATGGCCGTGATATTGTCTATATCAGCGGCGAGGAGGCGGCGGATCAAGTGCGGTTGCGCGCCAGGCGTCTGGGGCTGGGCGAGGCCCCGATCCGACTGGCAGCGGCGACATCGGTACGCGACATATTGGCGACGCTGCAGCAGCGCGAGAATACCGCAATGGTAGTAATCGATTCGATCCAGACCATGCACAGCGATCGGATTGAGGGGGCACCGGGGACAGTGAGCCAGGTACGCGCCTCCGCGCATGAGCTGATCCGCTATGCCAAGGACAGTGGTACCGCGATGGTGTTGGTAGGCCATGTTACCAAGGATGGTGCCATAGCCGGGCCACGGGTACTCGAGCATATGGTCGATACCGTTGCCAGCTTTGAAGGCGAGCGTAGCCACCAATACCGCATATTGCGTGCAATCAAGAACCGCTTCGGTGCCACCGATGAGATTGGCGTGTTCGCCATGGAAGGTTCGGGCCTGACCGAAGTGGCCAATCCGTCATCGCTGTTCCTTTCCGAGCGCGATGCCAATGTGCCCGGTGCGGTCGTGTTCCCGGCACTGGAAGGCACCCGACCGGTATTGGTCGAGATTCAGGCACTCACGGTCAAACTGGCCAGCGGCGCGACGCCGCGCCGCGCGGTGGTGGGTTGGGACAGTGGTCGTCTGGCGATGATCCTGGCCGTACTGGAAGCGCGTTGCGGCCTCAATTTCGCGTCTTCCGAGGTCTATCTAAACATTGCCGGTGGCTATCGCATCTCCGACCCCGCCGCCGATATCGCGGTGGCGGCAGCACTGATCTCGGCGCTTGCCGACAGGCCGGTGCCTGAAGCATCGGTGTTTTTCGGCGAGGTGGCTCTGTCCGGTGAAGTGCGGCCTGTAGCACATGGCGCCATCCGTCTGCGCGAGGCGGCCAAGCTGGGCTTTGTCAGGGCGATCGCGCCGTCACAAGCCGAGAGCCCAAAAGATATTTCGCTGCAAAGCCTGACCAGCCTTGCAAATCTCGTTGACCATATCCTGACGAATAACTAGCTGCACCTGCGTGACGGTTTTCGATATCATCATCCTCGCGATCATCGCGGCAGCGGCGATTGGCGGCCTGTTTCGCGGCTTGGTTGAGCAGCTGCTGTCATTGGCGGCGCTTTCTGCAGCCGTGATGCTGGTCGGTCTGCTGCATGAACCCGCGACGCAATATCTCGCGACACTGACCACGACCGAGACCGGAGCATCACTGCTGGCCTATATTGGATTGTTCGGCATCGGCTATTTCGTGTTGCGCTGGATTGCCAGCGCTGTTGGGCAACGTTCGCGTGAGTCCGCTCTCGGACCGATCGACAGGGTGCTGGGTTTTGGTTTTGGCGTGATCAAGGGTGTCCTGCTGTGCACTACGGTCTTCTTGCTGATCATATTGGTGCATGAATATGCCTATGCCACCCGTGAAAGGCCGCAATGGCTGACCGAAGGGCGCACCTATCCCTTGCTTAACGCTTGTGGAGACCTCATTGTCGAATATCTTGAGGAAAGACGGGCAGGGACCGGATAGTCATGGCACAATCGCCGCTTTATGACCGCGACATATTGCGCCTGGCGGCTTCGCTGCATCGCTGGCCGCTCGATGACAGCCATCCCATCCAGGTGGAAAAACGCGCGCCGGTTTGTGGCAGCAATATTGTCATAAGCGCTGCGCTCGACACAGATAGTGACAATATCCGTGCAATCGGCATGCACGTCTCCGCCTGTGCGCTGGGCCAGGCGTCGGCGGCTATCCTGGCAACCCATGCTGAAGGCCTCGACCGGAAAACCTTCGAACGGCAATATGGCTATTGCTGCGATCTTCTGAACGGCGTCGCGGCCGATAGGCACAATGGCTGGCCCGAAATGGTGTTACTTGCCCGCGCAGCACCCTATCCGGCGCGGCACGGTGCCATATTGCTGCCCTATCAGGCACTGGCGGCGGTTTTTGCCGGACAATCGGCATTGGACATCGCATCATGACCGGACCCTGTTGATGGATCATGGCGGCATCCATCTGGAAGATATCTTCCTCTCCGGCTTTACCCTGCTTGCAGCGTCACTGGCTTTTGTGCTGCTGTTCCGCAAGCTCGGGCTGGGCGCGGTACTGGGCTATCTGCTTGCCGGTGTTGTTATCGGTCCCGAACTGCTTGGACTGGTCAGCGATCCCGAGGTCATACTGGTCTTTGCCGAGGTCGGCATTGTGCTATTGCTGTTCCTTGTCGGTCTTGAGCTGGCACCGGCGCGGCTATGGTCATTGAAGCGCGACATATTCGGGCTCGGCCTGGCGCAGGTGGTTTTGTGCGGACTGGCAATGACTGCGATCATATACTGGTTGCGCTCGCCCAGCTGGGCGGCCGCAATTGCCATCGGGTTGCCGCTGGGTCTGTCTTCAACAGCGCAGGTGCTGCCATTGCTGCAGTCGGAAGGACGGCTGAACACACCAACGGGTGAACGGGCCTTTTCGATCCTGCTATTCCAGGACCTGTCGATCATCCCGTTGATCACTATTATCGCTGCGCTGTCGCGTGCGCCACAGGCCGATGACGCGACAGCGGGCTGGCTGGTGGCAGTCTATGCTGTAGCCGCAATCATTGGCCTGATCGCTATCGGCCATTTCCTGCTGGTCCCGCTGCTCAAATATATCGGTCGTGTTGCCGAACGCGAACTGTTCATTGTAACCGGCCTTTTTGCGGTTTTCGGTAGTGCGCTTCTGATGGCTGCCCTTGGGCTGTCGCCGGCATTGGGAGCGTTTATTGCCGGGGTCATGCTGGCGGACTCACCGTTCCGTCATGAGCTGGAAAGCGATATCGACCCGTTCCGCTCGATCCTGCTCGGCCTGTTCTTCATGGGCGTTGGCATGATGCTCGATCTGGGCGTGATTGCCGCCAATCCATTGCTGGTCATTGGTCTGGCGATAGTGCTGATCATGACCAAGATCGCACTGATTTTTGGCCTTGGGAAGCTGTTTGGCATGACCAACCAGGCGGCACTCGTGCTCGGCCTGCTGCTCAGCCAGGGCGGTGAATTCGGTTTTGTTCTGTTCAACCAGGGCCAGCAGGCGCTGCTTATCGAACCGGCAGCGGCGAGCCTGTACAGCGCCGTGGTGACGCTCTCAATGGTTGCCACGCCGTTCCTTATGCTGCTTTCGCGACGTCTTGGGGGGGTCAAACAGGTGGATGATCATGACCTTGAGGATCCATCAAAGTCGGGGGAATCAAACGCTATCATCATCGGTCATGGTCGTTTTGGACAGGCGGTGAGCCAGATCTTCGCCGGAGCCAATCTTTCGGTGACGATCATCGATCTCAAGCCCGATCAGATCGCGGTCAGCGGCAGTTTCGGCCGCAAGGTGTTCTACGGTGATGGTACCCGTGTCGATCTGCTGCGCAGCGCCGGTGCAGAGAATGTCGACCTGCTGATGTTCTGCATGGATGAACCGAATTTCTCCACCGACCAGCTTGAGGGTATTGCCATGGCATTCCCGAATGCGCGAATCTTTGTCCGGGTTTATGACCGTGTGCACGAAATGCGGTTAAGCGACGGTCCTGCTGAGAAATTGACACGCGAGGTGATGGAATCAGCGATTGTCATGGCGCGCGAAGGCCTTGTCTCCAAGGGCCTGTCTGCACGCTCGGTTGAGGAAATCATCGATGAATATCGCAAGCGCGATCACCAACGGTTGATAGCGCAAAAGGAAAGCGGCGACATGTATGCCGGCATGGAAATGAGTTTTGGTGCATCGGAATCGAAGGCGTTCGATATCGATGTGACCTTTGCCGAGGACACCCCCGGGCCCGACGCTAGGGTTCAATAGGCGGGAGGGTTCAATAGGCGGGCTTATTTGCTGCTGCTGCGACAGCGCTTCGAGCAGTAGACCACATTGTTCCAGTCCCGCGCCCATTTTTTGCGCCAACTGAACGGGCGATTGCATGCAGGGCAGATCTTTTGCGGCAGATCGCGCTTGGCGACACCATTAGGCATCGCAAAGAGCCTTTTTGCCGCGCTGGCGGTCGAGAAAATCACTGACAATGGCAAGCGATGTATCACTGCTGACAAAGGCCTTGCCGATGCCGTGGCTGAGAATGAAGGGCAGCTGCCCTGCGGTCATCTTCTTGTCGTGCGCCATATGTGTCACCAACGCCTCACCGCCGGAATCGATCCCGGCATCGGCCAGCACCGTTGGCAGGCCAGTGGTGGCAAAGTGTTGGCGCAGCGTCTCGGCATCTTCTGCCGGGCACAGCCCCTGTTCGACCGAAAAATCATGTGCCAGTACCATGCCCAAAGCCACCGCTTCCCCGTGGAGCAGGCTGTCGGAAAAACCGGTCTCCGCCTCCAGCGCATGGCCGAATGTATGCCCCAGATTGAGCAGCGCGCGCACATTTCGGGTTTCGCGTTCATCTGCGGCAACGATATCCGCCTTGGCCTTGAGGCTGATATGGATGGCCTGTTCGGCGCGGTCATGGTCGCCAGCGAGCAGTGCTGTACCATTGTCACGGCACCAGTCGAAAAAGTCACGGTCGCCGATCAGGCCATATTTCACTACCTCGGCATAGCCGGCACGCATTTCGCGCGGCGGCAGGGTGTTGAGCATTTTAGGGTCGATGAACACCGCCTTTGGCTGGTGGAACACGCCGATCAAATTCTTGCCGGCACGGCTGTTGATTGCGGTTTTGCCGCCGACCGAACTGTCAACCTGGGCCAGCAGGCTGGTTGGAATCTGGATAAAGCCGCAGCCGCGCTTGACCAGCGCGCTGGCCAACCCGACAAGATCGCCGATCACACCGCCGCCAAGGGCGATGATTGTCTCGCTCCGGTCTACACCCTGATCGATCAGCCAGTCGGTGATCTCCTCCAGCCGGGCCCAGCTTTTGCTGTCCTCGCCAGCGGGCAGCGTCAGCATGGATGCGGCGATGCCAGCCCGTTCCAGGCTGGTGACAAAATGTTCGCCATAGAGCATTCCGACATTGGCGTCGGTGATGATCAGCAGCCGGTTCTTGCTGGCATGCGGCTGCAAAACCTCCGCCGGCTCATCGAGCAGTCCCGGTTTTATGGTGATGGCATAGGAACGCTCACCGAGATCGAGATTCAGGACTGCCATGCGGCCAAAGCCTCCAATATGCGCTCCACGGTTGCCATATGCGGGCCCGATGCGCTGGTGACCCGCATATCAGCCTCGCCATAGATGGGATTGCGCTCGGCTGCGAGCTTTTCCAGCACGGTGCGCGGCGATTTGCCCTGCAGCAGTGGCCGTGTGTTCTTGCGCGACACGCGTTCGGTCAAAGTGTCGAGATCGGCATCGAGCCAGATTGACAGCGCGTCGCGTTTGATCAGTGCTCGGGTTTCGTTATTGATAAACGCACCACCGCCGGTGGCCAGTATAATCGGTTCTTCACCGATGAGCCGGGCAATCACCCGCCTTTCGCCATCGCGAAACTGGGCTTCGCCATAATCCTCGAAAATCTCGCTGATGCTGCGGTTCGCGGCTTTCTCAATCTCTTCATCGGCATCGACAAAGGGCAGGGCAAGGACATTGGCCAGCCGTCGACCGATGGTGCTTTTGCCACACCCCATCAGTCCCACTAGGACAATCGGCCGATCAATATCGTCCGGTCTTGCTGCGGTTTTCCCCGAATATGGCCGCTTACTCCGATTTCGTCCTTGTTGCATTATGCTGATGGCTATAATTGGGTTGCACGAAGAGGCAAGGGCGGTGCGTGATTTGGCGTGCCCAGCGGACAGAAAATGATGGGCACGGTCTGCGGCCGTTACAGCGCTTGTCAGGGCCGGTTTAGAGGGATGTAAATGCGATGAGTAAAGCTCAGACATTGGCAGTATTGGCTGTATTGCTGCTGATAGCAGGCGGTGTTGTCGGCTATGTCAACGGTGGCGAGCAAAGCCTGTCGCGCGTCGAGATTGCCGTTGAGCCCAAGGCTGCCGAGCCGGTGGTCGAGGATTATAGCGAATAATGACTGACTATCGACGATCATCTACCATCATCCGGCGGAGCGCGGCATCGCTGCTGGCGATAGCTGTGCTGGGTGTCGCCATGGCCCCGATCTATGGTCAGGACCAGGATGCGCCGGAATCGCTGCTACCACCGGGATTTGGCGACCCTGCACCAGCACCAACCCCGGCGCCTGCAGAACCGACGCCGCCCGCTGCCAACCCCACACCGGCACCCGGACCCGTCCCGACACAAGCGCCGCCTGTGGAAGCGCAACCGGCTCTCACCGCTCCTGCCGAAACGCCTGAAACCATCCAGCCGCTGCCGTCGGACGCGCCGGTTAGCGCCGATGCCGGGGATGTCGGTGACGATGCGCTGCTGGAAGATGTGCTGGTGGAGCAGGAACTGGCCCCTTCGGCACTGCCTGTACGCGCTCGCCGCACACTGGGCCAGGTCGGCCTGATCGGGACATCGCAAGGCGGGTTTGACAGCGGTGCTCTGGTGGCGGTCAACGGCCCCTATGTCACTTCGATACTGGCCAATATCGACAAGCCCATCGTGTCGCGCTGGGGCCATATCCTGCTGCGCCGGGTGCTGGTCAGCGACCTGCAAAGTCCTGCAGGTGCCGATGACACCGCATGGATTGCCGCGCGTACCCGGCTACTGATCAATATGGGTGAAAGTTCGCTGGCGCGGCATCTGTCGCAACAGGTCGATGCGGCGCGCTATGCCGGTCCGCTTTATGACGCCGGGCGCGATGCTGCACTCGCCAGCGCGGACCTGACCGGTTTCTGTCCGATTTCCACCGGCGGCGCCGCGCAGAGCGATGATGCGCGCTGGCAGCTGGTTTTGGCCATTTGCGCCGCCATGTCTGGCAATTCTTCATCGGCTTCAGCCCAGATCGACCGGGCATCGAACAACCAGCTCGCAGCCGAGATCGACCTTCAGCTGACAGAGAAAGTTGTGGGCGCCGGGGTGAATGGCCGGCGCGCCGTCAGGGTCGACTGGGATGGCGTCGACCGGCTGACGCTGTGGCGTTTCGGCCTGGCTACGGCAACCGGGGCACAACCGCCCGAAGCGCTGTATGAACAGGCTGACCGGCGGTTCCAGGCCTGGCGCGCGGAGAATCCTGCGGCCAGCCTTGATGCGCGGTTGCAATCCGCAGAAATCGCCGCTGCCATGGGGGTTTTGTCCAGCCGCGCCATCATTGATCTCTATGCCATGGCGTTTGACGAAGGCTCGACCCCAGCAGGACTGCGCCAGCGCACTGTACTGCTGCGTGAGGCCTATCGCCAGCGTGACCCGGGCGACCGCCTGGCTGCGCTGGAACAGCTCTGGAACCGCTCGGAAAACCCGCTGGTGCGCTATGGCAACCATGTGTTGACTGCGCGTGCGGCGGCGCGTTTCCCGGTTATGAGCGATTATGCCTATGGTGCCGACAATCTGGTTGCGGCGATGTTTTCTGCCGGTCTCGATCGTAATGCGGTGCGCTGGGATTCGCTGGTGTCAGAAGGGTCGCTGGCTTGGGGCCTGATTACTCTGGGCCAACCATCGACCGGCGAGCAGACGGCGGAATCGCTGTTGCGCAACTTTGCCGATAATGACCCCAGCGACAATTATCGCAAAACCGCGTTTCTGATTGCCGGTATGGCGGCGCTGGATCGTACCAGCAATGCCATTGCCGAGGAATTGGCGGCGGAATATGGTTTTGCCCTGCGCGCAGAGAGCCGCTGGCAGCAGGCACTCGCCCAAGCCGCAGAGGCGAATAATGCGCCATTAACAGCGATTGTCGCCGCCGCGGGTATGCAGGCGCAGGACTGGTCCGGCATGGCTCCGGCGCATCTTTACCACATCGTGCAGGCGCTGAACCGGGTCGGGCTGGAAGCCGAGGCCCGGATGATCGCCGTTGAGGCGGTCAGCCGCGCATAAGGGCGTGTCATGCCGGACGGTCCCCAAAATACCGATGACCAGCATATTGCCGCCTTTCTGGCGATGATGGCCGTGGAGAAGGGTGCGGCATCCAACAGTCTGGTCGCTTATGAACGCGATCTGCAGCAGGCTTCAGACTATTTGCGCGGTCGTCTTGCGCAGGCGGATGCGGCGGCACTGCAGGCCTTGCCACAGCACTGGAAAGAATTTGCGCCATCTACCGTATCGCGCAAGATATCGGCGTTGCGCCAGTTTTTCCGTTTTCTCGTCGATGAAAAGATTTGCCGCACCGATCCGTCGGCGGCGCTGGAACGCCCCAAGGCGCGGCGTGCCTTGCCGAAAACGCTGGACGTGGATGCTGTCGAGCGGTTGTTTGCGTTGCTCGAGGCTGAAGCAGTTGCGCAGGCCGAGACAGGCTCAACCGCCGCATTGCGGCTGCTGGTGATGGTCGAACTGCTTTATGGCTCGGGATTGCGGGTGAGCGAGTTGGTGGCACTGCCGCTACGGGCCTATGCACCGGACCAGCGGATGCTGCTGATTACCGGCAAGGGTGGCACCCAGCGCATGGTGCCACTGTCACATCGCGCGCGCGCGGTGCTGGCGCAGTGGCGCATGACGCTGGCTGATGATACACAATGGCTGTTCCCGTCGCGCAAAAGCCATATTAGCCGGGTCCGCCTGTTCCAGATGCTGAAGGCGGCGGCAGAGCGGGCCGGGCTCGATCCGGCGACGATCAGCCCTCATGTGCTGCGTCATGCCTTTGCTACCCATTTGCTGCAGGGCGGGGCGGATTTGCGTACGCTGCAGGCGATGCTCGGCCATGCCGATATTTCGACGACACAGATCTATACCCATGTCGATGCCGAACGCCTGGTAGCGCTGGTTAATGAGCGCCATCCGCTGGCGCATAATATCGGCAGCAAGATTGACGCTGACACGGCCAGCGGATAATCGCAACTAGCGAATAAAGGGTCATTGATGACAAGTTTTCTGGAATTTGAAAAACCGATTGCCGCCTTGCATGCCCGCATCGGCGAGCTGCGCGATACCGCGAAGCAGGACGGCATCGATCTCGATGCCGACATCAGCAAGCTGCAGGTCAAGGCCGACAAGATGCTGGCGCTGACCTATGCCAATTTGACACCGTGGCAGAAATGCCGTGTTGCGCGTCATCCCGAACGCCCGCATTTTCGCGATTTCATCGAGCAGATGTTCAGCGATTTCGTACCGCTATGCGGCGACCGGCTATTCGGTGAGGATGCGGCGATTGTCGGCGGCTTTGCCCGGCTTGGTGATCGCCGGGTGATGGTCATCGGTCATGAAAAGGGTTCGGATACCGAGAGCCGGCTCAAGCATAATTTCGGCATGGGTCGCCCCGAAGGTTATCGCAAAGCGGTGCGGCTTATGGACATGGCCGAGCGTTTTGGCCTGCCGGTGGTAACGCTGGTCGATACTTCGGGTGCCTTTCCCGGCGTTGATGCCGAGGAGCGCGGCCAGGCTGAGGCGATTGCCCGTGCGACTGAGCGCTGCCTGTCACTGCGTGTACCAATGGTTGCGGCGATTGTCGGTGAAGGCGGGTCAGGTGGCGCGGTGGCGCTGGCCTCTGCCGAGCGTGTACTGATGCTTGAGCATGCGGTTTATTCCGTGATTTCACCCGAAGGCTGTGCGTCAATCCTCTGGCGCACTGCGGACAAGGCTGATGAGGCAGCAGAAGCCATGCGGATCACCGCACAGCAGCTCAGGACTCTCGGGGTTGTAGATCATATCGTCGACGAACCAGTTGGTGGTGCCCATCGCGATCCTGCAAGTGCCATTGCCGGGCTGGCGCTGGCGATTGAAGAAGAACTTGATGACCTGGCCAGCAAATCGGCAGTTGAGCGACGTCAGATGCGTCACGAGAAATACCTCGCTATCGGAGAAATGGGCTAAAGCCTCTGGTACCGCTACAGCCGAGTTTCAAAGGGTTCCGCGTCGATTTGCGATGCGCCGCAGGCAGTCTTGTCGAAAGCATCGGCAGGGATATCGCCATACATTCCAGCCAGTGCCGGTCGCGATAATGCCAGGCACAACAAAAAAGGGGCGACCAAATGGCCGCCCCTTTCTTTTACGGTGACTAATCCGGTGGATTAGTTGCTGCCGCTCTCGAGCTGGGTCGATACCTGGTTGAAGGTACCCGACAGGTTGTTGCCGAGGCCCTGCATGGCGGTGATGGCTGCAACTGCGATCAGAGCGGCGATCAGGCCGTATTCGATGGCGGTAGCGCCCTTCTTGTCAGCGAAAACTTTACGTACCATTTTCATTTTAGGTCTCCTAGGTTACACTTATTACCCGACTAGCCCTTACCCCTGTTCAACGGTTAAGAACGAGCGTTGCTTGGGATAAAACAAACTTCTTTCGAAAAGCTTAAGAGTTGCGAATGTTTTCGAAGGTCAGTTGTTCGTGTTGGCAGTTATATTCTCTTCAACATAATCCCACATGGCATCGGTTCTGTTGCCGAAGTTCTGCATCGCGGCGAGTGCGCTCAGCGCTATGAGGCTGACGATCAGACCATATTCAATGGCGGTCGCTCCCTTTTTCGAAAGCAGCATGCCCAAAACAGCCTGTAACATCCCGTACTCCCGTCTATACAGTTCCCCGACACCCGCTATTTCGCCCAATTGTCTTAACAAAGAGTTGAAAGAGAGCCGCAGATTGGAAAAAATACTGACAATGCGTTTTGTCGTGGCGCTGGCAATGCGTCGCGATGATGGCTGCTTCCTTCTGCAAAAACGTCCCCGGGGTAAGTCGATGGCGGGACTGTGGGAGTTCCCCGGCGGCAAGGTCGAACCCGGAGAGAGCCCGGAACAGGCACTGGTGCGAGAGATCAGTGAGGAGCTCGGTGTTATGGTCAGGGCGAAGGACTGCACGCCGCTGATCTTTGCCAGCGAACCGCTGGATGGGCGACATCTGTTGCTGTTGCTCTATCAGACTGACTATTGGCAGGGTCAGCCCGAAGCGCTGCATGCCGAAGAGCTATGCTGGGCAACGCCGGAAGAGATGCGCAGCCTGCCCATGCCACCGGCGGATGAGCCGTTTATTGCCAGGCTTGAACAAAAAAGCGGTTGCCAAGCGCAACGTGCCTGACTATGTGCCGAGGCCCGCGCCAAGCGGCGATTGCAAAATCGAAAAACGCACCCGTAGCTCAGCTGGATAGAGTACCTGACTACGAATCAGGGGGTCGGAGGTTCGAATCCTTCCGGGTGCGCCATTTTTTCAATCCTCGTGCCATTCCCTACGCTCCGCTCCGGGGCTGCTGCCGGGCGCGCCATTTTCCTGCATTGACCTTCAGTTGCTCTGGATCGAGCGCTCGATCTCCTGGATCGAGGAATTGGTCAGCGTCTTGGCCATTTCCAGCACGATCCTGTCGGTCACTTCCTTGTGCAGCTGTGGCCGTATCTCACCCAGGCTGGCCGGATCTGCGGCGAGAACCAGGCTGTCAAACTTGCCTTGTTGCGCCAATGCGTAGAGGTGATGCGCGAGCTGCTTCGAAAAAGTGGCTTCATCTGTCTCGCGCGGGGAGGAGCTGGGCACATGCCCGCCCGAGGGACCGCTGGAGAGCAGGTCCTTGGGGGTCAATGCTCCTTCAGCACGCAGTTTAATCCTGTCATCACCGATATTGCGGTAGAGTTTGGCCTCTGCGCCTGTGGCAACCACGACGAGGCAGTTTGTCGGAATAGTCGAATGGGGCATGTTGTTTCTTTCTTCTGGTTTTTCGGGGAATGAAAATCGTAACGCAGGAAGAATAGTGTCCGGTGTGCATCACGTCCATATGCGAGTTGGCGTGTTACAACTGCCTAACCGGTTTGCGCAGCCTGTTCTTCGGTATCGGGAATGGCAACATTGCGCAGCAGGGCGCACGCAGTCAGGTCACCGGCGACATTGACGCTGGTGCGGCTCATATCGAGCAGCCTGTCCACACCCATGACGATAACCATGCCGTCCGCCGGAATGCCAAAGCCCCCGGCGACGCTGACCAGTATCGCAATGCTGACACCCGGTGTGCCGGGCGCGCCGATGGAAGAGGCCACCAGCGTTATCGTCATCAGCATGATCTGGCTGGTGGATAATTCTATTCCTGACATTTGCGCCAGAAAAAGAATAGCAACGCTCTGATACAGTGCAGTGCCGGCCATATTCATCGTAGCGCCCAGCGGTGCCACCAGATTGGCCACTTCGCGCGAAACGCCCATCTTCTTTGCCGCCTCGACGGTGCTGGGCATGACTGCAGTGGAACTGGAGGTTGAAAAGGCAAGCAGCAGGGTCTCCCCGGCATGACGGAAAAACGCACCAGGGGCAATGCGACCGAAAATTGTGAGAATCGCAAGATAGAGGCAAAGCAGCAGGAACAGGCCAAGCAGAACCGTTCCGACATAGGCGGAAACGCCGAGCAGCGTATCCAGACCGATGCGCATGACCAGTTGTGCCATCATG
Source organism: Pseudomonadota bacterium (assembly GCA_039818985.1). Lineage (NCBI taxonomy): Bacteria > Pseudomonadati > Pseudomonadota > Pseudomonadota bacterium. The sequence continues at coordinate 1,429,155 of JBCBSU010000001.1, read as the reverse complement.
CCGAACACCGCCCATGGAGCCAGATACATCGCCCATTTGACGATGGTCATGCAGATCGACAACAGGGCATCGAGCACCGAGAGGAACGGCGCAATCTTGTCGCGCGCCACCTGTGTCGCGGCAATGCCGATCATCAGGGCGAACACGACCACTGCCATCAGATCGCCCTGGACCACCGATGCTGTCGGGTTGGTTGGCAGGATATTGGAAATGATTTCCGGCGCACTGCCAAGGTCGATCCCGGTCTCCGCCGCTTCGGGTATGGGCATGGCGGTGCTGATGGCGATTGAACCAGCCAGACCTGCGCCCGGTGCCAGTGTTGTCGCCAGCATGATCCCGATACCCGCAGCGGCAAAGGTGGTGGCAATCACGAATATGGCGAAACGCAACCCGATTTGTTGCAGGGCATCGCCCGACCCGCTTCCGGTCAGGCCGCCGATTATCGAGGCGAAGACCAGCGGGATCAGAATCATCGCGATCAACCCGAGGAACAGCTGCCCCGGCAAGGCGAGCCAGTTCCCCAGCGATTGTGCAGTATCGGCAGACACAAGCCCTGCTTCGGGCCCGCAAATCAGGCCGGCGATAATGCCCAGCACCAGCGCCACCATCACCTGGGCCCAAAGCCGGGTGCTGACCCAGCTCTGTATCTTGGAATATTGCTGGCCCAGACGTATTGGCGGCAGTTCAGAAAATGCGGCTATCGGCATATGGCCTCGAAATCATCATGTGCGAGACAAGGCTGCATTATCGGTAAGACAGCCTTGTTACCGCAACGTGTCTTATCCGAAGAATCAACGGCGTCTCAATCCACCAGTTTCGTCCGGATGATCGGATCGGCCTCCAATGTCCTGTGGACCGGGCATTTATCGGCGATCTCCAAGAGTCTTGCCCGCTGGGCTTCATCCAGCGCGCCAGTGAAATGCAGATCGCGCTCGATAATCTCTATGCGCGGACGGCCTCTGCCGGCTTCTTGACAATCCTCGCTGTGACAGCGTTTGTGGCGCACGGTAACGTTGACATGGTCGAGTGGGATTTTTTCGCGCTTCGCCACCATCTGGATTGTCATGGTTGTGCAACTCCCCAGTCCAGCGAGCAGCAGATCATAGGGTGTCGGACCCAAATTGCTGCCGCCAAAGCTGAGCGGCTCATCGGCGATGAAGCTATGCGCTCCGGCAGTGACACGCTGGCTGAACTTGCCGCCTGCGCTTTCGACCAGCACTTCGCCTTCCGCTGTCGCGTCTCCGGCTTGCTGGTCCTGTGCCTCGGTCGCGATGTGCGGCACAGCCCATGCGGCTATAATCGCGGCGACATAGCGCGCCTGGTCCGCATCGGTGAGCAGATGATCGGCATCAGGGAGCGAAACAAAGCTCTTGGGGTGCTTTGCCGCCTCATATATCTGTCGCGCTTCATCAATACCGACAATGGTGTCGGTAGGTGAATGCAGCACCAGCAAGGCGCGGCGCAGCTTGCCGAGGCGCGCCGCCTGGTCCTGGCCATGGGCGTTGTCGATAAAGTCACGATTGACGTAGAAGGGACGGCCGCCAATGGTGACCTCGCCTTCGCCATCCTGTGTGATCCGCTCAACAGCATCGCCAAGTTGGCCAAGGACATGGTCGACGGCAAAAGGCGCACCCAATGTAATCACCGCGCGCGCCGATGGTACATGTTCAGCCGCCGCAATCACGGCGGCACCGCCAAGGCTGTGACCAATCAACAAGGCCGGGCCTTGATATGTCCCGGTCAGATATTCCGCTGCGGCAATGATATCGGAAACATTGGATGAGAAATGGCTATCCGCAAAGTCACCCTCGCTGCGGCCCAGACCGGTAAAATCGAAGCGCAAAGTGGCAATCCCCATGCCGCCCAGCGCTTCGGAGATACGCCGTGCTCCATGGCTGGCCTGGGTACAGGTAAAGCAATGGGCAAACAGCGCATAGCCGCGAACCGGCCCGGCGGCAGGAAGCTCCAAAGTGCCTGATAATTTTATGTCTTTTGCGTTGGTGAAATCAATTTTCTGACTGGTCATGCCTTCTGTTTAGTGCAGTCAGCGACAGACACAAGGTGGATCTAGCCTGGGGTTGAAAATGGCGCTCGGGATGCTGATATTAACCAAGCAAGCTACTCGAAACGACGCGCTTGTATATTATCAGCTACGAGGAACCATATTTCTCCATAGCCGTTATATTCATCCAGGTACGATTCCCCGCACCACTTCGGCCTGTCATTTCCATGGACCAAGGAATTATTAATGAACTATATCAATACGTCTGAGCTAGAGACGGACAAGAGCCTCGAGCCCGGTAAGCCCGATGTCCCCGAACATGTACAGGAAGCGGTTCGCACCCTGATTCGGTGGGTCGGGGATGACCCAACGCGTGAAGGCTTGGTCGATACACCCAAGCGTGTAGGACGCGCCTGGCTTGAATTTTGCCGTGGCAATCAGGAAGATCCATCAGTTCATCTCGACCGTCAGTTCGAGGAAGTGGGGGGATATAACGACATTGTTCTTTTGAAGGATATTGCGTTCAATTCACATTGCGAACACCATATGGTCCCGATCGTAGGCACAGCGCATATCGCCTATTTGCCGGACAAGAGGATTGTTGGCGTATCGAAGCTTGCGCGCGTATTACACGGTTATGCGAACCGCCTGCAAGTGCAGGAACGCCTCACAGCCGAAGTGGCAGAATGCATCTGGGATCATCTCGAGCCACGCGGTGTCGCTGTGGTGATCGAAGCGGCCCATGGCTGCATGACCGGACGCGGCGTAAAAGTGCCGGATGTGAAGATGGTAACCAGCCGTATGATGGGCTGTTACCAGGATGATCCTCGTAGCCGCGATGAAGTGATGAAGCTTATGGGCTATTGATAACGATCTGATTACATAAAAGAAAAGGCCCGGAGCATGGCTGTTCCGGGCCTTTTCTTGTTAGGGCAGCTATTCCCTTATAGCGCTTCGAGCAGATGCTCGGCTGAGCTGACCCGGAAGTCGCCCGGTGCCTCGACAAACAGCTTCTCGACCACGCCGTCATTGACCAGCATCGAGAAGCGCTGGCCGCGCTTGCCCATGCCGAAACCGCTGCCGTCCATGGTCAGGTCCATCGCGGTGACGAAATCGCCATTGCCGTCGGCCAGCATGGTGATGTCGGCGGAGCCGGCGGCCTTGTTCCATGCACTCATGACAAAGGCGTCATTAACGGCGGTGCAGGCAATTTCATCCACGCCCTTGGCGCGCAACTCGTTGGCTTTCTGGACAAAGCCGGGCAGGTGCTGCGCCGAGCAGGTCGGGGTAAAAGCGCCCGGAACCGAGAACAGCGCCACTTTCTTGCCGGCAAAATAGTCGCTGGACGACACCTGTTCGGGGCCGTTTTCTGTGGCTTTGACGAGATTGGTTTCGGGGAGCTTCTGACCTTCTTCTATCATCTTCTGATCTCCTGGATAGTGCGTAGGAACAATCGCATCTGAACGCATTGCTATGTCGTATAGCCTGGGGGTCAGTGCAAGCCCTGATTGACTATTGCCCTCTTGTCTCTCCAATCGCTGGCGAAAACATATAAAGGAATCTTTATATTTGCTTAGAGGCGCAAGGATCGCTAAGGGCAAGCGCAACCGGAGCGATCGGCTCCGACCCTCAAAATGTGGAGAATTTGTCGTGACCAAACTGGATCATGGTGCAGACTTTATCATCAAGGATCTTTCCGAGGCCGATTTCGGTCGCAAGGAGATCGCCATTGCCGAAACCGAAATGCCGGGACTGATGGCACTGCGCGAGGAATTCGGTGCGGAACAGCCGCTAAAGGGTGCGAAGATCACCGGTTCGCTGCACATGACCATCCAGACTGCGGTGCTGATCGAGACTCTGGTGGCGCTCGGTGCAGAGGTTCGCTGGGCTTCGTGCAACATCTATTCGACCCAGGACCATGCCGCCGCGGCGATTGCGGCGCAGGGTATTCCGGTGTTCGCGGTCAAGGGTGAGACGCTGGAAGAATATTGGGATTATGTTGATCGCATCTTCGACTGGGGTGCCGAAAATGGCGAGACCTGCAACATGATCCTCGACGATGGCGGCGATGCCACCATGTATGCGCTGTGGGGCGCACGTGTCGAGGCAGGTGAGGAACTCTTCACTCCTTCGAACGAGGAAGAAGAGGCTTTTGTCGCCACGCTGAAGCGCCGTCTGGAAAAGTCACCTGGCTATCTCACCAAGACGGTAGAAGCGATCAAAGGTGTATCGGAAGAAACCACCACCGGCGTCCACCGCCTCTATGACCTCGCCAAGAAGGGCAAGCTGCCATTCCCGGCAATCAATGTGAACGACAGTGTCACCAAGTCGAAATTCGACAACAAATATGGCTGCAAGGAGTCGCTGGTAGACGGCATCCGCCGTGGCACCGATGTGATGATGGCCGGCAAGGTCGCGGTGGTTTGCGGCTATGGTGATGTCGGCAAGGGTTCTGCAGCATCACTGCGTGGCGCTGGTGCCCGCGTCGTCGTCACCGAAATCGACCCGATCTGCGCCTTGCAGGCGGCGATGGACGGCTTTTCGGTCACCACGCTGGAAGAAGTTGCACCGACCGCCGATATCTTCGTCACCACCACGGGTAACAAGGATGTCATCACCATCGATCACATGCGGGCGATGAAGGACATGGCGATTGTCGGCAATATCGGCCATTTCGACAATGAAATTCAGGTCGGTGCGCTGAGCAACCTGAAATGGACCGAGATCAAGCCGCAGGTCGATATGGTCGAATTTCCCGATGGCAAGCGGATGATCCTGCTTTCGCAGGGCCGCCTGCTGAACCTGGGCAACGCCACCGGCCACCCCAGCTTCGTCATGTCTGCCAGCTTCACCAATCAGGTGCTGGCCCAGATCGAGCTGTGGAAACGCCATGACCAGTATGACAATCAGGTCTATGTCCTGCCCAAGCACCTTGATGAAAAGGTAGCCCGCCTGCATCTCGACAAGCTGGGCGTGAAACTCACTGAGCTTAGCGAAGAACAGGCCGACTATATCGGTGTCGATCAGCAGGGCCCGTTCAAGACCGACGAATATCGCTATTGATCTCACCGCGATATCGCACAGCATCAAAGGCTCGCTCCGCCGGGAGCGGGCCTTTTTTGTTGGCCTCGGGCAATGATGCGACTAGCCTGCTGAAATGTAACAGATTGAGGGGATCGCAATCATGGAATATTTGCGGGCATCAACCGTCATCGCCAAACTCCGCTTCCGGGATCGGTGACAGCCTGCTTGCCGTGATATGCGCTAAGAGTAAAAGACGCACATGACCTTCTCACCAGCAGCCCTGATCGGTATCGCTATGCTGTTCGCCCTGTGGTTTGTCGCTGCAGGATGGGCTGTTTTTACCGGACTGTCGATGCGCAACCGGTCGCAGGCACAGCAGCGGCGTTCGCGCCGCCTTTCGCGCCTCCTGGACGAGTCTCCGGCGCAACCGCTGCTGGTGCGCTCCGATGGTCGGCTTGAGGGCAACAACAAGCTTGGTCGCTGGTTCGGGCTTGATGCGCTGCCGGCCTATTTCTCCGAGCTGCTCGATGCCGAGGAAAGCGGGCAAGGCATGGTCGGGGAGGATCACAGCGCGCTCGATGAGGCGATCCGCGCGGTCCAGCGCAGTGGCAACGGATTTACCCTGGAGGTGCGTGTCGCCAGGTCATCGCGGCGCTTGCTGGTCAAGGGTCGGCTGTCCGATCCGGCGGCGATGCCGGCCAATGCGGCGCTGCTCTGGGTCTATGACGCCACCGAAAGCCAGAATGCCATAGAACAGCTGACAGATGATGCGGCGGAGGCAAGGCGCGCCTTTGCTGCGCTGTCGGGACTGATCGAAGCGGCACCGATGCCGATGTGGTATCGTGGTCAGGATTTGCGACTGGTGTTGGTCAACAGCGCCTATGTCCGGGCTGTCGGTCATGCCAGTGCCGACAATGTGGTGGAACAGGGCGTAGAACTGGTCGAGCCGGTCGAAGGCCGCAATGCCCGTGCCTTTGCTGCCGATGCCGCTGAAACCGGCCAGATTCAGCGGCGTACTGTATCAACAACTGTCGATGGCCGTCGGCGCATGCTGGAAATTGTCGATGTGCCCATCGGCAAGCGCGGCATCGCCGGCTATGCGCTCGATGTGCAGGATCTCCATGCGGCGCGCGATGGTTTGCGACGCTTCCGCCAGGCGCAGCGCGACATGCTCGACAAGCTTTCTGCTGGTGTGGTGCAATTCGATGCCGAGCGGACAATGATCTTCTGCAATCAGCCCTTCCAGCGGTTATTTGCCATCCGGCCGCAATGGATATCCGAAGATATTGAGTTTGACAGGCTGCTCGACCGTATGCGCGAGGGCGGTCGTCTGCCGGAAACTCGTGACTTCCCGGCCTGGCGCGTCGAGCGCAAGCAATGGTTCCAGCAGACTGCGGCAAGCGAGGAAAACTGGCTGCTCGGCGATGGTATCCATTTGCGCGTCGTTGCCCAGCCCACGCCCGATGGCGGGTTGGTGCTGTTTTTCGAGGATCGCACCGAACAGGTGCAACTGGCCTCGGCGCGGGACACGCTGCTGAGGGTGCGCACTGCGATGTTCGACAATCTGTTCGAGGCACTTGCGGTATTTGCCCCTGACGGCAAGTTACACCTGTGGAACCGTCGCTTCGGTGATTGTTGGCAGGTCGAGGAGGATATCCTCGCCGCTCATCCGCGTGTCGATGAACTGCTCAAGGTGCTGGCCAAAAGACTCAAGCGCCCTGCTTATATATCCGAGGTGCGTGAGGTCATTCGCTCCGCCAGTGTCGAGCGCAAGCAAAAAGCCGGGCGGTTGGTGTTGGCCAATAATACCCATTATCAATATGCCGCGATACCGTTGCCCGATGGCAATGCGTTGTTCACCATGCTCGATATCTCCGACAGCCAAAATGTCGAGAATGCGCTGCGTGAACGCAATGAGGCGCTGGTCAGCGCAGAGCGGATCAAGTCCGAATTCCTTGCCAACATGTCCTATGAATTCCGCACGCCGTTGACCTCGATTGGCGGTTTTGCCGAAATGCTGGCCAATGGGTTGGCCGGGCCGCTGACGCCTGAGGCCGAGGAATATGTCGCCGCGATACTCAATTCGGTGGAAAAGCTCGGTACTCAGATCAACACTGTGCTTGATCTCAGTCAGAGCGAGGCGGGGACGCTGCCGCTGTCGCGCCAGAAGGTTGCGGTCAGCGATCTGCTTTCTGCCCTTGCAGCCGAACGCCAACAGCGCATTGATACGCTCGGCCATGAGGTCGAAATCAATATCGCCGATGACGTCACCGAACTTTCAATCGATCGCGAACGCATGGCGCAGGCGCTGGGACACATCATCGATAACAGCATCGAGCATATCGGTGAGAAGGGGCGCATCGTGGTCGACGCACGTCCCAAGGGATCCTCGCTGCGGCTGATCCTGTCAGATGATGGTCCCGGCATGGATGCTTCGCTGGTGGCCTCGATCAATGATGGCATTGCGGTGTCGCGCAATGCCGGCGACAGCGAATCCTCCGGGCGAAAAGCGCTGGGGTTGGCGCTGGCGCGTGAAATCGTGCTGGCGCATGGCGGGCGTTTCGAATTGGCGTCGGAGCTCGGCGTTGGCACCATGGCTACAATCGTGCTGCCACAATGATCCGCTTTGCCGATGAGCAGGCGATGCTCGACTGGGCAGGGCGGTTGGCTGGCAAACTGCACACTGGCGATTCCATCGGTCTCAGCGGCCCGCTCGGCGCCGGCAAGACCAGCATGGCGCGCGCCATCATCCTTGGTCTCGGCTATCATGGCGAAGTCGCCAGCCCGTCCTTTGCCATTGTCCACCATTATGATCCGCCTGAAGTGCGTTTGCCGGTGTTGCATTGCGATTTTTACCGGTTGCAAGATCCTGACGAGGCGGAAGAACTGGGCCTGGACGAACAGCGTGATCAAGCGGTGATGATCGCCGAATGGCCGGAAATGGCAGGCGGCCTGTCAGGGGCGAGGCATCTGGGTATCACGATAGCGGTTGACGATCACGATTTGCGTTCGATAACGCTGAATATGGGTAGTGAGTGGAAAGAGCGGTTGGCATGACCGGGAAAGAATTGGCGCGGGATGATGACCGGCTGATACAGGATTTTCTGGCGGTAGCCGGCTGGAACGGGGCGGAAATCTTCCCGATTCCTGGCGACGCTTCATTTCGTCGCTATTATCGCGTCCGCCATGGCGACAGTGCCGATGGATTGGGCCGGGCGATATTGATGGTTGCTCCGCCGCCCGAAGAAAATGTCGCACCCTTTCTCGATATTGCTGCATATCTTTGTAACAACAAGCTGAAAGCACCAGAGATTTTCGCCGCTGACAGAGAGACGGGGTTAGTGTTGCTGGAGGATTTCGGCAATGACCGTATGCGCGAGGCAGCCGATGAGATGGCACCGGATGAGGAGCAGGCAGTATATCGCCGTGCGGTCAAGACACTGGCCTCGCTGCACCGCCAGACATTGCCCAACCTGCCATTCTATGATGAGAAAACCTATCGCCGTGAGGCGATGCTATTCTGCGAATGGTATTGCCCGGCGCAGGGACTGTCCGTCGATGAGTCGGGTTTTATTGCTGCGCTGGATGAGGCGTTGCAGCCGGTGATCGCGGCGCAGGAGCATCCTGTGGTGGTGTTGCGTGACTATCACGCAGAGAACATCATGCTGCTGGAAAATGGCAGGCAGGGGCTACTTGACTTCCAGGATGCGCTGCTTGGCCACCCCGCCTATGACCTGATGTCATTGCTGCAGGATGCACGCCGCGATGTGCCGCAAGCGATCGAGGATGAAATGCTGGCCTATTTCATCGCCCAGACCCGCGCATCCGAACAATTTGTGAGCGATTATGCGGTGCTGGGAACACAACGCAATCTCAAGATTATCGGCATCTTCACCCGGTTGATGCGGCGCGATGACAAACCACGCTATCTTGATTTCATCCCGAGGGTCTGGCGCTATCTCGAACGGGATCTGGCACATCCAGCTGCAGCACCGCTGGCGTCATGGTTCGCGACCAATATTCCGGCGGAATATCGCGAGGGCGGGGGTTTGGTCGAGAGGTTGGGTGATCATGCTGGTCACTGATACCGCGATGATCATGGCTGCCGGCTATGGCAAGCGCATGCGGCCGCTGACCACGACGCGGCCCAAGCCGCTGGTGATGGTGGCGGGTAAGCCGCTGATAGACCATGTCTTCGGGAAATTGTGGGATGCGGAAGTGATGCGCGCCGTGGTCAATGTGCATTATCTTGCCGATACGCTGGAAGCGCATATCCAGGCCATGGCCCTGCCGATGGAGGTGCACATATCCGATGAGCGTGACGCACTGCTTGAAACCGGTGGCGGCATGAAGAAGGCACTGCCGCTGATCGATCGCGATCCGTTTTTTTGCATCAACAGCGACAATGTCTGGCTTGATGGCCCGCATAATGTCTTTGCTGCGCTGAGCCAGCACTGGGATATCGACCGCATGGATGCACTGCTGCTCGTGGTGCCGCACAAAAGGGCGGTGCAGCATGCCGGCTTGGGTGATTTCCATATGGACGCTTCTGGCCGACTGACGCGCCGCCGTCCGCGTCGGATTGCGCCCTTTATTTATACCGGTATCCAGATCGTATCGCACCGGCTGCTCCGCGATGCCCCTGACGGGCCATTTTCGACAATGCTGCTGTGGGAACGCGCTATTGCCGAGAATCGGTTGTTCGGCACCGTGCATGAAGGGCTGTGGTGCGATGTCGGCACCCCGGCGGCAATAGCGCCGACCGAGAATCTGCTGCAATATGGCTGAGGCCAGACAGCCATCAATCTATACCATATTGCCGCATCGCGGCTTTGCCGATGCCCTCGCTACCGGGCTGGTGGCCCGCTATCGCAACCGTGCGGACGGGCTTGCCGCACTGACCTTGTTGCTACCCAATCAGCGCGCGCGGCGGGCGATGCTCGATGCCTTTGTGCGCCAGTCTGAAGGCGGACTATTGCTGCCGAAAATGGTAGTGATCGGCGACAGCGAACTGGCTGAATCGGTCGGTCCTGGGCTCGATCCGCTGGGTCAGGCCGATATCCTGGCGGAGATAGATCCGCTGCACCGTCAGTTTGTGCTGGCTTCATCGATCCGCGCCTATCAGACGACACGCAAACAACCGCTCAGCCTGGCCGAAAGTTTCCGACTGGCACGCGAATTTGCCACCATGCTCGATCAGCTGGCAGTGGAAGAACAGGACCATGGCGGGCTCGATACCCTGGTCACAGAGCATCAGGATGCCTTGGCAAAGCATTGGCAGGTAACACTCGATCTGGTGCACCATGTCGCCCGGCAGTGGCAGGATTATTGTGCCGGGCAGGACCGGCTTGATGCCGCCAGACGGCGCAACCTGTTATTTGGCTACGCGGCCAAAACCATCGCGGATCATCCGGGCGGTGACCTGATCGCCGCCGGTATCACCACTCCGGCACCTGCTGTGGCCAGGCTGCTGCGTGCCATCGCCTTTGCCGATGGCGGCAGCGTGATTCTGCCGGGTCTTGATCTCAACCTTGATGAGGATGTGTGGCAGGGCCTGATGCCGCGGCTGAGCAGGGACGATGATCCTGTCGCTGCCGATGACAATGACGACAGGGCAGGGCATCAGATCAACCATCCGCAATATCATTTGCGGTTGCTGCTCGACCGCATGAGCGTGCGTCGTGACGAGGTGCGGAACTGGCACCGTTCGGGGCCAGGTGCAGCGCCGCCCGCGACCAGCCGTACGATCAGCAATGTCTTTCTGCCAGCGCGGCATAGCGGGCGCTGGCGCGCGCTTGAGAGCGCTGAAAGGCGGTTACCCAATGTGCGGCTGATCGAGTGCGATACGCTGGGCGAGGAAGCGCAGATGGTCGCATTGCTGGTGCGCGAGGCACTGGAAACGCCAGAAAAACGCGTCGCGGTAGTCACGCCTGATCGCACATTGGCGCGCCGGGTGGCGCGACATCTGGCGCGCTGGAACATCACCGCCGATGACAGTGCGGGCCGACCGCTGGGCGAGACACCGCCGGGCAGCCTTCTGCTTTCGATTGTCGAGGCTCTGGCAAGCCGCTTTTCGCCGGTGGCATTGCTCGACATGCTGAAACACCCGCTGGTGACCGGGGACAGGCTGCGCGGCGAATGGCTGAGCCAGGTGCGTGCGCTCGATCTGGCGCTACGCGGTCCGCGCACCGGACTGGGCCCGGCGGCGATTACCCGCCAGATTACCCGCCATTTCGCGGATCGCAAGCAAAGCGACAGCGAGGCGGCGCAATCGGTGCAAGGGTTCTGGGACGAAGTGCAGGCGGATTATCTCGCACCGCTGGGAGAAGGCGCATCACTGACCGAAAAGCCGCTGGCGGACTGGTTGGCGGCGGTGCGCGATTGTGCTGACCGGTTGACGGCAGGCGCAATCTGGCAGGGTCAGGCAGGTCGTGCCCTGGCTGACAGCCTGTCGGCGCTGGAGGGCGAGGCACAAGCCGCTGGATTGATCGCACCGGCGGACGAACTTCCGGTGATGCTGCGCGGTTTTTTCGCCGATATCGCCATCCGCCCTGGTTATGGCCAACATCCGCGTGTGGCTATTTTCGGGCTGCTCGAAGCACGGTTGCAACGTGCCGATCTTATGATCTGCGCCGGTCTCAACACTGGGAAGTGGCCGCAACAGCCTGACCCCGATCCGTTCATTCCGCCAATGCTGCGCCGTAAGCTCGGCATGCCGACTGTGGAATATAGCAATGGCCTGAGCGCGCATGACCTTGCTGCCGCGCTCGGAGCGCCCGAATGTGTACTCACCCGGGCGGCACGCGACGCCGAGGGTATCACCATCGCCTCACCCTTTTTGCGGCGTTTGCAGGCGATGCTCGGCAACCGATTGCAGAGCGACCGGGCCAGCCTGATGCTGGCGCGCCAGCTTGATAGGCAGTTGCCACCACAGCGTATCGCCACTCCGGCACCGGCACCATCGGCAGACCGGCGCCAAGTCACATTGGCGGCAACCGATCTCGACCGTTTGCGCGGCGCACCTTTTGCCTTTTACGCCGGGAAAATCTTGCGATTGCGTTCTATCGACAGCCCTGACGCACCACCCAGCGCGGCGTGGCGCGGCACTGCGGTGCATGCGATATTGGAAGACTGGATCAAGCAGGATGGCAGTGACCCGGCATTACTCGCTATCCGGCTAGATCGTTTCTGGCAGGAGCAGGTGGATTTTCCGATATTGCGCGCCGTCTGGCGCCCGCGCATCGATGCGGCGATGCGCTGGATTGCCGAAGAGACAGAGAGGCTGCGCAGCGACGGACGCGAAATACTCGCCGCCGAGGTAACGGGGCGTATCGACTATCATGGTGTGACGCTCAAAGGGACGGCAGACCGGATCGACCGCAGCAGCGATGGCGGCCTGATCATCATCGATTACAAAATCGGCCAGCCACCCACCGCTCGCCAGCTCGAAACCGGTTATGCGATGCAGCTCGGCGTGCTGTCACTGATCGCCGAATGTGATGGCTTTGAGAGTATGAAGGGCACGGTAGAGACGGTCGAATATTGGTCGCTCGCACGCGACAGCAAGGTTGGGACTTTTGGCTATCGCAAGCAGCCCTTGCGTGTCGGTTCCGCCCGATCGGGCCTCCAGCCGGAGGAGTTCCTGCCCACTATGGTGGTGTTTCTCGACGATGCGCTCGACCGCTGGATATTTGGCAATGAACCATTCACCGCCGAACCTGACCCCGATTATCCTGGCTATAATGACTATGATGACCTGAGCCGGTTAGAGGAATGGTATGGCCGCGCGCGCGATATGGCGCCAGGAGGAGACGGATGAGCGACGGCGGCCATCTCCATCCGCTGGTTGAGGATCAGCGCGCCGCAGTGGTGCCCGACAGCACCATCTGGCTGAGCGCCTCCGCCGGCACCGGCAAGACCCAGGTGCTCACTGCACGGGTCTTCCGGCTGCTGCTGACACCGGGTGTGCGTCCCGAACATATATTGTGTCTGACTTTTACCAAGGCCGCTGCCGCTGAAATGGCCGACCGCATCAGCAGCCAGCTGGCGCGATGGGTGCGGGCGAGCGATACCGAGCTCGGCAAAGACCTTGCCGCGATAGGTGCCGATATCGGCCCGAAAGCAGTGAAGCAGGCGCGAACCCTGTTCGCTGCCGTGCTCGATGCGCCGGGTGGCGGTATTGCGATCCAGACGATCCACAGTTTTTGCCAGTCGCTGCTCGCGAGCTTCCCGATCGAGGCCGGGATTGCCCCCGGTTTTGCCGCACTCGATGAGCGCGAGGCGGGGCAGCTCACCGATGCGACGCTGGAGGCGTTGCTGGTAGAGGCCGAACAGGCCGCCGATGCTGAGCTATTCGCAACTGTGCAGGATCTGGCGCTGTCGCTGGGTGAGGCGGGCTTTATGGATTTTCTCCAGCGCTGCGCCGCGCGGCCCGATCTGTGGAAATATCCTGACCGTCCGCTCGCTCCATTATTGCGGCGCGGGCTGGGGCTGGAGACCGACGACAGTCTGGAGGCACTTGCCGAGCTTCTGGGGCAAGGTCTCGTCCCCGATGCGATGTTACCAGCCCTGGTAGCAGCGAACCGCCAATGGGGCACCAAGACAGGGCTTGGGCATTGCGATGTGATCGCGCGCTGGCAGGGTAGCGATGGTGCGGGGCGTCTGGCCATGCTCGACGAACTGGCGCTGTGTGTACTGACCGCCAAAGGTGAGCCACGCAAAGTCTCTCCGGGCCAGCTTAAAGCCGAACCCGATTATGATAATCTGGCACAGGGGCTGATCGAAGCGGTGCAGGCTGTGCAGCAGAAGCGGGCTTTGATCGAGCTTGTCGAACGCATGGTTCCGGCGCTTGAACTGGGGCGGCGTTTTGGCGCGCTGTTTGACCGTCGCAAGCGACGCGACGGCGTGCTCGATTTCGATGATCTGATCCGAAATGCTGCCGAGCTGCTGCTGGACAGCACCATGGCGGCATGGATCCGTTACAAGCTCGACCGGCGTTATGACCATATACTGGTCGATGAATCGCAGGATACCAATGCGCTGCAATGGCAGATTGTCGCCGGACTAACCTCGGATTTTTTTGCCGGTGAAGGTGCCACCGAACGGCAGCGGACATTGTTTACTGTGGGGGATTTCAAACAGGCGATCTACAGCTTCCAGGGTACCAACCCAATTTTCTACCAAGCTGCAAGAGACACATTCCAAAGAGTGATCAGCCAGTCGGAGCGGCGGATGAACGAGCTATCGCTGGCACGCAGCTTTCGCTCGGCCCAGACCATGCTCGATTTTGTCGATCTCTGCCTTGGTCATCTCGGACATCAGGCACTGCACCTGCCCGATCCCTCACCGCCGCATCATGGTCAGAAATTCCCCGGCAGCGTGACGCTGTGGTCAGCCGTGGGTGCTGACTATGCGGATGGCCACTGTCATAGCGACAGCGCTGGCGAGGGCGCCGAGGGCTGGATGTCGCAGCCTGACCGTGAGCTGGCCGACAATATCGCCGCGCAGGTGGATGACTGGCTCGAACGTGGCCTTCGGCTCAACAAGGGTGAGACGCCACGTCCTGCTACGCCGGGCGATATCATGATCCTGCTTAGGAAACGCGGCGATCTGGCCCGGCTGATCGTGGCGCGGCTCTATGCCCGCGGTATCGCAGTGGCGGGGATTGACCGGCTGCGTGTCGGCCAGCCCTTGGTGGTGCGTGACCTGTGTGCTGCCGGGCGCTTTACGCTACAGCCGCATGATGACCTCAACCTTGCCAATCTGCTGGTCTCGCCGCTGATTGGCTGGAGCCATGACCGGCTTGATGAAGCGGCGCATCGTCCCAATCATCTCGGTCTGTGGGAGCATTTGCGCCAGACGCTGGCCGATGATGACCCTGGTATCCAGAGGCTGCGTGCACTATTGGCCATGGCCGATTACGACACGCCCTATGGCTTTTTCGAGCAGCTGCTAAGCGGGCCTTTGCGGGGCAGGGCCCGATTGATCGCACGACTCGGTACCGAATGTCTCGATCCGCTCGACGAGTTTCTGTCCATCGCCCAGGGCTTTGAGCGTGACCATCATCCGACGATGCAGAACTTCCTGCACTGGTTCGAGGCATCGGACACCGATATCAAGCGCGACATCAAGGGTGCTGACGAAGTGCGGGTGATGACGGTGCATGGTGCCAAGGGGTTGCAGGCACCAATCGTTATCCTCGCCGACAGCGCCATCGATCCCCATGCCTCGCCAGTGCGTTCGGTCGATCTGATGCTGACTGATGATTTTGGTGAAACCGCGACTTTGCCATTATTGCCCGTGCCAAAAGCCGAGCGTTCCGGCGCAGTGGCAGAGGCCTATGCGCGCGAGGAGGACCTTGCCATGGCCGAACATTGGCGGCTTGCCTATGTCGCGATGACCCGTGCCGAGGAGCGACTTTATCTTGCCGGCACCGTCAATGGGCGCACCGGCATGGTGGCAGCCAATAGCTGGCATGCGTTGGCATCGCAGGTGATGCAGCAACAGGGCATTGGCGCAAAGGAGGATCCGATATGGGGCGATCAGCAGCACTATGGTGATATGCTGCATTTTCTGGCTACAGCGCCAGGCAATGCTGGTTCGGTAGCGGATCACGTCGACAGTTTGCCGCAATGGGCAATAACACCGGCTCCCGAGGAAGCGCGTCCACCGCGCCCCTTGGCGCCTTCGGCGCTGGGCGAAGATGGCTGGGCCTCGCCGCCAGTCAACAGTTCGGCGATGCGCAAGGCGGCCGAGCGAGGGGTATTGTTGCACGCATTGTTCGAGAGGCTACCCGATGTCGTCACTGAAGAGCGGTCCGAGAGGGCTGCTGCGTGGCTCGAACGCAGGGCACAGGGTTTTACTCATGCTGAGCGCGCGGATATGATCAGCTCGGTGCTGGCGATCATTGATGCAGCCGAATTTGCACCGCTATTTGGTCCGCAATCGCGGGCCGAAGTGCCACTGGCCGTCCCGGTCGACGATCAGGTCATCAGCGGCACTATCGACCGGCTGCTGATCGGCGAGACAGAGGTTACGGCGATTGATTTCAAGACCGGACGCAATCCACCCGACAACACAGATGCTGTTCCCGCCGCGCACCTGCGGCAAATGGCGGCCTATGGCTTGGCGCTGCGGCATATCTATCCGGACCACCGGGTCAGGCTTGGACTGCTCTATACCAGCAATGCCACAATGCTGTGGCCCGATGAAACCGCGCTCACCGATATCGCAAAAGAATGGGTATAGCCGGACAAAGCAAAGCTGAATCGCCTTGGTCTTGCGCTTTTACGGTGAAGCCTTAGGTCTATGGCAAATCAAGGAGATATATGATGGCAACAAAAGCAGTTACCGATGCCGATTTTCAATCCGATGTTCTGGGTGCGGAAGGCCCGGTTCTGGTCGATTTCTGGGCCGAATGGTGTGGCCCGTGCAAGATGATCGGTCCGGCTCTCGAAGAGCTGAGCGACGAGCTGGGCGACAAGGTGACCATCACCAAAGTCAACATCGATGAAAACCCCGATGCACCGGCCAAATATGGTGTCCGTTCGATCCCGACAATGATCCTGTTCAACAAGGGCGAGATTGTCGAGACCAAGCTCGGCGCGGCACCGAAAAACCAGCTCAAGGCTTGGCTCGAAAGCGCATTGCCTGCCTGAAATTATCGGGATGCTGCGATCAGGGGCCGCCGCTGAACAGCTTGGCGGCCTCTTCCCATAATTGCGGGCTTGATGTGCCCAGCATCCCCTTGCGTTCGTCACCGGGGCGATAGGCGCTGCCGTCCCAGCGCGCCGCTTTGCCGCCTGCCTCGTTGAGCAACAGCACTCCCGCGGCATGATCCCAGGGCAGAGTGCGCTCGAAAATGGTCAGATGGTGCTGCCCCTGCACCAGCAACGGATATTGTTCGGCCGAACAATTGGGAATGGGCACGATCTTGAAGCGTGGTGTGGCAATAGCCAGGGCGCGCTCACGCTGTTCAGTGGTCATATAACCAGTGGCAAGCGCAGCGCGTGGCCTGTCGGTGATGTTGGCGCTGATATAGACGCGTTTGCCATCAATATAGGCGCCGCCGCCGTGATGGGCATGACATAGACGTCGTCGGACCGGGTCATAAATCCAGCCAGCTATGGTTTCATTGTCCGCGGCAAGTGCGATCATCATGCCAAAAGGTGTGCGTCCGGCTGCATAATTGCCGGTGCCATCGATCGGATCGATGATCCAGGCTTGCCCCGATGCGATGCGCGTCAATAATGCCGGGTCCTCGGCAGCCGCTTCCTCGCCGACAATAGCCGCATCGGGCAGCAGCTTGGCCAGCCCGTCATGGAGCCTTTCTTCGCTTAGCCGGTCCGCTTTGGTGACAAGGTCGCCGGGCGCCTTTTCTGCAATGTCTTCATCGGCCAGATTGCGGAAATTGGGCATGACAATGTCATCCGCGACATTGCGTAACAGGTTCGAAACAGCGTTGTAGAGAGGGTGCATGCGGTCCGTCATCTCAGAGTCAGGTCCTAGCTGCGATAATCGGCGTTGATACTGATATAACCATGGGTGAGATCGCAGGTCCACACCGTCGCATGGCCATCGCCAAGACCGATATCGACGCCAAGCTGTACCTCGTCACCCTTCAAATGTTGTGCAACAGGGGCTTCGTCATAATCGGCAACGCCCTGACCCTCATGCGCAACCCAGTGGTCGCCGAAACGGATGGCCAGCCTGTCACGGTCCGCCGGCTGCCCCGCTTTGCCAACCGCCATGACCACCCGACCCCAATTGGCATCCTCTCCGGCAACAGCCGTCTTGACCAGAGGTGAGTTGGCAATGGCAAGACCGATTTTGCGAGCGCTGTCATCATCGACGGCACCGCTGACCTCAATTGTGATGAACTTCTGTGCACCTTCACCGTCGCGTACCAGCTGTTGCGCCAATCGCCGGCAGACCTGGTCAAGCGCTGCAGCAAAAGCATCTGCGCCGGGATCATCGAAGCAGGCGAGGGGCGTATTCCCCGCCTTGCCGGTGGCGAAGAGCAGCACCGTATCGCTGGTCGAGGTATCGCTGTCGACGGTGATGCAATTGAAACTGCACGCATTGGCCCGGCTCAGCAACTGCTGCAGAAATGCGGGGGCAATGGCAGCATCGGTGAAAATGTAACCGAGCATCGTCGCCATATCCGGCGCGATCATCCCCGAACCCTTGGCGATGGCAGACAAGGTGACATTGCGGCCATTGACAATGGCGCTGGCGGTGGCGCCTTTGGGGAAGGTATCGGTTGTGCCGATAGCCTCGGCGGCCTCGCGCCAGTTGCAGGGTGTTGCCATCAATGCGCTGTGTACGCCCGTTTCGGCCAGATCTTTAGGCAGCGGCACACCAATCACACCGGTTGACGATACAAACACGCTTTCGGGAGAACAATCGAGATGGCTAGCCACCTGTTCCATGATGGCTTCGACTGCGGCGCGCCCGCGCTGGCCGGTAAAGGCGTTGGAATTGCCGGCATTGACCACCAGCGCCCGCGCTGCTCCCTGTTTGACCTGTTCGCGGCCCATCTCGACCTCGGTCGAACAGCAGATATTGCGGGTAAATACCCCGGCGACGCTGGTGCCTTCATCCAGCTCGACATAGGTCAGGTCAGCGCGATCCCATTCCTTGTAATGCGCCCGGGCGACACGCAGCGTGACACCGTCAATGGCGGGCATTTCGGGAAAGGGCAGAGCAAGCGGCGATGTTTCCAGCATGCTGCCCTGATAACCACACAAGCCATTTCGGCAAGGGGCTTTGAAAACTTGTCGCTTTCGCATGGACCATTGCGGGCTTTGTGCCTATATGGGCAGCCATGCTGAGCAATGTTTCTCGCGCGCTGATCTGCCTGCTGGTGCTGCTGAATGGATTTTCCGCAGCCCATGCCACGCATCCGGATTCTGCGGTATCGCAAATGCTCAATGCCAGTGCAGAAACGCCACAGATGGTAACCGGCCATCTGCAATATCAGCAATTTGAGTCGCTTGGGGCCGACAGTTCGCACCGCACTGCAACGATGTTTGCCGTCTCGCCGCTGCCGGTTGTTGCCGGACCAGTCGGGTTTTTCGACACCCCGCTGCTGCGTCACGACGTCCTGCACGAATAGCTATTGGCGGCGGTTATCTGCCGCTCCTCCTGCTGCGACCGTCCGCCACAGATTGCGGATCACAACATATTTTCATATTCCAAGGAACATCCCCATGCTTGGTAGCATCGCCAAAAGTCTTTTCGGTTCGTCCAATGACCGTTACGTTAAATCGCTCGGCAAGATTGTCGACAGGATCAACGCGCTTGAGCCGCAGATGCAGGCGCTGTCAGATGAGGCGCTAAAGGCCAAAACCCAGGAATTTCGTGATCGCACCGCCAGTGGCGAGACGCTCGAAGACATATTGCCTGAAGCCTTTGCCTTGGTGCGCGAGGCTTCGGTACGGGTCACCGGCATGCGCCATTTCGACGTGCAGATGATCGGTGGCATCGTATTGCATCGCGGCGAGATTTCCGAGATGCGCACCGGTGAGGGCAAGACGCTGGTGGCGACGCTGGCCTGCTATCTCAATGCCATTGAAGGCAAGGGCGTGCATGTCGTCACCGTCAACGACTATCTGGCCCAGCGCGATGCCGAATGGATGGGACAAATATACGGTTTTCTCGGCCTGACCACCGGGGTGATCGTGCCCAATCTCAACGAGCAGCAACGTATTGACGCCTATGCTGCCGATATCACCTATGCCACCAATAACGAGCTCGGCTTCGATTATCTGCGCGACAATATGAAGCATGACCGCAGCCAGATGGTGCAGCGGCCGTTCAACTTTGCGATTGTCGATGAGGTCGACTCGATCCTGATCGACGAGGCGCGGACGCCGCTGATCATTTCCGGTCCGACCGATGACAAGTCGGAACTCTATGTCGCCGTCAACGAGATCGTCCAGCAGATCACCGAAGAGGATTATGAAAAGGACGAGAAAGCACGCAATATATCACTGACCGAGGATGGCACCGAGAAGGCGGAGCGACTGCTCGAAGCGGCAGGCCTGCTGGTCGGCAGCAACCTCTATGATTATGAGAATACGCAGGTGGTGCATCACCTCGATCAGGCGCTCAAGGCCAATGTGATGTTCAAGCGTGACACCGATTATATCGTCAAGGATGACAAGGTAGTCATCATCGACGAATTTACCGGGAGAATGATGGATGGCCGCCGCTGGTCCAATGGCTTGCATCAGGCGGTTGAAGCCAAGGAAGGTGTACCGATCAAGCCGGAAAACCAGACACTGGCCTCGATCACTTTCCAGAATTATTTCCGCATGTACCCCAAGCTGTCGGGCATGACCGGCACCGCCGCTACCGAGGCAGCGGAATTTTTCGACATCTACAAGATGAACGTCGTCACCATACCGACCAATGTGCCGGTGCAGCGGGTCGATGAGGAAGACGAATTCTACAAAAACACCCAGGACAAGTTCCAGGCCATTGCCAAGGCGATTGCCGAGAAGAACGCCAAGGGCCAGCCGATACTGGTTGGCACCGTGTCGATCGAGAAATCCGAATTGCTGTCGCAATATCTCAACCAGGAAGGTGTCAAGCACGAGGTGCTCAATGCGCGCCAGCATGAGCGTGAGGCGCATATCGTCGCCCAGGCCGGTCGTATCGGCGCGGTGACCATCGCCACCAATATGGCCGGCCGCGGCACCGATATTCAGCTCGGCGGCAATCTCGATTTCCGTATCACCGATGAGCTGGGCGATATGCCTGAGGGCAAGGAACGCGACACCGCCATCGACAGCCTGAAGGCCGAAGTGGCGGCGGAAAAGCAGCAGGTGCTCGACGCCGGTGGCCTGTTCGTGCTCGGCACCGAGCGGCATGAGAGCCGCCGCATCGACAATCAGTTGCGCGGCCGTTCCGGGCGTCAGGGTGATCCGGGCCTCAGCCGCTTCTATCTCTGCCTCGAAGACGATTTGCTGCGCATTTTCGGCCCCGATACGCTGTTTGCCAAGATGATGAACAAGAACCTTGCCGATGGCGAGGCGATCGGCTCGAAATGGCTGTCCAAGGCGATCGAGACGGCACAGAAAAAGGTCGAGGCACGCAATTACGACATGCGCAAGCAGGTAGTCGAATATGATGACGTAATGAACGACCAGCGTAAGGTCATCTATGAACAGCGCGCCGAGATCATGGACAGCGACGACGTCGCCGAGGACATAGAGAATATGCGCCTCGATACGGTCAACGCCATTGTCTATCGCAACTGCCCCGAAGGTTCCTATCCCGAGCAGTGGAATGTCGATGGCCTGAAGCAGGACATCGGGGAGATTTTCGCGCTTGAACCCGATATGGATGCGTGGATGGAAGAGGATGCGCTGGCGCAGGATGTCATCGAGGAGCGTCTGACCGAGCTCAGCGAAACTGCGCTGAAGGACAAGATCGCCAATCTCGACGGCGATTTATGGCGCGATATCCAGAAATCGATCATGCTCCAGGTGCTCGACCATAATTGGAAGGAGCATCTCTCCACGCTCGATGCACTGCGTCAGGTGGTGTTCCTGCGTGCCTATGCCCAAAAGACACCGCTCAATGAATATAAGCAGGAAGCTTTTGGCATGTTCGAGCGGATGCTGGAAGTGATCCGCGAGGAAGTGACCAGGACGGTGATGAACGCCGATTATCGCGTCGCCGAGCCGGAACCGCTGCCAGTGCCCGAGCTGCCCGATTTCCTGACCACGCATATCGATCCGCTGACCGGTGAGGATAACAGCAATGATATCGATGGCGGCACACGCGGCACCGTGGCGAGCACCTTGCCGCCACGACAAAGCCCGGTTGGCGTGATCCCAGGAGCCGGTGTGCTGGCCGCAGAGCCGGCCGAGGCAGGTGAGGGCAACCCCTATGCGCATATGAATATCAGCCGCAATGCCCCATGCCCCTGCGGTTCGGGCCGTAAGTACAAGCATTGCCACGGGGCGCTGTAACACATAGCTGAGCTTCATGGGTTACCATCCCAACCCGTTCTCGGTTGGGTGAAACCATCCGTGACACAATAAAATAATTATTGTTTTACGATAATTTATGTTATGACTGCACCCGCTCGCTGCTATGGAGGAGCGCAATGCGCATTGCCCGGCAAGACCTGATCTCTGCCTTGATCCGTCACTGGCTGAGAAATGGTTGGCTGTCGTTGTGGTTGCGTTTGTGGTTGATGACACCGCTGTTCCTGGTGGCCTGCACCACAGTTTCACAGCCTTCTTCTGCAGTGATGGCTGAATATCAGCTCGACAACGGCCTATGGTATGATGGCGAGCGTTTCGATGCCAGGACCGCCTATGTCGTCAATGGCGTTCTGCGCTTTTCTCCAGCGGGTAATATATCGGCACAACAGGTTATCGACCTTGCTGGAGGCCATGTCGTGCCGCCTTTCTGCGAAGCGCACAACCACAATATCGGTGGCAGCGTGGATGGCGTCGAAGAGGTGGCGCAAGGCTATCTCGATGACGGTGTCTTCTACGTGATGATGCCGGGATCCTTCGCCTTCTATCGTGAACAGATTGCGGGCAAGATCAATCGGCCTGACTCGGTCGATGTCGCTTTTGCCAATAACGGCTTGACAGGCTCGGGAGGGCACCCGCGCAAATTGCGTGAATTCCTGAAGCAACGCTTTGGCAGTTATCCCGAATTCACCAATGAGACGTTTCCCGACAAGGGCTATTTCGAGGCTGATACAGTGGAGGATCTCGACAGGAAATGGCCGCTGATTCTCGCCGAACGGCCCGATTTCATCAAGGTCATGCTACTCTATGCCGAGGAATATGAGCAGCGCAGGGATGACCCGGAATTTTATGGCAGTCGCGGTCTCGATCCTGCACTGTTCCCGGAAGTGGTGCGGCGCGCCCATCAACGGAATCTGCGTGTTGCGGTGCATGTCGAAACCGAATTCGATATGGCAACAGCGTTGCGCGCCGGAGCCGACATTATTGCCCATCTTCCTTCCTATGATGCGCCGGTGCGCATATCGGAAGAGACGATCAGGCTGGCAACAGAGACCGATGCGATACTCGTCACTACGCTCTCGCTCGCCAAACGCTTTGAGCAGCGCGATCCGGAAAAATATGCCGCAACGATAGCGGCCCAGCGCGACAATCTCGCCCGGCTCACCGCCGCAGGAGCGCGTCTGGTAGTCGGTAGCGACAATGTGAGGGACACATCGCGAAGTGAGGTGATGCATCTGCTTGGCTTGGGGGTATTGGATAACAGAAACCTGCTGGACATGTGGACTACGCGCTGCGCTGAAGCGGTGTTCCCTGATCGCAAGATCGGCCGTCTGCGGGATGACTATGAGGCGAGCTTCGTCGTGCTTGGCGGCAATCCACTAAGCGATTTCGCTGCGACTGGTGATATCCGCTTGCGCATGAAACAGGGCCTGCTGCTCGAGAGCCGCTAGGCTCTGTACTGCACTGCTCATCAGGGTATCGCTGCACTTTAAGGAAATGGCTCCCCGAGTTGGATTCGAACCAACGGCCGTTCGATTAACAGTCGAATGCTCTACCACTGAGCTATCGGGGAGTGGCTTCACGATTTCTCCGAAGCGAGCGGCCCTATAGCAACGCTCTTTCGGTTTTGGCAAGCCCTCAGACAACAAATTGTTCGGTGGCTATCCGGTCGTCGAGACTGTGCTCGGGATCGAACATCAATGTCAGGCTGCGGCGCGGGTCCTTGCGGATCTCGATCTCGCAGATGTCGCGGATTTCCTTCTGGTCGGCGACGACGCTCACCGGGCGTTTCGCCGGTTCGAGCACGCGGATGCTGATCTCGGAATTGTCCTCCAATATCGCCCCTTTCCAACGTCGCGGGCGGAATGGACTGATCGGCGTCAGCGCCAGTAATGGCGAACCCAGAGGCAGGATCGGGCCATTGGCCGAAAGATTATAGGCGGTAGAACCTGCCGGTGTCGCCACCAACACGCCATCGGCCACCAGTTCGGGGATTTTCACCCGGCGATTGACCGAAACCTCAAGTTTGGCGGTCTGGCGTGTTTCGCGCAGCAGCGATACTTCGTTAATTGCAGGATGCTGAACCGTTTCGCCGTCCATGGTTTTCGCGGTCATGATCAGCGGTACGACCTTGAGATGCTTCGCCTTGTCGAGGCGGCGCGGAAAGCGTTCGAGCGAATCCTTCCAGACATTCATCAGAAAACCGACCGTGCCGCGATTGAGCCCGAAAACCGGGATCATCCGATCGCTTGCGAGCATTGAGTGCAGCACCTGCAGCATGAAACCATCACCGCCAAGCGCAACGATACGTTCGGCCTCGTCAAGCGGGCACCATTCGAAGTTTTCGCGCAACATGTCGGCGGCTTCGGTGGCCTGTTCGGTCGAGGAAGCGACCAGCGCCGTCTTGCCAAGCATAATCAGGTCTCCGCCGCCATTCATGAAAAATCGAGAAATGCAGGCTATAGGGTAGTTCGATCATTTCGAACTGGCTAAGGCTATAGAAACATTGGACACATCTGTCGAGCATGGGCAAGGGGCTATGACCAGTGAGCGACAGCGTCCGGCAGGTGAGGACGGTAAACTGACTTCGGTATCTCTTCTGACCCTTGGTGACGCGCAGCCTGAACCGGAGGGTCTCTTGCAGTTGCAGGAACGTCTCGCCAAGGCCGGTTTTACCATCTGCGCGGACGGGGCGATGGCCGATATTACGCTGATAATAACCGGTGATCCACAAACTGCCGCGCAACATGTCGCTGCGTCATCCGTCATCGTACCGCTGCTGCTGTCAGGCACTGATGCTTCGGGTTCTGCGCCATGTCTGTTTATCGATGATGGTATGTCGCGGTTGCGCAAGGTCATTGAAGAGGCGCAGGTGAGAGCGGCGCGGCCGCATGGCGATAGGGCAGTGCCGCTGGCAGCGCACGACCGACGCGAAGCAGTGATCAAATGGCTGGACAATCATGGTGAGGAGAAGGCTCCTGCCGAAGCTTTTGCTCAAAGCTATGCCATGTCGATAGCGTTTCAGCGGCTGTCGCTGCTCAATGCGCAGACCGACCGGTCGAGTGTCGATGCACTGCTGTCGCGACTGCACGACCATATTCTGCGCTTTGCCCGTGACTGTTCCAGCCATGACATGGCGATTTTCCGCCATGACAGCGGCTTCTATCTGCTCGCCGAAACCCTGCGTGATCGGCGCAAATGGAACTGGATGGCGGAAGAAATCGTCACCATGCTGCACGATAACAGCCTCACTGCCGATTCAGGATTGTCGCTGGGGGCGCAGATTGCGCTGGCCTCGCGTCGGGCAGACGAGAACGCGGCGCCGTTTATTGCGCGCCTGGATGCTGGCATCGAAGAACTGAGCGATGATGTTTCGGCCCTGATCAAATGGGTTGATCGTGGCAGTGACCTGCCGCCGCCACATACCGCAAAACTGGAACACGACCTTGCCAATGCGCTGCAACAGGACGAAATTCTCGTCCGCTTCCAGCCACAATTTGCCATGAATAATGGCCATCTCACGGGTGCCGAGGCACTGGCGCGCTGGCAGCATCCGGTTCTGGGCGAATTGGGCGCGGCGACATTGTTCACCGTGGCCGAACGCGCCAATATGGTGCAGCCAGTATCGGCGCATATCCAGCGCAAGGCGCTTGAACAGGCGGCGACATGGCCGGCTGCACTGTCGGAGCTGCGGCTATCGGTGAATCTGACGGCACAGGATCTCGCCATTCCGGGCTTTGCCGAAGCGATGGAAAAGACCGTTGCTGCCAGCGGATTCGATGCAGCAAAGCTGACGCTGGAGATTACCGAAACGGCGTTGATCAGCGATCTGAAACGGGCATCGCGACTGTGCACGGAACTGCGTGATGGCGGCATGCGCGTTGCTATTGACGATTTCGGGACCGGCTTTTCCAGCCTGCTCTATCTGAAATCGTTGCCGGTGGATTATCTCAAGATAGACGGGGCGATCAGCCGCGATATCGAAGGATCGCCGCGTGACCAGACCATTGTGCGATCAATTATCGCACTCGGGCTGGCGCTTGACCTTGAAATCATCGCCGAGGGTGTCGAAAATGAGCCGCAGCGCGACCATCTCGCGGAAGAAGGTTGCCATTATTATCAGGGCTTTCTCGGCGGTGAAGCACTCGACAATATCACCTTTGTGAAGTTCGCGATGCGCGCGAATTAATCGGCCTTGCTGGCCACTCCTGCCAGACCGCGCGACAATTGCATCAGGCCGTTGAGCCGCGATTGCGGGTCGCGCCAGACACGGGCGATCATCAGTTTCTGGTCGGGCCGTATCTTGGCGACGCCTTTCAACCGTTCGACATAGCCCAACAGCCCCGGCACATTTGGGAAGGTGTCCTGGTGAAAGGTCACCACTGCACCGCGCGGGCCGACATCGATCTTTGAGATACGCGCTTTCAGGCAGTTCAGCTTGATACGGATAATCTTGAGCAGATTCTCGGTCGACGAAGGGATCGGCCCGAAACGGTCGATCAGCTCGGCAGCAAAGGCTTCGACCGCACCAGCATCTTCTAGTCGGTTGAGACGGCGATAAAGCGCCATGCGCAGACCAAGATCGGGGACATAATCCTCGGGGATCAGGATCGGTGCATCGACAGTGATCGAAGGCGAGAAGGCCTCTTCACGCATATCATCTGCGATATCGCCCGCCTTGGCTTCGATAATCGCGTCTTCGAGCATCGCCTGATAAAGTTCGAAGCCGACCTCGCGGACGTGGCCGGACTGCTCATCACCAACCAGATTGCCCGCGCCTCTGATGTCCATATCGTGGCTGGCAAGCTGAAAGCCCGCGCCCAGGCTGTCGAGATCGCTCAGCACCTTGAGGCGTTTTTCGGCAGTCTCGGTTAGCACCCGGTTTTCGGGCGTGGTGAAATAGGCATAGGCGCGGGTTTTCGAGCGTCCGACCCGCCCGCGCAGCTGGTATAGCTGACCCAGGCCGAAACGGTCGGCGCGGTGGATGATCAGCGTATTGGCGGTCGGAATATCCAGCCCGCTTTCGACGATAGTGGTCGACAGCAGCACGTCATATTTGCGCTCGTAAAAGGCCGACATCCGCTCTTCGACCACCGAGGGTGCCATTTGGCCATGAGCAGTGATCGGCTTGACCTCGGGCACCACCTCTTTGAGGAATTCCTCCATGTCACTCAGATCGCTGATACGCGGCACGACGAGGAAGCTCTGGCCACCGCGATAATGTTCGCGCAGCAGTGCCTCGCGCAGCACCACCGGGTCCCAAGGCATAACATAGGTACGCACCGCCAACCGGTCGACCGGCGGCGTCTGGATCACCGAAAGGTCGCGCAGCCCGGTCATCGCCATTTGCAATGTGCGCGGGATTGGCGTTGCAGTCAGTGTCAGGACATGCACCGTTTCCTTGAGCTGTTTCAGCCTTTCCTTATGGGTGACACCGAATTTCTGCTCTTCATCGATGATCACCAGCCCAAGGCGCTTGAAATCTAGCGACTTGGCCAGCAGGGCATGGGTGCCGATGGCGATATCGACAGTGCCATCGGCGATGCCCGCCTTGGTCGCCTTGGCTTCTTTGTCGGGCACCAGCCGCGACAGGCGTCCAACATTGACCGGAAACCCGCGAAAGCGTTCTGCAAATCCGGCATGATGCTGGCGCGCGAGCAGGGTGGTCGGGGCAATCACCGCAACCTGTAGCCCCGACATGGCGACGGCATAAGCGGCGCGCATCGCCACCTCGGTCTTGCCGAAGCCGACATCGCCGCAGACCAGCCGATCCATCGGCTTGCCCGATTCCAGGTCTTCGAGCACCTCGGCAATCACCCGCTCCTGATCCTCGGTCTCCTCATAGGGAAAGCGGTCGACAAAGCCGGCATAAGGCGTGGCATCGAGGCCGATACGCTCCGCGCTGCGCAGCGCACGGGCGGCGGCTGTTTTCATCAACTCGCCGGCAATGGCACGGATACGATCCTTCAGCTTTGATTTGCGCCGTTGCCATGCCTCACCGCCCAACCGGTCGAGCGCCGCTGCCTCGCCATCGCTGCCATAGCGGGTGAGAACATCGATATTCTCCACCGGTACATAGAGCCGGTCATCATTGGCGTAAGTCAGCGCGACGCAATCATGCGGGCTTTCGCCGACGGGAATGGAAACAAGCCCGTCATAGCGCCCAATGCCATGTTCGACATGCACCACCAGATCACCGGTGGACAGCGTCGCCAGTTCGCTGAGGAAAGTCTCGGCCTTTTTGCCCTTGCGGCTGCGGCGGACCAGCCTGTCGCCGAGCAGATCCTGTTCGGTCAGCAGTTCGAGCCGATCATTGGCAAAGCCGGTCTCCGCCGCCATGGTGAGTAGCGCCAGCTTGCCTTTCTGCGCGATGGCGAGTGCCCCGGGCCAATCGCTTGCGACCGCGATATCGACAACGCCATGTTCTTCCAGCAGGCCCTGTTTGCGGCTGCGCGAGCCGTCGCTGTAACTGGCAATGACCGTCGCCAACCCTTTTGCCCTGTTAGCGGCGATGTGGCTGGCAGCGGCGGAATAGATATTTCCCTGGGCTTTGCGGTCGGGGGCGAAATCGCGGCTTGGCGAGAAGCCCATATCGATGACGCTGTCACTTTCCGGCTCATGGAAAGGCGAGAACTGATGTGCCGGGGCCTCGGTGATCAGGGTGTCGAGTTCTTCCCTGCCGGTATAGAGCGTGTCGGGTGGCAGGGGACGATAGGTGTTGTTGTCGCGTTCCTGTGCGGCGATACGGCTGTCATAATAGTCGGTGATCGCCTCGAAACGTTGCTCCATGGCCATGGCGGTGCCATGGTCTCGCAGGATGATGTCCTCGTTGTCAAAATGCGCCAATAGCGGCTCGAGCCGCTCCTCGAACAGCGGTAGCCAATGGTCCATCCCTGCCATGGGGCGACCCTCGCTCACCGCCTGGTAGAGCGGATCACCGGTGGCTTCGGCGCCGAAGCGTTCGCGATAACGGCTGCGGAAACGGGTGATATTCTCCTGATCCAGCACCACTTCCGACGCCGGGAGCAACTGATAGGAATCAATGGTCTCGATGGTGCGCTGGGTCGCGGGATCGAACAGGCGGATGGTTTCGATCTCGTCTCCAAAGAAATCGAGCCTGAGACCATGGTCCGCACCCGAGGGATGAAGGTCAACAATCGAGCCACGTACGGCATATTCGCCAAAATCCGCCACGGTATCGGTGCGGCTATAGCCCAGACCCTGCAAATAGCGGATCAGTCCCTCGCGATCACACTCCTCGCCACTGCGTAGCGTTCGCGCCAGCGCACGGATCCGGAACGAGGTCAGTGCGCGCTGCATCAGCGCATTGGCGGTGGCGATAACCAGCTTAGGCCCTTTGTGTGGCCCTTGCTGAAGTGCATGCAGCGTCTGCAGTCGTGCCGCTGATACCGCTGCTGAAGGTGATGAGCGGTCATAGGGCAGACAGTCCCAGCCGGGCAGGGTGGCGATGGCAAGGCCGGGAGCTACCTGGCCGGCAATACGCGCGGTGGCTGCCATCGCTGCGTCATCTGCGGCGACAAAGAGAATGCGCGCGCTATGCTGGCGCGCCAGATCAGTGAGGATCAGTGGTATCGCGCCTGCGGGGCTGCCGCAAAAGGTCAGGGGCGCCGTTGCCGACGCTATTCGCGCATGCAATGTCATCGGCTCAGCTTCCGGGTATTTCGATATAGTCTAGGCGTTTCATCGCCACCATTTGCGGGCCGTCAAATTCAGCAGGTGTCGGCGCTGTGCCCATGGCCCAGGACATGATATCGACATCCTCGCAAGCGAGCAGCCGGTCGAACCACGCATGATCGGTCTCGTCCCAATCGGCGTGATAGCGATCGAAAAAGCCGCCAATCATGTAATCCGCCTCGCGCGTGCCGCGATGCCATGCGCGATAGCGCTGGCGCCGGACAGCTTCGGCGGTGATACGGGACATGGTCATGGCGCGGGCCTTCTCTGCTTGCATATCTTGCCGTCTTCAAGAGGCAATGCCATAGCGGCACTATGCACAAAGGTCATCCGCCGCGGCTTTATCGGGCTACATAGTCATGCGCCCGGCGATCCTCAATCCGCTATTTGTCGCTGTCGACAGCGTCAAAGGCATTGGCCCCCAGCTGATGAAGCCGCTCGAGCGGCTCAGTATCGCCACGCTGCGTGACCTGATCTTTCACCTGCCCAACGATTATCGCGCACGACATCATCTGGAAGCGCTCGATGAGGCGTATGTCGGCGACTATATTGTCATCGACCTGCTGGTAACCAGCGTGCGCGAATCTGCGGGTCGCGGGCCGACGCGCATTTTGGCCCAAGATGATACCGGTAATGTCATGGCGCTGGTGTTTTTCGGACGCAATGGCGGCTGGGCACGCAAGCAATTGCCGGCCAATGAAAAGCGTCGAGTATCCGGGCGGCTCGACCGCTATGGCGATATGCTGCAGATCGTACATCCCGATCATATTGGTCCGATCAACGAAGACGTGCGGGCAATTGAACCGATCTATCCGCTGGCCGAAGGGCTGACAGCCAAGAAAGTGCACGCGAGCATCGCGGAGGCGATGAAAGAAGTGCCCGAGCTACCCGAATGGATTGAGCCGGGCCTTTATGCACGCGAACAATGGCCAGGCTGGCGAGACGCGTTGCAGCTGGCGCATCAAGACCGGCATGAAAAGGCGCAGGCGCGGCTTGCTTATGACGAGATATTTGCCGGGCAATTGGCGTTTGCGTTGCTGCGCAAGAGTAATCGCCGCCAAAAGACGAGACCGCGTCCGGGCGACAAGCGGCTCACCGGGATGCTGCAACTACCCTATAGCCTGACCGGGGCGCAGCAGCGGTCGATTGCCGAAATTGCGGGCGATATGGCGAGCGAGACACCGATGCTGCGGCTGCTGCAGGGCGATGTCGGGTCGGGCAAGACGGTGGTGGCGGTGATGGCCATGCTGCAGGCTGTCGAAGCTGGTGGACAGGCGGTGCTGCTCGCCCCCACCGAGATACTGGCACGCCAGCATTATGACGGGATCAGTAGAATGCTGCACGGCCTGCCTGTGGAATTGGATATCCTCACCGGACGCGACAAGGGAAAGGCGCGTGAAGCCAAGCTGATGGGTGTTGCCGATGGTTCGATCCAGCTGATCATCGGCACCCATGCGGTGTTTCAGGATGCGGTGCTCTACCATGACCTTGCGCTGGCGGTCATCGACGAGCAGCACCGCTTCGGTGTCAATCAGCGGTTGTTGCTGGCGAAAAAGGGCAAGGCGCCACCGCATATGCTGACCATGACCGCAACGCCGATCCCGCGCACATTGACGCTCAGCCAGTTTGGCGAGATGGATGTGTCGCGGCTCGACGAAAAGCCTCCCGGCCGCCAGCCAATCGAGACGCTGGTGCTGGGAGAGAACCGGCTCGATGAACTCGCCAATGGTCTGGCCCGGCATCTCGAAGGCGGCGGCCAGGCCTATTGGGTATGCCCGCTGGTCAATGATAGCGACCAGGTCGATGCGGTGGCAGTGGAGACCCGTTATGCCATGTTGCAGACGCGTTTTGGCAACAAGGTCGGTCTGGTCCATGGTCAGATGCCGGCCGAGCGCAAGGATGTCGAAATGGAGCGCTTCGCCGCTGGCGACACAGGGATATTATGCGCCACCACGGTGATCGAGGTCGGCGTCGACGTGCCCAATGCGACACTGATGATTATCGAGAGTGCCGAGCGCTATGGCCTGGCCCAGTTGCACCAGTTACGCGGGCGGGTCGGGCGTGGTTCGGACAAATCGCGCTGTCTGTTGCTGCGCGGCGACAATCTCAGCGAGACGGCGCGAGAGAGGTTGGCGCTGATGCGGCGATCACAGGACGGCTTTTTGCTGGCCGAGGAGGATTTGCGGTTGCGCGGGGCAGGGGAGTTGCTCGGCACTCGACAATCGGGTGATGTCGGCTATCGCCTGGCCTCGCCTGAGCAGGTGCACGCACTGATCGGCACCGCGCATGATGATGCACGGCTGCTGACCGAGACCGATCCCGAGCTGACCTCAGCGCGTGGCGAGGCGGCACGTGTGGCGCTCTATCTGTTCGAAAGGGATTATGGCGTGCGCCTGCTGCGCGGCGGCTAGCGGTATTTTTTCGGCGACGAGCGCGGCTGCATTGCCTCGACCATTTCGGTGAATTCATTGAAGCGGATAATCCGCTCCAGCTGGAAACCCGAACGGCCGCCAAGCGACCAGATCATATGCGCTTCCATATTGCCGATCACCGGCAGGCGCAGTGAGATACGCTCACCCTTGCCCAGTGGCATTTCGCCCTCGGTCATGAAACCGTTGGCGGAGATATTTACGATATGGGTCTTGATGTCGCCCAATGTGCGATGTTCGGCAATCACCACATGATCGACACTGTGCCGCGCGCCCTGACGCTGATCAACGACGGAGAGGTTTGCGCCCTTGTTCATTTTTTCACCCTGCTGAATAACCGCACAGATTATCCGGCAAAGATGGAAATAAACGGTAAAGGCCGGTCAATAGCCTTTGGTAAACCGTTCAAGCTGTTATAATGGCGTGCTTTTTCTTGCCAACTGACAGTTTCCTATCAGAATCTTCCGGGGCCAGAATCAGCTTTTCGTCGGCGACTTTCTCGCTATCGATCTTTACGCCGCCACCCTTTATCAGCCGCTTCGCCTCCCCCTTGCTGGCGGCAAAACCGACCGCAACCAGCAGGTCAGTGATCGCCATGTCTTCGCCATTCATGGCGATTTTCGGCAAATCTTCACCGACACCACCAGCGGCAAAGGTCGCCTGTGCCGTCGCCGCGGCTTGCTTTGCCGCTTCTTCGCCGTGACACATCGCGGTTGCGGCATTGGCCAATGCCAGCTTGGCTGTGTTGATATCGGCGCCCTGAAGTGCCTCCAGTCGGACAATCTCGTCGAGCGGCAGATCGGTGAAAAGCCGCAAAAACCGACCGACATCGCGGTCATCGGTGTTGCGCCAGAACTGCCAGTAATCATAGCTTGAGAGGCTGGCCTCATTGAGCCATATCGCGCCATCGACCGATTTGCCCATCTTGCTGCCATCGGCCTTGGTGATCAGGGGTGTGGTGACGCCGAAAAGCTCGGTGCTGTCTATACGCCGCGCCAACTCTATCCCGTTGACGATATTGCCCCATTGATCCGATCCGCCGAGCTGCAATCGGCAGCCATGGCGGCGTGCAAGCTCGAGAAAGTCGTAAGCCTGCAATATCATATAGTTGAATTCGATAAATGTGAGCGGCTGCTCACGATCGAGTCGCAGCTTCACCGAATCGAAGGTCAACATCCGATTGATGGTGAAATGGCGCCCGACATCGCGCAGCAATTCGATATAGCCAAGCTGGCTCAACCAGTCGTCATTATTCACCAATATGGCGTCAGTTGGACCATCGCCAAAGCTCAGAAATCGTTCAAATGTCGACTGTATCGATTCGATATTGCTGGCAATATCGTCCTCGGTCAGCATTTTGCGGACATCATCCTTACCCGAGGGGTCACCAATCTTGGTGGTGCCACCACCCATTACGACAATCGGTTTGTGTCCGGCCTGCTGCACCCGGCGCAGCAGCATGATCGACACGAGATTGCCGACATGCAGCGACGGTGCGGTGGCATCGAAACCGATATAGGCAGGGATGCACTGCTGCGCGGCGAGGCGATCAAGCCCTTCCGCATCGGTAAGCTGGTGGATATAGCCGCGTTGATCGAGCAGGCGCAGGAGATCGGATTGGTATTCGGTCATAGGCCCGGCGGTTAGCAGGGAGAAGGCTCATGGACAATATGCTTCGGATGCAGCCACACCCGGATAATACAGGCCATGGCATCGAAGGGTTTAATGTCGGCTTTATTCTGGACCATAAAGGCAAATTGTGGTTGCGCTATCATGTCGATTGTGATCCTGGCCTGCTGGTTCTTCCCGATACGCATGGTTTAAAGGACAGGGCGGACAATCTCTGGAAGTCCACCTGTTTCGAAGCGTTTATGCGTGTTGCAGGAAGCGAAGCCTATGTTGAATTCAACTTTGCACCTTCAGGGCAATGGGCCGCTTATGCGTTTCGGAGTTATCGCGATGGCATAACCGACCAGCCGCTCTCGGTGCCGCCGGATATAGGTGTGGATGCCAGCGACAACCATATTGCAGTGGAGGTGGTTGTGCAGCTGCCGCATCACTTTATCGGCTCGGCTACAGATATGGCTTTGACCGCCATTCTCCATGAACAGCGCGGGGAAAAGTCGTTCTGGTCGCTGGTGCATCCCCAGGGAAAGCCAGATTTTCACCATCAGGCTTGCTTTGCGCTGAAACTCGCGCCACCGATAACATCATGACGTTGTTTGGAATTGATCGGCTGCTTGCCGAACCGGAACTGCGAGCGCCGCTCAGGGGCAAGCGGGTGGCGCTTCTGGCGCATCCGGCCTCAGTCACTGCAGAGCTGACGCACAGCATGGATGCGTTGATGGCCTGTGACGACATCAGCCTCACCGCCGCTTTTGGCCCACAGCATGGGCTGAAGGGTGACAAGCAGGACAATATGATCGAAACACGGGACGATACCGATCCGGTCCATGAAATCCCGGTGTTCAGCCTTTATGGCGAGGTGCGCCGTCCAACCGGCCAGTCCATGCACACATTTGATGTGATTCTCGTAGACCTTCAGGATCTTGGCTGCCGTATCTATACCTTTATCACAACATTGCTCTATATGCTCGAAGCGGCGGCGGAGCACGGCAAGTCGGTCTGGGTGCTCGACCGGCCCAATCCAGCAGGTCGCCCGGTTGAGGGGCTGACTTTGCGTGAAGGGCAGGAGAGTTTCGTCGGTGCCGCGCCGATGCCGATGCGCCATGGCCTGACCCTGGGTGAGATGGGGCACTGGTTTATCCGGCATTTCGGTCTCGACGTGGATTATCGCGTCATCGAGATGTCCGGTTGGCAGCCGGACGCCGCGCCGGGCTTTGGCTGGCCTGCGGATCGTGTCTGGGTCAACCCCAGCCCCAATGCGGCCAATGTCAACATGGCGCGGGCCTATGCCGGGACGGTCATGCTCGAAGGCACGACATTGAGTGAAGGCAGGGGCACGACCCGTCCGCTCGAGCTGTTCGGTGCGCCCGATATCAATGCGCGTGACGTCATGACGGCGATGGAGAACATGGCGCCTATATGGCTGTCAGGCTGTCATTTGCGCGAAATCTGGTTTGAACCGACGTTCCACAAACATGTCGGCACATTATGCCATGGCGTTCATATCCATGCCGAGCAGGGGTTTTACCAGCATCAGGCGTTCAGACCCTGGCGCTTGCAGGTGCTGGCATTCAAGGCGATTCGGCAGCTTTATCAAGATTATGCGTTGTGGCGCGATTTCCCCTATGAGTATGAGCTCGATCGATTGGCCATTGATGTCATCAACGGCGGCTCCGCTTTGCGCGAATGGGTGGACGATAGCGCGGCTGAGCCGGGTGATCTTGACGCCATAACATCACGCGATGAGCAGACATGGATCGAGACTATTGCGCAGCATCGGATTTATCCCGGGTAGAAGGATAAGACGTGGCGCATCACTTCGCTCCAACAGGACAGATGTAGCACGAGAAAAGCCAATGACACTGATCACAAATATGCGGCGCAGACATTTTCTTCAGCTTGGCGGAGTTGCAGCTCTCGGGACACTGTTGCCCGTTTCTCCCATATTGGCGCAGGACAGCTTGACGGAGCTGAGCAACATGGCCGCCAATGCAAAGCCGATAAGCGCGGCAGAAAGGCTGCAGCGCCTGGCAAAAGCGCAGCGGTTGATGCGCGAGCAGGGCA
This sequence comes from Pseudomonadota bacterium, assembly GCA_039818985.1. Taxonomy (NCBI): domain Bacteria; kingdom Pseudomonadati; phylum Pseudomonadota; species Pseudomonadota bacterium. Next base: position 1,393,318 of record JBCBSU010000001.1, on the reverse strand, counting down.
TGTCGGCACTGCTGATCGAGCCGGGATCAAGTCTCGACTATTTCACCGGTGTGCAATGGTGGCGCAGCGAGCGGCTGACAGCGGCGGTGCTGGGTGCCGATGGCGCATTGGCGATAGTAACCCCGTTTTTCGAAGAGCCGAGCATTCAGGAAAGCCTCTCGGTTGAGGCTGAGATACTGACTTGGGACGAGCATGAGAATCCGCTGCGCAAGGTCGCCGACTGGCTGGCGCACACCGGCAATGCGTCAGGCAATATCGGCATTGAGGAAACGGTGCGTTTCTTCGCTGTTGACGGGCTTAGGCGTGTGATGCCCGATGCCGAGATTGTTTCCGGCTCACCTGTTATTCTTGGCTGTCGCATGTTCAAGTCAGCCGCCGAACTCGCTCTGATGCAGACGGCATCGAATATCACTCTGGCGGCCTATGCCTACACTCTGCCGCGGATTGAACGTGGCATGACACCCTCCGACATTTCTGCAATTATGAATGGTGCAACGCGTGCACTGGGCGGGCAACCGAAATTCGCTATCGCCTTGATTGGAGAGGCAGCAGCCTATCCGCATGGCTCTGATCAGCCGCAGGAAGTGAAGCCAGGCGAGGTTGTCCTGATGGATTGCGGTTGTGCGGTGCATGGCTATCGGTCCGATATTTCGCGCACCATTGTCTATGGCGAACCAAGTGCCAAGCAACGTCAGGTATGGCAGCATATGCGCAATGGACAGGATGTGGTGTTTGAGGCGGCGCAGATCGGTGTCCCGGCGGGCAGTGTCGATGATGCCGTACGCGCCTATTATGAGACGCTCGGCTATGGTCCGGACTACAAGCTGCCGGGCACCTCGCATCGCACCGGCCATGGCATCGGTATGGACGGGCATGAATCAATCAATCTCGTTCGCGGAGAAACGACCAAGCTGGCGCCGGGAATGTGCTTCTCCAACGAGCCCGGGATCTATCTGCCTGGCGAATTTGGCGTTCGCATCGAGGACTGTTTCTATATGACCGAGGATGGTCCGCGCTATTTCACCCAGCCATCAAGGGCGATCGATCAGCCCTTTGGCTGAGATAGCGATGGTTAACCGCTTTTACGGCTCAGCTCCCGCATCGCATCGTCGAGACCGCCCAGGGTCAGCGGATACATCCTGTCCTTGACCAGTTCCTGGATCATGCGGACACTTTGCGAATAGCTCCATTGCTTTTCCGGTACCGGATTGAGCCATGCGGTAGCGGGATAGGTGTTGACCATGCGCTGCAACCATACCGCGCCGGACTCGTCGTTGAAATGCTCGACCGAGCCGCCGGGATGGCTGATCTCATAGGGGCTCATCGAGGCATCGCCGACAAAGATCAGCTTATAGTCATGGCCATATTTGTGCAGAATGTCCCAGGTCGGAGTGCGTTCGGAGAAGCGTCGGCGATTGTCCTTCCATACGCCTTCGTAAACGCAATTGTGGAAATAGAAGAATTCGAGATTCTTGAATTCGGCGGTGGCGGCGGAAAACAGCCCCTCACATAGCTTGACAAACGGGTCCATCGAGCCGCCGACATCGAGGAACAGCAGGATCTTGACCGCATTGTGTCGTTCCGGGCGCATGCGGATATCAAGCCAGCCCTGCTTCGCCGTGCCTTCGATGGTGCCGTCAATATCGAGTTCGTCGGCCGCGCCTTCACGGGCAAAGCGCCGCAGGCGCCGCATCGCGATCTTGATGTTGCGGGTGCCAAGCTGTTTGGTGTTGTCGAGATTCTGGAATTCCCGCTTGTCCCATACCTTGATAGCGCGCTTGTGCTTGCTCTCGCCACCTATACGGACGCCCTCGGGATTATAGCCGGAATGGCCATAGGGCGAGGTACCACCGGTGCCGATCCACTTATTGCCACCTTCATGCCGCTTTTGCTGCTCTTCCAGACGCTTTTTCAGCGTTTCCATAATCTCATCCCAGGAACCGAGCGACTTGATCTGCTCCATTTCCTCTTCGGAGAGGTATTTTTCCGCGACCGCCTTCAGCCAGTCTTCGGGGATGGTTGCGGTCTCTTCCGCATAATTGGTTTCAAGGCCTTTGAATACCTTGGAAAACACTTGGTCAAAGCGGTCAAGCATGCCTTCGTCTTTCACCAGCGTGGCACGCGAGAGATAGTAAAACTCCTCAGGTGACTGGGTGATGACATCGGCATTGAGAGCTTCGAGCAGCAGCAAATGCTCTTTCAGCGAAGCCGGTATGCCGGCAGAGCGCAGCTCATCCATGAAGGAGAAAAACATCGCACAAAGGTTCCTTTATTTTGCCAGCATACCATGCCGTGCCATGGCTTAGGTGGCAAGCGCAACGCGCTAATGCCGGGCGTTTTACTGGCTGTTAACCATGTTGACGGTAAGCCGTTAACAGTAAGGAAGCACTATGGAATTTGATCGCGAACTGGCCCGGCAACCGAAGCTGCATGAAGAGATGGCGCGTACCTGTGGTGAAGCACTGGTGGAGTGCTCCTCTGTCGCTGCAACCGTGGCTCGGGTGCAGCGTAACGGCAAGGAAATCGAAGAACAGCGCACCATTGTCGAGGATATTGCCCGTACGCTGGAGCGCGAACAGGACGAGGTTGCCCGTGCCGTGGCCACGGCACGCGAACTGGCGGCGCAGTCGCAGAGCGAATTGCAGGATGGCGCCGCGACCATCAGCCAGTCCATGGGTGAGTTCAGTGATATTGTCGATCTGGTCATCCATATGGGCGACAAGATTACCGGCTTTGCCAGCGCCATGGACCAAGTGCTGGTAGCGAGCCAGACCATCGATACCATTGCCAAATCGACGAATATGCTGGCGCTCAACGCTGCTATCGAGGCTGAGCGGGCAGGGGCTGCAGGCGCGACCTTTGCCGTGGTGGCATCGGAGGTCAAGAAACTGGCCGAAGACACAAGGCGCGCAGCGGAAGAAATCACCATCACCATGCGCTCGCTGGGCGATCAGGCCAGCACCATTGCCGGTCAGGTGCAGAGCGGTGTGGCCAAGAGTCGCGAAGCCAAGACCGGGCTGGAGACCATCGACCGGACATTGCACAGCGTTGCCGAGATGGTGACCCGGGTCGACAGCCAGACCGATACCATCGCTGTGGGCAGCGACCATCTGCGCGAAAATACCGCGCATATGGCAAAAACACTGGTTGCCTTTACCGATTCCGTGGCACGAAATAGTGACGATCTCGACAATGCGCTGGCATCGATGACCCAGCTTGAGATGAAACAGAACAGCGTGTTCAACCAGCTATTGCACACCGGCATGTCCGAATATGACAATCGTTATCTCAAGCGCGCCTTTGACGGCAGGGCTCAGCTTCTGAACGTTGTCGAACAAGGCCTTGACGATGGCAGCCTTACGTTGGATGCGCTGTTCGACCGCGACTATCACCCGACCAATGATATCGGACCAGAACGCTTCGATAGCCGCCTCAATGCCTTTGCCGATCGCCATATCCGGCCGTTGCTCGACAGCATCACCGAGAGTGACAACAAGATCTATGCCGCGGTGTGCACCAATGAGGATGGCTATTTGCCGACGCATCTCAGTTCACGCTCGCGCCCGCCAAATGGCGATCCGGAGCATGATGGCCGCTATTGCCGCAACCGGCTGATCCTGCTCGACCATACCACCAAAGAGGCGATCCGCCGGCGCAACGACAAGTTCTTTGCCGCAGCCTATCGGTTTGAACCAACACCCGGCACCTATAAAGTGCTGAAAAACATCTTCGTGCCGCTATGGGTGAGGGGCGAATATTGGGGCAATTTCGAGCTCGCCTACACCAATTAGAGTCTTCCGCGCGGGTTACTGGTTGCGGCGTGCCATGAATGCCAGCCGCTCAAACAGCATCACATCCTGCTCATTCTTGAGCAGCGCGCCATGCAGCGGCGGGATTGCCTTGCTCGGGTCGCGTGACTGCAACACATCGAGCGGCATATCTTCGTGCAAAAGCAGTTTGAGCCAGTCGAGCAGCTCGGACGTCGAGGGTTTTTTCTTCAGTCCCGGTACTTCGCGGACTTCGTAGAAAATCTCCATCGCCTTGGTGACCAGGCTCTTCTGAATATCGGGAAAATGCACGTCGATAATGTCGCGCATGGTCTCCTGATCGGGAAATTTTATATAGTGGAAGAAACAGCGGCGCAGAAAGGCGTCAGGCAATTCCTTTTCGTTATTCGAAGTGATCACTACGATCGGGCGCTCCTTGGCCTTGATCGTTTGCTTGGTCTCGTAAACATGGAATTCCATGCGATCGAGTTCCTGCAACAGGTCATTGGGGAACTCAATATCGGCCTTGTCGATCTCGTCGATCAGCAGCACCGGCAGCTCGGGCGACGTAAATGCCTCCCACAGCTTGCCGCGCTTGATATAGTTACTGATGTCGTGCACCCGCTCTTCGCCAAGCTGGCCGTCGCGTAACCGCGCAACCGCATCATATTCATACAATCCCTGTTGTGCCTTGGTTGTCGATTTGACATTCCATTCGATCAGCGGCGCGCCTGTGGCCTTGGCAATCTCATAAGCGAGTACGGTCTTGCCGGTGCCCGGCTCACCCTTGACCAGCAATGGTCGGCGCAAGGTGACCGCAGCATTGACAGCAACCTTCAGGTCATCGGTTGCGACATAGTCCTTGGTGCCCTCAAAACGCTGCATTTATAGCTCCATAGTCCATTAATCGTGCGATTAAACGGATAGGGGCGGGCGCTGCGAAGCGCAAGCGGGGAATTGGCAATAACGGGGAGTAGACGGTTCAGCCGCCAATCTGTCTCAGCATCTCATTGCGTAATGAGCGCCGCCGCTCAAGCAATAGCCAGAACTGGTCATGCTGGTGAAACAGCTGGTCTATGCCGAACAGCACCGCGCGTGTCTGGCGCGGTTCGGTCATGCTTTCGACAATGGCGGCGAGTTGCATATAATCATCGGCAATGGCAAAGATCGGGCTTTCAAGACCGATCCGCGGCAGCATCATGTCCAGCGCCGGGCGGATGCTCAGCCAGTCGCACAGCACGGCCGCTGCTGCACCGAGAGTGCAGCCATCACGGTCGGAGCGGGCCAGCAGGTCAATCGCCTGACGCAGCTGTTCTATGGCGGTGAGCGCATTGTCCTCGCCGGCAAGGCTGGTTACCGGACCGGCGGCCACGGTCATATTGGTGAGCAGTGTGCGCTCTGTGGCAAATTTTCCGGCCAGTTTGGAGAATAATGCATGATGGTCACTGCCGATATGCCGATCAGCGAGATGGTCGACAACGCCGGGATAACGACCGTGCAGGAGGCACAGATAATGCGCGATATCCGCAACGTCGCTGCCGGAAAAATTATTGCTGTCCGCCAGCATGGCTGTGAGGAAATCGGCCTGTTGCGCTTGACGCGCGTAAAGGCGTTGCGCCGGCGTCGTATGGTTTGCCGGTGCCGATGTGCCCGAAAATCCTGTATCCGCGGGAGCTGGCTTCACTTCATCCTCGCTTGTTCGGCGGAGCATATCCGCGCGTTCAAGGAGTAAAATTATAGGATATTTCTAAAGACAGTCTTACCAAGCAGCTCACCAGGGCGGGAAAACTGCCCGGCAGGTCCCGCTTCACTGATCGAGGAAGCTGCGCATCTTGCGGCTGCGGCTTGGGTGCTTGAGTTTTCTCAGCGCCTTGGCCTCGATCTGACGGATACGTTCGCGAGTCACACTGAACTGCTGACCGACCTCTTCGAGCGTGTGATCGGTGTTCATGCCGATGCCGAAGCGCATACGCAGAACCCGTTCCTCACGCGGCGTCAGCGAAGCAAGGACACGGGTGACGGTTTCCTTGAGGTTCGACTGGATCGCGGCATCGACAGGGATGATCGCATTCTTGTCCTCGATGAAATCGCCGAGATGCGAATCCTCCTCGTCGCCAATCGGCGTTTCAAGGCTGATCGGCTCCTTGGCGATCTTCATCACCTTGCGCACTTTTTCCAGTGGCATGGACAGCCGCTCGGCCATTTCTTCCGGTGTTGGTTCGCGGCCTTGCTCGTGCAGGAACTGGCGGCTTGTGCGCACCAGCTTGTTGATCGTCTCGATCATATGCACCGGAATGCGGATGGTGCGCGCCTGGTCGGCAATCGACCGAGTGATCGCCTGGCGAATCCACCAAGTGGCATAAGTGGAGAATTTATAGCCACGGCGATATTCGAATTTGTCGACTGCCTTCATCAGGCCGATATTGCCTTCCTGGATCAGATCGAGGAATTGCAGCCCGCGATTGGTGTATTTCTTGGCGATGGAAATCACCAGGCGCAAATTGGCCTCGACCATTTCCTTCTTGGCGATCCGCGCTTCGCGCTCACCCTTTTGCACCATGTTAACGATGCGGCGGAATTCGGGGAGCGCCATGCCGGTAGCCGAAGCGATATCGGCAATTTCCGAGCGGATACGGTCAATGGCGGCGGCTTCCTTGGTGGCGAAGGCATTCCATTTCTTGTCAACCTTGGCGACATCGGCAACCCAATTGTCGTCAAGCTCGCGTCCGATATAGCGGTCGAGGAAATCCTTGCGCGGTACCTTGTGGCGTTCTGCAAGGCGCAGCATCTGGCCACCCAGCGCGGTCAGGCGCCGGTTGAAGGCATAGAGCTGGTCGACCAGATATTCGATCTTGGTCGCGTGGAACTGTACCGACTCGACTTCGGCAGTCAGGTCTTCGCGCAGCTTCTGATATTTCTTTTCCTTGGCTGCTGGATAATCGTCACCGATGCTCAGCACCTCGAGGCGCTCTTCCTGCAGCTTGGCAAATTTCTTGAACAAAGCGGTGATCGTCGCAAATTTTTCCAGCGCATCGGGTTTCAGCGCAGCTTCCATCTGTGCCAGCGACAGGGTGTTGTCGTCATCGTCATCATCATTCTGGCGCTGGGTCCGGCGTTCGGTCATCGAGGATTCGTCGTCGCCCTCGTCACCGTCTTCGTCTTCGACCTCATCGTCATCCTTATAGGACGGGCCGGCGTTTTTCTCGCTGATCTCGCCATCATCATCATCGGCATCGTCTTCGAGACTTTCAGGTGCGGGCTCTTTGGACAGCATGGCATCAAGGTCCATGATCTCGCGAAGCTGGATTTCTTCCTCGTTGAGCGCGGTCGACCATTCAATGATCGCATGAAAGGTGATCGGACTTTCGCACAGGCCCAGGATCATGGTGTCGCGACCCGCCTCGATGCGTTTGGCGATGGCAATCTCACCCTCACGGCTGAGCAGCTCGACTGCACCCATTTCGCGCAGATACATGCGCACCGGATCATCCGTGCGGTCAGCGGTTTCCTTCTTTTTTGGCGGTGCCTTGTTATCGGCTTTGGCGGCATCCTGCGCGCCAACTTCCTCGGGCGCGTCGTCGCTGACATCTTCCTCATTCTCGACGATGTTGACACCCATCTCGGAGATTGCGGACATCACATCCTCAATCTGCTCCGACGACATCTGGTCCTGGGGCAGTGCCTCGTTCAATTCGTCATAAGTGATATAGCCGCGCTTCTTGGCACGGCTGATCAGTTTCTTGATGGACGCTTCGTTAAGGTCGATCAGCGGTGCATCGCCATCGCTGCGATCGTCTTTTGCTTTGCTTGCCAAGGCTATGTATTCCTGTTTCTACCGCTCCGGCTTTCAGGGAGCCGCATATATTATAATTGTCGTTACCGGGCGCGCGCGCGTTCCGCAAGGTCGCTGATTCGCCGGTTGAAGCTGCGACGCTGATCCTGCAGCACGGCATAATCGGTAAATGCCGCATCGCTGGGGTCGGTGTCGAGCTCGCCCGCCAGTTTTGCCAGCCTTTGCTTCAGCCGGGGCTGGGCAATGGCAATCTGTAAAACCTCGCGCAAGTCTGCACGTGCACTGTCATGTTCGCCCGCCGCTTCCGGATTACCGGGAGCGGAACGGGTGAAGGAGAAGGGGAGGCAATTCAGCGCCCCTGACAGCGATGAACAAATTCCCCCAAATCCCCGTGTTTCCAATATGGTGTGCAGCCTTGCGGTATCAAGATCAGGATCAGCGATTGCTGCATCGAGCATGGCCTGTAGCAGAGCATCGAGTTCGGCATTGTGACAATCGAGCTCGCAAAGTGCCTCCTGATTGGAGGTGATTTCACCGGGAAAGCGCAGAAAGCCTGCCAGAAGCGCGCGTATAACGCCCTGTTGTCCTGATCCCGAAGCAAGCCGTCTGGTGCTGCTATGCGGAGCACCGCTGCGTATCGCTGTGGTACCACGATTACCTGGTGACGAGTTGTTTTTGCGCAGCATCGCGTAAAACCGGTCCATCAGCTCGCTGCGGTACAGACCGGCAACATCGCCATCGCTTATGCTTTGCGCATGCTCAAGCAGACGTGCCTTGAATGCGGCTTTGTCCTCGGGCGTTGTCAGTGAGGCCGTCGCCAGTTCGTGGTTCCAGATATGATCGAGCATCGGCTTCGCCGCGGCGATCAGCTGGTCCATTGCGGCAGCACCCGATTGCTGCAGCACATCATCCGGATCCATACCTCCAGGCATTATCGCAAAAGACAGGCTGTGCCCTGCGCGCAGCATTGGCAGCGCCCGCCCGGCAGCGCGCATCGCCGCTTTCTGTCCGGCATTGTCGCCATCGAGACAAAGGATGGGCCGCTCTGCCAGCTTCCAAGCCATGGCAATCTGTTCTTCGGTGAGCGCGGTGCCCAAGGGCGCGACGACATCCTCGAAGCCCGCCTGTGACAGCGCAATGGCGTCCATATAACCTTCGACCACCAGCAGCCGTCCGGTCTTGCGCGATGCGGCAGAGGCCCGGTCGAGATTATAGAGGGTGCGGCCCTTGTCGAATAACGGCGTGTCGGGCGAGTTGAGATATTTCGGTTCGCCATCGCCCAATATCCGCCCGCCAAAGGCGATCACCCGACCCCGCGCATCGCGGATCGGCAGCATCAGCCGCCCGCGGAAGCGGTCATAGGGCGCCTTATCCTCAACCTGGATCAGTAACCCCGCCTCAACCAGTTGCTCTTTGGAAAAACCATCGAGCGCCCTGGCGATATTGCCACGGCCATCGGGCGCAAAGCCAAAGCCGAATGTCCGCTGTGTTTCGAGGGAGATGCCTCGTTTCTCCAGATAGGCACGCGCCTGCGCTCCCTCGACGCTGTCGAGCCGCTGTACGAACCACTCCTGGGCGGCGGCACAGACATCAATCAGGCTGGTGCGCTTCTCGGCGCGCGCTGCGGCTTTGGGATCGGGGGCCGGGACCGACATGCCTGCTTCACTCGCAAGTTCCTTGACCGCATCCATAAAGCCGAGGCCGTTATGCTCGGTCATCCAGCTGATGGCGTCGCCATGGGCACCGCAGCCAAAGCAGTGATAGAAACCTTTCTGGTCGTTGATGGTGAAGCTGGGCGTGTTCTCGTTATGAAACGGGCAGCACGCCTTATATTCGCGCCCCGCGCGCTGAATCTTGATCGACCGCCCGATCAGCGACGACAGTGTTATTCGTGAGCGCAACTGGTCCAGCCATTGCGGTGAAAGGGTCATATACTCCCCTCCCGCCTGCGGGAAAGGCGCTGCCCGTTTCTCCCCTCCCGCTTGCGGGAGGGGCTGGTGGAGGGAATATCACCCAAAACCGTACCTATCCGTTCCACCACACCCTCAACATTTCCCATCACATCAGAATTTGAAAACCGGACCACCTGATAACCTTGTTTTTCCAGAAAACGGGTTCTGTCCGCGTCATAACTTACCTGCTGGACATGGCTATCACCATCAATCTCGATAACCAATCCCGCGCCTCTGGACGCCAAATCACAAATATAAGGCCCAATGCAGACCTGCCGATTAAAACGGACGCCAGCCAGTTTCCGTGCAGGCAGATAATGCCAAAGCTTCTTTTCGACAGGGTTAGGATTATTGCGAGGTTCGCGTGCCAGATCTGTTTTCCGATCAGCGAATTTTGGCATTCTCTCCCCCAGCCCCTCCCGCAAGCGGGAGGGGAGAATAGTTACCCCAAAACCGCCTTCACCAGTGCACTCGCCTTGCCCATATCGAGCTGGCTGCCATGGCGTTGTTTTAACAGGCCCATCACCTTGCCCATATCCTTCATGCCTTCCGCGCCGGTTTCCGCTTTGATCGCCTCGATCGCGGCGCGAGTCGCTTCTTCGTCCATCTGCGCCGGCAGGAATTCCTCGATCACTGTCAGCTCATTTTCTTCCGCATCGGCCAACTCATCGCGGCCGCCATGGCGGTACATCGCGATTGATTCGCGCCGTTGCTTCGCCATTTTGCGCAGCACATCGACGACCATTGCATCATCATCGCCCCCAGAATCTCCTTTGCCATCGCTGGTGCGCATGGCGATATCCTGATCCTTGATCTTGGCCATAATCTGGCGGATGGCGGTGGTGCGCGGCTTGTCGCCGCCTTTCATGGCGGCAATCTGCGCCGCCTTCAGGTCGTCACGTAGCATGGTTGTCCCGTCTTGGCCAAAATGCCGATTCTAAGGCAGATTTTGCAATAAAGGATCAGCATAGCCGGGGATGAAATTTTTTCCTAGATTGACCGGAAAATGCCCCACAGCTAGCACCCCGTCAATTTGGCGTCGTGCGCGGGCGATGCCGCCATCATGTCCAGCAGGAGAAAGCCATGCCCAGCAGCACAGCCCACAAAGGCGCAACCGGGCTGCTGGTATTGGCCGATGGCTCGCTGGTCTGGGGCAGGGGCTTTGGCGCGACGGGCAGCGCGGTGGGTGAGCTGTGCTTCAACACCGCGATGACCGGCTATCAGGAAGTGATGACCGACCCCAGCTATGCCGGGCAAGTGGTGACCTTCACCTTCCCGCATATCGGCAATGTCGGCGTGAATGACGAGGATGTCGAGGCGGACAGCCCGCATGCGCTGGGCTGTGTGGTGCGCGAGGATATTACCGCGCCCAGCAATTTCCGCAGCGGCGGCGGTTTTGCCGAATGGATGGCGGCGAATGGCCGCATCGGTCTGTCCGGTGTTGATACCCGCGCGCTGACCCGCCGCATCCGCGAGGCCGGTGCGCCGCATGTGGTGATTGCGCATGATCCGGACGGCCAGTTCGATATTGATGCGTTGCTGGCCGAGGCACGCGCCTGGCCGGGGCTGGAAGGCATGGACCTTGCCAAACAGGTGACCGGCGATCAGGCAAAGCTATGGGATGGTGGCGCGTGGCGTTTGGGCCATGGCTATGCGCCGATTACAAAAACCGTTAGCCCTGAGCTTGTCGAAGGGCGTCTCTCGGATACGGACAAACGGTCTTCGACAGGCTCAGACCTGACGGTTAGTGGGGAAAGGCCCCATGTCGTCGCCATCGACTATGGCGCCAAGCGCAATATCTTCCGCAATCTGGTCGAGGCAGGCGCCAAGGTCACCGTGGTCCCGGCGGAGACCGCGCTGGACGATATCCTCGCGCTCGAACCGGCGGGCGTGTTCCTCTCCAACGGCCCCGGCGATCCGGCGGCGACGGGGGAGTATGCGGTGCCGGTGATACAGCGCCTGCTCGAACGCGATATTCCGATTTTCGGTATCTGTCTCGGCCATCAGCTATTGGCGCTGGCGGCAGGTGCGAAGACGATAAAAATGCATCAGGGCCATCGCGGCGCCAACCATCCGGTGCAGCGTGTCGGCGGCGGTTGGGATGAGAGCGAGGGCCTGGTCGAGATCACCAGCATGAACCATGGCTTCGCCGTCGACGGCGCCACGCTGCCCGACAATGTCCGCGAGACGCATGTAAGCCTGTTCGACGGCACAAATTGCGGCATCGCCTTTACCGACAAAAACGCGTTCGGCGTACAATATCACCCCGAGGCTAGCCCGGGGCCGCAGGACAGTTTTTATCTGTTCGCCAAATTTGTGCGGGGGTTGGGGTGATTTTTCTAGCTTGGTGCAGTTTTTCTGTTGTGCGCAAAAACTCCCTCTCCCTTGAGGGAGAGGGTTGGGGTGAGGGTGTTCGGCTGTGATGGAGCGCGTAGCATTGGCGTCTGGATACCCTCATCCAACTTCGCCTAGGCAGCAAAGCTGCCAAGGCTTAGTATCCTTCTCCCTTGAGGGAGAAGGTTTAGGGTTTGTTTCTGGCATTGCGCAGTTCTTGAGCAATGGTCTCCAACACGCCTTCTATGTTCTCGATGACGTCATTATTCCAAAACCGAACCACCTGATAGCCATGCGCTTCAATCAGCTTTGTTCGCGCTTCATCCGCTTCATTCTCGCTATGCTGTCCGCCATCCAGTTCGATAACCAGTCTGACGCTTCGACAGGCAAAGTCAGCCACGGCATTTCCTATCGGGAATTGCCTTACAAATTTGGTATTATCGAGTTGGCGAGCGCGCAGCCTCGACCACAACAATTTCTCCGCTTCGGTCACATCGCGCCGCAATTTGCGGGCAGTTCCGGTCAGTCTTTTCTCAACCATAAATTCCCTCTCCCCGGCGGGGAGAGGGCTAGGGTGAGGGGGCTCGATGGTCAAGAAACGCACCTTCCCGACACCCTCATCCAACTTCGCCTAACCGCCTTCGGTGCCAAGGCTTCGTATCCTTCTCCCTCAAGGGAGAAGGCTGGGAGTATCAATGCCTAAACGTACAGATATAGACTCCATCCTGATCATCGGCGCCGGCCCGATCATTATCGGCCAGGCGTGCGAATTTGATTATTCGGGCACGCAGGCGGTGAAGGCGTTGCGGGAGGAGGGCTATCGCATTGTCCTCGTCAACTCCAATCCGGCGACGATCATGACCGATCCGGATATGGCGGATGCCACCTATATCGAGCCGATCACGCCGGAAATCGTCGCCAAGATTATCGCGCGCGAGCGCGCCGAGCGGCCCGATGAGAAGCTGGTGGTGCTGCCGACCATGGGCGGTCAGACCGCGCTCAACACCGCGCTGGCGCTGGATGAAGACGGCACGCTGGACAGATATGATGTCGAGCTGATCGGTGCCCGCGCCGAGGCCATCGACAAGGCGGAGGATCGCGAGAAATTCCGCGCTGCAATGGACGCCATTGGTCTGGAAAGCCCGAAATCGGGCATCGCCACCAGCATGGATGAGGCCTTTGCAGCGCTGGAGGAGATCGGCCTGCCGGCGATTATCCGCCCCGCCTTCACCATGGGCGGCACCGGCGGCGGCATTGCCTATAATCGCGAGGAATTCGAGCATTATTGCCGCACCGGCATCGATGCCTCGCCGGTCAACCAGATCCTGATTGATGAAAGTCTGTTGGGCTGGAAAGAATATGAGATGGAGGTGGTGCGCGACAAGGCGGACAATGCCATCATCATCTGCTCGATCGAGAATGTCGATCCGATGGGCGTGCACACCGGTGACAGCATCACCGTCGCCCCGGCGCTGACGCTGACCGATAAGGAATATCAGATCATGCGCAACGCCAGCATCGCGGTGCTGCGCGAGATTGGCGTCGAGACCGGCGGCTCCAATGTGCAGTTTGCGGTGAACCCCGAAAATGGCCGTCTGGTGGTGATCGAGATGAACCCGCGCGTCTCGCGTTCCTCCGCGCTGGCGTCCAAAGCCACCGGCTTCCCCATCGCCAAGGTCGCGGCCAAGCTGGCGGTGGGCTATACGCTCGACGAGATCGACAATGACATTACCGGCGTCACCCCGGCGTCGTTCGAGCCGACGATTGACTATGTCGTCACCAAAATCCCGCGCTTTGCCTTTGAGAAGTTCAAGGGCGCGGAGAATAGCCTCTCTACCGCGATGAAATCGGTGGGCGAGGTGATGGCGATTGGCCGCAATATCCAGGAATCGATGCAGAAAGCGCTGCGCGGGCTGGAGACCGGGCTGGACGGCTTTAATCGGGTGCAGCGGCTTGAGGGCGTGCACCGCGATGTGATCGTCGCCGAACTGGCCAAGCCGACGCCCGAGCGGCTGCTGGTGATTGCACAGGCGCTGCGCGAAGGGCTGTCCGAGAGTGAAGTCTGCGAGATCACCCATTATGATCCCTGGTTTGTCGCCCGCATTGCCGAAATTGTCGCTGCCGAGGCTGAGGTGATGGAACATGGCCTGCCGACTGAGGCCGAAGGCTTGCGCGCGCTTAAAGCCATGGGCTTTTCCGACCGGCGACTGGCGACATTGGCGGTGCGTTCGGTGCCAGTGGCGGGTGGTCTGGCGGAAACGCGGGCGCGTTCGCATGGGCTGCTCCATGATGCGCTGCAAGCGATGGCAGGGGCGACCAGCGCCGCCGAAGTGCGCGAGTTGCGGCACAAGCTGGGTGTGCGCCCGGTGTTCAAACGTATCGACACCTGCGCCGCGGAATTTCATGCGCGCACGCCCTATATGTATTCGACCTATGAGACGCCGATTTTCGGTGAACCCGAATGCGAGTCCGAGCCGAGCGACAAGCGCAAGATCGTCATTCTCGGCGGCGGGCCAAACCGGATCGGGCAGGGTATCGAGTTTGACTATTGCTGCTGCCATGCCTGTTTCGCGCTGGCCGATGCCGGTTATGAGACGATCATGGTCAACTGCAACCCGGAGACGGTTTCAACCGATTATGACACCTCGGACCGGCTCTATTTCGAGCCGCTGACCGCCGAAGATGTGCTGGAAATCCTCGAAGTCGAGCGCTCAAACGGCGAGCTGGTCGGTGTCATCGTGCAATTTGGCGGACAGACGCCACTTAATCTGGCGAAAGCGCTGGAAGAGGCGGGCATTCCTATTCTCGGCACCTCGCCCGATGCGATCGATCTTGCTGAAGACCGCGAGCGTTTCGCCAAGCTGGTCAACAAGCTCAAGCTGAAACAGCCCGATAACGGCATTGCCCGTAGCCGCGACGAGGCGCTCGCTGTCGCGGAGAAGATCGGTTATCCGGTGCTGATCCGGCCCAGCTATGTCCTGGGTGGCCGGGCGATGGAGATTGTCGACAGCCCGGCGCAACTGGATGACTATATCGCCACTGCGGTGCAGGTGTCGGGCGATAGTCCAGTGTTGATCGATCAGTATCTGCGCGATGCGGTAGAGGTTGATGTCGATGCGATTTGCGATGGCGAGAGCGTCACCGTCGCCGGGATTATGCAGCATATCGAGGAAGCCGGTGTCCATTCGGGTGACAGCGCCTGCACCTTGCCGCCCTATAGCCTCAGCGATGATCTGATCGCCGAAATGGAGCGGCAGGCGGATGCGCTGGCACATGGCCTGGGCGTGCGCGGGCTGATGAACATCCAGTTCGCCGTCAAAGATGGCACCGTTTATCTGATTGAGGTCAATCCGCGCGCCAGCCGTACCGTACCGTTTGTCGCCAAGGCGATTGGTGCGCCGGTGGCCAAGATTGCCGCGCGGGTGATGGCGGGCGAGAAGCTGGCAAATCTGCCCATCATCGACCGCACTATCGACCATATGGCGGTCAAAGAGGCGGTCTTCCCCTTTGCCCGCTTCCCCGGCGTCGATCCGGTGCTGTCGCCGGAGATGAAATCCACTGGCGAGGTGATGGGCATAGACCGGAGCTTCCCCATAGCCTTTGCCAAGGCGCAGCTCGCGGCCAGCCTGACCTTGCCCGAAAGCGGAACAGTGTTTGTTTCGGTCAAGGACAGTGACAAGCCACATATACTGCCGGCGGTGCGTGAGCTCGAGGCGCTTGGTTTCACCCTGATAGCCACCGGCGGCACGGCGGAGTATCTGCGTGGTGAGGGTGTTGCCGTTGAGCCGGTCAATAAGGTGGCGCAGGGAAGGCCACATATTGTTGACCGGATCAAGGATGGCGGTGTGTGCATGATCTTCAATACAACCGAGGGCTGGCAGAGCCTGAAGGACTCGCAATCGATCCGGGCTTCAGCATTGCAGACCAAGACCCCGAGCTTCACCACTGCCTCGGCCAGTGTCGCCGCAGTAGAGGCAATATCGGCGCTGCGCACCACAAGTCTTGAAGTTAAACCGCTTCAGGCCTATTATGGCTGATCTGAACGAATAATCCCGACAATAAGTTGCGATATTTCGGCGGCTCGCAAGGGCCGCCAGGAGAAACTTTTGTCGCTTTGGACTGAAATAAGGAAAAGCCGCAATGGCAGGACCAGAGAAAATGCCGATGCTGCAGGAAGGCTATGACAAGCTGTCCGCAGAATTGAAGGCGCTGAAGGAAGAACGCCCGCTGATCGTCGACGCGATCGAGGAAGCGCGCGCCCATGGCGACCTATCGGAAAATGCGGAATATCACGCTGCCAAGGAACGTCAGGGCCAGGTCGAGGCCACGATCGGCGATCTGGAGGACAAGCTCAGCCGCGCCCAGATTATCGACCCGACTACGCTTTCGGGCGATAAAATCGTCTTCGGTGCAACGGTGACTCTGCTCGACGAAGACGACAAACCGATCACCTATCAGATTGTCGGCCAGGCCGAAGCCGATGCGCGTCAGGGCCGGATCAGCTATAACAGCCCGATTGGTCGTGCGCTGATCGGTCGTCAGGTCGAGGATGAGGTCGAAGTCAGCGTCCCTGCAGGCGATAAATATTATCTCGTCGAAAAAATCGAGTTTATTTAGGGGCACGCCCTATATTGACGGGCATGGAAAAAGCCCAAAGCAGAGTAGCACGCAGTTCCGGACCTTTTACGCTGGCCTATGTGGCCGCCTGTTCCATTCTCTGGCTGGGGCTGACGCTCACCGGCCTGCAAGACGAAGCAACAGTGCACGCAGGTTTCCTGCCGTCGCGATTTTTTGATAGCGCCGGCTTCGCAGGCTATGATCTCATGGTGCCGGCAGTGCTGACGCCGCTTTCGAGCGCGCTCCTGCATGCCGATTTCACCCATTTGCTGTTCAACATGCTGATATTACTGCTCTGCGGAACCATGGTAGAGCGTGCCATCGGCACTGTCAGGACCATTATATTGACCGTTGCCGGGGCCTATGGTGCGGCACTGGTCCAGGCTTTCGATCCGTTCTCCATAGGCGCGGTAACCATCGGCGCCAGCGGCGCAATCAGTACCCTGATTGCGGCGATGATCCTGCTCAATGTCCGTATCAAGTCAAAACCGATCGGCAATCTGTCGCCTTATCAGAGCCAGTTGGCGCGGCTCGCCCTGATGTGGATCATTATCCAGCTCATGCTAGGTTTTGGCGGCTTTAGTGGCCAGTCAATCGCAGTCGGTGCCCATATTGGTGGTTTTCTGACCGGCCTTGTTCTGACTGCACCGCTATCGCGCAACCAAGTTTGAATCCGGCTATTCAGCCTGCTCGGGCAATTCCGGCTCGAGCAGGCGGTGCAGATGCACCACGACATATTTCATCTCGGCATCATCAACGGTGCGCTGGGCGCAGCCGCGCCAGGCCTCTTCGGCACTGGCATAATCGGGATAGACCCCGACCAGATCCATTTCGTCGAGATCGACGAAATCCAGCCCGCGCGGATCCTTGACCCGGCCCCCCAGAACGAGATGTAATTTGCTCATATATGTCCCTGTTGAATGATCTGTTTGCCAGTGTGACCTGATTAGCGGCCCATGCGTTCGCGTGCTGCGTCTCTGGCCGAATGTGTGGCCTCGCCGGCGCGACGCACAAGATCGCGAAAGTGCAGCTTGGCCTCGTCGACCGACAGGCCTGCATTTTCCAGCCCGGCGCGCCCGGCTTCCTGTGCTGCATGAATGGCATTTTCGGCACCCTGCCTGACCTTGCGGCCAGCATCGCCAATCAGCGATTGCTCGCGTCGGTTGTTCGGCAGCGAAGCACCGATGGCAATACCGATCAGCACAGCGCCCGTCAGGCTGGCGAGCGGGTGTTCGGTTACCGTCTGGCGGATTTTTTCCGAAGTCTCTTCAAAGCGTGTGGTGGCATTTCCGGACATGCCCATTCTCCTTCGCCCAATATCCTTAGTGATGCGTTTACCATAGCACCCAAGAATAAACCGAGCCTTTACGACGGGGGATTTCTTTTCGCCACAAGATTCTTGACCGGACGCCAGGCCAGAGCAACAACACCGAGCGCCGCACCGGCGATCAGTTTGAATTTATGCTTTCTGGCGGTCTCTCCGGCCTTCTGCGCAGCGCTTTTGGCCTTGTCTGCAGCATGCCCTGCCGCCTCCATGGCGAGATTCTCGGGGTGAAACCGCTGTTGCGCCGCTCTAGCCGAGTCACGTAGCTGCGTCTCATTCTGGTCGCGAACAGCCTTTTTCTGCCGCAGGTCACGGCGGGAGAGTTTTTCAGCCATGGCCATCCCCACCCGGCTGTTCTCCGGTATCGCTTTTGTGCCCGGTAACGCCGCCGGTCTCGGCAATCATGTCCGCGGCGTCGCGTACCCGGGCCCGGGCCTGACGCAGTGCCAGCCAGCCGAGCAAGCCCCAAAGTGGTGGTACCGTCAGCAGCGCGATCAACGGTCCGAAATAATAGATCACGGTCATGAAGATGCCGAGCAGCAATGTGATCAGCGCGCAGAGCAGCGTGACCAGACCGACACCGGTAAATATCGCCGCCAGCTTGGCGGCGCGGGTGGTATAGGCCACCCGACCTTTCTGAAAATCCAGCTCAGAATCGAGCCAGGTACGGGCATCCCCATATAGCCCGGTTGCCTGCTCGATCAGTCCGGGCTTCTCGGACGCAGTGCTGTCTGCATTTTCTTGCTGTGACGTTGCATTTGCAGCATGGGCCCCAGCATGCTCTGACACCGGCACTTCGGCTTCCGGTGCCCCGGTGGTGGGCACGGCATTGGCGTCATGTGGCTCCTGCGCCTGTGGTGATGCAGCCTTGTGCGGGGCCCGGCTTTTATCGGTCATATATGCAGGTCAGTCTCTGTCGCCGCCGCCGGATTTGAACAGTCGTGCCAGCACGAAGCCAGCAGCTGCAGCGATGCCGATCGCCAATGCCGGGCTTTTGCGAACAAATTCCCGGGTGTCGTCTGCAAGATCACCAAGATCGCTTTCATCGACTTTTTTCGCCGCGCTGGTGACATTTTCCGACGCTGTGCGCGCCATTTCGCCGAAACGGCTGCCCAGACGCTCCTCCACGACATCAGCGCTGTCACCGATCAGGCCGCCAAGATTGGCGATGGCCTCACTGATCCGGCCCTTGGCATCATTGGCCAATTCGCTGGCCCGCGCCTTGGCGTCTTCTGCAAAATTGCCCTCGGCACCATTGGCCACAGTTGCCGGGACGATCTCCGTCTTGGGGCTGGCCGCCGGCTTTTTGGCGGCCTTGGTTGCAGCGGTGGTTTTGCGTTTACGCGCCGTGGCGCCGCTAGTGGTGCGCTTGGTCGTCGTCGCCTTGCGCGCGGCAGGCTTCTTCTTTGCACTGCTGCTGGTTCTACGGGCGGTGGTTTTTGGTTTGTCGCCTTCCGAACCGCTTGCTGTCTCATCCGTCACTGGCTTGTCCTCCGTCGCCTGGTCTGCCGGGCACATTCCGTCTGTAGAGATTGACTGTGCCCATTGTCCGCCTGCCTGATATTCAATCTGCGCCTCTATAGCATGAAATCAAGCGCTTTCTCATCAATTGCGCATATCCTATCACAAAGGTTGCAATCGGAAGCGCTATGGTGGAGAGGCTCGCCAAAGTCCATCGTTCAGGAGACCGTTATGACTTCCATTATCGATATCCATGCGCGTGAAATTCTCGACAGCCGTGGCAACCCTACAGTCGAGGTCGATGTCCTGCTCGAAGATGGCAGTTTCGGTCGCGCCGCCGTGCCTTCGGGTGCCTCGACTGGCGCCTATGAGGCGGTGGAACTGCGCGATGGCGACAAGGATCGCTATGGCGGCAAGGGTGTTACCAAGGCGGTCGATGCCGTCAATGGCGAGATATTCGACACGCTTGTCGGACTCGACGCCGAGGATCAGCGCGATATCGACATGGCAATGATCGCGCTTGACGGCACTGACAACAAGGCGCGGCTTGGTGCCAATGCGATATTGGGCGTCAGCCTTGCCATGGCGCGCGCCGCTGCTGATGCACGTGGACTGCCACTTTACAGCTATATTGGCGGCGTCGGTGCCCATGTGCTGCCAGTGCCGATGATGAACATCATCAATGGCGGCGAACATGCGGATAACCCGATTGATATCCAGGAATTCATGATCATGCCGGTGGGTGCGGAATCACTGGCTGAAGGGGTGCGCTGGGGTGCCGAGATATTCCACGCATTGAAGAAGAAACTGCACGGCGATGGCCTTGCGACCGGTGTGGGCGATGAAGGTGGCTTTGCCCCGGACATCGCTTCTACACGCGCTGCGCTCGACTATATCGCTGCCGCTGTCGGTGAGGCCGGCTTTACCCTGGGCGATGATATTGTGCTGGCTCTGGATTGTGCCGCGACCGAATTCTATCAGGACGGCATATACAGACTGGCAGGTGAAAATGCCGAACTGAACTCTCAGCAGATGGCGGATTATCTTGCCAGATTATGCGCTGATTATCCGATCCGCTCGATCGAGGACGGCATGGCTGAGGATGACTGGCAGGGCTGGGCCGCGCTGACCGCTGCAGTTGGCGATACGGTGCAGCTGGTCGGTGACGACTTGTTCGTCACCAACACCGAACGCCTGGCGCGCGGTATCGGCGAAGGTGTTGCCAACAGCCTGCTCGTCAAAGTCAATCAAATCGGTACGCTGTCAGAAACGCTCGATGCGGTGCGCATGGCGCATGGCGCACGCTATACCGCGGTTATGTCGCATCGTTCGGGCGAGACCGAGGACTCGACGATTGCCGATCTGGCGGTTGCGACCAATTGCGGTCAGATCAAGACTGGCAGTCTGGCCCGCTCCGACCGCCTTGCCAAATATAACCAGCTTATCCGCATTGAAGAGGAGCTTGGTGTCAGCGCCGCTTATCCCGGTGCTGCGATTTTCGCTCGCTGAATGTCTCCGTCTGCATGTCTTTGACGCGTCAAGCGGCGCATATATCGCATTTTGGCGATTTGGTCCTTGCAACGCGGAATCAATTGTGATTCAGTGGATTGTGATGGTTCATGAGCACTCTCCCGCAGCCACTGTGCGATCCAAGCTTGGGTCTGGCCTGGCGCTATTGTGCCTATTGGGCATCGGTGCCTATGCGGTTCTGGGTCCTACTGGTGTGCTCGCCTGGGGTGACTATCAGCAGCGATTGCAGCAGCGCGAAGTCGAGTTGGCAGCGTTGCTTGCCGAAGAGGCGGCGCTGAAGAACCGCATTGGTCTGCTCGAGCCGGGCAAGGCTGATGCTGATCTGGCTGGTGAGCTGATTCGCAAGAAGCTCAACGTCATCCATCCCGACGAGATTGTCGTCCCACTGAAATAGCTTTGGGGCGGCGCTGTCCGCCTTTGAACCATCTTCCTTTGCCTGCCGGATAAGCCATTGCGCGGCACTTGATTCATGGCATATAGGCGGACACCTTCTCCCCCGGAACAAGGACGCTAAAATGGCGCAATCTTCATCCGAAAAAACCAAATCGGAAAAACCAAAACCGAAAAAACCGGTGCGCTTCAAGGCAAGCAAGGACGAGCTTCTGGAATTCTACCGCCAGATGCTGCTGATCCGGCGGTTCGAGGAGAAGGCAGGCCAGCTATACGGCCTCGGCCTGATTGGCGGTTTCTGTCACCTCTATATAGGCCAGGAAGCGGTTGCGGTTGGCCTGCAATCGGCGATGAACGAGGGCGAGGACAGCGTCATCACCGGCTATCGTGACCATGGCCATATGCTGGCCTATGGCATCGACCCCAAGGTGATCATGGCCGAGCTGACTGGCCGTGCCGCGGGTATTTCCAAGGGTAAGGGTGGATCGATGCACATGTTCAGCGTCGACCAGAAATTCTATGGCGGGCACGGTATTGTCGGAGCGCAGGTATCGCTCGGCACCGGCCTTGGTTTTGCCCATAAATATCGCGATGATGGTGGGGTATGCCTCGCCTATTTCGGCGATGGCGCCGCCAATCAGGGCCAGGTCTATGAAAGCTTCAACATGGCCGAGCTGTGGAAGTTGCCGGTGATTTTCGCGATTGAGAACAATCAATACGCCATGGGCACAAGCGTCAATCGTTCCTCGGCCGAGGACCAGCTTTACCGTCGTGGCGAAAGCTTCCGCATACCGGGACTGCAGATCAATGGCATGGATGTGCTCGAAGTGCGCGGTGCAGCGGAAACCGCGCTGGACTATGTGCGCGGCGGCAATGGTCCGATCTTGCTTGAGCTGAAAACCTATCGCTATCGCGGCCATTCCATGTCCGATCCGGCCAAATATCGCAGCCGCGACGAGGTGCAGTCGGTGCGCGAAAAATCCGACCCGATCGAAGCGGCCAAAGCCGAGCTGATCAAGAAGAAGGTCAAGGAAGAGGATTTGAAGGCGATCGACAAGGAAATCCGCAAGATTGTCAGCGAGGCTGCCGATTTCGCCGAAACTTCGCCCGAGCCGGAGCCGCATGAGCTCTATACCGACGTTCTGGTGGAGCAATATTGATGGCTATCGATCTGAAAATGCCCGCGCTTTCGCCGACAATGGAAGAGGGCACCGTCGCCAAATGGCTGGTCAAGGTAGGCGATATGGTCGAGTCCGGCGATATTCTGGCCGAAATCGAGACCGACAAGGCGACGATGGAATTCGAATCCATCGATGAAGGCGAGATTGTCGAGATACTGGTTGCCGAGGGCACCGATAATGTCGTTGTCGGCACCGTGATTGCGCGTATGGCGGGTGAGGGCGAGGAGACCGCGCCTAGCCAAGCGAGGCCAGCTGCGGAAGCTGTGCCGGTCGAAACCCCGGTGCCAAGCAAACCGGCTGCGCCCGCAGCACCGGTGGCGGCACAGCGCGCCAGCGACCCGGATATCCCCGAGGGCACCGCCATGGTCTCGCTGACCGTGCGCGAAGCATTGCGCGATGCCATGGCCGAGGAAATGCGCAGCGATGACCGCGTCTTCGTCATGGGTGAGGAGGTCGCCGAGTATCAGGGTGCCTATAAGGTCACCCAGGGCCTGCTCGATGAATTTGGCGATCGCCGGGTCATCGATACGCCGATCACCGAATATGGCTTTGCCGGTGTCGGCACTGGTGCCTCAATGGGCGGATTACGACCGATTGTCGAGTTCATGACCTTCAACTTCGCGATGCAGGCCATTGATCACATTGTCAATTCGGCGGCCAAGACCAATTATATGTCGGGCGGCCAGATGCGCTGTCCGGTGGTGTTTCGCGGCCCCAATGGTGCAGCCAGTCGTGTCGCTGCGCAGCACAGTCAGAATTACGGCCCATGGTATGCCAGCGTCCCCGGTCTGATCGTCATTGCCCCCTATGATGCGGCTGACGCCAAGGGCCTGTTAAAGGCCGCAATCCGCACCGAAGATCCCGTGGTTTTTCTGGAAAATGAACTGCTTTACGGGCGTAGCTTCGACGTTCCCGAACTGGATGACTATGTCCTGCCAATCGGCAAGGCGCGGACCATGCGAGCCGGAAGTGATGTCACCATTGTCAGCTATTCCATCGGTGTCGGCGTAGCGCTCGAAGCCGCCGATGCGCTGGCAGGGCAGGGCATCGATGCGGAGGTGATCGATCTCAGGACCTTGCGGCCGCTCGACAAACAGGCGGTGCTGGACAGTCTCGCCAAAACCAACCGCATGGTGGTTGTCGAGGAAGGCTGGCCAACCTGCTCTATCGCCAGCGAAATTGCCGCGATTGCCATGGAAGACGGGTTTGACGACCTCGATGCGCCGATATTGCGCGTCACCAATGAGGATGTGCCCTTGCCCTATGCCGCCAATCTGGAGAAACTGGCACTGGTCGATGCCGAGCGGGTTATCGCCGCGGTGCGCAAGGTATGCTATGTCGACGGCTGATACCGCTGG
The DNA here is from genome assembly GCA_039818985.1 of Pseudomonadota bacterium. Taxonomy (NCBI): domain Bacteria; kingdom Pseudomonadati; phylum Pseudomonadota; species Pseudomonadota bacterium. The sequence goes on along the minus strand of JBCBSU010000001.1, from coordinate 1,369,611 downwards.
TCAGGATGCGGTATAGCGGTTGCAGTGCGGATTTTGCACACCGTCATTCTGTATGCCCTGGCTCAGGTTGCGGTCGTCACGGATGGTGAACGCCGCTTCATGTCTGAGTAGCTTGTTCGACACAAAGGCATCGCCGAAAAGTCCCTGATATTCATAAAATATCTCGACATACATGACGGCACTGTTCTGTTCCGCCCTGATTTCCTGTCCTGCCGGACCCATGCCGACAAATTCAGGTGTGTCACGCTCGATCGTGCCTTGCGGGCCATAGGCCGAATCATATTGTTTCACACCAATACAGCGCTGCCAGCGGATCCGTTGCCAGCGACCATTATTGGTGGTCTCGAGACTGGAGAGAATGACGCGACCATTTTCCAGCAAGTTGATATCTTCACCCTGCAGCCGGACCCCGGCGAAGACCGAGTTCACATCCGAGCGATAAATAGTCTTTGACGAGGTGCCGGTAACCGTCTGCCCCATGCGCGAGGCATTATCGGCGAGGCTGAGCGCGGCCTGACCGACATTCATGCTGGTCAGCGCCATATAGGCAACCTCGGTGCCATACATGCCAAGGCCGAGAAAAATGGGCAGGCTATAGGCGAATTCGATCAGCGCCAGACCGCTGCGATTATGGCGAAGGCGTTGCAATACCCCGGTCTTGCCCGGAGTTGCAGTTTTCTTTTTGAATATGGACAGGCTGCTCATCAACAGGGCTCCGTGCTTATATCAGGTGCGGCATCCTGGTCGCCATAGGGCTGGTTCTTCAGAACCGACTCATATTGCATCGATCCCGTTTGCGACTGACCCAGCAGGCCATAAAGCGGGAAGATGCGGGGATATTCCATGGTCACGCGATAGAGAACGATGTCGCGCGGTCCGCCAATACCAGCTTCGCCGACATCGGCATCCCAGGTGCCGTTGCCATTCTCGTCCTCGAAATTCTCACCGGCATCGCATTCACCATTGCCATCATCGTCGATTATGGTCTCGGCGCGGGCGACATCTTCGAAATCATAATAGCTAGTGCGTTCAAAGGTCAGCGATGCACTGCTGTTGATCTTCTGCATCTGCGACGTCACCACCGCATCAATGGAGCTGACGCTGCCCGGCGCGCTTTCCAGCGTCGACGCACGGGCGGCATCGGATACGGCACCGGCCAGTGTCGAGCGCAGGAAGATCGAATAGCCAAGATCGAAAGACCCCATCAGCAACAGCATGAAGGTTGGCGCGATGATGGCGAATTCGACCAGGGTCGTACCGCGTTCATCGCGCTTCAGCCGGCGGAGCAGGGCTGAAGACAAAAGACGTTTGATAGCCATCACTCGGTCAGCCTCAACTCTGCGATCTGCTCGGCAATGGCGGCAAAACGTTGTCCCAGTTCGGTGGCGTTATTGGCCACAAAGGAGCTGTTGGCGCTGGCACACTCAGTGAGATCGGTGGTCAGCGCGGTATTGAATGCAACCACCCACAGCCGGATCCCCTTGGCCTTGATGGCCTTGCACATTTCCTTGTACCGCGTGGTGCGATTGGTAGCATGCGAGGCATAGGCAGCAGAATTGGTGCCAGTGGTGACTCCAGTGATGCGACCATCATGCCGTTCAACACCGTGCGATGCATAGGCGCTGTCGCTCGGGTCCAGAACACCATCGGTCATCCAGATGAGGTGCCGCCCGACATAGCCGCTGTTCGAAGGCGCTTCGTTGACGTTGCTGGAGAATATGCCATCCGGAGACGATAGCCGCGCGCCCCATGTCAGGCCGATATCGTGATAGGTACCGCCATCAGGCGACAGATTTCCGTGATAGGTCTGAAAATCGTTGAGCGTCGTGTACTCTGCCAGCAGCTCCGAATTATAGGGGCAGTTCACCTGCGGAAACGAGGCACTGGTTGACGACGTGGTATTATAGCTGCGGCGGAACACGATCTCCGGCCAATAGGGACGCCACTTAGTTGCATCGCTGGTCGGCGCGCTGTCGATATCCAGGTCATGCAGACCGGCAGGCGAAAATGTGCTGCTGCCGGCGTTGAAGGTGATCGATGACGATCCAACGGTGTCGCGTTCCTCGATGCAGCCGGCCCAGGTGAAGTCATTGCTGGTGCGCCCCGTGGGGTCGCGTACAGGCGTACCGGTCTTGTAGACATCGGTATCATGTATGACTTCCTGGAAGCGGTTCTGCCAGAAGGAACCAAAATCATGGTCCCAGATACATCCGCCATAGCTGGCATCATAACGGCCATAGACCCGGAAGCCCGGCCAGCTGCCGTAAAAACCGGAGCAATTGGATGTGTAACGACTATCCCGGCTACGGAAATATTCCGTCACGTCTTCCTCAACCCAGACGCGTTCCATCGATTCATAGGCATGTTCGTCGACGATATAGCTTGGCGGCAACAGATAGCCGACATTCACCGTCTGCGCATAGGGCACAAAGGCGTAACGGATGCGTGCACCACTGCTGGCAGCAGCCGTATCGATGACACCATAAAAGCCGTCCATCGCATCTTTGAGCGCTTGCATGCGTGATGTCGTGGACAGGCTGCTATAGCTTCGGCCTTCGACCACGCCATGGGTATTGATATAGCCCTGACATTGTGTGGTATCGGCATTTTCCGGGCATGCCATCGAGCCGGTGGTATCCAGCACGAAGGTGATGTCAGAGTTGGAAATCTCCAGCTGTGCGGTACAGGCGACCGAGATGTTCAGATCATCAATGCTGAACATGCTCATGACAACAGTGGGCACTCTGACCGAAGCATTGCCGACAACGGTCGATCCGCCGCTCGGATTGCTTGTGGTGAATGAGCGGTTGGTGGTGTCGAGATAATCGGTCGGGAAGTTGACGTCGAAATAGTCTTCGGCAACGCCCTGGGCGGCGCTTGTATAATCACCGTCAGCCATGGCCTTGCGACCGGCCAGCACACCGGCGTCACATGCCTGTTGCAGGCGGGACTGTACCATATAGGCACGACTCATATCGACGCCGCTACCGATCATAGCGGTCAGCGGAACCAGGCCAGCCGCGACCATGGCCAGTGTGTTACCGGCTTTGCTGCGCCTCAGCCGCCGCAGGATTTCCACGACGCCTCTTGTGCAGAAGTGATTGTTTTTCATGCCTTATTCCACCTGTTTATCGCTCTTGTTCAACGAGCGAGCCAGTCCGCCCTCGACCAACAGGCTGCAGATATAGCGAAAAACTGGTAACCGGTTTCGCAAGAGACAGGGTTATCTTGCGATTAACCTTGATTTCCGGAGAGGTGCGTTGGAAGAGGCGCGGGTGGATAATCCGCTCAAACTGACGCCATGGCATCGCCTTGCTCTGGCCTATGCTCCGTCGGCGCTGCGTTCGCGACAGGAAGCATTGTTTGCCATGGACGCGATCTGCGGCGATATCTGCGACACCACTAGCGAGATGCTGATCGGCCAGATGCGCTATACCTGGTGGCGTGACGTCATGACCGGAACGCCACCCGACCGGCGTTCGGGGCATCCGCTATTGGCACTGATCACGGCAATTGACGATTTCGACTGCGATGCGCTGGTACCGGTCATTGACGCCTGGGAAGGTTATGTCGTCGATGCAGGAGGCGAGGAAGGCGGTGTGCACGCCCGCAACAGGGGCGAAGCAATGGCAAGCGCATTGCGTGCTATAGGTGTGACCGAAGCTTCACCGCTGCTGGACGATTTTTTCGGTTGTTATGCGCTTTGGGATGATATTCGCACTGGCAGATATGATGGTGAAGCAGCGACAACCGCCAAGGCCGCACTGGCCAGTCAGCTGGAACCCGTCACCGACTGGAAGCCGGATCGCAGCTTACGGATGATGGCGATCATCCGCGACATGATCGTGCGCGATGCGCTGCATGGCGGATGGGACAAGCCGGTGCTGCGGCCGTCCATGGCTGCGCGGATGGTGTTTCGCGGCCTGACAGGCTGAATGTCCCCTGCTATCATCTCGCTCAAAGGCACAGGAGGGCGGTGATGAGCAAATATCTGGTCGGCGGGGCAGGGGCGATCATGCTGCTGCTCGCCGGTTTTCTCTATATGCTGGGCAATGCGCAGGAAGAAACCTCTCCCGATGCAGAGCCGCCGCCGCAGGAGACTGCTCCTGCCGATAGCGACCTACCCGACGCTGATACAGCCGATCTGGTTGGTCCGGAGCCGCCAGAAGCCACCGAGATGACACGCGAGGAGCGTCGCTTTGCGCGCTATGACCGGGACTCCGACCGCCGCATCACCCGCAACGAGATGCTCAGCACCCGCAGCAAGGCATTCCGCAAGCTCGATGTAGACGGAAATAACCTGCTGACTTTCGAGGAATGGGCGGTGCGTACCGTGGATCGTTTCGAGGGTGCCGATGCCGATGGCGATAATGAACTGACGCCGGAAGAGTTTGCAACCACCAAGCCGCAACGCCGCAACAGGGCGCAACGATGTAAATGCTGATGACGGTGTCTGGCCTCCGGCTCAGGCCGCTTGTGACAGTCCGCCAAGCCAGTCTTGCAGATCGCGACGGGCGCGCGCGGTATACGCTTCCTTGCGCTCCTTCTTCTTGACCTTGCCCTCGAGCGGCGGGAACAGGCCGAAATTGACATTCATCGGCTGATAGTCGCTGGCATCGGCATCGCCGGTAATATGCGACAGCAGCGCACCGAGCGCCGTGGTCTGTGGCGGTGCGTCAAGTGCGTGTCCCGCCAGGTCAGCTGCAGTCATCCTTGCCGCGACCAGACCGATAGCGGCGCTTTCTACATAGCCTTCACAGCCGGTAATCTGTCCTGCAAAGCGGATATGCGGCGCGGTTTTCAGCCGCAGCGAGCGGTCGAGCAGCGTCGGTGAGTTGATAAAGGTGTTTCGGTGCAACCCGCCGAGCCTTGCAAATTCGGCATTTTCCAGTCCCGGAATGGTGCGGAACAATTCTACCTGTGCGCCATATTTCAGCTTGGTCTGAAAGCCGACCATATTCCACAATGTGCCAAGGCGATTGTCCTGGCGCAGCTGCACCACGGCATAGGGCCAGCGACCGGTGCGTGGATCGTCGAGACCGACTGGCTTCATCGGCCCATAGCGCAGCGTATCGATACCGCGCGCCGCCATGACTTCGATCGGCATGCAGCCCTCGAAATAAGGCGTGTCCTTTTCCCACTGTTTGAAATCGGTCTTCTCGCCATCCATCAGGCCCTGATGGAAGGCCAGATACTGCTCCTTGTCCATCGGACAGTTGATATAGTCCTTGCCATCGCCATCGGCGCTGCCCTTGTCCCAGCGCGACTGTTTCCAGGCAATATTCATATCGATGCTGTGATGGTGAACGATAGGGGCAATGGCATCGAAAAAGGCTAGTGCATCCGATCCGGTGGCGGTGCCAATGCTCTGCGCCAGCGATGCAGCGGTCAGCGGCCCAGTGGCAACAATGGTCGCACCATTGGCGGGAAGCGCATCCACCCGCTCGCGCAATATGGTGATATTCGGATGGTTTATGAGTCGCTTGCTGACTTCTTCTGAGAAAATATCGCGGTCTACGGCGAGCGCGGAACCGGCAGGAACCTTGGCAATTTCCGCCGCTGCCATGATGATCGAGTCGAGTGCACGCATCTCGGCATGGAGCAGACCAACAGCATTGCGCTCGGCATCATCGGAGCGAAAGCTGTTCGAGCAAACCAGTTCGGCCAGACCATCAGTCTGGTGCGCCGGGGTCATGTCCCCCGATCCACGCATCTCCGACAGGCGGACGCGAAAGCCCGCCTGCGCCAGCTGCCATGCCGCCTCGGAACCGGCGAGGCCGCCGCCGATAATGTGAACCTGATGCGATTGTGTCTCTGTCATGCGGCGCATATGGCAATTCGTTGCAAAAACGGCAATGGGGATATGCCCGCTGGTGAGGCTGGACAGCAATGGGGCCCACCCGGTAATGCGGTCCCCGATATCGCGCATCGGGCAGGGAGGCGGCACCGTGAAACAGGCATTGGTGGAGGACAGGCCCTTCCTGATTCTCAGCCTGATCTTTGCCATCGGTTTTCCGCTACTGCGCGACGGTGTCATAGGCGAGGGCCTGCTGATGCTATGGAAAGCCGGTGCAGTCACGATGCTGGCGCTCTATGCCGCGCGTCGCCTGAAAAGCGCCGATGGGTGGCTGTTATGCACAGCGCTTGCGCTGTCGGCACTCGGTGATGCGCTGATTATCATCGAACTGACATGGGGCGCGCTCGCCTTTCTGGCATCGCATGGCGTTGCCATCATCCTCTATGCCCGTAATCGGCGGCAGCAAGTGGCAGCCAGCCAGAGGCTGTTTGCGATTACCCTGTGCATTACCGTGCCATTGCTGTCGCATCTGGTCTCGTTCGGCGGTGGGGGCTGGGGGCTGATTCTCTACAGCTTGGGCCTGGCGCTGATGGCAGGGATGGCCTGGACCAGCCGTTTTCCGCGCTACCAGGTCGGTACCGGTGCTGTGCTGTTCGTCATATCGGATCTGTGCATTTTTGCGCTGATGGGCATCAGCAAGGACGCATGGCTGGTCAATCAGGCGGTGTGGCCGCTTTATTATGCCGGGCAGTTGATGATTGCCACCGGTGTGGTGCGTTTCCTGCGAGTGCGCCCTTATCTCAGCGCCTAGACGAAGCGACAGGGAATTGCGTCAGCTACAGGTTTAATGACGTGTTTCGCCGCTCTCTCGCGCAATCGCTTCTTCGGCTTGGTTTTCCGGCTCTTCATTTTCATCTATCAATGCCGCGCTGACGACATGTTCGTCCTCGGCAACATTGAATATCCTGACACCTGCCGAACCACGGCCGATCACCCTGTAACCACGATCATCAGGGACGTCATCGCCCAGCAAATGCCTGAGGTCGATGGCGATCCGGATCAGCTTGGCCTGGTCGGTGACCAGCATCAGCTGATCTCCATGTCTGACCGGGAAGCTGGCGACCACAGCGCCATTGCGTGCAATATTGTCGATATTGACCACACCCATGCCGCCGCGCTTGATCGTGCGATATTCATAGGCCGAGGATATCTTGCCATAGCCATTGGCGCAGATGGTGAGGATGAACTCTTCTTTCCCGGCCATTTCCGCCATCCGCTCGGCGGATAGCTCGGGCGCGTTCTCATTATCCTTCCACGGTGCCGCTTTCAGATAGGCCTCGCGTTCATCGACAGTGGTGCCGGTGGTGTTGAGAATCGCCAGCGAAACCACCTGGACATCGCCTTTCGGTCCCATGCCCTGCACCCCAATGCCGGTACGGCTCTTGGTTTCACGCGCATCGGTGGCGGCAAAGCGCACCGCCTTGCCGGTGCTGCTGGCAAGGAACACTTCCTGCGTCTCGTTGAGCAGTTGGACGCCGATCAGCCGATCGCCGCTATCTTCGACAAAGCCCATGGCATATTTGCCGTTGGACGGGATGTTGGTGAAGGCATCCATTGAATTGCGCCGCACCATGCCCTGTTCGGTAGCGAAGATGATGTTCAGATCAGCCCATTCATCCTCATCCTCGGGCAGTGGCAGGACATTGGTGATCACCTCAGCGTCATTAAGTGGCAGCATGTTGAGCATTGGCCGTCCTTTGGTCTGCGGCCCGCCTTCGGGCAGCTTCCACACCTTGAGCCGGTAGACCCGGCCATGGTTGGAAAAGAACAGCACCGGATTATGCGTCGAGGTGACGAACATCTCGACCACTGCGTCCTCATCCTTGGTCGCCATGCCAGCGCGACCCTTGCCGCCACGACCCTGGGCACGGAAAGTCGCCAGCGCTGTACGCTTGATATAACCGCCATGGGTGACGGTGACGATCATGTCCTCGCGCTCCATCAGGTCTTCGTCTTCCAGGCCATCCCATGCCGGCGCGATTTCGCTGATACGCGGCGTGGCAAATTCGTCGCGTACCGCTTCCAGCTCCTCGCGCATGACACCGTAGAGCTTGACCCGGTCGGTCAGGATCTCGAGATAGCCTTCGATATCGCTGGCCAGCCCCTTGAGTTCATTGCCGATTTCATCGCGTCCGAGCGCCGTCAGGCGATGCAGTCTCAGGTCGAGAATGGCTTTGACCTGCGCTTCACTGAGGCGGTAGCTGTCGCCCGAAACCTCATCGTCCAGCGCCTCGACCAGCCGGATATAGGGGGCAATCTCGCCCATAGGCCATTTACGGGCGAGCAGTTTCTCGCGTGCCTCGACCGGGCTGGCCGACCCGCGGATGATCCGCACCACCTCGTCGAGATTGGTGACCGCAACCACCAGGCCGAGCAACAGATGCGCCCGTTCGCGCGCCTTGGCGAGTTCGAATTTGGTGCGCCGCGTGATGACCTCTTCGCGGAAACGGATAAAGGCTTCGATAACATCACGCAGGTTGAGGATTTCCGGGCGGCCGCCACGAATGGCCAGCATATTGGCCGGGAAGCTCGACTGGGCAGGGGTGTGGCGCCACAGTTGGTTGAGCACGACATCGGGGGTGGCATCGCGCTTGAGCTCGATAACCACGCGCACCCCGTCACGGCTGGATTCATCGCGAATATCGGCAACACCCTCGACCCGGCTGTCCTTGGCCGCTTCGGCGATTTTCTCGACCAACCCGGCCTTGCCGACCTGGAACGGGATCGAGGTGAGGACGATGGCGCGCTTGTCGCCTCTGCCTTCCTCTATTTCGTGCCGTGCTCGCATCAGGATCGAGCCGCGTCCGGTCTGATAGGCCGAACGTGCCCCGGCCTGACCGAGGATGAGCGGTGCCGTCGGAAAATCCGGCCCTGGCACGATCGCGATCAATTCCTCGGTAGTGATTCCGGGATTGTCGATATAGGCGAGACAGGCAGCAATCACTTCGCCGAGATTGTGCGGCGGAATATTGGTCGCCATGCCGACAGCGATGCCGCCCGCGCCATTGACCAGCAGATTGGGGAAGCGCGCAGGAAGAACCTGTGGTTCTTCCATCGAACCATCGTAATTGGGCGCAAAATTGACGGTATCCTTGTCGAGGTCGTCGAGCAACGTATTGGCGACCTTGGCCAATCGCGCCTCGGTATAGCGCATCGAAGCCGGCTTGTCGGGGTCCATCGAGCCGAAATTGCCCTGGCCGTCGATCAGCGGTACCCGCATCGACCAGTCCTGCGTCATCCGAGCCAGCGCCTCGTAAATCGCGCTGTCGCCATGGGGGTGGTAATTACCCATGACGTCGCCGACAATCTTGGCCGACTTGCGATAGGGCCGTCCGGCGACAAAACCGCCTTCCTTGGAGGCGAAGAGGATGCGCCGGTGCACCGGCTTCAGGCCGTCACGCACATCGGGCAGCGCGCGGCTGACAATGACCGACATTGCATAGTCGAGATAGCTTGCCTTCATCTCATCGACGATGTCGATAGGGGCAATATCGTCCGGGTCCTGGCTGGTCTCTATCTCGCTCACGCTAACTCACTCACATACTTCACAAAACACCATCTCTGGACAGCATTTTCTGCTGCCCATATTGTGTAGAGGATCGGCGCCTGGATGACCAGTAAATCGGCCAATTCTACACCGGTTATCGACAGCTATTTCAGGGGCTGATTTCCTGGCCGTCCCACGCGAAAATCCGGCCGCTATCGGCGGGGCGCAATCCATCGAGCACATCGAGCAACTGTACTGCAGCGCGATCGGTGCTGAACAGCTGTCCTGGCGGAACATTGCCCTGAAAAGGCTGGCTCAGCGCGGTGTCGACGGTGCCGGGATGCAACGCCACGGCAATCGACCGCTCGTTGCGCCGCGACCATTCAATGGCGATGTTGCGGATCAGCATGTTCAGCGCCGCCTTGGAGGCGCGATAGCCGTGCCAGCCACCAAGACGGTTGTCCGATATACTGCCGACCCGGGCGCTGATCGCGGCGAAAATGCATCGTTCCTTGCGTGGCATCAGCGGCAGCATGTGCTTGGCCAGCAGCGCCGGACCTATGGCGTTGACCGCATAGTTGCGCATCAGCCATGCATGATCGAGGTCGCGCAGCGCTTTTTCCGGTCCCTTGTCGCCATCATGCAGAAGCCCGGTTGCACAGAGCACCAACCCTATATTACCGCTGCTTTCCGCAATATGCTGCACAGCAGCCGCAATACTGGCTTCATCCTCGAGATCGATATGGCTGTCACCGGGAGCGCTGCGCGACAGGCGATGGACCGTCGCATATTGGCCTTCCTGCTCCAGCGCATCGGCCAGCGCGCCGCCAATTCCGCTATATGCACCGATAATGACAGCCGACTGGCGGCTTGACGTCATGTCCGGGTAAACCGCAAATTTGTCTCGTCACTGGCGGCAGCATCATACCGATAGCCGTCGCCGTCAAAGTCCTTCAGCGCCGCCGGATCGGTCAGTCGGTTTTCGCAGATATAGCGTGCCATGGTGCCACGCGCGCGCTTGGCGGCAAAGCTGATAAAGCGCGGTCCGTCGGGCCCATCCTGACGGAAATCGACATTGATCACCGGCAATTTCAGATGTTTTTGCCCCGCTTCCACCGCAGCAAAATACTCCTGACTGGCCAGATTGACGATTGCCCGGGCCTCAATTGCTTCGGCATCGGTGGCAATCAGTGGTGCGACATCATCCTGCCAGTAATCGACCAGACGTTTGCGCCTTGGTGCCCAGCGAGTGCCCATTTCCAGCCGATGCGGCCGGATAGTGTCGAGCGGTCGCAGCAAGCCGTACAGGCCCGAAAGGATGCGCAGATGGTCCTGCGCAAAATCGATTGCGGCCTCGTCCATCGTCCCGGCCTCGAACCCGGTATAGACATCGCCATTATACGCATAAATCGCCTGCTTCTCGGGTTGCGAGAAGAAATCCCTGTAGCGGCCATGGTTGAGCGCGATCAGGCTGTCAGAGACCGGCATGATCGATTTCAGCTTGGGCTTGCTGAACCGCGAAAGCGCTTTCGCCAGACGCTCTGTCTTGTCGGCAAGGCGGGGCATTGACGTTTCCGACGTCCCGGCAGGGCTATCGAAATCGAGTGATTTTGCAGGAGAAATGAGTATGATCATGCCGCCTATTTAGGAAAGCGATGCGGCTTACGCCAGAGGGCAGCGACCGGCTATCAACAGAGTGTGATAATACCATGCTATTGTGAGTCCTTGCACAATGCATTTGACGCGGGCAAAATTGTTGCACATGGGGATGTTCAATTGCTGTTCAGTAGAGGTTCTGCATAACCAACAAAACTCGATCCGGTTTTCAGCTAGCCGCATATTGCGCTAATGATTGCCGGAAAAGCACCCATTCAGCATAACGATAAAATACAGTCTCAGGAGGACTTCATGCGTTCACCATCTCTCTTTTCCCTGTCCATGGCCGCCATATTGGCTGGCGCAACAGTGCTGTCGCTCGCTGTGCCGGTTGATGGTGCAACAGCGCAGAATAAGAAAAAGAAAAAATCGGAAAAGCCGGATGTCAGCCGCGAGTTTCTCGAGCCATTCAATGTCGCCAATGAAGCGATTGAAAGCCAGGATATCGCCACGGCCGAAGCAAAGCTGGCCGAGGCAGCACCCAATGCGAGGACCCCGGACGAGCAGTTCTTCCTGGGCAATGCGACAGCGCGACTTGGCGGCCTGAAGCAGGATTCACAGATGCAACGCCGCGGCCTGGAACTAATGGTCGACAGCGGCAAGGCACCGCCCGAAGCGCTCGGCAATTTCAACTATCTTGCTGGCGCCCTGGCGTATGAAGCAAAGGACTATGCCGCTGCAGAGAAGCGTTTCAAGGCCTCGATCGATACCGGCTTTTCGGAAAAGAACGTCAATCTGCTCTATGTCGACTCGGTTTTTCGTCAGAACCGGGTGACCGAGGGTCTGCAGCTGCTGCGTTCGACCATCGACCGTATGAAGGCCGCCGGGCTGGACGTCACCGAGGACTTTTACCGCAGTGGCGTTCGTGCCTCCAATAATGCCGGTATGACCGAAGAAGGCACTTATTGGTCGCAGCAATGGGTGGCGAATTATCCTTCCGAGACCAGCTGGCGCGAGGCGCTCATCCTGTTCCGCCAGAATGCCAGCTTTCCCAACGCCATCAATATCGATCTGATGCGGCTGATGCGCGCCAACAAGTCGCTGGTAAGCGAAGCCGATTATTCGGAATATATCGAAAATGCCGATCCGCGCCGCCTGCCGGGCGAGGTGCTTGCCGTAATTCAGGAAGGCAGCGCAAAAGGCGATATTTCCACCAGCAATCCGTTTTTCAGCGAAAATCTGAGCATGGCGCAGGAGCGTGTTGCCGATGACCGCAGCTCACTCGATTCAAGCGCGGCCGAAGCAAAGACGTCAAGCAACCCGGTCGTCGCTATCGGCACCGCTGATGCCTATCTTGGCTATGGCGAATATGCCAAGGCGGCCGAACTCTACACCATGGCACTGGGAAAACCCGGTGCTGACGCGGATCTGGTCAACACCCGGTTGGGCATCGCCAATGCAATGCAGGGCAATTACGCGGCAGCCAAGGACAGCTTTGCCAAGGTCAATGATGTGCGCAAACCGCTGGCCGATTTCTGGATGATCTGGATCGACCAGCAAGGCAGCTAAGCCGCAAGGCAATCGCGCAGCAATCGTTTAAAAAGCCGGAGAGGGGCCTTTGCCTTCTCCGGCTTTTCCTATTGTCTATCGGATATGACGCGCCAGCGCTGCGGTTATCCGGTTTCGAGCGGTACGCCGGGCAGGTTTTTCGCGGTGCGGATGGTTAGCGACGTTTTTACACTGGCGACATTGGGCGCTGGTGTCAGTCGCGATGTAAGAAACTCCTGAAAACTCTGAAGATCATGTGATACGATTTTGAGGATAAAGTCGATTTCGCCGTTGAGCATATGGCATTCCCGAACTTCGGGCAGGCCCATAATATGGTCCTCAAACTCCTTCAACGCGCTTTCGGCCTGGCTTTTCAGGCTGACCATGGCGAACACGGTGATGGCAAAGCCCAGCGCTGCCGGATTCACGTCGGCATGGTAGCCGTTGATGATCTTGGCTTCTTCCAGCGCGCGCACGCGGCGCAAACATGGCGGGGCGGTCAACCCGACACGTTCCGCCAGTTCGACATTGGTGATACGCCCCTGCGCCTGCAGTTCGGCCAGAAGCTTGCGATCAATCTCGTCCAAATTTGCCAACGTCATTCCCTGGTTCCCCGCAATAATCCGGTTTGACCGTCTAGCTTAACCATAATTATATTATTTAATAGCGCAATTGTCCCACTTTGCAACGACAGCAATTGTTACGTTTAATTTTTGCTAACCTTTGCTATTTTCCTTCATCGCAAACCTTTCTGTGGCGAAGAGCAAAAGTGGCCGATAACCTCTATTATGATGATCGACTGGCGACAGCGATATCGGGACCTGTTCCCGAAGCATCGCTGGCGGCGGTGCAATATCGTCAGATTATCGACCTTCTGGCAGATGCGGCTCCGGCGAACGATGAGGCCGAAGCGACGCAATTGCGGCAGCGTCACAAAGGGCGCTATTTCTCCGAAACTGATTTCGCCGCCGCACTGGTACGACTCAACGCCCTGGCCGGGAAAATGTCGCCATCGGCACAGGCCTCGGCGCTGGGCGAGTCGGCAAGGCCGTTGAAGTCGACGCCGCTGGTGCGTTTTCTGCTGGCACAGCCTGAAGCCGTGCGCGACGCTACAATGTCCAAAACGCGGCTATCGGCGGCGCAATGGCTCGAGGTGCTGCAAACCATGTCACCCGAGCAACGCGCCTGGCTGGATAGCCATGCCGGCTTTGGCGACTCTGCCGGACGCGATGACGAGGCAGATATCCGAACCGGAAACGACAGCGATGAGGCACCGTTTATCGCGCTGCCGCGTAAGGACGATGCTAGCCAGGCACTGATTGATGACAGTGTGGCACCGGCACCAGCGGCGACCGCCGATATTGGCGGGATTGTCGAGCGTATCGCCCATTTTACTGCGCAGCGCGATGCCGGGGCAGCGCCACATCTGCCGCTGGAAGAGTTCGAAACTCCAGCACTGGCAGTGGTCTCGGAGATCTGCTTTATCAGCGATGCCGGTGGTCTGGTGACCTCGACCGATCCTGATATGGAGGCCATTGGCTGTGGCCTGCCATTGTTCATCGAGGCTGAGGATAGCGGCTGTGGTTGCAACACCGACACCGCAGCGCTGGCGCGGCAATATCGCCCAATAGTGGGTGGCCGTTATAATCATCGCGGTGCGCCGGCACTGGCGGGCGCGTGGCGGATCGATGCGTGGCCGCGATTTGCCGATACTGACCAGCATTTCATCGGTTATTGTGGTCTCCTGACCCGGCTCGATACCGCTGATTCCCCGGTTGAGCCTGGACAGGATGGGCCAGAAGTGGCTGACGACGCGTCCGAGGCGACGGCGCTGGCAGAGCAGGACTATCGCCAGCTGGCGCATGAATTGCGCACCCCGGCAGGCGCGCTGAAAGGCTTTGCCGAGATTCTCCAGTCGCAACTCTTCGGACCCGTTGCTGCACCCTATCGCGATATGGCACAGGCGATCATCGAAGATACCGATCTGGTGCTGGAAGGTCTCGACGGATTACAGGCAGCACCAGCGGATCAGGCCGAATTATAAACACCCTGCGTGCTTCCTCTCTTGCCAGCCTCATATCCAAGACGATAATGGTCTGTCGTGAGAGACGCACAGACTATCGCAAACGCCCCTGGGCAATCGCCCTGGTCCATTCCGCAATGTCCGGAAAATGTTGATTATGTCGATTGGGGGCCAGATTTTGGCCGACGCTTCGTCGTCACCGTCGACACTGAAGAGGATTTTGACTGGAATAAACCGATCAGCGATTCCGGCTTTGGGCTGGAAAGCACGGCGCTGATCGAGCGGTTTCAGGCATTTTGCCGCAATCAGGGCGTCATCCCTATCTATATGGTCGACTATCCGATCATCACACATGCGCCGACGGCGGAATTTCTCAAAAGCCATGTCGCTACGGGGGAGGCCAGTGTCGGCATACAACTCCATCCCTGGGTCAACCCGCCCATCGAAGAACAGGTCAATGAGATAAACAGCTTCGCCGGCAACCTTCCGCCCGAGCTGGAACGCGCCAAGCTGCTGACTCTGACCGAGGCGATTGACAAGGCGATTGGTGTGGCCCCGATCATCTATCGTGCCGGACGCTATGGCACCGGCGCGCATACCGCCGGATTTCTCAAAGAGGCCGGGGTGATTTTCGATAGTTCGGTACGTTCAGGCTTCGATTACAGCGCCAAGGGGGGGCCCGATTATTCACGCCACCCATTGGCGCCTTATTGGCTCGACCGTCAGGCGCTGCTCGCCGAACTGCCTCTGACGACGACATTTTGGGGGCTGCTGCGTAAACAATCAAAGCTGCTTTATCCGATGATGCGGCATACACCTTTGGCGCGGTCGCTGCTGTCGCGCACCGGCATGCTCGAACGGATTGCCCTAACGCCAGAGGGCATCGGCATCGAAGAGGCGATCCGTGCCATCGATATCGCCATTGACGATGGCCTGCCATTGCTCAATTTCTCCTTCCACTCACCGTCGCTGCAGCCGGGGCATACGCCCTATGTGCGCTCCGAAGCGCATGTCGATCGGCTCTATGACTGGTGGCGCCGGGTTCTGGCTTATTGTGCCCAGCGCAATATCCGTGCGGCGTCGCTCGATGATTTGTCCGGGGGATTGCGTAAAGCGCAATAATCGCCATCACTGCGTTTGCCGCTTGCCAACGGGCCGGGCTTTCGGCTATCGGCATCGCCTCGGATGGGCCTGTAGCTCAGTTGGTTAGAGCTGGCCGCTCATAACGGCTAGGTCGGGGGTTCGAGTCCCTCCGGGCCCACCAGCCTTCGCTTCCTGTACAAGCTTCAGCTGGCTAGCCAGCCATTAGCTGACGTTGGAAGGAAAGGCTGTCCGCCGAAACCGTGGTTGAGGCGGACGCGATAGCCGCTAACGCAAGTGGCAAAAAAGCATTGCTTTCCCTGTCCGATGGACTAGGGGCAGCTACGGAAAATGTCGGGGAGTGGCGCAGCCTGGTAGCGCACCTGTTTTGGGTACAGGGGGTCGCTGGTTCGAATCCAGTCTCCCCGACCATTTTCTTCAATCCTGCAATATCGCTATTCGCCGCTTCGCGTCGCTGGTTCCGGTGCATCACCGCCGAGCGATTCGATCTCTATCGCCATCGCCTTGTCAGCGGCCTCTTCCAGGCTATCGGCCTGCCGTTCCATCTTTTCCTCTTCGCTGAGCGCTTCACCCGTCTCATCGACAGGGGCATCTGCCTCGCTGCATCCAGTAAGGGGGGGCAGCGCCAGCAGCGCAGCCACCACAGGCAAAGCTATCTGTCGACTCATGGTTTTACCGGCCTTGCCGCAATATCGGCGTCGCTATTGGCGATAATCGACAGCACTGTCACCCAGGCAGCGACATTTTGTTGCAGCGCGGCCGGGTCTATCTTGTCGAGCGTGTCATCGGGCGTATGATGCAGGTCGAAATAATCGGTACCATCCTGTTGCAGATCGATGGCGTTGACGCCCAGCGCCACCAGCGGCCCGTTATCGGGTCCGCCGCCTGCGGTGATGGTCGACATGCCAATCCCCAGCGGTGCCAGCGCATTGCCAATCTCGGTTTTCAGGGCATCATTGCCTTCGGGAAGTTTGAATTCCACGCGCCAGATGCGTTCGGCGCCAAAGTCCGACTCCATCGCTATGGCATGGCCTTGCGCGCCATATTTTTCGGCATAGGCACGGCCACCATAGATGCCGACTTCTTCCGAGCCGAACCAGACGATTCTTATCGTGCGCTTGGGCTGGCCTGCCTCTTTTACCAGCTTCGCCGCAGCGGTGGTGATCGCCACGCCAGCGCCGTCGTCAATAGCGCCGGTGCCGAGATCCCAGCTGTCGAGGTGGCCGCCTATCACGATAATCGGTGCATCGGGATCGCTGCCGGGAATCTCGGCAATGACATTCCCCGACTCCATCTCGCCCAATGTGCGCGGTGTCAGTTTCAGTTTCACCGTAACCGGCTTGCCGCGGGCGATGACCCGTTCGAGATTCTCCGCATCGGGAATGGAGATTGCGGCCGCGGGTATCGGGTTGCCATTGCGGAAATTGGTGCCGCCGGTGTGCGGATTACGGTGATAATCGGTGCCGACCGAACGGATGATGATTGCCGCCGCACCTTTTTCCGAAGCAATTCGCGGCCCGATAAAGCGTGCGCCGCCAAAGGCACCATAGCTGGAACCATCCATGGTTTTGGTCATCTTATGACTGACAAAGGCGATTTTGCCTTCAAGGCTGCCATCGGGTGCGGCGGTGAGGTCGGCCAGGGTCGGGAAATAGGCGATCTCCGCTTCGAGCCCGCCCTCGCCGGTGCTGGCGCTGTTGCCCAGTGCGGTGATGTGCATTTTGTGCGGAAAGGGAGCGGTAATATAGGCTTCTTCCTCGCCACGCACCCAGACCGGCAGGGTGAATGGTTCGACCCGGATGTTCGCAAAACCCAATTTGGCCAGCTTTTCGACGGCCCAGGCGCGCGCCCGTGCCTCATCTTCTGTTCCCGCGAGGCGATGGCCGACTTCGGTGGTCAGCCCTTCGATAATATCATAGGCGGTGTCGTCCTCAAGCGCGGCGGCCTGCAAGGCGGCGGGGTCATGTTGTGCCAGTGCGGGTGAGGCGATGGTAATAGCCCCGATCAGTGCGGCGAATCCGGTCGTCATATGTGTCATGATGCAATGTGTTTAGAGCGCACCCCGATTTTTGCCAATGGCTCCCTTGCGGCCACCCAATGGCTCGGCTAGGCACCACGTCGATATCCCCATAATTGCAGTAACAGGACACTCCGCAATGGCCGTACAATATAGCTATGTGATGAAGGGTCTGACCAAGACCTATCCCGGCGCCAACAAACCGACGCTGAACGATATTCACCTGCAATTCCTGCCCGATGCCAAGATCGGCATTGTTGGCCCCAATGGCGCGGGTAAATCGACGCTGATGAAGATCATGGCCGGGCTCGACACCGAATTTCAGGGCGAGGCCTGGGCAGGAGAGGGCATTCGTGTCGGCTATCTGGCGCAGGAACCGGAACTGGACAACAGCAAGACTGTCAAAGAAAATGTCATGGACGGTGTGCGGCCCGTTGCCGATCTGGTTGACCGGTTCAACGAGATTAGTGGCCTGATGGCCGATCCGCCCGAAGATGCCGACTTTGACGCGCTCATGGCCGAAATGGGCGATCTACAGGAAAAGATCGACGCGGTTGATGGCTGGACGCTCGATAACCAGCTGGAAATCGCCATGGAAGCCCTGCGCTGTCCGCCGGGCGATGCTTCGGTGGAAAACCTCTCCGGTGGTGAGCGCCGCCGTGTGGCGCTGTGCCGACTGTTGCTGGAAAAACCGGAAATCCTGCTGCTCGACGAGCCGACCAACCATCTCGATGCAGAGAGCGTCTCCTGGCTGGAGAATCATCTGGTCGAATATAAGGGCAATGTCATCATGGTCACCCATGATCGCTACTTCCTCGACAATGTAGTGAAATGGGTACTCGAGCTCGATCGCGGCCGTTATTTTGCCTATGAGTCCAACTATTCGGGCTATCTGGAGAAAAAGGCCAAGCGGCTTGAGCAGGAAGCGCGCGAGGACAAGGGACGCCAGAAAGCGATCAATGAAGAGCTGGACTGGATCCGCAAAAACCCCAAAGGCCGCCAGACCAAATCCAAGGCGCGTATCAAGAGCTTCGACCAACTGGTCGAGGCGCAGGAAAATCGTGATCCGGGCAAGGCGCAAATTCTTATCCAAACGCCCGAACGTCTGGGCGGCAAGGTGATCGAGGCCAAGGGCTTGACCAAGGCCTATGGCGACAAGCTGTTGTTTGAGAATCTCGAATTCACCCTGCCACCGGGCGGGATTGTCGGCGTGATCGGCCCCAATGGCGCGGGTAAATCGACATTGTTCAAGCTGATTACCGGGCAGGAACAGCCCGATAGCGGCGAGATTGAGGTCGGCTCCACAGTCAAGCTCGGCTATGTCGACCAGAGCCGCGATGACCTCGATGCCAGCAAGAATGTCTGGGAAGAGATTTCCGACGGGCTCGATTATTTCCAGCTTGGCAAGCACGAGGTGCAGACCCGCGCCTATGTCGGCGCGTTCAACTTCAAGGGTACCGACCAGCAGAAGAAAGTCGGCCAGCTATCGGGCGGTGAACGCAACCGGGTGCATATGGCCAAGATGCTCAAGGAAGGCGGCAATGTGCTGCTGCTCGACGAGCCGACCAACGACCTCGACGTCGAAACGCTGCGCGCGCTCGAAGATGCTCTCGAAAGCTTCGCCGGCTGCGCCGTGGTGATCTCGCACGACCGTTTCTTCCTCGACCGCCTGGCGACGCATATCCTGGCGTTTGAGGGTGACAGCCATGTCGAATGGTTTGAAGGCAATTTCGAGAGCTATGAGGAAGACAAGCGGCGGCGTCTGGGTGATGCCGCGGATCGGCCTACGCGATTGGCGTATAAGAAGTTGACGCGGTAAAACTCAGCGACCCGGCACGAACAGCTCATCGCCGTCCATCTCTATCAATCCGAATTTGTTGCCGGCAGGATCAAAAAACAGGCCCAGTGCCGCGATGCCCGGAACCTCGAAGCGGCCTTTTTCGATAGAACCGCCTGCCGCCACAATCTCTTCCACTGTGGCGGCAATATCGGGCACGCCGATATAGAACAGCTTTTCCGCCGGATCCGAACGGAAAGTCCCTTGCAGTGATACCGCATTGCCAGGGGCGAACGGCGCAGAGCCCTTGCAGTCCCAGCCGAAAACGTCGGCATAGAATGTACGTAGCGCCTGCTCGTCAGGGCCAGCAATATCGAAAAACATGATTGGTGCAGCAGTCATGGCCTCGCTCCATGGTGTTTTGCCCTGCTTATCATGAGGGCGTGGGATATGCACCCAAGTCCAGTATGACTGTCTCTGAATTGACGCATTGATGGCATAGAGGCGCGTGCGATGAGCGATTTTGCGCCTGTGCTGTTCGATCCTGCCGATCCGCCCGAGGATGTGTGGCGGGATGCAGACCCAGCCATTACCTCCTTTTTTCAGCAGGCGGCTGTCCTTCCTCTGGCCGAGCGTATCGCGAATACCGGAGGCATAGACCTGTGCGCCCTCCGCCACGGTCCGCACCTTCTCCCCGTCACCATCAGCCATGGCGGTATGGGTGGCAGCTATGTGGTGCAGCCGCACAGTGCCTATGTCGGTTATGCCAAGGATGAGTTGCATGAGGCCGGGCTGGGCATGGCGGCACCGTTGGTGGGTGCCGGGTTGAGCGCGATTGGCGGGTTGCTGCGCGCGGCGAATATCAATCGGGTGGCGATGCTCGATAATTTCCTGTTCGCCACCAATTTGCACGGGGGTTGGCAAGGGGAGGGGATTGCCGCGATGCGTGAGGCGGTGCTGGCGCATTATCCCGACCATATGCTGGCGATCCGCAGTGTCGATGACTGGTCCTCGCCTGCGCTCTATCAGGTGCTGTGCGATGATGGCTGGTTGATGATACCGTCGCGGCAAATCTGGGTGATTGATGATGTCGCGGCGCAGTGGCGTCCGCGCAGCCACACCAAGAGCGACCGGCGCAAATTCCGTAAATCGGGGCTGGTGGCGGAGGGCATCAGCGCCATGACGGCCAGTGACGCGGAACGGATCGCAGCGCTGTACAAGGCGCTGTATCTCGACAAATATTCTATGCTCAATCCGCAATTTACGCCTGAATGGATCAAGCTGCTTTCGGATAGCAAACTGGTCGATTTTCAGGTGGTGCGTGATGGCGAAGGGAGCATTATGGGCATCGCCGGATGCTTTGCCCGCGGCGATGTGCTGACGGTGCCGGTGCTCGGCTATGATATGACCGCCCCGCGCGAGGCTGCGCTCTATCGCATCGCCAGCCTGTTATTCGGCGATTATGCGATGGAACATGGCCTGCGGCTCAATTGTTCGGCCGGGGCGGGCAGCTTCAAAGCCGCCCGCGGCGCGCGATCACATATCGAATATATGGCCTGCTACATCGCGCATCTGCCAAAGCCGCGGCAAATGGCAATGCGCGCCATGGCGTGGGGGATGGGTGAAATTGCCATGCCGGCGCTGGTCAAACGGGGGTTATGATCAAAAATCCCTCTCCCGCTGGCGGCAGAGGAGAGGTTAGTTCAATCGTTTCACATAAATTTGGCCATTGGCGTCACGGCGGGTTTTGAAATTGGGGACTTCCTCGAACATGTCCGACAGCCGCGAAAAGCCGTAATTGCGTACGTCGAAGCTAGAGCGGTTGCCGGCAATCTTGCCGACGGCACTGAGGCTGGCATAACCTTCGGAGTCACGTTTGCTCGCCTGATAGGCATCGATCAGCAAGTGCAGAAGATCCTCATCTACACCTTTGCCGGCATCCTTGCCATTGTCCTGTTCGGCCTTCTCCGCACGGATCAGGGCATTAACGTCGATAAAGCGGGTACAGGCCTGTTTGAAGGCCTCGGGCGTCTTCTGACCGCCAAAGCCATAGACTGGTATGCCCTCCTGGCGGATGCGCATGGCCAGTGGCATGAAATCGCTGTCCGAGCTCATAATGCCGAAGCCGTCGATCCGGCCATGGAACAGCATATCCATGGCATCTATGGTCATTTTCATATCGGTAGCGTTCTTGCCCTTGGTAATGTCAAATTGCTGCTGCGGCTCGATGCCATAGCGATGCACCAGGTCGACCCAGCCCTTGAGGCTCTGCTTGCGCCAATTGCCATAGGCGCGGCGAATATTGACCGTCCCCAGTTCCGCCAGCACCGTCAGCACAGGATCAATACCGGCAGGTGAGGCGTTATCGGCGTCGATCAGCAGCGCAACATTGGGATTATCATTCTGGTTGTTCGGCATATCCGGTCTTTCGGTTAATGGGGTCAGGGCACCATCCAGTGGCCGTGCCACCTGCTATCAGCATCATGGATGAATTGTGCCCGGCGATGGCCGGTATGGGCAAGATAGAGCCATTCCATCCGGTTGATGGTCGCCAACAGCAGGGCAAAGTTATTGCGGCCATGCTCGCTGCGTTGCTGCGTTGGCTCAATACCCTCCAGGTCCGCAGGCAGTCCCGATGATGGCGTTTCGGTAAGGCTGCCTGGAGCCGGATCTGCGAGGTAACAGCGCCGCGCGAACAGGCTCGCCTTTTCCCAAGCACAATCGGGGCGCGGACCCTGTTGTTCGATTCTTGCATTGCCATGCATGCGGATCTGGATTTTCGCCCTGGCGTCATAAGCAAGGATCGAAATCGGCGAGCCATCACTAATCATATCCACCTTGGCAGCACGGGCATCGGTGTGAAAGCGCAACAGACGCTCTGCACTATCGGCCTCGCGCAACACCATGATACGCTGATGCGGCTGTCCTTCACGATCGACATTACCAATGGTCAGTTGATGGAAGCCATGGCGGCGATCCTTGGCGCCGCGGTGCAATCGTTGCCAGCAATCACTCACAATTGCATCGAGATTATCGGTATAGCCGCTGTTACTCATAGGCAGGGACATTGCCAGCGCTGGGTTGGGTTGCAAGTGATACTGCAATAATCGCCAGCATCGCCGCGACAAAGCCGGGAATGATCTCATAAATGCCGCCAAGCCCGTAAAAATCACTATCCCAGCCCATGCCAATCCAGCCGATCACCACCAACGCCCCGGTCACCAGCCCGGCAACCGCACCGACGCCAGTCATACGCGGCCAGCATAGTGACAAAAGAATGAGTGGTCCAAAGGCACCACCAAAGCCGGCCCAGGCGTTGGCGACCAGGCCGAGCACTTGGCTTTCTGGATCGAGAGCGATCAATCCCGCGGCAATCGCCACCGCTGCCACAGCCAAACGGCCGACCGTTACCAGTTCGCCCTCACTGGCATCACGACGCAGAAAACGGCGGTAAAAATCCTCGGTGAGGGAAGAAGACGACACCAGTAGCTGTGAGGAAATGGTGCTCATAATCGCCGCCAGCAGCGCTGCCAACAGGAAGCCGGTGATCAAAGGGTGAAACAACATATCGGCAAGCAGGATGAATATGGTCTCCGGATCGTCGAGCGTCAGGCTATTGGCGTTGACATAGGCACGGCCTGCCAGTGCGACGCCGATAGCACCGACCAGCGATACTCCCATCCAGCCCATACCGATTGCGCGCGCAGTGGGCAGATCATCGACACTGCGCAGTGCCATGAAGCGGACGATGATATGCGGCTGACCGAAATAACCCAGACCCCAGGCAGTGGCGGAGAGAAAGCCTGCCAGTGTCAGCCCTTCGGTGAGGCTGAGCGGGCTCGGGTCGATGGCGGCCAAAAGCGCTTCGGTCTCGCCCCATCCGCCGAGATTGATCACAGCAACCACCGGCATCAGGGCCAGCGCCACCACCATGATGCAGCCTTGGACGAAATCGGTCAGGCTGACCGCGAGAAAACCGCCGAACATGGTATAGGCAAGCACCACACCCGCCGTCAGCCAGACACCGACAAGATAATCCTGACCAAAGGCGCTGGCGAAAAGCTTGCCGCCGCCAACCAGCCCGGCAGCGGTATAGACGGTGAAAAAGACAATGATGACAATCGCCGAGATGGTGCGCAGCAATAGCGCCTTGTCGGGAAAGCGACGACCGAGAAATTGCGGGATGGTGAGGCTGTTGCCAAGCGCTTCGGTCTGTTGCCTGAGCCTCGGTGCTACGATGATCCAGTTGGCCAGCGCCCCGACGAACAGCCCGATGCCGATCCATGCTTCGACCAGCCCGCTGACATAAAGCGCGCCAGGCAGGCCGAGCAACAGCCATCCCGACATGTCGGACGCCCCGGCAGACAGTGCCGCAACAGCAGGAGACAATTGCCGCCCGCCGAGCATATAGCCTTCGATATCGCTGGTCGATTTTCTCCAGGCATAAAGACCGATGCCCAGCATGGCGATGAAATAGAGGGCGAGAGTAACGAGCGTTCCGGTTTCCATGGCGGCGGGGCCTAGACGATATGGCCTATGCGATCAATGATAGCGCGGGGAATGATAGCCGCGACCAATTGGCTTGCGGCGGTTGCTACCATTGCATCGCCAAGCTTGTATCGCTATCTGCATCCCCATGAACGACATGTCCGCAAAACCCGAACAAGCACCGCGTCCACCACGCGTCCGCAAGCCCGAATGGATCCGGGTGAAAGCGCCTGTGAGCAAGGGATTCCACGAGACCCGCAAGCTGATGCGCGATCTCAACCTCAACACCGTGTGTGAAGAGGCAGCGTGCCCCAATATCGGTGAATGCTGGACCAAGAAACATGCCACGGTTATGATCCTCGGCGATGTCTGCACCCGGGCCTGTGCCTTTTGCAACGTCAAGACCGGTATGCCGCGTCCGGTCGATCCGATGGAACCGGAAAATCTTGCGGTCGCAGCGGCCAAGATGGGCTTGCAGCATATTGTTGTCACTTCGGTCGATCGCGATGATCTGCCCGATGGTGGTGCCAGCCAGTTCGTCAAGGTGATCGAGGCACTGCGTCGCAACACGCCGGACACCACCATTGAGATTCTCACGCCCGATTTTCGCAACAAATCGGAAGCCGCGGTAGAGGCAATCGTCACCGCGCGGCCCGATGTTTATAACCATAATCTGGAAACGGTACCGCGTCTCTATCCGACCATTCGCCCTGGCGCGCGCTATTACGCTTCGATCCGTCTGCTCGAGCAGGTCAAGCGCCATGATCCGTCGATCTTCACCAAATCGGGTATCATGCTGGGACTGGGTGAGGAACGGCTCGAAGTGCATCAGGTGATGGACGACATGCGCTCGGCCGATATCGATTTCATGACTATGGGTCAGTATCTGCAACCGACGCCGAAACATGCCAAGGTCGCCGATTTCGTCACCCCCAAGGCCTTTGACGCCTATGCCGCCATTGCCCGGGCCAAGGGTTTCTTGCTGGTGGCCTCAAGCCCGTTGACCCGTTCCAGCTATCATGCCGGTGACGATTTCGAACGGCTGCGCAAGGCACGCGAGGAGCAGCTTGCCAAACAGGCTGCCCAGCGCTGAGCCTGATGCCCAGTCATAGCGAAACCCGCTATCTGCCCTATACGCCGCAACAGGTTTACGATCTGGTGGCCGATGTCGATTCCTATGAGGAATTCCTGCCATGGGTTGTCGGTACGCGCATCCGCTCGGACAGCGAGACTGAGATGGTCGCGGATATGATTGTCGGCTTCAAACAGCTGCGTGAGAAGTTCACCTCACATGTCACCAAAAAGCCGGGTGAGGCTATTATTGTCGAATATCTCGACGGGCCATTGCGCAATCTGGAAAATCGCTGGCTATTCCATCCGCATGGCAACGATCGGTGCCGGGTCGACTTTTACGTCGCCTTCAACTTTCACAATCGCTTTTTCGAGCGACTGGCGGGGCAGTATTTCGACAAGGCGTTCCGCAAGATGGTTGCCGCTTTCGAGACGCGTGCCGATGCGCTTTATGGCAGGAAAAGCTCCAGCGCGCACAACGCCGCCTGACGACGAATTTCATCACGGCTCAGATCTTCACCGAAACGCTTGAGTTCGGCTACCACTTTTTCCGGGTCATCCCCTTTTTTGATGCACGCAAAAACCACAGTGCCGACAGGTTTCTTCTCGGTGCCGCCGCCGGGGCCGGCAACACCGGTGATCGAAACCGCAATATCCGCTCCCGATTTCGCCAAGGCACCCTTGGCCATGGCCCAGGCCACGGCGATCGAAACTGCGCCAAAGGCATCGATGATATCGGGGCTGACCTCCAGTTCCTCGGTCTTGGCGGCGTTGGAATAGGTGACATAACCGCGCTCGAATACGTCCGAGCTGCCCGGCCATTCGGTCAGCGCCGCCGAAACCAGCCCGCCGGTGCAACTTTCGGCCACAGCAATGCGCCGACCCGCTTCGCGGTTGCCGTCCAGCACTTGCTGGGCGATGCTGGCAATGTCATCGGGCACCAATGCAGCCATGGCCGATCAGTCACCGGCAGCTGTGATTGGGCAAATCTTCAGCGGAGACTCTTTATCGCCCGAAATCTCGACAAGGGCAACGATCAGCGACGCACTCTGCTGCGGTGACATGGCCTTTAGCGAGGTATAAATCCGGTTGATCGAACCACAGCTTTCGGGCTTGATATCACCGGCAATCTGCTGGCCCAGAACCCCATCGAGAAGTGGCATAAGCTGGTCATAGCCAAGGCTGCGCAATTCTGCAGGCATTTCGGTCCCGCCGATTACCATGAATGTATCGAGCGCAGTCGGAAAGGCTTCGCGCGCCGCCGGTACGAGCACGGTATCGACATGGCTGGAAGATGTCGCCAGTTCCGCACCGGCAGGCAAATGCGGCTGGCACAGATCACTGACTGAACGGATGATGCCAGGCATCACCGCAATCATCAGCGCCTCTGCCTGTTCGACGGTCGCGCAGCTTGCTGCGTTGTCCTGCGCCAGAGCTGCCTGGTGCGAAGCCAGTGCCGACAGGGCCAGTGCTCCAGCGAAAAATTTTCTTGCCATTTTTACCATGATTTCTGTCCTACTCTTCAGTTTGCTGACACTATAAGCGCGCTGGCCTGTGCGGCAATCCCTTCGCGCCGTCCGGTAAAGCCCAGCGCCTCGGTTGTCGTGGCCTTGATGCTTACCGTATCGATCGAAAGCCCCAATATCTCTGCAACCCGGCTGCGCATGGTCTCGCGATGCGGCTTCACCTTGGGTGCCTCGCATATCAGCGTAATATCGACATTGCCGATTTTATAGCCCGCACGGCGCACCTGCACCGCAGCATGCTCGAGAAAGCGGTCAGACGAGGCGCCGGCCCATCGTGGGTCATTATCCGGGAAATGGTCGCCAATATCTCCTATAGCCAAGGCACCGAGCAGCGCGTCGGTCAGTGCATGCAGCCCGACATCGGCATCGCTATGGCCTTTTAGCCCGGCATTATGGCCAATTTTGACACCACATAGCCAGATATGATCCCCGGGCTCGAAACGGTGAACATCATAGCCATTGCCGATGCGGATCACGGGAAGGGGGCTAGCCGTCTTGCTCTCCATTATCTCTCCATCCCTGATAAAATCCTCGGCGAAGGTGATTTTGCCAAGCCGTTCATCACCTTCCACAGCGGCGACATTATGTCCCGCTTGCTGAACCATGCGTGCATCATCTGTTGGCACGGCGTCAGCTTCATCTGACCAGTCTTTATGCGCCTCGGCCAGAATTCCGAAGCGAAATGCCTGCGGCGTCTGCACTCTGACAAAAGCATCACGGTCAACCGCCTCGCCGAGCAATGCCCCGGCATTTTCCGTCATGCTGTCGACCATGGGCAGCACCGGAACCGCACCAGCATGATCTTCCAGCGCAGCGAGCAGACGATCAATCACTCCGTGTGACAGGCCGGGACGGGCAGCATCATGCACCAGCACCAGGCTGTTGGCATCGATGCCGGTCTTGGCCAGCGCCGCCACCCCATTGGCGACGGATGCCATGCGACTGTCGCCGCCCATGGTGATGGTGATGCGCGGATCATGGGGCAGAATGTCGCCCGCCTGCTGTTCCTGCCCGGCACCGATGACCACCACAAGATGCTGCAAGTCGTTATGCGCCAACAGGCTTTCAACGCTGTGCGCCAGCAGCGGTTGGCCGCGATAGTCGCGATATTGCTTGGGGCTGTCGCCGCCTGCGCGCGATCCGCTCCCGGCGGCAACAATGATGGCCTGAAACTCGCTCACAACATCATGCCCCATGACAAATCGATTGGCGCTTGTCCATGCGGCAGATTGCGGGATAGCTGCGCGAACGCCCATTGTCGCGCCGCAGACTTGCGGAATTGGGGAATTGCGGCTATCGGCTGCCTAAATTTTCATCACCCCATAGTCGAGTAAAATGCATGGCGCTCGCCCCGATCAAAATCGGTAATCATGAAATTGCCTGTCCGGTGATCCTGGCGCCGATGACGGGTGTTACCGATCGTCCGTTCCGCACTCTGGTGCGGCGTTTCGGCTCGGGTCTCAACGTCACCGAGATGATCGCCAGCGAAGCGATGATCCGCGAAACCCGGCAATCGCTGCAAAAGGCGGCCTGGGCACCGTCCGAAGAGCCGGTATCGATGCAGCTCGCCGGTTGTGCTCCTGAGCGCATGGCCGAAGCGGCCAGGCTCAACGAGGATCGTGGCGCGGCGATTATCGACATCAATATGGGCTGTCCGGTGAAAAAGGTGGTCAATGGCGATGCCGGTTCGGCGCTGATGCGCGACCTTCCGCTCGCGGCATCATTGATCAAGGCTACGGTTGATGCTGTCGATGTCCCGGTTACGGTGAAGATGCGTATGGGCTGGTGCCATGACAGCCTCAACGCGCCTGAACTGGCGCATATTGCCGAGGATCTGGGCGCCAAGATGATCACCGTGCATGGCCGCACGCGCAACCAGATGTACAAGGGGCATGCCGACTGGGCCTTTATCCGCAAGGTCAAGGATGCGGTGTCGATCCCGGTCATTGTCAATGGCGATATCTGCTCGATCGAGGATGCCGAAACCGCACTGGACCAAAGCGGCGCCGATGGCGTGATGATCGGTCGCGGTGCCTATGGCAAGCCTTGGCTGCTGGGGCAGGTGATGCACTGGTTCAACCAGTCGGGCGGGGATCGCACCCGCTTGCCCGATCCCGATCTGGCGACGCAATATCATGTCATTGTCGAGCATTATCGCGCCATGCTGGCGCTATATGGCGAGAATGTCGGTGTCCGCGTCGCGCGCAAGCATCTCGGCTGGTACACCAAGGGCCTGACTGGCTCTGCCGACTTCCGCAATGCGGTCAACCGTATGGAAGACCCGGAACAGGTCATCGACAGTCTGACCGCTTTTTACGAACCCTGGCTGGAACAGCGGCAGGCCGCTTGAGCCGCATGGTGGCCTGGCGTGCCTGACAGGATCGGCATTATCGACAGGAACGATACGCCTAGCCTCGCGGACACCGCTGCGGCGTTGCCGGTATCGATATTGCTGATCGCGCCCGATGGCATGATTGCCGATGCCAATGCGGCGGCGGAGACCCTTCTTGCCGCCAGTCGGTCGACGCTGGCGCGCCATGCACTCTCCGCCATATTGCATTTCGCCGATCCGCGGCTGGCACTGGCGCTGGATAATGCCGATGCGGATATCACCGTGCGCGATGCATCCTGCCGGATCAGTGGCATCGAAAAGCGTTTCAGTATCGACATGTCCCTGTCGCCCATGGCCGAATGGCCGGGTTGGCGGGTAGCGGCGATGATCCCCTCCTATGCACCCGATGGCATTGCTTCCTATAGTGATGCCGATGACGGTGCTGCGGCGTTGCGCGGGCCGGAGATATTGGCACATGAGATCAAGAACCCGCTGGCCGGGATACGTGGCGCCGCGCAGCTTCTGGCGCGCCAACAGCGAGGCAGGGATGATAATGGCGAAGGCGATCTGGTGGCACTGATAGCGCATGAGGTGGACCGCATCGCCGAACTGATCGACCGGATGCAGTTTCGTGGTCGTGCTGTTGTCGGTCAGACCGGACCGGTCAACGTCCATGAGGTACTCGACCGTGTGAAGATGCTTTGCCTTGCCGAACATGACCGGCAGATCAGGATTGTCGAACATTATGATCCCTCGCTACCTGAAATCATGGCTTCGGTGCCGGTGCTGACCCAGATTGTGCATAATCTGGTGTCCAACGCCGCCGATGCCTGCCTCAATCAGGATAATCCGGTGATCACGCTGAGCAGCCATTTCGCTCCCGGCCTGCGCATCGAAAGCCGCCGCGAGGGCAAGATGATCCGCTTGCCAGTGGAGATCCGGGTGACCGATAATGGCCCCGGTGTCGCTGACAGCATCGCGCCGCATCTGTTTACCCCCTTTGCTACCAGCAAGGTCAACGGGCAGGGGCTCGGGCTGGCATTGGTACGCCAGATGGTGACACAGATGCAGGGCCGCATTGTCTATCGCCGTGACGAGGACAAGGGAGAAACCCAGTTCCGCCTGTTCTTTGCCGCGGCGGACCAGAAGGGGCGGAACACATGACCCGCATATTGCTAGCCGAGGATGATCGCACCATCGCCCATGTGCTGACCGCGGCGCTGACCGCCGAGGGGTGGGAGGTCGATGTTGTGCAGCGTCGTGACGAACGCGACAGCCAGCTTGGCATGCATGATTATGCGCTGCTGATTACCGATGTCCTGCTCGAAGATGGTGACAGCCTCGATAGCCTTGCCAAGCTGTCGCAGCGGCTCGAACCGGAAATCCCGGTGATTGTGATGTCGGCGCAGAACACCCTCGATACCGCCGTGCGCGCCAGCGACCTCGATGCCTTTGAATATTTTCCCAAGCCGTTCGACCTCGAGGCACTGATTGCCTCAGCACAAAAAGCAGTGTCGTCGCAAAAGGCCAGGGCTAACAATGCCGCGGGTGCAGGGGAGGCGCTTGCCGAGACTTCCGAAGGCATGCAGATCATCGGTCGCAGCACCGCAATGCAGCATGTCTATCGCGCCATTGGCAAGGTACTGAAAAACGACCTTTCGGTTCTGCTGCTTGGCGAATCCGGCACCGGTAAGGAGCTGGTGGCAGAAGCGATCCACTATGCTGGCCACCGCAAACAGGGGCCGTTTGTCCCCGTCAATGTCGCTGCAATCCCGTCCGAGCTGATCGAGTCGGTACTGTTCGGTCATGAGAGGGGCGCCTTTACCGGCGCTGTAGAGCGTCAGATCGGCATGTTCGAGCAGGCCCATGGCGGCACCCTGTTTCTCGATGAAATTGGCGATATGTCGATGGCGGCACAAACGCGCCTGCTGCGCGCACTGCAGGAGGGGTATATCGTCCGTATTGGCGGCCACGAGCAGATTCGCATCAATGTCAGGATTATCGCCGCGACGCACCAGGATTTCGAGGCCCTGATAGCGGCGGGGCAATTCCGCGAAGATCTGTATTACCGGATCAATGTGTTGCCAATCACGCTGCCGCCGCTGCGGCAAAGGCGCGAGGATATACCCGATCTGGTGCGGCATTTTGCCGGCAGAGCCATGCATCAGGGGCTAGATGAAAAGCGCTTTACCAAGGGCGCTATTGCCGCGTTGCAGACGCCAGAGTGGCGCGGCAATGTCCGCGAACTGAGAAATGCGGTGATGCGGATTATCGCCATGACCAGTGGCGACACGGTGACGCAATCCATGGTCACCGAGCTGCTGGGGCCGGCCAGTGCGGCCAGCGATGACAATGCCGCATTCGAGGCGGCAGTGGATCTATTGCTGCAGCGCATCTCTGGGGATGATGGCGATATTTATGCGTCGGCCCTTTCCCTGTTGGAGAAACCACTATTGCAAAGGGTGATGAGCCGCGCCGGACACAATCAGATCCAGGCGGCGCAATTGCTCGGTATCAATCGCAACACGCTGAGGAAGAAGCTGAAGCAGCACGGCCTTTTGCCAGAGACTGCACGACAAGGCGACAAATAACGTCGACAAACTGTCCATATCCACTGACATTTGTGTTTTACTGGCAACACTAGTGCTGTATTGCATCACTAATGGCGTCGACGAGCATATTCCCCTCCATTGCCGGCTGGTTCCGCACTGCAGATAATGTTTCCAGTGCCGATAGTGACCGGCGCTACGCCTATGCCGAATGGGGCATGACGGCGTTGCTGCTCACAATGCTGGCTATTACCGTCCGGATATTGACTGCAGAGGATGCGGCCGACAGGGTATTGCCTGCAATCTGGGCATCCAGCCTGCTTCTTGCCAATCTGTTCCCGGCAATGATGATATTGGTGCTGCTGGCGCGGCGCTTTGCCAAGCGGCGCGCGGAAAGGGCGATTGCCGGTTCGTCGGGCCTTTACCATACCAGGCTTGTCGGTTTGTTCGCGATTGTCGCTGCTGTACCGACTTTGCTGGTGGTGTTCTTCGCCTCGCTATTGTTCCAATATGGTGTCGAATTCTGGTATTCCGACCGCGCCCGCAACGTGCTGGAAAACGCCAATGAACTGGCGCTGGGCTATAATGATCAGAGCGCGCGCGATGTGCGCAATGAGAGTCTCGCCATGGCCGAGGATCTCAGCGGCTATCTGCGCCAGACAACCGTCGACAACCCCGAATTCGCCGAGGCCTATTCCTATCAGGTCGTGGTACGAAAGTTCAACGAATCCGCGATATTGGAGCGCGGCGATGATGGTGTCTTGCGCACTGCGGTGATCGTCGATCCCAATGACCGCAATCTGGCGTCACGAGTGACTGCCGAGATGCTGGGTGAGCTGCGCGCGGGCAATGATGTCGCACTCGCCTTCACCGATGACCGGATCGAGGCGGTGACCATGCTCGATGGTGCCGGCGATGTGTTCCTTTATGCCTCACGTGCCTCAAGCCAGCTGGCTCTGAGCCAGTGGGAGAGAGCACGTGCCGTGCTCAACGATTATGACGCGCTTTCGGGACGAACCCGCTCGCTGCAATTGCGCTTCAATGTGGCGTTGTATCTGGTGTCGCTGCTGTTGCTGGCGATTGCACTCTGGGTCGCGGTCAAATTCGCAGACCGGATGGTGGCGCCGCTGAGCGATCTGGTAGGAGCCTCGCGCGAGGTAAGCCGCGGCAATTTCGCTGCGCGTGTCAGCGATACCGAGGCGCGCGACGAGGTCAGCATGCTCGGCCGCGCATTTAACAGCATGACCGAGAAGCTGGACGAGCAGCGCCAGGCGCTGGTTCGCGCCAATCATCAACTCGATGAGCGTCGGGTGTTCATGCAGACGGTTGTCGAGTCGGTCAGCGCCGGGATCATCTCGGTCGATGATGAAGGGATTGTGCGGCTGATGAACAGTTCGGCACAGGAGCTGCTGATTGATCAGGGACAGAGCTTTATCGACCGGCCATTATCCGAAATCGCACCCTTTCTTGCCGATGTTGCCGAGAGCGAACAGGGCCGTGCGGTGGTGCAGTTCCGTCGTGGCAATGATCTGCTGACGCTGGCAGCCCGCAGCAGTCCGGGCGGGGTAGGGCAGGTCATCACCTTTGATGACATCACCCAGCAACTGCTTGACCAGCGTCAGGCGGCCTGGTCCGATGTCGCGCGGCGCATTGCGCATGAGATCAAGAACCCGCTGACACCGATCCAGCTTGCTTCGGAACGCCTGAAACGCCGCTTTGGCGAGCGTATCGGCGATGATATGGATACCTTCAACCAGCTTACCGAGACGATCATTCGCCAGGTTGGTGACCTGCGGAATATGGTCGATGAATTCTCTTCCTTTGCGCGCATGCCAAAACCGGTTTTCCGTGAGGAGAATCTGATCGATCTGGTACGCCAGGCCGTATTCATGCAGCGTGTCGCCCATTCGGGGATAACTTTCACGACCGAGCATGATGTTGAAGAGTGCCTGTTCTCCTGCGACCGGCGGCAAATATCGCAGGCGATCATCAACCTGCTGAAAAATGCGGTTGAGGCCATTGAGGCAAAGCATGAAGCCGAAGGGCGTAATGAAGAAAATGCCAGCGGCACCATAATGGTCGAAATCCGGTCGGATGACACAAATGTCGACATCGTCATCAGCGATGATGGCATCGGGCTGCCCGAAGATCATGACCATTTGATCGAACCTTATGTGACGACCCGCGACAAAGGCACCGGCCTTGGTCTCGCGATCGTCAAGAAAATTGTCGAGGAACATTTCGGCAGCATCGCCTTTGCCACATCTGCAATGGGCGGCGCCGAGGTACGGCTGCACTTCGACACCAGCATTACCCAAGATCCAGTGAGCGAATAAGATGGCCCTCGATATACTGATTGTCGATGATGAGAGAGATATCCGTGAACTCGTAGCCGGTGTGCTCGAGGATGAAGGCTATAGCTGCCGCACCGCCGCCGATAGCGATTCTGCGCTGCAAGCGATTGATGAACGCCGGCCATCATTGCTGTTGCTCGATGTCTGGCTCAAGGGCAGCCGCCTGGACGGGCTGGAAATACTCGACGCGGTAAAGGAACGCGATCCGGAACTGCCGGTGCTGATCTTTTCCGGCCATGGCAATATCGATACAGCGGTATCGGCCGTATCGCGCGGTGCCATCGACTTTATCGAAAAGCCGTTCGAGGCGGAGCGGCTGATCCATCTGGTCGCACGCGCCACTGAAACCGACAGGTTGCGGCGCGAAAATGCCCGTTTGCGGCGCAAGCTCGGTATTGCCGAGGAGCTGAATGGCAATTCCACGGCAATAAACGGAGTGCGGGCGACGCTGAAAAAAGTGTCGACCACCGGCAGCCGGCTGCTGATCACCGGCCCGGCAGGGGTGGGCAAAGAGGTCGCGGCGCGGCTGCTGCACAGCTGGAGCCCCCGCGCCGATGCCGCCTTTGTGTCCATCAGCTCGGCGCGAATGACGCCCGAAGGGTTTGAGGAACAGCTTTTCGGCCTGGAAGATAATGGCAAGCTGATGCGCACCGGCCTGCTGGAAAGTGCGCATGGCGGCACCCTTTTCCTCGATGAGGTCGCCGATATGCCGCTGTCGACCCAGGCCAAGATTTTGCGGGTGCTTACCGATCAGAGCTTTATGCGCGTCGGCGGCACACGGCAGATAAAGGTCGATGTCCGCTTTGTTTCGGCAACCGCACGCGACCTCAACACCGAAATTCGCGAGGGGCGGTTCCGTGAAGACCTGTTCTACCGACTCAATGTCGTACCTGTAGCCATTCCGCCGCTGAGCGAACGGCGCGACGATATTCCCGCACTGGTTGAGCATTATCTCACCCGCTTGGCGGTGGAGCATGGCATCGCATCGCCCAATATCAGCAGCGAAGCCATGGCGGCACTGCAGAGCTATGACTGGCCGGGCAATGTCCGCCAGCTGCGCAACCTGGTCGAGCGCATGGTGATCCTGGCACCGCAAGGCGAGGTGGCGCAGATAGAGCTCGACATGCTGCCAACCGAAATCGTGCAGGGCGAGAGCGATCAGGGCCTGGGTGTATCGACGCTCACAGGGGTGCCGTTGCGCGAGGCGCGCGAGAATTTCGAGCGCGAATATCTCAAGGTACAGATTCGCCGCTTTTCGGGAAATATTTCAAAAACTGCGACATTTATCGGCATGGAACGCTCGGCGCTGCACCGCAAGCTGAAGCTGCTCGGCCTCAACGAACGCAAATCATAGACGACTATTCTGCTCCGGCGCGGGATTACGCTTGTGCAATGACTAGGTCCGTGATTATTGTTTGCTCTGGCGCTATTATGTGTCGGCACAAAGAAAACAAAGACCGGGGGTCAGATGACCGAAAAGGCAAAATCCTTACAGGATCTCTTCCTGAATTCACTGCGTAAAAGCCGCACACCAGTCACCATGTTTCTGGTCAAAGGTGTCAAACTGCAGGGCGTTGTCACATGGTTCGACAATTTCTCGATCCTGCTTCGCCGTGACGGGCAGTCGCAACTGGTGTATAAACACGCAATCTCGACGATCATGCCATCGCAACCGATGGATCTTGAGGTGTTTTACAACTATTCTGCCGAGACCAAGAGCAAGAACCGCAATCTGCAGGACATTTTCCTGACGGCGGTCCAGTCATCAGAAACCCCGGTGACGATGTTCCTTGTCAATGGTGTCATGCTGCAGGGCAATGTCGCCGCTTATGACCTTTTCTGCATGTTGCTGCAGCGCGATGGCATGGCGCAGCTGGCCTATAAGCATGCGGTGTCGACTGTACAGCCAGGTGGTCCGATCGATCTGACGGGTGAGTGGGAAGAGTCCCCTGCAGATGACTGACAGTAAAGTATTTTGTGAGTAACAGTTTTACCCCCACAGATGAACGTGAAGGCATTAGCCGCGGCGCGCGTGCGATCATCATCTATCCCGATATCGGCAACCACCCGGGCATAAGCCACCAAGAGCGCCTGGCCGAAGCGAAGGGGCTTGCAGAGGCGATTGCCATCAATGTCGTCGATATCAAGGCCTATAGCCTGCGTACCATCCGGCCCGCAACGCTGCTCGGCAAGGGCCAGCTTGATGAACTGGCAACGATGATCGCAGCGCACGAAGCCGAACTGCTGATTGTCGATGGCGCGCTGAGCGCAATCCAGCAACGCAATCTGGAGACCGAATTGGCGGTCAAGGTGATCGACCGGACCGGACTGATCCTCGAGGTATTCGGCGAACGCGCCGTAACCCAGGAGGGCCGGCTACAGGTCGAGTTGGCCCATCTCGACTATCAGGCGGGCCGTCTGGTGCGCAGCTGGACCCACCTTGAACGGCAACGCGGCGGCTATGGCTTTCTTGGTGGCCCGGGCGAGACCCAGATCGAGTCCGACCGCCGCATGCTCAATGAGCGTCGCGCCCGCTTGCGGCGCGAATTGCGCGAAGTTACCCGGACGCGTGGATTGCAGCGCAGCCGCCGCCAACGTCAGGGCTGGCCGCTAATTGCACTGGTGGGCTATACCAATGCCGGCAAGTCGACATTGTTCAACCGGCTGACCGACAGCGATGTCATGGCGCAGGACATGCTGTTCGCGACCCTCGACCCCACAATGCGTGCGGTCGAACTGCCGGGCATAGCAAAGTCTATTCTGTCCGACACGGTGGGGTTCGTCTCGGATCTTCCGACCCAGCTTATCGCCGCCTTTCGTGCCACGCTGGAAGAGGTATTGGCCGCCGATCTCATATTGCATGTACGCGATATCGCCGACCCGTTCAGCGCCGAACAGAAATCGGATGTCGAGGCGGTGCTGGCCGAAATTGGCGTAGTGCTACGCGGCAGAGAAGCGGGTGAGGGGACACCGGTTATCGAGGTGTGGAACAAGGCCGATCTGCTGGATATTGATGACCGGTCAGATATCGAATTGGCGATGCAGCAATCGCCTTATCCGGCGGTATTGGCCTCTGCGATGCAGGGGGAGGGTCTGGATCAGTTACGTGACGTCATGGCGGTAATGCTGCGCAGTGACGAAACTGTGGATACCGTTCGGATTCCGCTGAGTGACGGGCGCCAGATCGCCTGGCTGCACCAGCACGGCCATGTGCTGAACAGTGCGGAGCAGGGCGATTATTGCGATATCACTGTCGGCATGGCAGCGCCGGACTGGGCTCGCTTCTGGCGCATGCATCGCGCTGCTATGTCGGCTTTACCTCCGCACGCTTGACCGCCTGCCACAGGGCTTCCTGTGCTTCGAGCGACAGCGATTCAAACTCGCCCTTAGCTTCGGCCTCCATTGCCCTGAAACGTCGCTCGAACTTGCGATTGGCATCGCGCAGCGCGGTTTCGGGATCGACACCGTAATGGCGCACCAGATTAACCGCCGCGAAGAGCAGGTCACCAGCCTCTTCATGCTGTTCCTGCGGACTGTCGGCAGCGGCAAGCTCAGCGGTTTCTTCGGTCAGTTTATCGGAACAGCTCTCGGCATCGGGCCAGTCGAAACCGGTGCGCGCGGCCCGTTTCTGCAGTTTCTCGGCACGCATCAGCGCTGGTTGCGCCTGTGCGACGCCATCCAGCGCACTGGATAGGCCCTTGTCGCTGCGCTCGCGCTTCTTGATGTCTTCCCAATCCCATTGTTCGGCCGACTGATCCCCGTAAACATGCGGGTGACGCGCAATCATCTTGGCGCAGATGCCTTCTATCACCTGTTGCAGCGTGAAATGACCAGCCTCGCTGGCCATCTGGCTATGAAACACGACCTGAAGCAGCAGATCGCCCAGTTCGCCGCACAGGTCATCCATGTCCTTGCGATCAATCGCATCGGCAACCTCATAGGCTTCTTCGACCGTATAGGGCGCGATGCTGGCGAAATCCTGTTCGAGATCCCAGGGACAACCATCAATGGGATCACGCAATTGCTGCATGATGCGTGCCAGCGGTCTGATATCTGCGGAAACCGGTGCTGCGGGTTGTGAAAGGGGCTTGGTCTGCTCTGGCATCAGTGAATCCGATAATATATATTATGTTAAATTATGGATGGCATGATCCGGGGTAATGATCCATGGACCGTCCGACGCTTTCTCGTTCCCCGTTCGCGGTTCACTGCTGCTTCCTCCGACAAAGCTGCGATAAGCCGACACGGCGAGAAAAGCCGCGCCAAAAATCAGCACCCATATCGCAGCCATCTTTACTGCCTGACCAAGCGGTAACCGATAAGCCAGTAACGCGCTGCCCACCAGGACCAGTACGCCGACGCTGTGCACCAGATAGATACCATCCCATTCGCTCATAGCTCTGCCTTCCAGCCATCATAACCGACAATGGCGCGATTGCCGACTTCGGCGCACAGGCTACGATAGTCCATCGACTTGTCGAGATGAGTCAGCACCGCATGGCCGACAGCGGCGCGCTCGGCCAGATCCAGCGCCATGCCGAGATGTGCATGGGTCGGATGCGGTTCGCGGCGCAGGCAATCGGTGATGAGATAATCACAGCCTTTGTAGAACTGGACCATCTCTTCGGTTATAGCAGAAAAGTCGGTGGCATAGCCGACACTCTTGCCAGACTGTGACACCCGAAACCCCGTCGATTGCACCGGCCCATGTGGCTGATCGATAGCGGCAATTTCTACGCCGGGGAAGATGCTGACCGCATGGTCGCGCCCGGTTTTGCCGATCACCGCCATATCGGCGACGGTAACATAGCCATCCTCACCTGCAAAAATATAGCCGAAGCGGCGCTGCAGCGCATCGGCGGTATAGGGTCGACCAAAACCATGTAGCGGCTTGCCCTTGCGGCGATAGGTAAAGGGTCGAAGATCATCGATGCCGTGGCAATGATCGGCATGATCATGCGTCCACAGCACATGGCTGAGATCGCTAATGCCATGCGCAAGACATTGGTTACGCAGATCGGGCGCGGTATCGATCAGCAGGCCGATGGTCTCATCCGCCGAGGTTTCGATGGCGATATGCAGCGATACACGGCTGCGGCGGTTCTTTGGTTCATTCGGGTCGCAATCGCCCCAGTCATTGCCGATCCGCGGCACTCCGGCGGATGTGCCGCAACCGAGCAACGTCAGCTTCACGGACGCGCCTTGGTGAACAGCGCATAGAAATTCTGCGCTGTGGTTTCGAACAGCGCCTCGGGCTCTTCATTGCGCAACCCGGCGAGAAATTCGCCGGTATTGCGGACAAAGGCGGGTTCACCGCGCTTGCCGCGATGCGGCACCGGCGCCAGAAACGGCGCATCGGTCTCTATCAGCAACTTGTGTGATGGAATATCCTTGGCTACCTGCTGCAATTCACGGGCATTTTTGAAGGTCACAATGCCCGACAGCGACAGTGGAATATCCCATGCCAGCATCTGGTCGGCGAATTCCTTGCCGGCGGTGAAGCAGTGAATGAGGCAGGGGAACAGCCCCTTTTCACGCTCCTCGGCCAGGATCGCGGTCATATCGTCTTCGGCATCGCGCATATGTATGATCATCGGCAGTCCGGTCTCGCGCGCTGCAGCGATATGCAGGCGCATGCTGTCCTGCTGCCGCCCGCGATCGCTATGATCATAATAATAGTCCAGCCCGGTTTCACCGATGCCGACAACCCGCGGATGTTCCGAGGCTGCGATAAGCCGCTCCAGCGCCAGATCGGCATGATCATCAGCCTCGTGTGGATGGATGCCGACACTGGCCCAGACATCATCCTCACGCTCGGCGGTGGCGATGACGTCATCCCATTCGCTTTCGCGCGTCGAGATATTGAGCATGGCGGTGACCCCTGCTCCCCGCGCCCGCGCCAGCAATTCAGGCTGGTCTTCGGCCATGCCCTTATAGTTGAGATGACAATGCGAATCGACGAGCATCAGCCAGTATCCCCTGCTTCCTCGGCACCATCCGGCATTTCCAGTCGCGGAAAAATCGGCACTGGTTTGTCGAGGGTAAATTCGCCTGATGCGAGCGCCGCATACCAGCTTTCATCACCAAGGGCTGCAAAGTCGCGCTGATCAGCAGCAATACCCATCTGCTCAAGCAGCCTTTCTGCCGCCTCAGGTACCACCGGCTGAATGCAGATGGCCAGGTCGCGGATAGCGCGGAACAATGTCATCAGCACCATGCCCATGCGCTCCGGGTCGGTCTTTTTCAGCGCCCAGGGAGCCTGTTCATCAACATATTGGTTGCAGGCAAAGACCCCGCGACGCCAGGCATCGATAGCACCGGACAGATCGAATTGCGTAAAGGCTTGCGGGAAAGCCTTTTGCGTCGCCTCGGCGATGGTGGTCGCCAGTTCGGCATCGGCTGTATCGGCGACATAGTCCGTCACCAACCTGCCATCGAGATTCTTGTAGATCATCGAAAGCGTACGCTGCGCCAGATTGCCAAAGCTGTTGGCCAGATCAGCATTTGTCCGAGTAACAATCGCTTCTGCGGAATAGCTGCCATCTTTTCCGAAGACGACATCGGCGAGCAGAAAATAGCGCAGTTGGTCAACCCCGAAACTCTCAGCCAGCACCAAAGGGTCGACAACATTGCCCAGCGATTTCGACATTTTCTCACCGCGATTCAGCAGGAAGCCATGGCCGAAAACACGTTTTGGCAGCGGCAGACCCGCGCTCATCAGGAAAGCCGGCCAATAGACGCTGTGAAAGCGGACAATATCCTTGCCGATAATATGATTGATATCGCCATTTTCGGTCCAATAACGGGTGAAATCACCGCCGGTATAGGGGTAGCCGAGGCCGGTAAGATAATTGGTCAGCGCATCGACCCAGACATACATGACATGATTGTCGCTTCCAGGCACCTTCACGCCCCAGTCGAAACTCGTACGCGATACGCTGAGGTCTCTCAACCCGCCCTCGACAAAGCGGATCATCTCGTTGCGGCGATTGTCCGGCTGCAGAAATTCGGGATGATCGCGATAGAGATCGAGCAATGGCTGCTGATATTCTGACAGTCGGAAAAACCAGCTCTCCTCGGCGGTCCATTCGACCGGGGTGCCCTGTGGCGACAGCTTAACCGATTTGCCATCGGCATCTTCGTCTTCGATCAGTTCGCTTTCATCATAATAGGCCTCGTCGCGAACCGAATACCAGCCTTCATAACGGTCAAGATAAAGATCCCCATTGGCTTCCATCGCCTTCCAGATAGCCTGGCTGGCATCATGATGCGCCGCATCGGTGGTTCGCTGGAAAACATCATAAGAGATATTGAGCTTGTCGCACATATCCCTGAAAAGCTGGCTCATTGTATCGGCAAGCTGGCGCGGCGCAACACCCTGCTCCGCAGCTTTCTGCGCCATTTTCAGGCCATGCTCATCGGTTCCGGTCTGGAACCGGACATCGCGTCCGCGCAATCTCTGGAAGCGGGCAATGGCATCGGTCGCAATCGCCTCATAGGCATGGCCGATATGCGGCGGGCCATTGGGATAGCTGATCGCCGTCATGATGTAGAAAGGGTCCGACATGCCTCTTGCTTTCGCGCGTTACTGAATAAGCTGGTCAGCCGTCTCTAGTGGCAGCGACCGAGGCCAGCAAGCCGCCGATACGAAAAACCAGCGCCTGCGGATCATAATTATAACGCGGAAGCTCGGATGCAAGCTGCTCAATCTCGCTGCGTGCGCTGATACACGCCATGCGCTGTGCGCCCTTGCTGCGGCGCGCATGATCGGCAAGGATTTTCGGCAGGCGAGACAGAAATGCGCCGACGCGATCGACCGCCCCCTTCCCCGCCAACAGCGAGGCCAAGGTCAGGCGGTGGCGATGATCGTGATCCCCTTGATCGAGAATGGCATGCACTGCCTCAACCAAAGTCGCGACATCGGCATCGAGCAACCCGTTGATCCGTCCCGGAATGCCGCCAGCAGTATCAAGCAGGGCACGCGTCTGTTCGGCCGGTAGGTCAGGCTGCATCAGCGCTATCACCTGTTGCATTTGCTCGGGCGGTAGCGGATGGAATCGCATCATCAGGCAGCGCGAGCGGATGGTCGGCAGCAACCGGCCCGGACTGTGCGAGATTAGCAGGAAAACGGTATTCCTCGGCGGTTCTTCGAGCGACTTGAGCAGTGCATTGGCGGCATTGCGCTCGAGATCATCGACTGCATCGATGATGATCACCCGCTGGTCAGAGAGGCTAGGCCGGGTAACAAAACGCCGCTGCAGTGCCCGCACTTGGTCAATGCGGATGTTGCGACGGCATTCATAGACCTGTCCCTTTTCCTGCTTTTTGCGCTCGGTGTCGTTCTTCGCTTCGCGCTCGAGTTCGTGACAGTCGGGATGCGTTTTGGCATCAA
Source organism: Pseudomonadota bacterium (assembly GCA_039818985.1). Classification (NCBI taxonomy): domain Bacteria; kingdom Pseudomonadati; phylum Pseudomonadota; species Pseudomonadota bacterium. The sequence goes on along the minus strand of JBCBSU010000001.1, from coordinate 1,327,493 downwards.
TCATTTGCCGCTGCGGTCCCGGCAATATATCGGTGTCAAACAGATCGGATTCTGGCGGCGCATTGGAGCCCAGCAATTGCGTCGCTGCATGGCGGGCAAAGAGATGCTTGCCCAGCCCCTGTGGTCCGGCAAGGATCCAGCCATGATGCATCTTGCCACTGCGGATAGCAGCGAGAAACTGGCGCTGGTTGGCATGATGTCCGATCAGTGGTGTCATGACGTCACATACCCGCGATCGTGCAATCCGGCCACTATGGCAGTATGCACATTTTCGGCGCTGTCAGCCGCATCGATCACCAGAAAACGCTCTGGTTCATTAGCAGCAAAGCGGGCAAAGGCTTCACTGACCTGGCGGTGAAAATCGGCATCACGGCGCTGAAACCGGTCATGGTCGCTGCCATCGCGCTGCTGGATGCGCGCAACAGCTTCGTGCTGGGAAATCTGCAGCAATATGGTGATATCGGGCATCAGCCCCTCACTGCCTATGCTGTGCAGCTGCATGATATCGCCATCATCCAGGCCCTGCCCTGCGCTCTGATAGGCGCGCGAACTGTCGACAAAGCGATCACATAATAGCCATTGCCCTGAAGCCATTGCCGGGCGGATCACCCGGGCGACATGATCGGCGCGCGCTGCGGCGAATAGCAGCGCCTCGCTGCGCGTGTTCCAGCGAGCATCAGCGCCGGACAGCAACAACTCGCGTATCGCTTCGGCTGCTGCCGTACCGCCGGGCTCACGGGTCACGACATGCGCGATATCAGCCATATCAAGATGCTCCGCCAGCAACCTGATCTGAGTCGATTTTCCTGCCCCTTCCCCGCCTTCGAACGCAATGAAGGGTGCGGCGCTGGTCACGCGCCGAACAATGCGGCCAGACCGTTCCAGATCCGCGCGAATATGCCCGCTTCTTCTACCGTTTCACCGGCAACAAGTGGCAGGGTCTGAGGATCCCCATCCTCTGGCGTGACAATCAGAGAGGCAATGCGATCACCGGCCTTGAACGGCGCCTTGATGGGCCCGTCATAGACAATCTTCATGCTATAGTCCGAGCCGCTGCGCGGCAGTGTCACCGCCAGATTGCGCGGTGCTACCAGCGATACGTTGCGCTCACTGCCAAGCTGCACCTCGGCATTGCCGACAATATCGCCGGCAGCAAAAAGCGTGTCCGATTTCCAGGCGCGGAAGCCCCAGTTGAGCAGCTGGACTGACTCGGCAATGCGGCCATTATAGGAATCCAGCCCTGCAACCACCATCATCAGGCGGCGGCCATTTTGTTCAGCGGTGCCGGCAAAGCCATAGCCGGCCTCTTCGGTATGGCCGGTTTTCAGTCCATCCGCGCCGCGTACCTTGCCAATCAACGGGTTGCGATTGCCCTGGGTAATGCCGTTCCAGCTAAATTCTTCCTGACCGTAAAAATCGCCATAAAGCTTGGGGAAATCACGTACCGTACGTGTACCGAGCTTCGCCAGATCGCGCGCCGTGACCTGGGTGCGCCCCTCATCGGGCCAGCCATTGCTGTTGCCGAAACGGCTGTTTGTCATGCCGATTCTGGCGGCGGCGTCGTTCATCATGTCGACAAAGGCACTTTCCGTGCCGGCAATTCCTTCTGCAAGCACGACGCACGCATCATTGCCAGACAGGGTGATAATGCCATGCAGCAAATCACCCACAGAGACCGATTGCCCTGCCTGAAGGAACATGGTCGAGCCCTGATTATTCCATTTCTGCCAGGTGCTGTCCTGCACCACAAATTCATCTTCCAGCGATATCTCGCCCTTTTCGATCATGTCGAAGGCGACATAGACCGTCATCATCTTGGCCATGGATGCCGGCGGAATCTTGCGATCGGCATCCTTATCGAGCAGGACGGCGCCCGATGACAGGTCGCTGAGATAGGCAATCGGAGCATCGCTGTCATATTGTGGCGAAGCGGCAAAGGCGGTACCAAAGAGCAACGCGCAAGACGCAGTGGTCAGCGAGAATGTACGGATCATGTTCATAATGGTTCAGAGACTCGGAAAAAGACTATCGGTCGGAGCGCAAAATTCGTGCATCCGAATAGCCATTTTGCCGCGCCCGTTGCAACCCGCTTTGCGCTTCAGTCGACGTCTTGTAGGGGCCGTAACGCACCCGCCACACACGACCATCCCGGCTTTGCGTCACCCTGGCGCCCAGCTGCTTTGCCAATGCATCGGCACGGGCCTTGGAACCGAAGGCCGCCACCTGCACGACAAAGCCGGTCGGCAAGGTTGTGCGTGCCGGGCCGGTCCAGTTTTCCGGGCGCTCAAGAAGCTGTTGGCCTCGTTTCTGGCCCTCGCCTTCGACGATGAAACGCCCGCTTCTGCTGCCACTTGCTGCCGGGGCTGCTGCTGGTGCCGGAGCCGGGGCAGCGGCCTGACGTGTTGCAGGCATTACCGGCCTGGGCAGCGGTTGCAGCTTCTTGCGCAATACGGTGAGCAGCCCTTCTGATGTCGGCGGCCGCTCAAAGGCCGGGCGGCCGCTACGCAACAGCGCACGGTCGCTCTCCGGCGGTGACACCCGCCGTACCCGGACACCTGCCACACCCTGTTCGGTAATGCCCAACTGATCAGCGGCGCCGCGCGACAGGTCTATCAACCGGTCATTGGCAAAAGGCCCGCGATCATTGACCCGCACGACGATGGTGCGTCCGGTATCCAGTGCCGTTACCTCGACATAGCTTGGCAGGGGCAAGGTCTTGTGCGCCGCGCTGATCGCTGCGGGTACGAATCTCTCGCCATTGGCCGTAGGGTTACCGGCCAGTTCTGCGCCATACCAGCTGGCATAGCCGACCTCGTCATAGTCGGTCACATCCTCGGGGATATATTGCTTGCCGCCAACATTATAAGGCTCGCCAATCTTTACCGGAATATCGCTCACCCCTGCCGACGGCGAAGCTATGGGCGGCGCCGGTTCGAGGCCATCGGGTGTCGAAGCACAGCCGGGAAGCAGGAAAACTGCGCTGAAAACCGCTATCTTCCCGGCCAGCAACGACGGCGTTGCGAATGCCCTAACTTGCGATTTCATCGGCCAGTAACCCCACTGATAATGCATAAAAATTCGAACAATTATAATCCAGAATAGCGCGATAATTGCCGGTGAGCAAATAGGCTGTCCTGCCCCGGCCATCGGGTTCCAACAAGGTCGCGAGAACATTATCGCCAAGCTGGCGCGCCGATATTGGCGCGACGCCCAGCCTGCGCCATTCACGGATAGTTTTCCACTCGCTGTGCCGGGCGAACACACGCGGGCAGCGCTGCGGCACGGTGCGGTTGGCAATGGCGTCGCGATCGAGGCTCGACGGCACCGCCACCGCCATCCCCCAGCGTTCGCCACGGCGCCATCCGGCATTGGAGAGATAGTTGGCGATCGACACCATTGCATCGGCCTCGCTGTTCCAGATATCGGCCTCACCATCACCATTGCCATCGGCGGCGAGCCGAAGATAGACCGAGGGCAGGAATTGCGGCTTGCCCATAGCGCCTGCAAAACTACCGGTCAGCCGGTCGCGGGGGACTCCCCGATCAATCATCTTCATCGCCGCGACAAATTCCTGCGAGAATAATGTACGCCTGCGACCTTCATAAGCGAGCGAGGCGAGCACACTGGGAATATCGAAATTGCCGGTATAGCCACCATAGTTGGATTCCTTGCCGTAAATGGCGAGGATGATCCCTGGTGGCACCCCGGTTTCGCGTTCGATACGATCGAAAATTGGCCGCAACTGGCGGTATTTTGACTGGCCCTGCGCCCGCTTGCCGATAATCGCCCGCTGCTCGTCCGATCCGGTAAAGGGCGGGATACGCCGATTGGGCCCTCCCCCCCCGCCTCGTGCGCGACGCTCTATGCGCAGTGCCGATTCGCTCAACCGCAACGTCGGTGCCACCCGGTCCAGCGTCACCTGTGATACGCCTTCCGCTCGCGCCTGTTGCAAGAGCTCAGGCAGATATTCGGAAAAACTGGTTGTGTTTTGCGCCGATGAGGTGGTTGTCAGCAGCGTCAATGAGGCGATTATGGCTGCTGTTATGCGCGTTGCCCGCCTAAGCCAGAGACCCGCAAAAGACCGTCGGCGTGATGATTTTGAATGATAATGCAATGTCATACCCGGTTATTGCCACAAAGCCCGGCAGAGCCAAAGTCTTTCCCCCTCAGCCGACCGCTTTCTGCGTCCTGCTGCAATTTGCTTTTGCAACTACTGCAATATGGCATTAGGGAAGCGACGCCGGACAGGTGGCAGAGTGGTCGAATGCACCGGTCTTGAAAACCGGCGAGGGTGCAAGCTCTCCGTGGGTTCGAATCCCACCCTGTCCGCCATTATTTTGATCTCGCGACAATTCGCTGCGCTCATGTCTCCGATGGGGCGGCCTTTCGGCCGACGCGCAGTCGCGCTTGCGAACCCTAATGGGCTCGAATCCCTGTCTCTCAGCCATTTCCCCGTTTCCTGTGTTGGAGATCACCAGGCTTACACGCCTTGTCCTCGCTGATGCTGGCCATGCTCTGCTCTATGGCATCATGACAATATGTCAATTATGTGCACTTCTTGTCAAAGCCAGGTTTCACTGACATTTCTGTAAGTAAAATATATATCCAGCGCCTGACAAGTGTGACCAATTTATACAATTGATTGACGTCTATTCTATACAATTCGTTTACAATATATAGTGAATATTGAAAGCAACTGCTGTTAACCAAATGATTTTTCTTATATATTTGCAAATGTAACAGAGTGTCTATATCATTGTTTATTGCGACTCCGCGGCGAATGTGATTCCCCAATCGATTCACGATAGAAACATTATGCGGAGCGTTCGGGTGTGGCATCCGCCACCGTGCATGCCGGAAGACCGGTACTGCAACGCGCATGATTGTAACCCAACTCATGAGAGGAAAGATCATGCCAAAATCTAAAGCAGACGAACGTAAACCGGTGATCATCACCTTCAAGCGCAAAGACAAGCGCTCGACAAAGGCTGACAAGCAGGAAATCCTGCAGGAGTCGGTCACGTCCGAGGTCCGGTTCCTGACTTCCAATGATTTCTCGAAACAGGCGCGCGCGGTCGGTTCGGGCGAGGAGCTCAGCGCGATCGGCTATGACGTCAATCGCTACCAGGCACCATTGCTGATGGCAAACCTCACCCAGTCCGAAATCGACAAGCTGAAGAAGAACAAGGACATCGCCCGTATCGAGGAAGACGGCAAGATGTACGCGCTTGATGATGCCGGTCCGCTGGCCCAGACGACACCGACCGGTGTCAGTCAGGTCAAGGCACCTGCGGCATGGCCGAGCAGCCAGGGTGAGGGTATCAAGGTGTTTATCTGTGATACCGGTATCGATTCCGACCATCCCGATCTGGTGGCCAATCTGCGGACCGGAAAGAGCTTTGTCACCAATGAGAGCTCCACCGAGGACTATCATGGCCATGGCACCCATTGTGCCGGTACAGTCGCTGCAGCGATGAACGATATCGGTGTGGTCGGAGTTGCGCCCTATGCCTATCTCTATCCCGTGAAGGTGCTCGCCAGCAATGGCAGCGGCAACTGGAGCTGGTTGATTGCTGCGCTCGACTGGATCATGGACAAGAAAGGCGCACGTGTCGCCAGTATGAGTCTGGGCGGCGGTGGCGCACCGCAGGCACTCGGCGATATGTGCGAGGCGGCCTATGATGATGGCGTACTGCTGGTTGCCGCGGCCGGCAACTCCGGTCATGGTGCCGATACGGTCGGTTTCCCGGCCCGTTATCCACATGTCATGTCGATATCCGCGGTCGATGATTCCGATATCATTGCAAATTTCTCCAGCACTGGCCCCTCGGTCGAAGTGTGCGCGCCTGGCGTGCAGGTGCTCTCGACAACACGGGGCGGCGGCTATGGCCGAATGAGTGGGACGAGCATGGCATGCCCGCATGTCTCGGGCGTGGCGGCTCTGGCCTGGGGCTCGCATCGCGGTGCCAATAACAAGCAGATCCGCTGGATCCTCAACACCTTTGTCGACAAGGTCGGTGATCAGGATCCGGAAAAATATGGCAAGGGCCGGGTCGATGCCAACACGGCTGCTTTCTATATCGGGAATGCTCCCGAGTTCGTGATCTGATCTCTACCGGCTGAACGGGGGCGGGATATGCAGCGTCAGGATTTCCGTATCGAGGTTATCGGTCTGGTTCCACGCTTTCATCGTCCCACCCCCGCTTCACCCCGCACCCGCGACAGCGTGCCCTCAGGCTATGGCACGCGCGAGCAATGCCGCCCCTTTGTTGCGGCAGCGGCGCTGGGTGTGACAATCCCCTCACCCTTTCGCTGGGGTTATTGCACCGCCGATGCCGTGCCTGCAGGCTGCCGCAAATTTCGCTCACCAATAGAAGGCGGATGTCCGGACCGGCTATTCTATGTTGAGGATGACGCCAAATATGGCTTTCACCGTAACCAGTTCACCATTTCCGATATTGTGCGAAGCGGTGCCGGTGATGTGGTCATTCCCGGACTGAGTTTCTTCAATCGCGAGGATCAGCAGCATTTCGTCAAGCTGCATCTACCCTATATTTTCCGCACTGATGAGGATGTCGGCCTGTTCTTCGACGCACCGGTCAATCGTGACAATGAAAATGGTCTCACGCCGCTCTCGGGTCTGGTCGAAACCGCATGGTATAGCGATGCGGTCAATCTTGTGCTGCAATTACCACCCATGCCGGGCGCGGTGCATATCGCCGCCGGCGATCCGATTGCACAAGCCTACCCAATGCCGATGGCGATCGTCAGAACCAGCCTGGATTTCCCGGAGCACCATCGCCGTGTGGTCCGTGATACATTTTCAGACATGGCCGCATGGCGGGCAAAGATCAAAGCCGATCGTTCCGCCTATAAAAAGATCGCCAAGGCGCAGTCCGGCAAAGCCGGTGCCGAAGACTGATAGCCTAAGCAATGACTATTGCTGTTCGGGAATTCCCATCATTCCGTCCGGTTCGATACGGCGAATGCCTTCGATCTTCGCCAGCGTCTGCAGACCTTTAAGCGTGACATTGCAGATGATGATCGGGGTGCTTTTCATTTCAGAGACAATTTCGACGCCGGGAAGCGCGATATCAGGACGCGCCGACTTTTTCTCATAGGTAATAATCACCCGCTCGACATGATCTGCATCGGCTTTGTGCTGCGCAAATTGCTGATACAGTACGTCACTCACCTGTGGCATATTACTGTCTCCTGGAGGCGCTTCGGCCATGGACATCCTATTCGGGCTTTCAGGCGTTTCACTCTCGGGGACCATGGGCACCGTATCGGTCTGTGCCGTCTGTGTCTGACTGCACCCCGGAGCGGTGCCAAGCATGATGCAACCGGCGAATGAGGAAAAAAGAAGTGCCTGTGCTTTGCTGTACATTACCGACTATCAAATCCCATAATTACCGGCACAATATACACTTTGCTTCAGCAAAAATGAAGGATTCACCGCGTGTTTGCCGCCTCCCTGAAAACAGAAAGCCAAGCATCTGACAGCCTTGAACAATTTAATATTGTTCAGCTTGGCGATGGGCGTGATCTTGCCTATGCCTTTTTTGGCGATCCGGATGGTTTTCCGGTTTTTTACTTTCACGGAACGCCGAGCAGCAGATTCGAGGCGGCTTTTGCCGACGATGCCGCATGCATACATCATATGCGCCTTGTCGCAGTTGATCGCCCCGGCTTTGGCCGTTCCAGCTTTCAACCTGAGCGCCGTTTTGTCGACTGGCCGGGTGATGTCATCGCTCTGGCTGATCACCTGAAACTGGAGACTTTCGGCATTGCAGGACATTCGGGCGCTGGACCACATCTCTTTGCCTGTGGTGTATCGATATCGCCTGATCGACTGGCATTTATCGGCGCCCTTGGCCCATGGGGTCCGATTGCGACAGCGGAAACCGCACACAGCCTCAATGCGCTGGACCGCGCCTATATGCGCATTGCACGGCATATGCCCTGGACAATGCGTGCTGCCTTTGCGCCCATGGGTTGGGCCATTCGCTACTGGCCAGACCTGTTCTTCACGATCATGAAAAACGCCGTGTCACGGGCGGATCGTATGGTGCTTGAAAACTCCGCGATGCGAACCCTATTCCAGACAATATTGTGCGAAGCCTTCCGCCAGGACAGCCGCGGTCCGGCATATGAAGCGGGCATTGCCTATCGCGACTGGGGGTTCGATATTGCCGATGTACAGGTTCCGACCTGTATCTGGTTGGGTGAAGAGGACATTTTCGTGCCTCAGGCCATGGGCCACCACATGGCAGAGAATATAGCCAATATCGAGTTCCACTTCGTCCCCGGCAAAGGCCATTTCAATATCGAGAACTGGGACGATATATTTGCTGCATGCGCGCGCCACATATCGGGGCACGTATCTTCAGCCTTGCCTCCGGAGACACTCTCGCCCTAGCCTTGGCCCGATATCCGCATATGCATCAGGGAGAAACCGCTATGGCAGGACGCATCCACCCGCCCGAAACTATTGGTGCCGAAAGTGCCCGGATAGTGGCGATGGCTGAAGCGGTGATGGGCTTCACCCCCAATTCGATGCTGGTCATGGCGCATCGGCCTGACCTGCTCAGCGGTTTCGCCCAGCTGATGCAATCGGTTTACGGCCCGGCGTCGACACTGGCACCCGATCTGCGCCAGCTTATCGCCTATGCCGTAAGCAGTGCCGCCGGATGTCTCTATTGCCAGGCGCACACTGCCCATGGGGCGCACCGGGCGCAGGTGGATGAAGCCAAGCTCGCCGCGATCATCGATTATCACGCTTCACCGCTTTACAGCGATGCGGAAAAGGCGGTGCTCGATCTTGCCTTTGCTGCGGGGCAGCACCCCAATGGTGCGACCGACGCACATTTTGCTGTGCTGAAAGCGCATTTCTCCGATGCCGAGATCGTCGATATCGTCTCGGTGATCGCCATGTTCGGCTTTCTCAACCGATGGAATGACACATTGGCAACACCGCTGGAGGCGCATCCGCGTGAATTTGGCGAGCGTGTATTGCAGGATGCCGGCTGGCACCCCGGAAAGCATCGCGCATGAGAAAACGCCTTACCGACGCAAAAATCAGGTTTCTTTCGACGGACGGGTATTTGACTGCTGCATGTCGTCATAGCCATTGACCATGGCGTTCATGACGCTGTCAGCCTCTTCCCTCGCATATTCCTGGGCTTCTTCAGGGGTCGAGCCATAGGCGACTTCGTCCTTGGCAAGAGCCTCGATATAGGCACTGCGCTTTTCCAGACACGCCCCTTGGGCAGCCTTTTTGAATGCGCGGGTACCGGTCTTCTTGTCGAGATGCTCGATCGTTACATCGACCATGCAATTGGAATAATCCTTGCGTAAGGAATCCAGATCTCCGGCCTGTGTAACCAGCATGAGTGCTATCAAGCTGCTAAACATTGTTCACGCCCTCCTTCTGGCGGCAGCATAATCCAAATATCGATGCCGGAAAAGAGAATATAGCCGATTTTACGATGCTATCCGGCAACTGAAAGCTGCGCGGTCAGCAGGACAAGGCTGAACAGCAATCCGGCAACAGGTACCAGCAGCGGATAGCTGGCAATATCGTCACCACTGGCCCTGCCGGTCAGCTTAAGCCTGATCAGCGCGGCGTTGATCAGCACGAATACGCACAGGGTGATGAAGCTTGTGGCGCCGGCCAATGTGCCGGTCGGGAAGAACATGGCGAGCAGCAGGACAACCGCTCCGGAAAAGAATGTCGCCATAATCGGCGTGCGCGTTTTCGCATTGACCGCAGCCAGCCAGGCCGGTGCACCGCCACGGCGCTTGCCGAGATCATGGATGACCCGCGCCGCCATGACAATCTGTGCCAGCGCGCCATCGACGATCACCAGCAGGCCCAATATGGCCAGAAAGCTGCCATCATAGCCGCTGGCACGCATGACTTCGACCAGTGGTGCGCTTGTCGCTGCCAGCGCGTCCGGCGAGAGTGTCGATACTGCCACAAGCGCGACCGCGCAGTAGAAGAACAGCGACACGCCCATGGCGATAATGATAGCGCGGGGCAGTGAACGTTTGACGTCCTGCACCTCTTCGCCCAGGGTCACCAGATCCTCGAAGCCAATAAAGGCGTAGAAGGCGAGGAAGCTGCCGAGCAAGACGCCCATCGCCCAGCCCGTGCCGTCGCCGAGCCCGCTCACCGCCCGTTCCGGATAGTTGATGACATTATCGCCAGCAACAAACAGAACGATCACCAAGCCCAGCAAACCAGCCCCGGTGCAGATCAGCATGAACCATATCGACTCCTTGATCCCGATGGCGGCGATGGTGGTCAGCGCGATCAGAAGCAGTGGGATCGAGACATTTGGCGGGATTGGCAGGAAAGCCATGAGATATCCGGCAAAACCGGTGGTAATGGTCGCCGAGGACACCAGACCGGCGGCGATAACCGCCCAGGCAGTGATCCAGGTCAGCCAGCGCTGCCCAAAAGCGGTATCGATATACACCGCCGACCCGCCGCTTTGCGGGAAACGCGCGCCCAGCTCGGCATAGCTGAGCGCACTGAACCCGGCAGCAATGGCGGCGAAGAGAAAGGCCAGCGGCGCCAGATAGCCCGCTTCACCGGCAATTTCACCGATAACAACATAAATGCCCGCACCAAGGATGGTTGCGAGACTGTACACCGCGAGCATATTGGGTGTGACCACGCGGGCAAGTTGTTTGTCCTGCTCTCCCGCCATGGCTCCTCCGCGATCAGCTACATATGCAATGTGCGTCCATAGGCTGATAGCACAGATTCATGCATCATTTCAGAAAGCGTTGGATGCGGGAAGACGGTGTGCATCAATTCTTCCTCGGTGCTTTCGAGCTGACGGGCAATGGCATAGCCCTGGATCAGTTCGGTGACTTCAGCCCCGATCATATGCGCCCCGAGCAGTTCGCCGGTCTTGGCATCGAATACGGTTTTGATAAAGCCATCGGCCTCGCCCAGCGCAATCGCCTTGCCATTGCCGATAAAAGGGAAATTGCCGATTTTCACCTCATGCCCGGCTTCTTTGGCCTTGGCCTCTGTCAGGCCGACTGAGGCGACTTGTGGGCGCGAATAGGTGCAGCCCGGAATATTCCAGGTGTCGAACGGATGCGGGTTGAGCCCCGCCATATGCTCAATCGCGACAATGCCCTCATGGCTGGCCTTATGCGCCAGCCATGGCGGGCCGGTAACATCGCCAATGGCGCGAATACCCTTCACATTGGTGCGGCCAAAGCCATCCACCTTGATATGGCCGCGATCGGTCTCAACACCGAGCGCTTCGAGTCCGATATTCTCGGTATTGGGAGCGATACCGATAGCAACAATGGCATGGCTGAAATCATGGGCTGTCGTCTTACCGTCCTTGGTCTTGATCTTGGCGGTGACACCCTTGCCGCTGGTTTTGAGCTCCTCAACCCCTGCCCCGGTGAGGATGGTCATACCCTGTTTTTTCAGCGTCTTTTCCATATGTGCGCTGATATCTGCATCCTCGACCGGCAATATGCGGTCGAGCATTTCGACGATGGTGACTTCGGCGCCCATATCGCTGTAAAAGCTGGCAAATTCGACTCCGATCGCACCAGAGCCGATAACCAGCAGCTTCTCCGGCATCACCTCGGGTGTCATCGCATGACGATAGGTCCAGATACGCTTGCCATCGGCCTCAGCAAAAGGCAGGTCGCGTGCCCGCGCGCCGGTGGCGACGAGGATTTCCGGCGCTTCCAATTCACGGGTCTGGTCACCCTGTGTCACTGACAGTTTGCCGACACCCGTAATGGTACCAGTACCTTCAACCACAGTAATCTTGTTCTTCTTCATCAGCGTTTTGACGCCAGCATTGAGTTGCCCGGACACCCTACGCGAGCGCTGAACGATCTTGTCGAGCTCAAAACCCGCCTTTTCGACCTTCAGGCCATAGGCATCGGCATGGCTCATATAATGGAAGATTTCCGAGGTGCGCAGCAGTGCCTTGGTCGGGATACAGCCCCAGTTGAGGCAGATACCGCCAAGCCGCTCACGCTCGACAATCGCGACATTCATCTTCAATTGTGCCGCGCGGATGGCAGCAACATAGCCACCGGGGCCGGAACCGAGGACGATTAGATCAAATTTTTCCGCCATTTATGTAATTCCTATATGCTTTACAGCCCAGTCTGACATTCGCCATAACACACCCCATAGGCCTCCCAGCAAGAATACGAGCAGCAGCGGTGGCAAAACACTTTTTGGGGGTTGGCCCTGGCGATTTTTTCTTCTTTTTTCTCTGTTGATGAATAGCAAAGCTGAGCAAAAAATCAGAACAATTGATGCTGCGACTATGGGAATGATAATGTCCGCCATATCCGGGTTACGATCAGCGCCTACTATGGCCTCCAGCGGAAGCAAGAATACCAGCGCCGCAAAAGTCAGTGGCAGCGTGTAGAAAAGTGGCAACATCAGGACGAGTGGGGCCTCTTTCTGTTTGCTTAATCCGGTAAATATTACAAATGGTACCCATAGGGTTATTACAAATATCCCTACCCGCATGAATAAAGTGGCCAAGATCACGAACCAATCGCTCCTGATAATTCGACCAGCCATTCGGTAAGCCGCCAAAGCACGCCCCAAATCGCGCCCATCAATACCCAGAAAACAAAGCCAGCCCAATCATTCCATTTGCCTTTGGAAAGTCTGTCCGTGAGGCTGGAAATTTCGCCCTTCTGCGCTATCGCGAGGGTTACGAAGAATACCAACGTCCCGCCAATGACTGGAATAGCAATATTCTTGAGTGCGGATTGGCCAATGTGATCTAGATAATATTCAGCCGGGACAAACAGTAAAAGCGCCCCTATTATGGCTGGAATGGCTCCAAAAAACGGTATCAGCACCACCATCATGCTGTTTTGTTGCTTGCTAAAAGATGCGAACAGCATGATTGGTAGACAGAACAGCACGATGCTTATCGCAACTCTGGCCAATATAATTAGCATCAAGCAACAAGTGCCATCGGGCTTTCAATCAACTGCTTCAGCGCCTGCATCAGCTCTGCCCCATCTGCACCATCAATAGCGCGATGATCAAAGCTGCCGGTGGCACTCATTATTGTGGCGATTTGTAAGGAATCATCGATCACCGCCGGGCGCCTCTCCCCTGCCCCGACCGCGAGGATCATGCCCTGGGGCGGGTTGATCACCGCATCAAACTGGGTAATGCCAAACATACCCATATTGGAAATGCTCGCCGTTCCGCCCTGATATTCATGCGGTTGCAGCTTGCCGTCGCGCGCCTTGCCCGCCAGTTCCTTCATCTCGGTTGAGATGGCGGAGAGCGATTTGGTGTCGGCTTCCTTGATGATCGGCGTGATCAGGCCCGAAGGTGCGGCGACCGCAACCGAGATATCGGCACGCTCATAAGTGATAAGCTGGTCGCCAGCAAAGCTGACATTGCATTTCGGCACTTCCATCAGCGCCTTGGCCAGCCCCTTGATCAGCAGGTCGTTGACCGACAGCTTGATGCCCTTGGTCTCGAGCGCGCCGTTCAGTTCTTTGCGCAGCTTGAGCAGCGCATCGAGACGAATGTCAAGCGTGAGATAGATATGCGGTACCGTCTGCTTCGCCTCGGTCAGGCGACGGGCAATGACCTTGCGGACATTGTTGAGCTTCTCGGCGCTGTACGGAATATCGGTGACAAATTCGCTCGGTGCCGTAGTCGGTACACGCGTTGTAGCTTCTGCGGCAGGCGCGGCGCTGGCGATCACCGGCTGTGCCTGTTCGACATCGGCCTTGATAATCCGTCCCTTGGGACCGGAGCCACTGATCTGCTTGAGATCAAGCCCCTTATCGGCGGCGATACGCCGCGCCAGCGGACTGGCCTTGACCCGCTCGGACCCTGAGCTCGCAGGCGCTAGAGCGGGAGCCGGGGCGGCAGCAGGCACGGGCGCAGTTTCTTCCTCTGCCGGCGCTTCGGTCGCCGCTGGGGCCGCAGCGGGCGCAGCACCGCCAAGCTGCATCGCCGCAGCCTCGGCAATATCTTCGCCATCCTCGGCGAGCACGGCAATCGTCTCGCCCACCGCGACGTTCTCGCTGCCCTCGGCAATGATGATCTTGGCGATCACGCCCTCATCGACTGCCTCGAATTCCATTGTCGCCTTGTCGGTCTCTATCTCCGCCAGCAGATCACCGCTGGTCACTTCATCGCCTTCCTTGACCAGCCATTTGGCCAGCGTACCTTCCTCCATTGTCGGAGAAAGCGCAGGCATTTTCAGCGCGATGGGCATGGTATGACCTCTTTCGTTCGGGGAGGAAGCAGATTGACCGCCCTTCTGTCGTTTCGACCCTTATATGGTCAAGTCCATATCCCTTGCCACAAGGCGTTTTTTCGCACAATCTGCAAATGCTGCCCGCACCGGAGAAGATCATGCGTAAATATCTCGTCGTTATCGATGAAACGCCCGAGGCCCGGATTGCCTTTCGCTTCGCCTCGCGCCGGGCGGAAAAGACCAATGGCGCGCTGCACATTCTGGCGCTGGTGCCGAAAGAGGATTTCGTTGCCTGGGGCGCTGTTCAGGCGACCATTGCCGATGAGGCCGAGCGCCGCGCCGAGGCGCTGGTCGCCGGTGTAGCGGGCGATTATTTCAGCCAGTCGGGCAAGCGCCCGGCCATTGCGGTGATGCAAGGCGATGCGGTCGAAAGTCTGAAGAAATTTCTCAGCGAGCATGATGATATTACCGCGCTGGTGCTGGGCGCAGCGGCGAGCGGTGCGCCTGGTCCGCTGGTCAGCCATTTCGCCGCCAGCCAAGCCGGGTCACTGCCCTGTCCAGTGATGGTGATACCCGGAGGATTGGGCAATGAGGAAATCGACCGGCTGAGTTGAGCGCGACTTGAGAGAAATAGCGGAGCCGGCTATTCGCCGCGTGCAAAACGGCTCCGCCATATGCTGCAATCAGATCAGGCAGCGACTTCACCGCGTGCCGGATAACCATGCTCCAGCGCATAATCAATGCCCTGGATCAGTTCACCCAGCGGCGGCCGGGTAAACGGCATGGTCTGGACGCTGCCGAAATAAAGGGTTCCGTCAGGGCGAACCAGAAACAGGCCCGGCTCGGAGAAACGCTGCGGTTCATTGTCGTTGATGCCGTCGGAGAGATAGAGGCCGAAGCTGCGCGCCTGTTCTTCGGTCAGACCATAGCCGAGCGTCAGTGCGTCAATCCGCCATTTCCCGGCGGTTTCACGAGCTCGTTCCTCACTGTCCATGCTGATCGCCACCGCCTTGATGCCGCGCTCTTCCAGTTCGGGAAGCTTGCGCTGCAGTTCGCTGAGCTGGCCGCGACAAATCGGGCAATGCAGCCCACGATAGAACAGGATTAGGGTGAAATTCTCAGCCTGACTATCGGCCAGAGTAAAATCCCCGCTCTGCACGGTGGGAACCGAAAGCGCCGGTACGGGCTGTTTGGGAAGCAATTGGGTCATCATCTATCTCCTTCTGACCGCATGACAAGCGGATGGGACGGCTCCCTCATCTGGCACAAATGGGAAAGCGCGATGACCGATGCAGCAAAGAAAAGCTTATACGGCCAACAGTCTGGGTATCGCGACGCTATTTCCGGATATTACGCGGTTTGCCCCTGCGGCCCTGACGATATTTGCCAGCTCGGCGACCTGTTGGCTTGGTGCGTGGCGCATGGCTTTCATAAGGCAGCGGCTCTGGTTTTTCAGGCTCGAATTTCATCGCACCGGAGACCGGATTGGCTTCTACCAGACGCATTTTCAGCCGCTGGCCAACGGCATAGCGGGTATCGCTGATCTCTCCGGTCAGGCTCTGCGCCGCTTCGTCATGGGTGAATCGCTCACGCCCTAGTGTCGACACCGGCACCAGCCCATCGCCGCCGAAATCGACAATGGTGACGAAGAAACCGAAGCTTTGTACCCCGGTGACGCGGACATCGTAAATCTGACCGATGCGCTCGGCGAGATAGGCGGCAACATAGCGGTCAACCGTCTCGCGTTCGGCCTCCATGGCGCGGCGCTCGAAACCGCTGATCGCCTCGCATATCGGTCGCAGGTCTTTGGCGTCATCGCTGCTGAGTCCCTGCCTGCCGCTGTCCTTGCCGGCAAGCCGGTACCCCTCGACCAGCGCGCGATGCACCAGCAGGTCGGCATAACGCCGAATGGGCGAGGTGAAATGGGCATAATGGCCCAGCCCCAAACCGAAATGCCCCATATTGTCGGGACCGTAATAGGCCTGGGTCTGGCTGCGCAGCACCTGGGTGGTGAGCAGGATACGCATATCCTCATCCTCAACCCGGGCCAGCAGCCGGTTGAACAGCTCGGGGCGGATCACCTGACCCAGCGCCAGGTTCATATCCATGGTGCGCAGATAATCGCGCAGCGCCACCAGCTTTTCGCGCGACGGGGTCTCATGCACGCGATAGGCAACTGGCTGTTTCTTCGCCTCGAGCGCCTTTGCCGCAGCGACATTGGCGGCGATCATCATGTCCTCGACCAGGCGATGCGCATCGAGTCGCTCGCGCACCGCGACACCACTGATCGCGCCCTTGTCGTCGAGCACGATGCGGCGCTCGGGCAGGTCGAGTTCGAGCGGATTACGGCGCTCGCGCGCCTTTACCAGCAGCTTCCAGCACTTCCAGAGCGGTGTCAGCACGTCCTTGGCCAGCGCGCTCTTGCCCGCATCATATTGCGCCTGGGCATCCTCATAGGCAATATTGTGCATCAGGCGGATCACCGCACGGCTGAAGCGCCAGTCTTTGAGATCGCCATTGGCGGCGATGCGCAAATGACCGGCCATGGCGGCGCGATCCTCACCCTGTTTCAGTGAGCACATATCGGCCGAAAGCGTCTCGGGCAGCATCGGCACCACGCGATCAGGGAAATAGACGCTGTTACCGCGCCTGCGCGCCTCGCGGTCAAGGGCGGTGCCGGCACGAACATAAAAGCTGACATCGGCAATGGCGACGATCAGTTTATAGCCGCCTGGATTGTCTTCGCTGTCATCGGGTGCAGCCCAGATCGCGTCGTCATGGTCGCGCGCATCGGCAGGGTCGATGGCGATAATCGGCAAATGCCGCAAATCCTCGCGGTCCTCGATGCCGAGTGGCTGTTTCGCCACCCGGGCTGCCTCGTCGAGCACCGCCTCGCTGAAATGATCGGGAATGCCATATTTGTGGATCGCCACCGCCGAAAAGGCTCCGGGCTGCATCGCATCACCAATGACCTCACGGACATAGGCACGGGCCCGGTCACGCACGCCCCTTTGCTCGGCACGGACAAGCTGACCGATTTCGGCATCGCCCATATCGGAGATCGGCACGGTAAAGCGTTTCGACTTGTCGGTCATCGCCAGCATCGGATTGCCGCGCGCATCTTGCTGCAACACGCCGAGCAGCATTTCGCTGGCCTTGGCCAGTTTTTTCATCGGATAGGCGCGCCAGCCCTTCCCAACCTGTTCGGTACGCGCCAGCACCCGGTCACCCTTGCCCAACGCTGAACGGCGACCGCGCTCGACGATGCGCAATTTGGGCGCCGGTGTTGCCGCATGCCAGCTTTCGGGCAGCGCAGTCACTTCGTCATTATCGACACTGATGATGCGCAGCACCGTGACTTTGGGCACGCCGCCCATTTTGTGGAAGGCACGGCCCGGTGTGCTGTCGATCAGCCCCTCATCGGCCATGTCCTTGAGCAACGTTTTCAGCGCGATCTTGTCGGCACCACGCAATTTGAAATGACGGGCGATTTCACGCTTGCCTGCCGGCTGCTCGGAGCCGGCAATGAAATCGAGGATCGCCTTGCGTGTCGGCAGATGACTGGCGGATGCCTTGCTCGACACCCGCTTAATAGGCCTTGCCGACCAGAATACGCTCGACCGCCGGCTCGCCGGTGAAGATGCATGCCCCGGTCGCTACGCCGGCATCCTGCGGCACATTGCGCAGCGTCAGCTTGCGCCCCTTGAGGACTTCCTCGACCTGTTCCAGCGCCGCGCCGGTCGGCTTGCTCCAGCTCACCTCGAGCCAGCCAATATGGCCTTTTTGCGCAAAATGTTCGGTCAGTGCCTCAAGCGTGGTCACATCATCGCGGATATTGGCCCGGGTACGTTCCGCCGCCTCGTCGAAAAGCTGCTGCTGGATCGCTTCGAGCATCGGCGCCGCCGCTTCGGCAAACGCACCACGCGGCATCACCTCGCTGGCGAGTTTGCCATTGTCCTGATAGAGCGCGGCGCGGTTGAGCACGGTGACATTGCCCGCCTCGGCATCGCGACCGCCAATCTCGACCAGTATCGGCGCGCCTTTCTTGACCCAGGCCCAGCGCTTGACCGCGGCTTTGCCGGGACGGCTGTCGAGATGCACCCGCACCGACTCACCCAAAGCGGTGACCCCATTGAGCGATGCCGCCACGTCGCGGCAATAATCGAGCAGCGCCTCGTCCTCGGGCTGGTCGCGCAGCATCGGAATGATGATAATCTGATAGGGTGCAATAGCGGGCGGCACGCGCAGGCCGTCATCATCGCCATGGCTCATGATGATGCCGCCGATCATGCGGGTCGAAACGCCCCAACTGGTGGTATAGGCAAACTGGAACTGGCCTTCGCGATCCTGATAGCGGATATTCTGCGCCTTGCTGAAATTCTGGCCAAGATAATGCGACGTGCCGGCCTGAAGCGCCTTGCCATCCTGCATCATCGCTTCGATGGAATGAGTCGCATCGGCACCCGGGAAACGCTCATTTTCCGGCTTCTCTCCCGCGATCACCGGCATCGACAGATCTTCCTCGGCAAAGCTGCGGTACATTTCGAGCACCTGCAATGTATGCTCGACAGCCTCTTCCTCACTGGCATGGGCGGTATGGCCTTCCTGCCAGAGAAACTCGCTGGTGCGCAGGAACATCCGGGTGCGCATCTCCCAGCGCACGATATTGGCCCATTGGTTAATCTTGATCGGCAGATCGCGCCAGCTTTGCAGCCAGCGGGCGAAGGCGGTGCCGATCATGGTTTCTGATGTCGGACGCACCACCAGCGGCTCTTCGAGTTTTGCTTCGGGATCTATATCGAGGCCATTGTCGCCCGCCTTGAGCCGGTGATGCGTGACCACTGCCATTTCCTTGGCAAAGCCGTCGACATGTTCGGCTTCCTTGGCGAAATAGGACATCGGAATGAACAGCGGGAAATAGCAATTTTCATGGCCGCTTGCCTTGATACGCCTATCGAGCAGCGCCTGCATCCGTTCCCATATGCCATAGCCCCATGGCCGCATGATCATGCAACCGCGCACGCCTGATTCTTCGGCGAGGTCTCCCTCGGAGATGGCGAGTTGATACCATTTGGCAAAGTCTTCCGCCCGGGTGACGGGCAAGGCGTTTTTCTTGGGCAAGGGATCTGCTTTCTTGAACGAAATTATGGCCGGGCGCTGTCGCAGCCAGAGTCAGTCTTTCTGGGTCAGATTATCGAGCTGGCGCTGCATCGCCGCGAGCTGCTGCTTCAGCGCATCGATATCATCACTCTTTGGCGATGGTTCGGCTGGTTTGGTCTTGGCATGGTCCTTGTGCGAGCCGCCCGCTTTCGGCGTGAAGGTTCGCACCGCCGTCTCGAACATCTCCATATTGCGCTGTGCAATCTTCGCGAAGGGGTTATTGGCAATACTGTCGCCAACCATGTTTTGCAGCTTCTGCTGATTGTCGCGAAAGGCCTGCATAGACGCTTCGAGATAACCCGGCATCATCGCCTGCATCGAATTGCCGTACATGCCGATAATCTGGCGCAGGAAACTGGTGGGCAGGATTTGCTCCTCGCCGCTTTCCTCATCCATGATGATCTGGGTCAGGATCGAGCGGGTGATGTCATCGCCGCTCTTGGCGTCGATTACCTTGAACTCATCGCCATTGCGAATAAGCGTCGCAATATAGTCGAGCGTGATATAGCTTGATGAATGGGTATTGTAGAGCCGCCGATTGGCATATTTTTTGATGATGATCACGCCATCATCGGTCTTGTGTTTTGAGGCGGGCATGATTTTCAGAACTCCATGAAGGAAGGCACCATTGGCCGATAACCCCCTTCTAGCATCCCTGCATGATGCACCGCAACATGGTCCGCGACCGCTCCCGCTTTTTCTGGAGATAGCGCGTGAGCAATTGCAGCATGATCCCGAGGCACTGGCCGAATTGCTGACGGGTCTGGAGCGGTTTCAACAGGCCACCAGGTCTGCACCGGCGAGTGATGCTGCGATCATCGATGCACAGGGCCCGGTGCAACTGACGCGGTGCAACAGCCGGGATCTGTCACAGCCTCTCGATATCATCCTCGTGCCCTCCCCCATCAATGCGCCGCAGATACTCGACATGGTCGAGGGGCGCTCGCTGATCGGTCATCTGGAAACGCAGGGGCTGGCATGCGGGCTGGTCAATTGGGGCGCGATAACGCCCGATCGTGGCATGGAAGACGCGACCACTTTTGCCCGCGACTATTTGCGACCGCTATTGCAGCGTCAGCAACAGCCGGTGCACCTGATCGGCTATTGTCTCGGTGGGCTACTGGCGCTGACAGCAGCGAGCATCGCCGATGTACGCAGCCTGACCCTGATCGCCAGTCCATGGAACTTTGCCGGCTATGGCGATGATCGCCGCGCCGACATACAACAATTGTGGCAGCGCAGTCGTGAACAGTGCCAGTATTTACGCGTCGCACCAATCGAGCTGATCCAGCAGGGCTTCTGGTCGCTTGACCAAAGGCGCGTTGTCCAGAAATACCGCGCCTTTGCCCGGATGGATGCAGACAGCACAGAAAGCGCGATCTTCATCGCCATTGAGGACTGGGCCAATGGCGGCGAGCCTCTGCCCTTCGCCTTTGCCGACCAGCTCTTTGATGACTTTATCGCCAGCAATATTGCAGCATGTGGTGAGTGGACCATTGATGGCATTAGCATTGGACCGGAAGCCGTGAATGCACCGGTGCTAGAGCTGCTGTCATCGACTGATCAGATTACGCCGATGGCAACATCCGCAGGCTTTCCCAACCGCCATGTCTATGCCGGCGGCCATGTCGGGATGGTTGTTGGACGCAGTGCGCGGCACAAAAGCTGGGCCGATATCAGTTCATGGCTGGCCAGTAATTCATAACCCTAAAGTCCGTTCGCCCTGAGCCTGTCGAAGGGCTGTATTTCCCACGCAAAAAACGACGCTTCGACAAGCCCAGCCCGAACGAATGTTTTGGCTTCAAACATGACTCGTTATGACCAGCGACGCTGGAAGCGGCTGCCCAATACGGTCAGCAACTCATATTGCGACAGACCCGAGGCAGCAGCAGCGCCGGGCAAGTCATAGTCCACATCAACCCAGTCTCCCTCGGCGATATCGTCCGCACCGGTGATATCGATGATCGTCAGATCCATCGAAACCCTGCCGACAACCGGCAACGCGCGACCGGCCATATGGACCTGACCATTATTGGAAAAGCCGCGCAGATAACCATCGGCATAGCCCAGCGAAATCGTTGCAAGGCGCATGTCATGCGGCGCGGTGAAAATGCCATTATAGCCGAGCGTCGCCCCTTTGGGGGCATCGCGTATTTGCAATATGGCCGCCTTAGGGAACACCACCTGACGGATATTGTCGCGCAATTCTTCGCGAATGATACCGCCATAGATCGCAATGCCGGGGCGGGTGACATCGAAATGATAGTCTTCGCCAAGCGCAATGCCAGCACTGTTGGCAAGGCTGTAGCGCCGCGCCGGAACCGCGTCTTTCACTGCAGCAAAGGCTTTTTGCTGCGCAGCATTTTTTGCGGAATTTTCATCGGCGCTGGCGAGGTGGCTCATGCAGATGTCAATTTTCAGCTTGCGCACCAGCGGGTCACCTATATCTTCCGGGGCCAGTCCGAGACGGAACATGCCGGTATCGATCATCAGGTCGCATAGCCCGCCACCGGCATCGATCCAGGTCCTCGCCTGGGCCAGCGAGTTGATCACCGGCTTGGCCGGCATCTGGCTGGCAAGGTCGAGGTCATTCTCACCGACGCCGTGCAGCACCGATATCCCGGCTTCGGATGTTACCCGCAAAATCTCGCGCGCCTCGGTCCAGTGGGCGACAAAGAAATCGTTGCACCCGGCTTCGCGCAGGCGTTCGGTGACGGCGCGTCCGCCCAGTCCATAGCCCTCGGCCTTGACCGCAGCGCCGGTGCTGGCCTGCCCGCTCATACGGTCGAGCGCCCGCCAATTGGCCACCAGCGCTTCGCCATCGAGATCAAGCCGCAGGGTGCGCATGGCGTGGCCTATTCGTCCCATTCATGGGCATTGAGCGTTTCCTTCAGACCAAAGGCTGTGACCAGAAACGCCATCGCGACGACCGCCATGGTATACCACAGCCCGGCATAGGGATCGCCGGTCTTGGCGATGATGAAGCTAGCGATAAAGGGTAGGAAGCCGCCAAAATAGCCGGTGCCGATATGATAGGGAATCGACATCGAGCTGTAGCGGATACGCGGCGGAAACATTTCGGCGAGCAGCGCCGCAACCGAACCATAGGTCGCACCAGACAGTGCGCTGAGCACCAGCAGGCTGAGGATGATGACCACCATCGCACCGGGCTCAGGCACGACCGGTGTAAAATCATAACCGGCATGCGCCACTGCGGTCTCGATCTCGAATTCGCTCGGATCGGTCAGCCGTTGCTTACCCACGGTCACGGTCACCGGGTCGTCGGCGCTACCATCGCCCAGCTCGTTGAGACTGTAAGGCAGTCCCTTGCCGGTGAAATAGGCGATCACCTTGCCGCAATCGGTCGCCTGCACCTCGGCAAAAGGGCTATAGTCACAGGTGCTGCCGCTGATGGTGATTGGCGCGCTGAGTTTGGTCTTCTCCAGTTCCGGATTGGCGACGCTGCCGAGCATCCAGAAGGTTGGGAACAGTAAGATCAGCGTCAGGAAATAGCCCCAGACAATCGGCTTTTTGCGCCCGACCTTGTCCGACAGCCAACCAAAAAAGATGAAAAAGCCCATGCCCATAGCGGCTGCAATGCCGACCAGAATTTCCGCCGTCGTCTCTTCCACTCGCATCGGCCCGCGCAAAAAAGTCAGGCCGGAGAACATCGCAGTGTACCAGATGACGGTCAGGCCCGCGGCAATGCCGAACAGCGCCACTAGAAGCCGTTTGATATTGCCGGGATAGGTGAAGCTCTCCTTGAACGGGTTGCTGGCGATCTTGCCTTCCGCTTTCATCGCCTGGAACACGGGGCTTTCCGACAGCATCAGCCGCATCCACAACGACACCGCGAGCAGCACCAGCGACAGCAGGAACGGCACCCGCCAGCCCCAGTCATTCCAGGTCGCATCGCTCATCAGCGCCTTGCTGGACAGCACCACGATGAGGCTAAGGACAAAGCCGCCGACCACGCTGGCCTGGATAAAGCTGGTATAGAAGCCGCGCTTTTCCGGTGGTGCATGTTCGGAAACATAGATAGCAGCGCCGCCATATTCCCCGCCCAGCGCCAGCCCCTGCAGCACGCGGAACAGGATGATGATGATCGGCGCAGCGATTCCGATGGTCTCGGCCGAGGGGATCATCCCCACCCCGGCAGTGGCAATACCCATGAGCGTGACAGTGACCAGAAAGGTGTATTTGCGGCCCAGCCTGTCGCCGAGAAAACCAAACAGCACCGCACCTAGTGGTCGGAAACCGAAGCCGACGGCAAAGCCAGCCCAGACCAGCAGCACCTCCAGCGTCGCATTATCGCTGGGGAAGAATGTTCGCCCGATTATTGCGGCCAGCGTACCGTAGATAAAAAAATCATACCATTCGAAAATGGTGCCGAGCGAAGACGCGCCGATAACCAGACGGATGTCCTTTTTAGACGGCACATAAACATCGTCTGCGCCCGATGGGACGGCATCGCTGCTGAGTGTCTCAGCCATTATCTCTCCCCTGTCCGCGCAATGTGACCCTGCGTCGGATATTCTGCAATGCCTGCTTAGCCGTGATCAGTCCAGCTCCATGATGATTTCGTCAACCGCAAGACTGTCGCCGGCCTCAGCCTTGATCGAAACCACGGTCGCGGCTTTTTCGGCGCGCAGAATGTTCTCCATCTTCATCGCTTCGACAATGGCAAGCGGCTGACCTTCCTCGACCTTGTCGCCTTCCGTGACCATGGTTTTGACGAGCAGGCCAGGCATCGGGCAGATGAGCAGCTTGGAGAGGTCGGGTGGAGTTTTTTCGATCATGTGCACCGCATGACGCGCGACATGATCGGGCAGCACCCGCAGTTTGTGGATCGCGCCGCGTGTCGTCAGCATCAGACCGATCTCAGACGTCGCCACTTTAACCGCCAGTTCCGCGCCATCGACTTCGGCAACCACCAAACCATCGCCTGGCGTATAGGCCATGGAGAGATCGACTTCGGTACCGTCGACGATAATCACATCCTCGCCAATGGTGACTTCCATCGCCGCATCACCGCTGACGACCTGCCATTCGGATGACGGCCGCAGCCGTTTGCCCAGTTGGCCGGTAATGCGAAGGTCGCGATCGGCTTCGGCGGTTTTGATAAACGCCGCAATCGCCGCGAGCTGGCGCAGCAACTGGGCCGATGCAGGCGCGCCTTCAAAGCCCTCGGGATATTCCTCGGCGATAAAGGCTGTGCTGATATCGCCCGAGCGGAAACGCTCATGCTGCATTACTGCAGAGAGGAAATCGAGATTATGGCCAAGCCCCTCGATGACAAAGCGGTCGAGTGCATCAATCTGCGCATCAATCGCCGCCTCGCGCGTTTCGGCCCATGTAATGAGTTTGGCAATCATCGGGTCGTAATAGATAGAGACTTCGCCGCCTTCGGTAACACCATCATCGACACGTACACCATCTTTCGCTTCCGGCGGCTGATAGCGCACCAGACGCCCGATGGACGGCAAGAAGCCGCGATAGGGGTCTTCGGCATAGACACGATTCTCGACTGCCCAGCCCGTCAGCGTCACATCATCCTGGGTGAGCGCCAGCTTCTCGCCTGCCGCGACGCGGATCATCTGCTCGACCAGATCAAGCCCGGTAATCTGTTCAGTCACCGGATGCTCGACCTGAAGTCTTGTGTTCATTTCGAGAAAGTAGAAGCTCTTGTCGGCACCAACGATCAGCTCAACCGTCCCTGCGCTATAATAGCCAACCGCCTTGGCAAGAGCCACCGCCTGTTCACCCATCGCCTTGCGCATGTCCGGGTCAACAAAGGGCGATGGTGCTTCCTCAACCACTTTCTGATGTCGTCGCTGGATCGAACATTCGCGCTCGCCGAGATAGAGCGTATTGCCATGCTGATCGCCCAGCACCTGAATTTCGATATGGCGCGGCTGCTCGATAAATTTCTCGATAAACACCCGGTCATCGCCAAAGCTGTTCAGCCCCTCGCGCTTGGTCGCCTCAAAGCCCTCACGCACATCCGCTTCGGACCAGGCGAGCCGCATACCCTTGCCGCCGCCGCCGGCGCTGGCCTTCATCATCACCGGATAGCCAATATCATTGGCGATTTTCACCGCATGCTCGGTGTCGTCAATCTCGCCGACATAGCCAGGCACGATATTGACCCCGGCCTCACGCGCCAGTTTCTTCGATTCAATCTTGTCGCCCATCGCGGCGATGGCGTTGGCCGGCGGGCCGATAAAGGCGATGTCATTCTCCGCCAGCGCCTTGGCAAAGCTTTCACGCTCGGAGAGAAAGCCATAGCCCGGATGCACCGCCTCTGCGCCGGTGTCCTTGCAGGCCTGAATGATCTTGTCGGCGAGCAGATAGGATTCCGCAGCAGGCGGCGGCCCCAGATGCACCGCCTCATCCGCCATCTCGACATGCGGACTGCGTGCATCGGCATCGGAATAGACCGCGACTGTGGCGATACCCATTTTTTTGGCGGTGCGGATGACGCGGCAGGCGATTTCGCCGCGATTGGCGATCAGGATTTTTTTGAAAGTCATTTCACGGTCAACTTTCTAAGCAATTTCGCAAAGAGAAAGAATGAGATTATGAACAGGATCTGCGATCCAGGAAAGAACCAAAATCTCCTAGCGTCGCTCCAATTACAATCTGTACTAGAAGAAAATGCGGGGCATGGGCCCATCGACCACACGTATAGGCTTAATAGTCCCCAAAAAACACCAGCAAGGAGTAATAGCTGTAGCAATAAATGCGCCCAAGCTGGCATAGTCCCTTTCTGCTTGCTCATCACTCTGCGGCTTCAACTACCTGCTCTAGTTTCTCCGCACGCATAGGCTCCTCACCCTGCAGCGCCTTTAGTCCCAGCTTCGCAAACAATTCCGCATCACTGTCATCCCCGGCATTGGGTGCGGTGAGCAGCTTGTCGCCGGTAAAGATCGAGTTCGCGCCTGCCATAAAGCACAGCGCCTGTGTTGCCTCGCTCATGCTTTCGCGGCCTGCGCTGAGGCGAACCATCGACATGGGCATGGTGATCCGCGCCACCGCAACGGTGCGGACAAATTCGATATCGTCAATCTTGGCCAGCGGCGTATCGGCGAGCATATCGCCCAGCACCGTGCCCTTGACCGGCACCAGCGCGTTGACCGGCACGCTTTCGGGATGTTGGGGCAGTGTGGCCAGCGTATGGATAAAGCCGACGCGGTCATCACGCGTCTCGCCCATACCAACAATGCCGCCGGAACAGACATTGATGCCACTGTCGCGCACATGCTCCAGCGTTTCGATGCGCTCATCAAATTTGCGGGTCGAAATCACCCGCTCATAATATTCGGGTGAGCTGTCGATATTGTGATTATAATAGTCCAGTCCCGCCTCGGCCAGCATATCCGCCTGTTTACGCGTCAGCATGCCCAGCGTCATGCAGGTCTCCAGCCCCATATCGCGCACGCCTTTGACGATCTCGACAATCGCCGGCATGTCGCGGTCCTTGGGGTTGCGCCACGCCGCACCCATGCAGAAACGCTGCGAGCCATTGTCCTTGGCTTGCGCCGCCATTTGCAGGATCGCGCGGACGTCCATCAGTTTGGTAGCTTCCACCCCGCTATCGGCATGGACCGATTGCGAGCAATAGCCGCAATCTTCAGGGCAACCGCCAGTCTTGATCGACAACAGCGTGCATAGCTGGACCTCATCCGACGCATGGTATTCACGGTGCAAAGTAGCGGCGCGGAACAGCAATTCGGTGAAGGGCAGATCGAACAGCTCTGCAATTTCCGCGCGGGTCCAGTTAGTTTTCATTTTGCTCTTTCTGTGTTCTGCCGGGCTTTACAGGGTCTCCGACACATATTCGGGCAATCGCATGACAATCAGCCGCGCCATCAGCCGGCCTTTGCCATCGGGGCTGCTTTTGAAGAAGATGCGAAGATGCTCCCCTGCTTCATTTTCAAAGGTCCATATAGTCGTATTTCGGCCGCGGCGACCAGAAGATTCGCCATTGCCGATCAGCAGTTTGCGGTTGATACTCCCGGCTATGGAAAGGTGGTCGGGCGCGGTGGCAATGGTGGTGGCAACCGCGCATTGCGGCGCCGGCATTGCGCCACGCGCCATAGCCGGCGTCACATAGTCGACCCTGACCGCTCCATTGTCCCAGCGCCACGGCGCACGCGAGTTGCGATCCCGCGAAAGACCATGGACATTGTCCTCCATGGCGCGGCGAAAGTCGGTCTCCGAGGGGAATGGCGCGAAGCAGAAATCGCGGAAAATGTCGACCATGTCGCTGGCGGTCATATCGGGGGAAAGCATTATCCGGGCTTCCGACTCCTCATCCTGCACCGGCTCCTGTCCTGTCTGCGCCGCTGCCGAACCCACCGGCACCAACAGCGTAACAGCACAGAGGGCGGCGAGACGCTTCACTCGGCCGCTTCCCGCGTTTCACTATCGGGCGGCGGCATATTGTGGCCCAACAGCCGCAGCACATCGGCGGCGCATTCGACGATATTCGAGCCGGGACCATAAATGCCGACCACACCATTGTCGCGCAGATGCTGATAATCCTGTTGCGGGATCACGCCACCGGCAAAAACCTTGATATCGCCGCGCCCCGCTTCCTTCAGCCTCGCGATCAGCTCGGGGATCAGTGTATTGTGTCCGGCGGCGAGGCTGGATGCGCCAATGGCATCGACATCTTCGGCAATCGCCAGTTCCATGGTTTCCTGCGGCGTCTGGAACAATGGGCCGGAGACAACCTCAAAGCCCATATCGGTAAAGGCCGAGGCGACAACATTTGCGCCGCGGTCATGGCCATCCTGCCCCATTTTGGCGACCATGATCTTCGGTGCCATGCCATTGCGCGCTGTGATGCTTTGCACCGCATCGACAACCTGCGCATAGCGCGCGTCATTGTCATGCGCCGCTCCATAAATACCGCGCACAGGATTTGGCTGGGTGGCATAGCGACCGAAAACAGCTTCCATCGCCGTGCTGATCTCACCCAAAGTGCAACGCGCCCGCGCCGCTTCCACCGCCAGGCCCAGCATATTGCCATCGGCCTTCGCGCCTTCGGTAATCGCTGTCAGTGCCGCCTGCGCCTTGACCTCGTCGCGTTCGGCGCGCGTCTTTTCGATGCGCTTGATCTGTTCGGCACGCACCTTGGCATTGTCGATTTCGAGAATATCGACCGGTGGTTCGTCCTCAAGCCGATATTTATTGACCCCGACAATAACGTCCTCGCCCTTGTCGACCCGCGCCTGACGCGCGGCGGCGGATTCCTCGATGCGCTGTTTCGGCAAGCCACTGGCAATCGCCTCGGTCATGCCCCCTGTGGCATCGGTTTCAGCAATCAGCGCTTCGGCTTTCTCGACCAGCTCGTTGGTCAGTGCCTCGATATAATAGCTGCCGCCCAGCGGATCGACGACATTGGTCATGCCGGTCTCTTCCTGCAGGATCAGCTGGGTGTTACGCGCCAGTCGTGCCGAGAAATCGGTGGGCAAGGCAATCGCCTCATCAAAGCTGTTGGTGTGCAGGCTCTGGGTGCCGCCAAAGGTCGCGGCCATCGCCTCAATGGTGGTGCGGATGATATTGTTATAGGGGTCCTGCTCGGTCAGCGAGACACCGCTGGTCTGGCAATGGGTGCGCAGCATCTGGCTGCGGGCATTGCCGCCAAAATCGGCGATAATCTTCGACCACAGCGTCCGCGCCGCACGCAGCTTGGCGACTTCCATGAAGAAGTTCATGCCGATGCCGAAAAAGAAGCTGAGCCGTCCTGCAAAGGCGTCGATATCCATGCCGCGATCGAGCGCAGCTTTCACATATTCCTTGCCGTCAGCAAGGGTGTAGGCCAGCTCCTGTACCGCCGTCGCACCAGCCTCATGCATATGATAGCCGGAAATCGAAATCGAGTTGAAGCGCGGCATATGCTCAGCGGTATAGGCGATGATATCGGCGATAATCCGCATCGAGGGCGCAGGGGGATAGATATAGGTGTTGCGCACCATAAACTCTTTGAGGATGTCGTTCTGGATCGTGCCCGAAAGCTGATCCTGCGCCACGCCCTGCTCTTCTGCAGCGACGATGTAAAAGGCGAGACAGGGGATCACCGCGCCGTTCATCGTCATCGAGACCGACATTTTGTCGAGCGGAATCTGGTCGAACAATATCTGCATATCGGCCAGCGTGTCGATGGCAACACCCGCCTTGCCGACATCGCCCGTGACCCGCTCATGGTCGCTGTCATAGCCGCGATGGGTGGCGAGATCGAAAGCGACAGACAAGCCCTTCTGCCCGGCGGCGAGATTACGGCGGTAAAAGGCGTTGGACTCTTCAGCGGTCGAGAAACCGGCATATTGCCGGATGGTCCAGGGCCGCCCGGCATACATGCTGGCCTTCACACCACGGGTATAGGGCGCAAAACCGGGAAACCCGGGATCGGGAGCATCCTCGCCGGTATAAAGCGGTTTGACATGGATACCCTCGGGCGTATCCCAGCCCAAAGCGCGGCCCTTCACTTCCTTGGTTTTAAGGACCTTCCAGTCATCGAGAGTCGGTTTGTCTGTCATATTTGTCTAATAACCGTTCGGGCTGAGCCTGTCGAAGCCCTGTTCTTTTTTGCAAGAGAAAGTGCGACCCTTCGACAAGCTCAGGGCGAACGGTATTTGTATCTATTTACCGGTAAACTGCGCCTTTTCTTTTTTCAAAAACGCTACCGCACCGATGCGGGCATCATCGCTATTGCCCGCATCACGCTGGGCATTGGCTTCGGCGTCGAGCGCCTCGGCATAACTCCGGTCAAGATTGTCCACCGCCAGACGCCGCATCAGGCCGAGCGCCATGGTCGGTCCTTCGGCCAGCCGCTTGGCCAATGCCCGCGCTTCGTCCATCAGGCCGTCATTGTCGACAACGGCGTAGACCATACCCCAGTCATAGGCTTTCTGCGCCGGGATTTTCTCACCCAGCATCATCATTTCCATTGCCCGTGCCTTGCCAATCAACCGCGGAAGCATCCAGGTTGCACCGCCGTCCGGCACCAGGCCGATATTGACGAACGCCTGCAGGAAATAGGCGCTTTCCGCAGCCAGCACGAAATCGCCCGCCAACCCCATGGAACAGCCGACACCGGCAGCCGGTCCATTGACCGCAGTGACGAGCGGAATCGGCAGTTCGGCAATCGCCCGCATCATCGGGTTATAGGCATAGTTGAGCGAGTATTTGGCGCCATCGCCACCCAGGCCGCGCGACTTGCCTTCGCCAGCACCAGCGGCAAGATCTGCACCCGAGCAGAAGGCCCGCCCTGCCCCGGTCATCAGCACGCAGCGCGCGCCTTCACTCACTGCCTGGGCCAGTGCATCACTGATCTCGTCCGCCATTTCCAGCGGCGCTGCATTGAGCCGCTCCGGACGGTTCAGCGTGATGGTGGCTATATTGTCGGTCAGGTCATAAAGGATGGTTTGAAAGTCTGACATCCGCTTCCTCTCTCATTTTCGTCATCCTGAACTTGTTTCAGGATCTGGCCACAAGCTATATCGATTATCATTTGCTGGCAGGAGATGCTGAAACAAGTTCAGCATGACGATGATTTGATATTCATGCGTCTTTCGGCGTTTCCATTATCTCGGTCAAGACCCCGCCCATATCCTTTGGGTGGACGAAGAAGATCAGCGTGCCATGCGCGCCGATACGCGGCTCGCCGAGCACTTTTTTGCCCATCGCCTCGAACTCGGCCTTGGCGACGTGAATATCGGGAACCTCATAGCACATATGGTGCTGGCCGCCTTTGGGATTGGTCTTGAGAAAGCCATGGATCGGCGAATCTTCGCCCAGCGGTTCGATCAGCTCGATCTGAGTGCCTCTGCCGCCGTCCTGACCGGGGGTATCGACAAAGCATACTTTTACGCCCTGCGCCGGCATATCGAATGGCTCATGGATTTCGGTGGCGCCCATGACATCGCGGTAAAAGGCGATGCTGTCGGGAATGGACGGCGTGGCGACGCCGACATGGTTTAGCGGTCCGAGTTTCATGCGGTCTGTTCTTCCTCTTGGGTCGGTCCGTGCGGGATCAGCCGGTGCACAATCGGCGCGATTACCGCACCTATGGCGATAGCGATTACGCCGGAGAGCACCGCAAAGACAAGCCATTCGATCAGGCCTGTCGCACCTGCAGGTGCGATATTGGAAAACCAGTGGCCCACCCCTTCGATCCAATGCTCGGGCCCATGCCAGCCCAGCACCGCGGCATTATGCACCAGCAGGCCGCCGCCGACCCAGGCCATGGCCAGCGTGCCGACAATCGAAATGGTGGTCAGCAATTTGGGCATGAACAGCACCAGTCCGCGACCGAAAGCGGCCATGCCATTGGTGCGCGTCTTGGCAAGGTGCAGCCCGAAATCGTCCATTTTGACGATCAGCGCCACCGCGCCATAGACGACGACGGTAATCACCACGCCGATCAGCGCCAGCACCAGCGCCTGTTGCCACCAGACTTCCTCGGCGACTTCGGAGAGCGCAATCGCCATGATCTCGGCCGAGAGGATCAGGTCGGTGCGGATCGCGCCGGCGGCCATGGCTTCTTCGCGCTCCGGACCCACCACCACCGCCGGTTTGTCACGGACATTGCTCTCGTCAACATGGAACAGCTCGAGAACTTTCTCCGCCGCCTCATAGCTCAGGAACAGCCCGCCGATAATCAGGATCACCGGAATCAGAAACGGCGCAAACTGGCCGAGCAGCACCGCGATCGGCAAAAGGATCACCAGCTTGTTGAAGAATGAGCCTTTGGCGATACGCCAGATCAACGGCAATTCGCGCGCCGGGGAAAAGCCGGTGACATAGCTCGGCGTAACCGCCGCATCGTCAATCACCACCCCGGCGGTCTTGGTCCCCGCCCGCGCGGCGGCGGCGCCGATATCATCGGCAGACGCCGCCGCGACCTTCGCCATTGCTGCGGCGTCATCGACAGAGGCAGCGGCTGCTTTGGCTATAGCGGCGACGTCATCAAGAAGGGCGACTAGTCCTGAGGGCATTTATTGCACTTCCCGCAGCGTCATTGCGAGGAGCCGGAGGCGACGCGGCAATCCAGAGCAATCCCGTAACACCCTGGATTGCTTCGCTTCGCTCGCAATGACGGACTTATAGAATGTCATCGTATAAATCTTTCCATTGAGGGTTGAGGGCTTCGATCAATTCCAGCTTTTTACGCCGCGAGCCACCTTTGATCTGCTTTTCACGCAAAATAGCTGTTTCTATGGTTTCATGCTGCTCATACCAAACAAGCATCTTGCACCCATAGCGTTTGGTATAACCCTCCACCAATCCCTCGCGATGCTGATAAACACGTTTAGGAAGATCGGAAGTGACACCAGTATAAACCGCGCCATTCCGCCTATTAGCCATCATATAAACGTAAGGATGCTTCACGAAATGCTCTCTCAATCCGTCATTGCGAGGAGCGAAGCGACGTGGCAATCCAGAGCAGCAGGGCACGGCGCTAGCGGCTCTGGATTGCTTCGCTACCCTCGCAATGACGATTGGTATTAATCACAACGGAATATTATCATGCTTCTTCCAGGGGTTCTCCAGCTGCTTGTTCCGCAGCTTGCGTAACCCCAGCGCAATCCGCTTTCGCGTGGAATGCGGCATAATCACCTCGTCGATAAAGCCCTTTGACGCAGCGACAAACGGGTTGGCAAAGCGGTCTTCATATTCCTTGGTGCGCTCGGCGATCTTGTCGGGGTCACCCATCTCCTTGCGGAAGATAATCTCCACCGCGCCCTTCGCGCCCATCACCGCGATTTCGGCGCTGGGCCAGGCATAGTTCAGATCGCCGCGCAGATGTTTTGACGCCATCACATCATAGGCGCCGCCATAGGCTTTGCGGGTGATGACAGTGATTTTCGGCACCGTCGCCTCGGCATAGGCGAAGAGCAGCTTCGCGCCGTGCTTGATAATGCCGCCATATTCCTGCGCCGTGCCCGGCAGAAAGCCCGGCACATCGACAAAGGTGATGATCGGAATATCGAAGGCATCGCAGAAGCGGACAAAGCGCCCGGCCTTTTTCGATGCACCGATATCAAGGCATCCGGCGAGCACCATCGGCTGATTGGCGACCACGCCCACCGTGCGCCCTTCGACCCGGCCAAAACCGCAGATGATATTGGCCGCATGTGCAGGCTGTATCTCGAAGAAATCGCCCTCATCGAGCGTTTTGCGGATCAGCTCATGCATATCATAGGGCTGGTTCGGGTTATCGGGGATAAGCGTGTCGAGGCTGTCCTCAATCCGGTCCCAGGCATCGGCGGTGGGCCGTTCGGGGACGTCTTCGCGGTTGGAGAGCGGCAGAAAGTCAATCATCCGCCGCGCCGCCAACAGTGCCTCGATATCATTGTCATAGGCGACATCGGCGACGCTGGTCTTGGTGGTGTGCGTCACCGCTCCGCCCAGTTCTTCCTGCGTCACCACCTCATTGGTCACCGTCTTGACCACATCGGGGCCGGTGACGAACATGTATGAGCTGTCCTTCACCATGAAGATAAAGTCAGTCATGGCGGGAGAATAGACCGCACCACCGGCGCATGGTCCCATGATCAGCGAGAGTTGCGGCACAACACCGCTGGCGAGCACATTACGCTGGAACACCTCGGCATAGCCGCCGAGCGATGCCACACCTTCCTGAATCCGCGCGCCGCCAGAGTCATTCAGGCCAATCACCGGCGCGCCGACCTTCATTGCCATGTCCATCACCTTGCAGATTTTCTCTGCATGGCGCTCGGAGAGCGAGCCGCCGAACACCGTGAAATCCTGGCTGAAAACATAGACCAGACGGCCATTGATCGTGCCCGATCCGGTGACCACTCCATCGCCCGGTATCTTCTGGTCCGCCATGCCGAAATCGGTGCAATTATGCTCGACATATTGGTCCAGCTCTTCAAAGCTGTCCGGATCGAGCAGGATATCGACACGCTCGCGCGCGGTCAGCTTGCCCTTGGCGTGCTGGGCGTCGATCCGTTTCTGACCACCGC
The DNA here is from genome assembly GCA_039818985.1 of Pseudomonadota bacterium. NCBI lineage: Bacteria > Pseudomonadati > Pseudomonadota > Pseudomonadota bacterium. The sequence continues at coordinate 1,293,085 of JBCBSU010000001.1, read as the reverse complement.
CCATATGCGCTGCCTCGCGCTTGGCTTCCAGCGCCTCGATAATGTCCTGCATAAATGCATCCTCTTGTTTACCGGATTTATGATGCTGCGATAAGGTTCGGCCAGATAGCTGGCAAGACTTGTCAGCCTTTTATGATGCCATGCGCCACCAGACTACGCGCCGTGTCCTCTATCGACTGTTCAGCCGGGATATAGTCAAAGCCCAGGGTTCGGGTGGTATGAGTGCCGTCAACATCGCGCAAATTGCCAAGCTCTCCCTTGACCTGCTTCATCTCTTCCATGAACAGGGCGAGCAACTTTACCAGGAAATCGGGCATGTTGCCGCTGGGTACTTTTTTCGCATATTCAGGCACCCGCCGACGCAGGGTTTCGGCCATATCGGCCATCCACAAGAAGCTCTGGCTGGCCGGGAAACGCTCACCCCGGACCTTTTCCGCCGCAGCCTCGAGCGCCAGCACATGCGCCTTGGCAACATCGCGCACATCAACCACGCCAATGCCCATATTGGGGATAAGCGGGATCGAGCCATCCATCAGCTTCTTGACCATCTCGATAGAGGTGGAGAGATCATCATTCTCGACCGGACCGAGCACGGCCACCGGATTAACCGAGCAGAACAGCATATCCGGCGCATTTTCGGCGACCCAGTCACGCGCCGCGCGTTCAGCAACGGTTTTGGACTGGATATAGGGCGCAACACCGGGCGCGTTGAGATTGGTCCAGTCATTCTGGTCAAAATGCGTCTTCGCTCCGCCATGGCCATAGGCAATGGCTGCCGCTGAACTTGTCTGGACAAAGCGGGTGACACCGGCATCCCTGGCAAAACGCAAGGCGCGCAATGTGCCTTCGCGTGCCGGGATGATCAGCTCATCGGCATTTTTTGGCACCGCCATCGGAAAGGGCGATGCGACATGCGCGACATGGCTGCAGCCCTGATTGGCCTCGGACCAGCCCGCATCGGACATCAGATCAGCCTCGAATATCTGCAGCCTGTCACCGGCATCGGACCAGCGCTGGTGCAGCCGGTCTTCGCTTTTTGCTTTTGAACGGACGGTGGTGTTGACCTGCCAGCCCTTGTGCAGCAGCTGGTCGATCAGTTCACCGCCAATATAGCCCGTGCCGCCGGTTACCAGTGCCCTGCCCGTCATAAGCGCCTCTCCATTGCGTTTTGTCTAGCTTATGAGGCGCTAGGGCAATTGGCAATGTCGGAAGGATGCCGTGGTGCAGTCGGTCTATTCGGCTTGCGGCTGTTTCAGGCGCGCCTCGAACATCGGTGCCACCGTTTCGGAATAGAACAGCAGTTCGGCGGGTTCATGACGCCATGCGGTGCGATATTCGGGGAAGCCGATCGCAGCTTTTACACTTTGGCCATCGCTGCCATAGGTTGATCGCATCGCGGCAATGATCGCGTCTTTTTCACCCGGCTCTACCAATATCCAGACAATGTGCAGCGCATCATCGGCGAAGACGAATTCAGCAAGACGCGGGCGACCAAGAAAATCGAAGCCCTGACAGTCAATCTGACTGTGTGATTCCTTGGCCAGTGGAATGCGTGGCGGATCGAATTGCCGTAGCTCGATAGCGGTGCACAGACCTTCGAGCTGTGTCATCATTTCTTCGGTTGACGCACCGAAGGTGACAATATCGGGCTTGCGCGGGTCGAGTTCCGGCTGTTGCGCGGCAACCTGTGCCGGCATCATCGCGGCAAACAGCAATTCGATCATGGTGGCGACATCCTTTCCTGTAATTGTCGCCACCTGTTATACTGTATTACTTCAGCAATACAAGCTCTTCCGCCATGCTCGGATGCAACGCCACGGTGGCATCGAAATCATCCTTGGTCAGTCCGGCTTTCACCGCCACTGCGGCTGCCTGCAAAATCTCCGGTGCATCCGGGCCGATCATGTGCAGGCCGAGGATCTTGCCGCTTGGATGCTCGACAACCATCTTATACAGGCTGCGCTCGTGCCGGTCGGCAAAAACATTGCGCATAGCACGGAAATCCGAGGAATAGACCCGGATATTACCATATTTGTTGCGCGCTTCGCCTTCGGTCAGGCCGACCGAAGCAATGGGTGGCTGCGAGAACACCGCCGAGGGAATACAGCCATAATCGACAGTCTTGGGATTGTTGTTGAACACTGTCTCGGCAAAGGCCTGGCCTTCGCGGATGGCGACTGGCGTCAACTGCACCCGGTTGGTAACATCGCCCACAGCGTAGATGCTTTCGACGTTGGTCCGACTATATTCATCGACCTTGATCGCGCCCTTGTCATCAATCTCGACTCCGGCATTTTCCAGACCGAGCCCGTCAATTTTCGGGCGGCGGCCGGTAGCGGCAAGCACGACATCGGCAATGACCGGGCGATCCCGGCCATCCATATAGACATCGAGCGCGCCATCTTCGCGCTTCTCGATCTTGTCGAAGGTGCAGTTGAAGCGATAGTTGATGCCCTTGCTCATGCCGATCTGCAGCAGGCGATCGCGCAGACTTTCATCATAGCCGCGCAGGATCACATCGGAGCGATTGACAACGAACACCTCGCTGCCCAGCCCGTTGAAAATACCGGCAAACTCATTGGCGATATAACCACCGCCTGAAATGATGACGGTTTCAGGCAGCTTCTCGAGATGGAACATCTCGTTCGATGTAGACATATGTTCACTGCCCGGAAATTCCGGAACAACCGGCCAGGCACCGGTGGCAATCAGGATATATTTGGCGGTGACAGTCTTGCCGCCCGCCAGCTTAACCTGATTTGGCCCGGCAACCTCTGCGCGCTCGAGTATGATCTCGACATCATGATTGTTCAGCGTGTCGGTATAGGCGCTGTTGAGCCGGTCGACATCCTTGAGCACATGGTCGCGCAATGTGTGCCAGTCGAACCTGGCATTATCCCAGGTCCAGCCAAAATTTTTGCCATCTTCCAGCTCTTCGGAAAAATGCGAGCCGTAGACCAGCATCTTCTTGGGTACACAGCCACGAATGACGCAGGTGCCGCCGACGCGATACTCTTCGGCTACAGCGACTTTGGCACCGAAAGAGGCCGAAACGCGGGCGGCACGGACACCGCCCGAGCCGGCGCCAATGACGAAAAGATCATAGTCGAAATCACTCATAATCTGGGTTCCTTTATCCGCTGCGTGCTATCGCAATCCAACGCGATCGAGCAGCGCCTGTGTCGATGGATCAAACTCCCCGGCACCCTGTGCAGAAATGGACTTGGCGATGCTTTTCCCCAATTCAACACCGAACTGATCAAAGGGATTGATGCCGAAAAACACTGCGTTGGCGAAAACGCGATGTTCATAAAAGGCGATAAGCGCTCCTATAGCAGCGGGTGAAACATCGTCGAGTAAAATGGTTGTGGAGGGGCGGTCGCCGTCATAATGGCGATGCGGATCATCCGATGCCCTGCCCTGCATCAGCGCCGCGCCCTGGGCAAAGCAGTTGGACAGCAGGATTGCATGATGCTCAGGGTCAAGATCATGTCCCGGCTCGGCGCTGGCGACAAATTCGACAGGCAGGATGTGGCTACCCTGATGCAAGAGCTGGAACACCGCATGTTGCGCATCGGTACCCACCCCGCCCCAGCTGATTGGCGCAGTTGCTGCGGTCACGGTATCGCCATGCAGTGTCGCCGATTTGCCGTTACTCTCCATTTCCAACTGCTGAAGATAGGCAGGCAGCAGCCGCAACCGCTCGTCATAGGCAAACACCGCGCGAGTCTGCGCCCCTGCTCCGCGCGCATAATATTGATCGACACAGGCGGCTAGCAGCGGCGCATTCCTGGCAAATGGCGCATCACGAAAATGTTGATCCATGGCGGCAGCACCGGCGAGCAGTGCATCAAACGCCTCCTGCCCCGCTGCCAGCATCAGCGGGAAACCGATTGACGACCATAAGGAGTAGCGACCGCCAACGCTTTCGGAAAAAGGCAGGATGCGGGCATCATCAATGCCCCATTCACTGGCTTTTTCCGGCGATGCGGTAAGCGCGATGCAGCGGCCATAGGGATCATCGATACCCTGCTGTTTCAGCCAGGTGACGGCGCTGTCGGCATTGCGCAATGTCTCGGTTGTGGTGAAGGTTTTCGAGGCAATGGCGATCATCGTCGCCGCCGGATCGCAGGCCTCCATGGCCTCGGCCAGCGCCGCGCCATCGACATTGGAGACGATATGCACATCGCATTGTGCTTCCTCGCGCGCCAGCGCATCACACAGCAGTTCCGGCCCCAGCGCCGAACCGCCAATGCCGATGTGAATGAGGTGCCGTATCGGCCCAAAAGCACCAGCCTGAATCGCCGAGGCCAGTGCATAGGCACGCTGGTGCAGGGCATAGGCGCGTTCGACCGCTTCGGGCGAACCGGTGCCGCGTTCGGCGCTATGTTCAGCAGCGCGCTGCTCGGTGGGATTGACGATATCGCCGCTCAATAGCTGGTCACGCGCCGGTGCCATGCCGATATCTTCTGCCCTGGCCGCGAATCGGGCGATAATATCATCGGTCAGATGGGTTTTGCTGAAATCGAAATAGAGCGTCGCATCACCGCAATCGGCTGCGATGGAAAGCTGCGAAAGCCTGTCGGGATTATCAGCGAACAGCGTCTCGATACGCGGCGGGTCCGAAGCGGTTTTATCGAGCCAGTCCGCAAATGATTCCGTCATAGCTTCCTCCTGCCAGCCATTGTCTAAGCCTTATATGGCCATGACACCGCTTGACCTTGCCGAGCCATGCCGCCAAAGCGTCCACAAAGTCAACAAGGGCCGATAAATGACCGACAATAGCGTCAAAACCGCAGAAGCGACCGACAATGCGGCTGATGAAAACAAGGAAGAATGGGGCGATTTTCTCAAGTTTCTCGCCAAATTGCTGATCGTCATACTGATCTTTCGCAGTTTTATTTTCTCGCCATTCAATATCCCGTCGGAATCGATGCAGCCGCGGCTGCTGATCGGCGATTATCTCTTCGTCAGCAAATGGTCCTACGGCTATAGCAAATACAGCCTCCCCTTTTCGCTGCCACTTATCCCGGGGCGGATATTTGCCAGCCAGCCAGAGCGCGGCGATGTGGTGGTTTTCAAGGCACCGCCCAGTAACGAAGAGGATTATATCAAGCGGGTCATCGGCCTGCCCGGCGATACGGTACAGATCGTCAATGGCGGGATTGTGCTCAATGGCACTCCCGTACCGCGTAGCCGACTGGTCGATTTCGTCATTCCGGTGACTCCGAACATGATTGCGGCCAATGGCCAATCACCCTGCTATACCAAGCAATTCGAAGAGATTGCCGCCGATGGCAGCCTGCAATGCCGCTATCCGCGCTATCGCGAAACCCTGCCAAATGGTCGTAGCTATGATGTGCTTGATCTTCAGAATATTGGATTTCCTGACAATAGCGATATCTATACCGTGCCCGAGGGACATATGTTCCTGATGGGTGATAATCGCGACCGTAGCCAGGACAGCCGCTTTCCGCAGATCGCCGGACAGGGGATCGGCTTTGTACCGCAGGAAAATCTGGTTGGCCGCGCTGCTTTCACTGTATTTTCGACCGATGGCTCGGCTTCATGGCTGCTGCCCTGGACATGGTTCTCAGCCGCGCGCTGGGATCGTATCGGAGAAGGCTTTTGAGCGAGCAGACACTGCTGGCTTTTCTCGAGGACATGCTGCCGGCCCCGGTCGGCGATAACCGACTCTATACTACCGCCTTTACCCATGGCAGCGCGGCAAAGACCGCCGATTATCAACGGCTGGAATTTCTTGGCGACCGGGTGCTCGGCGTCATCATTGCGGATGCATTATATCGCCAGTTCCCAGAGGAGCCCGAAGGCCAATTGTCGACGCGGTTGAACCGCCTGGTATCGCGTGCAAGCTGTGCCGAAGTCGCACGTGGCCTTGGCCTGGCGCCGTATATCATCCTCGGCAAGCAGGCGCGGGATGATGGTGGCCGTGACAGCGACAATATATTGGGTGACGTCATGGAGGCACTGATCGGGGCACTTTATCTCGATCACGGTATCGAGGCCACACAAAGCTTCGTCATGCAGTATTGGCAGCCGCGCATGGACAAGGCCGATGCCCCCGACAAGCATCCCAAATCGCTGTTGCAGGAATGGGCGGCGGCGCATCGCCGTGCCACCCCGAGCTATGCCCTGCTCGATCGCAGCGGCCCCGACCATGCTCTGCAGTTCACCGTCGAAGTCAGCATCCACGCCGTCGGCTCAATAACCGCCACCGGACGCAGCAAGCAGGATGCAGAGACCGCCGCAGCCCAGGCCTTTCTGGAACAATATACATGAGCGAGATCATGCCCACACGCTGCGGCACTGTCGCCCTGATCGGTGCGCCCAATGCCGGCAAATCGACCCTGGTCAACCAGCTGGTCGGCCAGAAGGTCGCGATCACCAGCGCCAAGGCGCAGACCACCCGCACCCGGATGACCGGAATAGCGCTCCTCGGCGCTACACAGGCGCTTATCCTGGATACACCGGGGATTTTCGAGGGCCGCGACCGGATGGACCGGGCCATGGTCGCCGCCGCACGCGACAGCCTCGATGGTGCCGATGTGGTACTGGTGATGCGTGATGCCGCACGCAAAAAGCACCATCCAGATGAACAGATTCTCGACTTTCTCGAAGGCCATAAGGGTCCGGTGGCACTGATCCTCAACAAGGTCGACCGCGCCGACAAGGCGAAACTGCTGACGCTGGCGCAGGAAATGTCGGTGGAGATTGGTGCCGATGAGACCTTCTTCACCAATGCGCTGAACGGTGAAGGGATCGATCCACTACGCGACTGGCTGGCAAGGACTCTACCCGAAGGCCCGTGGCATTATCCCGAGGATCAGGTCAGCGATGTCAGCCAGCGGCTTTTTGCCGCCGAAGTCACCCGCGAACAGCTTTACCATCAGCTGCACGCCGAGCTGCCCTATGCCAGCGTGGTGATGACCGAGAAATATGACGAGCGCAAAGACGGCTCGCTGGAGATCCACCAGCAGATACTTGTCGAGCGCGAGACGCAAAAGGCCATTATCCTCGGTAAGGGAGGAAGCCGGATCAAGGAAATCGGCGCCAGGGCGCGCGAGGAACTGGCCGGCCTGATCGGTGCCCCCGTACATCTCTATCTGCACGTCAAGGTCGATCCGAACTGGCGCGATACCCGCGATATCTATAGCGAGATCGGTCTCGAATGGGGCCGGTAGATTTCGCTTTGAGCCGTTCGGGCTGAGCTTGTCGAAGCCCTGTACTTGCTTTCAAGGTGGAGAACGGCCGTTGGTGCGGCGCACTATCTGCGACTCCGACAGGCTCAGGGCGCACGGATTGAGAGAGGCTATTTCCCGCTTTTCGCCGCAGCCTTTTTCTTGGCTGCCGGCTTCTTCCTTGCTGTCGTCTTTTTCTTAGCCGGAGCTTTTTTGCGCTTCTTTGCCGGACCTTTGGCAGCGCGTTCGGCAATCAGCGTCAGCGCCTCATCCAACGTGATCGTATCCTTGTCCTTGTCGCGCGGAATGGTCGCATTGGTCGTGCCATCGGTGACATAGGGACCGTAGCGGCCATCCATCAGTTTGATATCCGCCTCAGTCTCGGGGTTCTTGCCGAGCACCTTGAGCGGCTCCTGTGCCGTCCGGCCTCGGCCTGGACGTTTTGCCGCTTCAGCCAGCTTCACCACCGCCGCATTCATTCCGGTCTCGAACACCTCGGCGGTGGATTGCAGTTTTGCATATTTTCCATCATGGACCAGATATGGCCCGTAACGTCCTATGCTGGCAGAGATTTCCTTTCCGGTTTCAGGATGACCCCCAAGCACACGTGGCAACGACAGCAGCTTGAGCGCCCAGTCGAGATCGACATCGGCGCGCGGCAAATCCTTGGGCAGTGAGGCGCGTTTCGGTTTTTCGCCCTCATCGGCTGCACATTCGATATAGGGACCAAACCGTCCGGTTTTCAGGCTGACATCCTTGCCTGTTTCCGGATCCTGTCCCAGCAGCTGGTCACCCTGGTCTTCGCCATCATTGGCACCGCCCGGCTGAGCGAAGCGGCGGGTATATTTACACTCGGGATAGTTGGAACAGGCGACAAAGGCACCATAGCGACCGCCGCGCAGCGCCAGTTTGCCATCGGCACAGGCGGGGCATGCGCGTGGATCACTGCCATCTTCCTTTTTCGGGAACAGATAGGGTTCCAGAAAGGCATCGAGTTCCTTGGTGATGTCCGACGGCTTCTGTTCCATGACCTCTTCGGTCTTGGGCTTGAAGTCGCGCCAGAAGGCGCTCAGCAGCTGCTGCCAGTCTTCGCGGCCGCCGCTGACATCATCAAGCTGTTCTTCCAGATCGGCGGTGAAGTCATATTCGACATAACGGGTAAAAAAGCGCTCAAGGAAACTAACCAGCAATCGCCCGCTTTCCTCGGCGAAGAAGCGGTTCTTCTCAACCCGGACATAGCCACGGTCCTTCAGCACCTGGAGGATAGAGGCGTAGGTCGATGGACGGCCAATGCCCTTTTCCTCCAGCGTCTTGACCAGGCTCGCCTCGCTATAGCGCGGCGGAGGCTGGGTGAAATGCTGGGTGGTGTCGACCTTGTGGCAGGTCGGGCAGTCGCCCTTGTGCATCGGCGGAAGGATGCCTTCCTCCTCATCGCGACTATCGTCCGAGCCTTCCTCATACAGAGTCAGGAATCCCGGGAATTTGACCACCTGCCCGGTGACGCGCAGGCCATGCTGGCCGGTGCCGTCGAGCAGCGATACCGTGGTCCGTTCCAGCGAAGCCGATGCCATCTGGCTCGCCAGGGCGCGCTTGTAGATCAGTTCATAGAGCCTGGCATGATCGCCACTGCCGGCCTTGGCACGGCTGAAATCGGTCGGCCGGATCGCCTCATGCGCTTCTTGGGCATTCTTGGCCTTGCTGCTGTAATGGCGCGGTTTTTCCGGTAGATAACCGCCCGAATAGCGGCTGGAAATAGCGTTGCGTGCAGCAGCGATGGCGCTCTCGTCCATCTGCACCCCGTCGGTCCGCATATAAGTGATCGCGCCATCCTCATAGAGACGCTGGGCAATGCGCATTGTGTGGCTGGCGGCAAAACCGAGCTTGCGGGCGGCCTCCTGCTGCAGCGTCGATGTGGTGAAAGGCGGCGGCGGGTTGCGCCGCATCGGCTTGGTTTCGACAGTCTCGACGCGGAAAGTGCTGTCTTCAACGATCTTCTTAGCCGCCTCGGCCGCGCCCTTGTCGCCAATAGACAGCTTCTCGACTTTTTCGCCATTGAGCTGCACCAGACGTCCGGTGAAGCGCTGTCCCCCCTGTTCCAGCTCGGCGGTGACCGACCAATATTCCTGCGCTACAAAAGCTTCGATCTCGCGCTCACGAGTGACGACGAGCCGCAGGGCCACCGACTGCACCCGTCCGGCGGACTTGGCGCCCGGCAGCTTGCGCCACAGCACAGGTGAAAGGGTGAAGCCGACCAGATAATCGAGCGCACGGCGCGCACGATAAGCGTCGATCAGGTCGTCATCGAGACCACGCGGCCTGGCCATGGCATCCAGCACAGCCTTTTTGGTGATGGCGTTGAAAGTGACCCGATCGACCTTTGACGGTAGCGCCTTGCGCTTTTTCAGCACTTCGAGCACATGCCAGCTGATCGCCTCACCCTCGCGATCAGGGTCGGTCGCCAGCACCACGCGATCCGACTGTTTCGCCAGATCGGTGATCGCTTTGAGCTGCTTGGTCTTGTCACCATAATTCTGCCAGGTCATGGCAAAACCATTATCCGGATCTACCGAACCGTCCTTGGGCGGCAGGTCGCGGACATGGCCATAAGAGGCGAGCACGCGAAAGTCTCCGCCGAGATATTTTTCGATGGTTTTGGCCTTGGCGGGAGATTCGACAATGACGAGCTGCATTAGGGGGTCCGGCCTTTCAAAGTCGTTACGCTGTGAGCAGTTAGGTGGGCGCGGTTATCGCTTTTGTCCAGTGCCGTCCAGCTTTTCGTGGTAAAAGCTGTGTCGCTCAGGAGGCTTCTGCGCGTTGCACCTTGCCACCGGCAAGCCGGGTCAGCTGGCCGCCAATCTCCAGTTCCACCAGCACCGCTTGCACTTGCTCGACGGGCATATCGCTCAATATGGCAAGGTCGTCCGGGGTGATCGGTGCAAAGCTGAGATGGGCGGAAATCCGGTCATGGTCCGATGCGGTGATATCCGCAGCCATGACCGGTCCGGACTGAGCAACAGGCTCTGCCGAGGGTGTTTCGAGCAGACGGGACTGAACCGGTCCGTGCCCATTGTCCTGTGGCGGCCGTGGTGTGATTTCGCCGATATTGGCCAGTGCCTCCACGATATCCTCGACATTGCGTACCAGCGTCGCGCCGTCGCGGATCAGGCCGTTACAGCCTTCGGAACGCGCATCGAGCGGCGAGCCGGGAATGGCCAGCACTTCGCGTCCCTGCTCATTGGCCAGCCTGGCGGTAATCAGCGAACCCGAACGCGGCGCTGCCTCAACCACCAGTGTTGCACAGGATAGCCCGGCAATGATTCGGTTGCGAAACGGAAAGTTTCGCGCCAGCGGTTCGGTGCCTGGCGGATATTCGGTGATCAACAGACCGCGTGCCGCAATATCGCGCTGCAAGTCAGCATTTTCGGGGGGATATTCCAGATCTATGCCCGAAGCGATGACCGCCACCGTGTTTGCTGTGCTGTCATCACTGCCGCCAATCGCGCCTTGATGCGCCTGGGTATCAATGCCGCGCGCCAGGCCGGAAACGGTGACCACGCCCTGCTGCGCCAGACCACGCGCCAGCTGAAATGCCAGCTTGCGCGCCGCTGCCGAACTGTTGCGTGCGCCTACCATCGCCAGCGTCGGCTGCGCCGCCAGCGCGGTATCGCCAGCGACGATCAGCACCGGTGGCGGGCTGTCCATATGCCGCAGCAGCAGCGGATAATCCCTATCATCGCTGAGCACATGGCGGGCACCAAATCGCTCTACCGCATCAATCTCGCGCAGCATATCCTGTTCGCGGGCGATGGTGACGCGGCTCTTGCCACTGCGCGCGGCTAGGTCGGGCAAGGCCTGCAACGCCCCAGCGGCACTGCCAAAACGGTTGACCAGATGGTGATAAGCTACCGGTCCCACATTACGCGACCGGGCGAGTTGCAGCGCAGCAACAAGATCTTTCCGGTCGCGCGCCATAACGGGATTATGCCTTTTTGCCCTGACCGACCTTGGGCTCTTCGCCGCGTGTCAGCCTGGCGATGTTGTCACGATGCCGCCACAGCACCAGAGCAGCGCATCCGGCCAGCAGCATGGCGATATTAGGCAAGGCGAAAAATATCGCCGAAACCGGCGCAATGATCGCTGCGAGCATCCCCGAGAGCGAGGAGTAGCGGGTAACCGCGAGTGTCCCAAGCCATACCAGAGCGTAAATCGCACCGATGGACCAGACCAGGCCGAGACAGACGCCCATCAACGTCGCCACGCCCTTACCGCCCCTGAAACCGAGCCATAGCGGATAGAGATGGCCAAGAAATGCCCCTGCCCCGGCGGCAAGCGCACCATTGGTGCCGGGCCAAAGCGCCTGTGCAACCAGCACCGGCACTGCACCCTTGGCCAGGTCGAGCAGCAGCGTCGCCGCCGCCAGTCCCTTGCGCCCGGTGCGCAGGACATTGGTTGCACCGATATTGCCCGAGCCGATGGCGCGCAGATCGCCAGCGCCGGTCAGGCGGGTCAGCACAAGGCCGAAGGGAATCGATCCCAGCGCATAACCGAGCAGAAGGCCGAGCCAGATGCTGCTATTGTCGAACATGAAAAACGGCCCTTTCGTCATGGCGTCGTGCCGGATCCTGCCTTAGGACTAGGCGAGGCCATGGTGCCGGGCAAGGGCGATGACGAGACAGAGGCGGTGCCGGTGAAATTTCTCCGGCACAGTTGATCACTGCGACCCACATGCTAGAGGCTGGCCATGGCAACACATGATCAGCCGCTGCTGCTGCTCGATTCCGGCATTGGCGGGCTTTCCATATATCACAGCCTGCGTGCGCTGCTGCCGACAGCACCAATAGTCTATGCCGCCGATTTCGCCGGTTTTCCCTATGGGACGCGCAGCGAGACGGAGATAGCCGCACGTGTGCCGGCAATACTGGGGCGGCTGGTCGAACGCTATGCGCCGCAGACCGTCACCATCGCCTGCAACACTGCATCGACCGTGGCACTGGAACATGTCCGCTCGGCGCTGAGCACTCCGGTGGTCGGTACCGTTCCGGCGATTAAACCGGCAGCGCTCATGACGCAAAGCAAGGTAATCGGCGTGCTCGGCACCCAGGCGACGATCCGTCAGCCCTATGTCGACCGGTTGCACGATGCCCACGGGCCGGACACCCGGCTGTTGCGCCATGGCGCCCCCGATCTGGTAGACGAGGCAGAGGCCAAGCTGCGCGGTGAGCCGGTTGACATGCAGGTCCTTGAAGCCGCGCTGAACGGATTGCGGCAACAACCTGGTGGCAATCAGCTCGACATAATCGTGCTGGCCTGCACCCATTTCCCGCTGCTGCGCACCGAACTGACATCACTGCTACCACAAGGGATCGTGCTGATAGATGGTGCCGACGGGATTGCTCGCCGCATTGCCTATCTCTCTGGCGAGCGCGAATGGCCACAGGAGTCAAAGGGTAATATCTTCGTCACGACTGCGGAAAGCGATGCACTGATTCCCTATCACTCCCAGCTATCCCAAATGGGTTTCGCAGCGTTCGAGACTCTTTGAACGCACAGCAAAATGCAGTCGTTCGGGATGGCATTAAGTGAAAAATCCATTTAGTGAAAACGCATTAATCCGTTGGACCGATCAATGCGTTTCACATAGTGGTCCGGAACAAGCCGGATGCATGAAGCCATTATTCACACGGATAATCGCAACCAAAGTCGGGGTCCCGCGTTTACACGGTCACAGCCGGCCCGGCGCTCAATCAAGTGGCTGGCCCGCTGGTACAGTGATGGCGTTTGCGCTAGGCGGCGCCGATGGGCGCAAGGCAGTCATAGAGCAGAGTGAGGATTGCGTGGATTACGATCAGGTTTTCGACAGCGCCATTGACCGGCTGCACAGCGAGGGGCGTTATCGGGTTTTCATCGATATATTGCGCAACAAGGGTGCCTATCCCAATGCCCGCTGTTTCGCCGGACATAATGGTCCCAAGCCGATCACCGTCTGGTGCTCGAACGACTATCTCACAATGGGGCAGCACCCCAGGGTAATCGAGGCGATGGAAGAAGCGCTGCACGATGTCGGCGCCGGCTCGGGCGGCACCCGCAATATCGGCGGCAACACCCATTATCATGTCGATCTGGAGCGCGAACTGGCTGATTTGCATGACAAGGACGCGGCGCTGCTCTTTACCTCGGGCTATGTCTCCAATGATGCGACACTCTCGACACTGGCGAAAGTCCTTCCGGGCTGCATCATTTTTTCCGACGAGCTCAACCATGCCAGCATGATCGCCGGCATCCGCAACGCCGGATGCGAGAAGCACGTATTCTGCCATAATGACATGGCGCATCTGGAAGGGCTGCTCGCCGCCGCCGACCCCGATGCACCCAAGCTTATTGCCTTTGAGAGCGTCTATTCGATGGATGGCGATGTCGCACCGATCCACGCCATCTGCGATCTCGCCGACAAATATAATGCGCTCACCTATATCGATGAGGTCCATGCCGTCGGGATGTACGGCCCACGAGGCGGTGGCATTTCCGAGCGTGACGAAGCGGCGGAACGCATCACCATTATCGAAGGCACGCTGGGCAAGGCCTTTGGCGTAATGGGTGGCTATATCGCGGCTGATGCGCGGATTATCGACGTCATCCGATCCTACGCGCCGGGTTTTATCTTCACCACCAGCCTGTCGCCGGTACTGGTTGCCGGCGCGCTGGCCAGTGTGCGCCACCTCAAGGCCTCGAGCGAGGAGCGCGAGGCGCAGATGGCCGCAGCGGAAACGCTCAAAACAATGCTTGCCGATGCCGGACTGCCGGTGATGCCATCAACGACCCATATCGTACCGCTGATGGTCGGCGATCCGGTCAAAGCCAAGCAGATCAGCGACATTTTGCTGGCCGAATATGGCGTCTATGTGCAGCCGATCAATTTCCCCACCGTGCCGCGCGGTACCGAAAGGCTGCGCTTCACCCCGGGACCGGCGCATGACGAGGCTATGATGCGCGAGCTGACACAGGGTCTGGTGGAGATATGGGACCGGCTGGCACTGAAAATGGCGGCCTGACCGGCCCCATCATGGCAATAGCAGGAACCTATTCCGCCATGTCCGGAGCTTCTGCAGCTTGTTCACCATCTATCGCCGCCCGCAGAAAAGGCATGGTATCTGTCAGCACATAGCCCGGTGTTTGCTCGACAAAATGGCGCAGCCAATAGGCATGACCACTGCCGACAAGGACAAAAATCCGCTCCCCCGGTTCGGCAATAAGCTGCATTTTCCCGAACATCTTTGCATTGCGCATATACCAATAGGCGTTGAGTTCTGCGCCTGGCTGATCATTACCGTCACCAAATGCGAGCAGGCCATAATATAGCGCATTGTGCATCGGCAGCACTGTCTGCGGATCATTATGCTCAACCAGTGTTTCGGCGATTGTCTGCTTTGTCTGTGCAGCCTGTTGTTTAGCCGTTTTTTCCCAGACCTGAGCAACCATGCCCTGCAGGATATCGCCCATGTCATTCGCTTGGGCATAGGCCATCACTTTTCCCATCGGGAAGTAATCGGGCTCTCCCTCGGAAGGCTGTTCATCAAAACCATAAACCGCTTCATGCCCCAGCATTGCTGCAAGGCGATAGCCGACCTGGACGATTTCATTGCGGTTTTCCGCAAGCATGGCCTTGCTGAACTGTTCATATCCTTCATCTTCAAAGCCGGGCGCAGGACGCTGTGTTTCGACAAGGACGCGATCAGGTTTCCACTCGGCCAGCACCTTGACCAGCTGCTCCAGCTCCGCCTGGCGCTTTGGCGTCCGTACATCGGCGACCTCCATATTGACCACATCCTGGCCGGGATTGGCAAAATGATAGGTGCCGAAGATCATGACTTCCACCGGGGCGTCATCCCTGACCGGCGGTTCCTCACTTTGTGCAGCGGCGTTTCCAGCCAGAAAGAGTGAAAGACAGGCCGCAACCATCGGCAGCCTTTTCGAGATTGTCATAAGCACGGGCGCTACTCCCTCCATACCCTGCCCATGACTGTATTATTTACATATATCACCAACGTCAACAAACTTGACTATACGCGGCCAGCGGCCACATTCGCTGCATGGAGAGCGACTGGATCGAACCGCATCCCTACGGCATTTATGTCAAACCTGCCGATGCATGGATCGACCCGATGCGTGCGGTCGATACGGCTTTGGTCACCCATGGCCATGCCGATCATGCGCGTGGCGGACACAAACGTGTTTTCGCAACACCTGAAACACTGGCGATCATGGGTTTGCGCTATGCCACCGGCGATGAGGGCTATGCCATGGCCTATGGTGAAAGCCTCGATCTCAGGGGCGTAACCGTGAGCTATCACCCGGCGGGCCATGTGCTCGGGTCGGCGCAGATCAGACTGGAATATCAGGGGGAAACGGTGGTGGTCACCGGCGATTACAAGCGCCGACCCGACCCGACCTGCGCCCCGTTCGAGATAGTGCCCTGCGATGTGTTCATCACCGAGGCGACCTTTGCGCTGCCGGTGTTTCGCCATCCGCCGACACAGGAGGAACTGGCCAAGGTACTGGCCCTGCTCGATGCGCAGCCCAAGCGCTCGGTGCTGATCGGCGCCTATGCGCTGGGCAAGGCACAACGGGTCATCGCCGAGCTGCGGCTGCTCGGCTATGACAGGCCGATCTATCTCCACGGGGCACTGGAGAAAATGTGCAATCTCTATGGCGAACTCGGTGTCGACCTTGGCGATCTGCGCCCGGTGGCGGGCACAGAAAAGGCGGATATGACCGGGCATATTATTCTTGCCCCGCCCTCCGCGCTCAATGATCGCTGGAGCCGCCGCCTGCCCGACCCGATTACCGCCATGGCCTCGGGCTGGATGCGCATCCGTCAGCGCGCGCGGCAGCGGAATGTCGAACTGCCGATCATTCTATCCGATCACGCCGACTGGGACGAGCTGACCAGCACCATCCGCGAGGTCAATCCGCGCGAAGTCTGGGTCACCCATGGCCGCGAGGATGCGCTGGTGCACTGGTGTGGCCTGCACCAGATCCGGGCGCGAGCCCTGACGCTGGTGGGCCGTGATGAAGCGGATGATGGCTGATGCAGACTTTTGCACAGCTTATCGACAGGCTTGTCTACACCCGCTCGCGCAATGGCAAGCTGGCGCTGATCGCCGGTTATCTGCGCACCACGCCCGATCCCGATCGCGGCTGGGCACTGGCAGCGCTCACCGGAGATCTCGACTTTCCGAATGTCAAAATGTCGGCGGTGCGGGAGGCTGCAGAGCAGCGGGTTGATCCGGTGCTGCTCAAGCTCAGCCGCGATTATGTCGGTGACAGTGCCGAAACCATCGCGCTGATCTGGCCCGATAGCGCCAAAAGACGCGATGCGACAGACATGACATTGCTGCCGCTCGGCGAAGCGGTCGATCAGCTTATGACAGTGTCACGCAAAGACGCCCCCGCCATGGTCACCACTATGCTCGACAGACTCGATGCCAATGGCCGCTATGCGCTGATCAAGCTGGCCACAGGGGCGATGCGCGTCGGCGTCTCGGCGCGGCTGGCCAAAACCGCCTTTGCACAAGCCTTTGCGGTCGAGACCGATGCAGTGGAAGAGCTGTGGCATGCACTGTCGCCACCCTATGCCTCGCTCTTTGCCTGGGGCGAGGGCCGCGCCGATAAACCCGATATCAGCGGTACACCCTATTTCCGGCCATTTATGCTGGCGCATCCGCTGGAGGATGAGACGGTCGACATGGCGGACTATGTCGCCGAGTGGAAATGGGACGGCATAAGGGTGCAGATCGTCTCCACCGGCAATGAGGTCAAGCTGTTCAGCCGGGGCGGTGATGACATCACCAGCGCTTTTCCCGATATCGCTGATAATGTCACCCGCGCCGGGGTCGCCGATGGCGAGCTGATGGTGCGCGGCAAGGATCAGGGCAGCGATATGCATGGTGGCGGTGCGGCCAGTTTTAACGCGCTGCAACAACGGCTCAACCGCAAAAAGGTCTCGACCAGGATGTTGCGCGAATCCCCAGCTTTTGTGAGGCTTTACGACCTGTTGATCGATGGCGGGGAGGATCTGCGCGATCTGCCATGGACCGAGAGACGGGCACGGCTCGAAGCGATTATTGCTGAATATGATCCCGAGCGCTTCGATCTGTCACAACTTGTCGATGTAGTCAGCTTTGACGAGCTGTCGAAACTGCGCGATGGCACCCGCGATGCCGCTATCGAGGGCGTGATGCTCAAGCGCCGTGACAGCCTGTATGTGCCGGGGCGCAAGACCGGATTGTGGTATAAATGGAAGCGTGACCCACTGATTGCCGATTGCGTGATGATGTATGCCCAGCGCGGATCGGGCAAGCGCTCATCCTTCTATTCCGACTATACTTTCGGTTGTTGGACCGAGGAGGGCGAGCTTTATCCGGTCGGCAAGGCCTATTCCGGCTTCACCGATGATGAGCTGAAATGGCTCGACCGCTTTGTCCGGCAAAACACCGTCAACCGTTTCGGCCCGGTGCGCGAGGTGGAGAAAACGCTGGTGCTGGAAGTCGCTTTCGACTCGGTGCATGACAGCAAACGGCATAAATCGGGGCTGGCGATGCGTTTTCCGCGTATCTCACGGATCAGGCGCGACAAACCGGCAGATGAAGCCGACCACATCGCAACGCTGCGCAATATGGTGCGTTAAGCGCCAGCAAACCCTGTGTTGGTAATCGTAATCATGATCGCATAACCGCGATAGCGCTGGCGAACTTTGCATTGCACGCCATGGTCCACCGCCAGTTGCTGGCAGAAATCGCCGAGTTCAGTGCGCGGCGTCACCTGGAACCGGGCCAGCCAGCCATAGAGCATGCGGCGGAAGAAACCCGGCCAACCATGCTGGTCACCGAAATCGACGATAAGCAATTCGCCGCCATCGGCGAGCAAGGACAGGCTGTTGCGGATCGTCGCCTGCCAGTCGGGGATCATCGACAGCGTGTAGGAACAGAAGACCCGGTCGAACTTGGCAATGCCAAAGGCCGACTGTGGTTGAAAATCCGTGGCATCGCCCTGAGTCAAGGCGATGCGTTCGTCCAGACCCGCCTTCGCCACCGATTTCGACGCGCTCGCCAGCATCGCGCTGGAAATATCGAAACCGAAGAACCGGGCCTGGGGAAATTGCCGCGCCGCGACGATGGAATTGCGCGCGGTGCCGCATCCGACTTCAAGGATATTCTGCCCCTCGCCCGGTTGTAATGCCGCAATCAGGCTGTCACGACCGAGCAGATAATATTTGCGGGTCACATCATAGATGTGCCGCTGTATCCCGCCATAGATATCGTCCATCTGCTCGGCATGCGCGCTGGCATCAGGTGACGGCATGACGTCAGTTTTTCAGGATATAGAGATGTACGCCGCCATATATCGAGGAGCGGTCGCGCCGGGTGTAATCATGCGATTCCTGAGCGCGATAGTCCCAGCGGTCGAGAATGTCCGGTGTCACCCGCCCCGGCAGCAGGCTGGGCTCTGCCGCGGTTCGGAACAGCACCCGCGCGCCAGGCCGTGCGGTGCGGGTGATCTGACCCCAGAGCCGGTTGAGCTCGGCATCACTCATCCAGTCCTGTGCATCGAGCAGCACATAGCGGTCGAGTGAAGCGGCATCCTCTGCCTCGAGCAGTTCGATGAAATTGGCATGACGGATGTCGACCCGGTCGACCCGGTCGCGCACCTGCTCGTAATTTGCATGCTGTAAATAGGGCGGCAGCGCGATATTGGCCTGGCGACCATAGCCACGGCCAAAGGCTTGCCAGGCAAAATAATTGTCCTTGATTTCAAATTCACAGGCCAGCTTTTCCAGACGCTTGCGCAGCACATTGGCCATTTTGTCATCACCTGCCAGCGCCTCGAACTGCGCTGGCGGGATACCAAGGCCAAAGAGCGATGCCGGCTGGTCAGTGAGCCAGCGGATGAATTTCTTGTCGAACACCGGGGCCAGCTTTTCCTCGAAAATCTGACGCTGTTCTTCGATGCTCTCAGCCCGCAGCAAGGCGCTCAGATCGATCTTGTAAAGCTTGGCGAGCAGATGCGCGAGGCCGATAAAATTGCCCAGCAGTCCGGTGCGGTAAATGCCTTTCTTGAAACCCGATATCCGCTTGCGACCGATCAGGTCCCGCCCTTCCCAATAGCTGCGCGTCATATCGTCGAGATGCGGCGCGAGATATTGTTTATAGGCGGTGATATTCTCCTTGCGATTGGCAAGGCCGAAAAAGCGGTACAGGCTATTGTGATTGGGCAGATGCTTGATCGCCGCAACCTTGAGCCGGTTATAGGCAATATGCGCGGTATTGAGATCGACCGCGATAATTTCCGCCGGATCATCCACCAGATAGGACATGGCATTGCAGCCACCACTGGCGATGGTGATCATCCGGGTCTCGGGCGTGATCTGCAATGCCTCCATATCGACCACCGGGTCTTCCCAGATCTGCGCATAGACAAGACCGCGAAAGGCGAAGGAGAAGGCCTTCTCCAGCAAACCCTGTTTGCCTTCCGACCCATGCAGCTGCACTGCGTCGCGGATTTTGGTATTTTTCAGCTTCAGTGCCATCACATATCCCCCGGCTGGCTATCCGGTTGCCCTAGGGGCAGGCGATGACTCGCCGGTGACAGTAAAATTGCGGATTTGTAACGGAAAGGCATTGCTCCGCCCGCGCACAAAAACGGCGCCGCAGACCATGCGGCGCCGCTTCCGACAGGTTCTTGCTATGCGGTCAGGACGGCATAACAACCGTGTCGATGACATGAATGACGCCATTGGACTGGCTGATGTCAGCTGCTTTGACCCTGGACTGCCCGCCCTTTTCGTCGGTCAGGATGATCGCACCATGTGAGTCCAGCGATGCGGTCAGATTACCACCTTCAACGGTTTTTAGTGTGGCCCGACCGCCACCAGTCTGGATCGAAGCGAGAATATCCTCTCCAGTGACCCGGCCTGCGACCACATGATAGGTCAGGATTTTCTGCAGTAGCGCCTTGTTCTCAGGCTTGACCAGCGTGGCGACGGTGCCGTCGGGAAGCTTGGCAAAGGCGGCATTGTTCGGCGCAAACACGGTGAACGGCCCCTTGCTCGACAGCGTGTCCACCAGGTCGGCAGCCTTGACCGCAGTCACCAGCGTCGAGAAATCATCGAGGCTGGCCGCCTTCTGGACAATGGTCTGGCCGCGCTGATGACTGCCGGCATGGGCCGGGATGGCGGTGCCCGCAACCAGTGCGGCGCTGGCAAGGACGAGGAAACGGGTGGCAATATTGGTCATGAGTATCTCCCAAAAGAAACGCATCGGGGGGTGATGCGCCAGCAGTTACGGCGCGCATCGCCAAACGGATGCACTATGGGAGAAATTTTTTTGGATCAGATGGTGGTGATGGTGCCCTGCGCAACAAAATCGGAGGTCGGCTGTGTGTGCGGCGTATCGCTTTCAGGCTCCATCGACACCGAGAATTGTGCGCCATCACGGATCAGTCCGCGTGGCCCGTCCGCCACCGCCAGCACCGTCTCGCCGCTGCGGTTGACAATGCCCAGCGGTCGCACCTCGCCCCCGGCGCCGACCACCCATAACACTGGCACAGTTTCGGTATCGGGCATGCCCTCGACGCGCACCCGCAGCTTCGCCGCCGCATTGTCGAAGCGCGCTGCCAGTATCAGACCTTCGATATTGCTGTCGAACCGGGCAAAGGCATATTGCTGCTGTTGCGTATCACTGCCCTGCGCCAGTTGCGGCGATGGTGCCTCGCCGCGCGGCAGCACAAGCGCCACCATCAGTGCCGCTGCGACCGCGCCGGAGACAATGGCGCTGCGCCGCCAAAAGGCCACTGCACCATCGGTCTGTGGCGGCAGAGTTTCCACTGCTCCGGCACCAGAAATCTCCTGCGCGATATTCTGCCATACATGCGGCGATGGCTCGACCTCGGGCAGTGCATCATAAAGCCCGCCCAGATCCTGGCGCCAATGCTCGACGCGTTCGGCAAAATCGGGATCGGAAAGGAGTTTGCGCAACGCATCGGCGCGCTCCTGCCCCTCGAGCACCCCCAGTGCCAGCTCCCCCGCCAGAACATCCTTGTCCTTGCCACTGATCGTCATGTCTTCACACCATCCAGGCAGCGTCGCAATTGCGCCATGGCCCGCCTTATCCAGCTTTTCATCGTTCCTAGCGGCACGTCCATCCGCTGTGCAACCTGGCTGTAGCTCAGCCCTTCGTAAAAGGCGCTGCGGATGGCCAGAGCACGATCCGATTCCAGCCTGTCGAGACACAGTTTGACATGGCGCGCATCATCATCGCGCTCCAACTCCGTAACCAGATTATCGATCACCATCTCTTCCTGCAGTTCCTCGCGCTCCGCCAGGCGGCTGTGCTTGCGCACTACATCGATCGCGCTGTTGCGGGCAATTGCCGCCATCCAGCTGATCGGCTTTGCCTTGCCCGGATCGAAATAGCGCGCTTTGTGCCAGATTTTGACATAGCTGTTCTGTAGCACATCCTCTGCAATCATCCGGTCGCGACAGATCATCAGGCAGATGCCGAACAGCTTGGCCGATGTGCGCTGGTATAGCTGTGGCAGCGCTGCCTGATCGCCCCTGGCCACCTGCTCGAGCAGCAGCGTCAGGGCGCATTTCTCATTCACGCGCCACGCGCCAATATGCCAGCATAGACAGCGGGATCGACATTGCCGCCAGAGAGTGTGACCGCGGTCCGGTCGGTAAGCGGTACCTTGCCCGCCAGCACCGCCGCCAGCGCCACCGCGCCGCCCGGTTCGAGCACCAGCTGCAGCCGGTCAAAGGCGACGCGCATCGCATCCTCAACCTCGGCTTCGTTTACCGCGATGCCGCTGGCATTGCGGTCGTGCAGCACCCCGAAGGTCAGCGGCGATACCCGCAGCGTTTGCAGAGCATCGCAGCGCGTCGGCGGCGGATTGTCGCCCACCGGCACGATCTCGCCTTGTTCGAGCGAGCGGCGCATATCGTCCCAGCCCTGGGGTTCGACCACGGTAATCGCCGCGTCGGGATTGACCAACGCACTGCCCGCTGCCAGCCCGCCACCACCGCAACAGGCGACAAGCTGATCGGGCGCTTCGCCGGTGCGGGCGATAATCTGCTCGCATATCTCCGCGCCACAACTGCCCTGCCCTTCGATAATCCACGGATCATCGAAGCTGGGCACGATGGTAGCTCCGGTATCGGCGGCGATGTCGGCGGCCATGGCCTCGCGCGATCCGGTCATGCGGTCATAGGTGATAACGCCGGCACCCATCGCCTTGGTCGCGCGCATCTTTGCCGCCGGGGCATTGGAGGGCATGATGATGGTCGCGGCAATGCCCAGCC
Source organism: Pseudomonadota bacterium (assembly GCA_039818985.1). NCBI lineage: Bacteria > Pseudomonadati > Pseudomonadota > Pseudomonadota bacterium. The sequence goes on along the minus strand of JBCBSU010000001.1, from coordinate 1,270,534 downwards.
TCTGTGCCGCCCAGGCCACGCCCTGGGCATGGTTGCCACTGGAAAAGGCAACCACACCTTTGTCGCGCTGTTCCTCGGTCAGATCGGTCAGCCGGTGCCACCCGCCACGGATCTTGAATGCGCCAATCGGCTGCAGGCATTCCGCCTTGCACCAGATGGTCGTACCGTCGATCTCCAGCGGCAGCAATGGCGTCGGCGGCAGGATCGCCGCGACCTTCTCCGCAGCGCGCGCGACACCCTCGGCAGACGGCGCGCGATCAGGGTGGATCAAGGGACTTGGTGCAGTCATGGCTTGTCTCTATATGGTGGCCGCAAACAGCTTTCCATCATCAAAATCTGAGGAGCAGGGATTTGGGCAGGATATTGGTTATCGGTGCCGGCGGTGTCGGATCGGTCGCGGTGCACAAGATGGCGCAGCTACAGGCGGCGGGCCGCGATACCTTCGCGCATATCATCCTCGCAAGCCGCACGGTCAGCAAATGCGAGGTGATTGCCCAATCGGTCAAGGAGCGCACCGGCGTGACCATAGAGACACATGCGCTGAATGCCGATGATGTGCCCGCAACGGTGGCGCTGATCAATCAGGTCAAGCCTGATCTCGTCTGCAACCTCGCCCTGCCCTATCAGGATCTGGCGATCATGGATGCCTGTCTGGAAACGAAAGTCCACTATATGGACACCGCCAATTATGAGCCGCGCGACGAGGCCAAGTTCGAATATCATTGGCAATGGGCCTATCATGAGCGCTTCAAACAGGCGGGGGTTATGGCGCTGCTCGGCTCGGGTTTTGACCCCGGCGTCACCAGCGTTTTCGCGGCGTATCTCAAGAAGCATTATCTCGACCGCATCGATACGCTCGATATTCTCGACTGCAATGGCGGCGATCATGGCCAGCATTTCGCCACCAATTTCAACCCGGAAATCAATATCCGTGAAGTCACTGCGCCTGCGCGCCATTGGGAAAAGGGCGAATGGGTGGAAACTCCGGCGCTCAGCCATAAGCAGAGCTTCACTTTCGAGGGTGTGGGCGAGAAGAATATGTACCTCATGTATCATGAGGAGATTGAGAGCCTGAAAACGCATATCCCCGAGATACAGCGCATCCGCTTCTGGATGACATTCGGCGATGCCTATCTGACGCATCTGGAAGTGCTGCAAAATGTCGGCATGACGCGGATTGATCCAGTGCTGTATGAGGGCAAGGAGATCATCCCGCTGCAATTCCTGAAAGCGGTGCTGCCCGAGCCCGCTTCCCTCGGCGAAACCACCAAGGGCAAGACCAATATCGGCGATATCGCTACCGGCATCGCCAAAGATGGTTCGGAAAAGACCTATTACATCAACAATATCTGCGACCATGAGGCGGCCTATGCCGAAACCGGCAATCAGGCTGTAAGCTACACCACCGGCGTCCCGGCGATGATCGGCGCGGCGTTGATCCTTGATGGCGTGTGGGCAGGGGAAGGCGTGTTCAACATGGAGCAGATGGACCCTGATCCGTTTATGGATATGCTTAACCGGCATGGTCTGCCATGGCAGGTAAAGGAACTGGATGGTCCGTTGGCGTTTTAGATTTGCAAGTTTCCGTCATTGCGAGCGCAGCGAAGCAATCCAGGGCGTCTTGCTATGTTCTGGATTGCCGCGTCGCTTCGCTCCTCGCAATGACGAAAAACCGGGATACCTTAGATTTTCTTAACTGACTGGCGCGTTCCCAACCACGACAACCCCAACACCAGCACCGACATCATCAGCACCAGCAGTGATGTCCCAAACCACCCCGCCGCAGCATAGACCGCAGTCCCGGCCCAGCTCGCCAGGCCGCCGCCGATAAACATCAGCATGATATAGATCGTCATCAGCCGCGTGCGGATTTCCGGTGTCTCGGTGAGGAAAGAGGCACGTCCTGCGACATCGATTACCGGGCCGACAATATTCAAGATCAGGATCGGCACGATCAGCAGCCAGATACTCCCGCCGGAAAAGAACAGCAGCATAATCCCGACCATCTGGATCATCGCCATCATCATCCGCGCGCGGGTGGCGCCGACGCGGTCACTCCAGCGGCCGAGCATCGGGGTGCTGAACAGATTGACGATGGCAATGGCGGTGAGATAGCCGACGACATCCGAGCCATAGCCAATGGTCGGCAAATGCAGGCCAATGCCCATCCATAGCGCCAGGAAAATGCCGAAATTGAGCCCCTGTATCGCGCCCGAAAGCAGCACGTGCTTATACTGCCACGCCATGGGCAGGGTCGAGGCCAGCAGCGCGCCATAGGAGATATCGGTGGTCGCCACGCTGTCGGATCGCGGCTGGCGCATGATCATCGGCAACAGCACCGAGAAAATCAGCATGAGGACCGCCGCGATATAATAGACATTGCGCCAGCCAAAATACTCGCCCACCAGCCCTGCGCCGAGGCGCGCGCCCAATATGCCGAGGATGATGCCGGTGGTGAGCACCGCCATCGCGTGGCCCATTTTCGCCGGATCGGTGCGCTTGGAGACATAGGCGGGGACCAGATAGGGTGTGATGGTGAACAGACCGAGCAGCATTGACCCGATGACAAACAACACAAAATTGCCCGCCAGCGCCATGATCACCACTGAGACAAATTGCGCCGCGGAAAACCATCCCGCCAGCTTGGCGTTGCCGAGCCTGTCGCCCAGAGGCAGGAGGAAGAAGATACCCACCGCCAGCGCGATCTGGTTAAGCGCCGGCACCGCGCCGATCAGCGCTTTTCCGACGCCGAAATCCTCGGCCACCATCGCGACAATGGGGTGGATATAATAGGCATTGGCGGTAACAATCGCACTGGCAAAGGCGAGCAGGTACAGGCGGGTACCGGACAGCAAGGCGCTGTCCTGCGGTATCACTTGGTCGATGGTCTGCGCTTTATTCACCTTGCCGCCTTTTGCATCCCTTCATCGTTCCTATGAAACATTGATAATGCTTAGTCGATAATTACGTTGCAATTACGAACTGATTTGTCGCAATAGGTTATAATGTTGCAATAGGTTATAAAGCGTCATTGCGAGCGCAGCGAAGCAATCCAGAGCCGAACGCAGCTGCCCTGGATTGCCGCGTCGCTTCGCTCCTCGCAATGACAATAAACCGAGGCGATATTCTCCAGCACCGCTTGACACACCTCCCCCGTTCGTGTCGAGCGAAGTCGAGACACAGACAGTCACGGCGATAGCCTCTCGACTTCGCTCGAGGCGAACGGGAAGGAAAATCTCAGATGCAAACCAAAGCCGGAGACCCGGGCGCCTTTGCCCATTTTGACCTGAACCGCGTGCCTTCCCCTGCATTTGTGATTGATGAGGCGAAGCTGCGCGCCAATCTGGAGATACTGGCAGATACCAAACACCGCTCCGGTGCGCATATCCTTTCGGCCCTGAAAGCCTTCTCCATGTGGGAGGTTGCACCGCTGATCGCTGAATATCTCGATGGGGTCTGCGCATCGGGTCTTTGGGAAGCCCGGCTCGGCTATGACAAATATGAGGGCGAAATTGCTACCTATTCGCCCGCCTATAAAGCGGCGGAACTGCCAGAAATTGCAGCGATATCCGATCATGTCATCTTCAACACACCCGGCCAGATCGCCACACATAGCGCCTTGATCCGTGGCCTGCGCGATGGTGGTGAGCAGTTTGATATCGGCCTCCGCATCAACCCCATGCTGGCCCTGGGTGAAGTCGCCAAATATGACCCTTGCAGTCCGCATAGTCGCCTTGGTTTCCCAATCGATCAACTCAATGAAGCCCATTTTGAAACGATAGACGGCCTGCATTTCCACACGTTGTGCGAGCAGAATTTTGAGCCGCTCTATGAGACATGGGAAGCGATTGTGCCCTATATCGCCGATCATGTTGACCAGCTGAAATGGCTCAACCTTGGGGGTGGCCATCATATCACCCGCGATGATTATGACCGCGAAGAGCTGGTGGCGTTTCTTGAGGATTTGCGCGAGACATCAGGATGCGAGGTTTACCTCGAGCCGGGCGAAGCTGTTGCGCTGGATGCCGGGATATTGGTCGGCGAAATACTTGACGTGTTTGACAATGGCATGCCCGTTGCCATCACCGATATCTCAGCAACCTGCCATATGCCCGATGTGATTGAGGCACCTTATCGTCCAGCCATGCTGCACGAACAGCGCAATGGCGAGCCGGTACGACTGGGCGGGCCATCCTGCCTCGCCGGCGATGTCATCGGTGATTATCGCCTGCCGGTGCCAGTAGAGCCGGCGCAGCGTTTCGCCTTTCTCGACCAAGCGCATTATTCGATGGTCAAGACCACCACTTTCAACGGCGTTGCTCTGCCCTCTATCTGGTTATGGAACAGCGGAACCGATGAACTGCGCTGTGTGAAAGAGTTTGACTGGACCTCATTCCGCGATCGGTTGAGCTAGAACTTACCGGCTCGCAACATTATTTCCGCATCGGTGCAACCTTTCGCTTTCCGGATGCGTTAGGCCTTTACATTTTTGCGCGCCAGTCATATAGCGCCCTTCCGCTGCCCCAAGGGGACTTCCAAACCGCAAGGCAGCGTTTGGTCTTTACTGATTTTTGGGGGTCCCTTGAGTTGTCCAGCTTTCCTGACGCCACAGCGCTGATCGACAGGCTCCAGCCTGACCAGCCCGTCACGCTCAACCGTCCGCATGCGGCGCACCGTGCCGCGCGCTATTTTGTCGAGCATTTCCCAGGCAAATCGCTCTATGCGGTGAAGGCCAATCCATCACCGGAACTGCTCCGGCATCTTTGGGAAGCCGGCATCACCCATTATGATGTCGCCTCGATTGCCGAGGTCCGGATTGTCGCGGCAACACTGCCACAGGCGGTGCTGTGCTTCATGCATCCGGTCAAGACACGCGAGGCGATCCGCGAGGCCTATTTCACCCATGGTGTCCGCATTTTCGCGCTCGATGGCGAAGATGAGCTGGCCAAAATTCGCACCGCAACCGATGATGCCGATGACCTGACGCTGTGTGTACGCATCCGCGTTTCTTCCGAGCATGCCGAACTCAGCCTCGCCGCGAAATTCGGCGCTATGGGCGATGAAATTACTCCGCTACTACAGGAGACGCGGCAGGTCGCCGACACACTCGGCATCTGTTTCCATGTCGGCAGTCAGGCCATGACGCCGCATGCCTATGTCCAGGCACTGGAGCGTGTGCGCGCGGCGATTGTCGATGCTTCGGTTACCGTCGACATTGTTGATGTCGGTGGCGGTTTTCCGTCACTCTATCCCGATATGACACCGCCGCCGCTGCGCGACTATTTCGCGATTATCGACCGCACCTTCGAGAGCCTTCCGATCAGCTATTCTGCCGAATTGTGGTGCGAGCCAGGCCGAGCCCTGTGCGCCGAATATAACAGCCTGATCGTGCGCGTCGAACGCCGTCGTGGCCAAGAACTCTACATCAATGACGGTGCCTATGGCGCGCTTTTCGATGCCGCGCATATCGGCTGGCGCTTCCCGGTAAAGGCGCTGGGCAATGACAGTAGCGAGCTGACGGCATTCAGTTTTTTTGGTCCAACCTGCGATGATCTCGACCATATGGCTGGGCCGTTCCTGCTGCCTGACACCATTGCCAGCGGTGACTATATCGAAATCGGCATGATCGGTGCCTATGGCGCAGCGATGCGCACCGCGTTCAACGGCTTTGGCGACACGCTGCAATATGATGCCGAGGACGAGCCGATGGCCAGCCTCTATGACGGCAGCGAAACCGGCCCCCTCTCGGCCGACAATGTCGTCAGCTTTTCGCGGTAAACCGGCTCTGGCAACGGTTAATTCGGTTGCAATTGACAATCTATCGCCTTTGACGCACTCAGGGCGACCTTGTCCCTGCGGAGTATCGCGATATGAATACCGCCCTGCTTGTTCCCGCCACTGTTCTTGTGCTGTGGACTCTCGTCATGCTGTTCTGGATGGCCGGAACCCGCCTGCCTGCCCTCAAGAAGATGGGTATCGACATGGCCGCCAAGCCCGGTGGACGGGGGCCGGATGTCGACCCGGTGGTGCCGCCGCAGGTCGCTTGGAAATCGCATAATCACACCCATCTCATGGAACAGCCGACACTTTTCTATGCCACTATCGTGATCCTCACATTGTCCAATGGCGTATCGGATCTCACCATCGGGGTAAGCTGGGCCTATGTCGGACTGCGCATTGTCCACAGCCTGTGGCAATCGCTGGTCAACACCGTGACGGTCCGATTTCTGCTGTTCCTCGCATCGACCTTCTGCCTGATTGCCCTGGCGCTCACCGCCCTGCTCAACATGCTTTGACAGCCCTTTTATCGAATTTCGGGAGAGAATAATGTCCGGATTTATCCTGCAACCTGTTGTCGTTTTGCTCGGCTGGACCATGGTCATGTGGCTGTGGATGTATGCCACCCGCTTGCCGGCAATGAGCAAGGCCAATATCGATGCCGCCAATCTGGTCGGCGGAATTGGCGCTGACCTTGATCAGGTGCTTCCCGCCGAAGTTCAGTGGAAAGCGCATAATTACAACCATTTGATGGAACAACCGACCATCTTTTATGCAACCGCTATCGTGTTGCATCTGGTTGGCCTGGGCACCGGGCTCAACCTGATGCTGGCCTGGGCCTATGTCGGCCTGCGCATCGTCCACAGTCTGGTCCAGGTCACGGTCAACCGGGTTGTAGTGCGGTTCGCCATTTTTGCCTTGTCGAGCCTGTGCCTGATCGCGCTGGTTGTCCATGCCGGAATCGCGGTGCTGATATCGCATGGCTAGAATGTTCTTTCTGCAGGCGTAACATTCTGGCTCCGGTAGCGAACAAAGGGTAAGCTACACGCACTTCTGCCCCGCTCCGGCTACAAGGAATGATCATGCCAAAGACCGTTACCGCCGCCATTGTCCAGGCCGCACCGATACCGCTGGCCATCGGCCATGGCATCGACCAGCTGGTCGAGCATGTTTCCAGTGCGGCGAAAAACGGGGCGCAGATTGTCGCTTTCGGCGAGACTTTTCTCGGCGGCTATCCACTATGGCTCGATGAAGCCTCGGATGCTGCTTTATGGGATCATCCCGGCACCCGGGCGCTGCACCGGATCATGCTGGAAAATGCGATTATCGAGGGCGACGAGAGGCTGGCGCCATTGCAGGAGCTGGTTGACCGTCATGACGTCATGGTGTCAGTCGGGGCACATGAACGCCGCCGCAATAGCCTGTATAACAACCAGATACTGTTCCGCCCGGGACAGGCATCACTCAGCCATCGCAAGCTGGTGCCGACCCATGGCGAGCGGCTGATCTGGATGCGTGGCGATGGCTCCACGCTTGATGTGCATGGCACCAGCGACGGCACCATTGTCGGCAGCCTGATCTGCTGGGAGAATTGGATGCCACTGGCGCGCGCAGCGATGCACAATCAGGGCGAACATATCCATGTCGCCGCCTGGCCGACGGTGCGCGAAAGCTATGCCATTGCGTCGCGCCACTATGCCTTTGAAGGGCGCTGTTTCGTCCTCGCCGCAGGCACGATCCAGCATCGCGACGATCTGTTTGAAGGCCTCGAACGCGTCGGCGGCAATGCCGAGGCGGCAGCGCTGTTCGCACAGATGCCCGAAGGTCAGTTGCAGAGCGGCAATAGCCAGATTGTTGCACCCGATACCGAGGTCATGGCCCAGGCAGGCAGTCAGAGCGAGATCATCACCGCCGAGCTCGATCTGGACCAGATTGGCGAGGCACTGACCTCACTCGACACCGATGGCCATTATTCGCGACCCGATGTCTTCGAACTCAGCGTCAACCGGCGGCCACAGGATGGCGTTGTCTGGTCCGGCTAAGGTGCACTGCGGGTAAATCGAGCGGCCAGCTCGACATGGGTCGACCACAGAAACTGACCAACCGGCTGCACCAGCTCCAGAATCCAGCCAGAATCGCATAACACCCTGGTATCACGCGCAAATGTTGCGGGATTGCAGCTAACATAGACCAGTTTCTTCAGGTCCGATTGCGCAATCTCCTTGACCTGCTCCTTCGCCCCGGCACGCGGCGGGTCAATTATCACCGCATCGAAACGCGATATTTCCCTGGCGCTCAACGGTCGACGGTAGAGGTCGCGATGCTCCGTGAAAATAGGCAGACTGGCACGATTGGCAGCGGCTTTGAGCGCCAATAGCGCATCGCGCCCGGCTTCGGCGGCATAGACTTTGCGGCCATCGGCCAGATTCAGCGCAAATGTGCCGATGCCACAAAACAGATCGGCAATGATCCGGGCATCGCCTATTCCCTGCTGCACTGCCGCGACCAGCGCCGCTTCGCCTTCGATTGTGGCCTGTAAAAAGCTACTCGGCGGTGTGTTGACGGCATGCCCGGCAAAGCTGACCGTCACTGGCTCGGGCTCGTAAAGTGTTTCCCAGCCATCGCCGCGATCGATCACCAGTCGCGCCAGATTCTGTTGGGCAGCGAAACCTGTCAGGCTCTCATATTCGTCAAGACTGTCAGGATTGATATTCTTCAACGCACAGTCAATGCCTTGATCAGCGATATTCAGGTGGAGTGTCAGATTAAGGCGGGGATCAGTCCAGCCCTGCAACAACACGCGCAAAGCCATAACGCAGGCGAACAGATCGGGGTGCAATACCGGGCACTCGGCAATGTTGATCACCCGGTGTGACTGGGCGGTATTGTAGCCGAGATGCAGCGTTTTGCCATGACGAATAGCGCGCAACGATGTGCGTCGGCGGCTGAGCGGCAGCGATATTTTCGGTTCGGCGACAGAGACGTCGATTAACCGCTGCGCCGCCAGCGTATTGGTTACCCTGTCATGCAGAAAGACGGCATAGCTCTGCTCATCGACATGCTGCAGCGAGCAGCCGCCACACAGATCATGATGACGGCAGGGCGGCACGACATGATGCGTGCCATGATCAAGGCCGCCATCATCCCTAACCCGATCACCTGGCGCAGCCCCGGGAACGTGCCGTCCTGACGCGGTGACGCCGTCGCCGCGCGCCGCGAGGCGGATCACAAGGCTGTCCTCTTCGCCCATCAGATTGCGTCTTTCTCCAGACACAATGCTGTTGCAGATGACAGCGCATGGGCAAGCTGCGAAGCCGTAAAGGGCGGTGGCAACAACTGCGCCGCCTTGCTGTGTAGCCATTGTCCCTGTTGCGCCGCCTGATGCGGTTTGCTGCGCGCCGTCGCCAGTCGTGCGGCAATAACTCCAGACAGGACGTCGCCGCTGCCCGCGACAGAGAGCCATTTGCTGCCAAAGGCGTCGATGACAACGGCTTCATCGGGTGCCGCCATGACGGTCAGCGGCCCCTTATGCAGCAGCGCACAGCCAAGCGCATCGGCCAGCATCCGGGTCCGTTCAATCTTGCCCGGCCCTTTTTCGTTGCTCTTTCCATCGAACAGCCGTGACAGCGCGCTGAACTCTCCGCCATGCGGCGTCAGGACGGCACGTCCGGCCATCGTCGCGATATGGTCGTGATTGAGCAGATAGAGCGCATCGGCATCGATGACCAGCCTGGCACCCGCCTCAAGCGCTGCTTCGAAACGCTGTGCGGCACAGTCATCACGCCCCAGCCCGGGGCCGATAACAATCGTGCCAATGCGCGGATCCGCCAGTAATTCATCCAGAGCGACGTCATCTTTGGTGTCGCGCCAGATGATATCGGTGGGCAACTCGCCCGGTGCAGAGCCTTTTCCGGCAATCAAGACATAGCCTGCGCCGGCATGTGAGGCCGCCTTTGCCGCCAATATCGCGGCACCAACCATAGCGCCAGCGACAATCACGACCATGCCACGGCGATATTTATGGCTGTCGGCTTCCGGACCGCTAAATACCGGCCTGGCCAGCGTAACAGGCGCAGTTTCAGGCAATGTGACTGGCAGAGGCACAAGTGATAGTTCACCGCAGATATGCGATCCATATCCTTCAAAATGGGCATATTTATACGCACCGAGTGTGATTGTATGATGATAATGCACCATACTTTCCCTGTCGGCGCCATTGTCGCTGTCTATGCCGCTCGGCAGATCGATAGCGATGCGCCGCTGGGCCCGCTTCAACAACGGTGACGCCATGGCAACCAGTTCCGGAGCAAGGTCGCGATCCTGTCCGGTACCGAACAGTGCATCGACGGCCTGCGGCCTTGGCGTCGCCGCATCCAGCGGTACCGTTTCGCCCTGATAGCGTTTGGACGCCCACAAGCCTGCCTTGCTGCTCGGTTCGTGCATCGCCGCAACCTGCACATCCACACCCTTTTGGCGCAGATATTCGGCAATGACATAGCCATCACCACCATTATTACCGGGACCGCAAAGGACAAGCGTGGGCGTTGTGCCACCAATGCGCCAGATGATTTCGGCGGCACCTTCGCCCGCCTGTTGCATCAGTTCCTCGACCGACACGCCGCTGTCGAACACTGCCTGTTCAGCCGCCTGCATCTCGGCCACCGAGACAATCGCGCGACCGTGCAGATCGCGGCGCAGATGATCAGCCGTCATCTTTGTCTTTATCGGCTACACGCGCAGGCAACTGATAGCGGTCATTCTCGACCTGAACCTCGATACGGTTTTCGCCGATAATGGTGACTATTGCATCATCGGCACCATCCGCCGCCACAAGTGCGCGGCCATCGGTCACCACGAGAAACCGCCGGAATCCGCCATCGGGATGGCGGAAGATCATCTGCTTGCCTTCATCATTGCTCAGCCGCTCGATATCGCAGCTGCGGGTGAATTCCTCCACGCCGCCAAGAGCACATGACAATGTACCGTCATCTCTGGCCACTGCCGCGGCGGCGCTATCGTTACTGGCATCGCTGCCACCCCCGCCATTATCCGTCACTTCAGTACCACAGCCCATGATCAAAGCACAAAGCACTGACACAGCAAGAATCTTCTTCTCAAATGCCATTATACCCGCTGTCCCCCATCAGATATCCGCATAGACATGCCGCTCTTCGGCAGCCCCCGGATGCGTTACCGCGCCATCGGCAGCGGGTCCAACATTTTGCGCATAGCGCCACAACGCACCCGAACCATAGTCATTGGGATGTTCCTGCCAATGCTGTCGCCTTTGCGTCAGCTCTTCCTCATCGACATGCAGATCGATGGTGCCGGCTTCGGCATCGATGCTGATCGGGTCGCCATCCTGAACCAGCCCGATCGGTCCGCCCATCGCAGCTTCCGGCCCGACATGGCCAATACAGAAACCGCGCGTAGCGCCGGAAAAGCGGCCATCGGTAATCAGCGCAACCTTTTCCCCCATGCCCTGGCCATAAAGCGCCGCAGTCGTCGCCAGCATCTCGCGCATGCCGGGGCCGCCGCGCGGTCCCTCATTGCGGATGACGATAACACAACCCTCGGCGATATCCCGCGCCTCGACCGCAGCAAAGGCATCCTCTTCACACTCAAAAACCCGGGCCGGGCCGGAGAAGCTGAGCGTCTGCATTCCGGCGATCTTCACAATCGCCCCCTCGGGTGCCAGCGAGCCCTTCAGCCCCACAACACCGCCGGTCGGCGTGATCGGCGTCTTGACGTCATAGATCACTTTCTGGTCGGGATTCCAGCTGACCTCATCGATATTCTCGCCCAGCGTCTTCCCTGTCGCGGTGATACAATCCGGATGCAGCAGATTTTCGCGCATCAGGCTCTTCATCACCATATAGACGCCGCCGGCCTCGTGCAGATCACGCGCGACATAGCGACCGCCAGGTTTGAGATCGGCAATATAGGGGGTTTCGCGGAACATCGCCGCAACGTCTTCAAGGCCGAAGCGGATGCCCGCCTCATGCGCCATGGCTGGCAGATGCAGCGCTGCATTGGTCGACCCACCAGTCGCCGCAACCACACGTGCGGCATTTTCGAACGCCTTACGAGTACAGATGTCGCGCGGACGCAGATCATCGGCGAGCAATTGCATCACCTGCTCGCCAGCGGCGCGGGCGATCTCTTCGCGCGATTTATAGGCTGCAGGCACCATATTGCTGCTTGGCAGGGACAAACCAATTGCCTCACCGACACAGGCCATGGTGTTGGCGGTAAACTGGCCGCCACAGGCGCCGTGACCGGGGCAGGCAACCTTTTCCAGCGCAATCAGCTCGGTCAAAGGGCAATTTCCGGCAGAATGCTGGCCCACCGCCTCAAACACATCAACCACAGTGACATCCTCACCGCGATAGACACCGGGCAGGATCGATCCGCCATAGACGAAGATCGCCGGAATATTGAGCCGCAGCATCGCCATCATCATGCCCGGCAGACTCTTGTCGCAGCCGGCAAAACCGACCAGCGCATCGTAACAATGGCCGCGCACCGACAGTTCGACCGAGTCGGCAATCACCTCGCGGCTGACCAGCGAGGCCTTCATCCCCTGATGCCCCATGGCAATGCCATCGGTGACGGTAATGGTGTTGAACCGCCGCGGCATACCGCCCCCGGCATTGACACCCTCACGGCATACATCCGCCTGGGCATCGAGCGTGGTGTTGCACGGGGCACTGTCATTGCCCGCCGAGACCACACCGACAAAAGGCCGGGCAATCTCTTCCTCGGTCAGACCCATGGCATAATAATAGCTGCGGTGCGGTGCGCGTTCCGGGCCGACCGAGACATGGCGGCTGGGCAGCGTGTTTTTGTCGAATGTCTTGCTCATAGTGGCTATCCTAAGCAAGGCAGTGATGAAAAAACAGCGCTAAAGCGTATGGCATAGCACATTAGCCTATCCGCTTACGCCTCTAGCAACAGCGCCTGCACTATCGCCTCGGCCATGGCACCGACATGATCCGCCATGACCGCCCGGCCAGCGGCATTGGCAAGCCGGTCCTGGCGTATCTCCAGACCGAGACAGGCAATGCCATTGCGATCGCCATGACGAGATATCGAACTGTTATAAATCTTCCCCGAATAGGGCAGCTGATCACCAACCGGGATATCGACCGAATGAAAATAATCCAGCGCCACTTGTCCTGCACGATCATCATCATCATACATGATCCCGATATGCCAGGGTCGGCTCTGATGCTGCTGACTGTCGAGCTTCGATGCAAAACTGTGCAAGAAGATCAGTAGCTTCGGGTTGATACTGGCGATGATCTCGCCGATTCTTCGATGATAGCTGTCATAATAACGATCAAGCCGTGCTTCATGCGCTGTCTCGTCGAGCCGGTTGCCGGGAATTTCCACCGCATCGCTGGCATGGGGAATGACATCGGGATCATCGCGATGGCGGTTCAGGTCGACCACCAGCCGCGAAGCGCGGGCATTGGCGACGGCACAGCCAAAACGCTCGGCCAGCAGCATCGAAAGCTGTTCTGTACCGAGATCGACTGCACGGTGCGTCTGCATGACATAGGGCGCCAGACCCAGTTGAATATTGTCGGGCACATGGTTCGAGGCATGATCGCCAATGATCAACAGCGATTCCAGCAATGCGCCCTTCCGTGCCGCCATATGCTCAACCGGTTCAAAATGTGCCATATCAGCCGCTAAAGTCATGATCGACACTGTGGGTTGCCAGCATCCAGTATTCGGGAAAGCGCGCGGCTATATCAGCCGCCGCGCGGTCCCTGACGACGGCATCACGATAAAGGGCAAAGCAGGTCGCACCAGAGCCCGACATACGCACCAGTTCTGCGCCGGTTATATCAAGCGCCTCCAATATGCCGGTAATGGCCGGGCACTGGTTTATGGCTGATGGCGTCAGGTCATTGCGTGTGGTGCCGGATAATTCCGCTATGCTCGGCTGCGTTGGCAAAGGACCGCGATCCTCTCGGTCCCAGCCCTGGAACACTGCCGGCGTTGACACCGTTTGTAGCGGGTTAACCAGCAATATCGGGGTGCGATTGGGCAGGATCGAGGGTGCAAACGTCATCACGTCACCTACCCCGCTCGCAACGCAATAGCGACTATGGATACAGGCCGGGACATCTGCACCCAGCCCGGCGCCGAGAGCGGCAAGCCGCTCCAGCGCCCAGTCTAGCCGCCACAACCGGTTAAGCAGCCGCAGCGCCGCCGCCGCATCGGCCGAGCCGCCGCCAATGCCCGAGGCAACCGGCAGGTTCTTCTCCAGCACGATATGCGCCCCGGATGCTATATTCGTCTCTTCAGCGAGCAACCGCGCCGCGCGCAGCACCAGATTATCGGCAGCGACCGGCAGCCCGGCACCAAAGGGACCTGTTATTGCGAGCGACAGATCGTCAGCGGGCCGCACCACCAGCCTGTCGCCATCGCCGAGAAAACAGAAAAGCGTTTCCAGGTCATGATATCCATCGGCACGGCGCGCCCGCACATGCAGCGCCAGGTTCAGCTTGGCAGGCGCTATCTGGCTTAATTCCACGGTAATTTCCTGTCGCTGGGTCGCTGTCCCGGACTATCCGCAGCCATAGGCTACATATTGGGATAGTTGGGCCCGCCCCCGCCTTCGGGTGTCACCCAGTTGATGTTCTGGGTCGGATCCTTGATGTCACAGGTTTTGCAATGGACGCAGTTCTGGGCATTGATCTGGAACCGCTTCGACCCGTCATCCTCTTCAACGACTTCATAGACACCCGCGGGGCAATAGCGCTGTGCAGGCTCGTCATAGAGCGGCAGATTGTGCGCAATCGGAATCTCCGGGTCCTTGAGCTGTAGATGCACCGGCTGGTCTTCTTCATGGTTGGTGTTGGAGAGAAACACCGAGGAAAGCCGGTCAAAGGTGATCTCATTATCCGGCTTGGGATATTCAATCGGATGCGCATGTTCCTTGCGCACCAAATAGCTGTGATCGGGCTTGTGTCCCATGGTGAACGGCACCCTGATACCGAGATGCTCGAGCCACATGGTGATGCCAGCAAAGAAAGAGCCGAGCAGATCATCAAATTTCTTCACCAGCGGCACGACATTGCGCACCTTGCTGAGTTCGGTCTTGACCCAGCTATTCTCGAACGCGTCGGTATAGGCGGTCAGCTCATCGCTGCTGCGCTGCTGTTGAATAGCGCCAAAGGCGGCTTCTGCCGCCATCATGCCCGACTTCATCGCCGTATGCGTGCCCTTGATCCGCGGTACGTTCAGAAAACCGGCGGAACAACCAATCAGCGCACCACCCGGGAAGGTCAGCCTGGGGATGGACTGCAAGCCGCCATCATTGATCGCACGCGCGCCATAGGACACGCGCTTGCCACCTTCGAGGATCTTGCGGATATCCGGATGCGTCTTCCAGCGCTGCATCTCCTCAAACGGTTTGAGATGCGGGTTCCTGTAGTTGAGCCAGGTGACATAGCCAAGCGCGACCTGGCCATCAGCCTGGTGGTAGAGAAAGCCGCCGCCATTGGCGCCAGCGCCGAGCGGCCAGCCCTGAGCATGAATCACCCGGCCGGGAACATGCTTTTCCGGCGCGATGTCCCACAATTCCTTGATACCAAGACCATAGACCTGCGGTTCACAATCCTTTTCCAGATCGAACTGCTTCTTGAGAAGCTTTGTAAGATGCCCGCGCACACCTTCTGCAAAGAAAGTATATTTTGCGTGCAACTCCAGTCCTGGCTGATAATCCGGCTTCTGGCTGCCGTCACGCGCAATGCCCATATCGCCGGTTGCAACGCCCTTGACCGACCCATCCTCATTATAGAGGATTTCCGCGGCAGCGAAGCCGGGAAATATCTCGACACCCAGCTCTTCCGCCTGTTCCGCCAGCCAGCGGCACATATTGCCCAGCGAGCCTGTATAAGTGCCCTTGTTGTTCATGAAGGACGGCAGCAGAAAGTGCGGAATCTCGAACTTGCGGGTCTTGGTCAGCACCCAGTGCTGGTTATCGGTAACCGGCGTTTCGGCCATCGGGCAGCCCTTGTCGCGCCAGTCTGGAATAAGTTCGTCGAGCGAGCGCGGATCGATCACCGCACCTGAAAGGATATGTGCCCCGATTTCCGAACCTTTTTCCAATATGCAGACGTCGATTTCACTTTCCGCCTCGGCGGCGAGTTGCTTCAGCCGGATCGCCGCGGACAGCCCTGCCGGGCCGCCACCGACAATCACTACGTCATAAGGCATGGACTCGCGTTCGCTCATATTCACTCCCAATTGCCGCCGGAACAGGTGGCAGAAATATCTTATATGTGGTGCGCAATTGCGCTGAACTCAACAATCCGATAGCGAAAAGGAGCGGCTTGACCAAGAGGGTTGTCCCTTCCCTTACGGCAAGGCCTGCTGAAACCGAGAAGCAAAGCGTCCCATCGCCCCTATGACCGAGAATTCTGCCCCTGACCCGTCCTTGCTGACAGCCGATGCGCTGCAAGGCTATTGGCGCTGGTGGCAGGACCTGGGTGTCGATAGCGGTTTTACCGAGACACCCGGTGGGTGGCTGGACGAGCCGGTTAGCGGAACCGCGACTAAAACAACCGAACCCAGGAGCACGTCGCCATCGGCTGCTGCTGCACCAAAACGTGCCCCTAAAGGTGATGCAGCCCCTCCTGCCCCGGACGATAGCAGCATTGCCCTTCCCGAAAGCCTTGAGGCGATGCTGCCATGGTGGGTCGAGAGCGAGGCATTGCAGACCCGCAGCGGAATTGGCCCACGCCTGCCACCGACATTGCGAACAGAACCCAAATTGCTGCTGGTCAGCGACATGCCCTGCGAGGATGACAGCGATGCACTGTTTTCGGGCAGCAGCGGCGCCATGCTCGATGCGATTATGCAAGCGATTGGTCTGTCCCGCGAACAATGCGCTTTTGTCAGCATCCTGCCACAATATTGTGCCGATCCCGAAGCAGAGCTTGCGGCCAGACCGCTCTGGCGCAAATTGGTGGCGCACCAGATGGTGTTGCTACAGCCTCAAACTGTCATGCTATGCAGCAAAATCGCCAATATTGCCGTTACTGGCAATGATCTCGCCGAAAACCGACGTTCGTTACGATTTATTAACCATGATGGCAGCAATATGCCCGCCAGTGCCAGCTTTCACCCGCGCATATTGGCGTCCAAGCCGGCAATGAAACGCGCCGCCTGGAGAGACTGGCTCAGACTGAAGGGGCAGATGGATGTTCAAAGCACTGGCCGGAATTAGTGTCGTCACCCTTGCCGTAAGCCCGGCACAGGCCGAGACAGCGGCGAGCGCACCATCCAGCTACGACTATTATGCATCGGCCGATACCGTCGATCACAACATTCTGTCCCGGACTGAAGAACAGCGAGCCCGCGACTTTTTTATCGCGCTTGATGCCCGTAACTGGCGCCGCGCACAGCAGCTGGCCGATGCCGCGCAAGACGACCTGCTGTCACCGATATTGCGCGCCGAACTCTATCTCGCCGCGCATTCGCCGCGTGTCGAACTCGAACCGCTGATCACGCTGCTAGGCGAAGCGCCCTATATCCCGCAAGCTGATCAGATCGGTCGCCTCGCCACCCGACGCGGTGCGACGCAACTCGGCATCGACGATGCCCGCCGCCGCCTGTCCTATCGCCCCGGTCCGCCTGTGCGCGGCAAGCCGCGACCGGTAAAAGGCGCCAAGGCACTGCACCGGCATCATGCAGGTACCATTCTTGACGCGATCAAGAATGACAATCCCGATCAGGCCATGGCCTATTTCCGCTCTGTTGAAAAAGACATCAGCGAACAGAGCCGTACCGAATGGCTGCAGCGTATCGCATGGTCCTATTATATCGAGAATCAGCCGGCAAAGGCCTTTGATGTTGCCGGTCAGGCGGTGCGGGGTTCCGGCCCATGGCTCGCCGACAGCTACTGGGTCAAAGGCCTGGCGGCATGGCGCCTGGGTCATTACGCCCATGCCGAATATGCTTTTCACCGCACTGGCACCTTCGCCGATAACCCCGAACTGGTAAGCGCCGGCTATTATTGGGCTTCGCGCGCCGCCATGCGTGCGGGACAGCCGCACAAAGTCGAACCAGCACTGCGCGCCGCTGCCCAGCAAAAGGATGCGCTCTACAGCCTGTTGGCGCGTGAAGCGCTGGGCATGTCACTGGCGGCTCCAGCAGGATCGGCAAAACTTACCCGGGCCGACCGCGAGGCACTGGAGGGCAGCCGCAACGCCAAAATGGCGATGGCGCTGGCCGATATTGGCCGTGGCTCGCTTGCCGATGAAATCATCCGCCATGAAGCGCGCCGTGCCCATGGCGTCGATCATGCGCTGCTGGTCAAGCTCGCTGGTCATATTGGCATGCCAACGCTACAGGCATGGCTCGGCCATTATGCACCGGCCAATGCCCGTCTCGGCGACCAGGCCTATTTCCCGACGCCAAGCTGGACCCCGGTCAATGGCTGGAAAGTCGATCCGGCGCTGGTCTATGCCCATGTCTGGCAGGAATCGGCGTTTCGCACCGATGCCGTCAGCCCGGCCAATGCTCGCGGCCTGATGCAGCTGCGCCCCGGCACCGCATCCGACATGGCACGCGCCTACAGCCTTGACATCAGCACCGCCGACCTGACCAAGCCCGAGGCCAATCTGGCGCTGGGCCAGCTCTATCTCCAGTCGCTGAGCAAGAAACCCGAAACCCAGGGTCTTCTGCCCAAGGTCATCGCCGCCTATAATGCCGGCACCACCCCGGTGAGCCGCTGGAACGAGGAAATCAAGGACCAGGACGACCCGCTGCTCTATATCGAATCCATCCCCTATTATGAGACCCGCGCCTATGTCGGCATCGTGCTGCGCAATTACTGGAAATATGAGGCCCAGGCCGGCATTTCCTCTCAAAGCGCTTATGGCCTGACCCAGGGCCTGTGGCCGCGCTTCCCGGATAAGGACGCAGCCAGGATCGCCGGGCTTGATGGAGAACAAGACGGTGGCGATTGACGAGAAGAAGCGCTTTATTCCGGTCAATATCGCGCTGCTGACCGTTTCCGACAGTCGTACCCCAGATACCGATACATCGGGCGACATATTGGCCGATCGCATCATCAACACCGGTCATCACCTCCAGGCACGCGCAATCGAGAAAGACGACAGGAGCAGGCTGGTGGCACGGCTGCACAACTGGATCGACGACCGCATGATCGATGCAGTCATCACCACTGGCGGCACCGGCCTTACCGGACGCGACGTCACCCCCGAAGCGCTCGATCAGGTCAAGGACAAGGATATTCCCGGCTTTGGCGAGATGTTCCGCTGGCTCAGCTATGAGCATATCGGCACATCAACCATCCAGTCGCGCGCCTGCGCGGTGCTTGCCCGCGGCACCTATATCTTTGCACTTCCCGGCTCCAACGGCGCTGTGAAGGATGGGTGGGACGGCATCTTGCGTCATCAGCTAGATAGCCGCTACCGGCCCTGCAACTTTGTCGAACTGATGCCGAGACTGATGGAAGAATAACAGTATCAGACCATTTGTTCTTGTTATGTTCTGATTGACCCTGTATCCCTCAGGGAATGGCAAAACCCGTTCCCGACCCTCATACTGGCAATAGAAAGCCCGCAACATCCCGACCCGACCCAAACCGGGCGGTGCACAAGGGTCGTGGTGCCGCGAGCAATATCGTTTCGGCGCGATTCGATGATCGGCAAGTCGAAGCCGATGGTGACTGGCGTGACGAACAGGCGTTGATCGACGGCGCACCGCCGCGACCGGCGACTCGTGTCACCGTCGAAAAACCCCGTAAGATCATTACCTTCAACAAGTCTCCCGATATTCCTTTTGATCGTTCAATCAACGCCTATCGCGGCTGTGAGCATGGCTGCATCTATTGCTATGCCCGTCCGACACATGCCTATCACAATCTGTCACCCGGCCTTGATTTCGAAACCCGGTTATTTGCCAAGCCCGATGCTGCCGATCTGTTGCGCACGGAACTGGCCAGGCCCGGCTATAGCGTCGCGCCACTGGCGATCGGAACCAACACCGATCCCTATCAACCGATTGAGGGGCGTTATCGCATTACCCGGTCGGTATTGCAGGTCTGTCTCGAAACGCGTCATCCGATTGGCATCACCACCAAATCGAGCCGGGTCACCGATGATATCGATCTGCTGAGCCAGCTGGCACGGATGCAGCTCACAGCCATCGCCATTTCCATTACCACGCTTGATGGTAAGACAGCGCGGATCATGGAGCCACGCGCTCCTGCTCCCCATAAGCGGCTCGAGGCCGTACGTCGGCTGACCGGTGCCGGGGTGCATACCAATGTCAATATCGCCCCGGTCATTCCGGCGATTACAGACCATGAGATAGAGACCATTGCCCAGGCCGCAGCCGAAGCTGGCGCCAAGGGACTGTCTGCCATTCCGGTACGGCTGCCGCACGAGGTTGCGCCACTGTTCGAGGAATGGCTCGACGCGCATTTCCCCGACCGCGCCCAAAAGGTGATGCACATCATCCGGTCGCTGCGCGGCGGTCGCAAAAATGATCCGCGTTTCTTCAACCGCTTTCGCGGGCAAGGCGCATGGGCCGAATTACTCGCCCAACGCATGGCGGCAGTGCGGCACAAATACCGTCTGAACCAGAGCCGCTACACGCTGCGCACCGATTTATTCATTCCTCCGCACGGCCATGGCGCACAGGGGGATTTTGGTTTTTAGCCCTGCCCTGCTGTCAGTTTTACCAGCCATTTTTTCGCCCTTCCGGCAACCGACTTGCGTGTCTCGGATGAAAGCCGTTCCAGCTGGGGTATCAGCCATGCCCTGAGCGCATTGTCCGATTGCGACCATTTGCCCAGAGTCTCCATACTGTTGTTCAGCACGATCCAGTCCGGATGATGGACAAGGTTGCGCTGCATGATCGCTTGAGCACTGGCATGTTGCTGCGTAGTCATGTCTTCGCGCAGGCAATCAAACAGATGCGCCAATGTCCATTGGGCCGAGGCCTGATCAAGCGCGCCGATCTCCTTCAGCAGACGGTCAATATAGGGCACGACCAGATCATGCCGTTCCTTCTCGACCCGTTTGATGGCGCTGGAAGTGCGTAGCCTGACGACTTCGTCGCTACTCTGATAGCAGCGGAAAAGCTCTTCAAACCTTTCCGGCGCGGCCAATAGCTGCTCGACGACCTCAACCGTTCTGCCCAGTGAATTGGGATGGCCGCCTGTGAGCATATCCTCAAAGGCTTCGGACAACAGCTAACCCTCTACGGTCGACAGGACATGATCCTTGAACTGCTCTCGCAGTGCGGTTTTGAGGATTTTGCCGGTCGCCGTGTGCGGCAGTTCCTCAACGAACACCACATCATCGGGCATCCACCATTTGGCGATCTTGTCTGAAAGATAGGCCTTGATGGCATCAGGCTCTAGCACAGCGCCGTCATTGGGCACCACGATCAGCAACGGCCGCTCATCCCATTTCGGATGGGGCAGGCCGATGGCAGCCGCCTCGGCGACACCGTCCATGCCGACAGCTGCATTTTCCAGTTCAACCGAGCTGATCCACTCGCCACCGGATTTGATGACATCTTTCGAACGGTCGGTAATCTGCATCACATTATTCGGGTGGATCACCGCGACATCGCCGGTATCGAACCAGCCATCCTCGGTGAGGGCATCCTCTTCGCCCTTGAAATAGCGCTTGATGATCCATGGCCCGCGTATCTGCAGCCGCCCGCTGGACTCGCCATCGCGCGGCTGGAGATTGCCTTCATCGTCGACCACACGCAGCTCTACACCGAAAGGTACCTTGCCCTGTTTGGTGACAACATCGAGCTGCTCTTCCAGGCTTAGCTCATCCCAGCCCGGCGAGGGCGCCCCCATGGTGCCGATCGGCGAAGTCTCGGTCATGCCCCAGGCATGGTTGACGCGGCAGCCCATTTTCATGATCCGCTCACACATGGCACGCGGCGCGGCCGAACCGCCAATAGTCACCACCTTGAGATGTTCGGGCGCTTCACCGGTTGCATCCATATGCTGGAACAGTGCCAGCCAGACGGTCGGCACCCCGGCGCTGTGGGTCACTTTTTCGCGGTTCATCAGCATGGTCAGAATCCTGGGGTCATTGACCGCCGAATAGACCAGCTTCAGCCCGACAGAGGCAGCAGCAAAGGGAATACCCCAGGCAGCGGCGTGGAACATCGGCACCACGGGCAGCGCCACCGAGGCCGGCGAGAAATCGAACACAGCGGGCTGGATCTCGGCCAGCGCATGGATAACGGTCGAACGGTGCTCGTACAGCACGCCCTTGGGATTGCCGGTGGTGCCGCTGGTATAACAGAGCATACAGGGTTCGCGCTCATCGCCGGTGACCCAGGCAAAATCATCATCCTGGATGTCGAGAAGTGCTTCGAAGCTCTGGACATCGGCACCGGCAGGCGGGTCGTAACAGACATAATGTTCGATGGTGGTCCAGCGGTCCTTCATTTTGTCGATGATCGGCTGGAACATCGCATCATAGAGCAGCACCTTATCCTCGGCATGGTTCATGATATATTCGAGCTGATCCTCGAACAGCCGCGGATTGACGGTGTGGATCACCCCGCCCATGCCGATCGCGCCATACCAGCTTACCAGATGGCGGCTATGGTTCATGCCCAGCGTGGCGACGCGATCACCCTTCTCCAGCCCCATGGCGAGCAGGGCCTTGGCCAGGCGGCGGGCATCGCGCGCCACAGCGCCCCAATCGGTTCGGCTTTCACTGCCATCGGCCCAATAGGATATGATCTCCCTGTCGCCATGCTCGCGTTCGGCATGGTCCAGCAGGTGCATCACCCGCAAATCAAAATCCTGCATTGCGCCCAGCATCATCATCTCCTCACATTTATGGAATTATCGGGCCGCACTTTATCGCTTCCGCTATGCGGCGCAAGTAAGGTCTGGAGCGGCTGCTTTCAGGAAACCGCTTCGGGCCGTGCTGAGCGGATTGCGGCCAGGCTGATATTGTCGAAGCCGGGAAAGCGCCCCAGCTCCTCGACCAGCTCGCTGTCGAGGCGGAAGCGCCGCCCCAGCACCATTTCCACCGCCGGCAGGTCAGGCTGGATCAGCCGCGCCGAAACCTCGCCACGCCCGGCGCCGCGCCGATCCAGTATCTCTGCAAGCCGTGTCAGTGTCGCCGCCTCGCGGGTCTCGAAGCTGAGCTTGAGCCGTGCCGCAGTCTGAAGCCCGTCCAGCGGCTGCGCCGAGCGTACGGTCGCGCGAGGCGGCTGGTCGGGGCTGTTGCTGTCGAGCTCGACATTCAGCAGCACACAGGCGCCTTCTTTGGCCCAGTCGACGAACTGCGGCACCAGATGTTCCTCGAAACAGCTGGCGGAAAACTGTCCCGAACTGTCCGAAAGGTCGAGCATCACAAAATCCTTGCCGCGCCGCGTCTGGCGACGATTGGCACCTTCGACCAGCACCGCCAGCGTTGCCGGGCGGCGCTCGCCTTCCTTGAGCGACAGACCGTCAATCACTGCGGCAAAAGGCCGCGCGCCATTGGCGCTCGTAACAACCTCATAATGGCTGACCGGATGTGCCGAGAAGAAGAAACCGAATGCTTCCTTCTCCTGCGCCATGCGCTCACCCGCCGACCAGTGCAGGCTGTCATCCAGCTTGAGCGTTTGCTGGGTCGCATGATCATCCTCACCAAACAGCGCCGCCTGACCGCTGGTACGCGATTCCTCGGCGGCACCGGCAATAGCCAGCACCGTATCGGCCAGTGCATGAACCGCCGCGCGGTTATGGGTGATCTGGTCGAAAGCACCGGCGGCAGACAGGCTTTCCAGCTGGCGACGGTTGACCAGGGTCGGGCTGATGCGCCCGGCAAAATCGCCCATATCCTCGAACCAGCCGGCATTTTCGCGCTCGGCGATTACCGCCTGCATCGCCTTGCTGCCGACGTTTTTCAGGCCCGCCAGCGCATAGCGCACGGCGAGGCCGTCATCGCCCTTCTGCACCGAGAATTCGGCTTCGGAGCGGTTGATACAGGGCGGCAGGCAGGCGACCGCATTCTTGCGCATATCATCGACAAAAATGGCCAGCTTGTCAGTCTGGTGCATATCGAAGCACATTGAGGCGGCATAGAATTCATGCGCATGATGCGCTTTCAGCCAGGCCGTCTGATAGGCAAGCAGCGCATAGGCGGCGGCATGCGACTTGTTGAAGCCATAGCCGGCAAATTTGTCGATCAAGTCGAACAACTCATTGGCCTTGTCCGCCGCTATGTCATTATGTTCGGCGCAGCCTTTGACGAAAATCTCGCGCTGCGCATCCATTTCGGACTGTTTCTTTTTGCCCATGGCGCGACGCAGCAGATCGGCGCCGCCCAGCGTATATCCGGCCAGGATCTGCGCCGCCTGCATGACCTGTTCCTGATACACGAAAATGCCATAGGTTTCCTTGAGCACATCCTCTAGCAGCGGATGTGGATAGGCGATCTCTTCCTCGCCATTTTTGCGGCGACCAAAGAGCGGGATATTGTCCATCGGGCCAGGGCGATAGAGCGAGACAAGAGCGATAATATCGCCGAAATTGGTCGGTTTGACCGCAGACAGTGTGCGGCGCATACCCTCGGATTCCAGCTGGAACACGCCGACAGTATCGCCGCGCTGGAGCAGCTCATAGACTGCCGGATCATCCCATGTCAGTGCATCAAGATCGACCATGACGCCACGCCGCGCCAGCATCTCGACCGCCTTGTGAAGGACGGAAAGGGTCTTCAGACCAAGAAAATCGAATTTGACCAGCCCTGCGGTTTCGACAAATTTCATATCGAATTGTGTCACCGGCATATCCGAACGCGGATCGCGATAGAGCGGCACCAGCGCATCGAGCGGTCTATCGCCAATCACCACACCGGCGGCATGGGTCGAGCTGTGGCGGGGCAGGCCTTCCAGCTGCATCGCGAGATCGAAAAGACGCTTCACATCCTCTTCCAGGCGATATTGGTCCACCAGTTCCTGCACCGGGCCGTGCGATGATCCGTCCTTGTTGGTTCCGCCCTTGAGTGCGCGGTCCAGTTTCCATGGATCGGTCGGATGGTTGGGCACCAGCTTGCACAAGCGGTCGACCTGGCCATAGGGCATTTGCAGCACGCGACCTGTATCGCGCAGCACCGCCCGCGCCTTCAGTTTACCGAAGGTGATGATCTGTGCCACCTGGTCCTTGCCGTACTTCTCCTGCACATAGCGGATCACCTCACCCCGCCGGGTTTCGCAGAAATCGATATCGAAGTCGGGCATCGATACACGCTCGGGGTTGAGGAAGCGTTCGAACAGCAGACCAAGTTTGAGCGGATCGAGATCGGTTATGGTCAATGCCCAGGCCACGACCGAACCGGCACCCGAGCCACGCCCCGGCCCCACAGGGATGCTCTGTTCCTTGGCCCATTTGATAAAATCGGCAACGATCAGAAAATAGCCGGGAAAACCCATATTGACGATAATGCCGATCTCATAATCGAGCCGGTCAAAATAGGCTTTGCGATCCTCCTCGCTGAGGTCGCTATAGACGCCGAGACGCTTTTCCAGCCCGGCTATGGAGTCTTCGCGCAACTGTTTGGCCTCGCCTTCCAGATCGCCAGCGAGGCTTGGCAGGATCGGTTTGCGCTTGGGCGGGGCAAAGGCGCAGCGCTGGGCGATAACCAATGTGTTGTCGATGGTCTCGGGCAGGTCGGCAAACAGCTCGCGCATCATCGCGCCGCTCTTGATCCAGGCATCGGGCGAACCCTCTGTCCGGTCCTCACTCTCGATATACTCGCCATTGGCGATGCACAGCATGACATCATGCGCCTTGTGAAAGCCGGGCTCGGCAAAGCAGGCCGGATTGGTGGCAACCATTGGCACATCATGTGCATAGGCGAGATCGATCAGTGCCTCTTCAGCGGCTTCCTCGACCGGATCATGGCGTCGCGCCAGCTCTATATAGACGCGCCCGGGCATATGGCTGGTCAGCGTCGCGAGATAGGCTTTGGCGGCATCGCCCTGCTGGTCGGCAAGCAGCCGTGCCAGCGCGCCCTCACCTGCGCCGGTAAGCGCGATCAGTCCCTCGCCATGCCGGGCAAGGCGCTCAAGCCCGATGTGGGGTGGCTGTTCGATGGGCCGGTCGAGATGCGCCGCCGAGACCAGCGCGCAAAGATTCTGGTAGCCGCCCTCATCCTGCGCCAACAAGCAGAGCCAGTCGATCAACGGTGCGCCATTATCGCTGGCACCGGGCCGTGCCACCGCAATATGGGCACCGACAATCGGCTGCACCCCGGCGGCAAAGCAGGCATCGGCAAAAGCCATCGAGCCGTAAAGCCCGTTGCGATCAGTGATGGCAATGGCGGGAAAGCCACGTTTCCTGGCGGCTGCAGCTATGGCGGCGGGATCAATCGCACCATCGAGCATGGTGTAGGAGGAAAATACGCTTAACGGGACGAAGGGATCGCTGGCCATGGTCCCTATGTGCTGAGGCCAGGCGATTCTGACAATATGCGACCCGCTGATACGGGTCGGAATGTGGACAGTTTCGCGTCTCCGGAGCCTATTCGCCCTCGGCGATCTTGCTGCGCACGCTCTTCACCGTCGACCAGGCGCCATAAACGATCAGCGCGCCGAGGAAGAACCACACCCAGAGCGGGATATTCTTGCCGGCAATAGCGAGATAGACATAGGCTGAAACAAAGCAGCTTCCAGCACTCAAAACCGGCAGTACGATCGACTTGCCGGCGCGTTTGTTGCGCACCAGCCAGGCGATAGACAGGGTGAAGAACGGGATAGCGCCGACATAGATGGCGCCGAAGATCAGCGGGTTGACGCCATATTCCGCGCCAAGGCTGTAAAACCATGCCTGCATTGATTCCCACATGTTCCTGTCTCCTGTTGCACTGCCCGGCTATTCGCGTCGGTCATGCATCTGGTTACGCGGCCGAACCGGTTTTTTCGTCGAGCAGCGTCTCGATATCGCGGCGCAGCTGTTCGGGCTTTACCATCGAACCATGGCGCGCCACCACCCTGCCCGCGCGGTCGATTAGGAATTTGGTGAAATTCCACTTGATACCACGGCTGCCCATCAGTCCCGATTGTTGCTGCTTGAGATAGCGCCATAGCGGATCGGCATCGTCGCCATTTACATCCACCTTGGCGAACAGTGGAAAGCTGGTCTGGAAATTCACCGCGCAGAATTGGGCAATCTCTTCATTGCTGCCCGGCTCCTGCCCGCCAAACTGGTTGCAGGGGAAAGCCAGCACCTCGAAACCGCGATCGTGATAATCGCGATACATCTCTTCAAGCGCCTCATATTGCGGGGTGAAGCCACATTGCGATGCTGTGTTGACGATCAGCAGCACCTTGCCGGCATAGTCCGCCATGGCCCGGTCTGCGCCATCGGACGCCTTGACCGCAAAATCATAGAGCGTGGTCATTCGAGTATTCCTTCATGCAGCCGCACCACACGGTCCATCCTGTCAGCAAGCCGTTCATTATGCGTCGCAATCAGCGCTGCGCTGCCCTGACCGCGCACCAGTTCGAGAAACTGTGCCAGCACCACCTCGGATGTCGCCTCGTCAAGATTGCCGGTGGGTTCGTCCGCCAGCACCAGCAGCGGCCTGTTGGCGAGCGCCCGTGCAACCGCGACACGCTGCTGTTCGCCACCGGAAAGTTTGCTCGGCCGATGTTCGTAACGCTGGCCCAGTCCCAGCGCATCGAGCAGTTCATGCGCCCGCGCCTCGGCATCTTCACGTTGCGTGCCACCGATGAGTTGGGGCAGGACGACATTTTCTGTCGCGTCGAAATCGGGAAGCAAATGGTGGAACTGGTAGACAAAACCGAGCCTGGTCTTGCGCAGCTGCGTCCGTCCCTGGCTGTCCAGGCTGCCAGCATCAATACCATCGATAGCAATGCGCCCGCCAAAACCGCCTTCGAGCAACCCCAGTGCCTGCAACAATGTTGATTTGCCGGAACCCGAAGGCCCGAGCAGACCAACAATCTCTCCCGGCTGGATCGTCAGATTGACACCGCGCAGCACATCGATGGTGACATCGCCCTGGGTGAAGCTGCGCGTCACATCGACCAGCTGGGCAACCGGCTGCAGGCTATCAGTCATAGCGCAACACCTGCACCGGATCGGTACTCGCCGCTTTCATCGCCGGGTAAAGCGTCGCCAGAAAGCTGAAAATAATCGCCATGACGACAATCACCGCAACCTCGACCGGATCGGTCTTGCTTGGCAACTCGGTGAGGAAGCGCACTGACGGATCCCACAGATTCTGCCCGGTGATGAACTGCACCGCATTGACCACCGACTGACGGAAGAACAGGAAGACAAAGCCCAGGCCCATGCCTGCCAGTGCACCCAAGATGCCGATCACCGTGCCAATGAAGATAAACACCTTGAGCAGCGATCGGCGCGATGCCCCCATGGTACGCAAGATCGCAATGTCCCGGGTTTTCGAGCGCACCAGCATGATCAGCGATGACAATATATTGAACACCGCAACCAATATGATGATCGACAGCACCACGAACATCGCCACTCTTTCGACCGCCAGCGCCTCGAAGAGATTGGCGTTGAGACTGCGCCAGTCGGCGATGATACCCCGACTGCCAATTTGCGGCACCAATGGTGCCAATATCTCATCGACGCGGTCGGCATCCTCGGTGGTGATCTCGATCATGCCGATCTGGTCGCCGCTGAGCAACAGCGTCTGGGCATCCTCGATCGGCATGATTACGAACGCCTTGTCGAAATCATAGACGCCAATCTCGAATATCGCGCCGATCTGGTAGCTGATCTCTCGCGGTACGGTGCCGAAAGGCGTGGTCCGTCCCTGCGGATTGATGATGGTCATGCGGTCGCCAAGCCGCGCCCCGAGATTCTGGGCCAGACGCGAGCCGATGGCAATGGTGGCATTGCCAGGAGTGATATTGGCGGTGGACCCGGTGACCAGCTTGTCTCTCAGACCGGCAATATCCTCCGGGTCATTACCGCGCACCAGTACGGCCTCGACCCGGCCTTCATAGGAACCCAGTAACGGCTGCTCGATGAGCGGCGAGGCAGAAACCACACCGTCGGTTTCGCGCGCTTGTTTGAGTAGGTCCTCCCAATTGTCGAGACGTCCACCATAGCCCTGGATCAACGCATGGCCGTTGAGCCCGACAATCCGGTCGAGCAGCTCGGCGCGGAAACCGTTCATGACGCTCATCACGATGATCAGCGCCGCAACGCCGAGCATCACCGCGACGAGGCTGATCCCGGCGACGAGGAAGATAAACGCCTCCGACCGTGCGGGCAGCAGATACCGCCGGGCAATAGTCCATTCAAACGGTGAAAGCATGACGTCCGGAGAAACTCCTGGGTGGGAATCATATCAGATGCGCCCGGTTCGCACGAACAGCGCAAAAGTGCAATTCACTGTTGCTCAATGAACACAATGTTAAGCAAAATGGGCCGGACCGGACATTTCCTGCTGGTCAAATGCACAATATTCCGGAATCAATGCGCATACGAGACTTCGAACACGCATTCGAATTTTCGGGGAACGGACAGGCGGTTTGGGGAAGCTGCTTGTCCAAACGATACGGTTTCCGGTCTCCGCCTTATGGCGTCGCAGTAAAGAAATCGTCACGGGACGCCTGGTCGCTCACGCGATCAGGCGTTTCGTTTATCCCTCCTCAGGGGACTATTCTATGCAGAAACATGTTTATGTTTCAGCCTTTTAATACCTCTTGAAATCCGTAAAATTTACACCAGATTATAATCGTGCCGCCAATATGGGGCACATTTTCAAACCTGTTCGCCGCGGGGCCGGAATGGACCAAGGCGAATGAATTGCTCTTTGGAGGATTAGTGATGACACGTTTTGATTTCACCCCCTATCGCCGCACCACGGTTGGCTTTGACCGGCTGTTCGACCTGCTGGAGAATCACCAGCGCAACGGCAATGGCGACAACTACCCCCCATTCAACATCGCCCGGCTCGATGATGGTCAGTATCGTGTGACACTCGCGGTTGCCGGCTTCAAGACCGATGAAATCGAGATCACTGCCCAGCAGAACCTTCTGACCGTAACCGGCCGCAAGTCCGAAGGCGACGGCACAGACGGCGAATTCCTGCATGTCGGCATCGCCAACCGCAATTTCGAACGGCGTTTCGAACTCGCTGATTTTGTTCGCGTATCCGATGCCCGACTCGCTGATGGTCTGCTCGCCATCGACCTGGTGCGGGAAGTGCCCGAAGCGATGAAACCGAAGAAAATCGCCATCAATGGCAGTGAAGACAGCGACAAGATCGTCGACATGTCGAACAATGATGATGCGGATGACCATAACGGCGACACCAAGGATGCCGCCTGATCGCTTTCATGAGAACGCCGTCCTGACAATCGGGACAGTCTGAAAATTTAGGGGGTAAGCCCGCAAGAGCTTACCCCCAACGCCGTTTAAGGCGTCTTCACATTGCCGGACCAGGGTCGCAAAAATCCGGCAATGCAAAGCCATGCTTCGATCAGGCTACTGTTTCAGCGATCTCCAACAGCATTTCCCGATCGACAATATGGATATGGCCACTGTCTATCCGCACTACGCCATGATCCGACCATGCAGATAGTTGGCGGTTGATCTGTTCGCGCGACAGGCCGACAAAATTGCCCAGTTCGCTCTGACTCAGCTTCAATTTCAGCCGTCCGCCATCTTCCGAGCCAGAGAGCATCAGCCGCAACAAATAGCGTGCAAGACGCGGACCGGAGGTAAAGGCCCGATCAGCTTCGACTATATCATTGGTCTGGCGCAGTCGGCGTGCAAGAGCCTTCATTAGCTGCATCGCCAGCTGGGGGTAGCTGCCCAATATCTCGGCAAAGGCATCACGAGACAGGGTCAACAGTGTCATATCGCTCAGCGCCTCGGCACTGGCCGACCGTTCACCGCCATCGAGAAAGGCGATTTCGCCAATGACATGGCCGGTCTCAGCATAATCGAGCACGATTTCATGACCATTGCTGGCCACCATGCTGATCCGCGCCATGCCCGAGAGGATGATGTAGAGCTTGTCACCTTCATCGCCCTGACGCAGGATCATTTCGCCCTTTTTGGCAGACAACAGATTGCCACGCAAAATGATTGCCGCAAGAGCATCATCATGGCTCTCGGCAAAAAGGCTGTGCTGTGACAGCAATTCCTGCAATTCATGCGCGTGCATCGCAAAGCCTCCCCGGACTTCATTGCACAGATTAACGGAATATACCGATGCGTGATAGTCTTAGTCTATTATTATTGCCGTTTTCATCCTGTGATCAATAGCATAGCGAAAGAAAAATTGGCCTGGGTCCAATATCGAAATGCAAATATCCCATGAGCTGACAAAAACGGGTCAGACCAACCGGCTCTGTTCAAGCGCCGCAGCAATAAAGCTGGCAAAGAGCGGGTGCGGCGCGAACGGCTTGCTTTTCAGCTCCGGGTGGAACTGGACACCGACAAACCAGCTGAGATCGGGCCGCTCGACAATTTCCGGCAACTCACCATCGGGCGACATACCCGAAAAGATTAGTCCACCCTTTTCCAGTCGATCAATATAGCCACTATTGACCTCATAACGGTGGCGGTGACGTTCTTCTATGTCGCTGGCGCCATAAATGCTGGCCACATGGCTATTCTCGAGCAATTTGGCTGGGTAGCTGCCGAGGCGCATGGTACCGCCAAGATCCCCCCCCTGTTCGCGCTTCTGCAGGCCTTCTTCAGACATCCACTCGGTAATCAGCCCGACAACCGGCTCAGGGGTTTCTCCAAATTCACTGGTCGAAGCATTGTCGATACCGGCCGTGTTGCGGGCCGCCTCGATACACGCCATCTGCATGCCGTAGCAGATGCCGAAAAACGGCACATCATGTTCGCGGGCGAAACGCACCGAGGCGATTTTGCCCTCCCCGCCGCGCTCACCAAATGCACCCGGGACCAATATGCCATGCATCGGTTCGAGTTTTGCAGCGATATCCTCCTCATCGGATTCGAACAGCTCCGCATCGAGCCAGCGTATGTTGACCTTTACCCGATTGGCCATGCCGCCATGGACCAGCGCCTCGTTGAGTGACTTATAGGCGTCTTGCAGACCGACATATTTGCCGACAACGCCGATGGTGACCTCACCTTCGGGATTGCCGTGGCGATCGTTAATGTCATACCAGCGGCTGAGATCGGGGTCCTCGCTGCCATCAAGGCCAAATACCCGCAGCACCTGATCATCAAGGCCTTCGCCATGATATTGCAGCGGCACCGAATAGATGCTGGGCGCGTCGAGCGCCTGGATCACCGCTTCGGGACGCACATTGCAGAACTGGGCAATTTTGCGTCGTTCGCCTTCGGGCAACGGCTTCTCGCAGCGACAGAGCAGAATATCGGGCTGCACACCCAGCGCCGTCAGCTCGCGCACGCTGTGCTGTGTCGGCTTGGTTTTCAGTTCACCGGCAGCGCTGATATAGGGAACCAGTGTGACATGTATCGATAGTGTCTGGTCGGGCTCCAGCTCATTGCGCAGCTGCCGGATCGCCTCGATAAAGGGCAGGCTTTCAATGTCGCCGACGGTGCCGCCAATTTCACACAGCACGAAATCCAGATCATCAATGTCAGCCTGGGCAAATTCCTTGATTGCATCGGTGACATGCGGGATCACCTGCACCGTTGCTCCCAGATAATCGCCACGCCGTTCCTTGGCGATGATGGTCTGGTAGATGCGCCCCGATGTCACATTGTCGGACTGGCGCGATGGCACCCCTGTAAAACGCTCATAATGGCCGAGATCGAGATCGGTTTCGGCACCGTCATCGGTCACATAGACCTCGCCATGCTGATACGGGCTCATCGTGCCCGGATCGACATTGAGATAGGGATCAAATTTACGGATGCGGACCTTGTAGCCGCGCGCCTGCAGCAGTGCGCCCAGGCTTGCTGCCATCAGGCCTTTGCCAAGAGAGGAGACCACGCCGCCGGTGATGAATATATATCGCGCCATGGGAGGAAAGCCTTAGGCCTATGCGCCCGTGTCTGACAAGCAGCCGAATCGCTGTCGGGAAAATTATTTGTGGGCAAATGGCATTTTGCCCAGATGCCCTGGCGGAGACGGATCAGTGACCGGACTATTCTTCGCCCTGTTGACCGCCGTCTTCGCTGTCCTCTTCACTGGCAGGACCATCCTGCAATGCAGCCTCTGCAGCACCGGACAGCGGATCACCGCTAATCGGTGCGCCCGGTGCCAGCGGATCGGCAGGTGCCAATGGATCGGCAGCCGGGGCCGAACGGTCCAGACTTTGATCAATTGTCTCGCCAGAACCCTCTCCGACCGCAAGCACGGCAAGCGCTATGCTCAGTGCGACAAAAATCACAGCCAGGGCCGCAGTGGTCCGGGTCAGCAAGTCGGCCGCGCCACGCGCCGAAACCAGTCCTGCGGGGCTGCCGCCACCGGTCAGGCCGCCACCTTCGGACCGCTGCATGAGTATGACACCGACAAGAGCGGCAGCGACAATCGCCTGTACGACGGTCAGAAAGGTAAACATCTTGGTCCGGATCCTGTAAATCTGCTGCGCCCGTCCACTATCCGGGACGTAGCCCGAGCCGCGGTTGCGCTTTCTGTTGCGGCGCACATAGCGACTTGGCGAGAGGGTTTCAATATCATGTCTGTTGCGCCGCAGCGGCGATGATCGGTGCAAAACTCTCCGCCTTGAGGCTGGCGCCGCCGACAAGCGCACCATTGACATTGTCTATTGCCAGTATTTGCGATGCATTCTCGCCCTTGACCGAGCCGCCATAAAGCAGCCGCACCGCAGCACCGGCATCGCCGAAGCGCGCGACAAGCTGTTTACGGCAAGCGGCATGCATCGCCGCGATTTCGGGTTCACCGGCAACACGCCCGGTGCCTATCGCCCAGATTGGCTCATAGGCGATGGTCAATTGCTGCGGATCGATGTCGCCCGCCAGTGATTCCGCGAGTTGATGGCAGACATAATCTTCCGCCTCTCCGGCCTCGCGCACTTCCAGCGGTTCCCCGACGCATAATATCGCCTCCATCCCGGCTTTTTGCGCCGCCCTAGCCTTGGCAGCGATGATGGTACTCGTTTCGCCTTGATCCTGTCGCCTCTCGCTATGGCCGACAATCACCAGCCTCGCGCCTGCCTCGCACAGCATCGGCGCAGAAAGACAGCCGGTATGCGCGCCGCTGTCATTGTGATGGCAATCCTGCGCCCCGGCATTGGCATGGTCCAGCATATCTGCCAGCGGCGCAATCAGCGTTGCCGGCGGACATATCGCAACATCGACCCCGTCATGCTGTGCCGCTGCACCATCAATGCCCCAGGCCTCTTCCAACGCATCCATAAGGCCGTTCATCTTCCAATTGGCTATGATATATGGCCGCACCGCCACCTCCCCTGTTGTGCTCCTCGCCGGTGCCGGCTGTCCGCGCACCGATTTCCTCGCTGGCGCTATAACAGCGCGGTTATCGCGTGCAAGCAGTCCAGAGTTGCTATCCAGTAGAAGTTGAGCCTCGAGAAGTTCGCATTTTGCGACAGCTTGCACTTGCG
Source organism: Pseudomonadota bacterium (assembly GCA_039818985.1). NCBI lineage: Bacteria > Pseudomonadati > Pseudomonadota > Pseudomonadota bacterium. The sequence goes on along the minus strand of JBCBSU010000001.1, from coordinate 1,236,184 downwards.
GCGACACGATGCCGCTTCTAAAGGCAGAAGAAATCGGGCGCACTGCCCCTGTCACAGATTTAGAGACGGCACATTCTTCCATGATCGGTTTCTTTCGTTCCATCTTCCAGTCCAAAATCGGCCTGTTCCTGACTCTTGCCTTTGTCGGCCTGATCGCTGTGGCCTTTGCCGGCGGTGATGTCACCGGCGGTGCTTTTGGCGGTATCGGCAGTAGCCAGACCGCAGTCACCATCGGCAGCCAGAAAATTTCGACCTCGGAACTGCGACGCCAGGTCGAAAATGCCTATTCACAGGCGCGACAGCAAAATCCGACACTCGACATGGCAGCGTTCATTGCCGGTGGCGGCGTCGACGAAGTTATTCGCCAGATGGTCAACAGCTATGCCATCGCCGAATATGGCAAATCGATCGGCCTTGGCGCGGGCAAGCGGCTGGTCGATTCGGAGATCACCGCACTGGGCGTTTTCCGCAACGCTGCGGGTAATTTCGATGAGGCGACCTACAGGCGGGTACTGGCCGACAATAACATCAATGAAGAGCAGTTTCGTGAGCAGCTCAAGCGCGAATTGCTTGCCGAACAAATGCTCGATCCGATCAATGTCGGCACAGTCGCACCCGATAAGCTGATCATGCCTTATGCATCCTTGCTGCTGGAGGGCCGTCGTGGCCGTATTGCAACGCTGCCATCGGCCGCATTTGTCGATGACAAGCCGGTCAGCGATGACGCGCTCAAGGCTTTTTACACCCAGAATGCGGCGCGCTTCACCCTGCCCGAGCAGCGCAGTATTCGCTACACCGTGTTCACCCGCAATCAGGTGATCGACGATATCACCATCAGCGAGACCGAAATCAAGGAAGCCTTCGAACAGCGTCGTGAGGAATTTTCGGCGCGTGAAACCCGGCTGCTGGAGCAGGTCATCCTGCCTACTGAGGATGGTGCCAAGGCATTGCTGGACACCGTCAATGGCGGTACCTCGCTTGCGGTCGCTGCCGATGCCATCGGCCTTGCATCAAGCGAGATCGGTCAGATTACCAAGGGCGAATTGGCCAGCGAAGCGTCCAACGCCGTTGCCGATGCTGCCTTTGGCACGAATCGCGGCGAGATGGCACCAATCAGCCAGAGCCCGCTGGGCTGGCACGTCATGCGTGTCCTTGATATCGAACAGGTTGCAGAGCGCTCGCTCGACGATGTCAGGGCCAGCCTGGAGAACGATATCCGCGAGGAAAAATCGCGTCAGGCCTTATCCGATTTCACCGTCAGTATCGAAGATCGCCTGCAAAGCGGCGCGACACTCAGCGATATCGCGCAGTCGGAAAAACTAGAGGTCAACACAACGCCGCTGCTCACCGCCAATGGTCAGTCTATTGCCCAGCCCGGTTATCAGATTGAGCCGATTGTGCGCGGTCTTCTGACTGATGCGTTCAAGGTAACGGGCAGGAATGTGGCGCAGATCGTCGAGACCACCCAGGGTCTGGAATTCGTTATCTTTGATGTCAGCGACATCAAGGCCGCCGCGCCGCCGCCCTTTGCCGATAACAAGGAAGCGATTTTGCGGGTCTATCGCATCGTCCAGGGGTCGGAACGCGCCGAAAAGCTGGCGCGCGAGATTGCGGCCAATGCCAAGGATGCGGACTCGTTGATCAGCGCTGTCGCAGCTCGGGACGAACAATTGCCACCGGTGGAGAATGTCGGCGCCAAACGTGCCCAGCTCACCGCAGGTGGACAGCGTGTCCCGCCACCGCTGGCGCTGATGTTCAGCATGCCCGAAGGCAGCTTCAAGGTGCTTGAAGGCCCGAATGACCAAGCTTGGTTCATCGTTTATCTTGAAGCAATTGACCGCGGCGACGCCAGTGGCCGCAGCGATATCGTCAACCGTGTGGCTCAGGATTTCCGAGGTGTATTGGCGCGTGAATATGCCCAGCAACTGATCCAGGCCGTCAAGGACAGCATCGAGGTCAAGCGCAACGAGACGGTGATCAAGTCGGTTATCGATGATTTGACCGGTGCCAACCAGACCGGCTGATGGCACAGGCGTTCAGCGATAACGGTGAAAAGGGGGATAGCAGCGAACAGGAGAAGCTGGCGCGCGTGCGGCTTGAACGCGGCGAGTCTGCTCTGCTCTACCGTCATCTGATTGCCGACACCCACACAGCAGTATCGCTGGCAATGCGGCTGTTTGTGCCTGATCGCGGTGACTTCCTTCTCGAATCGGTCGAAGGCGGAGAAACTCGCGGTCGCTACAGCCTGATCGGACTCGATCCCGACCTGGTTTATCGGGCCGATAATGGTACGGGCTTCATCAATGCCGCGTGGCAGCATGACCGTGGTGCTTTTGTCCGCGACGATAACAACAACGACGCACTCGACAGCCTGCGTTCGCTGGCACAACGGTGCCAGATGGCAGTGCCCGATGCACTGCCGCCGGTGCTTGCCTTTCTGGTCGGCTATTTCGGCTATGAGACCGTCAGTCTGGTGGAGAAAATCACGCGCGCTTCCGAAGCATCGCTGGGACTACCCGACATGGTGTTTGTACGCCCGTCATTGTTGCTGATTCTCGACCGACTCAAGGACGAGATGATACTGGTCGCGCCGCTATGGGCAGACAGGGATGGTGCAGCCGACCATAAGATCAGCGCCGCACTGGAACGGCTGGACGAAGCGGAACGCGGCGTTTCCACGCCACAGCCCGGAGATGCTGTTGACAAGACAGACAGTGCAGAACTGGTCGATATTATCCCACAGCCGGTGGTGCCGCCCGAGCGCTATTGCGAGATGGTGCTGGCGGCCAAGGACTATATCCATGCCGGCGACATTTTTCAGGTGGTGCTGGCCCAGCGCTTCACCGCGCCGTTCCCGCTGCCGCCAATGCAGCTTTACCGCTCGTTGCGGCGCATCAATCCTTCGCCTTTCCTGTTCTATCTCGATCTGCCCGATTTCGCACTGATCGGTTCCAGTCCGGAGATACTGGTGCGGGTGCGCGATGGCGAAGTCACCATCCGCCCGATCGCCGGTACCCGACCGCGCGGCGCCACCGCAGCAGAAGACCGCGCCCAGGCCGAAAGCCTGCTCACCGATCCGAAGGAATGTGCCGAACATCTGATGCTGCTCGACCTTGGCCGCAATGATGTCGGTCGTGTTGCCCGCGCCGACAGTGTGAGTGTAACCGACAGCTTCACCATCGAACGCTACAGCCATGTGATGCATATCGTTTCCAATGTTGTCGGCGAATTGCGCGAGGATATGGACCCTGTCTCTGCCTTGCTTGCCGGCTTCCCCGCTGGCACGGTCAGTGGAGCACCCAAGGTGCGTGCCTGCCAGATCATCGCCGAACTCGAGCCCGAGCAGCGCGGCGCCTATGCCGGCGCGGTTGGCTATTTCGCCCCCGATGGTTCGGTCGACAGCTGCATCGTGCTGCGCACTGCAGTGGTCAAGGACGGCATGATGCACGTCCAGGCCGGAGCCGGTGTCGTTGCCGACAGCGACCCCGATTATGAGTTGCGCGAATGCCAGGCCAAGGCCGGCGCACTTTTCGCCGCCGCCAATGATGCTATCGCCCGGGCGCGTGCAGGAGGCTTTGGCCAATGACCCTCATGCCAAAAATATTGATGATCGACAATTATGACAGCTTCACCTTCAATCTGGTGCATTATGTCATGGAACTGGGCGTGGAAGTCCGGGTCGAGCGCAATGACGCGCTCAGCGCTGCCGACGCGATGGCACTGGAGCCACAGGCGATCATCCTTTCCCCCGGCCCCTGTACCCCCAATGAAGCGGGCATCTCGCTCGATCTGGTTGCCGCCTGCGCCGAAAAAGCATTGCCGCTGCTCGGTGTCTGCCTCGGCCATCAGGCGATCGGCCAGCATTTTGGCGGTACTGTCGAGCGCGGTGGCCTGATGCATGGCAAGACCTCCGCCATCAGCCATGATGGCAGCGGTGTCTTCACTGACCTGCCCGATCCGTTTACCGCGACCCGCTATCATTCGCTGATCGTGGCACGCGCCGGTTTTCCCGACTGCCTGCATGTCAACGCCATCACTGAAGCGGCTGGTGACGGCGAGAGCCTTATCATGGGGTTTCACCACAAGACGCTGCCGATTCATGGTGTCCAGTTTCACCCCGAAAGCATCGCCACCCAGCATGGCCATCACCTGCTGGCCAATTTCCTCGACACTGCCGGCATTGCGCATAAGGGGGCACCAGAGGCTCCGGCAGGAGCCCTGGCATGAACGCAAGAATCCCGCCACTCGGCCAACCACTGTCGACTGAAGACGCTGAAGCGCTGTTCGGCGCAGTGCTCGATGGTGTCTATGCGGCCGAGCAGGTCAGCGAGATACTGGTCACTCTCGCCGACCGTGGCGA